>NZ_JAYXHR010000002.1:0-1464193 GCF_036017065.1 Uliginosibacterium sp. H1
TTACACACCCCTTTCAGATCGTCAAGCAATTTCGCAAATTATTTTTTACTGCTGAATTTGCTAACCGCCAACTTCCTGCCCCACTGCGAACCCGGCGCCGCTTTCGCGACCCCCGCTTGCTCAGCAGCAGAGAGGCGAGATTATGGATAACGATTCAACGAAGGTCAACCCCTTTCTGCATCGCACCACAAGAAACCTGCAAAACGGAACTATCGCCGGGCGTTAGCACTCCATGTACGCGAGTGCTAAGATTGGTCGCACGGGGTGCCGAGGCGCCTCGTGTACATATGTAAGGAGCAAGGAGGTAAGGCATGACTACCGCGTTGAGCTTTCCGATCCCGTCTGCCCTGGGCAGCATCGACCAGTACATACAGGCGGCCAATCGCTTCCCTGTATTGAGCGAGGAACAGGAGCAGTCGCTCGCCCGTCGCCTGCGCGACGAACAGGACGTGGATGCCGCCCGCCAGCTGGTGCTGTCGCACTTGCGCCTGGTGGTTTCGATCGCGCGTGGGTACCTGGGCTATGGCCTGCCGCACGCCGACCTCATCCAGGAGGGCAACATCGGCCTGATGAAGGCGGTGAAGCGTTTCGACCCGGAGCGCGGCGTGCGCCTGGTGTCCTTCGCGGTGCACTGGATCAAGGCCGAGATCCATGAATACGTACTGAAGAACTGGCGCCTGGTGAAGATCGCCACCACCAAGGCGCAACGCAAGCTGTTCTTCAACCTGCGCAGCCTGCGCGGTGACGGCCACTCGCTGACCCAGAGCGAAGCCGGCCAGATTGCCCAGCAACTCGGCGTGAAGCCGGAAGAGGTGCTGGAGATGGAGACCCGCTTCGCCGGTGGCGACGTGGCGCTGGAGAAGAGCTCGGACGACGACGAGGATCGCGTCGCCCCGATCTCCTATCTGGTCGATCCGTCTGCGGAGCCCAGCGAGGAACTGGCCGAACTGCAGAGCGAGCGCCTGCAGCATGAAGGCCTGCAGGCCGCCCTGGCCAGCCTGGACGATCGCAGCCGCGCCATCGTGCAACGTCGCTGGCTGACCGAGGACGATGCCGCGACCCTGCATGAACTGGCTGCTGAGTACGGCGTGTCGGCCGAGCGTATCCGCCAGATCGAAGCCAAGGCCATGCAGAAGATGCGCGGGCTACTGGCCGCGGCCTGACGGCGCGACCGCTTCAAATACAAACGGGGCCATGCTGATGCATGGCCCCGTTTGTATTTGGGAACAGCCGGAGCATCAGGTCGGCGGAACCTCGGCCGCCGGAACTGGCAGGGCGATGCTCACGCGCAAGCCGCCGTCCCGCCGGTTGCGGGCGACGATGGTGCCGCCATGCGCCTCGATGGCACGCCGGGCGATCGCCAGCCCCAGGCCATAGCCCTTGCCTTCGCCGTGGCCGCGCACGAAGGGCTCGAAGATCTGCTCCAGCTCGCTCTCGCCCACGCCCGGCCCCTGGTCGCTGACGTCGATCAGCACGCGGCCGCCGCTGCGATCCTGTCTCAGCACGACCTCCACGACCGAACGTTCCGGCGTGTGCTGCAAGGCGTTGCGCACCACGTTGTCGAGCGCGCGATGCAGCAGTTCACCACGTGCCGGCATCACCAACTCGCCGATGTTGCCGTCGTCGAAGCGGATCTCGCGCTGGGTGTCGGCGCCTTCGAAGCGCGCATCCTCGACCACCGTCGCCGCCAGTTCGGCGATATCCACGAAGTCCTGCCGCTCGGCCAGCGCGCCACCCTGTGCCGTGGACTCCAGGCGGGACAGGGTCAGCACCTCACCCACCAGTTCATTGAGGCGGTCCGCCTCCCGCTCGATGCGCGATAGCGCCGTATCCAGCTTGTCGGGCTGCTGGCGGGCCAGGCCCACCGCCACCTGCATGCGCGCCAGCGGCGAGCGCAGTTCGTGCGACACGTCGTGCAGCAGCCGCTCCTGTGAGCCCACCAGCTTCTGCAACTGCCCGGCCATGTGATCGAAATCGCGGCCGAGCTGGGCCAGTTCGTCACGACGCCGGCCCATGCTGGCGCCGACGCGTGCGCCCAGCCCGCCCTGCGCCACCGTATCGAACGCATCACGCAGGTGCTCGATGGGGCGCGACAAGTGGCGCGCCAGCAAGGCGCTGACGATCAGGCTGGCCGCCAGCGCAGCGGCGAACTGGAACCAGGGGAGGTACGGCACATAGGGGTTGCGGGGCGTGCGGCGCACGCGCGGGCTCTCCAATGGCGGCACGAACATCAGCAGCTCCTGCCCCTGCGGATCCTTCACGCTCCGCGCCGGGAACGGCAGATCGGCATGATCGCTGCGGATCCGCTCGACCAGCCCGGCCGGCAATTCGCGGCCCAGCAATTCCCGCCCCTGGGCATCGACGACCATCGGCGCCGGCAACTCCCAGTCCTTGCGGCCTGCCTCAGCCTGACGCAGGGCGGCCACGCCCCCCTGCTCTGCCAGCAGCGCGTACATGCGCAGCGAGAACTCCCCGCGCAGCATGACGCGCCCCTGCTGCTCGCGCTGCTCGTCCGCGCGCGACTGGTTGTACAGGTACACGCCGGCGGCCACCACGGCGCTGCCCAGCAGCAGGCTCAGCCAGAAGCTGAGGAAGATCTTCCAGAACAATCGATCCATGCGGGTTCCTGTTCCTACTCCACCAGCAACTGGTAGCCGATGCCGCGCACGGTCTGGATCGGCGAGCGCGCATCACCCAGCGTGCCCAGCTTGTGGCGCAGGTTGCTGATGTGCACGTCGATGCTGCGGTCGTAGCGCGCCATCGGACGGCCCAGCGCAATCTCGTACAGCTCGTTCTTGCTCACCACGCGCCCGGCCTGGCGCGCCAGGGCTTCGAGCAGGCTGTACTCGGTGCTGGTCAGCTCCAGCACGCGGCCATTCCATTCGGCGCGCCGTTGCTCGGGAAGAATCTGCAGGGCGCCGAGGGCGATGTGCGTGCGCTCGCCCTCCGCCACCGGCGCGTCACCAGTGCGGCGCAGGATGGCGCGGATGCGCGCCACCAGTTCACGCGGCGTGCAGGGCTTGGGCACGTAGTCGTCGGCGCCCAGCTCCAGGCCCAGCACGCGATCGATGTCGTCGCCGCGCGCGGTCAGCATGATCACCGGAATGCGGCTGCTCTGGCGGATGCGGCGCAGCGCCTCGATGCCGGACAGGCGCGGCATCATCACGTCCAGCACCGCGATGTCGTGCTGGCCGGTCAGTGCCTCCGCCGCGCCGGCCTCGCCGTCATGCGCGGTCTGCACCGCGAAGCCTTCGGCTTCGAGATATTCCTTCTGCATGGCGCACAACTCGACGTCGTCGTCGACCAGCAATACACGCGGCATCAATCCTGCTCCGTAAACGGTAGAACCCACGGTCGATGATACGACCCCCATTCCGGCACCAACACAGATTTACAGCTCTTAACCTGTCTTTACATGCCTGCAACCCCTCTTTACGGGGGTGCCGCGCAGACTGCGTTCCACGGTGTCCGCCGTTACATACAAGGAGCTGACCATGAAACACAACACCATCGTTCGCCGCTTCCTGCTCGCCAGCGCCGTCGCCCTCGCCCTACCGGTCGCCGCCCAGGCGCAGGGCCGCGGGGATCGTCAGGCCGAAGGCTTCCATCCGGCCGCCATGCACGACGGTGCGCGCGGCGGCATACGGGGCCACGGCGAGATGACCGGCATGCGTGGCCTGAACCTCAGCGACGCGCAGAAGAAGCAACTGCGCGAACTGCACGACAAGCAGAGCGATGCCGCCCGTCCGAAGCAGCGCGCGCTGCGCGAAGACCGCATCGCGCTGGCGCAACTGACGCGTGGCGAGCAGTACGACGCCAGGCGCGCCGCTGAGCTCACCAGCAAGATCGGCAGCCTGCAGGGTGACCTGCTGCTGCAACGTATCGAATCGCGCCGTGCCTTCCTGGCCGTGCTGACCCCGGACCAGCGCACGCAGCTGCAGAAGAACATGGAGCAGCGCCACGACCATCGTCGCCAAGGCGCACCGGCCCGACGCGGCGAAGAGCGCGGCCCGCAAGGTGGCCCGCCGCCGCGCGTGTGACCACGGCATTACCAGACTCCCCGCAGTGACGCTGCCGCTGGCAGCGATTGGGGCCGATGTTCGCATCGGCCCTTTTTTGTTCACGGTGCTGGCGCAAAACGACGACGCTCAGGCGCTTCGTCGCTCCCGCACAGCGGGGCAAGCGGGCATTTCGGCGCATTCGGAAATGCTTGCAAGGCGGAAAGCCCGTGGCGTTCAACGGCTGCAAACGACGCTGGATTCCCGCTCGGGCAAGGCCCGGTTCAGCCTGAGCTTGTCGAAGGACGGGAATGACGAGGGTGGGTTGGCGGTCGTTCCACGTTTGGTGCACCTTGCTACGCACTCGTTGCTTCGCGGAGCACGGCAGCGCACTGAACACGCTCCAGCGCATCCCGAACAGCACGATGCGCGCGTGGAATGACAGACACGGAGGTCCCGGCGTGTGCGACGTACGCACTCCGCAACGTCAATCCAGCGTGCGCCGGAAGCGCTTCAGCCCCACCAGCATCACCGCCAGCATGAACAGCAGCAGCGGCCAGATCTCCGGCCACAGGTCGGGCAGGCCGTTGCCCTTCAGCATCACGCCGCGGATCAGGCGCAGGAAGTGCGTCAGCGGCAACACCTCGCCGATCCACTGCGCCCAGTCCGGCATGCCGCGGAAGGGGAACATGAAACCGGACAGCAGGATGGACGGCAGGAAGAAGAAGAACGTCATCTGCATCGCCTGCGTCTGGTTGCGCGCCATGCTCGACATGGTGATGCCCACCGTCAGGTTGGCCGCGATGAACACCAGCACGCACAGCATCAGCAGCGTGAAGCTGCCGGCGAAAGGCACGTCGAACACGTAGCGCGCCGCCAGCAGGATCACCAGCACCTGCACGTAGCCGATGATGATGTAGGGCGCGATCTTGCCCACCATCACCTCCAGCGGCCGCACCGGCGTCGCCAGCAGGTTCTCCATAGTGCCGCGCTCCACCTCGCGGGTGATGCCCAGGCCGGTCATCATGATCAACGTCATCGTCAGGATGACGCCCATCAGCCCCGGCACGATGTTGTACTGGGTAATGCCATCCGGGTTATAGCGCTTCTGGATGCGCCACTCGAACGCGGGGGCGCCCGGTTGCAACGCCGCGAGCGGGCCCTTGAGGTCATGCGCCAATGCGGTGGTGGCGAGTTGCTGCACGGCACCGAGTGCCGGGCCGGTGGCGCCTGGGTCGGTCGCATCCGCCTCCAGCAGCAACGCCGGGCGCTCACCACGTTCCAGCGCGCGCGCAAAGCCGGCCGGGATGGTCAGCGCGAACTGCGCCTGCCCCTGCGCCAGCATGCGGTCGGCCTGCGCATCGGTCACGTCGCTGGCGACGACACGGAAGTAGTCCGAGTTCTCCAGCGCGCGCACCAGGCTGCGCGTGTAGGTGCCCTGCTCATGCGCGACGATCACCGTCGGCAGGTACTTCGGGTCACCGTTGATGGCAAAGCCGAACAGCGCCATCTGGATGATGGGAATGCCGATCATCATCGCGAAGGTCAGGCGGTCACGCTTGAGCTGGATGAACTCCTTGAGCATGACGCCGAGCAGGCGTGAGAGGCTGAAGGTGGATTGCATGGAGTGGTCCTCGTTACTCCGTCATCCCCGCGGAAGCGGGAATCCAGTGTCGTTCAACCCAACTACAACGTCGCCGGGTTCCCGCTTCCGCGGGAACGACGTGGGTGGAGGCATGGCGACCACTATTCGTTGCTCAACCATTGATCGCCTCCCACAGGTCGTTCCAGTACGGATCCATCTTCTCTACGAGTTCGATCTTCCAGTCGCGCTGCCACTTCTTGATCTGCTTCTCGCGCGTGATGGCCGACTCCATCGTCGCGTGCTGCTCGTACCAGACGAGGAGATGCACGCCATGGCTCGAAGTGAAGCCCGCCACCACATCGTTGCGGTGCTCCCAGGCACGCTTCACCAGATCGGACGTCACGCCGACGTAGAGCGTCCCGTTGCGCTCGCTGGCCAGCATGTAGACGCAAGGAGCACGCTCCCTCATCACACCTCCCTCACCCTCGCACCGTCATTCCCGCGAAAGCGGGAATCCAGTGACTTTGATGTGGCGGTTGAACGACACTGGATTCCCGCTTTCGCGGGAATGACGAGGTGTGGGGTTGTTCGATACTCATATTCGACTGCCTTCGCACAACGGCACCAACGCATGCAACTCCGTGGTCACAGCCAGCAGGTGCGCCGGTTCGTGCGCGGTCAGCTCTTCCCGCGAGCCATAACCCCACAGCACGCCTGCGGCGGACAGCCCGTTGCGGTGCGCCGCAATCATGTCGAACTCACGGTCGCCGATCATCAGTGCGCGCTCGGTGACGATGCCGCGCTCGCGCAGCTTCGCCATCTGCTCCCACTTCTCGATGTGGATATCACCACCATCGACGAAGCGGAAGTGCTGCGCGATGCCGAACAGTTCCAGGATGCGCTGTGCGAAGTCCGCGCGCTTGGAAGTGCACACCGCCATCGGCACACCTGTGTAGGCCAGCGCCTGCAGCGCCTCGGCCATGCCGGGGTAGAGGGTGTTCTCGGCATAGCCCACGTCGGCATAGCGTTCGCGGTACTTGGCGACCAGCTCCTGCAGGTGCGTCTCGTCGTCGCGGCCGGTGTAGGCGCGGAAGCTGTGGAACAGCGGCGGGCCGATCCAGGGGGAATGCGCTTCGCGTGGCAGCGTGGCGTAGCCATAGTGCTCCAGCGCATAGTTGATGGAGCGACCGATGCCGTCGATGGGATCACTGATGGTGCCGTCGAGGTCGAAGAGAAGGTGATCGTACGAACGGGCCATTCTTCAAGCGCCAGCAATTAGTCCGTCGGGATCAATTCTCAACCCGCAACGATTTGCCATGCTCTCAACGAGTCTAAAGTTGACCGCCTTGGCAAGGCGCCCCGCCAACTGCGCCTCTTCAGGCGTCGCAAGTTCCGCCCGGTGCGCAACACGATTGCGCGCCTTCTGTGTTTGCATTACGTCGTCCCACATCGTGGAGACTCTTCCTCCCAATCGAAGGGTATGAAACTCAGTACCCAGATACTCACTGAAAAGTACGTTCAGCAGATCCTTGTATCGGTCTATCCCCGCTTGCCGGATCACTGCCTCAGAAATCAACGATGCCAAGGGTTCGCTATGAACTACCCCACAGATCACTGGCTCTAGGATGGCTTTCTTTATGCCTACTTCTATTGCGGTGGTGTAAAGCAAGACAGCGCTCGTTGGTGACGCGCTGACGACTCTGTCCCCCTCCGCGAGGAACGAGCGGCCCGGCTGAGCCAACGACCGATTGCCTAAGTAGAACTTGCGCAGCTGTTCCTCCGCGTGCTCATCGACTGCCTGCTGCGCAACTTCCTCTACGAATTGACTGTATGCGGCATCTTGTTCTGCCTCTTCCCAAGTGATCATCGCTCACCCCTAAGAAAAGTTATCCGTCGCCTGCCGCATCAGATGGATGAACACATCCTCCAGCGACGGCTTCCCTGCTTCCCACTGCAATTCCCCCCGCGCCCGGTACGGCGCCAACGCCGTGTCCAGCGCCCCTTCATCCAACCCGTTCACATGCAGCGTGTTACCGAAGCGCGTGACCATCGTCACCGCGGGCAGCGCTTCGAGTTCGTGTGACAGCGCACCCACATCCGCACCGCTGACGTTGCGGGTGACGAAGCCGCTGCGTTCCACCAGTTCGGGCGGCGTGCCCATGGCGAGCAGCTTGCCGTAGGCGATGTAGCCGAGGCGGTGGCAGCGTTCGGCTTCGTCCATGTAATGGGTGGAGACGAGCACGGTGATGCCTTCGGCGGCGAGCTGGTGGATCTCGTCCCAGAAGTCGCGGCGGGCGCTGGGGTCGACGCCGGCGGTGGGTTCGTCGAGGAGCAGAAGTTCGGGCTCGTGCAGCATGCAGGCGGCGAGCGCCATGCGTTGCTTCCAGCCGCCGCTGAGCTTGCCGGCGAGCTGGGTCTGGCGGCTGGCGAGGCCGAGGCGTGCCAGGGCTTCGTCCACGCGCTGGCGGCGACGGTCCATGCCGTACATGCGGGCGACGAAGTCGAGGTTCTCGCGGATGCTGAGGTCGTCGTAGAGGCCGAACTTCTGCGTCATGTAGCCGACGCGGCGCTTGATCTGCACGGCCTCGCGCACGACGTCGAAGCCCAGCGTGTGGCCGCTGCCGGCGTCGGGCGTGAGCAGGCCGCACATCATGCGGATGCTGGTGGTCTTGCCGGAACCGTTGGGACCGAGGAAGCCGTAGATCTCGCCGCGGTTCACGCGCATGGACAGGTTGTCGACCACGGTCTTATTGCCATAGCGCTTGGTGAGGCCCTGCACGTCGATGACGATGTCGCGGTCCGGCGCGGAAGGCGCAGCCGTGGCCGGCACATCGATGGTCGAGGCAGAGGCGGTCACTGCGCGGCTCCGGGCTTCACTTCGACCGGCTGGCCGGGATGCAGGCGCGCGGCGTCGGCTTCGCTGGGCCAGGCTTCGACGAGGTAGACGAGGCGGGCGCGGTTCTCGCGGCTGTAGATGACCGGCGGGGTGAACTCGGCCTCGCGGGCGACGAAGCGCACGGTGGCGGGCACGGGGTCGCCACAGCCGTCGCAGCTCACCTGCACGCGGGTGCCGGCCTTGTACTGCGGCAGCATCGGCTCGGGCACGTAGAAGCGCAGCTTGATGGCCGCGGGCGACAGCAGGCTGACCACCGGGGCGCCGGCGTTCACCCATTCGCCTTCCCGGTACAGCGTGTCCTCCACGCGTGCGCTGACGGGCGACTTCAGCGACTTCTGCGCGAGGTCCCATTCGCTCTGTGCCAGTGCGGCGCGGGTGGCGCGGGCTTCGGCGGCGGCGGCATCGCGCTCGTCATCACGCGCGGCGAGGCGTGCGCTGCGCAGGTCGGCTTCGAGCTGGCGCACCTGGGCGATGTCGGCGTCGCGTTTGGCGACGAGGGCCGACAGGTTGTTGGGCGACACGAAGCCGGCGTCGGCGAGTTTCTGCTGGCGCTGCAGGTCGGTCTCGGACTGGCGTTGCGCGGCGCGCGCGGCGGCGATGCCGGCTTCGATGGCGGCCAGTTCGTCGCGGCGCTTGCCCTTGGACAGGTCAGCCACCTGCGCCTCGGCCTTGCCGACCTGGGCCTGCGCGGCATTGACGGCGGCGGCCTCGCGATCGCTTTCCAGCACGAACAGCGGCGCACCGGCCGCGACCTCGTCACCACGCACGACGGCGAGCTTCGTCAGGCGGCCACCGATGGGGGCGGCGACGCGCACGAGTTCGACTTCGACGTAGCCGTTCAGCACGCCATCGTCCTGACGCTCGCATGCCGTGAGCGTGGTGAGGCAGGCCAGCGCGACGGCAACGCGCGCGCAGTACTGCGGAACGGATGATGACTTCATGCTTGCGACTCCCTGCCCTCGCGCATGGCCTGCAGGCCGGCCCAGGAGAAGGCGCTGATGTGATCGGCCAGGTGTGCGACGAGATCGCCACGGCCGTAGAGGCTCGGGTCCAGGCGCTCCACCATCGGGCGCGCCAGGCGGTAGGTCATGCACTGGCCGAACACGCTGAGCATGGCGCGGCGCACCTGGTCCTGCGTGAGGTCGGCACCGGCGATGTCGCGCACCAGCGCGTCGAGCTGCGCGGACTGCGGCTTGATGAAGCGCTCGAACATGGTGTCCAGCGCGGCGGTGGGGCTCATGATCTCGCGCGACATGAGGGCCGGCAGGCGTATGGCCTCCCCCTCGCCCGTGCCGTCGCCGAGCAGCCGCGTCAGCAGCGCGGTGACGAAGAAATGCAGGCGTGCGCGCGACGACAGGCCGGGCTGCGGCGACACGATGGGCGTGCGTTCAATGGCCAGTTGCGCGTGGTGGCCGAGCACCGCGAGGTACAGGCCTTCCTTGCCGCCGAAGTGGTAGTTGATGGCCGACAGGCGCACCTGGGCGCGGGTGGCGATGTCGGCCACGCGGGCGGACTTGTAGCCCTCGTCGATGAAGACCTCGGTGGCCGCGGCGATGAGCTGGGCGCGGGTTTCTTCGCCGGTCGCGTTGTTGCCGGCAGGCCGGCCCGGGGCGGGGGACATGGTGGTCGGTGTTTGCTGTGTGTCGATTCCTTTTTCATTATTAGAAATATTTTTCTACTTGCAAGGAAATTCTGTCCCTGGCTCCGTTGTTCCCACGCAGCGGAGGGGGCCAGCCCCGGGCGCAACGCCAGGCGGCAGCCGTTAATCACCCTCGTCATTGCCGCCCTTCGACAAGCTCAGGCTGAACCGGGCCTTGCCCGAGCGGGAGTCCAGCGTCGTTGGCAGCGGTTGAACGTCATCGGGTTCTCGCTTCCGCGGGAACGACGAGGCTCTGGAATCCAGCCGATAGGCAACCGGACAGCGCTGCGCTTCTCGGCAATGAACGAAGGTTTTGCGGAGATCTTGCGTCGTTTCAACCGGTAGATGCCTTGCTGGCCAACCGCAACTTTTTGGTTGCATTTTTCGGAACACGGAACCACACTGCAAACACGCAACCATTTTGTTGCCTGTCATTCCCTCTGCCCCTCGTCAGGAGTCCGCCATGAACGCCCCCACCAAACTTCCCCATTTCCAGCTGAGCCTCGTGCTGGAGGCCAGCCCCGCCACCGTGTATGCCGCCCTGACCCGCCCGGAAGGATTGCGCGGCTGGTGGACCGAGGACTGCGAGGCCGACACGGCGGTCGGCGGTATGCTGCGTTTCCGCTTCGGCGAGAACCACAAGGCCATGCGCATCGAGAAGCTGGAGGCCGGTCGCGAGGTGCAGTGGCTGTGCACCGAGGCGCAGATCGTGTCGCACGGCCTGAAGGATCCGGCCGAGTGGGTGGGCACCCGGATGAGGTTCCGGCTGCAGCCCGAGGGCCAGGGCCGCACCCGGCTGGAT
The DNA here is from genome assembly GCF_036017065.1 of Uliginosibacterium sp. H1. Lineage (NCBI taxonomy): Bacteria > Pseudomonadati > Pseudomonadota > Betaproteobacteria > Rhodocyclales > Zoogloeaceae > Uliginosibacterium > Uliginosibacterium sp. H1. The sequence goes on from NZ_JAYXHR010000002.1 coordinate 10,921, forward strand.
TTCGAGCACCTGGGCCTGACGCCGGCGCTGGAGTGCTACACGCTGTGCCAGAACGGCTGGAACTACTTCCTCAACAGCCTGCGGCAGTACGTGACCACCGGCAGCGGCACGCCGCATGCGCTGTCCACCGAATGCAGCGGACACTGAACTGATGCACTGATGGAGACCACCATGAATGCACCCGCAACGACCGGAAGCGCCGACCGCATCGAGCGCAGCATCCTCATCAATGCGCCACGCGAGAAGGTGTGGCGCGCGCTGTCGGACGCCGAGTCCTTCGGCAGCTGGTTCGGCGCCGACCTGAAGGGCCAGACCTTCGCGCCGCAGCAGCGCACGCTGGGCAGGATCACCATCTGCGGCTTCGAGCACGTGGCCTTCGACGTGATCGTGGAGCGCATGGAAGCGCCGCACACGATGTCCTACCACTGGCATCCCTACGCCATCAAGCCGGAGGTCGACTACGAGCAGGAAGCGCGCACCCTGGTGACCTTCACGCTGAAGGAAGCCCCCGGCAACGCGACGCTGCTGACGGTGGTGGAGAGCGGCTTCTCGAAGCTTCCGCCGGACCGCTACCCGGACGCCTTCCGCGCCAACGGCCGCGGCTGGGAAGCGCAACTCAAGAACGTGATGACCCATGCCGAGCAAGCCTAGAAATCTTTCATCCCCCTCCTCGCCCGCTGGCGTGTCCGGCCTGGTTCGCGCCAGCGACACGCTGGCCGGCGTGTTCGCCGCGCTGGGCGACCCCACGCGGCTGAAGCTGGTGGCAGTGCTGTGCGCGGGCGGCGCCTTCTCCATCGCGCAGCTCACCGCCGGCACCGAGATCAGCCGCCAGGCGGTGACGAAACACCTTCAGGTGTTGTCGGACGCCGGCGTGGTGCGCGACGTGAAGATGGGCCGCGAACGGCTATGGCAGCTGGAGCCCGCGCAGATCGAGGAGGCGCGCCGCATGCTGGAAGCCATCGGCCGCGAGTGGGACGTGGCACTGAACAAGCTGAAGATGTTCGTGGAGTCGTCGGAGTAGGAAGCCATCACGGAATGGTTCTGGCGTTGTTGCATCCCCTTGCCGTACCGCGCGTACTGCCTGCGGCGATGCACCTGGGCAGCACCGTGTCGCTACGCTCCACGATCAGACAAGGAGATACCGCTCATGCAATACAAGGGAAGCTGCCACTGCGGAAGAGTGGCGTTCGAGGTCGACGGCGAAATCGACGGCGCGCTGTCGTGCAACTGCTCGATGTGCCAGCGCCGTGGCTCTCTGCTGTGGTTCGTGCCACGCGAAAAGCTGCGCCTGCTGACGCCGGAGGATGCGGCGTCGACCTACACCTTCAACAAACACAAGATCCGCCACCGCTTCTGCCCGGACTGCGGCATCCACGCCTGGGGCGAAGCGACCACTCCGGCCGGCAAGCCCATGGCGGCGATCAACATCCGCTGCCTGGAAGGCATAGCTCTCGCGGAAATCCAGGTGGTCGACTACGACGGGCGCGCGCTGTAGGAGCCGGCTTGCCGGCGCCACGCGAGCGGGATGTTCCCCGATGGACAGCCCGCCGCATCCTGCCCAGCATGCGCGCATGGATGCGATGAGCAGCGGCATGATGGTGTTCGTGACGGCGGTATTCCTTGCCGCCGGTGCGGTGAAAGGCGTGTCGGGCATGGGCCTGCCGACGGTGGCGATGAGCCTGCTGGGCCTTGCGATGCCCACCGCCAGCGCCGCAGCCTTGCTGGTGGCGCCGTCGCTCGCCACCAATCTCGCACAGTGCTTCGGCGCCCATACGCGGCGACTGGTCGCGCTGCTGTGGCCGGTGTGGCTCGCACTCGTACTCGCCACGATCTTCCTGCCGCTGCCCGCGGACGCGGAGAGCCAGCGGCTGTCGCGCATCGCGCTCGGTGCCGTGCTGGTGCTGTACGGTCTGTGGGGACTGGCGGCGCGCAAGCTGCCGCAGCCCACACGCGCCCTGCCGGGCTGGGGACTTCTGGTCGGCGGCGTCACCGGTGTCATCACGGCGGCCACCGCGGTGTTCGTAATGCCGCTGGTGCCCTACCTGCAGGCGCTGCGGCTGGAACGCGACGCGCTGATCCAGGCGCTGGGCCTGTCCTTCACCGTCGCCACCGTGGCGCTCGCAATCCGCCTGCAGGGCAGCGCTTCGTTGCACCTGCTGTCGGTGCCGGTCGCGCTCGCCTTCGCTGCAGCGTTTGCCGGCATGTGGCTGGGCAGCCGGCTACGTGCCGGGCTGAGCGGCCCCGCCTTCCAGCGCACGCTGCATGCCGTATTCATTGCCCTGGGCAGTGCCAACCTGTGGAACGGACTGGCGCGCGGATAGCGTCGGCAACCACCGTTCCGGTCCACACTCAGGGCAGCTGGCCTTCGGACAGGCGACGCGCGATGTCGGCCAGCGCGCGCGGCAGATGCGCCACCGAGTCGATCACGTAGTGCGCGCCGCTGTCGTACAGGCGGGTGGCGGCCGTCTCACGGCACTGCGCGCGGGCTGCGTCGTCGAGGGCGGCCAGCGCCTCCACGGTCTGCCCCGTCTCGTTGCCGGACAGGGACAGGCCTACGGTCCACATGCCGGCGCGGCGGCCTTCCTCGATGCCCGGCGTGGTGTCGTCCACCTTCACGCAGCAGCGCACGTCGCCGATGCCCAGCGCGATGACGTTGGCCAGCGCCATGTACGGCCCGGGGCGTCCGCCCGCAGCCAGCTCGTCGCCGGCCACCACGTGGTCCGGCACGATCCTGTCGCGCGCGGCCAGCGGCAGCAGCACGTCCATCACGCGGCGCGGATAGCCGGAGCAGGAGCCGACCTTGATGCGCTGCTCGCGCAGGCTGTCCAGCACCTCGGCGGCGCCCGCGATCGGCTGCGAGTAGTCGCCCACCTTGGCGATCTGCATCGGCATGAAGCGCTCGTAGATGGCGTCGATGTCATGGTCGTTGGCGTCGGCGCCGGACTTGTCGCGCCACTGCGCGGCAATCTCCGGCACGGCCAGCAGTTGCCGGATGTGCTCGCGCTTCGACAGGCCCATCGGGCCGCGCGCCTGCGCCAGGGTCACGGTGATGCCGAAGCTGGCAAAGGCGTCGACGAAGATCTGCGTCGGTGCCAGCGAGCCGAAGTCGACCAGGGTGCCGGCCCAGTCGAAGATCACCGCCTCGATGCGGCGGCTGGTGGTGGAGGCGGCGGATGGCGAATGCGCGAGGGTCATGGTGTGGAATCCGTTTGGTCTTGAATCAGGGGTTGGGCCGCTTGCGGGCGGGCTGCTCGGGCCAGCCGCTCGGTGGTCGCTCAGTGGTCGCTCAATGGCCACTCAGTGCGCGGCAATGAAGTTGCGGCCGCGCGCGCCGCGCAGGGCCTGCTCGATGCGCTGGCTCCACTGCTCCGGAGCGATGCCGTAACGCGCCGGGTCGGTGCTGACGCCCAGACCTTCGAGGAAGGCGGTGAGCCGCGCGACGGCCGATCCGGCGTGGGTGGCGTCGAAGATGGACAGTAGCTGCGCGTCCACCTCCGCATCGCGGCCCAGTGCCAGCTCCATCACGCGCGGCAGGCTGAACGAGCAGGCGATGCCGTGCGGCACGCCTTCGGCCAGCGTGATGTCGTAGGACAGCGAATGCGCCAGCGCGGTACGCGTGTTGGAGAAGGCAACACCCGCCTGCAGGGCAGCCACGGCCATGCGCTCGCGCAGCTCACGCCGCGAGGGTTGCGCCAGCAGTTCCGGCAAGGTGTGCACGATGGCGCGCGCGGCGCTGACGGCCAGTGCGGCGGAAACCGGATTGCGGTTCACGTTCCACAGGGACTCCAGCGCGTGCGACAACGCGTCCAGGCCACTGGCGAGCGTCACCGACGGTGGCAGGCTGAGCATCAGCTCGGCATCGACGATGGCGGCCTCCGGCCAGGTCCAGGGCAGGTGCAGCGAATGCTTGGTGGCGCGCGCCTGGTCCCACACCGTGGCCCAGGGCGTGACTTCGCTGCCGGTGCCGGCCGTGGTGGGAACGGCGATCAGCGCGCGGTGGTGCTCGCGCTTCAATGCGCTGGCGAGATCGGGTCGCATCAGCAGGTCGTCGAAGCGGCCGGTGGCACCACGGGTGAGCATGGCCTTGGCGCAGTCGATGGCGCTGCCGCCGCCCAGCGCGATGACGCATTCCGCGTCCGGATGGCGGCGCCACAGGCGCTCGTACATCGGCGCCAGCCAGGCGACGTCCGGATTGGACGGCACGTCGGTCTCCACGGTCACCATGCTGCTGCCCAGCAGCGTGCGCAGGCGGTCGATGAGGCCCAGCGACTCCGCCTCGGGAAAGGCGATGACGATGGCACGGCGGGTGTAGAGGATGTCGGGCAGGCGCGCCAGCGCACCGGCACCGGCGTGGATGGAGACGGGGTTATGGAAGGTCCACATGGTGTGTTGTCGATGTCCTGTCGGATCGTGTGTGGTGATGCTCAGCAACGCAGCAGCGTGTGCGCAGCGTCTGCGCGGGCAGGATCAGTGACGACCCTTGCGCTGGATGAGGTGGCGCAGGCGGCTGGACAGCGTGTCGGCGGCGACCACCATGACGGTGATGACGATGATGCAGGTGGCGGTCTCGGTGTACTTGAAGAGCTTCAGGCTGCTGACCAGCTCGAAGCCCAGGCCACCCGCCCCCACCATGCCCAGCACGGTGGCCGAGCGAAGGTTCACCTCGAAGCGGTACAGCACCACCGCGATCCAGGCCGTGACGACTTGCGGCAGCACGCCGAAGACGATGACCTGCAGCGGGCGGGCGCCGGTAGCGCGCAGGGCTTCCAGCGGGCCGTTGTCGATCTCCTCGATGGCTTCGGCGAAGAACTTGCCCAGCATGCCGGCGCCGTGCAGCGCCAGCGCCAGCACGCCGGGAAACGGCCCCAGGCCGACCGCCGACACGAACACCAGCGCGAGGATCAGTTCGTTGATGCTGCGCGTGACGTTGAGGAACTGGCGGGTGATGCCATAGCCCCAGCGGTTGCGATTGAGGTTGCGCGCGGCGAGGAATGACAGGGGGATTGCCGGCAGGATGCCGAGCAGGGTGCCCCACACGGCGATCTGCACCGTCTCGATCGCCGGGGCGACCAGCCGGTCCAGGATGTCCAGGTTGGGCGGCAGCGTGCGGCTGAGGAAGTCGGCGATCTGCGGCAGGCCGGCGGCCAGCTCGCCCCAGCTCAGCTGCGCGCCACCGGCGCTCCACTGCAGCACGACGAGGCTGCCGACGATGATGCTCATCAGCATGGCCCAGCCGCGCGGCGATTCCGGCAAGGCGACGGTCCACTGGTAGTTGCGGAGGTTCATGTCAGGCTCCTGCGGTGGCGAAGGCGGGTTGCGCCGCCGGCATCGCGGTTTCACCGGCCGCGGCGGGGTGAATGCCATGGGCATCGTCGTAGATGCGCGCCAGGTCGGCCTCGCCCAGCGTGGCCGGCATGCCGTCGAAGACGACCCGCCCGTGCGCCAGGCCGACGATGCGGTCGCCGAACTCGCAGGCGTAGTCCACCTGGTGCAGGTTGCACAGCACGGTGATGCCGAGGTCACGCGAGGCGTCGCGCAGGTACTGCAACACGCGGCGCGAGGTGGCCGGGTCCAGGCTGGCCACCGGTTCGTCGGCGAGGATCACGCGCGGCTTCTGCGCCAGCGCGCGGGCGATGCCGACGCGCTGCATCTGGCCGCCGGACAGCGAGTCGGTGCGTTCCAGCGCCTTGTGCGACAGCCCCACGCGCGCCAGGCATTCGTGGGCCAGCGCCACGTCGTCGCGCTGGAAGAACTGCAGCACCGAGCCCAGCGTGCCCACCGAACCGAGACGGCCGGTCAGCACGTTGCGCAGCACCGACAGGCGCGGCACCACGTGGTGGTTCTGGAAGATCATCGCCACCTGGCGGCGCAGCGCCCGTTCGTCCCGGCAACCGATGGCGTCCAGGCCGGCCACCGCCAGCTCGCCCGCATCGGGCACCACCAGCCGGTTGATACAGCGCAGCAGGGTGGACTTGCCGGCGCCGGACTGGCCGAGGACGACGACGAACTCGCCGGCCGCCGCATCCAGATCCACGCCGCGCAGCACGGCGTTGTCGCCGTAGCGCTTGCTCAGTTGCCGGACGCGGATCATTTCATGCTCCGCAGGTCGAGCTTCAGCACGCGGGCGGTGTCGCGGATGACGTCGTAGGCCGCGTCGTTGGTGGGCTGGAAGCCGTTGAGCACGCCCTGGTCGCCCCAGGGCAGGTCCTTGATGCCGGCCATGGCCCTGGCGATCTTCTCCTTCATGGCGGGGTCGAGGTCCTTGCGCCACACCATCGGCGATTCCGGGATCGCGCTGGAGGACCAGATGACCTTGAGGTCTTCCTTCTTCACCTGGCCCTTGGCGATGGCGGCGTTGAGGATGCGGTCGGCCACGGCGGCGGCCTCCACCTTCTTGTTCACCACCGACAGGATGCTGGCGTCGTGCGAGCCGGAGAACACCACGCGGCTGAACAGCTTGTCCGGGTCATGGCCGGCGCCGAGCAGGCCGGCCTTGGGGAACAGGTGGCCGGAGGTGGAGCTGGGATCGACGAAGGCGAAGGTGCGGCCCTTCAGTTCGGCCACGCTGTTGATGCCGCTGTCGGCACGGACGATGACCTGGCTCTTGTAGGAGCTCTGGCCGGTCTTCTTGGTAACCGCCACGGCGAAGGCTTCGACGTTGGCGACGGTGGTGGCCATGACGTAGGAGAACGGGCCGAGGTAGGCGACGTCCAGCTTCTTCGAACGCAGGGCCTCGATGACGCCGTTGTAGTCGGTGGCGACGAAGGGCTTGACCGGTACGCCCAGCTGCTTTTCCAGCGCGTCGAGCACCTGCTTGCTGCTTTCCAGCATGGCCTGCGCGTCTTCGGCGGGAATCAGGCCGATGGTCAGCGGCTCGACGGCGGCGGCCGGGCCTGCGAGCAGCAGCGAGAGGGAGAACGAGAGGGCGGCCGCACGGGCGCCGGTGAAGAGACGTTTCATGGTCGGTGACTCCGGGTGTTGAGAGAACACCGCCACTTTGCGAATGTGACATTACGGTGACTGTATCGATTCGATAGCGTGTTTCCTGTCGATATATAGGTTCAATCAATAGATCGGCGGCGCCTCCCGGACAAACGAAAACCCCTGCCGCAAGCGGCAGGGGTTTGTCCTGCTCACACCAGAGGGGAGATCAGCAGTCCGGATGCTTGCGGCCCGGGGTCGGGTTGGGCAGGCCGAGGAAGTCCAGGATGTGCGGCGTGGTGCCGTCGATCTGCAGCAGCTGGGTGGCGCCCAGGTCGCCGCTGCAATACGGCGTCTTGCCCGTGCGCCCCCAGGTGTTGTTGAGGATCAGCGGCGTGCTGCGCTCCGCCGCGGTCTGCCCGCCGTGTCCGCTGCCGGTGCCGCCGTGGTCGGAGGTGACGATGATCAGCCAGTCCTCGTTGGCGTAGTTGGGGCGCGCCACCAGTGCGTTGAGTACCTGCTGGATCTGCGCGTCCTCGGCGGCGATCTGGCTGCGGTAGTAGGCGTTGGCCGGATCGTAGGCGGTGGCGTGGATGTCGGTGCGATGCAGGTAGTAGAAGATCGCCGTCGGCGCATGCGTCCAGCCCAGCCACGCCTTCACGGTATCGGTGGCCTGCTGCGAATTCTTGCTGGCGTTCGCCACCACGTAGTCGGCACCGGCCGGCTTCAGGTTGTTGGTGATGTTGTACCAGTCACCCACGATTGCCGTCGTCGCCGTCGGGTAGGCCTGCTCGATCAGGTCGAACACGTGCGGCTTGCGCAGCGGCAGGTTGGTGGCGTTCGAAGTCACACCATGCTGGTCGGCCCAGTAGCCCGTGAACACCGAGGCCCAGCCGGGACCGCTGATGGTGGACTGCGTGCCACCGGCCAGCACGTTGCGATGGAAGGCTCCGCCCGCGGCGAGGGCCGACATCGCGGGCGTGGCGACACAGGTGGGGCACAGGATCGCGTCACCACGCAGGCCGTCGAGGCCGATCAGCAGGATGTGCTTCTTGCCGGGAACCGGGTTCGGAATGCTGCCGCCGGCGACCAGCGCGTAATGGTCGTACGGGTTGCCGGCGTAGTCGGTCTTCAGCCCGCCGACATCGCTCGCGCGCTTGTCGCTGAGGTCGCACTTCGCAGTGGCCTTGTGATAGTCGAAGGACCTGCACCAGCCGCTGCGGCTGGCAGCGGTACAGGCAGCGGCGCAGTCGGCCGGCTGCACGTTGGTGAGTTGCTCGGTGTTGTGGCCGGAGATGGCGGCGTTGGGCGTCTGCAGGAAGGACGCCAGCGGATTCGGCTTCAGGCTGTAGTGGTCGTAGGGATTGCCGGCGTAATCGGTCTTCAGCCCGCCGACGTCCGCCGCGCGCTTGTCGCTGAGGTCGCACCATTGCGCGGAGCGGTTGTAGTCGAAGGACACGCACCAGGCGGCGCGCGAGCCGGCCGTGCAGGCCGCGGCGCAGGCTTCCGGCGTCACCGCGCTGAGGCGCTCGGTGTTGTAGCCGGCGATGGCGGCGTTGGGCGTCTGGGTGAATGCATCCAGCGCGGCGGCGAAGCCGGGGCCGGCATACAGCAGGCCGGACACGAGCACGGCGGAGGCGCGGACGGTCATCCGTCGCAGGGACTGCAGGACTGCTTGTTTCATGGGAACGCTCCTTGGGGTGAAAGGAGCCGCCAGCGTAGGAACGTCACATGACTGTCGCGCAATCGATTCAATATGCGCGGCTCACTCCATCCATCGACCAGACCTATAGATGTCTACAGCCCGTCTCCGCGCCTTCCTGGCCGTCGCCCAGCACGGCAGCTTCAGCGCCGCCGCCCGCGCGCTGGGCCTCAGCCAGCCGACGCTGACCACGCAGGTACAGGGCCTGGAACAGCAGTACCGGGTGGAACTGTTCCACCGCCGCGGCCGGCGCATCGAACTGTCGGAGGTCGGCCTGCGCCTGCTGCCGATCGTGCGCCAGATGTCCTCGCTGGAAACCGAGGCCTACAGCCTGCTGCACGATTGCGGCGAGCTGAACAGCGGCCACCTGAAGCTGGGCGCGGTCGGCCCCTTCCACGTCACCGAGATGGTGGATGCCTACCGGCGCCGCTATCCGCGCGTGGAGGTGTCGATCCGCATCGGCAACTCGGTGGAAGTCTTCGAGGACCTGGAGAACTACGTGGTGGACATCGGCGTGCTGGCCCGCTTCCACGACGCGCCGGGTTTCAGCGCGATGCGCTACGCGCGGCACGCGATCATCCTGTTCGTGCACCACGAGCACCCCTTCGCGCAACGCAGCAGCGTGCGTATCGAGGAGCTGCAGGACCAGCGCATGCTCCAGCGCGAACAGGGTTCCAGTACGCGACGGGTGCTGGAGGCCGCGATGGCGGAGGCAGGTGTGCGCACCGTTACCACCATGGAGATCGGCAGCCGCGAAGCCCTGCGTGAAGCGGTGGCGCGCGGCATCGGCATCGGCGCGGTGTCGGAGGCGGAATTCATCCCGGACCCGCGCATCCGCCCGGTGCGCATCGAGGGCGACCCCGCCAGTACCGAGACCTACCTGTATTGCCTGCAGGAGCGCCGCGAGAGCCTGCTGCTCAAGTCCTTCCTCGACGTGGCACAGGTCATCCGCCAGGCAGCCTGAACATTGCGGGCGCGACGGCCGGCCGACCTGCCTGTCGCCTGCTTGTCGCCTGTTTGCCGCCTGCGGGCCGCCTACTTGCCGTCGATCAGCTGCTTGACGTCCTGCGCGACGCGCTCCGGCGTCTCGCCGTGACGCACGAAGAGACGTGCCCTGCCCTGCGGGTCGAAGATGAAGAAGGCGGCGGTGTGGTCCATCGTGTAGGTGCCGCCGGCCACGTCACCACGCTTCTCGTAGAAGACCTTGAACTCCTTGGCGATGGCCGCCGTCTGCTCCTCCGTGCCACGCAGCGCGACGAAACGCGGATTGAAGGCGTTCATGTAGGCCTGCAGCAATTCCGGCGTGTCGCGGTTGGGGTCGACCGTCACGAAGATGACATCCAGCTTGTCGCCATCCGGGCCCAGCTTCTTGACCACCTCGGACAGCATCAGCATGCCGGTGGGGCACACGTCGGGGCACTGCGTGAAGCCGAAGAACACCGCCACCGCGTGCCCCTTGAAGTCCGCCAGCGTGCGCTCCTTGCCGTGGGCGTCCGGCAGCTTGAGGCCGGGACCCCAGGCGGAGCCGGTGACGTCCGTCGTGTTGAAGTGCGGGGCGTCGTCCCTGGCGCAGGCGGTGAGGACGAGAGCGGCGGCGAGCAGGAGGATGCGCAGCATGGCGTGACGGATGTCGGTGTGGGGAGGCGGCATTGTCGCGCATCACGCCGGTGTCACAAAGGCCGCGCCAGGTCTCGTAACACAGTGAAAGACCGCGTCAGCAACCCGGCGGGACTGGTCTTCGTCCCGCGAACGCAACTTCCCGCCACGCCCGCAGGCGATCAGATCGCCGGGACGTCGGCCCAGGTTGCCAGCTGCGGGTCGGTCTTCTTGAAGCCGATGGTGGAGCGCCCGGCGGGAAGGTTGATCTTGAAGACCTCCGGCCCCGGCGTCGCCCCGCCCGATGTCGCCTTGAGGACCCTGACGGGATGACCACGGTCGAGCGCCGCGATCGCGCGGTCCACGTCCTGCACGGTCGGCATCTCGGCCCACCGGTTGGTATCGCCGTCGGCGACGCCCAGCGTCACGTGCGTGACTTCATCGGTACCCGATCTCACCTTGACTGCGGTGATGTACAACTGTTGCATGACCATCCTTCCACGCTTCCAGCAAGAGGTTTGGAGAGACAGGCGCACGAGGAAAAACGCCTCCTGCGCTGCGCGTCTGTACAGGGGTTCACCTGCCCCTGCACAGACTCGCCGTTGCGCACGAAGTTCTGCCTGTAACGCACATTACATGGGCGTTACAGGGGAGTGCCGGGGTGGGCCTGTACCGACCAGGCCGGGGCTATCCGCAGGCTGCACGTGAGTCATGCCGCACGCAGCGATGGCGTGGCGGAGCTGCCTGCCGCGGCAGCGTCACGAGAGGTTCATGAATGCGGAAGCGAGGCCGGCGACGGCCACGCGCAGACACGCCGCAAGGCTCCACACGCAAGCCTCACATGCAGGTCCCGGAAAAAGGCGGCCACCCGCGAAGGTGGCCGAAAGAAGCGCAGCCGGCCGCATGTCCGGCTGCGACTCATGCGCGGTGAAATCTGCCCGCGGCGTGCGGAACGCTGCACGTCGTGCCGCGAGCTGCGGAACTCCCAGTGTCGTCGATGCTTCGCGAAAGCCGCGGGGTTCCCGCTGCCGCGAACGACGAAGTGGGAGTCAGTGACTGATCATCCAGGGCCGCTTGGTGGGAAAGGCCTTGCTGCCATCCGGCGCCTTCACGGTGGCGCTCTTGCCGGTGCTGCTGCCGCAGCCGCAACCGGGGCCATGCACGTGACCACCGGAGCGTTTGGGTTCGTGTCGCGCGCGCTCGTTGGTGGAGTGCGCGACGCGCAGTTCGGTGGACATGCTGGCGAAGGACGGTGCGACCAGCAGGCGCGAGGCAGCGGCACCGCACTGCGGGCAATGCACCGGCGCTTCGCGGTCTGCCATGCGGCGCATCACTTCGAACTGGCCGCAGTCCTGGCATTGGTAGTCGTAGAGAGGCATGAGTGTTCTCCTTGCTGGAAGCCGCAACAGAATGGTTCTGGCGTCGTTGCATCGCCTTGCCGTACCACTTGTACTGTCTGCGGCGATGCGCCTGGCCAGAACCGTTACGCTGCGCTTCACTCCATTCTGTTGCGGCTTCCGGGTTGCATCAGTTGACGACACCCTCTCCCGCAGCGAGAGAGGGTGTGTGCAAGCAACTTACTTGTCCTGCGAAATTGGCATCTGGATGGAGCCATCCAGATACTTCACCGGCCCGGCCGCGGTCGGGTTGATGTCGAACTCGAAGATGTCGGTCGGCAGCCACAGCGTCGCGCAGGCGTTCGGGATGTCCACCACGCCGCTGATATGGCCCTGCACCGGCGCCGTGCCGAGGATGGAATAGGCCTGCGCGCCGGAGTAGCCGAACTTCTTGAGGTACTCGATGGCGTTGAGGCAGGCCTGGCGGTAGGCGACGTGCACGTCCAGGTAGTGCTGCTTGCCGTACTCGTCCACCGAGATGCCTTCGAAGATCAGGTAGTCGTCGTACTTGGGCGTGATCGGGCTGGGTTTGAAGATGGGGTTCTTGATGCCGTACTTCTCCATGCCGCCCTTTATCAGCTCGACCTTCATGTGCACCCAGCCGGCCATCTCGATGGCGCCGCAGAAGGTGATCTCGCCGTCGCCCTGGCTGAAGTGCAGGTCGCCCACCGACAGGCCGGCGCCGTCGACGTACACCGGGAAGAAGATCTTGGAGCCGCGCGACAGGTCCTTGATGTCGCAGTTGCCACCGTGCTCGCGCGGCGGCACGGTGCGCGCACCCTCGGCGGCGATCTTCGCGGCGACGTCACCGATGGCCTTGCCGGCGTGCGCGGTCTTGGCGAACGGGGCGTTGGCCAGCGGCGGCACGCGCGTCGGGTTGGTGGAAATGAAATCCACCTCGCGCTCGTTCCACATGTCTAGCATCTTCTTGTCGGGCAGGCAGCCGATCAGACCCGGGTGGATCAGGCCGGCGTAGCGCACGCCGGGCACGTGACGGCTCTTGGTGAACATGCCCTCGATGTCCCAGATGGACTTCTGCGCCAGCGGGAAGTGCTCGGTCAGGAAGCCACCACCGTTCTGCTTGGAGAAGAAGCCGTTGAAGCCCCACAGGCTGTCTTCCTTGGCGCCGATGTCCAGCAGGTCCACCACCAGCAGGTCGCCGGGCTCCGCGCCCTTTACGCCGACCGGCCCGGACAGGAAGTGCACGGTGGTGAGGTCCACGTCGCGCACATCGTCCGCGCTGTCGTTGTTCTGGATGTAGCCGCCGGTCCAGTCGTAGGTCTCCAGCACAAAGTCGTCGCCGGGGTTCACCCAGCAGGTCATCGGGATGTCCGGGTGCCAGCGGTTGTGGATGTTGGCGTTCTCGTAGGGCGACTGCTTGAGGTCTACGGTGATGAGTTTTTCAGGCATGGCTCTCTCCTTGAGCGGTTTTGGGTGTAACGCAACGGACCTTCGAGGCGCGCCTCTCAGACCGAAAGGAATTCCTTGATGCGTGCGGTATCCGTGTCGGCGCGCGAGCTCTCATGCACCAGGCGGCCGCCCTCGATGACGAACAGGCGGTCGGCCACGTCCATCGCGAAGGACAGCACCTGCTCGGACACGACGATGGTGATCTCGCGCAGCTTGCGGATCTCGTTCAGCGCCTTGGCGATGTCCTTGATGATCGAAGGCTGGATGCCCTCGGTGGGCTCGTCGAGCAGCAGCACCTTGGGGTTGGTGACCAGTGCGCGTGCGATCGCCAGCTGTTGCTGCTGGCCACCGGACAGGTTGCCGCCCTTGCGGCGACGCATGTCCCACAGCACCGGGAACAGTGCGTAGATGTCCTCAGGAATGCGCTTGTCCTTCGCGTTCTCCAGGCCGGTCTGGATGTTCTCTTCCACGCTCAGGGTCGGGAAGATCATGCGGCCCTGCGGCACGTAGGCGATGCCCTTGGCGACGCGGCGATAGCTCTCGTCCTTCGTCACGTCCTGGCCGGCGACTTCCACCTTGCCGGCCTTGCTGGGCAGCACGCCCATCAGCGACTTGAACAGCGTGGTCTTGCCCATGCCGTTGCGGCCCATGATGGCCACCGTCTCGTTCTTGTTGGCGGCGAACGAGATGCCGTGCAGGGCCTCGCTCTGGCCGTAGCTCACGAAGAGGTCGGATACGTTCAGCATGATTTCTCCTTCTTGCCGTCAATCCCGCGCCCCTCGACAAGCTCGGGGACCGGACGGGATTTCGACGACTGTATGCGGGTGTTGAACGACACTGGATTCCCGCTCGGGCGCAGCTCGGTTGACCCTGAGCTTGTCGAAGGGCGGGAATGACGAGGTAGTGTGCGAATGGTGTCCATGCTCGATGCTCTGCCCGGTGATCGATTCAGTGGCGCACTCAGTGGCCGACTCAGTGACCCAGGTACACGTCGATGACCTTCGGGTCGCTCTGCACCTTGTCCATCGAGCCTTCCGCGAGGATCTTTCCCTGGTGCATGACGGTGACCTTGGAGGCGATGCGCTTGACGAACTCCATGTCGTGTTCGATGACGATCATCGAGCGGTTCTGGCAGATGCGTTGCAGCAGCTCGGCGGTGAGTTCGCGTTCACGCACGCTCATGCCGGCGATGGGTTCGTCGAGCATCAGCAGCTCCGGGTCCTGCATCAGCAGCATGCCGATCTCCAGCCACTGCTTCTGGCCGTGCGACAGCAGGCCGGCCTCGGTGTGCAGCTTCTCCGCGAGGCCGATCTCTTCCGCCACGCTCTGCACCCGCTCACGCACCTCGGCGTTGCACTTGAACCGGAGCGCGCCGAACACGCCACGACCGCGCGGGAAGGACACTTCCAGGTTCTGGAAGACGCTGAGGTTCTCGTAGATGGACGGCGTCTGGAACTTGCGGCCCACGCCCTTGCGGACGATGCCGTACTCCGGCAGCCTGGTGAGTTCCTCGTTCTTGAACTTGATGCTGCCCTTGCTGGCTTTCGTCTTGCCGCAGATGAGGTCGAGCAGCGTGGTCTTGCCGGCGCCGTTGGGGCCGATGATCACGCGCAGCTCGTTCTTGTCGACGTAGAGGTTGAGGCTGTCGATGGCCTTGAAGCCGTCGAAGGACACGGTGAGGTCTTCCACCGCCAGCACGAAGTCGGTATTGCTCATGGCATGTCTCCTTCGCTCAGGCGCGGGCCGGCGCGGCGGGTGGCGCGCTGCTGCTCAAGGATGTTGAGGGTGGCGTGGGGGCCGCCGGCGTGCGTGGCGTGACGCTGGCCTTGCGCGCCGCCACGCGACGTGCGATCCACGGCTTGATGTGGCTCTCGTACAGGCCGGCCAGGCCGTTGGGGAAGGCCAGCACGACGCCGATGAACAGCGCGGCCATCAGGAACAGCCAGAGGTCGGGCGCCGTCTCGGAGAAGTAGGTCTTGCCGAAGTTCACCAGCAGCGCGCCATACACCGCGCCGACCAGCGACATGCGCCCGCCCACCGCGGCGAAGATCACCATCTCGATGCTGGGCACGATGCCGACGAAGCTGGGTGACATGAAGCCGACCTGCAGCGTGAACATCGCGCCGCCGATGGCCGACAGCGCCGCCGCCAGGCAGAACACGAAGACCTTGAACATCGACACGTCGTAGCCGGAGAAGCGCACGCGGTCCTCCTTGTCGCGCATCGCCAGCAGCAGGGTGCCGAGCTTGCTCTTCTGCACCCACATGCACAGCAGGATGGACACGATGAGCAGGCCGGCGCTGACGAAGTACAGGATGTACTTGGCGCTGTCGGTGCGCGTGTCCCAGCCCAGCATGGTCTTCAGGTCGGTCATGCCGTTCACGCCGCCGGTGTAGCCCTGCTGGCCGATGATGAGTACCGACAACACCAGCGCCACCGCCTGCGTGATGATCGCGAAGTACACCCCGCCCACGCGCCGCTTGAACATCGCGAAGCTGATGATGAAGGCGAGCAGCGAGGGGATGGCGATGATCGCGATCATCGTCAGTGGCAGGCTGTAGAAGGGCTTCCACCAAAAGGGCAGCTCGGTGAGCTGGTTCCAGTCCATGAAGTCGGGGATGCCGGGGGTGGACTGGATCTTGGTGGTCTCCGGGTCCGAGGCTTCCAGCTTCAGGAACATCGCCATGCAGTAGCCACCGAGGCCGAAGAACACGCCCTGCCCGAGGCTCAGCACACCGCCGTAGCCCCACAGCATCACCAGGCCGATGGCGACGAAGCCGTAGGTCAGGTACTTGCCGACGAGGTTGAGGCGGAACAGGTCCAGCGTGAGCGGGAACACCACCAGGATGATGAGGGCCAGGATCAGCAGGCTGCCGAGGCCGCCCTTGAGCAGGCCGTCTTTGAGGGAGGTCATTGCGGGGGTCATGGTTCGTTCTCCTGGGTGACTCAACGACGGACTTTCGAGGCGAACAGACCTTGAGGCCGGATCATGAGGATGCTGATGATCATCATCAGCGTGAGCACCTTGGCCATCGAGCCGGTCATGAAGAACTCGGCGATGGACTGCGTCTGGGCGATGCCGAAGGCCGAGGCCACGGTGCCGAGCAGGCTGGCCGCGCCACCGAAGGTCACCACCAGGAAGGCGTCCACGATGTACAGCGAGCCGCTGGTGGGGCCGGTGGAGCCGATGGTGGTGAAGGCCGCGCCCGCCACGCCGGCGATGCCGCAGCCGATGGCAAACGTCAGGCGGTCGGTCTTCCTGGTGTTGATGCCGATTGCATTGGCCATCACGCGGTTGGACACGGTGGCGCGCACACGCAGCCCCCAGCGCGACTTGTAGAGCGCCAGCATCACCAGCCCGGTGACCAGCGCGGTGAGCGCCAGCACGAACATGCCGTTGATGGGAATGTCCAGGCCCTCGCTGGGCGCCCAGGAGCCCATCAGCCAGTCAGGCAGCGTGGGGCTGACTTCCTTGGGACCGAAGGTGGAACGGAAGATCTGCTGCATGCCGAGGCTGAGGCCCCAGGTAGCGAGCAGCGTGTCGAGCGGCCGTTTGTAGAGGTGGCGTATCAGCGCCCACTCGACGAACCATCCGACGATGAATGCGACGATGAAGGCGATGCAGATCGCGAACGGGAAGTACATCTGCATCGCATTCGGCAGGTAGTTCTGCGTCAGCGTGGAGAACAGGAAGATCGTGTAGGCGCCGATGGCCATGAACTCGCCATGCGCCATGTTGATCACGCCCATCTGTCCGAAGATGATGGCCAGGCCCAGGCCCATGAGCAGCAGTACCGCGAACAGCGACAGGCCCGCGAACCCCTGCATCAGGGCGATGTTGTACATATCGGTCAGAGACATGCGGTTTCTCCATCCGTGAGAGACAGGACTGCGGGAAGAACTGGAACTGCTGCCGCGCACGCTGCGCGGCGCCACCGTGCAGGCGTCACGGCTCCTGCCGCGCTTGCGACAGGAGCCGTCCGCTGCTTACTGGTAGCCCTTCGGGAACGGGTCCGGCACGATCAGCTCGGGCGACTCGGCGACGACCTTGAACTGGCCGTCCATCGTCATCTGGCCGATACGTGCCTTGCTCCACAGGTGATGGTTCTCGTGGATCTTCACGTAGCCTTCCGGCGCTTCCTTGAACTCGATGCCCGGCGAGGCGGCGGCCACCTTGGCGACGTCGAAGCTCTTGGCTTTCTCCACCGCGGCCTTCCACAGCCAGGGGCCGAGGTAGCCGGCCTGGGTCACGTCGCCGATCACCGACTTGGGCCCGTACTTGGCCTTGAAGGCTTCGACGAACTTCTTGTTGTTCGGGTTATCGAGCGACTGGAAGTACTTCATGCAGGCGTAGAAACCCGCGCTGTTCTCGCCGCCGATGCCCAGCAGTTCGTCCTCGGTCACCGAGATGGTCAGCAGGAACTGCTTGTCGGCGGTGATGCCGGCCGCCTTCAGCTGCTTGTAGAAGGACACGTTGGAGCCGCCGACGACCACCGCGTAGATGCAGTCCGGCTTGGCCAGCTTGATCTTGTTGATCAGCGAATTGAAGTTGGTGTGGCCCAGCGGGTAGTACTCCTCGCCGACGACCTTGCCCTTCAGCTTGTTCTCGATGTGCTTGCGCGCGATCTTGTTCGAGGTGCGCGGCCAGATGTAGTCGGAGCCGATGAGGAAGAAGCTCTTGGCCTTCTTCTCGGTGTTGGCCCAGTCCAGGCCCCAAAGGATCTGCTGCGTCGCTTCCTGGCCGGTGTAGATGACGTTCTTGCTCTGCTCCAGGCCTTCGTAGAAGGTCGGGTAGTACAGCAGGCCGTTTTCCTTCTCGAACACCGGCAGCACAGCCTTGCGCGACGCAGACGTCCAGCAGCCGAACACGCAGGCGGCGCGGTCGTTGATCAACAGCTTCTTGGACTTCTCGGCGAAGGTCGGCCAGTCGGAGGCGCCGTCTTCCTTGATCACGCGGATCTTGCGGCCCAGCACGCCACCCATGGCGTTGATCTGGTCGATGGCGAGCTGCTCGGCCTGGATGGAGCCGGTCTCGGAGATCGCCATGGTGCCGGTGGCGGAGTGCAGCTGACCCACCACCACCTCGGTGTCGGTCACCGCCAGCTTGGTGGTGTTCACCTGCGCGGTGGGGATGTTGGCGGCACGCGCGAAGTTGCTGACCGCCGGCAGGCCGATCAGCGGCAGGGCGGCCATGCCCTGCAGGAGCCGGCGGCGATTGTTGGACTCGGGGCTATCGTGATTATCGTGGTCGTGCGACATGGACTCTCTCCTTGGGCTGTCACCATGAGGTTTGCGGGTCGCCTCGTCCGCCTGCCGATGTGCCGCACTCCCACCTTCCCTGCTGCGCATCGACCGGCGTTCCGGCTTGGGCCCCAAGGTACGGACGACGACGTACGCGCCCTATACGTCAATCGACGTAAGCGCCGTCCTACAGAACCGTTCGCAGCCTCCCGCAAGCCGCGCCCCGCAAGGGTTCCGGCGGGCGCGGGCGATGTACGCGCAATCCGCGCAGGGTTCCGGGGCATACGTCATTCGACGTATGCCCCGAAGTTGCCAGCGAGTGCCCCGCAGTGGCGCAATGCGCTCCATAGCGCACAGCTTCGATGCGCAGGAACTCATGCACCCGATGTGCCCCGATGTGCCCGCCGCGCGCCGATCGATGGTCGATGCGCCGGCAGACCCGCTGCCATGGCCGCATGCCGTGACACGGGACACATGACCGGACGGATGGCGCGTCGTGGCGACGTGGCCGGGCCGCAGCGGGAGCAGTTCTTGCGTCGGAGGTGCACCTTCAGGAGCCCTGCCGACGATGAGCGTCGCCACCCAGAAAATCTTCCGTGTCCGCCGCGACTACAACACCTGGGTCGCCAACGAGACGCTGGAGGACTACGCGCTGCGCTACACCCCGCGCAGCTTCCGGCGCTGGTCGGAGTTCCGCGTCGCCAACACCGCCTTCGGCGCGGTGTCCTTCCTCGCGCTGGAGGCCATCGGCGGCGCGATGGCGCTGAACTACGGCTTCTCCAACGCGCTGTGGGCCATCCTCGTGGTGGGCCTCATCACCTTCATGACCGGCCTGCCGATCAGCTACTACGCCGCGCGCTACGGCGTGGACATGGACCTGCTGACGCGCGGCGCCGGCTTCGGCTACCTCGGCTCCACCATCACCTCGCTGATCTACGCCAGCTTCACCTTCATCTTCTTCGCGCTGGAGGCGGCCATCATGGCGCTGGCGCTGGAGATGTACTTCGACCTGCCGCTGTCGCTGTGCTACGTGCTGTCCTCGTTGCTCATCATCCCGCTGGTGACGCACGGCATCACGCTGATCAACCGCCTGCAGTGGTGGACCCAGCCGGTGTGGCTGGCCCTGCTGCTGCTGCCCTTCCTGGCCATCCTGTTCAAGCACCCCGAGGCCTACCGCGAGTTCACCGACCTGTCCGGCCACACCTCGGGCAGCAACGAGTTCAGCTGGCTGATGTTCGGCGCCGCCGCCACCGTGGCCTTCGCGCTGGTGGTGCAAATCGGCGAACAGGTGGACTACCTGCGCTTCCTGCCGGAGAAGACGAAGCGCAACCGCGTGCGCTGGTGGGCCGCCGTGCTGGTGGCCGGGCCGGGCTGGATCGTGCCGGGCATGCTGAAGATGCTGGGCGGCGCCTTCCTCGCCCACCTGGTGCTGCAGATGCAGATTCCGCCGGAACGCGCGGTGGAGCCGACGCAGATGTACCTGGCCGGCTTCCAGTATGTGTTCGGCGATGCACGCTGGGCGCTGCTCGCCACCGTGGTGTTCGTGGTGGTGTCGCAGGTGAAGATCAACGTCACCAACGCCTATGCCGGCTCGCTGGCCTGGTCCAACTTCTTCGCGCGCCTGACCCACAGCCACCCGGGCCGCGTGGTGTGGCTGGTGTTCAACGTGCTGATCGCCATCCTGCTGATGTCGCTGGGCGTGTTCCAGGCGCTGGAGCACGTGCTGGGCCTGTACGGCAACGTGGCCATCGCGTGGGTGGGCGCGCTGGTGGCGGACCTCGTCATCAACAAGCCGCTGGGCCTGTCGCCGCGCCACATCGAGTTCAAGCGCGCGCACCTGTACGACCTCAACCCCGTGGGCCTGGGGGCGACGCTCATCGCTGCCCTGCTGGCCATCGTCGCCTACACCGGCAACTTCGGCCCCGGTGCTCAGGCCTTCGCACCGTTCATCGCGCTGGGCGTCGCGATGGTGGCCGCGCCCATCCTGGCGGTGGCCACGCGCGGCCGCTACAACCTGGCGCGCAGCAGCCACACCGAGTGGCAGCCCGGCGAGCTGGTGCGCTGCACGGTGTGCGAGAACCGCTTCGAGGCCGAGGACATGGCACGTTGCCCGGCCTACGGCGGCGCCATCTGCTCGCTGTGCTGCACGCTGGAGTCGCGCTGCCACGACCGCTGCAAGACCAACTCGCGAGCCGCCGACCAGATGCTGGGCGCGCTGGCCCGCCTGCTGCCCGACGGCATGTCGCGGCGGGTGAACTTCCGCGTCGGCCACTACGTGTTCGTCACCGCCTCGCTGGGCCTGCTGCTCGCCACCATCATGGGCGTGGTGTACTACCAGGAGAGCGTCAGCGCCCAGCTCGACGAGACCGCGCGTGCCCACCTGCGCATCGGCTTCGAGAAGGCCTTCGCGATGCTGATGCTGGTGGTGGCGGTGTGCGGCTGGTGGGTGGTGCTGGGTAGCGAGAGCCGGCGCATGGCGCAGGACGAATCCAACCGCCAGAACCAGTTGCTGACGCGCGAGATCGATGCCCACCGCCGCACCGACGCCGCCCTGCAACACGCCAAGGAAGTGGCGGACGCCGCCAACCTCGCCAAGACGCGCTACGTCACCGGCATGTCGCACGAACTGCGCACGCCGCTCAACAGCATCTTCGGCTACGCGCAGATCCTGCTGCGCGACCGCTTCGTGCACGGCAAGCGGCGCGAGGCGGTGGCCTCCATCCACCGCAGCGGCGAACACCTGCTGAGCCTCATCGACGGCCTGCTGGACCTCGCCCGCATCGAGGCCGGCCGCCTGCGCCTGGACCCGGCGCCGCTGCCGCTGCGCGAGTTCATCGACGACCTGGTACGCATGGTGCAGCCACAGGCGCACGCCAAGGGCCTGGGCTTCCAGCTGGAATGCCACGGCCGCATGCCGGCGCAGGTGATGGCCGACGCCAAGCGGCTGCGGCAGATCCTCATCAACCTGCTGGCCAACGCGGTGAAGTTCACCGAGCAGGGCGTGGTGCGCCTGCGCGTGGAGTACCGCATGGAGGTGGCGCGCTTCGAGATCATCGACACCGGCATCGGCATCGCGCCGGAAGACCTGCAACGCATCTTCCTGCCCTTCGAGCGCAGCAGCGCCGGCCGCCGCGTGTCGGAGCCCGGCACCGGCCTGGGCCTCACCATCACCAAGCTGCTCACCGAACTGATGGGCGGCGACATCGCGGTGGAGAGCGAACCCGGCATGGGCAGCCGCTTCACGCTGCGCCTGTACCTGCGCGAACTCAGCACACCGGCGGGCGCACGCGAGCACCGCCCCATCGTCGGCTACGACGGCGCACGCCGCAGCCTGCTGATCGTCGACGACCAGCCCGACCAGCGCCACATGCTGGCCGGCCTGCTGGTGCCATTGGGCTTCACGGTGCACGAGGCCGCCAGCGGCCGCGAGTGCATGGAGAGCATCGCCGAGTCCGTGCCGGACGCGATCCTCATGGACGTCAGCATGGACGACATGGACGGCTGGGAAACCTGCCGCCGCCTGCGCGCGCGCGGCCTCGTGGACACGCCGGTCATCATGGTGTCGGCCAACGTCTTCGAGAACCGCATCGAGCGACTGGCCGGTGCCGGCGCGCAGGCCTTCGTCGGCAAGCCGGTGGTTGAATCCGAACTGCTCGCCACGCTGGCGACCCACCTCAGGCTGAGCTGGCAGACCGCCCTGCCGCAACCCGCGCCGGCAAGCGCGCTGACGCCGACGCAACTGTCCGGCCGCCTGCCCGAGGACGACGTCGGCGAACTGCTGACCCTCGTCCAGTTCGGCAAGTTGCCGCAGCTGCGCCAGCGGCTGACCGAGCTGGCCCATGAACACCCGCATGCCGCCGAAGACTGCGCCCTGCTCGCGCGGCTGGCGGAGCGCTTCGACCTCGAAGGCCTGAAGCGCATCCTCAAGGAGTCGATACGTGTCACTGAACACTGAAACCCTGCATCGCCACGCCGTCCTGGTGGTGGACGACGCCCTGCCCGCCCAGGGTTTCCTGTGCGAAGCGCTGGAGGCCGCCGGCTACACCGTGATGCTCGCCGGCAGCGGCGAGGCCGCACTGGAGACGCTTGCACTCACGGTGCCGGACGCCATGCTGCTGGACGCCGTGATGCCCGGCCTGTCCGGCTTCGAGACCTGCCGCCGCATCAAGGCCGACGCCGCGCTGGCCCATGTGCCGGTGATCTTCATGACCGGCCTGTCCGACACCAGCCACATCGTCGAAGGCTTCGCCGCCGGCGGCGTCGACTACGTGGTGAAGCCGGTGCGCGTGGAGGAGGTGCTGGCGCGGCTCGCCACCCACGTGCGCAATGCCCGCGCCAGCCGCCTGGCCCGCGAGGCCATCGACGTCGGCGGCCATGGCGTCGTCATGATCGACAGCCAGGGCCGCATCGCCTGGTGTTCACCGAAGGCCGCCTACTGGTTGCACCACTTCCTGCCGGAATACGAAGGCAACCTGCCCGACAGCTTCCGCCAGCGCTTGCTCAACGGCGAGATTGCCCCGCACTCGCGCCTGGCGACACTCGAGGACCGCAGCCTGCAGGCCCGCGGCCTCGGCACCGTCAGCGCCGGCGAATACATGGTGCTGCTGGAAGTGCGCAACGCCGACGCCGCAGGTCACGCCGAGCAGGCCCGCCTCGCCGCCGCCTCGCTCACGCAGCGCGAAACCGAAGTGCTGTCCTGGCTCGCCAAGGGCAAGACCAACCGCGACATCGGCGAGATCCTCGGCATGAGCCCGCGCACGGTGAACAAGCACCTGGAGCACATCTTCGAGAAGCTGGGCGTGGAGACACGGGCGGCTGCGGCGGCGCTGGCGACGCGGGCGCTGGCGGTGGAATGAGCGGCGGCGAGGCAAAGCCGTCGTCCCGTTCATCTCACCTACGAATCAGACGCTGCCTGAACCCGCGTGCCTCGGCTACGACTCAGGCGCATGACCGCAAGTCCGGCCAGCAAGCATGCGAGCGCCGGGGGTGCCGGCACAGCGGATGCGGCCATCTGGTAGTCGTGTCCGCTTGCGCTCACAAGGATGACATCCTCCGTAAGGGCATCCAGGTAGGTACGCGCGCCCCTGATCGCGTCGATGTCCTGCTCTGCGTCGATCGAACCTGTCCCTTCGCTGCCGAACACACCCATGTCGACTGATATGTTCAGCAAGCCGGAAAGCGTCAGCGTATCCCCGACCTAAGTCCTGACCGCGCGGCTGAACGAGGTGTATCCGAACCAAGACCGGTCCGAGCAACCGGGTGCGATGTCGCCGTAGCAATAGCTTTCCAAGTGGCCTCCCGATTGCGATCCGAGTGCGAAGCGAACGTCGGCGTAGTTGTAGATCGATTCCGATGCATCCACCTCCACGCTCCCGCGGAACAGCAAGGAGACAGGTGTCCCGTGGGCAAGGGTCGGACTTGTGACGGAAACCTGGTCGATGTAACGAAGATCTACCCAAGCGTATGCCAGCACATAACCGCCGGGCTCCGAGGGTGAAAAACGCAAACTTGCGTTCGCACTCACCCGTCCGCGGAGATCGCCGTAGTCTGCGTGAATCGCATAGGCGGAGGACGCCACAGCAAATCTCTCGGTGTCGGTCCAACCGTGTTCAGTGATCACGGCGGTGTTGTGCTCCACGTACAACTGCGCACATCGGGCACCCCCAGGGGAAACATAGAAGTCCGCCCATGCGCCGCATCCGGCAGCAGCGACCACCGTCGCCTCCGCGCTGAGCGAGACAGCCAACCCGAAGACCATCGCGATGACCGGATGAAAGCGCATTGAGTGCTCCTTGCAGGGTGGGCTGGAGGATCCCCTCAGGCAACCCGGAAAGACGGATCCGGCCTGCCAGAGAATGTGTTGTCACCTGGAGGTATAGGCCACTGGCATTCCGGGAGCAAGCATCCGGCAGCGTCTCATCGGTACGCTTTTCGGGCACCCGCAGATGGCAACGCTTAGCGCCATTTGCACCGCAGGAATCTGGAGCGAATCGTCTTCACGCAAGTGATGACAATGAGAAGAGCGCCAGGAACCGCAGCGCGGGGATTGCCCTGCCCTGCCTTCCCCGGCACCATCCGCCACACCCCTGCTGCCCACCTGAGACATGCCCGCCTCCACCGACGGATACGTCACCGAGCTGCCCTACAGCATCAACCACTTTCCCGAGATGGCGCCGGCGCATCTGCGCTACGCACTGCTGCAGGCCGGCATCGCCGCGCCCGCGCTGGACGCGCCGTTCAACTATCTCGAACTCGGCTTCGGACAGGGCCTGGGGCTCACGATGCTGGCCGCGCTGCATCCGCGCTCGCGCTTCTTCGGCAACGACTTCATGCCCGCCCATGTCGCTGCTGCGCAGGCCATGGCAGACAGTGCCCGTCTCACCAACCTGCAGATCATGGCGGACAGCTTTGCCGAGCTGGCGATACGCGACTTGCCGGCGATGGATTACATCGTGCTGCACGGCGTGTACAGCTGGGTGGATGACGCCAACCGCGACCACATCCTCGCGCCCATCCAGCGCCTGCTGAAACCGGGCGGCGTGGTCTACGTGTCCTACAACGCCCTGCCGGGCTGGGCCAACAAGGCGCCCCTGCAGCACCTG
Organism: Uliginosibacterium sp. H1; assembly: GCF_036017065.1. Taxonomy (NCBI): domain Bacteria; kingdom Pseudomonadati; phylum Pseudomonadota; class Betaproteobacteria; order Rhodocyclales; family Zoogloeaceae; genus Uliginosibacterium; species Uliginosibacterium sp. H1. Next base: position 35,790 of record NZ_JAYXHR010000002.1, read on the forward strand.
ATGAGCGAGATCGCGCAGCGGCAGGAGGGCAGCGCACTGCAACGTTTCGACGCTGCGCGCCGCACGCTTGGAATGCTCGACCACCAGGACGCCGCCTACTTCGCCGCGAACCCCGGCGCACGCAGCGCGCTGCGCGAGATCGCCGAGTCCGGCGACGCCTATCTGCTGCACGAATTCGCCCCCGCCGGCTGGTCGCCCTTCTATCACACCGACATCGCCAGCCGCATGGCCGGCGCCGGGCTGCAGTTCGCCGCCTCGGCCCGCCTCTTCAGCAACGTCCCGCAGTGGTCGCTGCCCGCCTCTTCGCGTGCGCTCATCACCGGCACAGCGGACAGCAGCCTGCGCGAGCTGATGCGCGACTACGTCGTGCAGACGCCACTGCGCCGCGACGTCTTCGTGCACGGCATCATCCCGCTGGAAGACGAAGAGATCATCGAAGCGGAATGCGAGACCCTCATCGCCCTGTTGCGCCCCCCCGCCGCCTGCGCCCGCAACGTCCGCACGCCCATCGACGCCGTGCGTCTCGACGACGAGGTGGCAGACGCCCTGCTGGAAGCCCTCGCCAAAGGCCCTCATCGCTTCGCTGCGCTACGCGGCCTGGGCACGCTCGCCCACGTCGACCCGGCGCGGGTCGCCGCAACGCTGAACCTGATGCTATGCATCGGCTACCTCGGCGCCGTGGCATCCGTGGATGCCGCCGCACGCGTACGTGCCCACGCCCTGAACGCCGCCCTGCTTGGTCGCCTGCGCGCGGGCCAGCGTCTTTCAGGGCTGGTATCGCCGGCGATGGGTACGGCGGTTGCAATCGCGTACCACGACTTGCTGTTCCTCGCGGGGCAACAGGAGGGGTGCCAGGGTGAAGAGGCACTTTCTGCCTATGTCGCGGGCATTCTTGCGCGCGTTGGAGACGAGGTGGTCGACGCGCAAGCTGCGCCCGATCTGCGTCGTGAGGCGTACAACTTCCTGAAGTATGGCGATGCGTATTACCGCTCGCTGGATCTGTTCGCTACGCCGTAGCGGCCCGCGTAGCCTCTACCCTCACACATCCGTCATTCCTGCGCAGGCAGGAATCCAGTGTCTTTGCCCCTCTCCCCTCAGAGGGAGAGGGCTGCGGAGAGGGGTGGTTTGTCTACCGGCTCCCGCCGCGGGATCCGCGCTTACTCGCTACGCAGCGCCGGGAGTTCGCCCCGGCGGGCGACATACTTTCTGCTGCGCGTGTATGGACCGGACACATGGGTAACAGGTGTGCGGAGACATAGGTGACACATTCGTTCTAGCAGTCGGCGTCATTGAGGTCGATCTGACCGCAAGGGTGATGACAGAAGAACACTTCGAACACACCGTCCTCGTGGGTGCGTGGTCGCAACGCGCTGGGCAGTCCCATGAGCGCGTTGGACACCTTGAACAAGCGCCCACGCCAACGGAAGTGCCCGTTCTCCTTCGGTACGCACACCACGTCATCCGGCCCGTACTCGATGGGTGGTAGTTGCTCTGGGTAACGACGCGGGCTCGGGCGATAGCGCGTATCCGGTGTCGCCAACCCCAATGCATCGTGCGGGCGCTCGTGGTTGTAGACGGTGCGCCAGCGATCAAAGGCGTGCTGCGCCTGCGCCAGGCTCTCGAAGCTGCGCCCCGCCAGTACCTCGGCCCCGAATGACCGATGGAAGCGTTCGTCCTTGCCATTGGTCTGCGGGTGATAGGGACGACTGTGGCTGATGCGGACGCCCAGGCGCACCAGCCACACCGTCATGGTGCTCAAGGCCGTCGCTGGCAGACTGGGGGTGCCCCAAGGGGAGCTGTTGTCGGCGTTCAGACATACCGGCAAACCATAGCGGCGAAAGATACGGATCAGATGTGGCTGGATGTGCGCGAAGGCCGTCCGGGAGCAGGCCTCCAGCAACAGGTTGAAGCGTGAGTGATCATCGATCAGGGTCAGCGGATGACAGCGCCCGGTCGAGGTCTCGAAATGCCCCTTGAAGTCGATCTGCCAAAGATCGTTGGGAGCCGCATGTTCGAAGCGTTGCCAGGGCGGTGCAACGGCCGCGGGGTTGGCACCCAGCAGCTGGTGGCGGTGCAGGATCTCGGTGACCGTGCTGGGGGCGACCGTGAGCCCTTGGGTATCGAGCAGGCGACGGCTGATCTTGCGACCGCCCCAGCAGGGGTGCGCTTGGCGCACGGCCACCACGGCGGACTCCAGATCCGGGGCGCTGCGCGCAGGACTGCTCAAGGGGCGGCGGCTGTGCGGCTCAAGGCCTGCCTCACTGGACTGGGCGAAGCGTGACAGCCACTTGTAGGCACACTTGGGGCTGATGCCGAAGCGGCGGCACAGCTCACGCCGGTTGCTGTCCGGCTGCAGGGCCAGCGCGATGAACTCGCGGCGAAGACTCATGGCATCCCTCTCCTTCCATGGCATGGCGCTCTCCCGGCGTGACACTCACACCAGAAAGCGTTACCCATGTCCACGTACGGGTGTTACCCATGTGTCCGGTCCATACATGCGCGGCAAGAAGTAACCAAGAAACGCGCCCCGCTTCGCGTGGTCCCCTGCGCTGCGCGCCATGACGAGCGGCTGCGGAACTCGCGCTTCGCGCTCAGACATCCTCGCCGTCGCGCTACGCGCGATCCCTCGTCACGGCTGTGCTGCTCGGCGGCTGCAGAGGGGATTGGGGGCCGTGCTGACTTGATACGACGTGCCTCAACGCTTCACATGAGAGGCCAGTCCCGGCAAGCCGGGACTGGCCTCTCGATGGAAGGGTCAGGCAGCACTGCGCACAAAACTCCAGACGACTGCTTCCGATTTCACTGAAGCGCAGATTGGCCCGCCATCGCCCATGGTGCCGGGCATGCGAGCCTCAATCACTCCGTGAGTGGAAGCCGCATCTGCAACGATCTTTTGTGGAATGGAGGACAGCTTCAACTTTGCACGACGTGTCCAGGGAGAGTCTGCCTGGCCCGCAAGAGTGCCAGAGTTGACGTAGATGAAGCGGTCTGAGGGTGTGCCCTGCGCGAACTCGCCCATGAAATTGACAGATCCATCTGGCAATGGCGAGCCCAGGCGAAGCGAAAACTCAAACTGGATTGCGTCGGCCCGCTCGGCCGAGGGCTCAAGCAACTCCGACTTTCCTCGTTGCACAGCAAATCGGACACCGGGTGGTGGGCTTGCAACAAGAATCCGCATCTGGACGGACTGTGATGACTTGTCTCTGGTCACTATCGGAGTCCTTGCTGCCTAACGTGGAGGTAAGCGGACGCCGTAGCGCGTTAGCGCGGAGGGAACTTGCAAGCGCAGCTTGCAGGCGGTCCGCTTGGCTGTACGGTTAGACGGCTGATGGCAAAGCCAATGGAATCTACTCATTTTGCTCAACAACCAAGTATTCGTTTGAGCCATCGTACTGAAACGCTTCGGGTCCGCGCACATACGCCGGAGCGGCAGGAACGAAGAAGCTTTCGCCGTTCTTGAACTCAAGCGTTAGCTTGTAGCTCTCGCAATGGTGCGCTTGAAGCACCGAGCAACCAATCAAGCTGACAAGAGCATCACAAAAGCCGGGATTGCCCTGGGTCAATGTGAGCCCCCTGTGTGTTACCTGGGCGAGATTAAAGATGCTGAAGCCCTGAGCTTGAAACACAAGCTGTATGTAGTCATGGACAAACACCACCTGAGATAACGGTTCGACTGGGCAAAGATCGGGAGGTGGCAAATGCTCAACAGTCATTGTGGGGTGCCGTCAAACTATCAATTTATCCGGCAGAACTGCTGGATAACCGGGCACGTTGCCGGATAACCACAGAGCCTGCTTTCGTTGGAAACACGCTCCGGGCAAGGATTTCGGCTGGAGCACTGTGTTCATGTACAGGTATAAATGCCTGCGAAAAGCAGCAGGGCTGCCGGCAGTGTAGCCATGGCTGGTCCGGCAGGCCACTTGGGTGCGGCCTCCCGGACAAGCACGGCCCCACTCCCCCTCTGCAGCCGCCGAGCAGCACAGCCGTGACGAGGGATCGCGCGTAGCGCGACGGCGAGGACTGTCTGAGCACCGAGCGTAGCGAGGGCGAGTTCCGCAGCCGCTCGGCATGGCGCGCAGCGCAGGGGACCACGCGATGCGTGGCGGCGGAAGCGGGGCGCGCTTTGGGTTACCTTTTGCCGCGCAGCAAAAGGTAACTCGCCCGCCGGGGCGAGCTCCCGGCCAAGCGTAACGAGCGAGCGCAGACCCTAAGGCGGGAGCCGACAGAAGAACAAAGGCAAAGACAACGTCGCTGGATTCCTGCCTTCGCGGGAATGACGAGGTGAGCGCAACGTCACTGCGCGTGCGACGTGCCGCCCACCGTCTCGCTGCGCAAAGCTCAGAACACGTAGTGATCCACCAGCAACGCCGCGAACAGCAGCGTGAGGTACAGGATGGAGAACTTGAAGGTGGTGCGTGCCAGCGCATCGCTGTAGTTGCGCCACAGCTTCCATGCGTAGCCGATGAAGATGCCGTTCAGCACGATGGCACTCGCCAGGTAGATCCAGCTGCTCATGCGCGTGGCGAAGGGCAGCAGCGTGACGCCGGCGAGGATCACCGCGTACAGCAGCACATGCAGGCGCGTGAACTGCGCGCCGTGCGTCACCGGCAACATCGGCAGCCCGGCGCGGGCGTACTCGTCGGTGCGGTACAGCGCGAGCGCCCAGAAATGCGGCGGGGTCCACGCGAAGATGATGAGGAACAGCAGGCAGGCGTCGGCGGACACCTCGCCGGTCACGGCGGCCCAGCCCAGCACCGGCGGCATGGCGCCGGAGGCGCCGCCGATGACGATGTTCTGCGGCGTGTTGGGCTTGAGCAGCACGGTGTAGATCACCGCGTAGCCGACGAAGGTGGCAAGCGTCAGCCACATGGTCAGCGCGTTGACGAAGTGGAACAGCAGCGACAGGCCGGCCCCGCCCAGCACGCCGGAGATGAGCAGTGTCTCGGCGGGCGAAAGTACGCCACGCGGCAGCGGGCGGGCGCGAGTGCGGGCCATCTGCGCGTCGATCTTCTGTTCGATGAGGCAGTTCACCGCGGCGGCAGCTGCGGCCACCATGCCGATGCCCAGCGTCGCGAAGAGGACGATGCGCCAAGGTGGCAGCGTGTCGGTGGCGAGGAACATGCCGATCACCGCGCAGAAGACGATGAGGCTGTTGACCCGCAGCTTGGTGAGCGCGATGTAGGCGCTGGCGCGCTCGGCGACACCCGGCGCAAAGGAGAGGGTTTTCATCCGCGGGCCTCCGCGATCACACCTGACGAGGCACGCACGGGCTCGGCGGCACGCAGGCGGTAGTTGGCGGTGACGGTCAGCACGATGAGCAGCGCGGCGCCGGCGTTGTGGGCCACCGCTAGCGGCAGCGGCAGGCTGAGCAGCACGTTGGCGATGCCCAGTGCGATCTGCAGCACGACGGCGGCCACCAGGCCGTTGCCAAGGCCACGCAGCGGCTCCAAGCGGCGCAGGCGCAGACCAAACACGATGAGGTACAGGCCGGCGACGACGGCGCCGACGCGATGCATGAAGTGGATGGCGGTCAGCGCCTCGCGCGACAGCAGATCGCCCTCCGCGGTCATGCCGAGTTCGCGCAACACATGAAAGGCGTTGCCGACGTCCATCTGCGGCAGCCATTCGCCATGACAGGTGGGCAGGTCGGTACAGGCCAGCGCGGCGTAGTTGGTGGACACCCAGCCGCCCAGCGTGATCTGCACGACCAGCAGCACCAGCGCGACGCGTGCGGCCAGTGCCATGCCGCTGCCGACGACTTGACGCGACAGGCCGCGGGCGCGCGCGAACAGCCAGGTGAGCATGCCCAGCACCGTGAGCCCACCCAGCAGGTGCAGGGTGACGATGGCGGGCTTGAGCAGCAGCGTGACGGTCCACTTTCCGAGCAGGCCCTGGAAGATCACCACGCCGACCAGTGCGATGGCGACGGCCGCGGAACCCTCGCCACGCTTGGACGCGCGCCAGGACAGCCAGGCGATGGCGATGATCAGGAAGCCCAGCGTCGACGCCAGATAGCGGTGGATCATTTCCTTCCATGCCTTCGGCATGGACACCGGGCCGTAAGGCTCGGCGGCGTGCGCCGCGCGGATCTCGTCTTCCGCGTGATGCGGCGACAGCTGACCGTAGCAGCCGGGCCAGTCGGGACAGCCGAGGCCGGCATCGGAGAGACGCACGTAGGCGCCGAGCACCACCACGATGGCGGTGAGCAGCAGGGAGAGGGCGATGAGTTTGCGCAACATGTCCTTGTTCCTCGACTCGCCTCAGCCCGCGCGCGAGTACTTCAGCAGGCGCTGCAGGTCCTTGATCATGCGCTTGGGGTCGGCGTCGGCCGGGAAGCGCATCATCAGGTTGCCTTGCGGGTCGATCAGCACGATACGGCCGGCCTCGCCCGCCAGGCTGTCACCGACATGGGCGACCAGCGGCGCATCGTCGAGCGCGGCGACCTGTGGCGCGGCACCATCGGTCACCAGCCAGACGCGCTGCACGCGGTCGACTTCCTTGTTCTGCGCCAGGCGCACCTGGCGTGTGTAGTAGACGTTCTGCACGCAGGCGGCATCGCAGGCACCGGGGCCGACGTAGGCCAGCAGCCAGTGGCCGCGCAGTGCGGGGGCGTCCGCCGGCTGGCCGCTGGCCGCGGCATGCAGGGTGTGGAACTGCCCGACATCCAGCGCACGCGGCGGCTGCACCAGCTCGCCGTAGTTCGCGCCGGCCGCAGGCTTCCAGAAGAAGAAGGCCAGGTAGGCCGCGATGATCGGGGCCGCCGCCACCAGGAAGATCAGCAGCAGGGTGCGGCGCGCACGGCGGCGCTGCACGGAATCGATTTGCGGCTGCGCGGGAAGGGAAGATGAAGTTGCCACGTGTGTTGCTCTGTCGTTGCTCTGTTGCCTGAGTTGCGCTGAGTTGCCTGAAAGACTCAGCTGTCGTCGCCAGCGTTGCCACCGGCAGCACGACGCGTACGCCGCCACAGCCAGACCGCCACCAGCCCCGCGGCCACCGCAGCCATCGAGAACCACTGCAGCGCGTAGGCACGGTGCTTGTCGGCGGCGTAGTCGGCGTGGTGCCAGTCGCGCACCAGGCCGTCCTGCGCGGTGGAAGTCTGCGCCACCGGCACGAGTGCGAGTTTCACTTCGCCCGTCCCGCCGGCGAGACGCGTCCGCCATGCCGCCATGTCCTGGCGCGGCCACAGCGTGCTGTGCGGGTCCAGTTCGCCCAGCGTGTAGCCCTGGCTGTCAGCAGGGTCCTGTGTGATGCCTTCGACGATCTGCTCACCAGCCGGGGTCTGCCACTCCGGCTGCTTGCGATCCAGTGCCGCCCGCAACCAGCCACGCAGGACAATGACCTCGCTGCCGTCGGCAAGTTGCAGCGGCATCTGCAGGTAATAGCCCGGCTGCTTGCGGTAGCTGCGGTTGTCGATCAGCACGCCGTGCTCGCTGCGCCAGTGTCCGGTGAGGCGCACGCGCTCGCCGGCCTGCAGCGTCGTCACGTCGGCGGGCACCTGCGGGGCCGCCTGCTCGGCAGCGTCGGCACGCGCCTGCAGGCGGTCCTTGTAGGCGGCGCGGCGCAACTGCCAGGCACCGAGATTGAGACAGATCGCGACCACCAGCACACCGGCGATTCCCGGCACCGACTGGCGCCAGCGCTCACGGGCGGCGCCCCGCGCGCGTTCGACTACACTGGGGCTTTGGCTCACAGCGTTTCCCCCATGCGCGTCATCATCATCCTGTTGCTCATCGCCATCTTCGCCACCCTCGCATCCGGCGGGCTCTATCTCATCCGCGAGAAGGGTGACAGTGATAAAACGGTGAAAGCCCTCACCTGGCGGATCGGGCTTTCGATCTTGCTGTTCGTCATCGTCGTGGTGCTTGCGCGCGCAGGGCGATGACCACGTGCTGATCCTGTCTTACAGGATGTAGACCACCACGAAAAGCAGCAACCACACATAGTCGACAAAGTGCCAGTACCAGGCCGCGGCTTCGAAGGCGAAGTGGCGGTCCTTGGTGAAGTGGCCCGACAGCGAACGTGCCAGCATCACCGCCAGCATGATGGCGCCGATGGTCACGTGCAGGCCGTGGAAGCCGGTCATCATGTAGAAGGTGGCACCGTACACGCCCGAGGTGAGCTTGAGGTTCAGCTCGTGGTAGGCATGCACGTATTCGTACACCTGGCAGCCCAGGAAGACCACGCCGAGCAGCAGCGTGAGTGCCAGGAACAGGTTGAACTGGCCACGGTTGCCCTGGCGGATCGACCAGTGCGCCCAGGTCAGCGTGACGGCGGATGCCAGCAGCAGCGCGGTGTTGATGACCGGCACCCAGCTCACCGACAGCGAAGCCAGCAGCAGCGCGACGATCAGCAGGGTCAGGCCCAGCATGATCTGCAGCTGGCCCTTCTTGCCCTTTTCCATCGGGCCGTGCGCGAAGGTCAGCATGGCGGCGGCAGCGATCACGGCGACGATGGCCAGTGTCGACTTGCCGACCCAGGTCATCGATTCGAAGGTCTCGGTCGCATGCGGACCCGCCGACGGCCAGGCGGCCTTGAAGCCGGGCCAGAAGAGCTGGCCGACTTCGCTGCCCAGGTCGGGCACCGAGATGACGCGTACGTAGAACAGGGTGCCGAAGAAAGCGGCGAAGAACATCACTTCGGAAAAGATGAACCAGCCCATGCTCCAGCGGAAGGCGCTGTCGACGTTCTTGCCGTACTTGCCGGTCTCGGACTCACGGATGACGGCGCCGAACCAGCCGAACAGCATGTACAGCAGCACCGCGAAGCCCAGTGCCGTGATCCACGGGCCGGCAGCCAGGGAGTTCACCCAGAACGACGCGCCCGTGCCGAGCAACAGCAAGGAAATCGAACCGATGATCGGGTAGATGGAGGGTTCGGGTACGAAGTATTTTTCGATGGTCTGGGCGTTCATGCTGGCCTTCTCCCTGGGGATGGCAATGTCTGATTATTCTGAAACCACGATGTTCACCACGGCGAGGATGGTGAACACGAACAGGATGCCGCCGATGATGCCGGCGATGATCACGTGCTTCGGGTTGAGCTGCTCCGCATCGAGCTGGTAATCGCGGCCCTTGCGGATGCCGGCGAAGGACCACAACACCGCCAGCACCGTGGCAAGGAAACCATTGCGTTGCTTCTGCGCCATCATCAGCCTTTACCCGCCACTTCGAAGAAGGTGTAGGACAGGGTGATCTCGTTGAGATCCACCGGCGCCGAACCGTCCACGACGAACACCACCGGCATGATGCGTTTCTCGTTCGGCCCCAGCGTCTGCTGCGTGAAGCAGAAGCACTCCAGCTTGCGGAAGTAGCGCTCCGCCACCTTCGGCCCGTAACTCGGGATGGCCTGGCCGGTGACGGCGCGGTCCAGCGTGTTCTCGATCTCGTAGTCCACCCGCACCAGCTGGCCGGGATGCACGGTCACGTTGCTCTGCAGCGGCTTGAAGCGCCAGGCCAGCGAGTGGGTGTTGGCGTCCATCTCCACCACGATGTTGCGGGTGGTGTCGACTTGGGTGTTCTCGGCGTTGTCGCTGGCATTCGACACGAGCAGGTTGCGCAGGCCGGTGACCTCGCAGATCTTCTCGTAGAACGGCACCAGCGCGAAGCCGAAACCGAACATGCCCACCGCCGCGATGGCCAGGCGAACCAGCATGCGGCGGTTTTCGAGTGCGCGCGGATCTAGCGTCCCAGAAGCCATATCTTCACGATGTAACCAACAAAGAACACCGCCGCCACCGACAGCAGGATCAACAACAGGCGGACATTGCTACCACGGGACACGACCACGCTCGATCAACCTCTTCTCGCGCCGCCGGCTCAGTGGTGGTGACCCTTGGCCTCGAAGACCGGGGGTACGTCGAAGGTGTGATGCGGCGCCGGCGACGGCACGGTCCACTCCAGGCCTTCGGCACCTTCCCACACCTGCGCGGTAGCTTTCTCGCCGCCGCGGATGCACTTGATGATGACGTAGGCGAACAGCAGCTGGGTGAGGCCGAAGCCGAAGGCACCGACGGTGGCCAGCTCGTTGAAGTCGGCGAACATCGGGTTGTAGTCCGGCACCCGGCGCTGCATCCCGGCCAAGCCGAGGAAGTGCATCGGGAAGAAGGTGACGTTGAAGAAGATCATCGACAGCCAGAAGTGGCGCTTGCCGAGCTTCTCGTCGTACATGTGGCCGGTCCACTTCGGCAGCCAGTAGTAGGTGCCTGCGAAGAGCGCGAACAGCGAGCCCGCCACCAGCACGTAGTGGAAGTGGGCGACGACGAAATAGGTGTCCTGGTACTGGATGTCGACCGGCGCGATCGACAGCATCAACCCGGTGAAGCCCCCCAGCGTGAACACGAAGATGAAGCCCACCGAGAACAGCATCGGCGTCTCGAAGGTCATCGAGCCGCGCCACATGGTGGCGATCCAGTTGAACACCTTCACGCCGGTCGGCACCGCGATCAGCATGGTGGCGTACATGAAGAAGATCTGGGTCTTCGCCGGCATGCCGGTGGTGAACATGTGGTGGGCCCACACGACGAAGGACAGGATGGCGATGGACGCGGTGGCGTACACCATCGAGGCATAACCGAACAGCGGCTTGCGGGCGAAGGTCGGGATGATCTGCGACACGATGCCGAAGGCCGGCAGGATCATGATGTAGACCTCGGGGTGACCGAAGAACCAGAACACGTGCTGGTACAGCACCGGGTCACCGCCGCCGGCAGCGTTGAAGAAGGTGGTGCCGAAGTGGCGGTCGGTCAGCACCATGGTGACCGCACCGGCCAGCACCGGCATCACGGCGATCAGCAGGTAGGCGGTGATCAGCCAGGTCCAGCAGAACAGCGGCATCTTCATCAGCGTCATGCCGGGGGCGCGCATGTTGAGGATGGTCACCACGATGTTGATGGCGCCCATGATCGAGCTGGCACCCATGATGTGGATGGCGAAGATCGCCATGTCCATGCCCATGCCCATCTGCACCGACAGCGGCGCGTACAGCGTCCAGCCGGCAGCGGTGGCGCCACCCGGGACGAAGAACGAGCCGATGAGGAGGATGGCGGCCGGCGGCAGCAGCCAGAACGACCAGTTGTTCATGCGCGCGAAAGCCATGTCGGGCGCGCCGACCATCAGCGGCAGCATCCAGTTCGCGAAGCCGACGAAGGCCGGCATGATCGCGCCGAACACCATCACCAGGCCGTGCATGGTGGTGAGCTGGTTGAAGAACTCGGGCTGCACCACCTGCAGGCCGGGCTGGAACAGCTCGGCACGCAGCGTCAGCGCCATCACGCCCCCGGACAGGAACATGATGAAGCTGAAAACCAGGTACATCGTGCCGATGTCCTTGTGGTTGGTGGCCGTGATCCAGCGCATCAGGCCGGTGGGGCCGTGATGGTGGTCATCGTGATGATCGTGACCGTGGGCGACGTCGTGGGGAACCGCGCTCATTCGTGACTCCTGTGGAATTCTTGTGTGCTGTCGCCAGTTCAGCTGGCGGAGGCGGGGGCCGGCTGTGCAGCGGCGGCTGCAGGCGCAGCGCTCTTCTGCTTCCGGGCGGCCACCCAGGCGGCGTACTTCTCGGCGGACACGACGTGCACTTCGATCGGCATGTAGCCGTGGTCCTTGCCGCAGAGCTCGGCACACACGCCACGGAACACGCCTTCGCGGTCGGCGCGGAACCAGGTGTCGCGGATGAAGCCGGGGATGGCGTCCTGCTTCACGCCCAGCGCGGGCACCCACCAGGCGTGGATGACGTCCTGCGCGGTGGTGAGGATGCGCACCTTCTTGCCGATGGGAACCACCACCGGGTTGTCGACTTCCAGCAGGTAGTTCTCACCCGGGTACTCGCCGAATTCCAGCTGGCCACGCGGCGTGGACAGCGTGGACACGAAGGCGATGCCCTCGCCCTCGCCCTTGATGTAGTCGTAGCCCCACTTCCACTGGTAGCCGGTCGCCTTGATGGTGATGTCGGCGTTGGAGGTGTCCTTCTGCGCGAGCACCGTCCTGGTCGCCGGCCAGGCCATGCCCAGCAGGATCAGCACCGGGATGATGGTCCACAGGATCTCGACCGTGGTGCTCTCGTGGAACTGCGCCGCGACCGCGCCCTTCGATTTGCGGTGGGCGTAGATCGAATAGAACATGAAGCCGAAGACCACCACGAAGATGATCAGGCAGATCCAGATCATCCACATGTGGAGATCGTGGATGTCGGCCGCCATCCGGCTGGCAGGCTCCTGGAAGTTGTACTTGCTGTTGGCTGCCCAAGTGGCGGAGGCGGCGAAGGTGCCTCCCAGAACAGCCGCTGCTTGAACCGTTTTTTTCATGAGTAGTGCTGCGTTGTTAGTCATGCCTCGCACACCTTGCTGAACACCGGTCACGGCAAGCTGCCGCCGCGCGGTCTTTGGATGGCCCTGCGGTTTTTGTGGCGTCGCTACGCCCTGGGAATGGCGAAACAGGGCGCAAAAACGCCCGCAATGGTGCCACAGCAACCCTTGCAGCATCAAGGAGATTGACTTGGCGCAAGGCGCGCCATGCAGCCTACGTGGTAGCGCCCTGACTGGCCGCCAGCGCCCGCAGCAGCTTGTCGTGCACGCCGCCGAAGCCGCCGTTGCTCATCACCAGCACCTGGTCACCCCAGCCCGCCTCGGCCACCACGGCAGCCACCAGCGCGTCCAGGTCCTCGAAGGTCTGCGCGCGCGCGCCGAGTTCGGCCATGACGCCAGCGGCATCCCAGCCGAGGTTGTGGGCGTAGCAGAAGATGCGGTCGGCTTCGTCCAGGCTGGCCGGCAGCTGGCTCTTCATGACGCCTAGCTTCATGGTGTTGGAGCGCGGCTCCAGCACCGCCAGGATGCGGCGATTGCCGACGCGGCGACGCAGGCCGGCCACGGTGGTGGCGATGGCCGTAGGGTGGTGGGCGAAATCGTCGTACACGGTGACGCCGCGCACCGTGCCGCGCGGCTCCAGCCGCCGCTTGATGCCGACGAAGCGGGTCAGGGCCTCCACCGCCCGTGCCGGCGTGACGCCGACGTGGCGGGCCGCGGCAATCGCCGCCAGCGCATTGGAGCGGTTGTGCGCGCCGGCCAGCGGCAACTGGCATTGGCCCACGGCCTCACCATTCAAAAAGAAGGCGACACCATCGCGCTCGTCGATGTCCTGCCACTGCCAGCCACCGTCGGCACGGTTGAACCACTCCAGCTCGCTCCAGCAACCGCGGTCGATGACGCGCTGCAGGCTTTCCTCGCCGTTGACCACGATGCGGCCACTGCGCGGCACCGTGCGCACGAGGTGATGGAACTGGGTTTCGATGGCCGCGAGGTCGGTAAAGATGTCGGCGTGGTCGAACTCCAGGTTGTTCAGGATGGCGGTGCGCGGACGGTAGTGCACGAACTTGGAGCGCTTGTCGCAGAAGGCGGTGTCGTACTCGTCGGCCTCGATCACGAAGAACGGCATGTCGGTGAGCCGCGCGGAGACACCGAAGTTGCCGGGAACGCCACCGATCAGGAAGCCCGGATTCAGGCCGGCGTCTTCCAGTATCCAGGCCAGCAAGGAGGAGGTCGTGGTCTTGCCGTGCGTGCCCGCCACGGCCAGCACCCACTTGCCCTGCAGCACATGGTCGGCCAGCCACTGCGGGCCGGAGGTGTACGGTAGGCCGCGGTCGAGGATGGCCTCCAGCAGCGGATTGCCGCGCGACACCGCGTTGCCCACCACGAACAGGTCCGGCTCCATCGCTAGCTGTTCCGGCGAATAGCCTTCGATCAGGGCGATACCCTGCTCGCTGAGCTGGGTACTCATCGGCGGATAGACGTTGGCGTCGCAGCCGGTGACAGTGTGGCCCGCCGCGCGCGCCAGCAGGGCGATGCCGCCCATGAAAGTGCCGCAGATACCCAGTATGTGAATGTGCATGGAGGAGATGCCTGGAGGCACACGCCGGGGCGTATGTCATGTGTAGAATGGGGTGCATTCTACCGAGCAGCACTGCGACTGACATGCCTGCGCGCACCAGCAACCTTCGTCGCAATATCGCCACCGTGGCGGCCCGCCTCATCGCGGAGGAGGGCATCGCCGACTTCGCGCTGGCCAAGCGCAAGGCGGCCCGCCAGCTCGGCGTGGGCGAGAACGAAGCCATGCCCACCAATGGCGAGATCGAAGAAGCGCTGCGCACCCACCAGATCCTGTTCCACGACGACGACCACGACGACCGCCTGCGCGCCATGCGCGAAACGGCAGTCGACGTCATGCGCCTGCTGTCCCCCTTCCGCACCTATCTCACCGGCATGGCCCTGGACGGCACGGCCAGCGCCTTTTCCGAGGTCGAGCTGGAGGTGTATGCCGACAGCGCGAAGGACGTGGAGATCTACCTGCTCGGCGAGGGCCTGGAGCCGGAGCACCGCGAGGTGCGCCGCAACGGCCCGGACTCCCCCGAGGCCATCCTGGTCTTCGACTACGACGAAGTGCCGGTGAAGCTGCGGGTGTTCGACCCGGTCGTGGAACGCAGCGGACGCCGCAGCGGCGGCAAGCCGGTGGAACGCGCACGCATCGAAGCCGTCCAGGCGCTTCTTGCCGCCGCAACCACCGACGACAGCGACCTTGAATAAACGTCAGGTATTGATTGGCGCGACAGCCCTCGCTGCCGCGCTGCTGGGCGCATTCGCCGCCATCCAGCTCCTCCGCCCCAGCGAATCCGAAGCCGCCACGCGCGCCCTGCTGGCCCTGAGCCTGCCCGACGCGGCCGGCCGCGCCACGCCGCTGGCCCAGTGGAAAGGCAAGCCGATGGTGGTGAACTTCTGGGCCACCTGGTGCCCGCCCTGTCGCGAAGAGATGCCGATGCTGGCCGCCGCCGCTCAGTCGCCCGCCGCGCAAGGCATCCAGTTCGTCGGCATCGCGATGGATGACGCCAGGGCGGTTGCCGCCTATGCTGAAAACTCCCCTGCGCCCTACCCCCTGCTGGTCACCGGCATGGAGATCGGCCCCCTGATGGCCCGGCTGGGCAACGGCGCGCAAGCCCTGCCGTTCACCGTCTTCCTCGACCGCGATGGTGCCCTGCACCAGGTCAAGCTGGGCGAGCTGAAGGCCGCCGAACTAGATGCCCGGCTACAAGAGCTTTCGGCGCAAAAATAAGCGAAATATGGACAATTTGTCGCGATTTGCGGCAAACTCGCGGCCATGAAAAAAGCCGGCAACAAGGAAACGGGCACCCGCAAGGTTGCTGGAAAGGCCGCCAGTGCGGCCCGCGCGCGCCTGCTCGTGCTGCACGGCCCCAACCTGAACCTGCTGGGTACGCGTGAGCCGGAGGTGTACGGCTACACCACGCTGGCCGACATCCATGACGCCATGGAAGCCCGTGCCCGTGCTGCCGGTGCGCTGCTGGAATCCTTCCAGAGCAACCATGAAGGCGAACTGATCGACCGCGTGCAGGCCGCACGTACCGAAGGCATCGACTTCATCATCATCAATCCGGCTGGCTACAGCCACACCAGCGTCGCCCTGCGCGACGCCCTCGCCGCGGTGAATATTCCCTTCGTCGAGGTGCACCTGTCCAACATCCACGCGCGCGAAGCGTTCCGGCATCACTCGTTCTTCTCCGAGATCGCCGTGGGCGTCATCTGCGGCCTCGGCGCCGAGGGCTACCAGCTGGCCCTGGACTACGTCCTGTCGAGGCTGCTGTCCCCCGCCAAGGGCGGCAACGGCGCGCGCTGATCAAAACCCTGAGACGGCTGTGCCCAGCGCACGGCTGCCATCATCTGCTTTGGAGCAAGGCATGGATCTGAGAAAACTCAAGAAACTGATCGACCTCGTACAGGAATCCGGCATCGCCGAACTGGAAGTGACCGAGGGCGAAGAGAAAGTCCGCATTGCCAAGCACCCCACCGGCCACGCCACGGCACCCGCGACCTACGTCGCCCAGGTGCCCGCGGCAATGCCGGCAGCCGCACCGGTCGCCGCCGCACCGGCAGCACCGGCCGAATCCGGCCTGCCCGAGGGGCACGTGGTGAAGAGCCCAATGGTGGGTACCTTCTACCGCTCCTCCGCGCCGGGCGCGAAGCCCTTCGCCGAAATCGGCCAGAACGTGTCCAGCGGCGACACGCTGTGCCTGATCGAGGCCATGAAGCTGATGAACGAGATCGAGGCCGACGCGGGCGGCACGATCAAGGCCATCCTGGTCGAGAACGGCCAGCCGGTCGAATACGGCCAGCCGCTGTTCGTCATCGGCTAACCAGGTGACACGTGACGGCGATGCGCCAACCGTCCGCAGGACGTCCGCGTCGCAACTCACGCTTCACGTATCACGGGGTTTCCAATGTTTGAAAAGATCCTGATCGCCAACCGCGGGGAAATTGCCCTGCGCGTGTTGCGCGCCTGCCGCGAGCTGGGCATCCGCACCGTGGCTGTGCACTCGGAAGCGGATGCCGACGCCAAGTACGTCAAGCTGGCGGACGAGTCGGTGTGCATCGGCCCGGCCGCCTCCGCCCAGTCCTACCTGAACGTGCCACGCATCATCGCCGCGGCAGAAGTCACCGACGCCGAGGCGATCCACCCGGGCTATGGTTTCCTGTCCGAGAACGCCGACTTCGCCGAGCGCGTGGAATCCTCCGGCTTCGTCTTCATCGGCCCGCGCCCGGACACCATCCGCCTGATGGGCGACAAGGTGTCGGCCAAGCAGGCCATGATCGAAGCCGGCGTGCCCTGCGTGCCGGGCTCCGGCGGCGCCCTGCCGGACGACCCCAAGGAAATCGTGAAGACCGCACGTGCCATCGGCTACCCGGTCATCATCAAGGCCGCCGGTGGCGGTGGCGGTCGCGGCATGCGCGTGGTGCACACCGAAGGCGCTCTGCTCACCGCGGTGACCACGACCCGCACCGAAGCCGGCGCGGCCTTCGGCAACCCGACGGTGTACATGGAGAAATTCCTGGAGAACCCGCGTCACGTGGAAATCCAGATAATGGCCGACCAGCACGGCAACGCCATCTATCTCGGCGAGCGCGACTGCTCCATGCAGCGCCGCCACCAGAAGGTCATCGAGGAAGCGCCGGCCCCCGGCATCGACCGCAAGCTGATCGCCAAGGTGGGCCAGTCCTGCGTGGCCGCGTGCAAGCGCATCGGCTACCGCGGCGCCGGCACCTTCGAGTTCCTGTTCGAGAACGGTGAGTTCTATTTCATCGAGATGAACACCCGCGTGCAGGTGGAGCATCCGGTCACCGAGCTGATCACCGGCATCGACATCGTGCAGGAGCAGATCCGCGTGGCGGCCGGCGAGGAGCTGCGCTACAAGCAGAAGGACGTGGTGCTGCGCGGCCATGCGATGGAGTGCCGCATCAACGCGGAAGACCCGTTCAAGTTCACGCCGTCGCCCGGACGCATCAACCAGTGGCACACGCCGGGCGGCCCCGGCATCCGTGTCGACTCGCACGTGTTCTCCGGCTACACCGTGCCGCCGCACTACGACTCGATGATCGGCAAGGTCATCGCCTACGGCGACACCCGTGAGCAGGCCATCCGCCGCCTGCGCATCGCGCTGTCGGAAATGGTGGTCGACGGCATCAAGACCAACATCCCGCTGCACCAGGACCTGCTGGCCGACGCCAACTTCATGGCCGGCGGCACCAGCATCCACTACCTGGAGCACAAGCTCGCAGGCAAGAGCTGAAGGGCGGGACTGAGCGATGCCGTGGTTCTCGGTCACCCTGCAGGCCTCGGCGCAGTCCGCCGAGGCACTGTCCGAAGCGCTGATGGACGCCGGTGCGCTGTCGGTCAGCATCGAGGATGCTGACGCCGGCACCGAGCGCGAACGCCCGCAGTTCGGCGAACCCGGCATGGTGGCCGACCCCAGCCTGTGGGACCACAGCCACGTCATCGCGCTGTTCGACGCGGATGCAGACATCGCCGGCACGCTGGCGGTGGCCGCCACCGCCGCCGGACTGGACGCGGTGCCGCCGTTCGCGATCGAGGAAGTGGCCGAGCAGAACTGGGTGCAGCTCACCCAGTCGCAGTTCGATCCGATCCAGATCACCGACCGGCTGTGGATCGTGCCCTCCTGGCACGAGTCGCCGGACCCGGATGCCCTGAACATCGAGATGGACCCGGGCATGGCCTTCGGCACCGGCTCCCACCCCACCACGCGGCTGTGCCTGCAGTGGCTCACCACCACCGTGACGCCCGGCTGCAGCGTGCTGGACTACGGCTGCGGCTCCGGCATCCTGGCCATCGCCGCGGTGAAACTGGGCGCCGACACCGTGCTGGGCGTGGACATCGACCCGCAGGCAGTCGAATCCAGCCGCCACAATGCAGACCGGAACAACGTGCGGGCCGACTGGCGGCTGAGCACCGAAGCCATTCCCGCGCGCTATGATCGCGTGGTCGCCAACATCCTGACCAACCCGTTGTGCGTGCTGGCACCGGTGATCGCCGGCCGTGTCGCACCGGGAGGACAGCTGGCGCTGTCCGGCGTGCTGGCCGAGCAGGCCCAGCGCGTCATCGACGCCTACGCGCCCTACATCGCGCTGCGCGTCGGCGATGAACACGAAGGCTGGATCCGCCTGGAGGGAAGCTTGCCTTGCTAGTCACGCGTTGCCCCAACTGCAGCACCGCCTTCCGCATCCGCCCCGAACAACTCGGGCTGCGCGGTGGTCGCGTGCGCTGCGGCAACTGCCAGAACGCCTTCTCCGCACTGAACTCGCTGGAGGAGATGCCGGACGACACCGACCTGGTGCAGACCACGCCGGCCGCCGCACCGACGCCCGCTACACCGCCCCCGGCCGCCACGCCGCAGCCCGCTGCACCCGCCCCGGCACCGCAACCGATTGCACCGTCACCACCGCCACGGCCGGCCCCGCCTCCGCCAGCCACGCCACCGGCGCCGGTAGCCTCCCGCCCGGCCGCGACAACCCCGCCGCCGACGCCCAGCCTGCCGCCGATGCCGCAGCACGCGGCGCACGACGACCACAGCATCCAGCCCTTCGCACCGCCGCGCGCCGACAACGCCACGCCGGTGATGTTCGATTACGAACGCACCGATCTCAACAAGGCTTTCGAGCCCACGCTGCTGATGTCACCGGAGGCCAATCCCTCGCGTGACTTCGCGCTGCCCGACAACGTGGATTTCGATCTCAGCGACGACATCCGCATCGAACCGGGTGCGCCGGACGACTGGGAGATTCCGCATTTCGAAGGCGTGGACGTCGCCCCGCCAGCCAAGCCACAGCCCGTTGCCGCCCGCAAAGCGGGCGCTGCGGAGCAGCCCGTGGACGAGTCTTCCGAGACCGAGCCACCGAACGACGTGGTGCACATCGACGAGCACTTCGACCTCGGTCCGCTCGACGAGCCCGAACCGGAAACCCAGCTCCTGCGCAAGGAAGCTGGCATGCCGGACACCCAGGTCGGCACGCTGTCGCTGGCCGAGGAACGGGCGGCAAGCCATCTGCCGCTGCCGCAGGACAGCGGCAAGCGCAAGCCCTGGGCGCTCGGCATACTGGTGCTGGGGTTGCTCGTCCTCCTGCAGGCGACCTACATGTTCCGCACCGAGATCGCCAGGGCGCAGCCGGACCTGCGGCCCTTGCTGGAAGACCTGTGCGGCGCGGTGGGTTGCAGCGTGCCCTACCCGCACGACTCCGACGCCATCGCGGTGGAAGCCACCGACCTGAATCCGGAACCCGGCAACCCGGGCCACTACCGCCTGGTGGTGACCCTGCGCAACAAGGCCGATTACGCGCAGCAGTGGCCGCACATCGAACTGACGCTGACCGATCGCTTCGATCGCGCGCTGGCCCGCAAGGTCTTCGCCCCCCGCGAATGGCTGCCTGCCCAGCAGAAGGGCCAGGCCGCCTTCGAGGCCGGTGGCGAGATCACCGCCGACGTGCCGCTGGCGGCCCGCGAACTGCCGGCATCGGGGTTCAGGGTCTACGTGTTCCACCCCTGAACACTGCACAATCCCCCGCTCACGAAAGCCGGCGCGCACGCATGTGCCGGCCGTGAAGCCACCCTCACCCACCTCGCATATCAAGGAGTCGAAGCATGAGCACTGTCACCCTCGGCGGTAATCCGGTCGAAGTCGGCGGCCACTTTCCCGCAGCCGGCGAAACCGGGCGCGAGTTCAGCCTGGTCGGCGCCGACCTGGCCGACACCGGCCTGTCCAGCCTGGCCGGCAAGCGCAAGGTCCTCAACATCGTCCCCAGCCTGGACACCCCGACCTGTGCCACCTCCACCCGCAAGTTCAACGAGAAGGCCAGCAGCCTGGACAACACCGTGGTGCTGGTGATTTCCGCCGACCTGCCCTTCGCCGCCAAGCGCTTCTGCGAAGTCGAGGGCCTGGCCAACGTGAAGACCCTGTCCACCCTGCGTGGTGGCGACGCTTTCAAGCAGGCCTACGGCGTCGACATCAAGAACGGCGTGCTGGCCGGCCTGACCGCCCGCGCCGTGGTGGTGCTGGACGAGAACAACAAGGTGCTGCACAGCGAGCTGGTGCCGGAAATCAAGAACGAGCCGGACTACGACGCTGCGCTGAAGGCCCTGGGCTGATCACGCAACACCGGTAGTAGCCGTGAAGCGGGCGATGCATCTCCATGCATCGCCCGTTTCGTTTTGAACACGTTTTTGCTCACGCTCTCCCCCCACAACATGCGCCAGCAGATCCGCGACGAAGTGGCCACCATCGAAGCGCTCGACGAACTGGAGCACGCGCAGATTGCCGATACCCTGCGCTGGATAGACAGCGGTGTCGAACTCTGCCGCCTGGCAAAACCCGCCACGCCACCGCGCCACCTGGTCTCCTATTTCGTCTGCGTGGACCTGGCCGGCCAGGACGGCCACGTACTGCTCGTCGATCACATCAACGCGCAGCTGTGGCTGCCCACCGGCGGGCACGTCGAGCCCGGCGAGCATCCGCGCACGACGGTGCAGCGCGAGGCCCACGAGGAGCTGGGACTGACCCTCGGGCGTGATGCCGACTTCCTGTTGCCCGCCCCCTTGTTCCTCACGGCCACGGAAACCGTCGGCCTCACTGCCGGGCATGTAGACGTGTCGCTGTGGTACGTACTGACGACCGACCGGCACAGCCGGCTGGACTACGATGCCAGCGAGTTCCACGGCATACGCTGGTTCGCGCTGGATCAGGTACCGCTCGCGCGCAGCGACCCGCAGATGGCCCGCTTCCTGCAGAAGCTGGCACGGCGCCAGCGCGCGACCCGCCCTGTCACCGCCCCGTAACCTGCCCCGCCAATACTCGCGACCCCATGGAAAGCCCCTTCAAAGGCAAGACCGGCCTCAAGCGGATCTGGAACGCGTTTCACTATTCCCTGGACGGACTGCGTGCTGCCTACAAGCATGAGGACGCCTTTCGCCAGGAAGTGCTGCTCGCCATCGTGCTGCTGCCGATCGCGCTCTTCTCGCCCATCAGTGGCGTGGAAAAGGCGCTGTTGATCGGCAGCGTGTTCCTGGTGCTGATCGTGGAGCTGGTGAACTCCGCGGTCGAAGCCACCGTGGATCGCATTTCGCTGGAAAGCCACAAGCTGGCCAAGCGCGCCAAGGACATCGGCAGCGCCGCCGTGCTGATCACCCTGCTGAACCTCGCGCTGGTCTGGGGCTTCGTCTTCCTGGGCTGACGCAGAACGACCGGGACACCGGGGCTGGAGCCGTCACCGGCAGCTTCCGCTCGGCGCAGCCATGCAAGACGGTACGCGCGGCACGTCAAGCCGCCCCAGCAACACCAGCGCCGTCCCACCGCGGCCGCTGACACGCCAGCGTCATCTGCCTGTCAATAAACCGACGCATCCCTGCGGCAATCTCCGCCCGCATGGATGCCACCCGCCTGCAGCTCGACACCCTCAGCACGACGCGCCGCCAGTTGCGCATCGCCGTCGTCACCGAGACCTACCCACCTGAAGTGAACGGGGTGGCGATGACCACCGGCCGCATCGTCGACGGCCTGCTGCGCCTCGGCCACGAGGTGCAGCTGATCCGCCCGCGCCAGACCCCCGAAGACACGCCCGAGAAGAGCCAGGGCTTCGAGGAGATGCTGTCGCGCGGCATCCCTATCCCGAAGTACAACCACCTGAAGATGGGCCTGCCGGCGCGCAACGCGCTGCTGCACGCCTGGTCACAGCAACGGCCGGACATCGTGCAGGTGGTGACCGAGGGCCCGCTGGGCTGGTCGGCCGTATCGGCGGCGCGCAAGCTGAAGCTGCCGGTGATCACGGAATTCCACACCAACTTCCACAGCTACACGCGCTACTACGGCATGGGCTGGCTGAAGCAGCCGCTGGCCGCCTACCTGCGCCGCTTCCACAACAAGGGCGACCTGTGCCTGGTGCCCACCGACGCGCTGCGCCACGAGTTGCTGGACAGCGGCTTCAACACGGTGGAAGTGGTAGCGCGCGGCGTCGATACCGAACTGTTCACGCCCCTGCGCCGCAGCGACGCCATGCGCGCCGAGTGGGGCGCCGGGCCGGACACGCTGGTCTGCATGCTGGTGAGCCGCCTGGCGCCGGAGAAGAACCTGGAACTGGCGGCACGCGCCTTCGAGGTGATCCGCCAGTCGCAACCGGATGCGCGCTTCGTGCTGGTGGGCGACGGGCCGGCACGCGCGGCACTGCAGGCGCGCTACCCGCACTTCCACTTTGCCGGCATGCGCGCCGGCGAAGACCTCGCCGCGCACTACGCCTCGGGAGACCTGTTCCTGTTTCCCAGCCTCACCGAGACTTTCGGCAACGTCATCACCGAAGCGCTGGCCAGTGGCCAGCCGGTGGTGGGCTTCGACTACGCGGCGGCCGCCGAGGTGCTGCAGCCCGAGCACAACGGCCTGCGGCCCGCGCTGGGCGACGAGGCCGCCTTCATCGCCTCCGCCAACCGCCTGGCCGCGGAGCACGCGCTCCGCGATGCCATGCGTGCCCGCGCACGCGACAGCGTGCTGCAGATCGACTGGCAGGCCGTGGTGCTGCGGCTGGCGGGCATGCTGGAACAGGTGATCGCGCAGCACCAGGGCCGCAACCGCGCACGCCGGGACATGGCCCTGGCGGACTGAACGGCCGACGGATTGTCGACCCCAGCCGGCTGGGGTCGGCTGCCAACCGAGGCGGCTGCGGGGCACGTGGCAATCACGACTACAATCGCGTCCTTTGCTCACTGCACGGGACCTGCCCCCCCATGTCTGCTCCCATCGCCTCTGCGTCCAGCCCCTCCACCCTCGTCTGCGGCTCGATGGCTTTCGACACCATCATGGTGTTCCAGGACCAGTTCAAGAACCACATCCTCCCGGACCACATCCACATCCTGAACGTCAGCTTCCTGGTGCCGGAAATGCGTCGCGAGTTCGGCGGCTGCGCCGGCAACATCGCCTACGGCCTGAAGCTGCTGGGTGGCAACCCGCGCATCCTGGCGACGGTGGGTGAGGACGACGGCCCCTACCGCAGCCGCCTGGACCAGTACGGACTGGATCAGTCCGGCGTGAAGACCCTGCCCGGCACCTACACGGCGCAGTGCTTCATCACGACCGACCACGACGACAACCAGATCACCGCTTTCCACCCCGGCGCGATGGGCCGTTCGCACGAGAACCATGCGCGCGATGTGATGGCCGGCGTCGGCCTGGGCATCGTGGGGCCGGACGGCCGCGACGGCATGATGCAGAACGTGCAGGAGTTGGCCGACGCCAAAGTCCCGTTCATCTTTGATCCGGGTCAGGCTTTGCCCATCCTCAGCGGCGACGACCTGCTGAAAAGCCTCGAACTGGCCACCTGGTGCACGGTCAACGACTATGAACTCCAGCTGGTCTGCAACAAGACCGGGCTGAGCGTAGAGCAGATCGCCGGCAAGCTGGACGCACTGATCGTCACGCTCGGTGCCCAGGGCTCACGCATCTACGCAGGCAATCAGGTCATCGAAGTGGCGGCCGCCCGCGTTGATGCGGTGGTGGACCCCACGGGTTGCGGCGACGCTTATCGCGGCGGCCTGCTCTACGGCATCGCCCAGGGCTGGAGTCTCGAAAAGAGTGCGCGCCTGGCCTCGGTCATGGGCGCGTTGAAGATCGCTCAACGCGGCCCGCAGACGTATCAGCCGAGCCGCGACGAGATTGCGGCGCGCTTCGCGGAAACCTTCGGAGAGCGCCCCTGGTAACACGGAGCATCCGCATGAAAGTCAGCAAGGCAGCCTCTGCCCGTTTCCTCACTCCCCTCCACGTCCTGGTGATCGGCGGTGCGCTCGCGCTGCCGTTTGCCCTCACGGGCTGCGTCAGCAGCATGTCGGGCGACACCTATTCGCGCGACGACGTGCAGCGCCCCATGAGCTTCCGCGAGGCCACCGTGGAGGCCGTACGTCCGGTGCGCATGGAAGGCACCCGTTCGTGGATCGGGACGGCCGCCGGCGGCGCGGTCGGCGGCATCGCCGGCAGCACTGTCGGTGACGGCAAGGGCGCCGCCATCGGTGCGGTGATCGGCGCAGTGGCCGGCGGTTTGGCCGGTTCGGCAGCCGAAGAGGCCTACACCCGTGCCGACGCCTGGGAGCTGACCCTGAAGTATGACAACGGCGAACGCGTGGTCATCGTGCAGGAGATGGGCAACGACAAGTTCGCCTCCGGCGAGCGGGTGCGCGTGCTGTCCGGCAGCAAGACCCGCGTGACCAAGTAGGCCACGCCCGGCAGGCGTCACGCTCGCGTAACGCACCGGTCACGCCGCTGCAACGCCCTGTTCCTAGCATGCCCCTGCACCTTAGACATGAGGACAGGGCATGCGCCGCACCGACAATCCCGCCGACCAGAACCCGCAGCTCGAAGCACGTGCCGCGCGCAAGCAGCGCAGCCTCTTCGTCGGCCTGGCCCAGACCGAATCCGAAATCCTTGAAGCGCAGAAGCTGCGCTACCGCGTATTCGCCGACGAGATGGGCGCGCGCCTCAACACCCGCATCCCCGGGGTGGACCGCGACCATTTCGACGCCTACTGCCAGCACCTGATCGTGCGCGACGAGGCGCAGGGCCGCATCGTCGGCACCTATCGCATCCTCACGCCCGACGCCGCCCGACGCGTCGGCTACTACTCGGAAACCGAGTTCGACCTGACCCGCTTCCACCACCTGCGCGACCGCCTGGTGGAAATCGGCCGCTCCTGCATCGACGCCGAGTACCGCAGCGGTGCCGTCATCACCCTGCTGTGGAACGGGCTGGCCCAGTTCATGATGCAGAATGGCTACGACTACCTGATGGGTTGCGCCAGCATCGGCATGGGCGACGGCGGCCACAACGCCGCCAACCTGTACAACGCCCTGCAGGACAAGATGGCCGCACCGGAGTACCACGTGTTCCCGCGCCATCCGCTGCCAGTGGCCCACCTCGCCAACGACACGCCGGCCGAGATTCCGCCTCTGCTGAAGGGCTACCTGCGCGCCGGCGCACAGGTGTGCGGCGCCCCGGCCTGGGATCCCGACTTCAACACCGCCGACCTGCTGATCCTGCTGCAGATGGCGCGCGTCGACGAGCGCTACTCGCGCCACTTCCTGGACCGCCAGGGCTGATGGCACCCCCGGCCCATGCGCCGGGGCTTCCCCAGGAGAGACTGGACGAGCGGGCTATACTCGCCCCGCTGTCCACTCCTGCGCGTCCCCGCTTGTTCTCCACCCTCTCCACCGAAAGCCGCGCCGCCTGGCGCCTCGCCCGCCTCGGCTTCCATCTGTTGCGCGGCATGGCCATCGTGCGCTGGCGCTTCCCGCACTGGGACACGGCGCGCAAACGCAGCATCAAGCGGGTCTGGTCGCAGCAGCTGATCCACCTGCTGGGCTTGCGCCTCGTCGCCACCGGTACGCCGCCTGCGGGCAGCGCGCTGATCGTGAGCAACCACATCTCGTGGCTGGACATCTTCGTGCTGAACGCGGCGACCGAAACCCACTTCGTGTGCAAGGACGAGGTGCGCGACTGGCCCGTCATCGGCTGGCTGGTGGAGCATACCGACACCCTGTTCATCGCCCGCGGCAGCCGCAGCGCGGCGGCGCGCGCCTCGGCCGCGGTGCTGGCCTGCCTGCGCGCGCAGGACCAGGTGGTGGTCTTCCCGGAAGGCACGACCACCAACGGCACGGCGCTGCTGCCCTTCCGCCCCGCCCTGTTCCAGGCGGCGGTGGACGCACCCTGCGTCGTCCAGCCCGCGCTGCTGCGCTACCTGGATACCGACGGTGGCACCAGCCTCGCCTCGGCTTACGACGGTGACATCACGCTGTGGGAATGCCTGCGTGCAGTAACGAAGGCCCCGCACATCGTTGTGCAACTGGCGTGGCTGGAGAGTGTGGATGCGAGCGAAGGAAGACGGCTCGCCTGCCAGCAGGCGGAAGCACTGATCGCGCAGGCCAGCGGCCTGCCGCGTCTGGCATCTCCTTCGAGCAGTGATTGAGAACATCGTCAGCACCGCAAAGGTGCTGACAGGACGGTGCTGGCCAAGCGCGCCGACGAAGATAGTGCACGTGCTACGGCGGCGAGGCGCAACGACGCCGGAACCGCCCTGTCAGCGCCGCCCGCTCAGTCGCTACCGATCTCCGCGTACTCCGGGCATTGCACCTGGAAGATGCGGCGGTCCTCCAGCCGCAAGGCGCTGAGGCAACCGCCCCACACGCAACCGGAATCCAGCGCGACAACGCGGCCCATGTCGCGCAACCCCAGTGCGGACCAGTGGCCGCACAACACGGTGTGGCTGCGCCAGACGGCGTCCTTCACCGCGTACCACG
Organism: Uliginosibacterium sp. H1; assembly: GCF_036017065.1. Classification (NCBI taxonomy): domain Bacteria; kingdom Pseudomonadati; phylum Pseudomonadota; class Betaproteobacteria; order Rhodocyclales; family Zoogloeaceae; genus Uliginosibacterium; species Uliginosibacterium sp. H1. The sequence continues at coordinate 62,459 of NZ_JAYXHR010000002.1, forward strand.
GCAGCAATCCCTCCGGCGCCTGGTCGGGCGAACCCTTGGCCTTCATCTGCAGACTGCCGTCCTCGCCGAGGAAACGCATGCGCGTCATGGCGTTGACCACCACCCGCAGGCGGTCCCAGCCCTGCAGGTCGTCGCTCCAGCGGTCCGGCTCGTTGCCGAACATCTGCGCCATGAACTCGCGCCAGTCCGGGCTGCGCAGGGCGCGTTCGACTTCGCGAGCCAAGGCTTGCGCCTGCGAGACCGACCAGGCCGGCAACAGACCGGCATGGACCATGACATGACTGCCGTCGACGTGCAGCAGCGGGCGTTCACGCAACCAGTCCACCAGCTCCGCCGCGTCCGGGGCATCCAGCAGTTCCTGCGCTGCCGGCACCTTGCCCAGCTTGCCGCTGACCCCTGCCACCGCGGCCAGGGTCGCCAGGTCATGATTGCCGAGCACCGCGACGGCCGCATCGTCCAGCCCGCGGACGAAGCGAAGCGTGTCGACGGACTGCGGGCCGCGATTGATCAGATCCCCCACCACCCACAGGCGGTCACCGGCCTCGGCATCGAAGTCCACTTCGTCGAGCAGGCGCAGCAACGGGTCCAGGCACCCCTGCAGGTCACCGACGACGTAGCGGTAGCGGATGCGTGCCATCGTCTGTCCGTCAGGCGGCGTCCCGGCCACCCGACACGGCGTTCAGGCGGGGGCCCTGCGCCGGCGCGTACTCCGGCACCCAGCGCCGGAGGTCCCGGCGCACTTCATCGTCGGTCAGCGTACGCCGCCCCTGCAACCAGTCGAGCAGCTCGCCTACCATGGCCGGCGACACTTCGCGCGCCCTGGCGATGCGCAGTTTCGGGTGATGGGTGGGCACGGTCGACTCGTCGTCGGCCAACAACTCCTCGAAGAGCTTCTCGCCCGGCCGCAGCCCGGTGAACTGGATCTCGATGGCGTCCTCCGCCAGCCCCGACAGGCGGATCATCGCCCGGGCCAGATCGACGATCTTCACCGGCTCGCCCATGTCGAGCACGAAGATCTCGCCGCCACGCCCCATGCCGCCGGCCTGCAGCACCAGTTGCGCCGCCTCCGGAATCGACATGAAGTAGCGGATGATCTCCGGATGGGTGACCGTGATCGGCCCCCCCTTGGCGATCTGCTCCTGGAACTTGGGAATCACGCTCCCTGCACTGCCCAGCACGTTGCCGAAGCGGACGATCTCGTACTTCGTGTCGCCTTCCGCCGCCAGGTGCTGGCACAGCATTTCGGCCATGCGCTTGGTGGCGCCCATCACGTTGGTGGGGTTCACCGCCTTGTCGGTCGATACCAGCACGAACTTGGACACCCCCGCCCGCCGCGCGGCCTCGGCGACCGTCCAGGTGCCCAGCGCATTGTTGCGCACCGCCTCCCACGCATTGAGCTCCTCCATCATCGGAACATGCTTGTAGGCAGCCGCGTGGAACACCACGGCAGGCTTGAACTGCGCGAGCACCTGCTCGACACGGATACGATTCTTGACGTCACCCACCACCGGCAGCACCGGCACCTTCACGCCCTGCGCATCGAAGGATTCCTTGAGCTGGTAGAGGGCGTACTCGCTGACATCGAACGCCACCAGCGCGCTGGGCTCGAACCGCAGGATCTGGCGGCAGAGTTCGGAACCGATGGAGCCCCCCGCGCCGGTCACCATGACGATACGTCGGGAGAGGAATTCATGAAGCGCTTCGCTCTCCAGTTGCACGGGGTCACGGCCCAGCAGATCCTCTACCTTCACCCGGCGCAGCAGTTCGACCTCGCCCGCGCCGCGCATCAATTCGTTGACGGAAGGCACCGTCATCAATTCCGCACCTTGCGCAATGCAGAAATCCGCAATGCGGCGGCGCACCTCGCGTGACGCGGACGGGATGATCAACACCGCCTTGCGTGTTCCCGTCGTCGCCGCCACGCGCGGGAAATCCTCGATTCGTCCGGCCACTTTCACACCGTGGATGACCGCCCCTGACTTGGTGGGGTCATCGTCCAGCAGGGCGACCGGTCGCCAGAGCGGACTGCGCGTCAGTTCCTTCACGAGGTTGGCGGCCGCATCACCCGCGCCGACGAGGATGACCGGTTCGCCCTTGGCATGGGTCGCCAGCGATATGACCGACTCTTTCCACATGCGGTAGGCCATACGGCTGCCACACATGATGAACAGCAGCAGGACCGGCGCGATGATCAGCACCGATCGCGGCAGCGGCGCCTCGATGCGCAACATGAAGTAGGCCAGCGGCGAGGCTGCTGTCGCCAGGACCACCGCCATCAGGATGCGGCGCAGATCCGCCAGGCTGGCGTAGCGCCAGAGCCCGCGATACAGGCGCAGCAAGAGGAACGAGGTGCCGAATACCGGCAACACCACCGGCAATGAAGCGCTCAGCCAGCCCCAGGGCATCTCGTTGAAATTGAAGTTGAAGCGTGCAACGAAAGCCAGGGCCCAGGCCACCGCCACGGCCATCAGGTCATACAGGAAAACGAGCAGCGAACGCCAGTTGTTCATCAAGAATCCTCAAGCACTCAATGCGCCACGCCGTCCCGGCGCAGCACCCGCAGTATTGTCGATGCGATGATATTCGCATCGAAAAGAAATGACTGGGATGCGAGGTACTCTGCATCGAAGGCCACTTTCTGCGAAACATCCAGTTCATCACGACCATTGATCTGGGCCCAACCTGTGATGCCCGGTCGCATGCGATGCACCCCGGCCGCGGTACGGGCTTCGATGAGGTCGGCCTGGTTGAACAATGCGGGGCGTGGTCCGACGATACTCATGTCGCCTCGCAATACGCTCCACAGCTGGGGCAACTCATCCAGGCTGGTCTTACGGATGAAGCGCCCGACCGGCGTAATGGCCGCCGCAGGATTCTGCAGCAGATGCGTGGCCACAGCCGGGGTGTCGACGCGCATGGAGCGGAACTTCGGCATGCGGAAGATCCGGTTGTCCCGCCCTACCCTATCGGACCAGTACAAAGCGGGGCCGGGCGACGATGCGCGTACGCACACAGCCACGCACAGCAGGACCGGCCAGAGCACCACCAGGGCACCACCGGCCAGGGCGATATCCACAAGGCGTTTCAACATTCCCTGGTTTTCCGTTTCCGAAAGCTGGTCAATTTCTTCGTTCATCCTGCAACAAGGTACGCAGCCCCTGCACCATCCCCAGCCGTGGTTGCCAGCCCAGTTCCTGCTGGATGCGGGTGGCATCGAACCAGGCGGAGTCGAGGAGGCTGCTGACGACCTGACTGCCGAAGGGGAGGCGGCGCCCGAGCGCAGCCTGGAGCTGGTCGGCCGCTGATGCAGACAGGCGCAGCATACCCTCCGGTATGCTCCATGCCGCCGCGCGCCGTCCGATGGCCTCGCACATCGCGACGTACAGCCCGCGTCCGGACAGGGCTTCGGGATGGGCAACGAAGTAGGTCTGCCCTGCTGCGCGAGCGGTGTCCGTCGCGAGCATGAGCGCCGCCACGACGTCATCCACATGCACCATGGAGCGGTGGTTGCCCGTTTCCGGCAAGGGCGGAAACAGGCCGCAGCGCACCAGTGCGCACATGCGCTCCACGTTCCCGCGGCTGCCCGGCCCGAATACGACGGCGAGGCGAAGATTCACCACTTCCAGGCCGCATTCCAGCGAAATGGCTGCGAGACCCTCTTCCGCCTCACGTTTCGCACGCCCATAGGCGGTGAGGGGTCTGTCCGCGAACGACTCGTCTACGCAACGCTCTCCCGGGTCGGCAACGGCCTTGACGGACGAACAGAACACGAAGCGCCGCACCCCGGCCTCTGCCGCCGCACGCGCCAGCGCCAGCGTACCTTGCAGATTGACGTCGCGATGACGGATGTCGAGTTCGCCCTGCACACCGCTATGGGCGTGCGCAAAGCCTGCACAGTGCACCACCGTGTCCATACCTGCCGTGGCCGCCACCAATGACGCGGGGTGGGTCAGGTCCCCCAGTACGGTGTCGACACCCGGCACGTCACGGCGCGCCAGGATCCGGAACGACCTTCCCTGGATCTGCAGATGCCTTACGAGATGACGACCGACGAAACCGGTGGCGCCGGTCACCAGGATCTTTTCCGTGCTCACTTCCCACCCTTCCGCAAACCCCGCGCCAAGGCCACACAGACCATCCACCCATAGCGCAGCCTGACGACGACCCGGGCCGACCAGGGCAAACCGTTTTTCGGTGTGACGTTGGCACCATGCAGACGATGGAAAATCAGCGGCTCCGGAACGAGCAGGATGCCTCCGGCCAGCCCCCCGACGATGGTCGCCCAGTGGTCATGCGCATAGACCGACCGTGGAAACGGCAGCATGCGGTCGAGTGCGCGGCGTCGCATCGCCAGCGCGCAACCCCACATGCGGGCCTTGACGCCCTCGCGCAGCACGAATCCCAGCCCGGCCGCGACGCCGTCTCCAAGACGTGGCCCGGGCCCAAGATCGGAGCCCTCGGCATCGATGAGCCGTCGCTCGTGGTGCGCCATGGCCACGTCAGGGCGGGCGGCAAACGCAGCCCTCATGCGGCGGAGTTTTTCAGGCGCCCAGATGTCGTCCTGGTCGCACAGGAAAACCAGCTCTCCCCGCGCTGATTGCAGCGCCCGCTCGAAGTTGCCGACATAGCCGCGCCGACGGCCGTCACCGACCTGGCGAACGCGCGGATCGGCGAGACCAGAGATGATCTCGAGCGTGGCGTCGGTCGAACCGTCGTCGCTGACAACAAGCTCGTCGCCCTCGCCGAGCTGGGACAGCACGGAGTCGAGTTGCTCACGGAGGAAACGCGCACCGTTGTACGTAGCCATGCACACACTGACCGTCACGGCAGGATCGTCACGAAAGGCGGGGGGCTTGTTCATCGTCGTTACGCTGGGCTGCTCACTGAACGCCAGGGCGACTCGGTGACGACAGCGGGCGGGCATCCATGTGCGCGCTATTCAGACCCAGACTCGCCAGAGCTGGGCAAGGTTGGAGGAAAGGTAGGCAAAACTCTTCCAGCGCAACGGCTGCTTGACGCAGCGATACAGAAGCCGGGCCAGATAGTGTACGCGCTCGCCGCTCGTGTAGTGCTCCTGGAACAGCAGGCGTTCAGCCGCGAGGATGGAGCGATACCGCGCCACGGACACGAAGCCTGTCGTCGCTGTAACCGACAATGCGTGCTGCAGCACTGCCGTTGCCACGCCAGTGCGCTGACCGGCGCTGCGCGCGCTCAGACATAGCCAGTGGTCCAGTCCGTCCAGCCAGAAACGCTGGTCGAAACCACCCAGCCCGTCGACAAACCGCCGCCGCAGCATCATCCCTGAATTGATGGCCCTGGCGTCTGCACTGGCAGGCAAATAACCGTCGCGCTCTGCCGGCGGCAGGGCTGCGCGTGCAAGCGGCGAGACGAGACTACCTTCTGAAAACACCCGTGGCAGGATTGCCCAGCAAGCAGCATCCCGCGCCAGGACCTCCCAGGCCTTTCCCATACCCAGCATGAACGCGGGATCGAAGTCGCTGTCCTGATCGAACAGCCAGAGCCATTCGATCCCCGCATGCAGTGCAGCCAGGCGGGCACGCTCGTACCCGGGACAGATCCCCCGGTTCGTAGCGCTGGGTTCGTAGGTCGCCTCCAGGCTTGCCAGCATGGGGGACGTCTCGTTGCCCGGCGCCGGCTCGTTGTCGAAGATCCAGAGGGCCTCCGGCACCATCCCTGCCGCCCTGGCCTTCAGAAGGCTCTGCAAGGTCCCTGAGCTTTCCAGCGGACAGCGATAGAGCACAACGACCAGCAAGACAGGCAGGCGCATCATGGCAAACGCACGCCGCCGCGCTCAGCGCAAAGTCTGATCACGCCGCCCCTTGCTCCCCGACCGCATGTCTCTCCTTTCGGGCCCGCACCATGTCATGCAGCATCGCCATCGAAACGATGCCGAACAGGGTCATGCCTGTGGAAGAGAAAATGTAGGGATTGCTCGCTGCGAGCAACAGGAACAGGAACCACGCCATCGGCAGGAAGCGCCAGGACGGTGTGGTCATCCGGCGCCAGAAAAACACCGGCGACACCAGCAATGCGCAGACCGCCACTGCCACGATCAGGCCGTACACGCGCACGACCTCCAGATAGGTCAGTTCGGTCGAGCGTGAGCCCCCGACCAGCATCCCGCGGAAGGTTTCCGACCATGTCACCGCATCGAATCCCTGCCCGAAGAGGAGCGTCCCCAGGTCCGACCAGATGCTCTGATAATGGGTCAGATACGCCAGCTTGACGGCATTGCTGTACTCACCGGAAGACAGCATGACAGTGAAGGCCCCCATCATGGACGCCAGGACAAGCAGGAGCCCCCCTGCCGCGCCGAAAACGAACACCGACCACCACGGGCCATACCTACGCCAACCCCAGACGACTGCCGGCGTCAGGACTGCCAGCACGATGCAGGCACGCGTGCCCGTGAGGAAGAGCGCGATACTCGTCAGAGCAGCCGCAGCCAGGTCCCCTCGCCCTCCGGCGCTGAAGTAGATATCCCATCGGCGCGCGGCTACGAAAACCAACATGGGCGCACTGTAGAAATAGAGATTGACCAACCGAAGATCGGCATATTCTCGAATCCCGGAGAACGCAATTCCGTGCTCCAGCAAAAAGGCGAACAGCGGTTTGCTGAGGTCGATGATCTGGACGAATGCAAGTACGAGGAAGACCGAAAGAACAAGAATGCTCCCTGCCAGAAGCATCAGGACGCGATCAAGCGCGCGGATAGCCGCCTGTACGCTGCCCGCGCTATTGAGCAGCAGGCAATAGCCGAGAAAGACACCGGCCGACAGGTAGACGGAATCCGCGCCGAGACTTACCTGCCCGGCGCGCAACGCGGTCAACACCAGGCCATATCCAGGAACCAGCACGGCAAATACCGCCCAGAAGCGGAGGCCAGGCTTGAACAATGGCCCCATCCTCCCGCTCCACCAGGCGTGCAGGGCAAACAGGCACAAGACCCCGAATGCCACGTACTTCATGTGCAGCACACGTGCCATGGGATCGAAGACCGCGGCAAAGAAAACCAGCAAGAGCATGTAGTACAAGCCCTGCTCGTAAGCCGATCCGCGATCACGCCCGGTTTCCAACGCGATGCCCATCCCTCTATTTCCGAATCCGGTCAGTTCGGCTCTTGCCCCCACAACACATCCCCTGTTCCAGATACCCGACACCCCACCACCCCGGGCCGATCGTTGCGGCCCATTTGTTTTTCCCGTTCAGGCCGGCCGCAGAAAGTCCTTCACAGCGCTGCGCCAGCCACGGGAGTACCGATGGTAGTCACCTCTCACAAGCGCCCACCCGACCAGCCATGCACGCCCGGGCCAAGCGCGCGGTAGCCCGGCGCGATGAAGCAAGTGCGCGATTTTGCCTGCAAGAGATTGCGTATGCGCCTGCCCGCTGGCCCCCCCCCCCTTCGCCCGCACCCATTCATGAACGGCAGCATATTGTTCTGCCATCTGACGGTAGTGCGCGGCGCCGATTGTACCGGCGTGAGCGGCCTGTCCCTGGAGGTTACGCTTCACCCCCCCCACCTGATTGCGTCCATGCTGGCGGTAGCTCAGCAGTGGTTCCGAAAGTACCCGTACCTCGGCACACATCGAGACGATGATGGCGATCCAGCCGTCGTGAATCCACGAAGACGGCAAGGGCAGGAACTCATCGCACAGGTTCCGCCGGAAGGCCAGGGCGGCCCCGGTCACGACGTTATGCTTCAGCAGGACGTCGAGCGCTCGTCCATTCGTCAGAAGTCGTTGCTCACGGCGCGAGAATTCCATTGAATCCCAGAGCCGATAGCCCAGAGGATGCAAACCGGCGTCCACCACCTCGGCATCGGAGAACACCAGCCCCACCTCCGGAGCGAATTCGAACTCACGCGTCATCAGCTCGATCTTCCGCGGATGCCAAGCATCGTCCTGATCACTCAGGAAAACCAGATCCCCCTGGCACAGGCCTATTGCCCGCTCGAAATTCAGCGTGGAGCCAAGATTGACTTCGTTGACATGCCAGCGAACCGGAAACGACGCACCCCTCGCGAACGCTTCGACGATCTCCTGGGTGGCATCCGAAGAGCGATCATCGCAGACCACCAGCTCGTCAGGCAGCCTGGTCTGGCGCTGGATGCTGTCCAGTTGTTCGCGCAGGAACTGCTGGCCGTTGTAAGTGCATAACGCAACGGACACGCTCAAAGACACTTGATCCGGGGAGACGCTCACTGCTTGCCCCTGCGCGCGAACCGGAGGGCTGCATCCAGCCTGGCCAGTGCAAATGATCGATCGGCAGGAGCAAGCAAGACACGCCAGGCAAGCGCGCCAAAAACAAGCAAGAGGACGCACACCATCGCGCCTCTGGCATAGGCGTGGTCAGGCAACACAGCCAGGCCAAACGCGGACAGCGAAAACAGCATGGCCAACACGAAGTTGCGCAACGCGCGCCCCCTACCCACGTAGCGCTGCGCCAGAAGGAACAACAAGCTCGTATCGACAAGGGCGCGTATGGCCCATGCCTGGGCCGCGCCCACAATGCCGTTGCGAGGTAGCAACCACGCGAGAAGCGCAAGATACATCGGCAGTTCGATCAGATGCAGCTTCGCTGTCACATCAGGGCGGCCTGCGGCCTGCACCAATGCAAACGCCACATGGCCAAGGCAATTCACGAACACGCCGACCGCCAGCCAACTGCCGGCCGCGGCGCTGTGCGCGGCAAAATCCGGCCCGAGCCAGAGGGTCAGGCCTTCTGGTGCGAAAGCAACGAGCAACAACGCCGCCGGAAATACCAGCACCAGCACCGCGTTGGCACCTCGCTCGAACAGCGCCACCGCGGCCTGCCTGTCGGCGACCAGCGTGGCTGCGAGGGCCGGAAACAAGCCCCCCAGCACTGCACCCGGGACGATCCACAGCTTGGTCACGATCTCGTAGGGCGTGGTGTAGTACGCCACCGCGGCGGTAGTAAGCATGGCGCCGATCACGAAGCGATCCAGGTACACCATGACCGGTCCCAGCAGATTGGAAACCGACATCCAGCTGCCGAAACGCAGCAACGGACCAGCAGCCTCGAGCTTCGCACTCCTTCCCGCCCGCAGTTCGGGAGCCACACTCAGACACGCCCGGTAGTGCGCAACCCAGGAAACGATTCGCCCCAGCATCAGGACAGCCACCACCACTGTCAGGTTTCTGGTGAACGGCAGAACAAACAGAGGCCCGACGAACATGAAGACGCCGAAGGGGATACGGATCAGATTGACCAGATCGAAACGCTGATAGGCCTCAAGCACGCCACGCAGTGCGCTGGTACTGATCACCACTGGAAGCGAGATCGCGAGTACCAGGAACGTGTTGCGCGCCTCCTCACGATATTCGATCGGCATCTCCAGCACGTCGCGGGTCAGCCAGGGAGACAACGCTGCCATCACAACAGCGCCGATCACGCCAAGGGCAAGCATCAACGACAGGGCCATCCATACCAGGCCCGGAACATCGGCGTGCCGCCCCTCGCCCAGCCGCTCCGCAACAAGCTTGGTCAATGCCCGGCCGATGCCCAGGTCGAACAGGCTGAAATAGCCGATGAGCATCCAGGCAAGGTTGAGGATCCCGAACCGGTCAACGCCCAGACTCTTGATCAGGACGGGGATCGCGAAAAGCGCAACCAGGAGCGGCGTAACGAGGCCTGCGATATTCCAGGCGGTGCTGCGTACGATCGACGCCCGCGGCAACGGCGACGCAACTGGGCTGGGTGTTCTCTGCATGTTTCGCGGAATCAGGCGTCACGGCAGCAATGCTGCTTCAGAGTTGGGCAAGCGGCCAAGTAAGCGGCCACTGCGAGCAACAGCATCACGGAAGAGCCGCTTCGGTTCCCTGGCGCTCCAGAGCCTTCAGATCCGCGGCCCGCACGCGGAACTGGCCGAGGCGGGATGCAACCTTTATCAGCATGAACCACGGCCCCACCCGGAAACCGTTCTTCCAGCAGATGCGCCAAGCCTCCAGGTTGCCTTTTACGATGTGGCGCCAACTGGCGTTGCTCGCCCCCCCCTCGCGCATGCGGACCCAGAATTCAGGAATGAATCGGGAGCGTATGCGCTGCAGCTCGAAAAGACGCAAAGTCAGATCGAAGTCGGCTTGCTGGCGGAAGCGGATATCGAATCCGCCGGTCGCGAGCAATGGCTCGCGCCGTACGAACAGGGTGGGATGGGCAGGCATCCATCCGCGGCGGAAAAGGCCCGGCCGGAAGTCTCGTGAACGCCACACGCGTACGACCTGCTCAGCCCGTGAGCGGTCGACGTAGACGAGGTTTGCATAGCATGCGTCGACCTTCGGATCCTGGAAAACCTCGACAACGCGACGCACCACGCCGGCATGGGCATAAACATCATCGGCATTCAGGTAGGCCACCACCTCGCCGGTCGCCAGGGCCATGCCCTTGTTCATGGCGTCATAGATGCCACGGTCCCGCTCGCTCACGAAGCGCGCCACCCGCTGGCTCAAACCCTGGACGATCGACTGGGTACCATCGCGCGAGGCGCCATCCACCACGATGTGCTCGATGTCCGGATAATCCTGCTCCGCTACCGAGCGAAGCGTATCGGCGATCGTGTCGGCGGCATTGAAGCAGACCGTGATGATTGAGATCTTCACGGATTGGTCGCCAGAAAGTCTGCGTAAGAACGCCGCAACCCGTCCTGCAGGGAGGTCGTAGCCTTCCAGCCAACCGAGTCGAGCTTGCTCACGTCCATGAGTTTGCGTGGGGTGCCATCGGGCCTGCTGGTATCGAACTCGATCCCTCCCGTGAAACCGGTCACTTCTTTCACCATTACAGCCAGCTCGCGGATCGTCACGTCCTGCCCGACGCCCACGTTGATGAGCGGTGGTTCGAACCGACCTGTAACGGATTCGTCGCTGCCCAGGAGCTCCTCGAACTGCGCATCCGGCAGTTTCATCAGGTGGATGCAGGCAGCCGCCATGTCGTCGCTGTACATGAACTCGCGTCTTGGCGTGCCGGAGCCCCACACCGCGACCGATGCACGCCCGGCCACCTTTGCCTCATGGAACTTGCGGATCAGCCCGGGAATGACGTGGCTGTTCTCTGGGTGATAGTTGTCGCCCGGCCCGTAGAGATTGGTCGGCATGGCCGCCAGAAATTTTGTCCCGTACTGCCGGTTGTAGCTCCAGCACTGCTCGATGCCGGCGATCTTCGCCAATGCGTAGGGACGGTTCGTTGGCTCCAGCGGGCCGGTCAACAAGTACGCCTCCTTCAAGGGCTGCGCCGCCAGCTTGGGATATATGCAACTGGACCCCAGGAATAACAGGCGCCTTACGCCATGGCGCCAGGCGCTGTGAATAACGCTGTCCTGAACGGCGAGGTTGCTGCGGATGAATTCTGCCGGATAGGTGTTGTTGGCGACGATGCCGCCCACCTTGGCCGCCGCGAGGAAAACGTACTCCGGGCGCTGTTGGGCGAAGAGCTCATCCGTTGCGGCACCATTCTCGAGATCGAGCTCCGCGTGGGTACGCTTGATCAGGTTCCGGTAGCCGTGCGCCTCCAGGTTGCGCACGATTGCCGAGCCGACCAAGCCCCTGTGCCCTGCGACGTAAATGCGGGAATCAGGCGACATTCCGATTAACCTCTGGGCGCAGAGCGCCGCTCTAACTGACTCAGCCCCTCCGGGCGCTCCTGCCTTGCGTCCGTTGCCGGGCCGCCGCATATGCGGGTGTAGAGCTCAAGATAACGGCGGCCGATGTCAGCCGTATTGAACAAGCGGATGCAGCGCTCCCGTGCGGCAATTCCCATCCGCATAGCCTCCTTCTCGTCATTGAGCAAGCGTGACATGGCGTTTGACAACGTCACTGGATCGGCCGGCGGCACCACCAGCCCGGTCTCACCGTGTGCATTCACATACGAAGTTCCGGTGCCGATCTCGGTCGATATCAAGGGACAGGCACTAATTGCCCCCTCCAGCAGCGTGACCCCGAACGCCTCGGCGCGGAGATGCGAGGGGAACACCACGGAGCGCGCAAGCGCCAGCAGCGCGAACTTGTCCTCGTCCGTGACATGTCCGACAAAATGCACGTTGTCCATGCCCTCCGCCAGGGACTTAAGCCGCTCGCGCTCGGGCCCGTCGCCCGCAATCACCACGGTAGCGCCGTTGATGCGCGCCGCCATGATCAGAAACTCCAGGCCCTTGTAATAACGGAGTACGCCGACAAAGAGGAAAAATGGCAGGGGAAAGCGGCTCTTCCACTTCGTGCGGACCGGATCCGACACGGCAGGAATGTCGCCAGGGTCTATTCCCAAGGGAATCACCTCGACCGGCCAATTCGTCCTCGTCAGATAAGGACTCGTCATTGCGTAAACCTGCGAGGTCGCCACCACCGCAGCCGCGCGCTGGAAGAACAGCGTGCGTAGCGGCGCATACAGACGCTCCACGGCTCGCTGACGGACGATGTCCGAATGGTAAGTAATTACGTACGGTTTACCAGGATTGAACAGCGCCCCGAGGAGGTCGCCAAACGGCCATGGGTAATGAAAGTTCAGGATATCCGCCGACGCTGCGAGTTTGCGAAACTGCGCCACGCCCCACGGCGAGCCGATATCGCATGAAGCGATCTCAGCAATGCTTTTCGCGCGGACGACCACCCCCTCCTGCATCTGGACAGTGGGCGGCACCGGGTCCTTCGCCAGCGTAAAAACAGACGCTTCGCAACCGGCTGTACGCAACCCCCGCGATATCTGGCGGATAGCCTCCTGCAGCCCACCCTGCGTTTCAGGAAAATATGTCCTGTACACATGCAGTACGCGCAATCGCCGCCCTACCGTGGTAGACGAATCGCTGCGGGGCCGGTTCTCTTTCTGATTCATTTACTTTCTACTTATTCGACTCATCGCCAATAGCGGCCGGAAACCATGAAAACCTGCATTTCACGGAAAAATCGTCTTGAACCAGACTGAATAAGGCTGCGCCAGCCACCACTTGATCGGCACCCGTCCGTAATGCCGGCGAACGACAGCCATCGCCTCACGATAGTGCCGCCGGCGCATTGTCTTCGTCTTGGTCGCGGCATGCTCCCGGTTCACTGCAACATAGTCATCCAGAAATACCAGCGCGCCGATCGACCGGTAAAGCCGCCACCACAGATCGTAATCCATAGCCATGTGCAGCCTGCCGTCGACGCCCCCCACCGCCTCCCAGGCGGTACGGCGGACGAGTGATGCCGGCTGCGACACGATGCACCGGACCGCCATGCGACGCTCGGAAAACGGCTCCACCCATACAGCAGACCGCTTTCCGCTCGCCTCCACCACATTCCAAGCCCGGCCGTACACCGCCGGCGTGCCAGGCTGTGCCTGCAACGCATCCACAAGCTTGCGCAGCCCTCCCGGAAGCAGCCAGTCATCACTGTTTAACCAACACACGAACGGCGCACGCCCCAAGGCAACGCCCTCGTTGATAGCCGCTGCCTGGCCTTCGTCTTTGCGACTACGCCAGCCCGCCAACCGCGGAGCCCACTCACGGATAACGCGCGCGGACTCGTCCGTCGAGCCGCCATCGAGCACAAAAACCTCGACGGGAACGTCCTGCTCGAATATCGAACGCAGCGCATCGTCCAGAAAGCGGCCCTGATTGAAGGACGGAACGACCACCGTCACCAGCGGCAATGCGGCTTCAGCGCTCAAGATACGGACTCATCAAACGCACACACATCTGCAGCCGCGCATCACTCGTGATAGTCGTAGGCTTGGAAACCGGCCTTCTTCACCAGCTCATCCCGGCGTGCCGCCGTGTAATCGGATTCCACCATCTCCGCCACTAACTGCTGCAGCGTCGTCGCGGGCGTCCACCCCAGCTTCTCACGCGCCTTGGTCGGATCACCCAGAAGCGTCTCCACTTCCGTCGGGCGGAAGTAGCGCGGATCGACCCGCACGATCACGTCGCCTACCTTGCAGCTCGCCTTGTCACCAGACACCGCCTCGACGACGCCCACTTCCTCCACGCCCTCGCCCTCGAAGCGCACCGTCACGCCCAACTCCTGGGCTGCGAACTGGACAAACTGCCGCACGCTGTACTGCACACCGGTGGCAATCACGAAATCCTCCGCACTCTCCTGCTGCAGCATCAGCCACTGCATCTCCACGTAGTCGCGCGCGTGACCCCAGTCGCGCAGCGCGCTCATGTTTCCCAGATACAAGCAGTCCTGCAGGCCCAGCGCAATGCGCGCAATCGCGCGGGTGATCTTGCGCGTCACGAATGTTTCGCCACGCACCGGGCTTTCGTGGTTGAAGAGAATCCCGTTACACGCGTACATGCCATACGCCTCGCGGTAGTTGACCGTAATCCAGTACGCGTACAGCTTTGCCACCGCATAAGGGCTGCGCGGATAGAACGGGGTAGTCTCCTTTTGCGGAATCTCCTGCACCAACCCGTACAGCTCGGACGTAGATGCCTGGTAGAAGCGCGTCTTCTTCTCAAGTCCAAGAATGCGGATCGCTTCCAGGATACGCAATGCACCAATGCCATCAGCGTTCGCGGTGTACTCCGGCTCCTCGAACGAGACCGCGACATGGCTTTGCGCCGCCAGGTTGTAGATCTCGTCCGGCTGAACTTTCTGAATGATGCGGGTCAAGCTGGTGGAGTCCGTCAGGTCACCGTAGTGCAGGATAAATTTCCGATTGTCGACATGAGGGTCTTGGTACAGATGGTCGATGCGATCGGTGTTGAAAAGCGAGCTTCGGCGCTTGATTCCATGCACCTCGTAGCCCTTCTTGAGCAAGAACTCCGCCAGATAGGCGCCATCCTGGCCCGTAACGCCGGTAATAAGAGCTTTTTTCACATCAACGTCCTTGTTCATAATTACTGGAAAAAACAAAGCATTTGTTCATCAAGAAGGCTGAGACCACGTAAACCCCGCCTGACACGATCTGCGAAACGGCCTCGTGCACACCGAGAACCCGAACAAGCGCTACGAGTATCAGAAGGTTTGACAGATACGCAACAACAAATACGACAAGAAATCTCACAAACTGCGAACGCCACGCGCCGTTGCTTCGAAACGTAAAGCGCCTGTTCACGGTGAACGAAACGACCATACCAACAAGATAGCCGGCTAAATTGCTCGACTCCGGCGACCAGCCTGCTCCATACATCAGGCCGAATATGACGGAATATCCAACAGCCGTGTTCAGAAAACCCACTAGCACATATCTAAGGAATTGCCACAAACTCGCCGAACTCATCGATCAACTGCTGACTTAAAATCTGATGACGGGCCTCGATCAAGAGATAAACGGAAACCCAACCTACGCTTGTCCCTGTTCAGCCCAAGGTCAGCAGGAACCACTGTTTTCGTCGTCGAGAATTCATAAACATGAACCCGATCCTCATAACTCGATAGCAGAATCGTCTTCTCGTCTGTATTCCTGAAATCCACCGTCTTGAAAGGATGTCCATCCTTTGAAATCACCACTGTGCTCGGCAAACCATAGCTCGGGACACTCATTTTCGCGACGACGGCTGCAGGGTAGCTCTCGTTAATCTTCAGAGTCGCCTTCCCTCCAACCCAACTGTCCGGATACATACCACGCCAAACGAACCGGGGGGCATTCTCCTTCACGCGGTAAAGCTTGTATCCGACAGAGGTCAACTCAAACTTCGGACGCCAGTCCCACAAACTGACGAACAACGCCGGCATCGCCATAGCCGCGGCGGAAACAAGATCCATCTCGTAAGCGCCTGACGTCTTGAGTATTGAGTCCTCAGAGTAATACGGCGCAACACCCCTCAAGAACCAGTGGGCAATTTTCCTGCCGGTAAAAACAAGAACGAAATCACCTTCCCCCGGAAAGTTGCGGTAGTTATTCTCAAGATCTACGGGAGTAATTTTCAGCAAATCGAGAATATCCTGCCGGCTGGTCACCGCGGGATCAAGAACATCGGCAATCCCTTTTATGGTTCGACTTTTGTCGGCAGAAAACTCGACAAAGTCTCCGGTTGCCCCTATCTGCTCGGAGAAGAACGGATATGACTCAATAACCAGATCATCCGCGGGACCCGCTCTCTTCGCATACTCGTGAACGGCTTTCGTATAGATGGCGGAGTATTGCAACTGGCTCATGCCGACATAATAGAAAACCAGCACGCCATAGACAGTCGCCAAACTCATTAGCCCGAGGGGCACGGCACTCCATCCGCCCCAGCTACGCCCGCCAAGAAGCCATGCTTTACGCCACCCATACACCGTGCAAACCTTGAAAAGAACAGAGGGGAAAAGCATGTAGTAAGCCATCGGCCAACGCCATATCAGCAGGGCGAGATAAAAAGCCCAACCCAAAGCGCACAAACCAGCCATGAAGACATACGAATCAACCTGCGTCTCGCTCAACGTCCGCTTGAACAGTTCCGCACACAACCAAACTGCGAATATGGCCGCCAAGACCCCGAACATCAAAACATCCGGCTGCTGAACGATGTAAAACTCGGCATTCTCGCGTATCAAGCGGAGCGTTATGCTGTAATCAACATAACTGTCATTCGTCCCTAACTCTGGCATCACGACGTGCGGGATTCTGGACATCAAGAACCCCGCAATAAACGAAGCTGACAGTGCGCCGTACTTTGTGGATACGACTTTCGCCGATGGCAAATTCCGAAAACGCAGCACCCCTGCAACGAACAGACCAAAAAAAGAAAACGAAATCAACGCGAGCGATGTTTCTTTTGCCCACAGCGCAAGCACGAACAATAGCGATATTGTGGCGTACTTGATCCAGGCCGAGCTTCGACCGACTGGGCGCCACAAGAAGAAGACCAGCAAAATAGCTGTCGTAAAAAAGAACGCCAGTGGCTCAGGCTTCCCTACCGTGTAGATGTTCTCGGCAATCGGCGATCCCGCAAAAATAAGCACTAACAACGCAAGAGCCGCCAGTTTGCTTTTCTCTGTGCGTGCGAAGGTCCAGCACCAACCCAACGCCGCTAAAAAGAAGATGAGCGCCATCAAGCCATAATAGCCAGTCGGATCTGAGCCAAACAAATAGTAGTGGGCGCAATAGTAAAGCCAGTAAACCGGCACATAGCGTCCCGAGCCCGTATTGGGATTGACGATCCAGTCGATCCACTCCGCAAAATCCCGACCAACCTTGAACAGCGCCGGCATATCCAGAGGGAACCAGCTCCCAAAGACAACCGCTGGCAGGACGAAGACGCCTCCAATCAGGATGGCAACCATCAAGAACCAGATGTTCTCTTTATTTTTCATTATTTTCGACACGTATCGTCCACGCTTATTCAACCTGACCCCGGCCTGCCGTATTTCCGCAATGCACCTCATCCAGCAAGTAGCGAGGGCGCCCCTTGACCTCCAGGTAAAGCTTCCCAACATACTCGCCGACGATGCCGATAGAGAGCATCAATGCTCCGCCAAGGAGATACAGAGGTATGGTGACGGACGCCCAACCGGGGACAACATGCCCGCGCAAGGCGTTGAACATGGCGAACGCCGCAAAAACAAACGAAACGAGAAAAACCACACCTCCCATCCAGGAGATCAAGCGCAGCGGCACAGTCGAGAATGAAGTTGTGCCACTCCAAGCCAAAGCCAGCATTTTCCGAAGCGGATACTTACTCTCCCCGGCCAGCCTCGCACTGAGATGATAGCTGACCGTAGATATTTTGGAATGCAGAAGGGGCTGCAAGCCGCGTAGAAAAAGGACTCGCTCCGGAAACATTTCAAGATTTGCCAAGGCTTTGGCAGACATGAGCCTGCAATCGGCATGGTTCTCGACGAGATCAACCCCCATCAAACGCATGCCTTTATAAAAACCCGCCGCCGAAAGTTTTTTGAAGAATGTGTCTGAGGCTCTGCTCGCCTTCACACCCAGCACGATTTCAGCACCAGATCGGTACTCTGCGATCATTCTCGGGAGCGCAGCAAGATCATCCTGTAGATCTACGTCCAGACTGATCGCAACATCGCACTGCCCGGTCACATACCCTAAACCAGCGACAAGCGCATTCTGATGCCCGGCGTTGCGCGAAAGCTTTATGCCGTGAACTCTACCGCTGTGCTGATCAGCAGCAGCCGCAACGATGGCCCATGTTGCATCGCGCGATCCGTCATCAACGAACACCAAGTAGCTTTTCGCATCGCAACCATGGTTAAGAATAAGATCATCAAGCACGTCGAGCAGACGCGGGATTGATATTGGAAGGACCTCCGCCTCATTGAAACAAGGACAGACAATTGCCACCTTCAAATTGCTATTGGATCTCGTAGGGTTCATGAGGCAGTTTTTTTAGATCAGATCCAGTCAGGGCAGCTCGGCGCTCACATCAACAACGACTCTGGCAGTCTGCGACCCAGACCCGGCAAACCAGAAAACGCCGGTTTGTAGCAGATCGACTTCCAGAATGTATCTTCCCGGTTCAGCAGGCGCACGGACCTTGAGCGCGACATCCAGATCACCGCCAGGGCGGACATCGCTCCCGAGACTCGTCACAAGACCATCCCATTGCACGAGTCGATTGTCGGTTCCAAACCAATGATAAGAAACGCCGACGCGCTTCCCTTTTTCCGAAACAGCCGGAAGTGAAGGTATAAGGACGGTTCCGGAATTGAAGACCCTTACGCCGACAGGAAAGTCGGCGTCTGTGGCCACCTTGCCAGGCCACTCAGTAAGAACAACCGCCGTCCGCACACCGGCATCAAAGAGGGATGCAGCAGCGGGCGTCTGGGTATCACAGCCAACCAGCAGAAGCCCTGAGAGAGCCAACAAAATGGTTCTAAAAATCATGACTATTTACCTTGATACATTCAACAGATCGCCTACGCGGTCGCTGCACGACAATCCGGGACGCCTGCCAATTTTTCCCGTCGTGGCGCACCGCTCTTCGTCCCTCGCAATGCTCTCCAACAAACTCATCGGCCAGCCTCAGTTGACCTTAGGGAAATTCTCAAACATCTTCGCGATTTCGTGTACTTCAGGGAAGCAGCGCCGTGGAAACGGTCAACTGCTCGCCCTTGCAACGAAATGGAACCCCGCGCCAGGATCCCGGCTGTAATTGTGGAAATCCTGGAAGCGCGGGCCATTTCCCCGACAAAACAGGGAAACATCGAACGGATGGTCATCAACAATCAGCAGCCCCGCCTCTTTAAAATGATGTTGCCACCAATCCGGCGACTCTAGCGTCACATGGTAAGGAGATCCGTCGGGCGCATCATAACGCAGCCTGGAAATGGACCCCACAAAATAGCCGCCGTCCGCAAGCAGACTACGGATTCGGGACAAGACGACTTTTGTGTCGTTCGCCGCAATGTGCTCCATCACCTCCCAACAGGTAATCAGCTGAAAAGCAACAGGCGCGCCTGTTTCGCGTACAGCAAATCGGTATGGCTTTGTAATGTCGCAAGTAAAAAGGTTTTCCGGAAGAATCGGCCAGTATCCAATACCCTCTTTGCGACAATGATCTGAGCCGTCGATTCCCAGCGCCGCAATACCTTGCATTACGAACTCAAACACCAGCCCGGCCGCCCCCACCCCGATGTCCAGGCAACGGATGTCCCGACCAAGCACGTCGATACAATGTCGAACAAAGGCAGCGGGCCGCGAGATGCCTTCGGCCGTGGAGTCCGGCTGGATATGATCGTTACTGTGAGAGGCTATCGGATGGTCAGTTTCAAGCCGCAACTGGCGCCCGAACTGTAACGCGGCCCGGGCCGAAACTGGCGGCCGCGCTTGGAGGCTTTCGAGATACCAGGCGTGCAAGGACTCTTGCTGGTAAGTCAACGCATGACGGATCTGCTGAGATTCGAAAAGAAGAGTGCGCGAGCGCTCTTCTGTCACGGCCTGCAGTTCAAGTAGTGAGTTCAAGAGCGATTCGCTGCTGCGTGAACGCTCTTCGGTCACTTGTTGCAGTTCTATCGCGATATTCAATAGCGACTCCGTGGTGCGCGAACGGCGCTCAAGCACGTCCACGAGCTCCAGCAGCCGCGCTGAATCCGCAGCGGATTGTAGCGTCTCGTTCATGGCACCTCCCTGTTGGCCTCTAGCAAGGACGGCTCCGGCGTCGTTGCGCTGACACGACCGTCCGGAACGAAGTCGTAAAACGATGAATCAATGACGCTTGGTTCCGGGAGCCAGTCGCGCACGCATCGCAGCCCCGTGTCGCACACCCCGTCAAAAACGTACTCCCTTGCCTTGAGCACGACGGTGAAATGCGCGGCGTCCTCCACCCAGTGCAGGACGCGCTGGTCGGCGTAGTAGCGGTCGAATTCCTGCGCGACGATGGCCTGTACCTCGTAAAGATTGCCGCCCAATGCGCATGGCCCACGGAACTGCACGACGACCCGCTCTCCCTTCTTGAAGCGACGCGCCCAGAATGTCGCTGGCTCATTGCCGGAAAAAAGCGGCATGTCTTCGTTGAGCGTGCCCCACGTGGAAACCTTGACACCCTCTTTGGTCCTGATGCGGAAGGCGACATTCAGGTTTTCGATGTCGACATGGCAAAGAAGTGAGATCTCGATGGTAATCAAGTCGCCCGACTGGAAAACCGCCTGCTCTAGGCCGAACGCGTCAAGTACCCGGGTACTGACGATCTGGACCTCTTCGGAGCCACGTGCGGCTTCCTCGTTTGTGCCGGGGCTGACGGGCTTCATGGCGGTTTGCAAAGAGGCAAAGACGGCTTCCTCTTCACGTTGCAACGATTCCCGATAGGCAACCATTACGTCTCGTGTGGCGCCACACAGCTGCGTCTCGCCGCGACTCAGGAAGATGGCTCGCGTCGTAAGACTTCTCACGATCTCCTGATCATGAGAAACGAATAGCAGCGTACAGCCATTATCGAGCAGGCGTTGCAACTGACGAAAACAGCGTTTCTGGAAAAGCGCGTCGCCCACGGCAAGCGCCTCGTCAATGATGAGGATGTCCGGTTCGATTTGCGTCTGCACTGCCACCGCCAGCCGAACTACCATCCCGCTCGAATAGGATTTAAGCGGCTGATCCAGAAACTGTCCGATGTCCGCGAAGCGTGCGATGGCGTCGAAACGCACGTCTACCTCTTCGCGCGTCATGCCCAGGAGGGCGCCGTTCATGTAGATGTTCTCGCGTCCGGTGAAATCCGGATCGAACCCGGAACCAAGCTCGAGCAACGCGGCGAGGCGGCCTGACGTGGCCACTTCGCCAGAGGTGGGGCTCAAGGTGCCCGCGATGATCTGGAGCAACGTGCTCTTGCCGCTACCGTTTCTGCCAACAATTCCGAATGATTCACCTTTCCGGATATCAAAAGAAACATCGGAAAGCGCCCAGAATTCGTTGTAGTAGTTCTTGCCAGGAAGGCGGAGCAGGCGCTGGATTCTGGGGTAAATGTACTGCCTGAGCTGATCGCTCGGCTTGCCGTACAGGTCGTAACGCTTCGATACAGAGCGCACGCTTACGGCCACCTGATCAGAGGACATTGGCGAATCCCTTGCGTGTCTTCTGGAACCAGGCGTAGCCACACCAAGCACAGGCTGCGGCGACGAGACTGTAAATCACGAGGCCGCCCCAGTAGGGCGCCTGTCCGGCCAACAGGACCGCGCGCGACTGTTCAATCGCGAATGTAAGAGGGTTGAGCATCACCCACGGTTGCACTGCCGCGGGCAGCGCGGACAATGGATAAAAAACCGGGGAGGCAAACAACAGCACAGTCATGAACAGGCCGATAGGTTGTGCAATGTCACGAAGAAAAACTCCAAGCGAGGCCAGCGCCCACGCCGCGCCGAGTACAAGCACTACCAGAGGCGCCCAGACAAAGGGCAAAAGCAAGGCGCTTGCCGGAAGGTGTCCCACGCTGAAAGCCATCGCGATCATTAACACCAGCAAACTTATTGCTGCATGAAACAGGGCCGTGCCCACGGCAACCAACGGAAGTATTTCCAACGGGAAGACAATCTTCTTTACGTAGCTCACGTTGCTCACGACGAGCATTGGGGCGCGGACTATCGTCTCGGCAACAAGGCTGTGCACGATCATTCCGGCAAAAAGCAGCATCGCGTAATCAAGGCGGCTTTGCTGGAGGCCGACACCCCAGCGCGCGTTGAAGACGAACGAGAAAACGACGGCATAGGTCGTCAGCAAGATGACGGGCGTGACGAATGACCACGCAAGTCCCATCACCGAGCCCCGATAGCGCCCGGCAATGTCCCGTCGCATCATTTGCAGGATCAGGCCGCGATTCTTCCAGATACTGCGCCACAACGATGCAGGCGAAATCGGGGCTGGCGCGTGAGGATTCACAGCACCAACTTTCGCCGGAGTACGCCGAGGCGCGCGGAAAGGCCTTGCTGACGGACCGCATTCAGCTGCACGCGGACCCAGCGATAATTGAAGAGCCTTTTGACGAACTGGGCTTTACTCATGCCTGCAGACGCAGCGGACGCCGCAACCATCTGGATTTCTGCGGAGGAGAGCCGGGCATTGAATCCGGGTGCGATGGCGGGCAGCCCTCCGCAATAATCGCGAATGACTGCGGATTCAGCTTCGTCGTCCCAAGTACGTTCGGGATATTCCTGGCGTATATCTATGGTGATGCTTGCCGCAGCGTGTTGAAAAATTGTTTCCCTACCAACCAGCACGGCCAACGGACGGCCGTCGAGATAAGGAAGAGCGAGATCAATATCCCCCCGCACGACCGAGCCACGAAAGATGAAACGGCCGTAACCGGTGGGACCAGCCCGATTGACGTGACCAAAATCCAGCAGTTCGTGCACTTCGTGGATCGAAGGCCGATCGGATGACAGCAGCGCGGCCGTTGCTGCCACCGCGATACTAGAGTCCCGCTGGAGTACGCCGGCCAGCGTGGCAATGTGACCAGAGAATAGACGTTCATTAGGCGCGACAAAGACGAAAGCGTCCCTGCTCGGTTCCGTCGCAAGCGCATCAAGAATGACCTGCCCCACGCGTCTTCGTTTCTGACGGCCCGACGCTGGTACGCGCTCAAAAAATGAAACAGGCATGACTTGTATGCGGACGGCCGATGCCTGGATCGCGCGGTCCAGCGCAGGCTGCCATTCTTCCTCTGATTCCCTATTCACAACGAGAACAGGGAGGAAGTTTTTGTACTCCTGACTATTGATGCTCTGGATATGAGCCTGCAGCCGCTCTTCCGAGTACTCCGGCATGAGGAAATAAGCGGTGACTCGCAGTTCAGAGGATGCGAAGCCCTGCAAAGCCGCCAAGGCCCGCTTACGATCAGCCAAGCCGCGATACAAATCAGATAAACTGCGGATCAACGTGAACTGGCGGCAAAAAATATCCTGCGCTTTCTGCGCCAGCCCGATTGCAGCGGCAGGATTTTCGTTAGCCCAAGCAATATGCCGGCACACGGCATCAACGATGTCATCGACTGGCGCTTGACCATCGATGTAGAGCAACGTATCGCCAAAAAATTTCTGCGCGAACGGGTTTTCGTCACAGATCACCAACGCCCCGGCAGCGATGCTTTCGAACAGCCGGTTGGACATCAGTTCTGCGTCTTTGTGTGCCTGAGAGGAAAGGACAAGGGCAATGCCCGTCTTCGCTATCTCTCGCACCATCGATACGCCGTCGAACGGCACCTCCTTGACGTAACTGTCATAGCCCGCCCACACCCGGACACCCTGAAATATTTCTGGGCCGTAGATTCGAAGCAGGCCTGTCCTGTCGAGGCGCTTGAGTACCTCCTGATGTCGGGACTTTCCCCCGTTTATCGCCTCCCAATTGATGCCGGCGTAGAAAAGCTTACCTTCGCCCAGCGAAGGCTGCTCTACTATGCCTGCAGTCGAATGGTAGAGATTGAATAACGGCGGAAGATGGGTGGACTTGTTACGGACCATGCGCCTGACATGGTCATCGGCCGGCGCAGAGCTGCAACTCAGGAAGTCGTCATGCGTGGTGAGGTTACGCGAACAACGCGCATAACCCCACTCGTGATAGAAGCGCGGCGGATTCCACAGGGCGACAAAGGAGAAGGCGTCGTATGCCTTAGGCGTGTCGTAATGAAGGTGAACTACAAAATCGACGATATCTTTCGACACCCGCTTACCGCTACCATCGATGAAACTGCCGTCTGCATTAACCTCCACGCATTCGACACCAATGGCTCCTGCGGCAATTTTTAGGCGGGCAATGCATTCATCCTCTGCTGTTTTTATACCAGGCCAGAGTTTTACTACGGCAAAACGCCCCACCGCGTTGTCGGGCAAAGAAGAACCAATTTCCATATCAACAACAATCCCTTGCGAATTTTCATACGCTAGTTAACTAGCCCAGACGAAGTCCCGAGTCGGCCACTTCCACGCTTCGCAAGAAATCCTTATAGGCACTGACCAGCCCGGCTCGTTCGCTCACTTTCGGAGCCCACCCCAAGGATTGAATGCGGCCGCTATCCAAGAGTTTGCGCATCGTCCCGTTGGGTTTTGTGCTGTCATACACAATCTTCCCATTGAAGCCGACGACTTCGGCAACAAGGTCAGCAATCTCGGAAATTGCCAAATCGTGTCCGCTACCAATATTGTAAAGATCGTGCGTGGTCGGAGCACTCATTACGCATTTCATAGCGTCAGCCAGGTCATCCACGTGCAACAACTCCCGACGAGGCGTTCCGTCGCCCCAAACGACAAACTCCTTCGCGCCGCTTTCTTTCGCCTCATGAGCACGTCGCAGAATACCGGCCACTACGTGGCTATGCTGAGGGTGGTAGTTGTCCCCCGGGCCGTATAGATTGGGCGGAATCACTGCAACAAAGTTACAACCAAACTGTTTTCGATAAGCACGACACATCTCAATGCCAGCTATCTTACTCACGGCATAAGCACGAATATTCTCGTCGAGCGCTCCCGTCAGTTGCGCTGTTTCCTTGATAGGCTGCTCAGCCTTCGCCGGGTACGTGCAGTTAGAAGCAACAAAAACCAGCTTCTGGGCGCCTGTTCGCTTAGCACCATCAATTACGTTGGTTTGGATCAAAAGGTTTTCACGCAGAAAATCCGCCGGAAGTGTAGCGTTGGCGTGGATGCCACCAACCTTCGCGCCAATGTGAAAAATGAGATCCGGCCTGTTTTTCTCCATCCATTGCTGGACGGCACTTTGATCAACAAGATCAAGTTCAGCGCGCGTGGTAAGTAGCAGTTGCGCATTCTCATTCCGCAAGCTGCGTACAACCGCAGATCCAAGCATTCCGCGGTGCCCGGTCACCCATATTTTTTTGCCTTCAAAAGACGGCACCGCTCCACCCAGAATTGCTGCTTCTGATCCATCAACCATGATTTACCTTGCAGTGATTCACGCGTTTCGCGTCACATGACGCGCCGTTAAAGCGTGCAAATCACAATTTGCTGTTACACAACCGGTCAGCGGTGAATTCAATTCGCCGCCGAGATGCAAGATTGCACTCCCGGCACTTCACCTTACGGCTCAATACACGGCAGAAGCCAGCAGAGACGTAAGGTACTTACCATAGCCACTCTTACCGAGTGGCGCAGCCAGCATCTGAAGATGTTCAGCATCGATCCAGCCGTTGCGCCAGCAAATCTCTTCCGGACAACAAACCTTCAAGCCTTGGCGCTTCTCCAGCGTCTGAATAAACTGGCCCGCCTCGATCAAACTATCGTGAGTTCCCGTATCAAGCCACGCATCCCCGCGCCCCATCATCTGCACATTCAACTGGCCTCTCTCGAGGTACACGCGATTCACGTCCGTAATTTCCAACTCGCCACGAGGCGATGGGCGCAGATTCCGGGCGACGTCAACCACTTGATCGTCATAAAAATAGAGGCCCGTCACCGCATACCTACTCCTTGGCTGCCTCGGCTTTTCCTCAATCGAGATTGCGCGGCCGCTAGCGTCGAATTCGACGACGCCGTACCGCTCCGGGTCGGAAACGGGGTAGGCGAAGACACTGGCCCCGGATTCCTGTGCACTGGCAGCCTGCAAGCGGCTCTGCAGGTCATGGCCATAAAAAATGTTGTCGCCCAGCACGAGGGCGGACGGTGCATCACCAACGAAGTCCGCACCGATAATGAACGCTTGGGCCAGACCGTCCGGACTTGGCTGCACGGCGTACTGGAAGTTGACCCCCCAGCTCTGGCCATCACCCAATAGTTGCTGGAAACGCGGGGTGTCCTGCGGGGTGGAGATGATCAGGATGTCCCGTATGCCCGCGAGCAGCAGAGCGCAGAGCGGGTAGTAGATCATCGGTTTGTCGTACACAGGCACCAGCTGCTTCGAAACGGCCAGCGTGATGGGGTGTAACCGCGTGCCGGAGCCACCGGCCAGGATGATGCCCTTGCGAGTTTTCATGAAAGTTCCCAAAAGTCGGCGGATTTTACACGTGTGCCATGCGGAAGGCTTATCCCGCTGAAGCTACCCTCATGGGCAGGCATTCAAATAATGATTGGCCAAATGCGTTGACTAAGTCTTTGAAACTGCCGGTGGAAGAGTCTCGTCGAGCATGCGCCTAACGCCGGCTTCCCATTGCGGCAGGGAAAGGCCAAACGCTTCGCGAAGCCTGGAGGTATCGAGTCGGGAGTTGAGGGGGCGCCGTGCGGGGGTAGGGTAGGCACTGGTTGCAATGGGATTGATCTGCGTCAGCTTGAGCGGCTGACCGCGTTCGCGGGCAGTCTCCAATGCCAGGCGAGCGTAGTCGTACCAACTCGTCTCTCCAGCCGCGACGAGGTGATAGACCCCGGCCAGTTCTGGAATGAAGCGGCGGATCGCGTGAGCGCTCACATCAGCAATCAGATCGGCGCCGGTCGGTGCGCCTATCTGGTCGTTGATGACGTTGAGGACCTCCCGTTCTGCGCCGAGCCTCAACATGGTCTTCGCGAAGTTGCCGCCCCTTGCGGCAAACACCCAGCTGGTGCGGAAGATCAGGTGATTGCAACCGGTGGCTGCAATCCGTTGCTCGCCCTCGAGCTTGGTTTTTCCATACACGCTCAACGGGCCCGTCTCTGCCGCCTCGGAGCGGGCATGGTCGCCAGAACCGTCAAACACGTAGTCCGTCGAATAGTGGACCAGCAGTGCCCCGAGCCTGCCCGCCTCCACTGCCAGCACTTCCGGCGCGAGCGCATTGACCGTCCTGGCGAGATCGGCTTCGCTCTCTGCCTTGTCGACGGCGGTATGTGCCGCCGCATTCACGATCACGTCGGGGCGTACGGCGCGCACAGTCTCGGCCAGGCCGTCCAGGTCCGTGAGATCACCGCGGAAATCCGCGCTCTTGCTGGAAAGCGCGACGACCTCACCCAGCGGCGCCAGCGAGCGCTGCAGCTCCCAGCCCACTTGCCCGTTCTTGCCAAGCAGCAGGATCTTCATGCCGGCACCGAGCGATCTGCGTAGTTCTTGTCCAGCCATTCACGGTAGGCGCCGCTCTGGACGTTGCGCACCCAGTCCTGATTGGACAGGTACCACTGCACCGTCTTGCGGATGCCGGTCTCGAAAGTCTCGGCGGGGCGCCAGCCGAGTTCCCGTTCGATCTTGCGGGCGTCGATGGCATAGCGACGGTCGTGACCGGGGCGGTCTGTAACGTAGGCGATCTGCTCGCTGTAGGACTTGCCGTCGGCACGCGGCGAGAACTCGTTGAGCAGCTTGATCAGCGTATTCACGATCTCGATGTTCGGCTTCTCGTTCCAGCCGCCGACGTTGTACACCTCGCCGACCTTGCCCTTGTCCAGCACGGCGCGGATGGCGCTGCAGTGGTCGGTGACGTACAGCCAGTCGCGGACCTGCTGGCCATCACCGTAGATGGGCAGGGACTTGCCGGCCAGCGCGTTGGCGATCATCAGCGGGATCAGCTTCTCGGGGAAGTGATAGGGCCCGTAGTTGTTGGAGCAGTTGCTGGTGGTCACCGGCAGGCCGTAGGTGTGATGCCAGGCGCGGACCAGATGATCGCTGGCCGCCTTGCTGGCTGAGTACGGACTGTTCGGTTCGTAGGGGTTGGTTTCGGTGAAGGGCGGATCGCTGGGCTTCAGCGAGCCATACACCTCGTCGGTGCTGACGTGATGGAAACGGAAGCCGGTTTTCGCATCTCCCGCCAATCCGTTCCAGTAGGCCCGCGCGGCCTCCAGCAACGTGAACGTGCCATCGATGTTGGTGCGCAGGAATTCACCCGGCCCGTGGATGCTGCGGTCCACGTGCGACTCCGCAGCAAAGTGCACGATGGCGCGCGGCTTGTGTTCGGCCAGCAGACGATCGATCAACCCGCGATCGCAGATGTCGCCCTGCACGAAGACATGACGCGTGTCGCCGTCCAGGCTCTTCAGGTTCTCGGGGTTGCCGGCGTAAGTCAGCTTGTCGAGGTTGATGACCGGCTCGTCGCGCTCGCGCAACCAGTCCAGCACGAAATTACTGCCGATGAATCCGGCACCGCCCGTTACGAGAATGCTCATGATTGTCTGACCGAGAGGGAGTTAGAGGATCTGTTTTTCTAGTTGCGCGACGATGCGCGTGGCGGCTGCGCCGTCCCACAATTCCGGGCGGCGGCCTTGCTTGCCCTGGCCGGCGATGACGCGGGCAGCCTCTTGCAGTATGGCATGGGGATCGGTGCCCACCAGGGTGTTGGTACCTTCGTCCAGCGTCACCGGGCGCTCCGTATTCTCGCGCAGCGTCAGGCAGGGAATGCCCATCGCCGTGGTCTCTTCCTGCAGGCCACCGCTGTCGGTGAGGATCAGCGCAGCGTCCTTCCACAGGTTCAGGAAATCCATGTAGGACAGCGGTCTGGTGAGGTGGATGTTCGCGCCGAGATCGAGGCCGAAACGTTCCAGGTTGCCGCGCGTGCGCGGATGCACCGGAAAGACCAGCGGCATGTCCTGGGCGATGGTCCTCAGCGCCCCCGCCAGTCCCCGCAGGGTGGCCTCATCGTCCACGTTGCTGGGGCGGTGCAGGGTCACCACGCCATAGCGGCCGAGTTGCTGCTTGAGCGGCTCCGACACGAAACCGGCGCGGTCGGCGCGCTGCAGTTGATCGGCCTGGTAGAAGAGGTTGTCGACCATCACGTGGCCGACGTGAAAGATCGCGTCCTTCGACTTGCCCTCGCGCACCAGGTTGTCGACGCCGGCCGGCTCGGTGCAGAAGAACCAGTCGGTGATGCTGTCGGTCACCAGCCGGTTGATCTCCTCGGGCATCGTCATGTCGCCACTGCGCAATCCGGCTTCGACGTGGGCGACGGGAATGTGCAGTTTCTTGGCGACGATGGAACAGGCCAGCGTGGAGTTCACGTCACCCACCACGAGCACCACGTCGGGGCGCTCGGTCACGCAGATCTGCTCGAAGGCCACCATGATCTTCGCGGTCTGCTCGGCATGGCTGCCGCCGCCGCACTCCAGGTGATGGTCCGGCTGCGGGATGCCCAGCTCCTCGAAGAACACGTCGCTCATGTCCCGGTCGTAGTGCTGGCCGGTGTGGACGATCTTGTAACTGAACGCATCGGCGCGCGCCTGCAGCGCACGTACGATGGGTGCGATCTTCATGAAGTTGGGCCGTGCGCCCGCCACCAGATAGATGCTCTTGGCCATGTCGCTCACACCTTGTAGTAGTCGCGATACCACGCCACGAAACGGGCCACGCCGTCCTCGATGCTGGTGCCGGGCTTGAGGCCGGTCCACTCGGTCAGCGCCGACACGTCGGCGTAGGTGGCGGGCACGTCACCGGGCTGGATCGGCAGCAGGTTCTTCGTCGCTTCGATACCCAGCGCTTTCTCGATCGCCTCGATGAAACGCATCAGTTCCACCGGCCCCTGGTTGCCGATGTTGAACACGCGGAACGGCGCCCAGGAACGGTCAGGTGCCGGCTTGTGCTTGTCGAAGGTGGCGTCCGCCTGCGCCGGGCGATCCAGGGTCGCGATGACACCATCCACGATGTCGTCGATGTAGGTGAAGTCGCGCTGCATCTTGCCGTGATTGAACACGTCGATGGCGCGACCTTCCAGCATCGCCTTGGTGAACAGGAACAGCGCCATGTCCGGCCGTCCCCAGGGGCCATACACCGTGAAGAAGCGCAGGCCCGTCGTGGGAATGTTGAAGAGATGGCTGTAGGTATGAGCCATCAGCTCGTTGGCCTTCTTGGTCGCCGCGTACAGGCTCACCGGGTGGTCGACGCTGTCGCCTTCCGAGAACGGCATGTTGGTGTTGCCGCCATACACGCTGGAGCTGGAGGCATACACGAGGTGGCCGACCTGGTTATGGCGGCAGCCTTCCAGGATGTTGGTGAAGCCGACGATGTTGGCGTCGATGTAGGCCTGCGGATTGACCAGCGAATAGCGCACGCCCGCCTGCGCCGCCAGGTGGATGACCCGGTCGAATTTCTCCTCGGCGAACAGGCGCGCCATGCCGGCGTTGTCCGCCACGTCCAGCTGCACGAAACGGAAACCGGGCTTGCCACTGAGGCGGGCCAGGCGGTCGCGCTTGAGCTGCGGATCGTAGTAGTCATTGAGGTTGTCCAGCCCCACCACCTCGTCGCCACGGGCGAGCAAGACCTGGGATGCGTGGGACCCGATGAAACCGGCGGCACCGGTAACGAGAATCTTCATGGCGGGAGTGGTTCCTGTTCAGGTAGCCGGGTGCGCGCTGAGGCCAGCCCGCGCCCGGATGTGGGAGCTCTTGAGGGTTTCGTTGAGTCTCGCCCGGTTCTCGGGCTCGTTGCGACGGTCGTTCTCGCGGTGCCACAGGTGCAGCACGGGCACCGCAAAACGTCCGTCCTTGATGCGCACACCATGGCGCATGAGGCGCACGGCGAAATCGGAATCTTCATACCCCCAGCCGGTGAAGGATTCGTCGAATCCGTCCACCGCCAGGAAGTCCTGCCGCCACACCCCCAGGTTGCAGGTGCGTACGCGTTGCCAGCGACGGGCGCCGAGCTTGCGCAGCGGCCCCAGCGACCAGCGTCGCAGCGCGGTAGCCTTGTTGGCGTCGCCGCGTGCGGTGGCCGCCTGCCATGCCGCGAGATCCCAGTCCACCACGTCGGCTGGCCGCTCGCTCGCCAGCAACTGTCGCGTGAAGGCTTCGGCGAGCAGGATGCGGTTGCCCGCCACGCACCAGCCCGGCTCCATCAGCCTGCGATGGCGGGCGCAGAAGTCCGGCAGGGGCACGCAGTCGCCGTCGAGGAAGAGCAGGTACCTACCCCGCGAGCGCGCCACGGCCGCATTGCGCGCAGCGGCCGCGCGGAAACCGTCGTCCTCCTGCCACACGTGATGCAGGGCCACCGGGAAGCGCTGCTGGAAGCGTGCAATCAGGGCGCGGGTTTCGGCTCCGGAGCCATCGTCGGCGACCAGCACCTCGAAGCCACCAGCGTCCTGCTGGCGCGCGAGCGCGTCCAGCACGGCGCCCAGGGCGTCCGGCCGGTTGTAGGTCGTCACGACGACGCTAAGAAATGCCGCGCTCATGGAGGTACATCAGCTTGAGGTAGCGGTAGTAGGTGCCCTCGGCGTTGGAGATCGCCAGGATCAGGCCCTCGCGGCCGTCGAGGAAGCCACGACGCAGCACGTAGGTACGGATGAAGGCGAAGAAACCGTGCAGCAGCGCCTTCGACAGGCTCGCCCGCGCGCCTTTGCGATGGCGCTGCTCCGCCGCTGCCGACGAGTAGCTGTTCACCTTTTCCAGCACCTGGCCGAGATCGTCGAAGGAATAGTGCAGCAGGTCCTGCGTGAAACGCACCGCGCTGCCTTCGTGACACAGGCGTTCATGCACCAGGTCGTCCGAATAGCGCGCGCGGCCGCGGCGGAACAGGCGCGAGACATGGTCCGGGTACCAGCCGGAATGCTTCATCCAGCGCCCGCAATAGCTGGACAGGCGCGGCAGTGCATAGACGTCGGCGACGGGTTGCTCGATCGCCGCGCGGATCTCTGTCGCAAGCGCCTCCGGCACCACTTCGTCGGCGTCCAGCGCGAGGATCCAGTCGGTGTCCAACAGCGCGATCACGCGGTTCTTCTGCGGTCCGAATCCTGGCCAGTCGGTAGACGTATGGATCTCCGCACCGTGGCGGGCGGCGATCTGCAGCGTGTCGTCCGTGCTGCCGGAATCGAGCACCACGATGCGCTGCGCCCACGACACGCTGCGCAGGCAGGCATCGAAGTGCCGCCCCGCGTTGCGCGTGATGATGGCTACACCCAGTGACGGCATCAGCTCATCTTCCTGACGCGGCCCATCTCGATCGCCTTCGAGTACTTGGAGAACGAGGAATAGGAAGTCAGCACCGCGTAGACGAAGCCGGCCGTGCCGTCGAGGAAGCCGCCGCGCATGACGTAGTACTTGATGAAGCGGAACACCGGGCTGAGCAGCAGATGGCGGCGCCCCGGCGAGGTGCCCTCCTTCATCATCAACTCGGCAGCCAGGCTGGTGAGCTCGTTCTGGCGCGCCATCAGTTCCGGCAGCGGGCGCGGGCGGCTCGCCAGGTCCCCGGACAGACGGCCCACCGGCTGCAGCGACAGCACTTTCTCGTGAAGGATGTCCTCGCTCCAGCGCGCCACGCGCCGGTCGAAGAAGCGCACTGCGTAGGCGGGGTAGGCCTCGCCATGGCGCAGCTCACGCCCCATGAAACTGCTGAGCCGCGCGAATTCAAAGGCGGTGAAGGTCGGTGCATGCACGGCCGCCTCGATGCTGGCACGCAAGGCCGGGGTCACCACCTCGCCCGCATCGATGCACAGCACCCAGTCGTGACGCGCCTGCTCGATGGCGAACTGCCGCTGCGGGCCGAAGCCGCGCCATGGCTCCTGCAGGACGCGCGCGCCCTGCGCTCTGGCGACCGCCACCGTGTCGTCCTGACTGCCGGAATCCACCACTACGATCTCGTCGCAGAACGCCAGGGCCGCCAGCGTGTCCGGCAACTGGTGCGCGCAGTCACGCGTGATCAGCACGGCAGAAACCGGCAGGCGGCCGGTTGCAGCGGCGGTGGCAAGGCTGGCAGACATGAGGGGCTGGCTATAATCGACGGCCCGCATTTTACGCCACCCACCCTGCAATCCGGCTGCGACACCTGTCACCTGCCCGTTCATGCGCTCCATCCTGCTCGTCAAGACATCGTCCCTGGGTGACGTCATCCACAACCTGCCGGTGGTCTCCGACCTGCGCCGGGCCATGCCCGAAGTGGCGATCGACTGGGTGGTGGAGGAGGGCTTCGCCGACATCCCGCGCCTGCACCCCGCGGTGCGCCGGGTCATTCCGGTGGCGATCCGGCGCTGGCGCAAGGGCCTGCGCCAGCGGGAGGCCTGGGCGGAGATGCGCAGCTTCCTGCGCAGTCTGCGACAGGATTACTACGACATGGTGATCGACACCCAGGGCCTGGTGAAGAGCGCCGTGATCACCCGCCTCGCCCAGGGCCTGCGCTGTGGCCACGCCCGCGAGTCCGCGCGCGAGCCGCTGGCGGCCTGGGCCTACGACTGTCACTTCGCCATCCCCAAGACCGCCCACGCGGTGGACCGCAACCGCTGGCTGGCCGCCGCGGCCTGCGACTACCCGCTGGACATGCCGCTACGCTACGGCCTGCACGCCACGGCGCCTGCCCCCGCCTGGCTGCCCGAAAGCCCCTACGCCGTGCTGCTGTCCGCCACCAGCCGCGACGACAAGCTGTGGCCCGAGGCGCACTGGGTGGAACTTGGCCAGTCCCTGCACGCGCGTGGCCTGCGCAGCGTGTTGCCCGCCGGCAGCCCGGCCGAACTGGAACGCGCCGCACGGCTGGCGGCCGCCATCCCGGACGCCGTCGCAGCCCCGCGCAGCAGCGTGGCGGAGCTGGCCACCGTCATCGCCGGGGCGCGCGGCGTGGTCGGCGTCGACACCGGCCTGACCCATCTCGCCGCCGCGCTGGCGCGCCCGACGGTGGCGCTGTACCTCGCCACCGATCCGGGGCTGGTCGGCGTTCATGCCGGTCGCGAAGCCATCAACCTCGGCGGTCAGGGACAATGCCCGTCCCCTGAAGAGGTATCGGCCACCTTGCACGCGCTGACCGAACCGGCCATCGCCTGACCCGCCCGCCACGCACCATGGACTTCGCCCTGCGCGCCCTCTACACCCTGCTATGGCTGCTGGCCCTGCCACTGGTGGGCTTGCGCCTGCTGTGGCGTTCACGCAGACAGCCCGAGTACCTGCAGCACGTCGGCGAGCGCTTCGGCCTCGGTGGCTGGCCGCATGCCGACCCCTGCATCTGGCTGCACAGCGTATCCGTCGGTGAAACCCGCGCTGCGCAGCCGCTGGTGCGCGCCCTGCTGGAACACTACCCCGGGCACCGCATCCTGCTCACCCACATGACGCCCACCGGCCGCGCCACGGCGCGCGAGCTGTTCGGCAAGGAACTGCGGGTGGAGAGCCGCTACCTGCCCTACGACCTGCCCTGGTGCGTGCGGCGCTTCCTGCGCACCACCCGTCCTGCGCTGGGCATCGTCATGGAAACCGAGGTGTGGCCGAACCTGATGGCCGCCACGCTGGCCGAGAACATTCCCACCGTGCTGGTGAACGCACGCCTGTCGGAACGCTCCGCCCGCGGTTACCGGCGCATCGGCGCCCTCGCACGGCCGGCCTTCGCGGCTTTCACCCGCATCCTCGCCCAGAGCGAGGCCGACGCGGAGCGCCTGCGCAGCCTGGGTGCGGGCTACGTGCAGGTGTGCGGCAACATGAAATTCGACCTGCGCCTGGACGAGGACAAGCTGGCACTGGGCGAGCGCTTCCGCGCCCTCGCCGGCAACCGACCCATCCTGCTCGCCGCCAGCACCCGCGAAGGCGAAGAGGCCCTGCTGCTGGAAGCCTTCGCCCGTCACTGCCGGGCCGAGGTGCTGCTGGTACTGGTGCCGCGCCACCCGCAGCGCTTCGATGAAGTCGCGCAACTGGTGGAACGCAACGGTCTGACGCTGGCCCGCCGCAGTGCCGGCGAGCACGCCATCGGCGCCGGCGTGCGGGTCTGGCTGGGCGACAGCATGGGCGAGATGCTCGCCTACTACCGCATGGCGGACGCCGCGTTGATGGGAGGCAGCTGGCTGCCTTTTGGCGCGCACAACCTGATCGAGGCCTGCGCGGTCGGCACGCCTCTGCTGATCGGCCCGCATACCTTCAATTTCGCGGAAGCCACCGAGGGCGCCATCGCCGCCGGTGCCGCGCGCAGTTGCCCGGACGTGGATGTCGCGCTGAAAGCCTCGCAGCGCCTGCTCGACACGCCGTCCCGCAAGACCAAGATGCGCGACGCCGGCCTCGCCTTCGCCGCCGCCCACCGCGGCGCCACGCGACGCACCATCGACGCGATCAAGGACGTGATGGGCTGGTGACGCGGGGCTGCCGGCCGGATGAAAAAGGGCGGCCACTGGCCGCCCTTTTTCATCCGTGAGCCGCTGCTCAGCGGTTCAACAGCGTATTCACCTGTTCCACATCCGGCTCTGCCAGCGAGCCGGCAGCGGACTTCAGGCGCAGCTGCGCGATGATCGCGTCGTAACGCGCCTTCTGCAGCTTGGCGTAGGTGTCGGCGAGCTGGGTCTGGGCGTTCAGCACGTCGATGTTGATGCGCACGCCCACTTCGTAGCCCAGCTTGTTGGATTCCAGCGAGCTGCGGCCGGAAACCATCGCGGCCTCGTAACCCTTCACCTGGGCGATGCCGCTGGTGGTGCCGAGGTAGGACTGGCGGGCCAGCTGGGCGGCGTTGCGACGCACGTTCTCGAGGTCGGAGCGGGCCTTGTCGTACAGCGCCGACGCTTCGCGCACGCGCGACTGGGTGGCGCCGCCCTGGTAGATCGGCAACTGCAGTTCCAGGCCCACGACATTGCTGCGCGACAGCGACTCCTGGCCGCTCACGCTGCCGGAGGCATGGTTGCGGCCATTGCTCGCCACCAGGTCCAGCGTCGGCAGATGGCCGGCGCGGCTGCGCTCCACTTCACGCTTGGCGAATTCGGCGGACAGGTTCTGCGCCTGCACGTTGGGGTTGCTCTGCTCGGCGGCGCGCACCCAGGACTCCAGGTCGGACGGCTGCGGCGAGATGAGCTGGACGCCTTCGCGCAGCTTGGCCAGCACCTCCGGGTCGCGGCCGGTCAGCACGCGCAGCGCGTTGCGCTTGATCTCCAGGTCGGCCTGGGCGGCGATTTCCTGCGCGGCAGTCAGGTCGTAGCGGGACTGGGCTTCGTTCACGTCGGTGATGGTGACGGTGCCCACTTCGAAACTCTTCTTCGCCAGACCCAGCTGCTCGGAGTTAGCGGTCTTCAGCGCGGAGACGGCGCTCAGCACGTCTTCGGCGTAGAGCACGTCGAAATAAGCCTGCGAGGTCCGCACGATGAGGTCGCTCTTGGCCTGCAGGAACTGCGCCTCGGCAATGCCCACCTGGATCTCGCCCTGGCGGTAGGCCACCCAGTTCTGCCAGCGGAACAGCGGCTGCGTCAGGCGCAGCTGGTAGCTGTTGCTGTTGTAGTCGCGCTCCAGATTGATCGGCCGGTCGGCGTCGACCATGTTGTAGCTGGTGCCGGCGCTGAGGCCGATGTTGGGCAACAGGCCGGAGCGGCCCTGCGGCAGCTTCTCCTTGCCGGCTTCCAGCTGGGCGCGCGCCGCGGCGTACTGCGCGTCGTTGCTCACCGCCTCGCGGTAGATGTCCAGCAGGTCGGCAGCCTGGGCGCCAGTGGTGGCGAGTGTGCCAAATGCGGCAAACGCGCCGAGCAGCAATCCGGTACAGCGCTTCATCGAGGGTCCCGTTTTCATGAGTGGCTTGGCTCTAATAGGCTCTATGGCAGTGCTTCAGTATGTCGGCATCTGAGGATCGACCTGTAGTGCCCAGGCATGGACGCCACCGGAAAGATTGCTCACTCTGGTGAAGCCACGCTGCGCCAGGAACATGGCGACCTGCATGCTGCGGCCACCGTGGTGGCAGATGCACACCAGCGGACGCTCGGGGTCCAGCTCCTCGCTGCGGCCCGGCACGCTGCCCATCGGCATCAGGGTGGAGCCGGGAATCGCGCAACGCTCGAATTCCCAGCCTTCACGCACGTCCAGCAGTTGCGGCGCTTCGCGCTTGTCGTCGGCCAGCCAGGCAGCCAGTTCGGCCGCGGTCAGTTGTTCGATCACGTGGGGAGTCCGATCGGAAAGGTCGTCAGAAACGGGTCAGAAACAGGTCAGAAACGGAACTGGCTGGCCTGCGGCTCGCGCAGCATCGGCACCAGCGTGTCGAAGAGGTTCTCGCTGTCCCAGGCGTTTTCGGCGCGGCGCGTCACCAGCGTGCCGATCATCACCGGCGCGCTGCCGACGAAGGCAAACAGGCGGCCGCCGACCTTCAGTTGCTCCAGCAGGCCTTGCGGAATGTCGCGGACACCACCGGACAACAGGATGAGGTCGAACGGTGCACGGTCCGGCAGGCCCAGCAGGCCATCGCCTTCCTCGACGATCACGTTCTCCACGCCGTTGCGGGCCAGGTTGTCGGCGGCCAGGCGGGCCAGCGCGGGATCGATCTCGATGCTGCGCACCCACTCGGCGCGCGAGGCCAGAAGCGCGGCCATGTAGCCGGAGCCCGAGCCCACCTCCAGCACGCTGTCGGCGTGTTTCGGCGCCAGCGCCTGCAGGGCCTTGGCCTCGATCACCGGGGTGAGCATGACCTGCCCGCTGCCGATGGGAATCTCGATGTCGCCGAAGGCCAGGCTGCGGTGCGCCTCGGGCACGAAATACTCGCGCTTGACGACCATCAGCGTGTCCAGCACGTCCTGATCCAGCACCTCCCAGGTGCGGATCTGCTGCTCGACCATGTTGAAGCGGGCTTGTTCAAAGTCCATGAGTGAATCCTTGCAGGCAGGGGCGACAGCCCGGCCGGGCTGAAACGACGAGGCGCGATTTTACCCCACAGTCCATGTCAAACCGCCTCTGCGTGGTCATCCGCCGCCTCCGCGTCACCTTGCGGCACGCGGTACCAGGCGGCGTACAGGGCCGGCAGGAACAGCAGGGTCAGCAGGGTGGCGACCGCCAGCCCGCCCATGATCGCCACCGCCATCGGCCCGAAGAAGGCGCTGCGGGTCAGCGGAATCATCGCCAGGATGGCCGCCAGCGCGGTCAGCATGATGGGGCGGAAACGCCGCACGGTGGACTCCACGATGGCCTGCGCCCGCGAATGGCCAGTGCGCTCGTCCTGCACGATCTGGTCGATCAGGATCACCGAGTTGCGCATGATCATCCCCGACAGCGCGATGGTGCCCAGCATGGCGACGAAGCCGAAGGGCTTGCCGAACAGCAGCAGCGCCAGCGTCACCCCCACCATGCCCAGCGGCGCGGTGAGCACCACCATCGCCACCCGCGAGAAACTCTGCAACTGCAGCATCAGCACGGTGACCACCACCACGATGAACAGTGGCATGCCGGCCGCCACCGAGGCGCCGCCCTTGGCACTCTCCTCCACCGCCCCGCCGGTTTCCAGGTGATAACCCAGCGGCAGGCCCGCGGTGATTTTGTCGATGGCCGGCTTCAGGTCCGTCACCACCTGCGCCGGCTGCATGGTGCCGTACAGGTTGGCGCGCACGCTCACCGTGGGCACGCGGTTGCGCCGCCAGATCATGCCGGGCTCGCTGGTGTATTCCAGCGTCGCCACCTGCGACAACGGCAGGCCACGGCCGGTGCCGACCGGGATCGGCAGGTCGGCCAGGTGCGCCAGCGAACGCTCCAGCGGCAGGCCGCGCACCGCCACGTCGATGGTCTCGATGCCCTCGCGGAACTGCGTCGCGACGATGCCGCTCTCCGCCGACTGCAGCGCGTTCTGGATGTCCGCCCGCGACAGGCCGGCCAGGCGCGCCTTGTCGGCGTCCAGGTGCACCCGCACGATCTTGGAGTCCTCCTCCCAGTCCTTCTGCACGTTGGTGAGCTGCGCATTGCCACGCAGCACGACGGCCACCTCGTCGGCGATGCGCTGGATCACCGCGTGCTCCGGCCCGCTCACCCGGTACTGCACCGGGAAGCCCACCGGCGGGCCGTTCTCCAGGCGGTTGATCGATGCCCGCAACTCCGCGAAGTCCTGCTGGAACAGCGTGATCAGTCGAGTGCGCAGTTTTTCGCGCGCCGCCGTGTCGTGCGTGAGGATGACGAACTGCGCGAAGTTGGCCTGCGGCAACTGCTGGTCCAGCGGCAGGTAGAAGCGCGGGCTGCCGGTGCCCACGTACGCCACGTAGTTCTCGATGCCCTCCTCCTTCGCCAGCACGGCCTCCAGGCGCTTCACCGTGTCCTCGACGGCCGAGTAGGACGCGCCCTGCTGCAGGCGCAGGTCCACCAGCAATTCAGGGCGGGTGGAATCCGGGAAGAACTGCTGCGGCACGAAGCGGAAGCCCCAGATCGATACGGCAAAACACACCAGCGTCGCGGCGATGACGATCCAGCGGTGCTTCACGCACCAGGCCACGGTGTGACGGAAGCGGCGATAGAAGGGCGTGTGGTAGATCGCGTCGTCGTCATGCACGGCGGGATGGGCCCGCGCCTGCATCCTGTCGGCGAGGCTGGGCGCCACCCGCGCCAGCTGGCGGTTGAACCAGGAGCGCTTGCTGCTCTGCGCACGGAAGTCCGGCAACAGGTGGAAGCCGAGATAGGGCACGAACAGCACTGCCGCGACCCACGAGATCAGCAGCGCGATGACCGTCACCTGGAAGATCGACCGCGTATATTCGCCGGTCGACGACGCCGCGGTGGCGATCGGCAGGAAGCCGGCGGCCGTCACCAGCGTGCCGGACAGCATCGGCATGGCGGTGGAAGTGAAGGCGAAGCTCGCTGCCTTGGCACGGTCCCAGCCCTGCTCCATCTTGGTGGCCATCATCTCCACCGCGATGATGGCGTCATCCACCAGCAGGCCCAGCGCCATCACCAGCGCGCCCAGCGAGATCTTGTGCAGGCCGATGCCGAACTGCTTCATGCACAGGAAGGTGATGGCCAGCACCACGGGGATGGAGATCGCCACCACGATCCCGGTGCGCAGGCCCAGCGACAGCAGGCTCACCGCCAGCACGATGATGACCGCCTCGGCCAGCGAGCGGGCGAACTCGGTCACCGAGTCCTGCACCGCGCGCGGCTGGTCGGCCACGCGGTCCAGCTGCACGCCGACCGGCAGCTGCGCCTCGATGCGCGCCACCGCTTCGTCCAGGTGCTTGCCCAGGGCCACGATGTCGCCGCCTTCGCGCATCGACAGGCCGATGCCCAGCGCCTCGCGGCCCATGAAGCGCATCTTGTCGCGCGGCGGATCGATGTAGCCACGCCGCACCTCGGCCACGTCGCCCAGCTTGAAGCTGCGCCCGCCGGCACGGATCACCAGGTTGCGGAGGTCGTCCAGCGTCTTGTACGCACCGGAGGGGCGGATGTAGATGCGCTCCTGGTCCAGCTCGAAGTAGCCGCTTGCACTCTGCACGTTCTGCTCGCCCACGGCCTGCAGCAAGGCCTGCGGATTGATGCCCAGCGAGGCTGCGCGCACGATGGAGAACTCCACCCAGATGCGCTGCTCCTGCTCGCCGAAGAACTCCACCTTGGCCACGTCCGGCACGCGCTGGAATTCCTGGCGGATCGCCTCAGCGTAGCGCTTCAGCTCCGTGTAGCTCAGGCCGTCACCGGTCAGCGCGAAGATGTTGCCGAAGGTGTCGCCGAACTCGTCGTTGAAGAACGGTCCCTGCACGCCGGCAGGCAGCGTGTAGCGCACGTCGCTGATCTTTTTCCGCACCTGGTAGAAGACTTCCGGCAGGGCTTTCGCCGGCAGCGAATCGCGCACGATGACGATCACCACCGACTCGCCCGGACGCGAGTAGCTGCGCAGGAAGTCGATCTCGTTCATCTCGCGCAGCTTCTTCTCCACCTTGTCGGTGACCTGCGCCTCCACCTCCAGCGCACTGGCGCCCGGCCAGTTGGTGCGCACCACCATCACCTTGAAGGTGAAGGGCGGGTCCTCGCTCTGCCCCAGCTTCGTGTAGGCCGCCAGGCCGATGAGGGTCAGCACGACGAGGAAGAACAGCACCAGGGTCTGGTGGCGCAGGCCCCAGTCGGAGATGTTGAAACGCCCGGGCTTGAAACCTTCGGCAGC
The DNA here is from genome assembly GCF_036017065.1 of Uliginosibacterium sp. H1. Lineage (NCBI taxonomy): Bacteria > Pseudomonadati > Pseudomonadota > Betaproteobacteria > Rhodocyclales > Zoogloeaceae > Uliginosibacterium > Uliginosibacterium sp. H1. The sequence continues at coordinate 103,433 of NZ_JAYXHR010000002.1, forward strand.
GGATCGGGGTTCGGTTCCGGACCCGGATTGCGATTGGGGAGTGCTCATGGATGCGGCCCCCGGCTCAGCGCTTCACGTCCAGCGCCACCGGTGCGCTCTGCGCCACCGGCCGCACCTTCTCGCCGGCAGTCAGCGCATGCGCGCCCACCACCACCACGCGCTCGCCGGGCTGCACGCCGCCAGCGATGACCGCCACCTCGTCACGCCAGGCCGCCACTTCCACCTTGCGGGGCTGGGCGGTGTCGTCGGCACCCACCACCCATACGTGGGTCGGGCCGCTGCTGCCGGCGCCACCGGCCGCGCGCTGCACCGCCGGCAACGGCAGGGTGATGGCGACCTTCTCGGCCACCGGGAAGCCCACGCCGGCCGTCGCACCGAGCGGCAGGCTGTCGTCGGCACCGGGCACGGCGATGCGCACGGCATAGGTACGGGTGGTCGTGTCGGCGGCCGCGGCCACCTCGCGCACGGTGCCGGGCAAGGTACGCTCCTGCGCATTCCACGGCCGCACGAAGGCCGGCTGCCCCACCTTCACCTGCGCGATGCGCGTCTCCGGCACCCAGATCAGGATTTCGCGCTCGCGCGGGTCGGCCAGCCGCACCACCACCTGGCCGGCGGCCACCACTTGGCCGGCCTCGGCCGGCGCGGCCACGATGACGCCGTCGCGGTCGGCGCTCAGCGCGCTGTAGCTCACCTGGTTGCCCTGCACGCCAGCCTGCGCCTGCACCTGGCGCAGGCGTGCCTCGGCCGCCTGCAACTGGTTGCGCCGGCTGTCCACCGCGCTGGCCGATACGAAGCGCTGGGCCACCAGCGTCTCCGCGCGCTGGAATTCCGCGCGCGCCAGGGTGACGTCAGCTTCGGCGGCAGCCACCGCCGCCCGCGCGGCGTTGTCGGAAAGGCGCAGGTCCTGGGCGTCCAGCCGCGCCAGCAACTGGCCGCGCTTGACTGCCTCGCCGGCGTTCACCTTGCGCTCGACGATCTTGCCGCCGACACGGAAGCCGAGGTCCACCTCGTGGCGCGCGCGCACCTCGCCGGAGTACAGGCGCAAGCCGTGTCCAACCTCGTCGCCGGCCTTCACCACCACCACCGGGCGCGGCGCGGGCGGCGGCGGCTCCGGCTTGTTGCAGGCGGCCAGCAGGAGGCTTGGCAACAACACAAGGACGGCGTGCTTCATGGCGGGACTCCGGGTCTGCAGGGATTGCAGGAAGTGGAACGTGGACGTGGGAAAACGGGATATGCGGCGTTCGGAAAAACGGCTCAGACGACCGGCAAGGAGGCACGACCGGCCTCGGCGCGCAGGCCGGTCAGGAAGAGGTCGAGATGGGTGCGCAAGTACACATCCGGCGACATGCCGGCCGGGTCGCAACAGGCCAGCGAGCGGCTCCACATGCTGGCGAACAGCATCGGCGACAGCGCCAGCTGGCAGATCACCAGCGGGTCGCCGGGGCGGAAAGCACCCTCCGCAATGCCGCGCTCGATCACCGACACCAGCAGCGCACGGCCGCGCTGCACCACGTTGTCGAAATAGAACTGCGCCACCTCGGGAAAGTTAGCCGCTTCGCCGATCACCAGCTTCGGGATGCCCGACAGCTTGGAATTGGCCACCACCTCCCACCAGCCCAGCAGCAGCTCGCGCAACAGGGGTTCGGGCGCCATGTCCAGGCTGGCCACCATCGCCTCGCCCTCGGCAATGCGCGGCACGATGGCCTCCTGCACCACGGCCTTGAACAGCGCTTCCTTGCTTTCGAAATACAGGTACAGGGTGCCCTTCGAAACGCCGGCCCGGGCCGCGATCTCGTCCAGCCGTGCGGCGGCGAAGCCACGCTCCACGAAGACGTCGAGGGCGGCGGCCACCAGTTCGCCCGGGCGGGCCTCCTTGCGGCGGCGGCGCGGTTCGTCGGGGTTCGGAAGAGGTTCAGGAGGCATGGGCAAAACCAATTACTGACTGACCGGTCAGTAATTAATAGCACGATTCGGCAGATCCGCAAGTTCTTTATTGCAGTGCGTCAGCGCGGCCCTGCGCAAAGCGGCCAGCGGCCGTTTCAACAGCCCCGGAACGCCGGCGCCACGCACCGGACGGGCCGCAGGGGATGCGTGATACCTTCGGCCAGCCGTCACGCCGACTGTAACCAGCCGGATGCGATCACACGCCGTCCTTCGGGGGCGGGCGCCGCCCCCTCCTTCGGCCAGCCGCCGAACGTACGACCCGCCCGCAGGCAGAATTCCGACACCGAGCGCCCCATGTCACCGCGTATGCCCCGTCCTTGTCCCTTTCCTTGCTCCTTGCCCGGCTCTGTGCCGGGCCAGCCTCTCCTCCGCTTCGCAGCAGGCTCGAACACCGGAGTGACCCATGGCGGCTGAGGGCGCAGGCAATCTCATCCAGGCTGTCGCCCTGCTGGGCGCAGCGGTCGTGGCCGTGCCGCTGTTCCAGCGCATCGGTCTGGGGTCGGTGCTCGGATACCTGGCCGCAGGACTCGCCATCGGCCCCTACGGGCTGGGCTGGTTCAGCGACCCGCAGACCATCCTGCATACGGCGGAACTGGGCGTCGTGATGTTCTTGTTCGTGATCGGACTGGAGATGCGGCCATCGCACCTGTGGGGGCTGCGCCGCGAGATCTTCGGACTGGGCAGCCTGCAGGTGTTCGCCTGCGGCATCCTGCTGACGGGCGTGGGCATCGCCTTCGGCTTCTCGCCAGCGGTGTCCTTCGTGTCGGCCATGGGCTTCGTACTGACCTCCACGGCCATCGTCATGCAACTGCTGGGCGAACGCGGCGACACCGCCACCCCGGGCGGGCAGAAGATCGTGTCCATCCTACTGCTGGAAGACCTGCTGATCGTGCCCTTGCTGGCGGCGGTGGCCTTTCTGGCACCGCAGGCCACGGTCGGCACAGTGGACGTGTCCTCGCGCTGGGTGTCGGTCGGCGTAGCGGTGGCGGCGCTGGCGGCACTCATCGCCGTCGGGCTGTGGTTGCTCAACCCGTTGTTCCGCGTGCTGGCGCGCTCACGGGCCCGCGAGGTCATGACCGCCGCCGCCCTGTTCGTGGTGCTGGGCGCGGCGCTGCTGATGCAGCTGGGTGGCCTGTCGATGGCGATGGGCGCTTTCGTCGCCGGCGTGCTGCTGTCGGAGTCCAGTTTCCGCCACCAGCTCGAAGCCGACATCGAGCCCTTCCGCGGCCTGTTGCTGGGCCTGTTCTTCCTCGGCGTCGGCATGGCGCTGGACCTCGCCGTGGTGGCGCGCAATGCGACGCTGATCGTTGCCGGAGTGCTGGTGATGATGCTGGTGAAGGCGCTGTGCATCTACGTCGTGGCGCGCATTGCCCGCAGCAATCATGCCGAAGCGCTGGACCGCACGGTGCTGATGGCGCAGGGCGGCGAGTTCGCCTTCGTCCTGTTCAGCGCGGCGCTGGGCGCCGGCGTCATCGACGCGGAGGTCAACGCCAACATGACCGCCATCGTGGTGCTGTCGATGGCACTCACCCCGCTGGTGGTGCTCGCCCATCGCCGCTGGGCAAGCCGCAAGACCCTGTCGCTGGAAGGCGTGGAAGCCCCGCGCGACGTGGCGGGCGACGTCCTGCTGGTCGGCTTCGGACGCTTCGGGCAGATCGTCAGCCAGCACGTGCTGCTTCGGGGTGCGCGGGTCACCATCATCGACAACGATCCGCAGGTGGCGCGGGACGCTGAAGCCTTCGGCTTCAAGGTGTATTACGGAGACGGCGCCCGCTCGGACGTGCTGGCCGCTGCCGGCGCGAAGAGCGCGCAGGTGATCCTGGTGTGCATCGACGACAAGGAATCCGTTACCCGCATCGTCAAGGCTGCGCGGGAGACCTGCATGAAGACGCGCATCCTGGTGCGCGCCTACGACCGGGAACATGCCGTGGAGTTGATGCAGGCCAACGCGGACTGGCTGATCCGGGAGACCTTCGAGTCAGCGATGAAGATGGGTCAGGAAGCGGTCGTCGCGCTGGGTGGCACGCCGGAGATGGCCGACGAGATCGCGGACGACCTGCGCCGCCGCGATGCCGAGCGCTTTGCGGTGGAGATCAACGGCGGCCTTTTCGCCGGCCGCACCCTGATGATCGGCAACATCCGGCAGGACAAGCGCCACTGAGGGCCACCGGCGCGGCCCCGTGGCCGGGCCGAGTGTCAGGCCGGGACGGCGGCGGTGCTGAGCACGCGGCAGCCGGCTTCGCGGGCCTGTTCCAGAAAGGCGCGGGTCAGGCTGGCGCTCAGGCGGCAGGGGGCGATGACGTAGTCGAACATGCGGGCGTCCATGCGGCGCACGGTGCCATCGACTTCGATGAGGTTGCCTTCCGCGCTGCGCACCGCGCCGACGCGTTCGGACAGGATGAACACGCGTGCGGCACGTCCGAGGCGACGCACGATGCTCTCGATCACTTCGTAGGCCACGCCGTGTTCCACGACGACAGCCACGCTGGAGGGTTTGGGCTGGGCGACCAGGCTCAGCGCGCCGGGTCCGTCCGAAAGCAGGTCCTGCTCGGCGGCCGGCAGGTTATGGGGGGCGAAGTGCTTGCGTTTCAGCTTCATGATGCTCGATGCCTTTGTTATGGTGGAGCGATGATGGCCGTTGGCACGGCAGGCGACGGTAAGTTGGAACCGATCTCCTTGCAGGAAGTTTCCTACACCGCTCCCGGGCGCCACCACCACCGGCGCGCAGCATGCACGCCCAGCATGTCAGGGATGTAACAGGACAGGGGTGGGTGGACGTACGGAGATTCACTTACCTGGCACCCGGCCTGCCCTTGCAGGCAGTGCGCCGGCAGGATCCGGATGTGGCAGGCGCGGGCGCCTGGAAAGACGACAGCCCCAGCGCGTCGGGTGACGCGCTGGGGCTGTCGTCTTTACGCAGGAGGCGTGCCGGTCGGACGATGTCCGGCCGACGCTACCTCTGGCGGTACCTGCTTAGCGCAGGGTGCCTTGCGGCGGAACGGTGCCGCCGGCCTTCACGTCGGCGCGCAGGCGGTCACGGTCGGCCACGGCTTCCTTCTGGCACACGTCCTTGCGGTTGCCGCTCAGGTCGTCGCACTTTTCGCGAGCCAGTTCGTAGGCCGCCTTGGCCTTGCCTTCCTCAGCGTCGCGACGCGCTTCAGCCGTGCCCTTGGCGTTGGCTTCCAGCTCGCCCAGCGCGCTCACTTCCGTGAACTTGGCCTGCTTCTCGCAGATGTCCTTGGCATTGCCGGACAGCGTGTCACAGCTTTCCTTGTCGGCCTTGAAGCGCTTTTCGATAGCGGTCTTCTCCGCCTTGTACTGGGCGCTGTCAGTTGCGTCGGCGGCCGACACGGCCATGCTGGTGGACAGCAGGACGCCACTCACGATGGCACTCATCAGTTTGATTTGGGTATTCATGAGGTACTCCTTCATTCGTGGTCTCAGGATTTTCTGGCGGAGGCGTCTTGCCGCTGCCGGTGACGTTTCCGCCACACCCCGAATGCTAGGCAAGTCGCCTGGCGTCCAGCGTAGGCGGGCCCCGCCACGCGGTCTCGTCCTCCGCCACGCCCCGGCGTCGGACGACACCTACCGGCTGCTCCCTGATCCCACAGCCCCTTCTCATAAGGGAGACCACGAAGCCTGTCAGCCCCACGGGTGCCCTCCTCCATAGATCCTCTTCCATATACCCCCATGCACCGGCCATTACCCTCACCGTTGCGGAGGCAGTCAGTCGAATCCCACATGCATTCCGGAATCGGCTGAATACCGCCACGCGCGGCGCGCACTACAGTGAGGTCGTGTGGAACGCGGTTCCTGTGGTTTTCCGGTAGTCGTTCCAGCAACCCACCCCACCTGTCCCGACAGGCCGGTCAAACAAAACAAGGAGAGTGTCATGCTGCACTACGCTATCGTGTTCTTCGTCATCGCCCTCATTGCCGCCGTCTTCGGTTTCGGCGGCATCGCCGCCAGCGCCGTGGGCATTGCCAAGATCCTGTTCTTCATCTTCCTCATCATGGCCCTGGTGAGCTTCGTCTCCCACCTGATGCGGGGCGGGCGCTGACGCCACGCCAGGCGGTGCGTCAATGCAGAAAGGGCCGGTCCTTCGCGGGACCGGCCCTTTCTTTCATATGTAGCCCGGAGACGTCGTTGCGCGCGGGGCGCCTTCAGTCGTTGCGGTCGTCGAAGAACGTCATCGTCAGCATGACGCAGAGGAACAGCAGCACGATGCCGCCGCTGAAAAGCAGGTCTGACGGCATACCCTGGCTGAAGGTCCGGGCCAGGTAGGCGCACAGGCCGGCAATGGCGGACAGCACCAACAGCGTTGCAAGATTCCTGCGCATCCCGGCACCCGGTTCGGCTTTGCTGCACGCGGCAGCCCATCAGGCGAGTCTGGCTGGCTGCAGCACGCCATCAGTGTGGTCCCCATCCGGTCTGCGTGCCGGACAGTGCTGCGCTGCCCCTCCCCATTGCGCCGACAGCCTGCAGGCATCGTCCTACAGGGCTTTCAGTTGCGACCGACCCGCGCCAGACCCGCGCTGGCGGATGCTTCGTCTGAAGACAAACAAGAACAGACAAGACAAACCCCAGGGAGCAGACCATGAAGCTCACCCGCCCCACCCCCTTCATCACCGCTGCCTTGTGCAGCGCCATCCTGCTGTCGGCCGTCTGGTTCGACCGCAGCACGGCTGCGCCGGCAGAAGCCGTCAGCGCGGCCGGACTTGCCCCCGGCACCGTCGTCTACGACGGCGAACTGCGTGAATTCGCACGCCTGGACAGCAGCCGCGTTGGCGACCCGCCCGACACCGCCATCCTGCTGGTGGAAAGCCACGCCGGTGCCCGCGTACGCATGGCCGTTCCGCATGACGCGCTGCGTCTAGAGGAAGACAACCGCGTCGTGCTGCAGTCCTTCGGCGACGCCAACGCCCGGGCCTCCGCCCGCCGGCCGGTGCAACGCCAGGGCACGCTGCTGTTGTAACGGGCTCGCAAGGCCATGGTCCGCAGGATCATGGCCTTTCCCTTGGTCGTGACGGCGGTGTCCGTGCAGGTGGAAGTACCGCCCGCGACCCGTCTTCCTTTCGCAGGATCCCCCGAACGCAGTTCTCCCGCACGATCTCCCTGAGATTTCCCAGGAGACCGTCAGCGGGATCACCCACCCTCGGGTTCAGCTGGCAGGACCGTAACGCCGCTCATCCGGCTTCAGGATCGGGGCGTCGTCCTGCTTGCGGGCGGGACGTTCCTCGCTCCCCTCGCGCCGGGTCCGGCGCTGGCGCAGTTCCGTCACGACGAGGAAGCCGGCGGCCGCCAGCAGGGGCAGGATGCAGTAGATGGCCCGGAACAGCAGCGCGCCGGCCAGTACCGCGTGGGGCGGCAACTGCGGCCCGCTCAGCATGCCCACGGCAACCGCCTCCATGACGCCCAAGCCACCCGGCACGCGGATGATCACGCCGGCCAGGCTGGCCATGGCCACCATGCCCACCACGTTGCCAAAGGCCACTTCGTCACCCAGCAACACGCGCCACACAGCGGCGACCCACAGCCAGTTGAGCGCGCCCAGGCCGACCTGCGCCAGTGACAGGCGCCAGCCCGGCAGGCGCTGCCAGGGCGACGCACTCACGCTGTCACGGTCGGCCGCCAGTGCCTGGCCGCCCTTCCATGCGCACAACGTCAGGTAGACCAGCACCGCGATGCTGCCGACCCACTGGATCAGCCGGGCCGCCAGCTCGCTGCCCGGCAGGTCGGCCGGCATGCGGATGTCGTAGATGGCGAACAAGGTGGCCGCCAGCGCGGCGAGACCGATCCAGTTGGTGTAGATCGCCGACAGGATGACCCCCGCGGTCTGTTCCGGCTTGAGCCCGGCCGCCGAGTAGAGACGCAGCCGGGTGGCCGCGCCGCCGAGCATCGCGCCCAGGGTCAGGTTGATGGCGTAGCTGACCGCGGCGATGCGCAGGCAATGGCGCGGCAACACGTGGTGGCCGATCTGCCGGCGCCCGACGAGGTCGTAGCAGGCATAGGTGAAGTAGCTCAGCACGGTGAGCGCCGCAGCGGCGACCAGGCTCATGTCCGGCGTGGCGCGCAGGGCAGCGGCCACGCCGCCCCAGTCGATGCTGCGGGCCTGGCGCGTCATCACTACCGCCACCACCGCCAGCAATACCAATCCACCCCAGCGCTGCAACCAGCGCAGGGCTGTCTGGCTGTGCGGATGTCGCGCCAGCCAGTTTTTCATGACGAGCCACCATCCGCGCCCACCGACATCGGCGCGCACAGGGTTTCGATACGCGGCTTGCGTGACGGGATCAGGCGGCACAGCGCCGGGAAGCGACGCATTGCGTGGTACGACGCCACGCCCAGCAGGGTGCGCCAGCGGCTGGGACGTGCTACGTCTTCCTTGGTCAGGCTGCGGCAGTGGTTGTCGATGAGGCGCTGCAGGCGGCCGCGCAGGTCTGCGGCGAAGGCCCGGTCATGCACCATCACGTTGGCTTCAAGGTTCAGCGACAGGCTGAGCGGATCGAGGTTGCTGGAGCCCACGGTGGACCACTGCCCGTCGATGACCGCCACCTTGCCGTGCAGGGGCCGCTCGCAGTACTCATACACGGTGACGCCGGCGCTGATGAGCGTGCCGTAGAGCAGGCGTGCGCAGTACATCGCCATCGGCACGTCAGGCTGCCCCTGCAGCACGAGGATGACGTTGACACCACGCTTGGCCGCGCGCCGCAGTGCCGACACCAAGCGGTAGCCAGGGAAGAAATAGGCATTGGCGATGACGACCTCGCTTTTCGCCCCGAGGATGGCGCGGCGGTACTCGCGCTCGATGTCGGTGCTGCCACGACGGTTGTCGCGGGTGACGAACATCGCCCGCGCATGGCCGTAGCGGCCGGGCATCACCTGCGGTGTCCCGCGCTGCGCACGCAGCGTGGAAATGCCGCGCGCGCCGTAGCGACGCATCTCGGCGACCAGGAAGTTGCGGATGTCGGCCACCAGCGGGCCGCGGATCTCCATCGCATAGTCCTGTTTCGACTCCGGGCCGAAATCGGCCACATGGTCGGCCGAGTAATTGATGCCGCCGCAGAAGGCGAGCTTGCCATCCACGGTGACCAGCTTGCGGTGCATGCGGCGCAGCACGTTGAAGCGCACGCCCATGAAGCGGCGCGCATTGTCGAACAGGTGCAGATGCACGCCGGCCGCCACCATGCCATCGGCAAATTCGCCAGTCAGGTCGGGCGACCCGAAACCGTCCACCGTCAGGTGCACCACCACGCCGCGCTGCGCCGCGGCGATCAGCACCTCGCGCAGTTCGCGGCCCACCTTGTCGTCGAACAGGATGAAGGTCTCGATCAGCACCTCGCGGCGCGCTTGCGAGACCGCCTCGAACACGCGGGGAAAATAGTCCTCGCCGTTCTCCAGCATCTGGACGGCGTGACCCGGGAGCCAGTCAGTCTTCATGGCAGTACCTCGGCAATCAGGGGAGTGTGATCGGACAGGCTGGACCAGGGCGCGTGGCCGGGTCGCGACGCAGCGATGATCTTCAGCCCGCGGCAGTAGATGCGGTCCAGCGGCAGCAGTGGCCACAGCGCCGGGTAGGTGCGCGCCAGGCTGCCGGCATAGGTCTCGTGCGCATCGCGGAAGCCCAGGTCGAGCATGGCGTGGTGCAGCTTGCGGCGCCAGTCGTTGAAGTCGCCGGCGATGATGACCGGAGTCCCCTCGGGCACCTCCGTCTCCAGCAGGCTGCGCAGCAGGCCGAACTGGCGCTGCCGATGCGCTTCCGCGAGACCGAGGTGAACGCAGGCGATGAACAGGTGGCAGCCGAAGGCGGCATGCCATATCAATGCATGCAGGATGCCGCGCGCCTCGTCGCCCTGCTGCGACACGTCGTGGTTGGCGTGCGACACGATGGGGTAGTGCGACAGGATGGCGTTGCCGTGGTGCCCTTCCGGATACACGGCGTTGCGACCGTAGGCATGGTCGCGCCACAGGCCGTCGGCGAGGAACTCGTACTGCGGCACCGGCTGCCAGCCCCGTACGCGGCGGGCATGCATGGAGTGTTCGCCGTGCACCTCCTGCAGGAACACCAGGTCGGCGCGATCCGCGGAGATGGCCTGGCGCAATGCCGGCAGGATGTAGCGGCGGCGCAGCATGCTGAAGCCCTTGTGCATGTTCACCGTGAGCAGACGCAGCACCGGCGGCTCATCCACCGCCGGGGGCATCGCCTGCAAGGCGTCAGGCATGTCTTCGGACACGTCGCCCAGCTCGGGGGCTGACATGTCGGCATGCAGCAGCGCGGTGTCCGACGCATTCACGAAAAGCTCTCCTGGATGCCCCGGCGGCGCCGGGATCTCAGGCATCCCGATGCGGGACGCCCTCTGATGACAGGCTAAGACCGCGCCGCATGGCGCCCTGTAGGCTCCGCCTGAAGCCCTCGTCAGAGCGCTCCGACACTGGCTTCCACGCCGTCTGGCGGCCGGACCGAAGGGCAGGAAGATGAACCTGCCGGCATGGCCGTTGCCACAGTGCATGCTGTGGCGCAGCTTGGCGAAAGCCGTGCAGGCGCCCAGCATGGCCATTCCCTCAGCGGACGTTGCAGCAGGCAGAACAAAGCTGGAGAAAGGTGTCCGCTACGCGTTTCCCGGCGGGTCGCCTGCTCAAGTGCCCTCCAGGCTGACCGTAATAAGACTGAGAGACGGGCGACAAAACGCCCGCTATTCCACAGATCGACGAGGCTCAGCATGCAGCACTGGAACGGCGTCCTCATGTATGCCCCGCATACGCCCGACCGCTATGCCATTCCCGGCATGACGCATTGCATTTTCCGGCTGATGCATCAGCACGGCGACACCCAGGCCTGGAACCTCTACTGGCTGAGCAAGCCGCAGACGGACGCGCTGCTGGTCCAGCGCAACAACTGGTTCCGCCACTACGACTCGCTGAGCCCCGAACAGACCGAAGCCTTCTACGAGGCGCTGGACAGCGTGGTGCTCAACACCATGACGCTGGCAACCCTGGTGGCGCAACCGCCGCGTGAAGCCATGCGCCTGCTGGAACGTGCCCGCCTGGAACGCACCCGCTTCTACACCATGGCTGGCGGCGAGGCCTGGCGCACGCTGATGATGGGCCGCCTCTTCATCGCCGCCCGCAGCAACGGCGAAAACCGGTCGGTGCCCGGCCGGGGCGCCGAGGTGGTGGCCCTGGACTTCAGCCAGCCCTCCGCCCGCTCGCTGAAGGGGTCCGGCACCCGCGGCTGATCCTCCGCGCATTTCCCCGCATCGCCACGCCGCATCACGCCACACCAGAAGGCCACCGGGAAACCGGTGGCCTTCTGTCATTTCCGGCTGTCTGCCGGCTAGCGGTTCCCGTGTGACCGAGGCTTCGTGCAGCCGGGTGTCTTGCGGCCGCCGCAACAAAGCGCTCGGCAACGCGGGTAAAGCTTGAGTAAAAAAGGGCAGTTCATGCACCTGCCATGCCCACCTCTGGCTATAAAGGCGGCACCCCACAACACACAACAACCATGACAGCCATTCGCCCGCTCGCCACCGCTCTTGCCACCGTTCTTGCCACCTGTGTGGCAGCCACCCTGCTGACCGCCTGTGCCACCCCGGCCCCCTCCGCGTCGCTGGGCTTCGACAGGAATTTCCCGCTGCCCGTCGGGCAAGGCGCCATCGTCGTGTATCGCCAGGGCAATGGCTTCGCCAGCCTCACGGCGGCGGTGATGGTGGATGGCAAGTCGCCCGCCTCCCTGGCCCGCAACGAGCACGCCGTCATTCCGCTGGCGGCCGGCGAGCACCTGCTGCAGCAACGCTGGGTGCTGACCAACAAGGAACCGACCACCACCACCCGCATCAACGGGACGCCGGCCGAACTGCGTTTCACGCTGGACAGCGGCGAGAAGCGCTTCCTGCGCCTGACCGTCAGCACTGACCGGTTGACCGAGGACGTCGCCGAGCTGCGCACTGATGTCACCTGGCGGCTGCAGGAAATGCCAGCCGACGTGGCCTTGGGGGAACTCGCCCAGACCCGCCCGGCGGCCCCCGCCCCCGCGGGCCGCTGACACGCCGGAAAGCAGAACGGCCCCGCAGGGCCGTTCCGTCTTGTCCGCAGCCGGAATCGCCTACACCCGGAACCTGCGCATCTGCTCGTCGAGACGCTGGGCCAGCGCCTCCAGGTCGCGCGCCGTGCTGGCGGTCGCGCCGACGGCGGCGGAGTTCTCTTCCGCCATCTGCGCGATGCGCTCCACGTTCTGCGCGATCTCGGTACTCGCGGCCCCTTGCTCGCGCATCGCCAGCGAGATTTCCGACACCGACTTCACCACCTGGTTGGCGGACTCGTTGATGACGCGCATCGCGTCGCCGGCCTGGCGGGTCAGCGCCACGCCGGCGTCCACGCGTCCCACGCCTTTCTTCATGCTCTCCACCGCCTGATCGGTGCCCCACTGGATGGCGTCGATCATGCCGGTGATTTCCTGGGTCGCCTTCGACGTGCGCTCGGCCAGCTTGCGCACCTCGTCGGCCACCACGGCGAAGCCGCGACCGGTCTCGCCGGCCCGGGCGGCCTCGATGGCCGCGTTGAGCGCCAGCAGGTTGGTCTGTTCGGCAATTTCCTTGATGGTGTTCACGATGGCGCCGATCGCTTCGGAGTTGTTGCCCAGCTCCGCGATCACCTTGGAGGACTGGTTCACCGCGTCGGAGATACGCTCGATCTCGGACACCGACCGCATCACCACCTCGCCACCCTTGTTCGCGCTGTTGCCGGAACTGGTGGCGGTGTGCTCCGCCTCCTCCGCGTAGCGCGCAATCTCGTTGATGCCCACGGTCATCTGCTGCACCGTCGCGGCCATGTTGGCGGCGGCCTCGCTCTGTTTCTCCGAACCGCTGGACACGTTGTCGGCGGAGCCGGAGAGCTGGCTGGCTGCGTCGGTCGCTTCACGCGACGCCGCCTGCACGCGCTGGATCACCGACCCGAAGGCTTCGGCCATGCCATTGAACTGGTCGGCGACTTCCTCCAGTTCGTCCTGCGCGGAGAACGGAATGCGGTAGCCCAGTTCACCGGCGCCGATGCGCTGCGCGCCTTCCGACAACTCGGCCACCGAGCGGGTGATCGACAGGAACAGCGCGACCGCCATGTACACCAGCAGCAGCACGCCAGCCAAGCCCACGAGGTTGGTGAGCAGGAAGCGCATCCCCAGCGTGGCGACCCGCCAGTTGACGATGCTGTTCAGCTCGCCATACACCTCGTCGAAGATGACTTTGTAATAGGCATCCAGCGCCTTGCTGCCCTCCACCGCGTAGTCCTTGGCGGACACGCCGCGGGTGCCGGACAGCACCTTGCTGCGGGTCGTCTCGATGAAGGGGGCGGTGGACGCCGTCAGCGCCTTGCCGGCCGCCTCCATGTCGGCCTTCACGCCGCTGGAGTCCCCGGCGGAGCGCACCATGTTCTCGATGAGATCGCCGCGGAAGCGTTCCATCTCGTCGAGCTGGTTGCCCATGCGCCGCCATTCCTTGGCGAAGCCCGGCACGCCCAGCACCATGATGCCGCTGGTACGCAGGCGGCTGATGCGTTCGGTGGACTCCGGCACGCTGCGCATCAGCGAATCGGCCAGGTAGGCCCCGCGCGGATCCGGGTCGCGTGACAGCGCGGAGGCGGCAGCCAGGTCGCGCATGAACAGCATGATCGCGTCCTGCAGCGGCCGGCCGGCCTCCTGCAGCTCACGGGCATCCTTCTCCTGCGCGGCCTTCTTCAGCTTGTCCCATTCGGCGGCGACCTTCTTCCAGCTTTCGCCGAGCTGCAGCTGGCCGGCATCGGCGACTTCCTCGCCGACGTCGGCAAAGGCGGCGTCGGCATCCTTCATGGCCTGCTCGGCCAGCGGCTTGAGGTCGTCCGCGCCCTTGGCGCCCAGCGCGTAGCCGTTGAAGTGCTGCAGCTTCTGCAGCGCCACCAGGGTCGGCTCGTACACGTCGAGGCCGGTGGCGGCATGGCGTGCGGCGTCCAGCGAACTGCGCGTCCATTGCGCCAGCGAGATCATGAAGAAGCCGATCGCCAGCAATGCGACGACCCCCAGCAGGCCGAACTTCCAGCGGTACTTGAGGCGCTGCAGGACAGCGATGGCGGGGATGAAAAACAGTCTTAGCAGATTCAAGACAGTCTCCGGTTATGCGTAATGGGTCAGCGCGCTCAGATACTGAAGCGGCTGACCTCCTGATTCAGGTCACGGGCCAGCGATTCCAGCCGCGCAGCGGTGGCGGCGGTGCCGGCCACGGCGTCGCTGTTCTCTTCGGCCATGCGGGCGATGCGCTCGACGCTCTGGGCGATCTCGGTACTCGCGGCGGTCTGCTCGCGCAGGGCCAGCGAGATGTCGGCGATGGACTGCACGACGCGGCCGGATTCGTCGCGGATCGACAACATGGCGGCGCCGGCCTGGTTGGTCAGGTCCACGCCGCTGCGCACGCGGGACACGCCGTCCTGCATGACCGCCACGGCGCGATTGGTGCCGGTCTGGATGGCACCGACCATGCCGGAGATCTCGTGGGTGGCGCGGCCGGTGCGCTCGGCCAGCTTGCGCACCTCGTCGGCCACCACTGCGAAGCCACGGCCTTCCTCGCCGGCGCGGGCCGCCTCGATGGCGGCGTTGAGCGCCAGTAGGTTGGTCTGGTCGGCAATTTCCTTGATGGAGTTCACGATGGAGCTGATGCGTGCCGAGTTGCGGCCCAGTTCCTGGATGACCCCGGCGGATTCGTTCACCGCCTCGGCGATGCGCTCCATTTCCTGCACGGTCTGGGCGACGATCTCGCCACCGGACACGGACTGGTCACCGGACTGGTTGGCCACCGTCTCGGCCGAACCGGCATGACGCGAAATCTCGTCGATGCCCACGGTCATTTCCTCGATGGCGGCCGCCATGCTGGACGCTGCTTCACTCTGGCGCTCGGAACCGCCGGACACACTGGCCGCGGTGGAGGCCAGCGCGGCGGAACTGCTCGACAGGTCCTTCGCGGTGGTCTGCACCTGCCGGATCACTTCGGAGAAGGAGCCGGCCATGCCGTTGAACTGGTCGGCGACGTCACGCAGCTCGTCATGCGCCGAGAAGTCGATGCGGTAGCCCAGCTTGCCGTTGCGGATTTCCTGCGCGCCGGCGGCCAGTTCGGACACCGAACCGAGGATGGCGAAGAACATCGCCACCGTGCCATACACCAGGGCCAGCACCCACACGGCGGCGATCACCATGTTGCTGTAAAAGCGCGTCTCCAGCGAGGCGATGCGCTCGTCCAGGCGCGCCTGCAGGGCGGGCACGATCTGGTTGACGGACTGGGCGAAAAGATTGTCGATGCTGCGGGCGATCTGCGTGGAGAAGTCCACCGCCGGCACGCTGAAGCCACCGCGCGTGATCTCCGCGTCCACCACCTCGCCCAGTGCCTTGGTGCTGGCATCCAGTTCGTCGAGCATGCCCTTGAGCTTGGGCAGGCCGCCCGGCGTGGCCGCGGCGGCACGCTGGATGGAGTCGACCAGTTCGCCACGGGTGCGCTCCACTTCCGCCACTTGCGGTACGACCTGGCGCCATTCGCCGGCCATGTCCTTGGTGGTCAGCACGATGGTGCCGGAAGCGCGCAGGCGGCTGAGGCGGTCGGTGGCCTCGGGCAGCTTGCGCAGCAAGGTGTCGGCCATGAAGCTGGTGTCGGGCTGGGCATCGCTCATCAGGCGCGAGCCTTCGCCGATGTCGCGGAACAGGTCGGCTTCCAGTTGCAACAGCTTCGCGTGGGCAGTCGCCACGCCGCTGGCATCGGCGGCGGCCTTGGCCTGCACCTGCTTCCATTCGGCGGCGACGGTCTTCAGGCGCGCCTGCGCGGCATCCAGGCCGGAGACCTCGTCCTGCGCCTTAACGAGCGCAGCGTCCAGTGACTTGATGGCGGTGTCGATCTCGCCACGCTTGGCGCCGAGCGCGCCCTTCATGGCTTCGTCGCCCGCGGCGGCACCGGCCGCCAGGCCCATGTGCTGCTGGGTGAGTTGCAACAGGCGGGCCGCCGGCTGGTAGGTCGCCAGGCCGGCGCGCTCGTGGCGTGCGGCGGACAGTTCGCCTTGCATGGCGAACATCAGCGACACCACGAAGAATCCGATGGACAGCAAGGCCACCAGGCCCATGAGGCCGAACTTGGTGGGGTACTTCAGGCGGTTGAGCAGCTTGATGGCTGGCGCGAACAGGGCGTCCACGGTGAAGCTGCGGGGGCTGACGCCCTTGAGCGGAAGCCTGGGTTTCAGGCCGGACAGTGCGCGCATTTTCATGCTGATTCTTGTACCGATCGTCGCGCTTGGTTTCACGTTTACCCTCCCGGGTTGCAGGGCTTGTTGCAGTCGTCCTTGAGCTATCGACCCGGAAGGCCCCGACTTGAATGGCAGCCTGCCCCGGGAACACCCCCGGCGCCCGCTGCAGCGGGGCTTCCGGGGGATTGGACGGTGTATGAACTTTCGTTAAATCAAACGTTTGAGGCGCTAGCGGAGACGCCTCGCGCTTACGACCTTGGTGGTATCCCTGATGCCCCGGAAATTCGTCTTCGCCACCCCATGACGACGGGGGCGGCGGTGCCGGATCAGGCGGTGGGGCCGGCAGCGGCAGGCGGCGCCAGCGGGGGCGGCGAGCGCAACAGGCCGCCGAGATCGGCCGCGGTGCGCGGCACGGACAGGAAGTAGCCCTGGGCCTGGTCGCAACCGAAGTCGCGCAGGCGTTCCAGCGTCGCCAGGTCCTCGACGCCTTCGGCCACCACGGTCAGCCCCAGGCTGTGCGCGAGGCCGATGGTGGATCGCACGATGATGGCGTCCTGCTCGTCCTGCAGCATGTCGCGCACGAAGGAGCGGTCGATCTTCAGCGAGGTCAGCGGCATGCGCTTGAGGTAGGCCAGCGAGGAATAGCCGGTACCGAAATCGTCGATCGACAGGCAGCAGCCCAGCCCGGCCAAGCGCTCCACCACCGACAGCGCGCGATCGGGGTCGCTGATCAGCGCGGTTTCGGTGATCTCCAGTTCGAGGGCGGAGGGCGGCACGCCGATCTCGTGGATCAGCGCCGCCAGTTCGTCGGGGAAGGTGGCATCCACCAGGTTGCGCGCCGACAGGTTGATCGCCACGCCAAGATTGAGGCCGGACTCGCGCCAGGCGCGCAGTTGCAGCATGGCAGCGCGGGCCACCCACAGCGACAGCGGCCGGATGAGGTCGCTCATCTCGGCGAACTGTATGAAGTCGGCAGGCGGAATCTGCCCCAGCAGCGGATGCGACCAGCGCACCAGCGCTTCGCAACCGCTCCAGCCGCCGTTCTGCAGGTCCAGCTTGGGCTGGAAGTTGAGCATCAGCTGGTCGCCGCGGATGGCGGAGCCCAGCTCGGTGATCATCGCCAGGCGGCGCGGGCTGTGCGCGTCCTGCGCCGGGTCGTACACGTTGACGCCGGTCGACGCGCCCTTGGCGCCGTACATGGCGACGTCGGCGCAGCGCAGCAGCGCATTGCTGGTCTCGCCATGCTGCGGGAACAGAGAGATGCCGATGCTGGCGGCGAGTTCGATGGCCACGCCCTGCACGTCGAAGGGCCGGCGCAGGGCGGCGCTGATGTCCTGCGCGACGATGCGCGCATGGTCCGGCAACCACAGGGTGCGCAGCAGCAGCGCGAATTCGTCGCCGCCGAGGCGGAACACCATCGCGTCATGGTCCTGCAGGGTCTCGCCGAGACGCTGCGCCACCTGCTTCAGCAACTGGTCGCCGGTCTGGTGGCCCAGGGTGTCGTTCACTTCCTTGAAGCGGTCCAGGTCCAGCAGCATCAGCGCCGAGCCCATGCCGACGCTGCGCGCATGCTCGAAGGCGGCGGTGGATACCTGGTGCAGGCGGGTGCGGTTGGGCAGGCCGGTCAGCGAGTCGTGCAGGGTCTGGTATTCCAGCGCGCCGACGTTCTTCGCGTTGGCCAGCGCCAGCGATACGGTCTGGTGGATGGCCTGCAGGATGAAGCGCTCGCCACCGCGCATGTCCTCGATGGAGTTGGTGTACAGCAGCGACACCGTGCCCAGCGGCTGGTCGCGATACATCAATGGCATGACGACCATGGAGCGCACGCCGCGCGCGGTCATCAGCAGCTTGCCGGTGGGGTCCAGGCGGTCGTCGTTGGCGACGTCGTGGCTCACCATCAGCTCGCCGTGTTCCAGCGCCAGGCCGCTCAGGCTGCCCTGCATCGGCAGGCGGCGGCCGCGTTGCAGCGCCTCGCCGTCGAAGCCCTCGCTGGCCATCAGGTTCAGCCACTCACCGTCTTCCTCGACGACGTAGAAGGTGACCATCTGCGACTGCTGGTAGTCGTGCAGCAGGCGCACTGTCTCCTCGCCGATGGTGCGCGCGTCGGTGGTCGCCATCAGGCGGTTGGCCAGGCTGTTGACCACCACCAGTGCGTTGTTGCTCTGCTCCAGTTCCTGCGCGGCGATCTCGCGCTCACGCTCGGCGGCGCGGCGGGTGGACACGTCGCGCACGATCGCCAGCAGTGCCATCTCGCCGCCGGCCACGTGTGCGGCCAGGCTGATCTCGGCATCGAACTCGCTGCCGTCCGGCCGCTGCAGCATGCGCTCGAATATGCGCATGCCATCGCTGGGCACGGTGGGCTGGCCGGCAGTCGCGGGCAGGAAGAGGACGGGGTCGGCCGCCAGCAGCGCTTCGCGGCTGCAGTCGAACAGGCGGGTGGCGAAGGCGTTGCAGTCGGTGATGTGGCCTTCGCGGATGACGAAGATGGCGTCCCCCGCGAGGTCGAACAGCGAGCGGTAGCGCCGTTCGCTGTCACGCAGTTCGTGGAACACGCGGAGCTGGGCCAGCAGGTCGGCCACCGAGGTCGCGAAGCTCTGCTCGTCGCGGCTCCACAGGCGGGCGCTGCCCACGTGCTCGATGCACAGCACGCCGCCGACGTTGCCGGCGCGGTTCAGCGTGGCGTCCAGCACCGCGCCGATGCCCAGCGGCCGCAGGTAGTTCTGCACGAATTCGACGGTGCGGGCGTCGTGCATGGCGTCGGACGCGTCGATGACGCGGGCGCCGGACAGCGCGGCGAAATAGGCCGGGTACTCGGCGGCCCGCAGGCAGTGGCCGCGCTCGAACACGCCGGGCTCGGCACGGAACATCATGCGGCAGTCCATCAACCCGGCCACGACATCCAGCTCCCACACGCTCACCCGGGCCACGTCCAGTTCGGTCGCCAGCATGGAGGTGACGTGGCGCAGCGCACCGTCGAGGTCGCTGGTCCACAGCGCATCGTCCTTGGCCAGCCGGATGAAGGCCGACTGCAGGCGATTGCTCAGGTGCTGGAGGGACTCGGTGGACGATCTCAGCATGGTGCGTGGGGCGGGGTGGCCGGTGCAGCCGGCCGCGTTCTCCGGGTTATGGCGCCGGGCCGCCGGCCGGAAAATGCCGGTCCGCCGCCTGAGCGCTCCCCAACTTAACGACCACGGGCGCCAAAACTGAAACCGGTAACAGGCGGGGCGGGCGTGCAATCCGTCACGCCCGCGGGGCCTTCGCGGCAGGCGGCAAGCGTGGAACAGCAGGGTTTCCCCGCCCCTGCCCGGCCTCGTAGCGGCAGACGAAATGGGCTCTAATCGCCCTTCATGGACCCCGCGATCAACACGGACCCCTTCGACCTGGCCGTCATCGGTGGCGGCATCAATGGCGCAGGCATCGCCCGCGATGCGGCGGGCCGTGGCCTGCGCGTGCTGCTGGTGGAGCGCGACGACCTCGCCAGCCACACGTCGTCGGCCAGCACCAAGCTGGCGCACGGCGGGCTGCGCTACCTGGAACAAGGGCACCTCGGCCTGGTGCGCCAGTCGCTGCACGAGCGCGGTGTGCTGCTGCGTACGGCGCCGCACCTGTGCCGGCCGCTGCGCTTCGTCATGCCGCAGGGCCAGCGCCCGGCCTGGCAGTTGCGGGTCGGCCTGTGGCTCTACGACCGGCTGGCCGGGCAAGGCCCGCTGCCCGGCTCCAGCCCGGTGGCGCTGGGCCAGCACGCCGCCGGCGCCGCCCTGCAGGCCCAGCACCGCCAGGGCTTCGTCTACTCCGACGCCTGGGTGGACGACGCCCGCCTCGTCATTGCCAACGCGCAGGACGCGCGGGCCCGTGGCGCCACGGTGCTGACCCGCACCCGTTGCATCCGTGCCGCGCGCGCCGCCGACGCCAGCCACTGGCAGCTGGAGCTGCAGGCCGCCGGCAGTCGTCCGCTGCCGGCACGCTGCCGTGCCCTGGTGAACGCCACCGGGCCGTGGGCGGCGCGCTTCCTGCACGAGGCCACGCCCTGCCCGCCGCGCCACCGCGTACGCCTGGTGCGCGGCAGCCACATCGTCGTGCCGGCGTTGTTCGACCACGACCACGCCTACATCCTGCAGAACCCGGACGGCCGCATCGTCTTCGCAATTCCCTGGCAGGGCCACTACACGATGATCGGCACCACCGAGGCCGAGCATCCGGACGACCCCGCCGACGCCCGCGCCAGCGCGCTGGAGGTGGCCTACCTGTGCGAATCGGTCGGCCGCTATTTCCGCCGCACGCCCACACCCGCCGAGGTGCTGTGGAGCTTTGCCGGCGTGCGCCCGCTGCTGGACGACGGCACGCGCAACGCCAGCAAGGTGTCGCGTGAGCACCTGCTCGACCTCGACACCGCGAGCAGCAAGGATGGCGCCGCGTTGCTGACGGTGTGGGGCGGCAAGCTCACCACCTACCGCGCCATCGCCGAGCAGGCCGTCGACCTGCTGGCCCCGCGCCTGGGCAGCCACGCGCCGGCCTGGACCGCGCACGTCGCCCTGCCGGGCGGCGACATTCCCTCGGGCGACATGACCACCTGGCTGGCCGGGCTGCTACATCGCCACCCGGGCCTGCCGCCACGCTTGTTGCAACGCTGGGCGCGCAGCTACGGCAGTGCCTGCAGCGGCCTGCTGGACGGCGTGCACACCCTGGCGGACCTCGGCGAGGAAGTGCTGCCCGGGCTGCATGCACGCGAGCTGGATTACCTGATCGACCAGGAGTGGGCGCGCAGCGCGCAGGACGTGCTGTGGCGACGCTCCAAGCTGGGCCTGCAGTTCGCCCCCGACGGCATTGAGGCCGCGGAAGCCCGGCTGGACCGCTGGCTGCTGGAACGACTGGACGGAGACCGCCGATGAGCGCTCATTCCTCCCGCACGCCGCCGTACATCCTCGCGCTGGACCAGGGCACCACCAGTTCGCGCGCGCTGGTCTTCGACGCCGACGCCCGCTGCATCGCGGTGGCCCAGCGCGAATTCGAACAGCATTTTCCGCAACCCGGCTGGGTGGAGCACGACGCCGACGAGATCTGGATCAGCCAGCTCGGCGTTGCCCGCGAAGCCCTGGCGCGCGCCGGCCTCAATGCCGAGGACATCGCCGCCATCGGCATCGCCAACCAGCGCGAGACCACCCTGGTGTGGGACCGCGCCAGCGGCCGCCCGGTGGCCCCCGCCATCGTCTGGCAGGACCGCCGCACCGCACCGCTGTGCCAGCGCCTGCGCGAGGAGGGCCTGGAAAACCTGTTCAACCAGTTCACCGGCCTGCTGCTGGACCCCTATTTCTCCGGCACCAAGCTGCGCTGGCTGCTCGACAACATTCCACAGGGCCAGGCGCGCGCCGAATCCGGCCAGCTCGCCTTCGGCACCATCGACAGCTGGCTGGTGTGGAAGCTCACCGCCGGCCGCCTGCACGTCACCGACGCCAGCAACGCCTCGCGCACCCTGCTCTACAACATCCACCGCAGCGAATGGGACCCGGTGCTGTGCGATGCGCTGCGCATCCCGCAGGCCATCCTGCCGCGCGTGCTGCCGTCCAGCCACCCGGTCGGCCACACCGATGCCGGCGTGTTCGGCGTGCCGCTACTCATCGGCGGCATGGCCGGCGACCAGCAGGCCGCCCTCTTCGGTCAGTCCTGCCTGGATGCCGGCATGGCCAAGAACACCTACGGCACCGGCTGCTTCATGCTGCTGCATACCGGTGACATGCCCTGCAAATCGAAGCACGGCCTGCTCACCACGCGCGCCGCGCAACTCGGCGCCACCGCGCAGTACGCGCTGGAAGGCAGCGTCTTCTCCGGCGGCGCCGTGGTGCAATGGCTGCGCGACGGGCTGGGCATCATCAAGCAATCCAGCGACATCGAGGCCCTGGCCGCCAGCGTGCCGGACGCCGGTGGCGTGTACCTCGTGCCCGCATTCACCGGGCTGGGCGCCCCCTACTGGGACCCGGACGCACGCGGCGCCATCCTTGGCCTCAGCCGAGGCAGCAGCGCCGCCCACCTCGCCCGCGCCGCGCTGGAATCCATCGCCTTCCAGTCGGCCGAACTGCTGGCCGCCATGCAGGCCGACAGCGCCTCGCCGCTCAAGGAGCTACGCGTCGACGGCGGCGCGACGAGCAACAAGCTGCTGCTGCAGATGCAGGCCGACCTGCTCGGCATCCCGGTGCTGCGCCCGGCCGTGCAGGAAACCACCGCATTGGGCGCCGCCTACCTCGCCGGCCTCGCCGCCGGCATATGGGACAGCCCGGACGCCATCCGCCAGCGCTGGCGCCTCGAACAGGTCTTCGAACCCGCCATCTCGCGCGACCGCGCCGACTACCTGATGACCGGGTGGCGGAATGCGGTGAGGAATGTGCTGTCGGGCTTCCACTGGTAAGCCAGCCGCAGCACCCGGTGTCATCGATTCGTCCACCGCCTTGCGCTAAGCTTCATCGGCCCGCGCAGGCGGGACAGGCAAAGCCGCCCGAGCACACGCCAGCGCCCACGCGCCGGGTGTCAGTTCAACCGGGCGCAAGCAAGGCGCCCTGCCGGAGGATGTCCCAGATGTCATCTCGACACCGGATCATTGGTGTATTCCTGCTCGTCACCGCTTCGATTGCCGGGGTGAGCGCCCAACCGACCGCAAGACCGAACAGCGGCCATCCCCCGAGCGCCTTCGAAATGGCCGCGGCCAGCCTGCCGCCCCCGCCGGCCCAGCCCGGCGAGGCCGCGCGCCCCTGCGCACGGATCGGCAAGGACCCGGCCCTGCGGATGCGCTATGCCTCGCCCGAAGTGGAACAGAGCATGACCGATGCCCCGCAGTTCAAGGGGCTGCACGCCGTGCTGAACATGTGGGCCAGCCGGCATGTTCCGGGGACGACGGGCTGCTGGACGGACAGTGATCTCGTCGTCAGCCGATTCCAGGCCGCCGTCGGCAACCCGGTGACGGGCGTGCTGGCCGCGGAGGATGTCGGCCGCCTCATGGGCGCGCTTGCGGCAGCCCGCGCGGTACAGGGCGAAGAGCGCAACCGGCAGGCCGCCGCCCAGGCGGAAGTCGACAAGCTGCGGGCCAGCGGCGTGCGTGTCCTCGGCATCGTCTTCGGCACCCCGCTCGACCTGCCGCAATGCCCCCCCTTGCGCTGGGGCGAATTTCCGGCGCTGGCATGTCAGAAGGTGGTCGGCAACGAGGTGTATGTCGAGCTGCCGCGCAGCGAACTGCCCGCGTGGATCAACCAGGGCTCGCTGTACGTGAGGCTGTATCGCGGCGTCGTCGAATCGCTGCACCTGTCCCCGTCCAACTGGGGCGCCGCCATGCGCGTCATGAACGAGCGTTTCGGCGAGGCGGGCGTCCGCACGCAGCAGTACGAGAACGGGTTCGGCGCTGCATTTACCGTGACGGACCACAGCTGGTCCGGCGAAGGCCTGGTGGCACGGACGAGTTGCCGTTACGGATCAACCTGCCGCGATCAGATCCAGATCATCTCGCAAGCCGTCGCCCAGGCCCGCGCACAGGACCGCAACCGGCAGGAAGTCGAGCAGACCAATACCGGCCGCAAGTTCTGACGCGTGCGGGTCGACGACCGCGGGCGCCCGCCACACGAATGCGCAGTCAATCGGGACAGACGGATTGGTCAAGCGGAAGCCGGCATGAACAGTCAGAAATCAAAGTCGCTGGATTCCCGCTGCCGCGGGAATGACGAGGTTGAGGGTGGCGGTCGGCGTAGGGCGCAATATCCGAAGGGCATTGCGCCGGATAAGGCCCGGCCGTGCAGGAAACCACCGCACTGGGCGCCGCCTACCTCGCCGGCCTCGCCGCCGGCGTATGGGACAGCCCGGACCCATCCGCCAGCGCTGGCGTCTCAAGAAGGTCTTCGAACCCGCCATCTCGCGTGATCGCGCGGACTACCTGATGACCGGGCGACGGAATGCGATAAGGAAAGTGTTGTCGGGCTTCCATTGGTAGCGGGCTGAGCAGGCCGCTGGCATACGCAAGCGGCCGTCGCTACACTGGGCCTAGCCTCCTGGTTTGCGGATTGCATTCCTGCGTACACAGCGACTTCGCCAGACTCCTAGCGCGAGCCGACTCTGCAACAACTCTGCGCGACATGCGGCGAGACGCTGGGTATGCAGTAGTTTTGCGGTATGGATTGACGACAGTAGACGCCTCATTTCTAGATCGAACGCCACTCCTAGGGAATCCATTTCATGAAGGTCATTGCACTATTCGTCGTCGCCCTACTTTCCGGCTGTGCGACACAAGGAACAAACACCTTTAACTACAGTAAAGGTGATCGAACTCCGGTCACGAATGAAGTCACAGTCAACGCTCCCTATAGCCGCGTCTGGGACATGCTTGTCCGCGATCTCGCCAAGAGCTTCTACGTCATCAACAACATCGACAAAGAATCAAGAATCATCAACGTTTCTTTCACCTCCACAGAAGCAGCGGAGTTTGTTGACTGCGGAAGGACATCGAGAACGTACACCGAGGGGCCTAATGTGGAGAGATTTGACTACGAGGTCGCATCTCGATCTACATACAAGGTTGCGGCCACCCGCCAAGAGCATCTTTCAATGACGAACTATGCAGTGATGAGTCGGGATCCAACCCTTGAAGGCCGATCGAATATCTACGTCGCGCCCTCGGCGACTGACTCTTCAAAAACCACCGTGTCAGTAAACACTCGCTACGTGATGACCATGAAAACCAAAGGGGACGCATACGCCAAACATATATCGGGAGCTATTCACTCGCGCGGACGCGTGCCAGAAGACTCGTCGGTCATCACTTTCAATACAAACACGGTTGCGACTCGAGAAGAGCCAAATTCTCCGGCGATGGTTTGCTTCGCAAAAGGGAAACTTGAATCCGATGTGCTTTCCATCGTCAAAGGTCTATGAACTCAGGAACACAGGCTCTTAGGCCTTTTATCAAGAGAGCTTCGGCCTGCAAGCCGAGCCCGCATGGAGCGCAGTAACCGAAGGCACTGCGCCGGATGAGAGCACTTATATGGAGCACGCCTCAGCAACGTGGCACCGCCCCCCCCCCTCTGCGGCCCCCGAGGAGCACAGTCGTGACGAGGTTCGCGCGTAGCGTGACGAGGATGCCTGAGCGCGTCGAAGCAGGGGACCACGCGAAGCGTGGCGGCGGAAGCGGGGGCGCGTTCTCTGCATGCTCTCTGCCGCGCAGCAGAGAGATGCCGCCCGTCGGGGCGAACTCCCGACCAAGTATGGCGAGCCACCACCATCCCTACGGCGGGAGCCGACATGACAGAAAATCCAAGAGCAACGTCGCTGGATTCCTGCCCTTCGCCCCCTTCGTCATGCTGACGCCCCAGCCGTAGCGCCCTCCCTCCCTTTGCTAAGCTGCACCATCCTCACCTCCAGGAGCCGTCCATGTCCGCCGAGACGTCCACAACCCAGTCCGTCTTCCTGGAAATCGAGCACCGCACGATCTACCGCTACAACAGGGTCGTGGAGTTTTCTCCCCACCGCGTGATGTTCCGGCCGCGCGCGGCGCATGACATACGGATCGTGTCGGCCGCGCTGGAGGTGTCGCCCCACAACCGGCAGCAGTGGGTGCAGGACGTGTTCTCGAACTCGGTCGCCATCGTGCATCCGCAGGTGCCGGCAGACCGGCTGGAGCTGCACGCCCGCTGCGTGATCGAGCACTTCGGGGTGCAGAACCTGGCCTTGCCGCTGACGCCGGAAGCGGAGAATTACCCCTTCAGCTACAGCGCGGATGACAGCGTGGACCTCGCCGGTTTCCTGCCGCCGCAGTACCCGGATGACCAGCCGGCGCTGCGCGAATGGGTGCAGCAGTTCCTGCCTTCGCGGGGCACGATCCACACCCGCGACATCCTGGGCAACCTGAACGCGGCGATCCGCAGCGACTTCCAGTACGCGTCGCGCGATGCGATGGGCACCCAGCGGCCGGCCGAGACGCTGCAGCTGCGTAGCGGCACCTGTCGCGACTTCGCCTTGCTGATGATGGAGGCAGTGCGCAGCCTCGGGCTGGCGGCGCGCTTCGTGTCCGGCTACCTGTACGACAAGGCGCTGGACGTTGCCACCCCGCCGGCGGTGCGCAGCAGTGGCCTGCAGCAGGGCGTGCGCCAGGTGGAAAGCCGCGACGAGCCACCGGTGCTCGGTGCGGGGGCGACCCACGCCTGGCTGCACGTGTATCTGCCGGGCGCCGGCTGGGTGCCGTATGACCCGACCAACACGCTGGTAGGCGGCACGGACCTGATCCGCGTGGCCTACACGCGCCGTCCGGAGCAGGCAGCGCCGGTGTCTGGCTCCTGGTTCGGCGCGGCGGGGGATTTCGCCGGCATGGACGTGCAGGTCAGCGTGAGGCGCATCGAGCCGCCGGCCGGCAACGCACCGGTGGTCGGTGAGGAATGAGCAGGGGCTGAACCGGATATCCGCAAGGCCATCCGGACCAGGGATGTGGCCCGGATTTGCGTCCGGTCAAGAAGGGCTGCACATGGCGGACCTAAGCTTGCGTCATCTCCGCCCGCCGAGAGGCTACTGCCGTGCGAAAAATCAGCCTTCGCCTCAAGCACCTGAGCCAGGAACACCAGGCCGCGATGCGCCTGGCGGTGTCGGCGCGCGTTGCCGCGCTGGACCTTGCCGATCTGCCCGCCCTGTCCCGCCGCATCGCCCAGACCTTCGAGCGCGAACTGGAACCGCATTTCCTGGAAGAAGAGCGTCACGCCATTCCGCAACTGCGCGAACTGGGCCGCAACGACCTGGCCGAACGCACCCTGCGCGAGCACATGCAGATCCGCGCCATCGTGAAGCAACTGCACGAGGCACCGTCACCCGAGCACATCAAGGCCTTCTCGGAAGCCCTCAGCGCCCACGTGGAGTTCGAGGAAGGGGAAGTGTGGGAAGTGCTGGAGGCAGCGGCAGAGCGCTCCAACTGACGGCCCGCGCGCAGCCGGAAGCCACCCAACCGCCGGAGACGGACGGGCAGGCGATGCCGCGTCATTCCGTGTCAGTATTTCCGCCGTTCCAGGCGTGACCGGGCACCGGCCGCCTCGTATCCCACAACCGGCGGACCACCCCGATGACCCCTGGCAGGCTTGCAAGCACGGCCCTCCTTCCCGCATGGCCGCTGGAGGCACTGGCCAGCGTCCCCGGCACGACGACATTCACGCATAACGCCCTGGTCGTCATCTCGGTCCTCGGCGCGCTGATCGTGTTGCGGCTCCAGTTGCGCCGCGAGGATGACAGCCCGCCCTCGCTGTTCGGCGCCTTGCTGGCGATCGCCTGCGGGGGCTTCGGCACCTTCATCTCGCTGATCGCCTACTTCGCAGGGCCGCAGGTGGGGATGCTCGCGGTGTTTGCCGACATGCTGCCGTATGCCATCGGCTTGCTTGTCTTCGGGGTCTTCTCCCTTTTCAGCGCCGCCAGATGAGGTACCGCGTCGTCGCCTTCGACTTCGACGGCACCCTGGCCGACACCTTCCCGTTCTTCGTGAAGGTGTTCAACACGCTGGCGGACGCGCATGGCTTCCGCCGCGTCGGCAAGGATGAGGCGGAGTCGCTGCGTGGCAAGGACGCACGCGAGGTGATGAAGCACGTGGGCCTGCCGCTGTGGAAGTTCCCGCGCGTGGCCCTGCAGTTCAAGACGATGATGGCCGCGGAGATCGAGGGCATCACGCTCTTCGACGGCATCGCCGACATGCTGCAGACGCTGCATGCGCACGGCGTGGTGCTGGCCATCGTGTCGTCCAACGCGGAATCGAATGTCCGGCGGGTGCTGGGGCCGCAGGCCGCGCTCATCAGTCATTACGCCTGCGGCGCGGCCCTGCTGGGCAAGCGGCAACACCTGCGCGAACTGCTGCGGCACGGCCCCTGGCGGAGCAGCGAGATGCTGTACGTGGGCGACGAATTGCGCGATGCCGAGGCGGCCCGCTCGGAAGACGTGGCCTTCGGTGCGGTCGCCTGGGGTTACACCCGCTTCGATGCCTTGCAGGCCGTGGGGCCCCAGGCGAGCTTCGCGCGGGTCGCGGACATCGTGGCCGCCTGCACCGGGCCGGACACGCCGGACACGCAATCCGGTCTATAGTCCTCGGGCCCGGTGTCCGGACCTTACCGTGACACCCGACCGACCCGCCGCCCGACCTGCAACCGACACGGAGTCCCCATGCGCCTGCTGCTCGCGATCTTCCTGCCTTTCATGGTCTTCTTCACCATCGGCCGCCCGGTTGCCGGCGTCATCTGCCTGATCCTGCAACTGACCCTGATCGGATGGCTGCCCGCAGCGTTGTGGGCGGTATATGCGCTGGGCCAGTACAAGACGGACAGGAAGATCGAGGCCGCAGCGAACGGCCGCAAGCCCTGAGACCGCCGGACACGCAGAACACGACATGGGCGGCCTGCTGCTGAAAGGAGCGATCGGCGCGGCGGCGGTCATCGTCATCGCCCTGCTGTCACGCAGCCGCTATTTCTTCGTGGCGGGGCTGGTGCCGCTGTTCCCCAGCCTCGCGCTCATCGCGCATGTCATCGTCGGTGGCGAACGCGGCGCGCTGGCGCTGCGCGAGACCGCCATCTTCGGCCTGTGGTCACTGCTGCCCTACGCGACCTACCTGGTCGTGGTGATCCTGGCGAGCGAACGCCTGGCGCTGTGGCAGACGTTGCTGCTGGCCACCGCCGCTTGGTGTGGCGCGGCCGGCCTGCTGCTGTGGGGCTGGCAGCACTTCCGCGCCGGACTCTGATCCCGGCCTACCCAAGGCCGCCTTTCCCCCGAAACCCGCGTTACACCCCCTTTTCGCAAACATCTTTGTGGTTAGCGCAAAGATTCGCTGCCGGCTTTTGAGGCAAAATCCGTGCGCCCGCTGCAAACAAGAACAATTCTCAATACTATGCGTGCATGCTTTGCGCGCTGTCTGTCGTCGAATCTGCCGTCGAACAAGGATCACCATGACCGTCTCCTCTCCCGTCCGTCCGCGCCTGCGTTGCGCAACCCTCGCCGCTGCCGTGGCCGCCACCCTGGCCGCCCCGCTGGCCCAGGCCCAGGCGCAATCCCAGCCCGGCGACATCACCCTGCCGGCTGTGACCGTCACAGCCACTTCACCGGTCGCGGGTGAGGGCTATTCTGCAGGCGCTGCCAGCATCGGTGGCAAAGGCGAGGTATCGCTGAAGGAGATTCCACAATCGGTCAGCGTGGTGACGCGCGAACGCATGGACGACCAGAACATGGTGCGTCTCGAAGACCTCGCCCGCCGCACCACCGGCATGCTGGTGCTGGCCAACGACCAGGGCCGCTCGTCCATCTACATGCGCGGTTTCGAGCTGGACTCGTACCTGATCGACGGCCTGCCCTCGCCGCTGTCCAGCATCTACGGCACCCAGCCCGACCTGTGGCTGTTCGACCGCGTCGAGGTGCTGCGCGGCCCGGCCGGGCTGTACAACGGCACCGGCGAACCCGGCGGCACGGTGAACCTCGCCCGCAAGCGGGCACTGAAGTCCTTCGCGGCCTCCGGCTCGCTGGCTTACGGCTCGTGGGATGCGCAGCGTTACGAAGCTGACGTGACCGGCGCCCTGACCGAGGATGGCAAGGTGCGCGGCCGCGTCGTCGCTGCCTATCAAAGCAAGAACAGCTGGATCGACGTGAACGACAACCAGAACCAGGTGGGCTACGGCACGCTGGAGTTCGATCTCGCGCCGCGCACCACCCTGTCGCTGGGCGCCACCAATGCCAGCAGCGACGTGAAGCCCTTCAACGGCCTGCCCACCACGGCCAGCGGCCAGCTGCTGGGCGTAGACCGCTCCACCTTCATCGGCGCCAACTGGAACCGTTTCGAGAATGCTTCCAGCGAGGGCTTCGTCGAACTGATGCATGGCCTGGACGGTGGTGGCCACGTCAAGGCGGCGGTGCGGATGGTCAACCGCTCGGTGGACTTCAAGTACGCCTACTCCGCCAGCGCCGCCGATGCGGCCGGCAACGTGACCCGCACCGCGATCGCCCGTCAGTACGACGAGGAATCCCTGGCCGCGGACACCCACCTCAACCTGCCCTTCACCCTGTGGAACCTGCCGCAGAACCTGATCGTCGGCGCGGACTACCGCGAGTACGACCAGACCACCCTGCAAGGCAGCGCCAACATTGCCGGCACCACCAACGTGAACAACCCGAGCTATGCCTGGCCGGAGCCGAACATCACGCTGAACAGCCGCACCAATGTCGCGCCGGAGCAGTACGGCGTGTACGCCAATGTGCGCATCAAGCCCTGGCAGCCGCTGACCCTGATCGGCGGAGCCCGCGTGTCCTGGTACGACGCAACGACCACCAACCTGGTCAACAACAGCGTCAGCAAGGTGCAGATCGACAGCAAGATCACCCCCTTCGCTGGCGTGGTCTATGACATCAGCAAATCCTGGTCGGCCTATGCCAGCTTCACCGAGATCTTCCAGCCGCAGACCACGCTGGGTGCCGATGGCCAGCCGATCGACCCGCGTGAAGGGCGCAGCTACGAAGCCGGCGTGAAGGGCCAGCACTTCAACGGCCTGCTCAACTCGCAGTTCGGCCTGTACCGCCTGCGCGACAAGAACCGCGCCGTCGGCGTCCCGGGTACGACCTACTCCATCGCCAACGGCGAAGTGGAAGTCCAGGGCATCGAAGCCGAAATCTCCGGCATGCTCGCCACGGGCTGGGAGGCCTCCGCCGGCTACACCTTCACCGACACCGAGTTCGTGTCCGGCAGCGCCGGCCAGGCTGGCCAGGTCTTCTCCACCGTCACGCCGCGCCACAACTTCAACCTGTGGACCCGCTACGACTTCCAGCAGGAGGTGATGCGTGGCGCCTATCTGGGTGGCGGCCTGCGGGCGATGAGCAGCTTCTACAGCATGTCCGGCACTGCGCGCATCGAGCAGGACGCCTACACCGTGGTGGACGCGCTGCTGGGTTACCGCATCACGCGCAACGTCGACCTGTCGCTGACGGTGAACAACCTGTTCGACAAGAAGTACTACCAGCGCGTGGGCGGCACCTCGGTGTTCAACTTCTACGGCGAGCCGCGCAGCTACTGGCTGAAGACCACGCTGGCCTTCTGATCACCGCTCGACGCTGAAAATGATCCCGCACACGGTGCAAACCGTGTGCGGGATTTTTCTTTCCGTCACGCCACGCTCAGCAGCAGGCTGACCCGCCTGCCTGCAGGTAGCGCTGCGCCAGTGCGCCGTCCAGCGCACGCACCGTGGCGCGCCAGCTGTCGTCCCGCTTCAGCGCGGCGCGCAGGCTGCCCATCAGCGCCTGCATGAGTGCGGGGTAGTCGACACCCAGCACGCGGCCGTCCTGCACCAGCAACCGGCCTTCGACGAACACCTGGCGGATGTGCGCCGCGGTGGCGCGCGCCAGCACGTAGTCCATGACGGCGACGTCGTCGAAGAGGTGGTCTTCCATCAGCGCATGACCGTCGAGCACCAGCAGGTCGGCGCGTGCGCCGGCAAGCAGTGCGGCGTCCGTCTCGATGCCGCTCACTGCGTAGCGTCCCTGCTCGCTGGCGATGCGCCAGGCATCGGCATGCGACAGCTTCGTGTCGTAGCCCCAGCCCTTGTGCAGGTGGTGCAGCAGGCGCAGTTCGCGCAGTGCGTCGTCGTCCTCGTCCAGCGCAAGGCCGTCCAGCCCCATCGCCACGCGGCACCCCGCCGCGAGCATGTGTTGCACCGGCGCGATGCCGGAGCGGATGCCGAGGTTGGAGCCGGTGTTCACCGAGATGCGCGCGCCCGCCTCGGCGATCAACGCCAGCTCCTCCGGCCGCGCCCAGGTGCAGTGGGCCAGGGTCAGGCGCGGGCTCAGCAGGCCGATGTCGCGCAGGTAGGTGACGATGCCTTGGGGGAATTCACCGTCGGCCCATTCGCGCTGGTAACGCGTCTCCAGCAGATGCATGTGCACCTGCCGGCCGGTGTCCGCCGACGCCTGCGCGATGGCGCGCAGCAAGGCATCCGAACACCACTGCACGCCGGTGGGACCGTACTGCACGTTGAAGCCGGGGCCGTGGCACTCAGCGGCGATGGCGTCCGCCAGCGCAAGTTGTTCGGCCGGTGACGCGGGGGGCTTGCCGAAGCGTGGCGCCAGCGCATCCCGCAGCGCGGGCGGCAGGCTGGCGAGCACGGCGGCATCGTCCGCGTAGGCGATGTTGTTGCGATCGCGCAGTGCCACCGCGAAGCCCACGTGCGCACCGACGTCCCGGGCGGCGCGCGCGACCTGCTTCGCTTCTTCCAGCGGCGACACCAGTCCCTGCTGGCGCGTGTAATGCACCATCACGCGGCCTGCGCCGCGCAAGGCCGAGCGCGCCAGCGAGGATGCCGCCGCCACGTAGGCGTCTACACCCGGAATGACGCCCAGGTAGAACAGCCAGGACTCCAGCGGCCGGTCGAAGCCACCCAGCGCAGTGGCCCGCACCGCGCGCGCGTGGTCGTGCGCATTGCACAGGCCGGGCAGCGCGATGAGGCCGTTGCCGGTCGGCGCAGTTGCGTCGATGCGCGCGATGCGGCCGTCCTGCAAGCCCAGGCGCGCACCGTTGACCGGTGCATCCTGCGCGGGCCTGGCCAGCAGCCAGTCGACATCCAGATGATCCAGGCCCGTCATGCTTCGCTCCATCAGAAAGGGTTCAGAAAGGGGACTTGACGATACGCTCCGCCTTGGGAGGCAGGAAGCTGCGGTTGAACACTTCCGCCGGTGCCGGGCTGCGCGGCAGGCCGTAGCTCTCGTCCAGCTGGGTGATGGCGCGTGCCAGGCGGTCGTCCTTCACGTCACCCAGGCCGATCTCGCCCACTTCCTTGGTCAGCACCAGCGACTTCAGGGTGTAGAGCATGCGGCGCTTCTCGATGTCCTTGTTGATCAGCGGCTCGTTCTTCGCCAGGTTGTCGATGCAGGGGTCCGGCTGGGCGACGCAGTCCTTCACGGCGCGGTTGATGGCGCGCACCAGTCCGCTCACCGCCTGCGGCTTCTCCTTCACCAGTTGCTGCGACACCAGCACGCCGTTGCTGTACAGGTCCAGGCCGTGGTCGTTGTAGAAGATCCAGCGGATGTCGCGGTCGGGGTCGATGTTCTGCGCCACGAGGTTCATGTAGCTGGTGGCGGAGAACACCGCGGAGGCATCCACCTGGCCGCGCAGCAGCATCTGCTCCTGCAGGTTGGGCGCCATGTTGAGCCACTCGACCTTCTTCTCGTCGATGCCGTTCTTCTTCGCCAGCGCGGTGAACACCTTGGACGCAGCAGCGCCGGCCGGCGAACCCAGCTTCTTGCCCTCGACATCCTTCAGTGTCTTGATGGGACTGTCGGACTTCATGATCAGCGCGAAGGGCGCGCGGTTGTAGAACATGTACACCATGACCGGCGTCTCGGCCGGACGCGTCGCGGCGTTCTGCACGATGGCGTTGATGTCGCCGAAGCCGGCCTGGTAGGCACCCGTCATCACGCGGGTGACGCTGGCGGCCGAGCCCTCGCCCTGGTCGATGGTCACGTCCAGCTTCTCATCCTTGAAGTAGCCCTTGTCCTGCGCCAGGTAGAACCAGGCGTGCACGCCCTGGATCTTCCAGTCCAGGGTGAACTTGATCTTGGTGGCTTCCTGCGCGTGCGCAGCAGGCGCGGCCAGGGCCAGTGCAGCGGCGATGGCGGTCCCCATGACGCACAGCAGGGGCTTGATCGGTTTCATGGTGAGTCCTTTGTGATGTTCGTGAACAGTGGTGAGCAGGTGAGCGGCGGCGCCGCTCAGGCCCGCAGGATGAGTGCGAAGGGACCACCGCCCGGCGGCCCCTGGTGTTCGGCACCGCCCGACACGTAGAGCTCGGTGGTGCCCAGTACGGATGCCAGCGCACCGCCGACGGCGGCGCGCGCATGGCGGGTGGCGTTGATGTCGGAGTCGTTCAGCATGGTGTGGCGCGCACCGCGCACCAGCCCGTCGGGCGATGCTTCCGCCTTGGCGAAGATGTTCACCACGCGGGCCTGCAGCGCCTCGGCGTGCTCGTCAGGGTCGAGGCCGAAGTCTGTGCGCAGGCAGCGGCGCAGGCCGGCCACGTCCACCGCGTCGCGCATCAGGCCGTGGGC
Source organism: Uliginosibacterium sp. H1 (assembly GCF_036017065.1). NCBI lineage: Bacteria > Pseudomonadati > Pseudomonadota > Betaproteobacteria > Rhodocyclales > Zoogloeaceae > Uliginosibacterium > Uliginosibacterium sp. H1. Next base: position 137,678 of record NZ_JAYXHR010000002.1, read on the forward strand.
GATCACGTAATCGCTGGCGGCGCGCGCGCTCATGCCCATGACGATCACCACGTTGTTGTCCAGCTCGATGCCGGCCGAAGTGGAGGCCACCGCGGAGTAGCGCGACCAGTCGCGCTGGATGTGTTCGTCGCGCAGCGCAGCCACGTCGATCTCGCCCAGCGCGCAGGCCACGCCCAGTGCCGAGGCACCACGCGATGCGCCCATGGATTCGTAGGTGTCGTGGGTGGCCGTGTCGGCACCGCGCTCGCGCGCGGCGCGGATCTTCTCGGCGGTGAGCAGCGGACACTTGATCTGCACGAAATGCACGTCGGCCCGGTCCTCGATGCCGGCGTCGCGCATCGCGGCACGCACTGCGTCGGCGGTGGCCTGCACCTGCGGCAGGCGGCCCTGTTCTTCCGGCAGGAAGTCACGGGTAAAGGCCACGCCGACGGCGAGGCGCTTGCCGGCGGACACCGCGGGCGTCTCCACGGTGCGGCGCGCGAACACGGTGAAGTGCGGCGACAGCACGCCTTCCGTGCCGCCTGACATCACCAGCGCCACGCGCTCATGCACCGCGGTGGACGTGATGCCCAGATGCGGCGCCAGCAGATCGCACCAGGCGCGGGTGGCGTAGTCGCGGGTGAAGTCGTTCACGCAGCCGTTGCCTTCGGTCTTGCCCATCACCGCGACGATGTCCTCGGCGCGCAGCAGGCCTTGCGCCAGCAGGCTTTCGGCCGCGCGCAGGTCGGCCGGACCGGTACAGGGAAGCTTGAAGACATCGACACGCTGGAACATGGAGAGGGCACCGTTTTGCGGACTGACGGCACCAATCTTGCTGAAGCGAGTGCAGCACTTCCATTGCCAAGTTCGCACCGACGCGTTCATTTTTTTGCAACGCTGCATCCGCTACACGGCCCCACGAGGGAGACGCAGGCCCGCCTGCAGCCATCGCTGCATCCAGACCCGCGCCTCGCCGGCAACGTTCCCGCATGAGCTTCATGCCGGAACCGCATAACGGCCCTGGCAGCGATCCGCGCCCGCAGGTCGACGCCCGGACGGACAAGGCAGCCAACGCTGATCGAGGCCACGCCATGTCCGCCCTGCAGTACCTGCGCATCTTCAACTACATCGACGCCATCGCCCGCCACGGCTCCATCCGCAAGGCCGCGGAGGGGCTGTTCATCACGCCCTCCGCACTCGACCGTCGCCTGCAGGACCTGGAGGAAGACCTCGGCGCCGAACTGTTCGAGCGCCACGCCCGCGGCATGCGCCCCACCGCTGCCGGCGAACTGTTCCTGAAACACGCCCGCGAGCAGCGCGCCGACTTCGAGCGGCTGCGCGGCGACATCGCCCACCTGCGCGGCCTGCACCGCGGCACGGTGAGCATCGCCGCCAGCCAGGCGCTGGCCTTCTCGCTGTTCCCGGACATCATCACGCGCTTCCGCCAGAAGAACCCCGGCATCGACTTCAAGGTGCGCATCTGCGACCACAACAGCGTGGTGCAGGCCCTGCGCGACTTCGAGGCCGACCTCGGCATCGTCTACAACGTGCAGCCCTCCGCCGACGTCAGCCCGATGCTGGAGGTGGAGCAGCGCCTGTGCGCCGTGATGGCCGCCGATCATCCGCTGGCACAGCAAGCCCAGCTGCGCATGCGCGACTGCCTGCGCTACCCGCTGGCCCTGCCCGACGCCAGCCTGGGCGGCCGCATGCTGCTGGACGCCTTCTTCGCGCGCAGCTCCCTCAGCCCGCAGGTGGTGCTGGAGTCCAACTCCTTCGAGATGCTGCGCAACTTCGTGCGCGGCAACGACGCCGTGTCCTTCCAGATCCAGGTCGGCGCCGCCCTGGCCCGCGTGCAGGACGGCGTGACCGCGCTCCAGATCGACGACCGCGGCCTGGGTACGCGGCCGCTGACCCTCGCCCAGTTGAAGGGCCGCCACCTGCCCCTGCCCGCGATGCGCTTCGCGCAGAGCCTGCGGGATGCGCTGGAGGGGGCGGGGGAGTAGACGTGTGCCGATCGACACACGCCGCCGCTCTGCAAGCGCGAAATCCGGGACAGCGCCTGTAGGTCGGGTTGAGCGTAGCGAAGCCCGACATGGACCTCCCACGCGGCGACTCCGCAACGAACCCCGCTGTTGGGCTTCGCTACGCTCAACCCAACCTACCCACCCAGCGAAGTTTTTCGTGGAATCCGGGACCGCGCGGCGCCAGAGCCACGGCTCCCCATCCCCCTCTGCAGCCGCCGAGCAGCACAGCCGTGACGAGGGATCGCGCGGAGCGCGACGGCGAGGATGTGTGAGCGCGAAGCGCGAGTTCCGCAGCCGCTCGTCGCGGCGAGCAGCGCAGGGAACCGTGCGAAGCACGGCGGCGGAAGCGGGGCGGCTTTCTTTGGGTACTTTCTTTGTCCGCACAAAGAAAGTACCTCGCCCGCCGGGGCGAGTCCCGGCCCGGCGTAGCGATCAACCACGGCACACGCAGCGCGAGCCGGCAGAACACGAACAACAAAAGTCACTGGATTCCCGCCTTCGCGGGAATGACGAGGCTTTCCCAAGGAACACCCGCGTGCCACGCAACACGGCACCCCCCGTAGGTTGGGTTGAGCGCGGCGAAGCCCAACATGGGCACACCGCACGAGAACTCCTTAATGAACGCCGCTGTTGGGCTTGCTTCGACGGAGCTAAGCACAAGTCGCGTCGCTCAACCCAACCTACCCGTACGCCAAGTTTGTCGCGGATTCCGGGCACTCCGGCCCACTCGGCCAAGCGTTGCATTTTTTGCAACACCTCATTGAAAAACCACCGGCAGACAAGCTCGCTCTGCCTCCCTACGCTGAGGCCATGTCGAACATGAACACACCCCTCCTGCACACCACGGACGCCCGCTTCGGCGCGCCGCACAACGCCTGGCAAGGTGGGCCGCAACAGGTCAGCCTGGTACGTCGTCCGCCCGAGCCGGTCGTCGCGACGCTGGCGGCGGAGCCCGCCGCCGTGCAGATCGACCTCGGCCGCAGCGCCCTGGTGGTGGTCGACATGCAGAACGACTTCTGCCACCCGCAGGGCTGGTTCGGTCAACGTGGCCTCGACATTGCGCCCTGCCGCCAGCCCATCCCGGTCATCGCCGGCCTGCTGCCCGCCTGGCGCGATGCCGGCGGACGCGTGGTGTGGCTCAACTGGGGCATCCGCGCCGACGCCGCCAACCTGCCGCCTTCGGTGCATTACAAGGCCAAGGGCGGCGACCCGGCCGCCGTCGGTTACGGCGAGGTGTCACCGGAGGACCACGGGCCGTCACTGGTGCGCGGCAGCTGGGGCGCGGCCATGGTCGACGAGTTGCGTGCGGCGCCCACCGACCTGCTGGTCGACAAGCACCGCCTGTCCGGCTTCTTCGACAGTGAGCTGGACGGCGTGCTGCGCGCGCAGGGCATCACCACCCTGCTGTTCGCCGGCATCAACACCGACCGCTGCGTGTACTCGACGCTGCAGGACGCCGCCTTCCTCGGCTACGACTGCCTGCTGGTGAGCGATGCCTGCAACACCCCTTCGCCGGCGCACGTCAGCGACGCCATCCACTACCTCGTGCGCCTGCTGCACGGCTTCGTGACCGACAGCGTGGCGGTGCATGCCGCGCTCGCTGCCGGCCTTTCGCTCGACCCGTCACCCGACCCCGCTCCACCTGCTCCACCACTTCCACTGCAACCCTGAAGGAAAGATCATGAACTTCGCCCGCTCCTGCTCCGCGCTGCTCATCGCGCTTGCCACCACCCTCACACCACTGGCTGCCAGCGCGCAGACCAAGGTCAAGATGGTGCTCAACTGGAAGTTCGAAGGCGCGCAGGCCTGGTTCTTCTACGCGCAGGAGAAGGGCTACTTCAAGGCCGAGGGCCTGGACGTCACCATCGATCAGGGCGAAGGCTCCGCCGCGTCGATCCCGAAAGTGGCCAGCGGCACCTATGACGCCGGCTTCGGCGATCTCAACGCGCTGATCGACATGAGCGCCAAGCAGCCCGCCGTCGCCCCGGTGGCGGTGTACATGCTCTACAACGTGACGCCCTTCGTCGTCGCCACCAAGGCCAGCAGCCCGATCAAGTCGCTGAAGGACCTCAACGGCAAGACCGTCGGCGGACCCGCCAACGATGCCGCGCTGAAGCTGTTCCCGCTCGCCGCCAAGTCGGCCGGCCTGGACGCCAGCAAGGTCAACGTCACCAACATGGCGCCCAACCTGCGCGAGCAGTTGCTGATGCGCGACCAGGTGGACGCAGTGTTCGGCTACACGCTGACCATCACCTTCGCCGCCAAGGGCATCGGCATGAATCCGGACAAGGACCTGCGCTTCATCAACTACGCGGACTACGGCATCGACTCCTACTCCAACGCGATCTTCTTCTCGCAGGAGTTCATCAAGCAGAACCCGAAGGCGGTGGAAGGTTTCCTGCGCGCGCTGAACCGCGCCATCAACGAAGTGGTGGCCAACCCCGAGGCCGGCATGGACACCGTGATGCGCCGCGAACCGCTGCTCAAGCGCGACATCGAGAAGGAAAAACTGGTCGCCACCTACAAGGAGCAGATGAGCCACCCGGAGATCGCCAAGATCGGCCTCGGTGATGTGGATGACGCACGTCTGAAGCGCAACATCGACCTCGTCGTCGCCTCCGGCCAGCTGGCCCGCACGCCGGCCGCCGTCGAGATCTTCGACCGCCGCTTCCTGCCGGCCCGCGCCGACCGCGCCTCCAAGCTCTGACCCCTGCCTTACACGCCTCATGGCCGCGCAGGCCGCGGCCACGCAAACGGAATACACATCATGGATCTCGCACTCAAAGACAAAGTCGTCCTCATCACCGGCCCCGCCAAGGGCATGGGCCGCGCGGTGAGTCTCGCTTTTGCCAGGGAAGGCGCAAAGCTGGTGCTGACCGGCCGTGACATCGCCGCCATCGAGCCGGTGGCCGCAGAGGCGCGGGGGCTCGGCGTGGATGCCATCGTGCTGGCCTGCGACATCACGCAGAACACGCAGGTCGCCACCATGACCCGCCACGCGCTGGAGCACTTCGGTCGCATCGATGTGCTGGTCAACGTCGCCGGTGGGTCCGGCACCGTCGGCAAGCCGGGCTGGGAGAACACCCAGGAAGAGTTCGAGGAAATCGTGCAGCTCAACATGACCGGCTGCTTCAACACCATGCAGGCGGTGCTGCCGGGAATGATCGAGCGGCGCAGCGGCAAGGTGGTGAACGTCGGCGGCACCTTCGGCATGCGGGGCCGCGCCGGCCGCATGGCGTACTCCGCCAGCAAGTGGGGCCTGCGTGGCATCACCAAGAGCTTCGCGCTGGAGGCCGGCCCGCACGGCATCAACGTCAACTGCGTGGCGCCCGGCATGGTCGACGGCCCGCGCTTCCGCGACAAAGTGTGCGCCACGATGGCGAAGCAGCACGGCATCAGCGTGGAGGAAGCCATGCAGCGCCACGCCGAGGACTACGCGCTGCGCCGCGTATCCACCGACGCCGACGTCGCCAACGCCTGCCTGTTCCTCGCCAGCGAGGTGTCGCGCCAGATCACCGGTGTCGACCTGCCGGTAGATGGTGGCTGGGCGATGCTGTGACGAAGCGCATGCGTCCCTTCACCGTCATTCCCGCGGAAGCGGGAATCCAGTGACTTTCACCACCGATACGAACGACGCCGGATTCCTGCTCATGTGCGCGCACTGGCAGGAATGACGGCGAGAAGGAAGCACACCATGCCCACAGTTGATCTCGTCATCCGCGGCGGCAAAGTCGTCTCGCCGGATGCCATCATCGAAGCCTCGGTCGCCATCGACGGCGGCAAAATCGTCGCCGTCGGCCACGACGACCTGATGCCCGCCGGACGCGAGGAATTCCGCGCCGACGGCCAGTACATTCTGCCCGGCGCCATCGACAGCCACGTGCATTTCCGCGACCCGGGCTACCCGCACAAGGAAACCTGGAAGACCGGCTCCGCCGCCGCCGCGATGGGTGGCGTCACCACCGTGTTCGACATGCCCAACACCAAACCGGCCACCGGCACGGTGGAAGCGCTGCAGATGAAGTTGCGCGCAGCGGACGCGTCCTACGTCGACTTCGGCATCCATGCCCTGCTCGGCGACGACACCGTCGATGTCCTGGAAGACCTGCTGGACAACGGCGCCACCAGCTTCAAGGCCTTCGTCGGCAACACCTTCGGCAACCTGCCGGCGCCGTCCGACGGCGCGTTGCTGGAAGCCTTCGAGATCCTCGCCCCGCTGGGCATCCGCACCGTGGTGCACGCCGAGAATTCCTCGATCATGGCGCGTCGCCAGCAACGCATGCAGGCCGCCGGCCGCATGGACGTGCAGGCCCACCTCGCGGCCCGTCCGGAGGTGTGCGAGATCGAGGCGGTGAGCCGCATCATCCACTTCAGCGAATGGACCGGCGCGCGGGTGCACATCGCCCACAAGAGCTCGGCGGATGCGCTGTGGCTGGTACGCGAGGCCAAGGCGCGCGGCGTCGACATCACGGTGGAAACCTGCCCGCAATACGTGTTGCTGAACACCCAGGACATGATCCGCATGGGCGGCGTGTTGCGCGTCAATCCGCCGATCCGCGACGCGCGCCACAACCAGCCGCTGTGGGACGCGCTGCTCGACGGCACGGTGGACATGATCGCCACCGATCACGCGCCGCACTCCATCGAGGAGAACACCCGCGCCAACATCTGGGAATGCGATTGCGGCTTCCCCGGCGTGGAAACCCAGATGGCATTGATGCTCACCGAGGTGAACAAGGGCCGCGCGACGCTGATGGACTACGTGCGCTGGAGCGCCGTCGCGCCGGCGAAAGCCTGGGGCCTGTACGGCACCAAGGGCGTCATCGCCGCTGGCGCGCATGCCGACATCGTCATCGTCGACATGGACAAGGCCGGCATGCTGTCGCACGGCAAGCTGCAGTCGATCAGCAAGATCTCACCGTGGAACGGCCGCCGCGTGAAGGGCTACCCGGTGCACACCATCGTGCGTGGCCGCTTCGTGATGCGCGACGGTCGCCTGGTGGAGGACGCGGTCGGCTGGGGCAAGTCGGTGAAGGGCATCCAGAAGATGCCGACGCCGGACGTACGCAATGAGTCCAGCACGATGAAGAACATCGTCAAGGTGCCGGAAGGCTTCCCCAACAACGCGCTGCCACAGGTCGACGTGGTGACGCCCGCTGACCAGCGCTGATCCCGTCACCCATCCGCTTTCCGGACCCGAGGCCCATCATGAACCAGCCCTTCATCGACCTGCGCGATGTCACCGTACGCTTCGGTGCCGCCGACAGCGAGACGTCCACGCTCGCGCTGGACCGCACCGACCTGCGCATCGACACCGGCGATTTCGTCGCCCTCGTCGGTCCCAGCGGTTGCGGCAAGTCCACCATCCTCAAGCTCATCGGCGGCCTGCTGTCGCCGAGTAGCGGCGGCGTCATCGTCGATGGGCGCGAAGTCGGCGGCCCGCACCGCACGCGCATCGGCCTGGCCTTCCAGAATCCGACCATGTTGCCCTGGCTGACGGTGCGCGAGAACGTGATGATGCCGCTGAAGATCGTCGAGCCCTTCCGCCAGCACTACCGTGCGAAGAAGAAGGGTGAGTACGCCGAACGCGCCGACGCACTGCTGGCGCAGGTAGGCCTTACCGGCATGGGCGACAAGCGTCCTTGGCAGCTTTCCGGCGGCATGCTGCAGCGTGCATCGCTGTGCCGCGCACTGATCCACGAGCCGCAACTGCTGCTGCTCGACGAGCCCTTCGGCGCGCTCGATCAATTCACCCGCGAAGAGCTGTGGGGCACGATGCAGAACCTGTGGATGACCCAGCGTCCCACCGTGCTGCTGGTGACCCACGACCTGCGCGAAGCCGCCTACCTCGCCACCCGCATCTGCGTGATGAGCGCGCGGCCGGGTCGCATCCTGGAAGAGCGCAACGTGGAGTTCCCGCGCCCGCGCAGCATCCAGATGAGCTACGCACCGGAGTGCGCCGAGCTCGTGCAGGCCCTGCGCCTGCGCATCGCCGAAGCACGCAGCGACCTGTCGCCGCGCACGCCGGAGCCTTCCGTTTCCCTTGTCAGCGCCGAGAAGGAGGCTGCGTGATGAATACCGCCACGACCATCGATGACGCGCTGGGCGCGTCCGCCGCCACGAGTCCTTCCGCAGGTTTTTCACCCAGCGCAACCGGCAGCACGAGCTCACCAGCGACCGCCTCACCGGCGCCGGCCGAAGCCTCCGTCACCACCACCCGCATCGCAACGCCCGCCATGACACCCGCGCCCCGCAAACGCAGCTTCAAGCTGTCACGCAAGCTCCGCCAGCGCACGCTGTCGGCCATCGCGATCGTGTCGATGTTCGCGCTGTGGGAGCTGGCCTGCATCGTCTTCAACATTTCCGGCCTGATATTGCCGCGCCCCAGCGCGATCTTCGCCGTGCTGCTGGAGAAGGGGCCGCTGCTGTGGCCGCATGCCGTGCAGACGCTGTACACCACCGTCACCGGCTTCGCCTTCGGCGTGCTGGCCGGCGTGGTGCTGGGCATGATCATCGGCTCCAGCCGCTTCGCCTACGACGTGGCCTATCCGCTGCTGGTGGGTTTCAGCAGCATCCCGAAGGTGGCCGTGGTGCCGATCTTCGTGGTGTGGTTCGGTGCCGGCACGGTGCCCGCCATCCTCACCTCGATGGTGATCTGCACCTTCCCGGTCGTGGTGAACGTCGCCACCGGCCTTGCGCACACCGAGCCGGAGCTGCAGGACGTGCTGAAGGTGCTGGGCGCCCGCAAGCTGGACATCCTGTGGAACGTAGGCCTGCCGCACGCCCTGCCCTACCTGTTCGCGTCGCTGAAGATCGCCATCACCCTGGCCTTCGTCGGCACCGTGCTGGCCGAGACCGTCGCCGCCAACAAGGGCATCGGCAATGTCATGATCATCGCCAGCGGCAACTTCGATGTGCCCCTGGTGTTCGCCGGCCTGTTCATCCTCGCCGCGATGGGCATCATGCTGTATGTGGTCTCCTCGCTGGTGGAGCAGCGCGTCACCGGCTGGGCCGCACGCGGCAACGAAGTTGCCATGGGCTGAAGACCGGCGCCGGCAGAATGATCGTCATGCTGCCGGCCTGTCACCCTCACGACCGACACCGTTCATCATTGCAACCATGACGACCTCGACACTCAAACTCAAACGCATCGCCGTGTATTGCGGCTCCAACTTCGGCATCTCGCCGGTATACGCCGAAGGCGCCCGCGCGCTCGGCACTGCACTGGCCGAACTGGGCATCGCCCTGGTGTACGGCGGCACCCACAAGGGCCTGATGGGTGTGACCGCCGACGCAGTTCTCGCCGCTGGTGGCGAAGTGCACGGCGTGATCAGCCAGCGCCTGTTCGACCGCGGCCATCTCCATCCTGGCCTGAGCCGCCACGAGATCACGCCCGACATGCGCAGCCGCAAGGCACGCATGGCGGAACTGGCCGATGGCTTCATTGCGCTCCCGGGCGGGCTGGGTACGCTGGAGGAACTCTTCGAAGTCGCCACGCTGACGCAGCTCGGCGACCACGTGAAGCCCAGCGGCGTGCTGAACATCAACGGCTTCTACAACCCCATGCGCGCGATGCTGGAGAACATGGCGCGCGAGGAGTTCATGCGCATCGAGCACGTGGACATGATCCAGCTCGACGCCGACCCGAAGCGCCTCATCGCCCGCATGGACACGTGGGAGATGCCGACGGTGGAGAAGTGGTTCCCGGCGAAGCCGGCGACCTGAGCGGCGACCTGAACGGCCACCTCAGCGCTCACCGACACAAACAATCTGCAGTTCAGACGAGACCCACCATGAGCAAGATCCGCATCACCGCCGGCGACTTCAGCTTCATCGCCGAAACGCATCCCGACGCCCCGCAGACCGTGGCCGCCTTCCTGAAGATGCTGCCCTACCGGCAGAAGCTGATCCATGTGCGCTGGAGCGGTGAAGGCTGCTGGGTGCCGATGGGCGACTTCAAGCTGGGCGTGGACTTCGAGAACCACACCAGCCATCCGTCCGTGGGCGACGTGCTGTTCTACCCCGGTGGCTACAGCGAAACCGAGATCATCATGGCCTACGGCGCCTGCTCCTTTTCCAGCAAGCTCGGCCAACTGGCCGGCAACCACTTCCTGACCATCGTGGAAGGCAAGGAGAACCTGCGCGCACTGGGCGTGAAGTGCCTGTGGGAAGGCGCGCAGGACATCGTGTTCGAGACGCTCTGAGCCTTCGCCGCAAATCGCGGGCAAACAAAAAGGCGACCTGCAGGTCGCCTTTTTGTTTGTGCCGGTGTTAGCCGGTCAGCTCTTGGCCGGGGCCTCGGCCGGCGCAGACTCGCCGCCAGCCGGCGCCGGTGCGGCCGGCTCCTTGAAGCTGCCACCCGACTTGTTGGCCATGAACACCACCGCACGGGTGATCTCCAGCTCGGTCAGGTCAGCACCACCGCCCTTGGGCGGCATCGCGCCCTTGCCTTCCATGGCGATCTTGACCATGCCGTCCAGGCCATCCTTGAAGCGCACCGCCCAGGCAGCGTTGTCACCGGTCTTCGGCGCACCAGCCACACCCGCGTTGTGGCAGGCACCGCACACGCTGTTCACCACCTGCTCGCCGGTCCGCGGGGCAGCGCTTGCCGCCGGGGCCGCGCCCGACAGCTCCACCTTGGCTACCGGTTGGATCAGTTGCGCGGTTTCTTCTTCATCCACGGGCTCCTGCTTGCTGCAAGCCACGAGTACACCTGCTGCCACAACCGCCATCGCGGGCAGTGCCCAGCGACGAAACCCGCTTACCTTCGCCATGAGATCCTCAAACGGCAGACAAAATAAAGCGGCGATTATACGCGTTCCCGTCATGGGTATGTCCGCGCCGCTCGCCTGCACCGGCCCGATGCAGTAAGATCGCGGCCTGCCCACCCCTTCCGGGGGCCGGCATTCCCCACGCATCCGTAGCTCAGCTGGATAGAGTACTGCCCTCCGAAGGCAGGGGTCGCACGTTCGAATCGTGTCGGATGCGCCAGATTTCTCCCGCAGCAAATCTCCCCGGTCGACCGCCTGAAGCGGCAACCTGGGCCACCCGTGGCCCGCATCCTGCTATGTTCGACGCATCCTTCGCGAACTGGATGCGTGCATGCTCTTCACCCTGTTGTCTGGTGTCCTGGTCGGCGTCCTCATGGGGGTGACCGGTGCCGGTGGCGGCATCCTCTCGGTGCCGGCGCTGGTGTATGGGCTGGGCTGGAGCCTGCCGCAGGCCGCGCCGGTGGCGCTGGTCGCCACCTGCCTGGGCTCTGCAGTCGGCGCCGTGGAGGGCCTGCGCCGCAGGCTTGTGCGCTACCGCGCAGCACTCCTCATCGCGCTGGCCAGCCTGCCTTTCTCCGGCCTCGGGGTCCGGGCTGCACAACACCTGCCGACCTCCGTGTTGAGCGCTTGTTTCGCGGTCGTGCTGCTCATCGTGGCCATGCGCCTGCTTCGCCAGCAATCGGCCGACACCGCCGAGCTGCCGCGCCTCGCCGGCGCCGCGCACATCAACCCGGACACCGGCCGATTCGAGTGGAATGCACGCACCGCCTGCGTGTTCGGCCTCATCGGTGGCGTGGCCGGCTTCATGAGCGGCCTGCTCGGCGTCGGGGGGGGCTTCGTGGTGGTGCCGCTGCTACGCCGGTTCAGCGATGCGTCCATGCACGTGGTGGTCGCCACTTCCCTGTTGATCGTGGCGCTGGTCAGCCTCGGCTCGCTGGGCAACGCGTTGGCCAACGGTGCAGTGCTGCCTGCCGTGATCACGCCTTGGTTCGCCGCCAGCGTCGCGGCCGGCATGCTGGTCGGCCGACGCATCGCCCATCGCCTCGCAGCGCATCACGTGCAGCGTGGCTTCGCCGCCCTCCTGCTCATCGTGGCCGCCAGCCTGTTGCTCCGGCTCTGATCACACGACAGATCGGTGTCTCGCGACAATTCCCCTGACGAGACATGAACCTTATGCGGCAGCTTCCGGCGATGCTCAGGTCGCAGGTTTAATGACAAGATCCGAGGAACGATTCACCGCGCAGGAGCCGGCATGGAACTGATTTCCCATTTCATTGGTGGTCAACGCAATACGGGCCGCGGGGAGCAACGCGCGGCTGTGTTCAACCCCGCCACCGGAGCGCAGCAGGCCGAGGTGTGTCTGGCATCGCCTGACGATGTCAGCACAGCCGTAGCCGCCGCCGGGGCGGCGCAGCCGGCCTGGGGCGATACACCGCCGCTGCGACGTGCGCGCGTGATGTTCCGTTTCAAGGAATTGCTGGAACAGCATCAGCATGAGCTGGCCGCGATCATCAGCCGGGAGCACGGCAAGGTGCCGGGCGATGCGCTGGGCGAAGTGACGCGCGGGCTGGAAGTCGTGGAGTTCGCCTGCGGCATCCCGCATCTCATCAAGGGCGAATTCTCCGAGCAGGTCGGCGGCGGGGTGGACAGCTACAGCCTGCGGCAACCGCTGGGGGTGGTGGCCGGCATCACGCCCTTCAACTTTCCGGCGATGGTGCCGCTGTGGATGCTGCCGGTCGCACTGGCCTGCGGCAATGCATTTGTCCTGAAGCCCTCGGAGCGCGACCCGTCTGCCAGCCTGATGCTGGCGGACCTGCTGCAGAAGGCCGGGCTGCCTGACGGAGTGTTCAACGTACTGCAGGGCGACCGTGAAGCGGTGGACGGCCTGCTCGATCACCCCGACGTCGCGGCGATCAGCTTCGTGGGCTCGACGCCGGTGGCGCGTCACATCTACACGACCGGCACGGCCGGCGGCAAGCGGGTGCAGGCACTGGGTGGCGCCAAGAACCATCTGGTGGTGATGCCGGATGCCGATCTCGACCAGGCTGTCGATGCGCTGATGGGCGCGGCCTACGGTTCGGCCGGCGAACGCTGCATGGCGATTTCCGTGGCCGTGGCGGTGGGTGACGTGGCGGACGCGCTGGTGGAGCGGCTGGCAGCGCGTACCCGCGCGCTACGCGTCGGCCCGGGTAGCGATCCGACCGCCGAGATGGGGCCGCTGGTGACGCGCGCGCACCTCGACAAGGTACGCAGCTACGTGGACGCAGGCGTGGCAGAGGGCGCGCGGCTGGTGGTCGACGGACGCACGCTGAAGGTGGCCGGTCACGAGGCCGGCTTCTTCCTGGGCGGTTGCCTGTTCGATCACGTCCAGCCGGAGATGAGCATCTGGCGCGAGGAGATTTTCGGGCCGGTGCTGGCCGTCGTGCGCGTGCCGGATTTCGACGCCGCCCTGCAGCTCATCGACACCCACGCGTATGGCAACGGCGTGGCGCTGTTCACCCGTGATGGCGATTGCGCGCGCGAGTTCGTGCGGCGCGTGCAGATCGGCATGGTGGGTGTGAACGTGCCCATCCCGGTGCCGATGGCCTTCCACAGCTTCGGCGGCTGGAAGCAGTCCATGTTCGGTGACCACGCCATGCACGGCATGGAAGGCGTGCGCTTCTACACGCGCCTGAAAACCGTGACGAGCCGCTGGCCCACGGGCATCCGTGCCGGCGCCGAGTTCGTCATGCCGACGCTGAAGTGAGCGCGACGGATTCCGCGCCGCTGGATGTGCTCGCCTGGGTGTCCGTCCATGAGCGTCGCGTGCTGGTCGTACGCACGCGTGGCCGCGATGCCTGGTACCTGCCCGGTGGCAAGCGCGAGCCCGGCGAAAGCGATGCGCAAGGCCTCGCCCGCGAAGTGATGGAGGAACTGGGAGTGCGCTTGCAGCCAGGCAGCCTGCGCCATTACTGCACGGTCGAGGATGTGTCGCACGGACTGGCCGTCACGCGGCAGGTGCGCATGCAGTGCTTCACCGCTCAGGCCGAGGGTGCACCGGCGCCACAGGCGGAAATCGAGGCGCTGGCCTGGCTGAGTGCGGCCGAGGTCACCGCCTGCGCCCCCGCCGCACGCCAGGTACTGGCACGGCTGGCAGCGGACGGCCTCATCGACTGAAGCCGTCCCCCCCCGTCCCGGCCAGTGGGGCTGCCAAAGCCCTGCCGCGTCAGGTCGGCAAGCCGCTGGCGGACACGCGTGGCTGGCGGGCGTCCTGCCTGCCGAACAGGGTGCCGAGCCGGGCGTTCATCTTGCTCAGGACACCCCTCACGACTTCATTCACCGTCGCAGCCTCGTGGCTCACGGCCACGGCATCCAGTCCGGCAGGGCGCACCTCCAGGGTGCAACGATGGTCGACGCCGGCACGCGGGCCGTTGGTATCGCGCACGTGCAGTTGCGCGCTGGTCAGGCGGGTGCGATGGTGGCGCAGACCGTTCTCGACCTCGGCTGCCAGTGCAGCCATGACGCTGGTGCGGTCGGCGGCATTGGTATCAATGCTGACTTCGATTCTCATGCTGGACCTCCTGTATGAGTTGGCATCGAGACAGGCCGGCGGTGACGATGCAGGACATCGTCTGCGTGGCCTGTACCAAGTGTGATGCCGCTGCCGTGCAGAGGTTCCGGAGCGAGACCGCAAGTTGACCTTGCACAAACCTGCAACTCCTGCCGCGCAGGTGCGCGACCGTCAGGCGCGCAGGCGCGCGACCACCCCCTGCCCGGCCACGACACCGCTGGCAAAGCACGCGGTCAGCAGGTAGCCGCCGGTAGGGGCTTCCCAGTCCAGCATCTCCCCCGCGCAGGACACGTCCGGCAACACTTTCAGCCTCAGGCTGTCGTCGAGGGCTTCGAGACGCACGCCGCCGGCGGAACTGATCGCCTCGTCCAGTGGCCGCGTCGCACACAGCCGCAGTGGCAGCGCCTTGATGGCAGCGGCCAGTCTTGCCGGGTCGGCGTAGTCATCGGCGCCGGCACATTCGCGCAGCAATGCGGCCTTCACGCCGGCGATGCCCACGCGGCTCTGCAGGTGGCTGGCCATCGAGCGCGAGCCACGTGGATGGGCCACGTCGGCCAGTACGCGCGCTGCACTACGGTCGGGCAGCAGGTCGACATGCAGGGTCACGCAGCCCTGCGCAGCCAGCGTGTCGCGCAACGGTGCCGACAGGGCATAGACAAGACTGCCTTCCACGCCATCGTCATTGAGCATGAACTCGCCCTTGCGGGCGTGCGACGCGCCCTGCGCATCGGTGAAACTGAGCGTCACCGTCTTCACCGGCTGGCCACCGAAGCGCTGGCGCAGATGTTCGCTCCAGCCTCGCGCGCCAGTTGCGGTACCGATCACGAAACCGCAGTTGGCAGCCTGCAAGGGAGCGACCTCCACACCGCGCGTCTGCAACCAGGGCAACCAGCTGCCATCCGAGCCGAGGCGCGACCAGCTGCCGCCCCCCAGCGCCAGCACGACGGCAGCGACATCGTGACGGCGCTCGCCGTCCGGCGTGGCGAAATGCAGGGCGGTGACGGGCTCGCCAGCCTGCCAGCCCAGCCAGCGGTGACGCGCATGGAAACTCACGCCCAACTCGCGCAGGCGATGCAGCCAGGCGCGCAGCAACGGGGCCGCCTTCATCTCGCGGGGAAACACCCGGCCGCTGGACCCGACGAAGGTCTCGATGCCCAGCCCATGCACCCAGGCGCGCAACGCATCGGCATCGAAGGCTTCCAGCCAGCGCGACACCTCTTCGGAACGTTCCCGGTAACGCGCACGGAAGGCTTCGGCCGGCTCGGCGTGGGTGATGTTCATGCCGCCGACGCCCGCCAGCAGGAACTTGCGCCCCACCGACGGCATGGCGTCGAAGACCGCCACGCGCAACCCGGCCCTGGCCATCGTCTCGGCCGCCATGAGGCCGGCCGGCCCGCCGCCGATCACCGCGACGCTCGCGTTCCCCTGCGCGCCGGGCACCGTGCTGCGTCCAGAATTTCCTGCTTCCGGCATGCCGGCTACTCCCTTCATCGACGGCGCGCAGTGTCGCACGATGCACGGATGGCTGCGTTAGGATCGCGCTTCCACTGGCTGGATCAGACCCGATGAGTACACCCGAGCACGTACGACTGATGGCGCGCTACAACCGCTGGATGAACGAGCGCCTGCTGGAAGCCTGCGCGCGCCTCGACCCGGCAGCGCTCAGCGCCGACCGTAGGGCCTTTTTCGGCTCGCTGCTCGGCACGCTGAACCATCTGGTCGTGTCCGACACGATCTGGCTGCATCGCTTCGCGCAGCATCCCGCCCAACACGTCGAACTCGACCCGGTGCGGACGCTGCCCTTGCCCACGTCACTGGACCAGATCGTCTGCGAAGACCTGGGCGCACTGCGCACGCGCCGTGCCTTGCTGGACGACTGCATCGAACAATGGTGCGCAGCGCTGAGCGAGGCAGACCTGCAGCATGTACTGCACTATCGCAGTACGAAGGGCGTGCCTGGCCGCCGCAAGCTTGGCAGGCTGCTGCTGCACTTCTTCAACCACCAGACCCATCACCGCGGCCAGGCCACGACGCTGATCAGCCAGGCGGGTGAAGACATGGGCGCAACCGACCTGTTGCTCCTGATCCCGGAGGATGAGACATGACCACATCGGCCGTACTGCCGGCGCTGCCGCACATCTACGACACCGTTCCGGTGCTGCGCAGCTTCGACGAGAAGCGCGCCCGCGAGTTCTACGTCGACTGGCTGGGCTTCAACGTCGACTGGGAACACCGTTTCGAACCGAAGCTGCCGCTGTACATGCAGTTGAGCCGGCACGGGCTGACCCTGCATCTCAGCGAGCATCATGGCGACGCCTGCCCGGGCGCGGCGGTGTTCATCCGCATGAGGCGGCTGGTGGCGTTCCACGCCGACATCACCTCGCGCCCGTACGACTTCTACCGTCCGGCCATCGAGCGCCTGCCCTGGGGGCTGGACCAGATGTCCATCACCGACCCCTTCGGCAACAGCCTGCGCTTCACCGAGGAAGTGCCGGAGCCACTGGCCGCCTGAGGTGGAGATCCGCGACGAAACCCCGGCGCATCATGCCGCGGTACACGCCCTGCACTGCCGCGCCTTCGGCACGCCGGCCGAGGCGACGCTGGTCGATCTGCTGCGGGCACAAGCGCAGCCACTGGTCTCGCTGGTAGCGGTGGATGACACCGACGGCGTCGCCGGGCACATCCTCCTGTCACCGATGCGGGCGGAACACCCGGCGGCATTGCTGATGGGGCTGGCGCCGCTGGCGGTCGCGCCATCGCGGCACGGCGAAGGCATCGGCTCGGCGCTGGTCTGTGCGGGCCTGCAAGCCTGTCGCAGGCTGGGCGCCGGCGCGGTGGCGGTGCTCGGCGATCCGGGGTACTACGCTCGCTTCGGTTTCGTGGCGGCCAGCCGCTACGGCCTGCATTGCCGTTACACCGGCCCCGGCGGCGCGCCGCCGGAGGCCTTCATGGTGATAGAGCTGGTGCCGGACAGCCTGCGCGGCACGGACGTGCAGGCGCCGGTCAGCGGCCTGCTGCACTACCACCCGGCCTTCGACACGCTGGACTGAAAACCCGCCTGCGCCTCGCTGGCCGCACTACTCCGCCTTGGGCGCGTCCGGGTCTTCCTGCGCTTCGCCCGGCACGCGATAGGACTCGCTGGCCCAGGCGCCGAGATCGATCTGGCGGCAACGCTCGCTGCAGAAGGGGCGCCACTTGTTCTCGGGCCGCCATTCGACGGCCTTGCTGCATTGCGGGCACTTCACGACGGGGATTTTTCTATCGGTGGTCATTGACTGCGTGTTGACGGCGCTTGTGACTGCTCATGACTGTGGGTCGTGTTCGCCTGGTTCGGCGAACTGCATGCGGTTCTTGCCCTGCATCTTGGCCGCGTACATCGCGCGGTCGGCCATCGCGATCAGCGCGTTGCGTTCGCCGGCATGGTGCGGAGCCAGCGCAATGCCCATGCTGACGGTGATGCTCACCGCCTGGTCGCTGAAGCGGAACTCGATGTCGCTGACCCGCTGCAGGACGCGGCGCGCGAGTTGCTCCATCGGCTCGGCGTCGGTGTTGGACACCAGCAGGGCGAATTCGTCACCGCCGAGTCGGAACAGCATTTCGTTGCGGCGGATCACCGCGCTGAGCTCGCTGGCCAGGCGGATCAGCACCTCGTCGCCGGCCTGGTGCCCGTGGGTATCGTTCACCGCCTTGAAGCCGTCGAGGTCGAAGGACAGCAGGCCGAGCTGCTCGCCGCGACGCATCGCATCGGCGATCTGGCGCTCCAGCTCTTCCATGAAGCGGCGGCGGTTGAACAGGCCGGTCAGCGGGTCGCGTTCGGCGAGGTCCGTCAGGCGCTGGGCGGCGCGCAGCTCTTCGGTGACGTCCTCGTAGATCCACACCCGGCCGATGCCGCCCTCGCCCTCCAGGGCCGGCACGATGGCGGACAGGTCGCGGATGATCCGCCCGTCGCTCATCTCGATGTCATAGGGCTCCGAGAAGCCGCGGTGCGACAGCACTTCGGCCACGTGGGCGCGATAGGCTTCGTCGTCGGCCCGCAGGTGGATGGTGCGCTCGATCAGCACTTCGTCGCGCGCGCCCACCACCGTGTCGCGCATGCCCAGGTTCCAGATGTCCAGCGCCGGCTGGTTGATATACACCACGCGGTGATCGCGATCCACGAAGAGGATGCCCAGCTTCACGACGTCCAGCAGCGAGGCCAGGCGCATGCGCTCCTCGTTGCTGCGGTTGAGGTAGTGCTCCTTGAGCGCCTGGGCGCGGCGCAGGGCGGCCACGGTTTCCAGCAGCTTCAGTTCCGCGTCCTTGCGGCGCTGGATGTTCTGCGCCGAGAAGCGCACGCCCACCACCCGGCCCAGGTCGTCGCGACGCGGGTGCCAGCGACAGGCAAACCAGGTGACGCCACCCCCGCGATGCTGGATGCGCAGCTCGTGGTCCTCGCGCGACTCGCCCAGCAGGCTGCGCCGCGCCAGGTCGCGCATCAGGGCCTGGTCCTTGGTGTAGATCCACTGGTCGATGAGATCGTGCGCCTTGAGGCACTCCGCCACCGTGTAGCCGGTGATGGCCTCGATGGCCGGGTTCACCCACAGCAGGCGGCCATTGCCGCCGAAGTAGGCCTCCAGGCTGATGGCGTCCTCGGCCAGCATGCGGAAGTGGTCGCACTCCGCACGCACGCGCGCCACCGTTTCGGCCCGCTGCGTGGCGAAGCGGCTGATCGCCTGCGCCAGCGCATCGAAGGCCGACCAGCCGGTCTGTTCCAGCTCGGGCAGGCCGCCGGCTTCGACGGCTTGCTCCACCCGCCGGGTGAGGTCGTCCACCCGCCCCATCGACGTGGCGCGCGACAGCCGGAACGCTGCCAGCGTCAGCACCAGGCCGAGCGCCGCCATGGCCAGGGCGATGGCCAGGTCCCGCAGGTGTTCGGGCACGGCAAACCGCAATGCCAGATATACCAGCGCCATGACGATGCCCGCCGCCACGCAGTAGGCGCGCCGCACCAGCCGCCAGCGCGAAGGCGAGCGCACGGGGCCGGACGGAGGCGGGACGGGCTGGGGCAGCGTCATCGTGGCGGCGAGGCTAGAGCGTCTTCATCAGCACCTTGGAGCGGCGCTGGTAGTTGTACAGGTCACGCTTGCGCCCCGGCAGCGCCTCGGGCCCCACCTCGTTGAAACCACGCTCGCGGAACCAGTGTTCGGTGCGCGTGGTGAGGACGAACAGCCTGTCCAGCCCGAGCGCGCGGGCGCGCTCCTCGATGTGCTGCGACAGGCGCTCGCCCAGGCCGGCGCGGCGGTAGTCGGCCGTGACGACCAGGCAGGCCATCTCGCCCACGCGGTCTTCCGGGAAGGGATACAGCGCTGCGCAGCCGACCACCATGCCGTCGTGCTCGGCGAGCACGAAGCGTTCGATCTCCATCTCCAGCAGTTCGCGCCCGCGCCGCACCAGGGTGCCGTCGGCTTCCAGCGGAGCCAGCAGCGACAGCAGGGTGCCGACGTCCTCGATGGTCGCCTCGCGCAGGCGATGGAGCGGTTCGTGCGCGACCATGGTGCCCACGCCCTGGTGGGTGAAGAATTCCAGCAGCAGGCCACCGTCCTTGTCGCGATCGATCAGGTGGGCACGTGCCACGCCCTTGCGCACGGCGCGGATGGCGCGCGGCAGGAACAGGTGCAGGTCTTCGGTGAGGCCCACGCCTTCATTGAACATGCGCTCGGCCTCGTCGGCGGTGATCGCCTCGATGAGGCGGCCCTTCACATCCAGCAGGCCGGGGGCATCGCACAGGTACACCAGCTTCTCGGCCTTGAGGGCGATGGCGACGGCTTCCGCCACTTCTTCCATCGCGAGGTTGAAGATCTCGCCGGAGGGCGACACCCCGAGTGGCGACACCAGCACCACGTTCTGCTGGTCCAGGTCGGCGTCGATTTCGTCGGCGATCACGCGGCGCACCGCGCCGGTGTGCTGGAAGTCGATGCCATCCACCACGCCCATCGGCTTGGCGATGACGAAGTTGCCGCCGGTCACGCGCATGTAGGCACCCGCCATCGGCGTGTTCGGCAGCCCCTGCGAGAGGGCGGCCTCGATCTCGATGCGGGTCACGCCCACGGCGGCCTTCACGCATTCCAGCGCGGCCTCGTCGGTGACGCGCAGGCCGTTGTGATAGCGCGAGCGCTGCTGGCGGCGCGCCAGCTCGGCCTCGATCTGCGGGCGCACGCCGTGCACCAGCACCAGGCGCACGCCCAGCGCGGCCAGCAGGTTGCAGTCGTGGCAGAGGTCCTGCAGCAGCTCGCCCTGCGCCACCTCGCCACCAAAGGCCAGCACGAAGGTCTTGCCGCGGAAGGCATGGAAATACGGCGCCGCGCCGCGCACCCAGTCCACGAACCGGATGGCTTCGTCATCGCCCATGCGTTGGGCCGCTGCCAGGTTTGCGCTGATGAAGCGCGACTCGTCGTTCATGCCGTCTATCTACCTTCTCGTCATCCCGGCCAGCGCCGTCAATCCGGGCAGGGTGCCCGTGCGGACGCATGCGCCGGCAACCATCATTCCGCCAGGCCCGGCCTCGTCAGGCACCAGGCTCGCAGCCCGGGCCACCAGTGGCCCCGCTGCCTGCCCCGAAATCCCCCCACAGGCCCTGCATCGCCGCCAGCGCAGCCAACCCGGCCGTCTCCGTGCGAAGGATACGCGGCCCGAGGGTCACGGCCTGTGCGCCGGCACCACGGATGGCCACCAGCTCCTGCTCCGTCCACCCCCCTTCGGGGCCGATCAGCAGGGCCACCGGGCCCGCGGGCGGCGCCATGCGGGCCAGCGGTATCGCCCCCTGGGGGTCCAGGACCCAGCATTGCCCGGCCTTCCCCGCGCCGGCCCGCCAGTCGGCCAGCCACTGCGCCAGGCTGCGGACCGGCGAGACCACCGGCACCCGGTTGCGCCCGCTCTGTTCGCAGGCAGCCACCGCGACGCCCTGCCAGTGCGCAACCCGCTTGTCGGCCCGGTCGCCCGTCAGCTTCATGACGCTGCGCGACGCCGCCACAGGATGCACGGCCGCCACGCCCAGCTCCGTGGCCTTCTGCACGATCCAGTCCATCTTGTCGGCCACCGCCAGGCCCTGCACCAGGCTCACCGTCAGCGGCGATTCACGATCGGCCGCGGCATGTGATTCCACCCTGACCCACACCTCGCGCCCTACCCGCACCAGCCGGGCAGCATACTCGCCACCCTCACCATCGAATAGCACAACGGCATCCCCCTCCGCCAGCCTGAGGACGCGGGCCGCATGGTGGGCGGCCTCCTCCGGCAAGGGCATTTCGACGCCGACGGAGATGGCCACGGGGCAATGGAAGCGCGCTGTCATGTCAGGTGGTTTAAGATCAAGGAAGCCGGCATCGCCCGCGGCAAGGCCGCCAGCGGGCAAAGCGCGGATTATAGGTTCTAGCCACAGGAGGCCCGCATGCCCGCCCTGACTCCCCCCGTCTGCGACTTCGGCGTCCCTGCGCCGGACTTCAGCCTGCGCGGCACCGACGGTCGCATCCACACCCTGCAGTCCTGCCGCGGCCCCAACGGCCTGCTGGTGATGTTCATCTGCAACCACTGCCCCTTCGTGAAGGCCGTCATCGACCGCATCGTGCGCGACTGCCGCGAACTGGCAACGCTGGGCGTCGGCAGTGTCGCCATCATGTCCAACGACACCGTGGCCTATCCGGATGACGGCTTCGACAACATGGCGCGCTGGGCGAAGGAACTGGACTTCCCCTTTCCCTACCTGCTGGACGACAGCCAGGCCGTCGGCCGGGCCTATGGCGCGGTGTGCACACCCGATTTCTTCGGCTACAACGCCGCCCTGGAGCTGCAATACCGTGGCCGGCTGGACGCGTCGCAGCGCGAGGCGGCACCGCCGGGCGCCCGCCGCGAGCTGTTCGAGGCCATGCGCCAGATCGCCGCGACCGGCCAGGGCCCGCGCGACCAGGTGGCCTCGATCGGCTGCTCCATCAAGTGGCGGTCGTGAGGGCTGCGCCGTGGCCACACTGACCCAGGCTCGCGCCCTCGAATCCATCCTGCGTGATGTCAGTCGCGAGGCGGTGATGCCCGCCTTCCTGCGCGCCGTGCGCGAGAAGAAGGCCGACGGCAGCTCGCTGACCGAGGTCGACCTCGCCTCGCAGCGCGCCCTCATCGCCCGCCTGCCGGAAATCGCCGAGGCTCCGGTGATCGGCGAGGAGATGAGCGAATCCCAGCAGGCGGAGAGCTGGACCGCCGGCGAAGGCGGCGTGTGGTGCATCGACCCCGTGGACGGCACCACCAACTTCGCCAACGGCGTGCCGGTGTTCTCCCTGTCGGTGGCCTACCTGGTCGGCGGCCAGACCCAGTTCGGCGTGGTGTACAACCCGGTTGCCGACGAATCCTTCCATGCCGCACGCGGCCACGGCGCCTGGCTCAACGGCACCCGGCTGCCACTGCGCAAGCCGGCCGTCACGCTGCAGGACGCGGTGGCCGGCATCGACTTCAAGCGCCTGCCGCCGGCCCTGGCCGCGGCGCTGGTCACGACGCCCCCGTATTACTCGCAACGCAATTTCGGCTCGTCGGCCCTCGAATGGTGTTTCGTCGCGGCCGGCCGGCTGGACGTGTACCTGCATGGCGGCCAGGGGCTGTGGGACTACGCCGCCGGCCGCCTGATCGCGGAGGAGGCCGGTTGCGGCCATGGCGTGCTGGGCGGCAGTCCCCTGGTGGCGGACCCGGCAGGACGCCGCGCCGTGGTGGTGGCCGCCAGTCCCAGCCTGTACGATGCCTGGCAGGCTTGGCTCAGCGCCCATCTCGACTGAGCGCCAGGCCGGCTCCGCCCCGAACCACCACGCAGGCGCCCCCGCATGTCCATCCAGCATCCGATCATCGCCGTCACCGGCTCTTCGGGCTCCGGCACCAGCACGGCGCGGCGCAGTTTCGAATGGATCTTCCGCCGCGAGAAGATCCATGCGGCCTTCGTGGAGGGCGACGCCTTCCACCGCTGGAACCGCAGCGACATGGCCCAGCAGATCAGCGAGGCGGAGCACCTGAAGCAGCGTGCGCCCAGCCACTTCGGGCCGGAGGCCAACCACTGGGACAAGCTGGAGGAAACCTTCCGCGACTACGGTGCCAGCGGCCAGGGGCGGACGCGACACTACGTGCACGACGCCGCCGAGTCCGCCGTACTGGGCCAGCCGGTCGGCAGCCTGACGCCCTGGGAGGACCTGCCCCACCCCACCGATCTGCTGTGTTACGAGGGCCTTCACGGCGGCGTGGTGACCGACGGGGTGGATCTGGCGCGCCACGTCGACCTGCTGATCGGCGTGGTGCCGGCGGTGAATCTGGAATGGATCCAGAAACTGCACCGCGACACCAACATGCGCGGCTACTCCACCGAGGCGGTGCAACAGACCATCCTGCGGCGCATGCACGACTACGTGCACTACGTGGTGCCGCAGTTCTCGCGCACCCACATCAACTTCCAGCGCGTGCCGGTGGTGGACACGTCCAACCCGTTCATCGCGCGCGAAGTCCCCACGCCGGACGAGACGTTGGTGGTGATCCGCTTCCGCGACCCGCGCTCGGTGGACTTCCCCTACCTGCTGTCGATGATCCACGGCAGCTGGATGAGCCGCGCCAACACGCTGGTGGCGCCCGGCGGCAAGTTCGACCTGGCCCTGCAGATCATCCTCACGCCGATGGTCCTCCGGTTGCTGGAGCGTCGACGCAACGGCTGATGCGGGTTTCCGGCAATTGCCGGGCTTCTGTTCCACGTCAAAGCAACCGCCGGCACCTACATGTAAAACTGCGGCACATATCATGTTGCACCGCCCGCAGGGTGTCGGATTTCGCCGATAATCGCGGCTTCGCCCATTTGCCCGCCCCGCCCGGCCCGTTCCATGTCCTCCCCCACGCCAATCCGCGCCAAAGCCCCACAGTTCAACCCCGTCACCGGCGCCATCCGCGCACTGGCCATGGACGCCGTCCAGCAGGCCAATTCCGGCCACCCCGGCATGCCGATGGGCATGGCCGAGATCGCCGAGGTGCTGTGGCGCCATCACCTGCGCCACAACCCGGCCAACCCCAAGTGGCCCAACCGCGACCGCTTCGTGGTGTCCAACGGCCACGGCTCGATGCTGCACTACGCGCTGCTGCACCTGACCGGTTACGACCTGCCGATCGACCAGCTCAAGCAGTTCCGCCAGCTGGGTTCGCGCACCCCGGGCCACCCGGAAGTGGGCTACACGCCGGGCGTGGAAACCACCACCGGCCCGCTGGGCCAGGGCATTTCCAACGCGGTGGGCTTCGCGCTGGCCGAACGCATCATGGCCGCGACCTTCAACCGCCCCGGCCACACGATCTTCGACCACCACACCTACGTCTTCCTCGGTGACGGCTGCCTGATGGAAGGCATCAGCCACGAGGTGTGCTCGCTGGCCGGCACCTGGAAGCTCGGCAAGCTGATCGCCTACTACGACGACAACAGCATCTCCATCGACGGCCGCACCGACAAGTGGTTCACCGACGACACGGCTGGCCGCTTCGAAGCCTATGGCTGGCAGGTCATCGGACCCATCGACGGCCATGACAGCGTCGCCCTGGACGCCGCCACCCGCGCCGCCAAGGCCGACACCGACCGCCCCAGCCTGATCATCTGCAAGACGCACATCGGCATGGGTTCGCCCAACAAGGCCGACACCTCGGACGCTCACGGCGCACCGCTGGGTGCGGCCGAGATCGCCCTGACCCGCGAGACCATCGGCTGGCCGCACGCGCCCTTCGAGATTCCGGCCGACGTGTACAAGGCCTGGGATGCCCGCGCTGCCGGCGCCCGCCACGAGGAAGACTGGGCGAAGACCTATGCCGCCTGGGGCGAAGCACACCCGGAACTGCTGGCCGAACTGGAGCGCCGCCTGGCCGGTGACCTGCCAAAGAACTGGCAAGCCACCGTCGACGCGCTGATCGCCAGAACGCTGGAAAAGGCCGAGAGCATCGCCACCCGCAAGGCCTCCGCCAATGCGCTGGAAGCTTTCGCGGCAGTGCTGCCGGAACTGGTGGGCGGCTCGGCCGACCTCGCCGGCTCCAACCTGACCATCTGGTCCGGCTCCAAGGACGACGTGTGGAGCGGCCAGGCCAACTACGTGAACTACGGCGTGCGCGAGTTCGGCGAAGTCGCCATCGCCAACGGCCTGTCCCTGCACAGCGGCCTGCTGCCCTACACCAGTACCTTCCTGGTGTTCTCGGACTACGCCCGAAGCGCGATCCGCATGGCCGCCCTCATGGGGCTGCGCCAGGTCATGGTGTTCACCCATGATTCGATCGGCGTCGGCGAAGACGGCCCGACCCACCAGCCGGTGGAACACACCGCCTCGCTGCGCCTGATCCCGAACCTCAACGTGTGGCGCACCTGTGACACCACCGAAACCGCGGTGGCCTGGGCGCACGGCGTGGAGCGCAAGGACGGTCCCACGCTGCTCGCGCTGACCCGCCAGAACCTGCCGTTCTCGCCGCGCACGCCGGAGCAGATCGCCGCCATCCGCAAGGGTGGCTACGTGCTGTCCGATGCTGCCGGCGCGGTCGCGACGCTGATCGCCACCGGCTCCGAGATCGGCATCGCGCTGGCCGCGCAGAAGCTGCTGGCCGGCCAAGGCAAGCCGGTGCGCGTGGTGTCCATGCCCTGCACCCGCCTGTTCGACCAGCAGGATGCGGGCTACCGCAACGAGGTGCTCGGCAAGCTGCCGCGCGTCGCCATCGAGGCCGGTGTCACCGACGGCTGGTACAAGTACGTGGGTCTGGAAGGTGCGGTGATCGGCCTGGATCGTTTCGGCGAATCCGGCCCGGCCGCCGCGGTGTTCAAGCACTTCGGCTTCACCCCGGAGACGGTGGTCGAGGCTGTCAGCAAGCTGGTATAGACTGTTTGTCTCTTCGCGTGACCCGGCTCCTCCCCCGGCCGGGCAAGGCTTGCGCGCCAGGCGCGGCACGCGGTGTTGGTGGATGTTGCAACAACAAGAAATCAGGAGTTAGAGAATGGCTATCAAAGTCGGCATCAACGGCTTCGGCCGCATCGGCCGCATGGTCTTCCGCGCCGCCGTGCAGAACTTCAAGGACATCGAGATCGTGGCGATCAACGACCTGCTCGATCCCGAATACCTCGCCTACATGCTGAAGCATGACTCGGTGCACGGCCGCTTCGAAGGCGACGTCTCCGTCGACGGCAACACCCTGATCGTCAACGGCAAGAAGATCCGCCTGTCCGCCGTCAAGAACCCGGCCGAACTGAAGTGGGACGAAGTCGGTGCCGACATCGTCGTCGAATCCACCGGCCTGTTCCTGGACAACGAGACCGCCTCCGCCCACCTGAAGGCCGGTGCCAAGAAAGTCGTGCTGTCGGCTCCGTCCAAGGACGACACCCCGATGTTCGTGTACGGCGTGAACCACGAGAAGTACGCTGGCGAGGCCATCGTCTCCAACGCTTCGTGCACCACCAACTGCCTGGCCCCGCTGGCCAAGGTCATCAACGACAGCTTCGGCATCAAGCGCGGCCTGATGACCACGGTGCATGCCGCCACGGCAACCCAGAAGACCGTCGACGGTCCGTCCAACAAGGACTGGCGTGGTGGCCGCGGCATCCTGGAGAACATCATCCCGTCCTCCACCGGCGCCGCCAAGGCCGTCGGCAAGGTCATCCCCGAGCTGAACAAGAAGCTCACCGGCATGTCCTTCCGCGTGCCGACCTCCGACGTGTCGGTGGTCGACCTGACGGTCGAGCTGAACAAGGACGCGACCTACGACGAGATCAAGAGCGCCATCAAGGCGGCCGCCAACGGCCCGCTGAAGGGTGTGCTGGCCTACACCGAGGACAAGGTGGTCTCCACCGACTTCCGCGGTGACAGCCACACCTCGATCTTCGACGCCGACGCCGGCATCGCGCTGGACGGCAGCTTCGTGAAGCTGGTCGCCTGGTACGACAACGAGTGGGGCTATTCGAATAAAGTGCTCGAACTGGTCCGCGTCGTCGCCGCCAAGTAAGCCTCTCCGGACCCGGCACCCTGTGCCGGGTTTTTCGCCTCCGCCTCCATGCGATTCAACCACCTCCCCACCACCGACCTCACCGGCAAGCGCGTGCTGTACCGCGCTGACCTCAACGTTCCGCTCGACGACGCGGGCGCCATCGCCGATGACACCCGTATCCGCGCAGCATTGCCGGGCATCCGGCGCGTGCTGGAGGCCGGTGCGACGGTGCTGCTGACCTCGCACCTGGGCCGCCCGACCGAGGGCGAACCCAAGCCTGTCGACACGCTGGCCCCGGTGGCGCGCCGACTCGGCGAACTGCTGGGTCGTCGCATCCCGTTGCAGCTGAACTGGGTCGATGGCGGCTTCGACGTCGAGCCCGGCCAGATCGTAATGCTGGAGAACTGCCGCCTGGTACGCGGCGAGCGTGCCAACAGCGAGTCACTCGCCCAGCGCATGGCCGCCCTGTGCGACATCTACGTCAACGACGCAGTGTCCACGGCGCACCGCAAGGAAACCAGCGTGCATGCGCTGGCCCTGGCGGCACCGTATGCCTGTGCCGGCCCGCTGATGAGCGCGGAGCTGGAGGCGCTGGATGAAGCCCTGGTGTCGCCCAGGCGTCCGCTGGTCGCCATCGTCGGCGGTGCCAAGGTGTCGGCCAAGCTCGACATCCTGCACAACCTGGCCGACAAGGTGGACCAGCTGATCCTCGGCGGCGGCATCGCCAACACCTTCCTGCTCGCCGCCGGCCTGCCGGTCGGCAAGTCGCTGGTGGAGGCGGACCAGGTCGAGGAGGCCCGCCGCATCATCATCAAGCTGGCGGTACGCGGCGCGCTGGTGCCCTTGCCCAGCGACGTGGTGGTGGCCAAGGAGTTTTCGGCGAGTGCAATACCCCACATCAAGGATGTGCGCGAGGTGGAGCCTGACGACATGATCCTGGACATCGGCCCGCGCACGGCACAACGTCTCGCGGTGGCACTCGGCGCGGCACGCACCATCGTGTGGAACGGCCCGCTCGGCGTGTTCGAGTACGAAGCCTTTGCCGAAGGCACGCGTACCGTCGGCCAGGCGATCGCCGACACGCGCGCGATGACGCTCGCCGGTGGCGACGACACCATCGCTGCCATCAAGAAGTTCGGCCTGGCTGATCGCCTGGGCTACGTATCGACGGCCAGCGGAGCCTTCCTGGCATGCCTGGGCGGCAAACGCCTGCCGGCGGTCGAAGCCCTGATCACCCGTGCTAATTCATGAAAACTTGATCGGGCCCGCATTGCGGGCCCGAATCGTTTAGGTAATCTCCCCCAGATGAACAAGCCAGAAAAGCTTCCCCCCAAGAAC
The DNA here is from genome assembly GCF_036017065.1 of Uliginosibacterium sp. H1. Classification (NCBI taxonomy): domain Bacteria; kingdom Pseudomonadati; phylum Pseudomonadota; class Betaproteobacteria; order Rhodocyclales; family Zoogloeaceae; genus Uliginosibacterium; species Uliginosibacterium sp. H1. The sequence continues at coordinate 166,324 of NZ_JAYXHR010000002.1, forward strand.
ACGCGCCGCGTACGCGGCAGCGGAGCGGACGTTCCGCTCACCCGCTATTACGAAGGAGCTCGCATGCAACGCCATACCAAGATCGTCGCCACCCTCGGCCCGGCCTCGTCCAGTCCTGAAATCCTCGAGAAGATGATCCGCGCCGGCGTCGATGTCGTGCGCATGAACTTCTCGCACGGCAAGGCCGAAGACCACATCGAGCGTGCCCGTGTCGTGCGCGAGGCCGCCGCCAAGGTCGGCAAGCCGGTGGCGATCCTGGCCGACCTGCAGGGTCCGAAGATCCGCGTCGGCAAGTTCGAGAAGGGCAAGACCTTCCTCGAAAAGGGCCAGAAGTTCATCCTCGATGCCAGCTGCGAGCTGGGCAACGACGAGCGCGTCGGCCTGGACTACAAGGATCTGCCCAAGGACGTGAAGCCGGGCGTGATCCTGCTGCTGAACGACGGCGCCATCGTGCTGGAAGTGGAACGCGTCGCCGGCCCCGAGATCCACACCATCGTGCATTACGGTGGCGAGCTGTCCAACAACAAGGGCATCAACCAGAAGGGCGGTGGCCTGACCGCTCCGGCGCTGACCGCCAAGGACATGGACGACATCAAGACTGCCGCGCAGATCGGTGTCGACTACGTGGCCGTTTCCTTCCCGAAGAACGCCGCCGACATGTACATGGCGCGCACCCTGATCCGCGCCGCCGGCAGCCACGCGCTGACGATCGCCAAGATCGAGCGTACCGAAGCCGTCGAGTCCGAGTGCCTGAAGGACATCCTGAACGCCTCCGACGGCGTGATGGTGGCGCGCGGCGACCTCGCGGTGGAAGTCGGTGAAGCCGCCGTGCCGGCCCTGCAGAAAAAGATGATCCGCATGGCGCGCGAGCAGAACAAGCTCGCCATCACCGCCACGCAGATGATGGAGTCGATGATCACCAGCCCGGTGCCGACCCGCGCCGAAGTGTCCGATGTGGCCAACGCCGTGCTCGACGGCACCGACGCCGTCATGCTGTCGGCCGAGACCGCCGCCGGCAAGTACCCGGTGGAAGTGGTCGAGACCATGGCCCGCGTGTGCGTGGAAGCCGAGAAGTCGAATCCGGTGCGCCTGGACCAGGAATTCCTCAACCGCACCTTCGACCGCATCGACCAGTCGATCGCCATGGCCGCGCTGTTCACCGCCTACCACATGGGCGCCAAGGCGCTGGTGGCGCTGACCGAGTCGGGCTCCACCGCGCTGTGGATGAGCCGCATGAACTCCGGCGTGCCGATCTACGCACTGACCTCGCAACAGGAAACCGTCCGCAAGGTCGCCCTGTTCCGCGAGGCCTACCCGATCCAGATCGAACAGGTGACCGACGACCGCGAGCGCCTGCTGAAGCTGGCCGAGGAAACCCTGCTGCGCCACAAGCTGGTGGAAAAGGGCGACGTCGTGGTCATCACCGTCGGCGAGCCGCTGGGCCAGAGCGGCGGCACCAACTCGCTCAAGATCGTTCGCGTCGGCGAACACTAGGACGACACGGGCAATCACTGCACCGGCCGATCCCGGAACTCCGGTACTCGCTGTACCTCGCGTACAGGGCCGTTCCTCGTTTCGACCTCGGCCGGCCCGTTGCGATTGTCCGTGCTGTGATTCTCCGTGCTGTTTTTCCGCATTACTTCGCATTACTGAAGGGGCTCTTGAAACCCTTCCGTCACAACCGCATCTAAGCTCGGCACGCGCCATTCCGGCGCACCCCGGAGACGTCCTTTCATGCTGAAGACCCTGCTGCTGTCCCTCGCCGTCGCTACCGCCAGCGTAGGCATTGCCATTCCCGAAGCCGAGGCCAAGCGCCTGGGTGGCGGCAAGTCCTTCGGCATGCAGCGCCAGGCCACGCCGCAGCGCCAGGCAACCCCGCCTGCAGCGACGCCGGCTCAGCAACCTGCGCAGAACGCTGCCGCAGCCCGTCCGGCTACGCCGCCCGCAGCGGCCCCGGCGCAGAGTGGCTGGCGCAAGTGGGCCGGCCCCCTTGCCGGCATCGCCGCCGGTCTCGGTATCGCCGCCCTGTTGTCGCACCTGGGCATCGGCGCTGAAGTCGCCGGCATCCTGATGGCCGTGCTGGCCGCCGTGGTGGTGTTCGCCCTGCTGCGTCGCTTCCTCGGCAACAAGTCGCAAACGCCGCAGCCCGCCTACGCGGGAGCCGGCAACAACAGCTATCGCGAAGCCGCGGCACCTAGCGCGTTCCAGGCCCGCCAGCCGGCAGCCGCCCCGGCGCCTGCGCAACCCGCCGCCAACAGCAACATTCCGGCAGATTTCGATGTGGCTGCCTTCTCGCACCAGGCCAAGGTGAACTTCGTGCGCCTGCAGGCTGCCAACGATGCTGGCGATCTGCAGGACATCCGCGACTTCACCACGCCGGAGATGTTCGCCGAGATCAAGCTGGCCATCGATGCACGCGGGGCTGCTCCGCAGAAAACCGACGTGATGATGCTGGACGCTGAAGTCGTCGATGTGGCCGAGGAGAATGGCCGCTATGTCGTCAGCGTGCGCTTCTGGGGCCAGTTGCGCGAAGAGCGCGACAGCGCTCCCACCGCGTTCGAGGAAGTCTGGCACCTCGGCAAGCCGGTCGATGGCAATCGTGGCTGGATGCTGGCCGGTATCCAGCAAGTCCTGTAAATCATCGTCTGACCGTGCTGGACCGCCTGCTGCTGGCAGCCGCCAATCGCCTGCTCGCCTCCGAAACCTGGGGTATGCAGCGTCTGGCGGCCCACGCCGGCAAGGCGGCCAGGCTGGAACTGGGTGGCCTGGGGCTTGGCTTCACGGTCCTCACGGACGGCAGCCTGCAAGGTATCGCACGCGATGCGGCCACTGACCTGAAGATCGAACTGCCCGCCAGCGCCCTGCTGGAAGTCGCCACGAACCCCGCGGGACTCGCCAGCCAGGCGCATATCGAAGGTGATGCCGGCTTCGCGGAAACCCTCTCCGAACTGCTGGCCCATCTTCGTCCCGACCTCGCGGCCCAGCTTGCGCCGTTCGTGGGCGGCATCCTGGCAGAACGCATCGGGCGCAGCACCCATGCCGCGGGCGTGCAACTGACCGACGCCGCGGGACGCCTCGCCCGCAATGTCAGCGACTATCTCGGCATGGAATCCCGCACCGTCCTGCCGGCAAGCGAACACCTCGCCTTCGCCCAGGAGGTTTCGGCACTGCGCGACGCCGTGGCCAGGGCCGAAAAGCGCATCGAGCGGCTGGCGTCACGTCCGCAAACCTGACTCATCCAGTCGCTCACCGACAGACACGGACAAAGGCACGAGCAAAACAAAAGGCACCCCGCGGGGTGCCTTTTGTTTCGTACCGGACTTCGCGTCTCAGTGACCGCGTTTGCGCATCCGTTCGATGGCCGCCAGCTGCGCCACGGACTCAGCCAGTTCGGACTGGGCCGCTGCATAGTTGATGGCGCCGCCACGGTTCGCCAGAGCCTGCTCGGCCTTGCGCTTGGCTTCCATCGCCTTGGCCTCGTCCAGATCCGTACCGCGGATAGCCGTGTCGGCAAGCACCGTCACCGAACCGGGCTGGATCTCCAGCATGCCGCCAGCGACGAAGATCACTTCATCTTCAGCCTGGTTGGGCAGCTTCAGGCGCACGGTACCCGGACGGATACGCGTGAGCAGCGGCGTATGGCCGGGCATGATGCCCAGCTCGCCCGACTCGCCCGGCAGGATCACCATCTCGGCGAGACCGGAGAAGATCTGCTCTTCTGCGCTCACGACGTCGACATGAACAGTCATTGCCATTTCCAAATCCTTCCTGGGGCAGGCCGCCGTCACGCAGGGTGACGACCGCCTGTCCTGTCAGCAGGACGCTTACTGCAGCGTCTTGGCCTTTTCGACAGCCTCTTCGATGGTACCCACCATGTAGAAGGCCTGCTCCGGCAAGTGGTCGTACTCGCCAGCCACGATGCCCTTGAAGCCCTTGATGGTTTCCTTCAGCGGCACGTACTTGCCCGGCGAGCCGGTGAACACTTCGGCCACGTGGAAAGGCTGCGACAGGAAGCGCTGGATCTTGCGCGCGCGTGCCACCAGCAGCTTGTCTTCCGGTGCCAGTTCGTCCATGCCCAGAATGGCGATGATGTCGCGCAGTTCCTTGTAACGCTGCAGGGTCTGCTGCACGCCACGGGCCACGGAGTAGTGCTCTTCGCCAACGACCAGCGGATCGAGCTGGCGGCTGGTGGAGTCGAGCGGATCGACCGCCGGGTAGATACCCAGGGCGGCGATGTCACGCGACAGCACGACGGTGGAATCCAGGTGGAGGAAGGTCGTGGCAGGCGACGGGTCGGTCAAGTCATCCGCAGGCACATACACGGCCTGGATGGAGGTGATCGAGCCGACCTTGGTGGAGGTGATGCGCTCCTGCAGCTTGCCCATTTCTTCCGCCAGCGTCGGCTGGTAGCCCACGGCGGAAGGCATACGGCCCAGCAGCGCGGACACTTCGGTACCGGCCAGGGTGTAGCGGTAGATGTTGTCGACGAAGAACAGGATGTCGCGGCCTTCGTCGCGGAACTTCTCGGCCATGGACAGGCCGGTCAGTGCCACGCGCAGACGGTTGCCCGGGGGCTCGTTCATCTGGCCGAACACCATCGCAACCTTGGACTCCTGCAGGTTGTCCAGCTTGATGACGCCGGCTTCTGCCATCTCGTGGTAGAAGTCGTTGCCTTCACGGGTACGCTCACCCACACCGGCGAACACCGACAGACCGCTGTGCTGCTTGGCGATGTTGTTGATGAGTTCCAGCATGTTCACCGTCTTGCCCACGCCGGCGCCGCCGAACAGGCCGACCTTGCCGCCCTTGGCGAACGGACACACCAGGTCGATCACCTTGATGCCGGTTTCGAGCAGGTCGACCGAAGGCGACAGCTCGTCGAACTTCGGTGCCGGCTGGTGGATCTCGCGCTTCTCGTCGCACAGCACGGGGCCGGCTTCGTCGATCGGACGACCCAGCACATCCATGATGCGGCCCAGCGTGCCGTGACCCACCGGCACCGAGATGCCGGCGCCCGTGCCGTTGACCTTCATGCCGCGACGCACGCCGTCGGACGAACCCATGGCGATGGTTCGCACCACGCCGTCGCCCAGCTGCTGCTGCACTTCGAAGGTCAGGCCCTTTTCGACCAGAACGTTCTCTTCCGACGCATCCAGCACCAGCGCGTCGTACACCTTGGGCATCGACTCACGCGGGAACTGGATGTCCACCACGGCGCCGATGCACTGAACTACGGATCCTTGACTCATAGTCATATCCCCAATACGCAAAAATTCTTAAACCGCGGCGGCGCCGCTGACGATCTCGGACAGTTCCTTGGTGATCGCAGCCTGGCGGGTCTTGTTGTAGACCAGTTGCAGCTCCTTGATCACGTTGCCGGCATTGTCGGAGGCAGCCTTCATGGCCACCATGCGCGCGCTCTGCTCGGAGGCCATGTTCTCGGCCACGGACTGGTAGACAGCCGTCTCGATGAAGCGACGCAGGACCTCCTCGATGACGGCCTGTGCATCCGGTTCGTAGATGTAGTCCCAGGAACGCTCGGGCACGGTGTCCTTGAAGTGCTCGCCAGTCAGCGGCAGCATCTGCCGGATCGTGGGCTCCTGCTTCATGGTGTTCTCGAACCGGTTGTAGGCCACGAAGACCGCGTCCACCTCGCCATTGAGGTAGGCGTCGATCATCACCTTCACCGGGCCGATCAGACGTTCCATGTGCGGCGCGTCGCCAAGCTGGATCACGTTCGACACGACCTTGGCGCCCATGCGCTGCATGAAGCCCAGGCCCTTGTTGCCGATACAGGTGAACTGCATGGCGCTGACGCCGCCACCTTCCCATTCCTTCATGCGCAGCACGAGCTGGCGGAACAGGTTGGTGTTGAGGCCACCGCACAAACCCTTGTCCGTCGACACCAGGATCACGCCCACCTTCTTCACTTCGGCCGGGCCGCTGAGGAAGGGGTGCTTGAAGTCGCTCACCGAGGCCTGCGCAAGGTGGCCCGCGATGCGGGCCAGCTTCTGCGCGTAGGGACGGCCTGCCCGCATGCGCTCTTGTGCCTTGCGCATCTTGGAAGCCGCCACCATTTCCATCGCCTTGGTGATCTTCTTGGTGTTCTGGACGCTCTTGATCTTGTTACGGATCTCTTTTCCGCCAGCCATGATCGTGTCCTAGATTAGGCCCAGCTCGACTTGAAGGCTTCGATCGCCGAAGTCAGCTCCTTCTCGCCTTCGCCATCGAGATCCTTGGAGGATTCGATCTTGTCGACGAGCGCGCCATGCTTGGCCGCCACGAACTGGTGCAACGCTGCTTCGAAGGGCAGCACGCGCTTCACTTCCACGCCGTCGAAGTAGCCCTTGTTCACCGCGAACAGGGTGATGGCCATCTTCGACACCGACAGCGGTGCGTACTGCTGCTGCTTCATCAGCTCGGTGACCAGGCGACCACGCTCCAGCTGCTTGCGGGTGGCTTCGTCCAGGTCGGAAGCGAACTGCGCGAAGGCAGCCAGCTCACGGTACTGGGCGAGTGCCAGGCGCACGCCACCGCCCAGCTTCTTGATGACCTTGGTCTGGGCGGCGCCACCGACGCGGGACACCGAGATACCGGCGTTGATCGCGGGACGGATACCGGCGTTGAACAGGTCGGTTTCCAGGAAGATCTGGCCGTCGGTAATCGAGATCACGTTGGTCGGCACGAAGGCGGACACGTCACCGGCCTGGGTTTCGATGATGGGCAGCGCGGTCAGCGAACCAGTCTTGCCCTTCACTTCACCGTTGGTGAACTTCTCGACGTACTCCTCGTTCACGCGGGCGGCGCGTTCGAGCAGGCGGCTGTGCAGGTAGAACACGTCGCCCGGGTAGGCTTCGCGGCCCGGCGGACGGCGCAGCAGCAGCGAGATCTGGCGATAGGCCCAGGCCTGCTTGGTCAAGTCGTCGTAAATGATCAGGGCGTCCTGGCCACGATCGCGGAAGTACTCGCCCATCGTGCAACCGGCGTACGGAGCGATGAACTGCATCGCTGCGGAGTCGGAGGCGGAAGCCGCCACGATGATGGTGTATTCCAGCGCGCCATGCTCTTCCAGCTTGCGTACCACGTTGGCGATGGTCGAGGCCTTCTGGCCAACCGCCACGTAGATACAGGTCATGTTCTGACCCTTCTGGTTGATGATGGCATCGACGGCGACGGCGGTCTTGCCGGTCTGGCGGTCGCCGATGATCAGCTCGCGCTGGCCACGGCCGATCGGCACCATGGAGTCGACCGACTTCAGACCGGTCTGCACCGGCTGCGACACGGAACGACGGGCGATCACGCCCGGCGCAACCTTCTCGATCTTGTCGGTCGCCTTGGCGTTGACCGGACCCTTACCGTCGATGGGTTGGCCCAGCGAGTTGACGACGCGGCCGATCAGCTCCGGACCTACCGGCACTTCCAGGATGCGGCCGGTGGTCTTGACCGTATCGCCTTCGGAAATGTGTTCGTATTCGCCGAGCACCACGGCACCGACGGAGTCACGCTCGAGGTTGAGCGCCAGACCGAAGGTGTTGCCGGGGAACTCCAGCATTTCGCCCTGCATGACTTCGGCCAGGCCGTGAACGCGGACGATACCGTCGGTCACGGAGACCACGGTACCTTCGTTGCGCGCAGTGGCTGCCAGTTGCAGGTTCTGAATGCGACTCTTGATGAGATCGCTGATTTCAGACGGATTGAGTTGCATGGATAACTCCTAGTTCTGTAAGGCGGCAGCCATGGCTTCGAGCTTGCCTCGTACGGAGGCATCCAGCACTTCATCGCCGACGGCCACGCGCACGCCACCGATCAACTCGGGGTCGACATGCACGGACAGGCGCAGCGCGCCGAAGCGCGGAGCGAGGTCGGCGGCGAGCTGCTGGAGGGCAGCGTCGTCCATGGGGAAGGCGGAGCTGACGACAGCATCACGCACGCCATCGAAGCGGTTCTTCTCTTCGACGAACAGCTCGCGGATCTCGGGCAGCAGTTCGGCACGGCCGTTGTCCACCAGCACCTGCACGAAGTTGCGTTGCTCGGCGCTCAACGAGCCGCCGGCAAACACTTCGACCACCTGGGCCGGGACAACGCGCGGGTCACCGAGCAGGTCGCGGACTTCGGGCGCAGACGCCACGGCCGCCAGCCCGTCCAGGGCCTGCGCCCAGGAAGGCAGCGTGCCGGCATCGCGCGCCAGCGCGAACACGGCTTCCGCATAGGGTCGTGCCAGGGTGACGTTCTCGGCCATGGCGCTTACCTGAGTTCCTGTTTGAGGTTGGCGAGCAGGTCAGCGTGAGCCTGGGCGTTCACTTCGCGACGCAGGATGCGTTCGGCGCCGGCTACCGCCAGCAACGCAATCTGTTCACGCAGGTCGTCCTTGGCGCGCTGGGCAGCGGCATCGGCTTCCTTCTCGGCGGCTTCGCGGGCCTGGGCAATGATGCGGGCAGCTTCGGCGCGAGCGTCATCCACCAGCTGGGTGGCCTGCTTCTCGGCGCCACCACGCAGATCGGACGCGGATTCGCGTGCCTTGCGCAGCTCTTCACCGACACGCTTCTCAGCCAGCGCCAGGTCGGTCTTGGCCTTGTCAGCAGCAGCGAGCCCGTCGGCGATCTTCTTTGCACGCTCGTCGAGTGCCTTCACGATCGGTGGCCACACGAATTTCATCGTGAAGACCACGAAGGCGAGGAACACCACGATCTGCGCAAGCAGTGTTGCGTTCAGATTCACGGCAGATCCCTTTCCTGGGAAAGCTTAAGAAAGGGTCAGGCCAGGAACGTGGACGTCGCGAACCACAGGGCGATACCGGTACCGATAATGAAGGCCGCGTCGATCAGGCCAGCCAGCAGGAACATCTTGACCTGCAGGGCGTTCATCAACTCGGGTTGGCGAGCGGAGGCTTCCAGGTACTTGCCGCCCATCAGGGCGATACCGATACAGGCGCCGATTGCGCCCAGACCGATGATGAGACCGCAAGCCAGTGCAACCAGACCGTGAACTTGTTCCATGACAGCTCCTAGTAGTTTTATGAGTGGAAGTTAAAAAGAAAACGGGTACAGAAAACCGAACAAAACTCAGTGCGACTCGTGCGCCTGACCAACGTAGACCAGCGTCAGCATCATGAAGATGAACGCCTGCAGCACGACGACCAGAATGTGGAACAAGGTCCATGCCATGCCGGCGACGAAGTGGCCGAGGAACAGCAGGATGCTGGGGGCGTTGTAGCCCGTCCAGGCTGCGCCCATCAGCGCGATGAGCATGAAGATCAGCTCGCCGGCGAACATGTTGCCGAACAGCCGCATGCCGTGCGAAATCGTCTTGGCGGCGAACTCGATGATCTGCATGGCGAAGTTCACCAGGCCGAGCACGATGGCCAGGACCGGATTCTTGCTGGTGCCGAAAGGCGCGCTGACCAGCTCGTGCGCCCAGCCGCCGGCACCCTTGATCTTGACGTTGTAGTACAGGCAGATCAGCAGCACGGTGATCGACATGCCGAGCGTGGCGTTGATGTCGGCCGTGGCGACGACGCGCTGGTAGGCGTGGTGCGGGTCATGACCCATGCCGCCGTAGATGCCTTCCCAGATGCGCGGAATCAGATCCACCGGGATGAAGTCCATGGCGTTCATCAGGAACACCCAGACGAACACGGTGAGCCCCAGGGGTGCGACGAACTTGCGCGATTCGGCACTGTGGATCAGGCCCTTGGCCTGGTCCCCCACCATCTCGACCAGCAACTCCACGGCGGCCTGGAAACGACCGGGAACACCGGAAGTCGCCTTGCGCGCAGCCAGCCACAGCACGAAACAACCCAGCACGCCCATCGCGACAGCCCAGAACAGGGTGTCGTAGTTGACGAGGGAGAAATCGACCAGCGCAGCCTGCTTGCCGCCGGTGCCATTGAAGTGGGTCAAGTGGTGAGCGATGTACTCACCAGGAGTGGGGCCGTGGGCCGCCTCGGTTCCGGTCGCCATGTCAGGTTCTAATCAAGAATGCAAAAAAATTCGCTTGCAGCGTGAGGGCCAGGCCCAGCACCACTGCACCCCAGTGGGTGCCCGGATACAGGCGGCCCGCTGCGATCAAAATTCCGACTACGAGTACGAGCTTGAGCAACTCCCCGGCAACGAACGTCCCGACACGGGACGCGCCCGGTTGCCCGGCCGCCCTGGAGAGGCGCCACGCAAACAACAGACTGGGGATTACACAGGCTGCACCACCGATGGCTGCTGACAGCGCCCCGCGAAGACCGAAAAAGGCGGCGCCCAAGAGGACGCCCAGAAGAGCCAGCGCACTTTGCAGGCGCACCACCTTGTACATGCTCTCCCCCTGATTCGACTGCGAGCGACTATCGGCCGCGGCCAAAAAAGCCGAGCGATTTTAGGGGGCGGCCCTGCAAACGTCAAATCGGCTTGCCGCCGTCCATGCCCCCGAAAGGGCAGCTTGACGAACATATCGATATATCGAAACATTTCGATATGAACCGCAACTACTCCCGCGCCATCCCCGCCGAATGGCGAGCCATGTCGAAGGTGTTCGAAGCGCTGGGCGACGAGCATCGCCAGCGCCTGGTGCTGAGTTTCGAGCCGGGGGAGCGCCTCAACGTCTCGCAGCTGGCGGAGGTTTCCACGCTGGCGCGCTCCACCGTCTCGCACCACCTGAAGCTCCTTCGCGAAGCCGGCGTGCTGGAGAGCGAGAAGATCGGCAAGGAAGTCTGGTACTGGATCAACAAGGCCTGGCTGACGCAGGTATTCGAAGACGTGACTGAACACCTGCGCAAGCGACTGTAGCGCGCGCGACAGGACTTCCACGAGATTTCCATGGTCATCATTTCGCCATGACCATTATTTCGATATGTCTGGACATATCGACAGAAAGGAGCCTGGATGAAAACGCCCACAACCACATTGGTCGGACAGCGTCCTGACCATGTTCACGGGACTTCGCGTCGACTGCCGCACCCGCACCACGAGCCGATGCTGGACGCCGCGGATCTGGCCTCGCAACTCCGCGTCGGCGATCTCGTCTTCATCCTCATCGACAACCCGCTCTACCGCCGCGTTGCCAACGCCAGCGCCTCGTGGACCAACCACGTGGGGATCGTCATCGACATCGATGGCGCGGAACCCGTCATCGCGGAGAGCCGTGTTCCGGTATCGGGCTGTACCACCTTGTCCCGCTACCTTGCCCGCTCCGCCGACGGTCGCGTGGCCGTCCGCCGCCTCAGCGCTCAACCGGATGCCGCCGCCATCGCCGCCGCAGCCCGCAAACGCATGGGCCGGCTGTATCACACCGGCTTCAACCTGGATTCATCGCGACAGTTCTGCTCGAAGTTCGTCCGCGAAGTGTTGCTGGAAGCAACCGGCCAGGAGGTTGGCGAGGTGCAGCGCTTCTCCGCCCTGTTCGCCTCCAACCCGCAGGCCGACCTCCGCTTCTGGCGCTGGTGGTATTTCGGCAACATCCCCTGGCAGCGCCGTACGGTCACGCCCGCCAGCCAGTTGCACAGCCCGCTGCTGCACACGGTGTTCGACGGCTTCGCGGGCCAGCAGCGTCGTCGATCGCATTGACCGACCTACCATCCCGGACGGACTTGCCACTGCGCGTGGCAAGATGTGCGTCCTCTTCACGGGCCCGCCTGCGCACGTCATGAGCAACCAGTTCCAGCTGATGCGCGAAAAGCGCTTCCTGCCGTTCTTCCTCACGCAGTTCCTCGGTGCCTTCAACGACAACGTCTTCAAGACGGCGCTGATCACCCTGGTGGCGTTCCGCAGCGCGGAGTTCGCCGGGCTGGACTCGGCACAGCTCACCACCTTGCTGCCCGGGCTGTTCATCCTGCCGTTCTTCCTGTTCTCGGCGACCGGCGGGCAGATCGCCGACAAGTACGACAAGGGCAGCGTCGCGCGCGTCGTGAAGCTGTGCGAGATCGCCATCATGCTGCTGGCGGGCTGGGGGTTTCTGGCGCACAGCCTGTGGCAACTGGTGCTCGCGCTGCTGCTGATGGGTCTGCACTCCACGTTCTTCGGACCCGTGAAGTACTCCTACCTGCCGCAGCACCTGGCACCGCAGGAACTGGTGGGCGGCAACGGCATGGTCGGGATGGGCACCTTCGTGGCCATCCTGCTCGGACAGGTGCTCGGCGCCGGGCTCATCGCACTCGACGACAGCAACCTGCTGGCGGCCGTCGGCGTGCTGGTGCTCGCCATTGCGGGCTGGTGGGCGAGCCGCGGCATTCCGGCGTCGCCGCCGGCCGAACCCGCGTTGAAGGTGAACTTCAATCCGCTCAGCGAGACCTGGCGCAACATCGGCTTCGCCCGCAGCAACCGCGCGGTGTGGCTGTCGGTGCTGGGCATCTCCTGGTTCTGGTTCTACGGCGCCACCGTGCTGGCGCAATTCCCCAACCTCGCAAAGAGCGCACTGGGCGGCAGCGAGGGGGTGTTCATGCTGTTGCTGACGATCTTCTCGGTCGGCGTGGGCGTCGGCTCGCTGTTGTGCGAGCGCCTGTCGCGCGGTCGTGTGGAGATCGGCCTGGTGCCGCTGGCGGCCATCGGCCTCACGCTGTTCGGCGCCGACATGTATTTCTCGATTCCCGAAGCGCCGCTGATGCAGGCAGGCGGCATCGCCGACTACCTGCGCCATGCAACGCACTGGCGCCTGCTCTTCGACATCGCTGCGCTGGGCCTGTGTGGCGGGCTGTACATCGTGCCGCTGTACGCACTGATCCAGACCCGCTGCGACAAGCGCTACACCTCGCGCGTCATCGCGGCGGTGAACATCATGAACGCCGGGTTCATGGTGGTATCGGCTGGGGTCAGCGTGCTGTTGCTGGGCATGGGCCTTTCCATCGCGGAGCTGTTCCTCGCGGTCGCGCTGTTCAACGCCGTGGTGGCGATCTACATCTACACCCTCCTGCCGGAGTTCCTGATGCGCTTCATCGTGTGGATCCTGGTCCACACCGTGTATCGCTTCCGTGCCCAGGGCGTCGCCAACATTCCTGACGAAGGCGCCGCGGTGATTGCCTGCAACCACGTCAGCTTCGTCGACGCACTGGTGATCCTCGCCGCCAGCCCGCGGCCGATCCGATTCGTGATGGACCACCGCATCTTCCGCACGCCGATCCTGAACTTCGTGTTCAGCGAGAACCGCGCGATTCCGATCGCCTCCGCCAAGGAAGACCCGGACACGCTGCACCGCGCCTACGACGACATCGCCGCCGCGCTCGCCGATGGCGACCTGGTCGGCATCTTTCCGGAAGGCCGCATCACCGACAACGGCGAGCTGACGGCTTTCAAGGGCGGCATCAACAAGATCCTGCAGCGCAACCCGGTGCCGGTCGTGCCGATGGCCCTGCGCGGCCTGTGGGGCAGCTTCTTCTCGCGCAAGGACGGGCCGGCGATGAGCAAGCCTTTCCGGCGTGGTTTCTTCAATCGCATCGAGTTGATCGTGGACGTCCCCATGGCGCCCGACAGCGTATCCCCCGCCAGCCTGCAGTCACGTATCCAGACACTGCGTGGCGAGGTTGCCTGAGTTCATCCCGCTACATCCACCCCGCCACACCCGGAAGCACGACTTGCCCACCTCACACCTCGCGAAGCCCATCTCCTACCCACTGCTGGCGATGATGCTGGCATTGCTGAACGCGATCGGCCCGTTCGCCATCGACACCTACCTGCCGGCCTTCCCGGCCATCGAGGCCGGCCTGCGGACGACACCGCTGGCGATGCAGCAGTCGCTCACCGCCTACATGCTGCCCTTCGCCTTCATGATGCTGTGGCATGGCGCGCTTGCGGACGCGCTGGGGCGCCGCCGGGTACTACTGGTCGGCCTGACGCTGTTCGCGCTGGCCTCTGTGGTGTGCGTGGTGGCGCAGAGCATCGAGATGCTGTGGCTGGGCCGCGCCCTGCAGGGGCTGTCGGCAGGCGTCGGCGTGGTGGTGGGCCGCGCAATCATCCGCGACGTGCTGGAGGGGCCGGCCGCGCAGCGCCTGATGGCGCATGTGGCGATGGTGTTCGCGCTGGCGCCCGCGGTGGCGCCGATTTTCGGCGGCTGGATCACCGAGGTGCTGGGCTGGCGCAGCGTCTTCGGCTTCCTCGCTTTGCTCGGGGTCATCCAGCTGGCGATGACGATCTTCTACCTGCCCGAGACCTTGCCCGTCGACCAGCGCCAGTCGCTGCATCCGGTCGACCTGCTGCGGGGCTATGGCAGCGTGCTGGGGCACCCGGGTTTCGTGCTCAGCGCGCTGTCGCTGGGGCTGATGTTCACCGGCTTCTTCGTGTACGTGATGTCGGCGCCGGTGTTCCTGATGCAGCATCTGCAACTGTCGAGCACGGATTTCGGCTGGCTGTTCATCCCGCTGGTATGCGGCATGGTCTGCGGCTCCGCCCTGTCGGCACGCCTGGCCGGCAAGCTGTCACGCCACGGCACGGTGCGGCTGGGCTTCTGCATCATGGCGGTGGCCACGCTGATCAACTTGGTGCTCAACTACTTCGTCTATACCTCGGTCGTCAGCCGGATTCCGCAACTGGCGCTGTACACCTTCGGCATGAGCCTCGCGATGCCCAGCCTCAGCCTCATCGCGCTGGACATGTTCCCGGAGCGGCGGGGCCTCGCCGCCAGTTGCCAGGGCTTCATCCAGATGCTGGTGACGGCCGCCTGCGCCGGGCTGCTGGCGCCCGCGGTGTGGTCGGACCTGCATCACCTGGCCTGGGCGGCCACCGCCGGCTGGGTGGCAAGCCTGCTGTGCTTCGTGCTGTACGTGGGCCACAGGAACCGGCCACAAACCCCGTAGGAGATCGCGCAGCGGGAACCGCCGCGCCCGCGGCGCCTAGAGCGCCCCGAACACCTTGCGGGCGATGCTGCCCACCGCTTCGGCGGGGTTCTGGCGGATGGCGCGCTCTTCCTCGGCAATACGCAGGTAGAGCGCATCCAGTGCGCGGCGGGTGACGAAGCGCTCCACGTTGGCGTCTTCGTTCTTGATGAGACCGAATGCCGCCGCCTGCGACGCAAGCTGGTTGTACTGGTCGGCGAGCTGCAGCTTCGCGGTGGCCTTGCTGACCACCGGCTGGAACTTCTGCGTCAGTGGCGTCAGCGTCTTGCTGCGGAAATACTGCGTCACCGAATCATCGCCGCCGCCGAGGATGCTCCTGGCATCCTGCACGCTCATCTGCTTCACCGCGCCCACCAGCAACGGCCTGGCTTCCGCCACCGCCATCTCGGCTGCGCGGTTCATGGCCTGCTGCAGTTCGTCCAGCGCGGGGCCCTGACCCATCAGGCGCAAGGCAGGCTCGATCTGCCGGATGGCGTCCGGCAGGGGGATGCGGAAACGCGGATTGCCCTGGAAGCCATCCACCACGCCCAGCGTCGCCACGGCCTGCGTGGCACCCTGCTCCAGCGCCTGCTTCAGGCCGGCGGCGGCGTCCTTGCTGGAAATCGCGTCCAGCAGGCCGGCACGCGCAGCCCGGGACGCCAGCAATGGGAACAGGCCCAGTGCGAACACGAAACGACGTCTGTGCATGGCCGCCTCCTGCGCCCGGCTACGGGGCGATTACTTCAGCTTGCCCAGGATGCCGTCCAGCTGGTCCAGGTTGCCGAAGCTGATGGTCAGCGTGCCGGCGCCCTTCTTGCTGGCCTTGATCTTCACGGTGGCAGCGAAGCGGTCGGACAGCTCCTCTTCCAGGCGCAGCACGTCCTGGTTGCTCTCCACACGCTTCGCGCTTTTCTCGTCGCGCGGCTTGAGCTGGCTGGACACCAGCTTCTCGGTGTCGCGCACCGACAGGCGCTTCGCCACCACCTGGTTGGCCAGCAGGATCTGCTGGGCCGGGTCGACCGCCAGCAGCGCACGCGCGTGGCCCATCTCGATGTCGCCGAGCATCAGCATCTCGCGCACCGCTTCCTGCAACTGCAAGAGGCGCAGCAGGTTGCTGGTGGCCGGCCGCGAACGGCCCAGCGCATCGGCGGCCTGCTGGTGGGTCATGCCGAACTCGTCGATCAAGCGCTGGATGCCCAGCGCTTCTTCCAGCGGATTGAGGTCCTCGCGCTGGATGTTCTCGATGAGCGACATCGCCAGCGCGGCTTCGTCCGGAATGTCGCGGATGATGACCGGCACTTCCGACAGCTCGGCGATCTGCGCCGCACGCCAGCGGCGTTCGCCGGCGATGATCTCGTGCCTGCCACCGGCGATGGGCCGCACGGTGATCGGCTGCATCAGCCCCTGCGCCTTGATCGACGCGGCCAGCTCTTCCAGCGAGCCGGCGTCCATGCGCGTGCGCGGCTGGTACTTGCCGGGCTGCAGGCCGCCGACCGGCAGCGTGGTGAGGTTGCCGGTGTCCGCCGGCAGCGTGTCGCCGCCCAGCAGGGCTTCGAGGCCCCGACCGAGGCCTTTCATCTTGGGTGGTGTCATGTCAGTCGTTGTCGCCACTGACAGCCGATCGGGCCACCAGCAGCAAGGGTTCAAGTTGTGGGATCAGTCCCGGAATTTCCTGCACGGCGGTCGCCCACACCAGGTTCAGGTCGATTTCAAAGTAGTCGTGGATCAGCTTGTCGCGGAACGCTGCCATGTGCCGCCAAGGCACAGCCGGTGCCTGACTTCGCAAGCCATCCGGCAACTTCTTGGTCGCCTCGCCAATCACTTCGAAACACTGGATGACCGCCCGTTGCCGCATGCGATCGGCCAGGAAAGCCTCGCGGCCGACCGCTGCATAGTCGACGATCTCGCGTGCGGCCTGGAGGATGTCCGTCAGGTACAGGATGGCATTGCGTTCTACACGCCCAGCCGATTTCATACAGGCCGCGCCTCGCGCAGTACGCGCTCGCGGATCTCCGGGTGCAGGCCGTCCTGCGTCGCAATCTCGACACGATGCGTCAGCAGGACTTCCAGCACGTCCTGCAGGGCAAACGCATTGAACAGCGTTGCGCCTTCCTCGAAATCAGCGATCAGGTCCAGGTCACTGTCTTCGCGGTCTTCCCCGCGCGCTACCGAACCAAACACCCGCAGGCTGAGGACGTGATGAGCCCGCGCAAGTGCCATCACTTCATCACGATGCAAACGCAGGGCTTCGCTGGGCTTCATGGCATCAGATCGTCTTGATCCGCTCGATCATCTCGGCAGCGAAACTCAGGTAGGCCTGCGAGCCCTTGGCGGCCTTGTCGAACACCACGCCGGGCAGGCCGTGGCTGGGTGCTTCGGCGAGGCGCACGTTGCGCGGGATGATGGCCTTGAACACCTTGTCGCCGAAGTGCGATTCGAGTTGCGCCGAGACCTGCTGCGACAGCGTGCTACGGGTATCGAACATCACGCGCAGCAGGCCGATGATCTTCAGCTCGCGGTTCATCTTGGCGTGCACCTGCTTGATGGTGTTCACCAGGTCGGACAGGCCTTCCAGCGCGTAGTACTCGCACTGCATCGGGATGATCACGCCGTGCGCGCAGCACAGGCCGTTCAGGGTCAGCATCGACAGGCTGGGCGGGCAGTCGATGAGCACGAAGTCGTACTCGGCCTCGACGGTGGCCAGCGCGTCCTTGAGGCGGCGCTCGCGGTTGTCCAGCGTCACCAGCTCCACTTCGGCGCCGGCGAGATCGCGGTTGGCCGCCAGCACGTCGTAGCCGCCCTGCTCGGAGCGCGCGCGCGACTCCTGCAGCGTCTTCAGGCCGACCAGCACCTGGTACACGGTGGAGGGCACGGCGCGCTTGTCGACGCCGGAGCCCATGGTGGCATTGCCCTGCGGGTCGAGGTCGACCAGCAGCACGCGCTGGCCGTGTGCGGCCAGCGCCGCGGCCAGGTTGACCGTGGTGGTGGTCTTACCGACGCCGCCCTTCTGGTTGGCGACTGCGAAAATGCGGGCCACGCTGTTCCCCCGGGAGCTTCTGTCGCTGCGTGCGACTTGTTGTGCGGCTTGTTGTGACGCTCAGTTGCAAGCCTGGCGCCGGCTCAGTCTTCGATGACCGCCGACGTATAGACTTCCTGCACGTCGTCCAGCGAATCCAGCGCGTCCAGCAGCTTCTGCATGCGCAGGGCGTCGTCACCGGTCAACACGGTGTCGTTCTGCGGCTTCATCGTCACTTCGCCGAACTCGGCCTTGAAGCCGGCGGCTTCCAGCGCCTCCTTCACCTGGGTGAATTCCCAGGGGCCGGTGCTCACTTCGATGGAGCCATCCTCGTTGCTCACCACGTCCTCGGCGCCGGCCTCCAGCGAGGCTTCCATCAGCGCGTCCTCGTTGGTGCCCGGTGCGAACACCAGGGTGCCGCAGTGCTTGAACTGGAAGGCCACGCTGCCGTCGGTACCCATGTTGCCGCCGTACTTGCTGAAGGCATGGCGCACGTCGGCGACGGTGCGGGTCTTGTTGTCGGTCAGGCAGTCCACCATGACGGCGGCACCGCCGATGCCGTAGCCCTCGTAGCGCGCTTCTTCATACACCACGCCTTCGAGCTGGCCGGTGCCGCGCTTGATGGCGTTCTCGATGTTGTCCTTCGGCACCGACACGCCCTTGGCCTTGTCGATCGCCAGCCGCAGGCGCGGGTTGGAATTGGCATCCGCGCCGCCCATCTTGGCGGCGACGGTGATTTCCTTGATCAGCTTGGTGAAGACAGCCCCGCGCTTGGCGTCCTGACGACCCTTGCGGTGCTGGATGTTGGCCCATTTGGAATGACCAGCCATAACGTACGTCCCCGGCGTCTGCGCGCCCGTTGCAGTCAAAGGGCGGGATTATACAACCGCCGATCAGCCCGACCGGCTGGCGCGGACAGGCGCTTTGCTAGATTGGATCCATTACGAATCAACAAGCTGGCCAACCAGCTGCAGAGAGTCTGACCATGCGCAACTTCGCCGCCCGCCTATTCAAAGCCCTGGTTGCAGCCCTTGCCTGCCTTGCTGCCCTCGGACTCGGTGCGCTGGCGCAGGCACAGTCCCAGCCCGGCGACTACACCGTCACCCAGATCAACTTCAACTTCGGTGGCTGCACCGACGGCCTGGGCCGCGCGATTCCGTCGCAAGCCGACGCCAGCCTCGGCCCCATCGTCGAGACCCGCGTCGACAACGGCCGCACCATGCTGGCCTACAACCCGCAGCGCCTGCCGCAGCTGCTGCCGGAAACGCGCATGTTCCTGTTCGCCCACGAATGCGCGCGCCACCAGCTCAACCTGCCCACCAGCGGCGAGCGCACCCTCTCGGACGCCCGTCGTGCCGACTGCCAGGCGCTGGCCATCCTGCGCCGCTCGGGCATGCTGCCCACGGAAGCGGAAGTCGAATCCATCCAGACCGACCTGCAGTTCGCGGCGGACGACTGGAGCCTGCTGCCCGGCCCGGCGCGCGACTTCCAGCTCGCGGCCTGCAAGCTGCCGCCCGCCCCGGCCCGGACTACGACCCGCAAACAGGGCAACACCGTGGGCGTCCCCACCACCCTGCAGCGCAGCCCGGCCTACAGCCAGTGCGTGCAGTCCTGCGGCTCGCGCCTCTACAGTTGCGGCAACAGCGCTGCCTGCCTGCAGACTTTCGACCGCTGCAACGCCGGCTGCGAGAGCAAATAGGCCGCACAAAGCGTCACGACTGCCCCACATGACACGGCCGGGCCGTCACGCCCGGCCGTTTCTGTTCACGCGCGCACCTTTCCGCTACCATTGCCGGGCGGCAGCGCCCTGCCCGCCTGTCATCGGAGCACCCCATGGCCCAACCCCTCCTCATTGCCCGCAGCGGCGACCTCGACATCGCCCTGCTGCCCGCCATGGCCAACCGCCACGGCCTGATCACCGGCGCCACCGGCACCGGCAAGACCGTCACCCTGCAGAAGCTGGCCGAAGGCTTTTCCAGCATCGGCGTGCCGGTGTTCATGGCCGACGTGAAGGGTGACCTCTCGGGCGCAGGCGCGGCCGGCGAAATGAAGCCCAAGCTGCAGGAACGCCTGGCCGCCATCGGCATCACCGACTGGGAGCCGGTGAAGAACCCGGTGGTGTTCTGGGACGTGTTCGGCGAGAGCGGCCACCCGGTGCGCGCCACCGTGTCCGACATGGGCCCGCTGCTGATCGGCCGCCTGCTGTCGCTCAACGACACCCAGGCTGGCGTGTTGCAGATCGTCTTCAAGGTGGCCGACGACAACGGCCTGCTGCTGCTGGACCTCAAGGACCTGCGCGCGATGGTGCAGTTCGTCGGCGACAACGCCAAGACGCTCACCACCAGCTACGGCAACGTGTCCGCCGCCAGCATCGGCGCCATCCAGCGCGGCCTGCTGACGCTGGAACAGCAAGGGGGCGACAAGTTTTTCGGCGAGCCGATGCTCAACATCGACGACCTGATGCAGACCGGTGACAACGGCCGTGGCGTCATCAACATCCTGACCGCCGACAAGCTCTACAACTCGCCCAAGCTCTACGCCACCTTCCTGCTGTGGCTGCTGGCCGAACTGTTCGAGCAACTGCCGGAAGCCGGCGACCTGGACCGCCCCAAGCTGGTGTTCTTCTTCGACGAAGCCCACCTGCTGTTCAACGACGCGCCGCCCGCGCTGCTGGAAAAGATCGAACAGGTGGTACGCCTGATCCGCTCAAAGGGCGTCGGCGTCTACTTCGTGACGCAGAACCCGCTGGACGTGCCGGAAACCGTGCTCGGCCAGCTCGGCAACCGCGTGCAGCACGCGCTGCGCGCCTTCACCCCGCGCGACCAGAAGGCGGTGAAGACTGCCGCCGAAACCCTGCGCGCCAATCCCAAGTTCAGCGCCGAAGCGGCAATCACCGAACTCGGCGTCGGCGAAGCCCTGATCTCCTGCCTGGACGTGAAAGGCACGCCCGGCATCGTGGAGCGCGCCTTCGTCATCGCCCCGGGTTCGCGCATCGGCCCGATGACGCCGGACGAGCGCAACGCCGCCATCAACAACTCCCCGGTGTACGGCACCTACGAGGAAGTGCTGGACCGCGAGTCCGCCTTCGAGAAGCTGAAGGCCGCAGTCGCCAACGGTGCAGGCGCCGCCCCCGCAGGCAGCACCGGTGCCAACCCGACCGGCACCGCGCCGGCCCCCGCAGGTGACGGCGGCGGCCTGCTCGGTGGCGCCGTTGGCGAGATCCTCTTCGGCAAGGTCGGCCCGCGCGGCGGCCAGCACGACGGCCTCGTGCAGACCGCCGCCAAGACCCTCACCCGCACCATCAGCAGCTCCATCGGCCGCGAGATCGTGCGCGGCGTGCTGGGCTCGATCCTGGGCGGTGGCTCGCGCCGTCGCTGAGATACCGGGACAACGATGGACGCCAGCCGCGTAGAGCGCCTCGGTCAGGTTTTCACCGCGCCCGCCGTGGTACGGCAGATGCTGGCCCTGCGGCGCAATGCCGGACGCGTGCTGGAACCGAGTTGCGGTGACGGCGCCTTCGCGCGGCACCTGCCCGGCTGCATCGCCATCGAGCTGGACGCCAGCGTCGCCCCCGCCGATGCGCGGGTGATGGACTTCTTTGCCTACCCGGCTGAGGAACGGTTCGACAGCATCGTCGGCAACCCGCCCTACGTGCGCCACCAGGACATCCTGCCGGCGACGCGTGCGCTGCTGCCGATGGAGCTGTTCGACCTGCGCAGCAACCTGTACCTGTTCTTCATCGAGAAGTGCGTGCGCCACCTGCGGCCAGGTGGGGAGCTGGTGTTCATCGTGCCGCGCGACTTCATCAAGCTGACGGCGGCGCGCAAGCTCAATCGCTGGCTGTTCGAGCAGGGCACGATCACCGACTTCATCGAGACCGGCGACAGCAACATCTTCGGCGAGTACGTGCCCAACTGCGCGATCTTCCGTTTCGAGCGCGGCCGCATGGACCGCCGCATGCACGACGGCCGGCTCTTCGCCGAAGTGGGCGGCCAGCTCATGTTCCTGCGTGGCGACTACACACTGCCACTGGCCCGGCTGTTCGACGTGAAGGTGGGCGCAGTGTCCGGCGCCGACGAAGTCTTCACCCACCCGGAAGGCAACCGCGAGTTCGTCTGCTCGCGCACCGCCGAGACCGGCGAGCTGCGCCGCATGTTCTTCGACGTGCAGCATCCGCACCTGCTCGCCAACAAGTCGCGCCTGCTGGCGCGGCGGGTCCGCGAATTCGAGGAGCACAACTGGTGGCGCTGGGGCCGCCAGCATCACCAGAGCAGCGCACCGCGCATCTACGTGAACAGCAAGACGCGGCGCGCGCAACCCTTCTTCCTGCACGACTGTCCAGACTACGACGGCGCCATCCTGGCGCTGTTCCCGCGCATTGCGGGCATGAACCTGGCCCAGGCGGTGGACCTGCTGAACACCGCCGTGGACTGGGAAGAGCTGGGCTTCAAATGCGATGGCCGTCACCTGTTCACCCAGCGCAGCCTGCAGACCTGTCTGCTCCCCGCCAGCTTTGAACGGCTGACGCGCTAGCAAGCTGCCAGGCAGGGCCTGCCTGCCCGAATGGCCCGCGGTTTCAGGCCACCCTTTCGGCCAGCGCACCCCGTCGTCGGGCGCGAACTGACCTACCCTGCGTTCAAGGTCGCTGCGCACTCCCTGCCCCTGCGACTCATCGCCGCGGACGGACGAATGTCCCGCCCTGGCCGGCACCGATGGATGCAGAAAGGAAGCACGGCATGACACCGCAACAGGTCTCGCTCATACAGTCCAGCTGGGCACAGGTCGTTCCGATCCGGGAACAGGCCGCCACCCTGTTCTACGACACCTTGTTCACGATGGACCCGGCACTGCGCCCGCTGTTCAAGGGCGACATGAGCGAGCAGGGTCGCAAGCTGATGGGCGTGCTGGGCGTGGTCGTCGCCTCGCTCGAACGCCTCCAGGAGCTGGTGCCCACCGTCCAGGCGCTGGGCGCCAAGCATGTCGGCTACGGCGTCCGCAATGCGCACTACGACACCGTCGGCCAGGCGCTGCTGCAGACCTTGGAACTTGGCCTTGGCCCGGCCTTCACGGAACCTGTCCGCGACGCCTGGGCCACTGCCTACGCCACGCTGGCCGGCGTCATGCAGGAAGCCGCGGCAGCCTCGCCGCAAGCCGCCTGACGCAACGGCCGACGCCATGAATCCGCAAGTCCGCCTCGCCCCGCACCTGCACACCGACATGGCACGGCGCCTGCGGCCGCCTGCCACGCCGAACATGGCCAACCCGGGCGCGCTGGATGCGGGCTCGGCCGGGATGCTGCTCGACGCCCTGCGCCGCCTTGCCCTCAACCAGCGCGATGTCGGGGCAGCCATCCTGCCGGCCCTGCAGGACCTGGTGGCCCGCCTCGACCCGCAGGCCATGCCCACGCTGGCACAACGCGCCCACGCAGCGGAGGAGGAAGCCCGCGCGCTGCGCCAGGCGCTCGGCAACCTCGCCCACGGCGTACGCCGCGACGAGCTGACCGGCCTGCTGAATCGCAAGGGCCTGGTGGATGCCTTCGACGCCGAAAGTGCGCGGGCGGCGCGCGACGACGGCATGCTGTGCGTCGCCCTGCTGGACCTCGACGACTTCAAGCGACTCAACGATCACCACGGCCACCTGGCCGGCGACCATGCCCTCCAGCATTTCGCCACGCTCGCACGCGACCACCTGCGCCCGCAGGACGCCATGGGCCGTTTCGGCGGCGAGGAGTTCATCGTGCTGCTGCCGGGCGCCAGCCCTGCCGAAGCGGTGACGATCATCGAGCGACTGCAAGCCGCGCTCGCCACCCGCGCCCCGCACTGGCAGGCGCGCGACATTCCGCTCAGCTTCAGCGCCGGTGTCATCCGCGTGCAGGCCCACGAGTCCTGGCACCAGGCGATTACGCGTGCCGATGGCGCCATGTACGTCGCCAAACGCGCCGGCAAGGCACGCTGCCTGGCCGCCTGAACGCTGCCTCAGCGCGCGATCCCTTTCCCGGCACGGGCTGACAGCCTGCCGGCCGGGGCCTATGCTGCACGTCCGCGTGCGCATCCCTGCATCTCACTCTGCGCGCGCCATTTTCTTGCGCCGACTCCCGCGCCGCTTTGTACCGAGGAAACGCATCATGCCCATTGCATCACGAGCATCACGATCGCCATCGCTGTCGTCGAAAGCGCCCATCGCACGCTTGCTTTACGCCCTTGCCATCGGCCTGCCCTGTCTTCCTGCTGCCGCGCTCGAACTGGGCAGCAACGACATCAAGGATGGCGGCAGCCTCACCGTCACGCAGGTGTACAAGGGCTTCGGCTGCGAAGGCGAGAACCGCTCCCCGCAACTGCACTGGAAGAATGCGCCGGCCGGGACGAAGAGCTTCGCGGTCACGGTCTACGATCCCGACGCGCCCACCGGCAGCGGCTGGTGGCACTGGCTGGTGTGGGACATCCCCGCCAGCGCCACCAGCCTGCCGGCCGGAATCGGCCAGGGCGCCGTGCTGCCCGCCGGCGCACGCGAAGGGCGCAGCGACTACGGCACGACCGGCTTCGGCGGTGCCTGCCCGCCCAAGGGTGACAAGCCCCACCGCTACGTCTTCACGGTGTTCGCCCTGAAGGTCCCCAGGCTGCAGGTACCGGACAATCCGACGGCCGCGCTGGTGGGTTTCATGCTGAATGCCAATGCGCTGGAGAAGGCGAGCTTCACCGCCACCTACGGACACTGAACGCAAACCCCCGGCGGCCACGCCGGAAAGTACAAAGGGCCCCACGGGGCCCTTTGTACTTTCCATCCTTCTGGTGCGAGGTCTCAGGCCACGGCCTGTTTCTGCAGCGTCACCAGCTCGGCGATGCCCGCGCCGGCCAGCGCCAGCAAGGCATCCAGTTCGGTCCGCTGGAACGGCGCGCCCTCCGCCGTACCCTGCACCTCGACGAAGCCACCGCTACCGGTCATCACCACGTTCATGTCGGTATCGCAGGCCGAATCCTCCACGTAGTCCAGGTCCAGCACAGGCGCGCCATTTGCGATGCCCACCGACACCGCGGCCACCCACTCACGCAGCGGAGAGGCCGTCAGCTTGCCTTCGGCAATCAGCTTCTGCAGCGCGTCGTGCAGCGCCACGCAGGCGCCGGTGATCGACGCCGTGCGCGTGCCGCCATCCGCCTGCAGCACGTCGCAGTCGATGGTGATCTGCCGCTCACCCAGGGCCTTGAGATCCACCACGGCACGCAGGCTGCGGCCGATGAGGCGCTGGATCTCCTGCGTGCGGCCGGTCTGCTTGCCCTTGGCCGCCTCGCGCGACATGCGGGTGTGGGTGGAGCGCGGCAGCATGCCGTATTCCGCCGTCACCCAACCCTCGCCCTTACCGCGCAGGAAGGGCGGCACGGATTCCTCGACACTGGCCGTGCACAGCACGCGGGTGTCACCGAACTCCACCAGCACCGAGCCCTCGGCATGCTTCGTGAAGCCACGGATGATGCGCACCTCGCGCAATTGGTCGGCGCGGCGGCCGGAGGGACGGTTGCTCATGATGGATACCTGAAGATTCGCGACGGGCTGCGATTGTAGCCGCCCTCAGCGGGGCAATCGTGCGTAGTAGATGTCGAAGTCTTCTTCGTGCGTCTGCACGAAACCATGACGCTGGTAGAAGCGGTTGGCATCGCTGCCACGCAAGGCACCCACGCGCACCGACAGGCCTTCTGCATCGGCCTGCGCGAACATCTGCCGTAGCACCCAGGCACCGATACCCCGCCCCTGATGCGCAGGCAGCACGTAGAGATGATTCAGGAACAGGCCGCCGTCCTGCGGACGCCACACCACGAACCCCACCCGCTCGCCCTCGCACACGATGTGCCGCGTGAAGTCCGGGTCGAAGGTCGCAAGAAACCGCGCCCGCGCCCGCAACGGATCGAAGCGCCCGATCCGCTCGAGACTTTCACGCATGGCTGCGATGCGCAGGGCGACCAGCGCCTCTACGTCATCGACAACAACCGACTCGAAAGACAACTCCAACATAGAGGGATAGATAGGGCGAAAGGCGTAGCGAGCGGTTCAAGGTCGCAACGAGAAGCGCAGACGTACGGGAGTACGTCGAGCATCACAGTTGCGAGATTGATCCGCGCAGTAGCCTTGCGCCCTATCTATTGGGGTCGAAGCGGGAAAACTTCTTTATTGCTGCGTTGATCTCGGCAATCGCGCTCTCGATGTCGTTGTCGCTCAGCCCCGTGCCCTCCGGCAGGCGGCTGCGCGCAAAGCCTTCCATCTGGGTGGTGATGGCATCGAGCGGCATGGTGTCGGTGGACACCGTGGACGGCGAGTCCTCGGCATAGTCGTCATGCCAGCGCATCGACAGCATGGACAGGTTGTCGCAGGTCAGGCCGCCACGCGACTCGGCGCGGTCCATGACCCGCGGCGAGCGCTCCAGGATGTCGGCGTCGCACATCAGGTCGACCAGTTCGTCCGGCTCCAGGTTGCCCCACACACCGTCCGAACACATGACGATGAGGTCGTTGGTGAACAAGGGCGTGGAGGATGAGAACTCGATCTGCGGCGAATGCGTGCCGCCCAGGCAACTGAAGATGCGGTTGCGCGCCGGGTGCACCGCCGCCTCTTCCTCGGTGATCAGGCCCTGGTCGATCATCAGCTGCAGGCGCGAGTGGTCGCGCGTCTGCATGATGGTACGGCCGCGGCGGATGAGGTACAGGCGCGAATCGCCGGCATGCGCCCAGTGCGCGACGCTGTCCTGGATCAGGCAGGCGACGATGGTGGTGCGCGGCGCTTCCGGCAGGCCCTTCTCGAAGGAGTAATCGAGAATGGCGTTGTGGGCGTTGGCGAGCGAGCGCGACAGGAACAGCAGCTCGTCGCGGATCTTCGGGATGGCACTGGCCTGGAAGGCCTCGATGATGTACTGGGTGGCGATCTGCGCTGCCACCTCGCCATGCAGGTGCCCACCCATGCCGTCGGCCACGACCATCAGCAGTGAGTCGCGTGAATAGCTGTAGGCCACGCGGTCCTGGTTGTTGGGTCGGCCGCCGGGACGGCTCTCCTGGTAGACGGTGAATTTCATGAACGGCCAATCAAAGCACGCAGCTTGACGCTCATCTTGCCCAGGAAGGTGCTGGGCGGAGGCGGCGCCACGTGACGGGAACGGGTCAATAGTGCCTTCTGCAAGGCGTACACACTCTGCGGACGGTTGAGCGGGTCAAGCTCCAGGCACCAGTCGATGGTTTCCAGCAGATGAGTGGAATACTGGCCGGCCCAGCGCTTGGTGGCCGGCTCCATCAGGTCTTTCTTGATGCGCTCGTCCGAGCGCTGCGGCGCGCTGCCGGCCAGGCAGGCATACATCGAGGCACCGGTGCTGTAGATGTCGCTCCACGGGCCCAGGTGTTCGCGGTCGTTGAACTGCTCCGGCGGCGCGAAGCCCGGCGTGTACATGGGCTTGAGCATCGGTGTGTCGCTGGCCAGGGTCTGGCGGGCGGCACCGAAGTCCAGCAGCACCGGCGTGCCGTCGTTACGCAGGTAGATGTTCGAAGGCTTGATGTCCAGGTGCAGCAGCTTGTGCGCATGCACCTCGCGCAGGCCATTCAGGAGGCGGGTGAACACGCCGCGGATGAAGCGCTCCTTGATGTGGCCCTTGTTGCGATGGATGAAGTCCTGCAGCGTGCGACCGCGCTCGAACTGCATGACCATGTACACCGTGCCGTTGGCGCGGAAGAAATTCAGCACGCGCACGACATTGGGATGCAGCAGCTTGGCCAGCGAGCGTCCTTCCTCGAAGAAGCACTTCATGCCGTAGCGGAAGGCCGCCTGGTGCTCCTCGGTGACCTGCGGCTCGATCTCGCCGTTCTTGCGCAGCGCCAGCGAGTTGGGGAGGTATTCCTTGATCGCCACGGCGTTGCCTTCGGCATCCGTGGCGAGATAGACAATCGAGAAACCACCGAGGCTCAACTGCTGCTCGATGCGGTACTGCTCCAGCTGGAAGCTGGGCGGCAAGGCAGAGTTGGCTTGAGAGGGCATGAGTCAGGGGGTTATCATCCAGCGCGGCCCGGCATTTTCAAACCGGCGCCCCGGCGTTGTAAAGGCGGAATTGACGTGATTTGACGCGGCTCGGGACCTAGTTCGCGCGACGCTGCCGGCCATCCAGCCAAACGCGCCGTCCGTAGTGCCGCCCCGCCACCGCCCGATTTCCATTCCTGCCCGCTGTTCGCGGGTTTCGTTTTTTCTCTTACAGGCAATCGCGATGATCTTCAGCATGACCGGCTATGCCGTCGTCTCCCGTGATATCGGCCGCGCCGTCATGCAACTGGAGCTGCGCAGCGTCAATTCACGCTACCTGGACCTGGCCTTCCGCATCGTGGAAGACCTTCGTTTCGCCGAACCTTTGCTGCGCGAGCACATCAATGCCAGCGTATCACGCGGCAAACTGGAGTGTCGGCTGAGCCTGCAGGCCGCCACCAGCGGCGCTCCGGAGCTGAAGCTGAACACCGCCATGCTCGACCAGCTGTCGGTCGCACAGGCCCGCGTGCAGGCCCGCTTCCCGCAGGCCGCCGCGCTGTCCGTCGGCGAAGTGCTGCGCTGGCCCGGCATGCTGGCCGAGGACGCGGCCGCCCAGGACACGCTGAACGCCGAGCTGCAGGCACTTGCAAAGCAGGCCCTGGAAGAATTGCGCGACACCCGCGCCCGCGAAGGCGAAAAGCTGGCCGCCATGCTGCGCGACCGCGTTGCCCAGATGCGCGTACTGGTGGAGCGCGCCACGCCGCTGATTCCCGCCGCCGTCGGCGAATACCGCGAACGCCTGACCCAGCGCCTGCGCGAAGCCGTCGCCACGCTGGACGAGGACCGCATCCGCCAGGAAGTCACCGTCTTCGCCCAGCGCGTGGATGTCGCCGAGGAGTTGACCCGCCTGGTCGCCCACATGGATGAGGTGGAACGCGTCATCAACAAGGGCGGCGCGGTCGGCAAGCGGCTGGACTTCCTGATGCAGGAGCTCAACCGCGAAGCCAACACCCTGGCCTCCAAGTCGGTGTCGACTGAACTCACCGGCATTTCGGTCGATATCAAGGTACTGATCGAGCAGATGCGCGAGCAGGTCCAGAACCTTGAATAAGCCTTGAGCAAGTCGAGCAAGCCAGTCCAACCATGAGCGGCGTCCTCTTCATCGTTTCCGCCCCGTCCGGTGCCGGCAAGACCACGCTGGTGCGCGGTCTGCTGGAAACCGATCGCGAAATCCGCCTGTCCGTCTCCTACACGACCCGCAAGCCGCGTGCAGGTGAGGTCAACGGAGTGGCCTATCACTTCGTTGATGAAGAGCACTTCCTTGCGATGCGCGAGCACGGCGACTTCCTCGAATGGGCGCAGGTGCACGGCAACTACTACGCGACCTCGGCCTCCTGGCTGCGGAGCGAACTGGCTGCCGGACACGATGTACTGCTGGAAATCGACTGGCAGGGCGCCGAGCAGGTACGCAAGAAATTCCCTGAGGCCACCGGCATCTTCATCCTGCCGCCGAGCTTCGCGGAGCTGGAAGCGCGGCTGCGCGGACGGGGCACCGACAGCGCGGAAGTGATCGCCCGCCGGCTGGCTGCGGCACGCGACGAGATGCGCCGTGTGAAGGACTTTGATTACGTTATAATTAACAAGGACTTGCATATTGCCCTCGACGACATGCGCGCAGCAGTGCGCGCAGCCCGTCTGCAACTGACGGCCGCCCGAGCGCGCAACCCGCAAGCTTTTGATTTCTTGGACAAGGATTGACCATGGCCCGTATCACCGTCGAAGACTGCCTGCAAAGCATTCCCAACCGTTTCCAGCTGACCCTGGCCGCCACCTACCGTGCCCGCCAGATCGCCAACGGCAGCACCCCGCAGGTCGACGTCGATCGCGACAAGCCCACGGTCACCGCGCTGCGCGAAATCGCTGCCGGCAAGGTCGGCATCGAGATCCTGACCCGCAGCACCAACAACAGCAGCCAGTCCTGACTGGTCCGCAAGGTAATGTAGCCCCCGGCAACAGGTGAGACGATGGAACCGACCCCCGCCGTCCCGCCTGTTGTCGCCAGCCCCCCCGGTATCGCCCCCAACGTGCCCGCCCGGCCGCGCCTGACTGTCTTCGACGGCGGCCTGCAGCCCGACGAGGAGGAGCGCGACCGCAATCCCTCGACCGGCCCTGCCGACGAAGTCGAGTTCTCCCGCCTCGCCGACATCGCCTCGCGCTACCTGCGCGAAGACGACATCGAACGCCTGCGCGCCGCCTTCGACCTGTCGGTGCGTGCCCACGAGGGTCAGTTCCGCATCAGCGGCGAGCCCTATGTCTCGCATCCGCTGGCGGTCACCGAAATCCTCTCGCAGTGGCACCTCGACGTGCATGCGCTGATCGGTGGCCTGCTGCACGACGTCATGGAAGACTCCGACGTCACCAAGAACGACATCGCCACCCAGTTCGGCAAGGTGGCGGCCGACCTGGTCGATGGCGTCTCCAAGCTCGACCGGCTGGAATTCCGCTCCTACGAGGAAGCCCAGGCCGAGAACTACCGCAAGATGTTCCTGGCGATGGCGCGCGACGTGCGCGTCATCCTCATCAAGCTGGCCGACCGCCTGCACAACATGCGCACGCTGGACGCCGTGCGCCCCGACAAGCGCCGCCGCATCGCCCGCGAAACGCTGGAGATCTACGCGCCGATCGCCAACCGCCTGGGCCTGAACACGCTGTACCGCGAGCTGCAGGAACTGTCGTTCAAGCACACCTACCCGCTGCGCTACCGGGTGCTGGCCAAGGCCCTGCGCACGGCGCGCGGCAACCGCCGCGAGCTGGTGACGCGCCTGCTCACCAGCATCCAGGAGCGCCTGCCGCAATGGGGCGTGGAGGCCGAAGTCTTCGGCCGCGAGAAACACCTGTTCGGCGTCTACCGCAAGATGGTCGACAAACACCTGTCCTTCTCGCAGGTGCTGGACATCTACGGCTTCCGCATCCTGGTGAAGGACGTGCCGAGCTGCTACCTCGCTCTCGGTGCCCTGCACGAGCTGTTCAAACCGGTGCCCGGCAAGTTCAAGGACTACGTCGCCATCCCGAAGGCCAACGGCTATCAAAGCGTCCATACCACCGTCATCGGACCTTTCGGTACGCCGGTCGAAGTGCAGATCCGCACCTTCGAGATGCATGCCATCGCCCAGAGCGGTGTCGCCTCGCACTGGCTGTACAAGGACGAGTCGGCCACGCTGACCGACCTGCAGCGCAAGACGCACAACTGGCTGCAATCGCTGCTCGAACTGCAGACCACCTCCGGCGATTCCAGCGAGTTCCTGGAGCACGTGAAGATCGACCTCTTCCCCGGCGACGTCTTCGTGTTCTCGCCCAAGGGCCAGATCTACAACCTGCCGCGCGGCGCCACCGCGGTGGACTTCGCCTACGCGATCCACACCGACATCGGCAACCGCTGCGTGGCCTGCCGCATCAACGGCGAACTGCAACCGCTGCGCACCGAACTGAAGAACGGCGACCAGGTGGAGATCGTCACCGCCCAGCACGCCAACCCGAACCCTGCCTGGCTGTCCTACGTGCGTACCGGCAAGGCGCGCGCGCAGATCCGCCACTTCCTGAAGACGGCCCAGCACGAGGAAGCCACCGCGCTGGGCGAACGCCTGTTGTCGCAGGCCCTGCGCACCCACGGCCTGACGCTGGTGGACATCGGTGCCACCGCCTGGGAGCGTTTCCTCAAGGACAATGGCATCAAGACCCGCGCCGACGCGCTGACCGACATCGGCCTCGGCAAGCGCCTCGCCGCCGTGGTGGCGCGCCGCCTCGGCGACCTGCAGGACGAACTGGCCGCCGCTGGCGGCGAGGAACCGGGCCGCAGCCGCAACACCAGCCCGATCCTCATCCACGGTGGCGAAGGCATGGCCGTGCAGATGGCACGCTGCTGCCGCCCCATCCCGGGCGACCCCATCGTCGGCATGCTGCGCAAGGGCCAAGGGCTGGAGATCCACGTCAACGACTGCCCGACGCTGACGCGCAACCGTTCCTCCGAGCGCGACCGCTGGGTCGAGGTGGAATGGGAAACCGGTGGCGACCGCCTGTTCGAAGTCAGCGTGCGCGTGCTGGCCGACAACCGCCGCGGCGTGCTGGCCCGCGTGGCCGCCGCCATCGCCGACCAGGACTCGAACATCCAGAACGTCAGCATGGACAACGAGCGCGCGGCCCACACCACCATCTATTTCACGCTGCAGGTGCGCGACCGCATCCACCTGGCCAGCATCATGCGCGGCGTGCGCCGCATCCCCGACGTGGTGCGCATCACGCGCCTGCGCGGCGATGCCAGGCCGACCGCGCCTGCCGACCGATCACGTTGAACCTTTGCCGGAGTTTTTCATGGCCCTGTACGAATCCGATTTCACCAAGTTCATGCGCGACTTCCTGGACAAGCACCCGGAAGAACGCGAGCAGCAACGCGAAGGCCGCGCACTGTGGTGGGACAAGCCGCAAGACCTGCAGACCCGTCGCGACGACCTCGACTCCAACGTGCCGCAGAAGGCCTACTACTACCAGCCCGACCCGAACCAGGGCTGAGGCCTGACGCCGGCGGCTGCAAGCGCCGGCCCCCTGCATGGACTACCCCCGCCTTGCCATCGTCGACCTGGAAACCACGGGCGGCGACCCCAAGCTCGACCGCATCACCGAAGTCGCCATTCTCGTCACCGAAGGCGATCAGTTGATCTCGCGCTGGAGCAGCCTGGTCAACCCGGGCATGCCGATCCCGCCGCGCATCCAGGCCTTCACCGGCATCACCGACGACATGGTGCGTGACGCACCGGACTTCGCCGATGTCGCGCGCCAGGTCGCCGAACAGTGCGACGGCGCGATCTTCGTCGCGCACAACGCCCGCTTCGACTACAACTTCCTGCACAACGCCTTCGCCCGGCTGGAAAAGAACTTCGAGCCCTCGGTGCTGTGCACGGTCAAGTTCTCGCGAGCGCTGAACCCCGAGCATGCGCGCCACGGCCTGGATGCCATCATCCTGCGTGGCGGCTACAGCGTGGTGTCGCGCCACCGCGCGATGGACGATGCCGAGATCGTGTGGCGCTTCCTGCAGGACTCTCGCATCGCGCATGACACCGAACGCATGCGCCTGGCCTGGGCACGTGCCTTCTCCGGCCCGACCAAGGTTGCGCGTCTGCCGCAGGGCGACGTCGAAGGCCTGCCGGAAGGGCCCGGCGTCTTCATGTTGCGCGGCGCCAGCGGCGAACTGATCCGCATCGGCCGCGCCCGCAGCCTGCGGCCGCAGGTGCTCGGACTGTTCACCGCCAACGACATGCGCAGCAAGAAGCAGGTCGCCAAGGTGCATGCCGTCGACGCCCAGCCCTGCGCCGGTGACCTGTCCGCCCAGTTGCTGGAACTCGCGCTGGAACGTCGCCTGGCCGCCCGCGGTGCGACGGCCGCCCTCGCCTGGCGACTGGATGCCGACCGGGCGGAAGGCATCCTCGAACTCGTCGACCTCAACGGCAGCGACCCGGCGGCCTGGGGTGAGGTCTATGGCTGCTTCCGCGGCGAGCGCGAGGCGCTGATGGTGTTGCGGCCCCTGATCGCACGCGCGCGGCTTTGCCCGCGGCGCGCAGGCCTGGAGAAATCCGGCCCCGGCCCTTGCCAGGCTCATCTCCTGAAGCGCTGCCAGGGCGTCTGCGCCGGCATGGAGAGCGCGGACGCGCATGATGCACGTCTGCGCGAAGTGCTCGCGCCGCTGCGCCAGCGCGAGTGGCCGTTCGCAGGCGCCATCAGTATCCACGAGGAATCGGAAGCCAACGCGCTGCAAACGACGCTGGGTTTCGACCGCTGGTGCCGGATCGACGAGGACAGCACACGTCGCTTCGATGCCGACATCATGCATCTGCTGCAACGCTGGCTGGCCCAGGACGGCAACCTGGCGCGTTGCGCAGTGCCGGGCCAGGACTGAACCGAAGGCGGCCTACGCCGTTCAGGCGAGGTCTTCGTCGACCTCGACCGGCGCCTTGAGCGGCAGGCGCATCGTGAACACCGTGCCCACATCCGGCTCGCTGATCACAGAGATCTCCCCGCCCAGCACCCCGGTCACGATGTTGTGCACGATGTTCAGGCCCAGGCCCGTGCCCTGACTGCCCAGCTTGGTGGTGAAGAACGGATCGAACACCTTGTTGAGGTGCCCTGCCGCGATGCCCACCCCGTTGTCGCTGCAACGGAACACCACGGTCTCGCCGACCACGGTGGCGTCCAGCGTCACCGTTCCTTCCTCGCGACCGTCGAAGGCATGGATGACGGTGTTCTGCAGCAGATTGGCGACGATCTGACCGAAAGGCCCCGGGTAGCTGTCGAGCAGGATGCCGGCGGGCACCTCGCTGCGGATCTGGAACGGCGTCTTGCGGAAGGTGGGCTGAAGGGTGACGACGATCTCGTTCACCACCTCGCGCAGGTCGAACTGCCTGCGTTTCGAACTGGTCTGGTCGACGGCCACCTGCTTGAAGCTGACGATCAGCTCACCGGCGCGCTGCAGGTTGCGGACGAGGATGTCGGAGGCCGAATCGGTCTCCTCCATGAAGCTGTCCAGCTCGGAGCGACGCAGGCCTTTCTCGACTTGCCGACGGAACTCGCGACCGATGTCGCGCAAGGTGCTGGCGACCATCAGGCTGTTGCCGATCGGTGTGTTCAGCTCGTGCGCCACACCGGCAACCAGCGAACCGAGCGCAGCGAGCTTCTCCGAGCGCACCAGTTCGCTCTGCGTCTGCTGCAGGCGGAGCAGCGCGGTTTCCAGATCGCGGTTGGCATCGGCCAGGGCCCGCGTGCGTTCGACGACACGCTGCTCCAGGGAGGCGTTCAGTTCCTCCACCTGTCGCTGGGCGTCACGCATCGGCGTCACATCCACCACCGCCATCAGCACGCAGGGTTCGTTCATGAACACGCTGCGCAGGTGCAACTGGCAATCGCGCAGCTGCCCATCCGCCGTCACCAGGCGTACATCCACGCCTGACACCTGGCCCTGGCGCTGGAACACGGCAAGCACCCGCTCGCGCTGCTCCAGGTCGGCATAGAGGCTGATCTCGTCGTCGCTACGGTCCATGACCGTCTCGCGCGCGAAGCCGAAGGTGTCGGTGTAGGCGGGGTTCAGGTCGAGGTAGCGGCCGTCGGACCGGCGCTGCAAGGCCAGCGCGATCGGCGACTGCTGGAAGATCGTGGAGAACTTCTGCTCGCTGTGGCGCAAGGCATCCTGTGCGCGCAAGCGCGAGAACTCAGCCCCGGCGCGCGCGGCGCCCAGCTCGATCAGCGAATGCACTTCGTCGGGGCTCGGCAGCGGCACCGCGAACAGTGCGGCCAGGTAGCCCACCACGCGACCGCCGCCGTCCTCGACGGCCACCGCCACCATCGACTCCAGGCGCTCGCAGCCGCGCAGCACGGCATCGTTGCGCAGGCGCTCACGGCCGTGCGCCGGGATGACCAGCATGCGATGCGTACTCACCGCCTCCACGGTGACACCCGCCCAATGGAACATGCCGGTGCGTACCGGCCAGCCCGGCGGCGCCCAGGCGGTCACGACATCGGCGGCATCCTCGTTGTCGTCGCGACGCAAGGCGAAGTAGGCGGCATCGGCGTTGGTCCCGGCGGCCACGGTCTTGACCAGATGCGACAGGAACTCCAGCGGCTCGTGGCTCGCACCGATGCGCGCGATGCCGCGCAGCGCCTGCGTCGTCCGGTGTCGATCGGTCACGTCGGTCTGCAGCACGACGCATTGCTGCAGAATGCCATCCGCATCACGGATGGGCTGCAGTTCCAGCGAGACCCAGTATCGCTCGCCGTGCCGGCTGCTGCACAGCATCTCGGCCTCGCGCAGCGGTACGCCCTGGAGCAGGGCGCGCGACAGTGCTTCGATCTGGGCAGCGTCGGTGTGCTCGTCGCGTTGCAACTCGACGAGGCTGGCGCCACGGATCTGTTCGGCGGCGTAGCCGGAGCGACGGGCAAAAGCCTCGTTGAACCACTCGACGCGGCCCTGCGCGTCCGTCAGCACCACGAGGTTGGTGGTGAGGCGGACGACGGTCGCCAGGCGGCGCAGTTCGTCGTCGGCGCGCTGGCGTTCCGTGATGTCCTCGGCCATGCACAGGAAGCGCTGACCGACGCCGGCACCGTCGCGGATCATGCTGTTGTACCACTGGCAGATCACCTCGGAGCCGTCGGCCCGCACGCTGTGGCTCTTGTGACGCCAGCCGCCCGTGCCGGCATGCAGCTGTTCCATGACCTGTGCGACCTCGGTCCTGTCGCGCTCGCTGACCAGCAGGCTGATGTGGCGACCGATGACCTCCTCGCGCCGCCAGCCGAAGATGCGCACCGCGGCGTCATTCCAGTCGAGGATGTGCCAGCCGAGATCGAATTCCACAACCGCCAGCGGGCTTTGCTCGACGAAGGCGCGCAGGCGTTGCTCGCGGTCGCGCAGGGCTGCTTCCACGCGCATGCGTTCGCGCAGGTCGACCTCCAGCGCCTGGTTCTTCTGCTCCAGGGTACGCACGAATCCCTGCAGCGCCTGGCGGGTCACTTCGAGACGCGATTCCACTTCGCCGATCTCGTCCTGACGCTGCGGCTGGATCGGCGTGTCCAGCTCGCCGCGTGACAGGCGCGTGGCCGCCACGGACAGGCGCGCCAGCGGTTGCCCGAGGCGACGCTGGAGGACGATGAGGATCAGGGTCACGCTGCCCGCGACCTGCAGGGCCAGCATGCCTGCCAGCAGCGCCAGCTGGGCGCGCAGTTGCGCCGCCAGCACCGCGTCGGACATCTCGATGCGCACGCGCCCGATGGTCTCGCCGCGGTGCACGATGGCCTGCTCGGCCTCGCTCACGTTGCCGACGCGGCGTTCCGGCACGTCGCGGTAGACGAAGCGGCCAAGCTGCGGGTCGAGGATTTCCACCCGCACCAGCGCCTCGTTGCGCATCACTGCGTCGACCAGCGCCGAGGCGGCCTCACCGTCGAGTGCCCACAGGTTCTCACGCACGCCCAGCGCCAGCACGTCGGTCTCGTGCTTCATGGCGCGCGCCATCTCGGACTGCAGGGTGTCCTGGTAGAGCACGCGGGCGAGATACAGGCCGACAGCCAGGGCCGGCAACAGCACGCCGAGCAGCACGGCCATGACGACGGCGCGCCGAACGGTCAGCCCCTTCATGCCGCCTCGCCCCTGCATGCGTGCCTGCCCCTCCCGGAAAATGTCACTTCGACGAAGCGGTGGAGTGGTGGTTCAACCAGTCCAGCAGCGCGTCGGTCTCCAGCGGGCGGGCGAAGTGATAGCCCTGCGCCTCGTGGCATCCCATGCGACGCAGCAGGTCCGCCTGGTCCGCGGTTTCCACGCCCTCCGCGATCACGGCCAGCCCCAGCTTCTGGCCCAGCTGGATGACGAGTTCCGGAATGCGGCCGGCGCGCTCGTCGCCGACGATATCGGTGACGAAAGCCCGGTCGATCTTGAGGCGGTCCACGCGCAGGCGCTGCAGGTAGGACAGCGAGGAGAAGCCGGTGCCGAAGTCGTCGATGGCGATCTTGACGCCCAGCACCTTGATGTCGTCCAGCGTGCGGTTGATGAAGTCCGCTTCCTCCATCGCCATCGACTCGGTGATCTCCAGCTCGATGCGCGCCGGGTCGGCGCCGCTGTCCTTCAGCGCCGCGACGACGGAAGGGATGAATCGTGGATGGCGGAACTGGCTGACCGAGACGTTGACCGCGACGCGCAGCTTGTCGAAACCGCGTCGCGCGAGGTCCACCTGCTGGAAGCAGGCCAGGCGCAGCACCCACTCGCCGATGTTGATGATCATGCCCGAGTGCTCGGCGATCGGGATGAAACGGTCCGGCTCGATCATGCGGCCGTCATCGCCGCGCCAGCGCAACAGCGCCTCGATGCCGCAGGGCCGCCCACTGGCCAGGTCGATCTGCGGCTGATACATGAGGAACAGCCGCTGTCGCTCCATGGCCTGGCGCAGTGCCTGCAACAGCTTCACACGCTCGCGGATCTCCACCGCCATGTCGCGAGTGAAGAAGCTGTACTCGCCGCGATGACCCATCTTGGCGCGCCGCAAGGCGATGTTGGCATCCTTCAGCGCGTCGCTGCCGTTGCCCTCGATGTCGGTCAGGTGGGCAATGCCCATGGTCACCGACACCATCAGCTCCTGGCTCTCGATGACGAAGGGTTCGCGGAACAGGGCCTGCAGGCTGGCCGGCATGAGTTGCTCGGTGCGGCCGAGCAGGGCAAAGGTGTCGCTGGACACGCGCGCCAGCACGCAGTCGCGCCCCAGGGCGAGCTGCAGGCGGACCGCGACGGCCTGCAGCAGCAGGTCGCCGAAGTAGTGCCCCAGGGCGTCGTTGGTCTCGGCAAAGTTGTCGATGTCCACCAGCACCAGCGTGTGGCCACCGCGCTCCGGGCCGCTGAGGTGCTCGTCCAGTTTCTGGATCAGGCTGCGCCGGTTGGGCAGCTGGGACAGGGCATCGAAGTACGCGTAGTTGTGCAGCTGCGAGAACAGCAGGGTGTTGTCCAGCCCGATGGAGACGTTGGAGGAGAACAGTTCCAGCAGGCGGCGCA
The DNA here is from genome assembly GCF_036017065.1 of Uliginosibacterium sp. H1. NCBI lineage: Bacteria > Pseudomonadati > Pseudomonadota > Betaproteobacteria > Rhodocyclales > Zoogloeaceae > Uliginosibacterium > Uliginosibacterium sp. H1. The sequence continues at coordinate 204,679 of NZ_JAYXHR010000002.1, forward strand.
GGTCGCCTTCCACGATGTCCTGCGTGTCCAGCCAGCCCGCCATGTTGCGGCCGTCCCGGCTGCGGAAGAACAGCGCCGTGCCGTGCGCCTCGAACAGGTGCCGTTCTTCGCGCAGGCAGCGCTCCAGCGCATCGCGGGCAACCTCGTCGGAGACCTGGCCCAGCGGTTTGTTGAGAACGGGGGCATAGCGGCCGACCGCGGCGATCACCACCACGTCGTGATTGTCGTCGCGCAACTCCGGCGGGCGGCGGACGCAGATGAATCCGTCCGGCCTGCCTCGCACGAAAGCCGCCGCCTGGGTGATGACGCCGTGCGCGAAATTGTGGATGCCCGACAGCGCGAGCAGCTCGCTGGTGGCGCGCACCACCATGTCCAGGCCGCGGCGGCCGGCGTTGATGGTGCGGATCTGGTCGTAGGAGCGGATCGACGCGGTGAGCGTGGTGTAGAGCTTGTTGCGCGTCAGTTCCGACTTGGTTTTGTAGTCGTTGATGTCATAGTCGCGGATGGCTTCCATCTCCGGCGCATAGCCGGGCTGGCCGGTGCGCAGGATGACGCGCGTCTCCTGCATGCCATAGTGCTCGCGGATCCGGCGTACGAGCTGCAGGCCGGAGTCTTCCTGCTCCATGACCACGTCAAGCAGCACCACGGCGATGTCGCGGTCACGCTCGAAGATCGCGCAGGCCTCCTGGGCGGAGTTGGCGTGCATGAACTGCAGCGGCCGCCCGAGCACCTGCGTGCCGCGCAATGCGAAGGTGGTGGTGGTGTGGACGTCGGGATCGTCGTCGACGATCAGTACCCGCCATGCGGCGCGCTGCACCGGTTCCTCGACCGGTGGTACGTCGCCGTCATCGCTGACGAAAACGAGTTCGTCGTCATGCTGCGGGTTGGACTCCATTGGCCTCCTCCAGGCTCAACCGACACGGTCTTGCCCTGGAGGCAATACGATTCGTCGATCAGGCTCTTATCGTCACATCATGCCATGAACTTGAGTGGGCCCTGCCGCCGTCCAGACGCTGCCGGGAGCGGTAAAATCACGCTTTTCACGGAGTTTCACGATGCGCGCACGCACCCTTCTGCTGATCGCCGCACTGGGTATACACGGACTGGCGCAGGCAGCCGATCTGCGCGTCAGCGAGGCCTGGGTGCGCGGCACCGTCACCGGCCAGAAGAACAGCCCCGCCTACATGGTGTTCGAGGCCCCGCGCGCCACCGCCATCGTCGGCGCCAGCTCGCCGCGCGCGGACAAGGTCGAACTGCATGAGATGCAGCACCCCGAGGGACGCGACCTGATGACGATGAAGCGCGTCGAGCGCATCGAGATCCCGCCCGGCAAACCCTACAAGCTGATCCCGCTGGGCAGCTACATCATGCTGGTCGGCCTGAAGAAAGGCGTGGACGCCGGCGAGCGCATTCCCATCACCCTGCAGATCGAACAGGACGGCAAGCGCAGCGAAGTCGTGGTGCAGGCGGAGGGGCGGAGTTTTTACCCGGGGAAGTAAGAGCCCAACGCTTGCTCCAAAGAACAAAGGCTTCGGATCAGATCTCGAAGCCTTTGTTTTTTCCACCTCCCGTCGCGGAGTGATCGGTCGCCACAGCCTTTCTGGCTAGGCGCGCCGCCGCAGACAGTACACGCCGGTACGGCAAGGCGGTGCAACAACGCCAGAAAGGCTGTGGCGGCCGATCACCTGAAGACGATGGTTTTGTTGCCGTGGACCAGCACCCGGTCTTCCAGGTGGTAGCGCAGCCCGCGCGCCAGCACCGCCTTCTCGATGTCCTTGCCATACCGCACCATGTCTTCCACGCCGTCGGAGTGATCCACACGGATCACGTCCTGGTCGATGATCGGCCCCTGGTCGAGTTCCTCGGTGACGTAGTGGCAGGTCGCGCCGATCAGCTTCACGCCACGCGCGAAGGCCTGGTGGTAGGGCTTGGCCCCGACGAAGCTGGGCAGGAAGCTGTGGTGGATGTTGATGATGCGGCCCGGGTAGGCGGCGCACAGCTCGGGCGACAGGATCTGCATGTAGCGGGCCAGCACGACGCAGTCGCCGCGCACGTCGTCGACGATGCGACGCACCTCGGCGTATGCCGCCGTCTTGTTTTCCGCCGTCACCGGCACATGGTGGAAGGGAATGCCGTGCCACTCCACGAAACCGCGGAAGGTGTCATGGTTGGAGATCACACAGGGGATCTCGATGTCCAGCTCCTTCGATTGCCAGCGTGCCAGCAGATCGTAGAGGCAGTGCTCCTGCTTGGATACCATCAGCACGACGCGCTTCTTCACCGCGCTGTCGGTGATCTTCCATTCCATCCCGAACTCGCGGGCCAGCGGCGCGAAACGTTCGCGGAACTCGGCGAGCAGGAAAGGCAGCGAATCGGCCTTCACCTCGATGCGCATGAAGTAGCGGCGGCTCTCATGCTCGGCATGCAGGTTGGTCTCGAGGATCCAGCCGCCATGTTCGGCGATGAAGTTGGACACGCGCGCCACGATGCCGACGCGGTCGGGACAGGATGCGGTGAGGGTATAGAAGCGTTGGGTTTGCATGGTGGTCTCTGGGGAGCGGCCGTCTTCAGACGTCACGTCCGACCTTCATTCGGCCTTCATATAAAACGCGCGCTGAAGCTCCAGCACCTCGACCGTGATCTGGACATGCAGGCCGGGCTTCGTGCGGCAGACAGACTGCAAAGCACTTGCTACGCCCCGCCCGAGTGCCTGGCGGGTTTCCGCGCTACGTCCGTCGTGCAGGCGTAACTCGGCATGGATGAATGCCTGGTCCGCGTCGCAGTCACCGACGCGGAAGTGCGTCAGCGCCACCGCGCGACTCTTGATGTGGCCGGGCTCGAAGACACCGCTGGCGATCAGGCTGGCATTGGCCGCGCGCAGCGCGGCGTCGGGATCGAAGACAGCGCCCAGGTTGCCGGTGTACTCGATGACGAGATGCGGCATGGGCGCGGCCTGTCAGATGCGCGCCGAGGCGCGGTCGATCTCCGCGCGCAGGTCGGGGTAGCTGCGCACCACCGGGTACTGCGGGAACTCACGCACCACGTTCTCCGGCGGATGCATCAGGATGCCCGCGTGCGCGGCGCCCAGCATGGTGGTGTCGTTGTAGGAGTCGCCCGCGGCGATGACCTTGAAGTTGAGGCCGCGGAAGGCTTCCACCGCCTTCTGCTTCTGGTTCGGCTGACGCAGGTGATAGTTCACCAGGATGCCGTTCGCATCCGCCTCCAGCTTGTGGCAGAACAGCGTAGGCTGGCCCAGCTGCACCATCAGCGGCTTGGCGAACTCGTAGAAGGTGTCCGACAGGATGACGACCTGGTAGTCACGGCGCAGGTCGTCGAGGAATTCCTTGCAGCCGGGCATCGGCCCCATCTCGGCGATCACCGCCTGGATGTCCGGCAGGCCGAGCTTGCGGTCCGCCAGGATGCCCAGGCGGTACTTCATGAGCTTGTCGTAGTCCGGCTCGTCGCGGGTGGTGCGACGCAGTTCCGGAATACCGGTGCGGTCCGCGAACTCGATCCAGATTTCCGGAACGAGCACGCCTTCCATGTCGAGGCAAACGATGTGCACAACCAGACCCTTGCACGTTGAAAAGGATGCCGGATTCTACACGCGGCAAGGGTCACACCGCCCTGCGCAGCAGCAGTGAAGCGGCGGCAGTCAGGGCGCGGGGCAGGAACACTGGCCCCAGGCGTCCAGCTGCTCGCGGCGCTTGCCGTCCCACAGCACCACCAGGCGGCCCTTGTAGGACGTCCCCGCGCAGCGCTTGGCCTTGGGCGAACAGCTGCTGGTCACCGTGCCCAGCCATTGCACGTTGGTGTCACCGTTGGCCACCTGCAGCGTGAAGCGGTCGCTGATGCGCGGCACTTCCCGCTGCTCGGGGATGTACTTCTCGCCGTACAGGTTGAGCTTCTGCACGCCCTTGGCGGTGCGCAGCACGGCCTCCCGCTTGCCTTCCTGGCTCCAGAACACCAGGGTGGGCTTGCCCGGCGCGTCCGACCCGAAACGGCAGCCGCAGGCGCCGGAAACGTCGCCTTCCTGCAAGGGAACCATCTGGGCGGCGGCGGGAAGGGCAAGGAAGGCAAGCAGCGCGGCGGCGCCAGGGAAGGACGGAAGCTTCATGAGATCGACATGCAGGACGGTGACGAAGGGGAATCGGCATTCTGGCGCGATTCTGCAGGGCAGCAAGCTGTCCGCTGAGGCAGGCGCAGTAAAATCAGCGCATGCAGCAAGACCAGCAACCACCCGCCCCCGCCTCACCGGCGGATGACCCGCGGCCACAGCCACCCCGCGAACCCGACGTCTTCGATTGCTGCGGCAATGAATGCGGCGACGCCTGCGTGTGGACCATCCACCAGCGCCTGAAGAAGGAGTACGAAGAAGCGCTGGATGCCTGGCTGCTACGCCAGCTCTAGGCGCTACAGGAATACCGGCTCCGGCTCCAGCCGTACGCCGAAGCGCTGCGCCACGTCAGCCTGCACCGCATCCGCCAGTGCACGCACGTCCTGCGAAGTGGCACCGCCATGGTTCACCAGCACCAGCGCCTGCCGTTCGTACATGCCCACCGGGCCCAGGCGGCGGCCTTTCCAGCCGGCCTGTTCGATCAGCCAGCCGGCCGCCAGCTTCACCGTGCCGTCCGCCTGCGGATAGGCCGGCAGCCCGGGGTGGGCAGAGGCCAGCGCAGCATGCTGCGTGGCACTCACCACCGGATTCTTGAAGAAGCTGCCGGCATTGCCGATGCGTGACGGATCCGGCAGCTTGTGCTGGCGGATGGCGACGACCGCATCGGAAACCTGCAGCGGTGTCGGCTCGGCGATGCCTTCCAGCTCGCGGGCGACGTCGGCATAGCCTTTCACCGCCTGCCAGCGACGCGGCAAGGCAAAGGTCACGGAGACGATCACCCAGCGCACACCGTCCGCGTGCTTGAACACACTGTCGCGATAGCCGAAGCGGCACTCGGCGGCCGTGAACGTGCGCGTCTCCCCACCGTCCAGGTGCACGGCTTCCAGGCTGTGAAAACGGCTCGCCAGCTCCAGCCCGTAGGCCCCGATGTTCTGGATCGGCGCGGCCCCCACCGTGCCCGGAATCAGGGACAGGTTTTCCAGCCCCGGCAGGCCCTGTTCCAGCGTCCAGCGCACGAAGTCGTGCCAGACCTCGCCAGCGCCGGCGCGCACCAGCCAGTGATCGGCCGTTTGACCGACGCGCTCGCGGCCGTGGATCGCCATCTGCAGCACCCGCGCGTGCACTTCCTGCGGCGCCACGATGTTGCTGCCGCCGCCCAGCACGACCACCGGTCCGTCCATAAAGGCCCGGCCGAGCGCCAGCGCTTCCAGTTGCGCCACGCTGTCGATGCGCAGCAGGGACTGTGCGTGGCTGCGCAGCCCGAGGGTGTTCAAGGGGGTGAGGTCGGCGGGAGCGAACAGGTTCATGCGAAGCGGCTTGAGTGGATGATGCCGCACGCTATGGCGCCGGCGGGTGCTCCCCGCGGCGCGCCAGTTGCGCGGCCCCCAGCATGGTAATGGCAACCGCGCCGAATCCCACCCAGGCACCGGCGACGGCCATCACCGTGCCGAAAACGGTCGGAGAAGTCAGCCCGGTGAAATGGTTGATGGTCGCGCGCAGGCCGATGGCCTCGCCCGCCCGGCCAGGCGGGGCCGACTGGTGCAGCAGCGACAGCACGCTGGGTTGCGCACCACCGGTACAGAAGCCGAGCACGAAGGCCAGCGTCATCATCAGCGGCGGCCACACCGACGCCGGCATCAAGGCGAAGGCCCCCGCATTGACGAGCAATGCCGTGATGACCAGCCGCCACTCGCCCACATGCCGGGTCAGCCACGGGAACACCAGGCGCACGGCAAATGCGCCGACAGCGAAGGCGGACATGATCAGCCCGATCTGCGTCGCGCTGTAGCCGCGCTGGTGGCCGATCGCCGGCACCAGGAACTGGAAGGCGTCCCAGCCCACCGCCAGCAAGGCGCTGACCATCAGCACCCGCTGCATGTCCTGCTCCTCGCGCAGCAACAACCAGATGCTGCGCGGCTGGCCGGGGTCCGCTCCCAGCGTCTCGCCCGGCAGCGACAGCGGCACGAAGCGCCCTGCCACCAGGCCGCTGCCGACAATGGCCGCCAGCACCGCGAAGGTGACGCGGAAGCCACCGTTGTCGATCAGTGCGCCCGCCAGCGCCGGTCCGAAGATGGCCGACACCGAATTGCCCAGCATCACCCACGCGAACATGCTGGTGCGCAGGGCACGATCGCCGCCCGACGCCTGGCCGACCAGCACGAAGGCCGCCAGCATGAAAGCATTGAAGCCCAGCCCGCTGGCCAACGCGGTGACCACCACCGCGCCCGCCCCCGGCCACAACACCGGCACCAGCAGGCCGAACAGCAGCACCGCCTGCGCACCGCGCATCACGGGCGTGACGCCGACACGGTCCACCAGGCGGCCGATGCGCAGGGAAATGAGGACGGGAAGCAGGCTGTAGAGGCCGAACAGGACGCCGGCCCACGCTTCGGAATACCCGGCCCGCAGCACGTACAGGCCTGCCGTGACGCGGCCACCTGACATGGTGACGTGGCACAACAGGGAAATGGCCATCAGCGCGTACAGCTGGGGCGGGAAGCGGCGAAAACTCACGCCGTGATTATAGCGCCGCCCCAAGTTGTCAGACAAATTGACGGCACATGCAACGCGTACGCAAACCGCGGGCGCTGAGACACAATCCCCTTCCATGCACGCAGCACACTGGGACATCTTCTGCAGCGTCGTCGACAACTTCGGCGACATCGGCGTGAGCTGGCGACTCGCCCGCCAGCTCCGCAAGGAACATGGTCTGCGGGTCCGCCTGTGGGTGGACGACCCGGTCAGCTTCGGGCTGCTGGAGCCGCGCCTGCAACCCGGCCTGCCGCACCAGACGCTGGAAGGCGTCGACATCCTGCACTGGACGCCCGCGGCCCCGGCCGGCGCGGTGCCCGGCGACGTGGTGGTGGAAGCCTTCGGCTGCGCACTGGGCGAAGCCTTCGAGCAGCGCATGGCCGAGCGCCAGCCGCGTCCGGTGTGGATCAACCTCGACTACCTGAGCGCGGAAGCCTGGGTGGAAGGCGTGCACAAACTGGGCTCGCCCCATCCGCGCCTGCCGCTGCAAAGCCATTTCTTCTCGCCGGGCTTCACCCCCGCGACCGGCGGCCTGTTGCGCGAAGCCGACCTCGCCGGCGAACGCGACGCCTTCCAGGCCGACGCCACGGCCCAGACCGGCTTCTGGCAGCAGCACACCGGCACGACGCCGCCGGAAGGCGCGCTCAAGGTCTCCCTCTTCGCCTACGAGAATGCGGCCCTGCCCGGCCTGCTGGACCTGTGGGCCGCGGGCCCGCAACCGGTGTTCTGCGCCGTGCCCGTCGGCCGTGTGCTGGCTGGCGTCAAGCACTGGGCCGACGACGAGGGCCTGGCCGCCGGCAGCATCGTACGGCGGGGCGCGCTGACGCTGGCCGTGCTGCCTTTCCTGCACCACGCCGACTACGACCGCCTGCTGTGGGCCTGCGACCTCAATTTCGTACGCGGCGAAGACTCCTTCGTGCGTGCGCAATGGGCGCGCCGGCCGCTGGTCTGGCACATCTACCCGCAGCGCGAAGGCGCCCATCTCGTGAAGCTGGAAGCCTTCCTGCAGCGCTACGTGGCCGGCCTGGAACCATCGGCGGCGCTGGCCTTGCGCAGCTTCTGGTCGGGCTGGAATGGCGACACGGACAGCACCCTGCCGCCCTGGCCCGCCCTGCTGGACGCCCTGCCCACGCTGACCCGCCACGCCGCCGGGTGGGAGGCAGCGCTCGCCACCCGGCCCGACCTCGCCCGGCAGCTAGCGGATTTCTGTAACTCATTGCTAAAATAATGGGTTTTCCGGATCCGGCCGCATGAGATTCACCGAAGCGTCCCGCCAGATCCGACCGTCCGAACACACCGAATTTCTTTTACCCGTACTCCGATGAAAACCGCTCAAGAACTCCGCTCCGGCAACGTGATCATGGTCGGCAACGACGCCCTGGTCGTGCAGAAGGCCGAATACAACAAGTCCGGCCGCAACGCCGCCGTGGTCAAGATGAAGCTGAAGAACCTTCTGACCGGCGCGCCGTCTGAATCGGTCTACAAGGCCGACGACAAGTTCGAAGTCGTGCAGCTGGACCGCAAGGAAGTGACCTACTCGTACTTCGCCGATCCCATGTACGTCTTCATGGACGCCGAGTACAACCAGTTCGAGATCGAAGCCGAGAACATGACCGACGCGCTGAAGTACCTGGAAGACGGCCTCCAGTGCGAAGTGGTGTTCTACAACGAGAAGGCCATTTCGGTGGAACTGCCGAACTCCGTCATCCGCGAAGTGACCTATACCGAACCCGCCGTGAAGGGCGACACCTCCGGCAAGGTCATGAAGCCCGCCAAGCTGGCCACCGGCTTCGAACTGCCGGTGCCGGCCTTCGTCGAGATCGGTGACAAGATCGAAATCGACACCCGCACCGACGAGTACAAGGCGCGCGTGAAGTAAGCACAGTCCATCCGTTTCGGGAAAAAGGGGGCTGGAAACAGCCCCCTCTTTTTTTTGGCGCGCCGTTTTTGCAGCTGCGCCGCAACCACAAGGGAGACCTCTCCACCATGAAACCTGCCATCACCCTGACCAGCCTGGACTACGCCCGCCTGGACCGCGTCGTGCATCTCGCACAGGCGCAGGGCCAGGACGTTGCAGGCCTGGAGTCCGAACTGCTGCGCGCCGACATCGTCGAGCCGCGCAGCGTGCGTCCCGACGTGGTGACGATGAACTCCCGCGTCCGCTTCACCTTCGAGCCGGAAGCCGAGGAGTTCGAATACGTCCTCAGCTACCCCTGGGATGCCGACAAGACCGACGTGCCCCGCCTGTCCGTGCTCACCCCGGTCGGCAGTGCCCTGCTGGGCCTGCGTGTCGGCCAGCGCATCGACTGGCAGGTACCGGGCGGCCGCAAGCTGCGCCTGCACGTCATCGAGCTGCCCTGGCAACCGGAGAGCAACGGCGAAGAAATCGGCGACTGATCACCCGGAACCACGCCGGCTCTTCGCAGCACGGCGTGGATGCAGGAGCGCCACGACCGCCCCTGCCTCGCGCCCTGCCTGCCATGACAATCGTCGGCGCCCGTTACACTTTTGTTTCTCCACCGCCAATCATTTTTCCCAAGCCACTGAAAGACATGGTCTTTTTAGTGTGGCACGGCGTTTGCGTCGACAGCGCATCGACAACGTAGCAACCCGTAAGGAGAAGTGTGATGCGCAAGGAGTTAACGAAGCTCTTGTTCAGTGCCTGCCTTCTCGGCGGGGCGAGTGCAAGCCAGGCAGGGCTGCTCATCGGCGGTGACGCCGCCAACCAGGCATCGGCCAGCGCCATCGTCGATATCGTTTTCATGATCGACACGTCCGCATCGATGAGCGATGACATCTCGGCTATCGGCGCAGCCGCGAACCGGGTCGTTGCCAACCTGAGCTGTCCCGACATCGATTGCTATGTGCGGGCGCGTTTCATGGGCATCACCGGCAATTCCGGCTCGGTGTTCAACGAGAACGTCCGCAGCTACGTACTTGGCAAGAGCGGCACGCCGACCAGCGACCAGTCCGAAGACAACGGCTGGGGCGTCGTCGATCTGGTGAACTATTTCGACTGGGGTACGGACGCCACCGCGACCCAGAAGAACTACCACGCCATCGTCACCATCGGCGACGAGGGTACCGAGAATGGCAGCCCGGTGAACGCAATGGACTTCGTTGCTGCCAAGGCGGCCAACGAGGCCGCCATCGCGGCAGGCATCTTCCTGTTCTCGTGGGTCACCGACGACCCCTTTGCCGGCGTTCCTGCGCTGTTCCGGGCGATGGCGATCGGTGGCGATCCCGGTAACGGTGAACTGTACGGCAGCACGGGTGGTGCTTACCTGGAAGGCCTGTCCGGCGTGGACGTCGAGGCCCGCCTGGAGGAGATCATCTGCTTCGTGGCGGGCGGCGGCGAGGACCCCGAAGAACCGGGTAGCGTCCCGATCCCGTCCTCGCTTGCACTCGTGGGCCTTGCCCTGTTCGGCATGCGGCGGAGCCTGCGGTCGCGCCACTGACTCCCCGAGCAATCAGGGCAAGCAACGGCAGCCCGTGGGCTGCCGTTTGCTTTGGCGCCGCGATCTTTGTCAGCTACTGACAAAACCCGACGCTCACACCAAGTAGACTTGGCAGGTTTCCCCTGTCGCTGCAGGTCGCAATGCCCTCCCCGAAAAACGCCCCCCGATATGCTCCCAGTGCCGCGCCGACCATCCGCATCCGCGGCGCCCGCCAGAACAACCTGAAGAACCTCAGCCTGGACATTCCCACCGGCGAGCTGGTGGTCGTCACCGGTCCGTCCGGCTCGGGCAAGAGTTCGCTGGTGTTCGACACGCTGTACGCGGAGGGCCAGCGCCGCTACGTGGAGACCTTCAGCCCCTACGCGCGCCAATTCCTGGACCGCATGGACAAGCCGCAGGTGGATGCCATCGAAGGCGTGCCGCCGGCCATCGCCATCGACCAGACCAATCCGGTGCGCACCTCGCGCAGCACGGTCGGCACCATGACCGAGCTGAACGACCACCTCAAGCTGCTGTTCGCGCGTTGCTCGCACCTGCACTGCCGCAACTGCGGCAAGGAAGTGCGCCGCGAGACGCCACCGCACATCGCCGACAGCATCCGCCAGCGTGCCACGCAGGCCAATGACCCTCGCCTGGCGGTCATCGCGCCGGTGCGCATCCCGGACAACTTCAGCGAGGCCGAGATCCGCGCCGCGCTGGAGGCACAGGGCTACGCCCGCATTGAGGCGGACGCCGATCCGCAATGGCTGGTGGTCACCACCGACCGCTTCCGCGCCGGCAGCGTGGAGCAGTCGCGCCTGCTGGAAGCGGTGGAGAACGCGCTGAAGCTCGGCAATGGCCGCCTGCGTGTCGACGCCGAAGGCACGCAGTGGAAGTTCTCCGCCGACCTGCACTGCGCGGACTGCGACATTCACTACGCCGACCCGACGCCGGCGCAGTTCTCCTTCAACAGCGCAGTCGGCGCCTGCGAAGCCTGCCGCGGTTTCGGCCGCGTCATCGGCGTCGACCCCGGCCTGGTCATCCCCGACGAATCGAAGACCCTGGCCGGCGGCGCCATCAAGCCCTGGCAGACCGACAGCTACCGCGAATGCCAAGACGATCTCACCAAGCATGCGAAGAAGCACGGCGTCGCCATGGACGTCCCCTGGCGCGACCTGCCGGAGGAACATCGCCTGTGGGTGTTCGAAGGCGACCCGGAATGGGTGAGCTGGGAGAAGACCGGCACGCGCAAGTGGTACGGCGTGCGCGCCTTCTTCGACTGGCTGGAAACCAAGGCCTACAAGATGCACATCCGCGTGCTGCTGTCGCGCTACCGCGCGTACACGCCCTGTACGGTGTGCGAGGGCGCGCGGCTGAAGACCGAATCGCTGCTGTGGCGCGTCGGCGATGCCACGCCGGAAGGCGTCAAGCGTTTCCGCGCGCGCGGCGTCACGATGTCCGACGCCGCCCTGCGGCGCCTGCCCGGCCTCAACATCCATGAGGCCATGCTGCTGCCGGTAGAGCGCCTGCGCGAATTCATCCTCGCGCTGAAACTGCCCACCCCACTGGACCAGGCCACGGTCCTGCTGATGGACGAGCTGAAGAGCCGCCTCGGCTACCTCGGCGAAGTCGGCCTCGGCTACCTGACGCTGGACCGCCAGAGCCGCACCCTGTCCGGCGGCGAGGTGCAGCGCATCAACCTCACCACCGCGCTCGGCACCTCGCTGGTCAACACCCTGTTCGTGCTGGACGAGCCCTCCATCGGCCTCCACCCGCGCGACATGACGCGCATCAACGGCGTGATGCACCGGCTGCGCGATGCCGGCAATTCGCTGATCGTCGTCGAGCATGATCCCGCCGTCATGTTCGCCGCCGACCGCATCCTCGACATCGGCCCCGGCCCCGGCAAACAGGGCGGTGACATCGTGTTCTGGGGCACGCCGGACGACCTGCGCGGACGCACCGATACGCTCACCGCGCAATACCTCGGCGGTCATCGTCGCGTGGACGCCGGCCTGACCGCACGCGAAGTCGCGGAATGGACGCCGCGCCTCACGCTGCGCGGCGCACGCCAGCACAACCTGCGCGAAGTCACGCTGTCGCTGCCGCTGCGTCGCTTCGTCGCGCTGACCGGCGTGTCCGGCTCCGGCAAGAGCACGCTGATCCAGGACGTGCTCTACCCCGCGCTGCAGAAGCATTTCGGCGAGGCCACCGAGACACCCGGGGAATTCGACTCGCTGCAGGGCCTGGAGGACATCACCGGCGTGGTGATGGTCGACCAGTCACCCATTGGCAAGACCGCGCGTTCCAACCCGGCCAGCTACGTCGGCGCCTGGGATGCCATCCGCAAGCGCTTCGCCGCGCTCGACGAATCGGCAGCGCGCGGCTACACCGCTGGCACCTTCAGCTTCAACGCCGGCGACGGCCGCTGCCCCACTTGCGGCGGCAGCGGCTTCGAGCATGTCGAGATGCAGTTCCTGTCCGACGTCTACCTGCGCTGCCCGGACTGCGACGGCAAGCGCTTCCGCCCCGAAGTGCTGGAAGTACACATCGCCGGCAAGTCGGTCGCCGACATGCTGGACATGACGGTGCGCGATGCGCTGGAATTCTTCGCCGGTGATGGAGAGCTGGCGCGTGCGCTGCAACCGCTGATCGATGTCGGCCTCGACTACCTGACCCTGGGCCAGCCGGTACCCACGCTGTCCGGCGGCGAAGCGCAGCGCCTCAAACTCGCAGGCCACCTCGCCGCGACCTACGAGAAGCTGCATCGCAAGGGCGCCAGGACGGCTGCAAAGGCCGCCGGCAAACCCGCGACGAAGAAGGCCGTCGACTCCCTGCTGTTCCTGTTCGACGAACCGACCACCGGCCTGCACTTCGACGACGTCGCCAAGCTGCTGCGCGCGCTGTCGCGCCTGGTGGAAGCCGGCCACTCGGTGCTGGTGATCGAGCACAACCTCGACATCGTCGCCGCCGCCGACTGGGTCATCGACCTCGGCCCGGAAGGGGGCGAAGGCGGCGGACAGATCATGTTCGAAGGCACTGCAGCCGCACTGCGTGACAGTGACACGCACACGGGTCGTGCACTCGCCGAGTACCTGGACGCGCTGGCACAGCCCGCCGCCAAGACAACAGGCAAGAAAACGAAAGCCGCAGCCGCACTCCGTGCCGCCGAGCCCTCTGTACGCTACCGCCCCGCCACCCCAGATGCCGTCCGCATCGTGCACGCCCGTGAGCACAACCTGAAGAACGTCTCCGTCGACATCCCGCACCAGCGCTTCACGGTGGTGACCGGCGTGTCCGGCTCCGGCAAGTCCACGCTGGCCTTCGACATCCTCTTCGCCGAAGGCCAGCGCCGTTACCTCGAATCGCTGAACGCTTACGCGCGCCAGTTCGTACAGCCGGCCGCCAAGCCGGACGTGGATGCCATCTTCGGCATTCCGCCGACGGTTGCCATCGAGCAGCGCACCAGCCGCGGCGGCCGCAAGAGCACGGTGGGCACGCTGACCGAGGTGCACCACTTCCTGCGCCTGATGTTCGTGAAGCTCGGCACCCAGCACTGCCCGCAGCACGGCGACGCCATCGAGCCGCAGAGCGAGGACGCGATTGCCGCGCGCATCCTGCGCGACTGGAAGAACCAGACCGTCACCCTGGCCGCGCCCCTGATCGTCGGCCGCAAGGGCTTGTACACCGACCTCGCCAAGACCATGGCCGCCAAGGGCCACACACACCTGCGCGTGGATGGCGAACTGATCGCCACCAAGCCCTGGCCACGACTCGACCGCTTCAAGGAGCACAACATCGAGCTGCCGCTGGTGACGCTGAAGGTATCGCCGCGCGATGAGAAGAGCCTGCGCGTGGCCATCAGCGACACGCTGGCCTATGGCAAGGGCGTGCTGTATCTGATCGATGCCGCCAACGACGCGACGGTGTTCTCCACCAAGCGCGCCTGCCCCACCTGCGGCGAGAGCTTCCCGGAACTCGACCCGCGCCTGTTCTCCTACAACTCCAAGCACGGCTGGTGCGAGGAGTGCTGCGGCACCGGCGTGAAGCTGGCGAAGTGGCTGAAGGACCCGGAACTGGACCAGACCGAGATGGAGTTCGCCGGCCTGAGTTATGACAAGAGCGCGGACGACCCCGACGCCGAGGAAGAAGAGGTCTGCCACGTCTGCGAGGGCAAACGCCTCAACCCCACCGCGCTGGCCGTCGAGTTCAAGGAGCGCAGCATCGCCGGCTACAGCGAACTGTCGGTCAGCCACATGCTGGACTGGGTGAAGGGCCTTAAGCTCAGCGGGCGTGAAGCCGAGATCGGCCGCGACATCCTGTCCGAACTGGGCAGTCGCCTGTCATTCCTGCGCGACGTGGGCCTCGGCTACCTGACGCTGGAGCGCGGCGCGCCGACGCTGTCCGGCGGCGAAGCGCAACGCATCCGCCTCGCCTCGCAACTCGGCACCAATCTGCGCGGCGTCTGCTACGTGCTGGACGAGCCCAGCATCGGCCTGCACCCGCGCGACAACCACCTGCTGCTCGACACCCTGCATGCCCTGCAGGAAAAGGGCAACACGGTGGTGGTGGTGGAGCACGACGAAGACACCATCCGCCGCGCCCACCACGTCATCGACCTCGGCCCCGGCGCCGGCACGCGCGGCGGCCACATCGTCGGGCAGGGCACCGCCGACGAACTGATCGCCATCGAGGCATCCACCACCGGCCGCTGCCTGCGCCAGCCGCTGATCCACCCGCTGCATCCGCCGCGCAAGGTAGACGCAGAGACGCCCGTCGTCGAAGTCAGCGGTGCCAGCCTGCACAACCTGCAGGACGTGGACGCCCGCATCCCGCTCGGCCGCCTCACCGTCGTCACCGGCGTGTCCGGCTCCGGCAAGTCCACCCTCGCGCGCGACGTGCTGCACGCCAACCTGCGCCGCCTCGTCATCGACGCCAACTCCGGCAAGAACCGCCGCAGCAAGGTCGACATCTTCGGCTGCGACGCCATCGAAGGCTGGGACCAGGTCGGCCGCGTGCTGGAAGTCGACCAGACCCCCATCGGCAAGACCCCGCGCAGCTGCCCCGCCACCTACATCGGCTTCTGGGACGCCGTGCGCAAGCTGTACGCCGACAGCGAAACCTCCCGCCTGCGCGGCTGGGGCCCCGGCCGCTTCTCCTTCAACACCAGCGGCGGCCGCTGCGACGCCTGTGAAGGCCAGGGCATGAAAACGGTGGAGATGAACTTCCTGCCCAACGTGAAGGTGCCCTGCGACGTGTGCAACGGCGCACGCTTCAACGCCGACACGCTGACCGCCAGCTGGCGCGGCAAGACCATCGCCGACGTGCTGGCGATGGAGGTCGACGAAGCCGTCGACTTCTTCGCCGCGCACCCCTCCATCTCGCATCCGCTGAAGCTGCTGCAGGACGTCGGCCTCGGCTACCTCACGCTGGGCCAGGCCTCGCCGACGCTGTCCGGCGGCGAAGCGCAACGCATCAAACTGGTCACCGAGCTGGTGAAAGTCAAACCCGACGGCGCCACCCGCGGCCGCGCGAAGACGCCGCACACGCTCTACGTGCTGGACGAACCCACGGTCGGCCTGCACATGGCAGACGTGGAGAAGCTGATCCTGGTGCTGCATCGCCTCGTCGATGCCGGCAACTCAGTGCTGGTCATCGAGCACGACCTGGATGTCATGGCCGAGGCCGACTGGATCATCGACCTCGGGCCGGAAGGTGGCGACGGCGGCGGCAAGATCGTCTTCGCCGGGCCGGTGGCGAAGTGTGTGAAGGCGAAGACGCACACGGGGCGGGCGCTCGCGAAGTTTCTGGCGCGGACGGGGTAGCTCCTACCCGCCCGTCATTCCTGCGAAGGCAGGAATCCAGTGACTTTGCCCCCTCTCCCCTCAGCGGGAGAGGGCTGGGGAGAGGGGTGGTTCTACCGGCTCCCGCCGTGCGTTCCGTGCTTGATCTGTAAGCCGCGCCGGGAGTTCGCCCCGGCGGGCGAGTTACTTTCTTGCTGCGCGGCAAGAAAGTAACCAAAGAATCGCGCCCCGCTTCCGCCGCCGTGCTTCGCACGGTTCCCTGCGCTGCGCGCCATGCCGAGCGGCTGCGGAACTCGCGCTTGCGCGCTCAGACATCCTCGCCGTCGCGCTACGCGCGATCCCTCGTCACGGCTGTGCTGCTCGGCGGCTACAGAGGGGATTGGATCCGTGCCAATTCATGCAGCGTCGACTTGTTCCGTACTGCATATGGTTCGCTGCGCTACGCTTAGCGCGCCCTTCGTGGTACATGGGCTGCAGTAGCGTTCTAAGAAATTCCTTGATACCGCTTGACTTGGTCAACCTCGCGCCAGAGACATAGCTATGGATAGAAAGAACAAGACGGGTGGCTTCAAGCGCTTTATTTCGTCCAGCCCTGAGACGATGCAGAGGTGGTGGCGCATTTGGGGAATCCGCAACGGCAGAGCTTTAGGTCGAAGACTCGTAAAGCGAAAGCTGCTACGGGACACGAAAGCCACAACCAAGGCCTTGGTTTCCGCGTATGAGTCAACGCTGTACGCCTACAGGGGTGCAGAGAAACTGAATCTTCAGCACAGCATGGCCATCTATCGCGCGGGTCTGTATCTGCTCACCATGAACAGAGATATCGCCGCCATCAAAGTCGACCTTCTCACATCGCATGACTGGTGGCTCAGAAAGCTACTTGCTAGGAACGTAGCCTTGATGATTTACGAGTTAGACATGCAGAAAGTCACAGGAGGTCAGTTCAGATCAGCAATGGATTTCTTTTCCCCGCCCAAGCGACTAAGAAACGAGCTTGGAGTGGCTCTGAAGAACTTGGCCACGGTCCATGCCGACGCCAAGTCAAAACTGGCAGACATCCGCAATTTCACTATTGCTCACAGGGATGCTGATGCCATGAGACAGTATCGTTTGATCAGGGACATTAACGAGCTTGAGGTAGCGGCAATTGCCGCGGATTTCTTCGCAGCCGTCAGCCCAATCCTTCCCCTCTTAACCGAACTGGTAAGAGCGTCGAGTGGCATGCACCATCTCCTCAATCAATACGTAGGCAAGAAGCTCTTCAAAGGTACGGATCACAGGTGAGTTAGCGTTGGTTGGTTCGCGTCACCAGTGCCGATGCATAGGTTAAGTATGGCGAGGTGGCACAACCCCAAGTCCCCTCTGCAGCCGCCGAGCAGCACAGCCGTGACGAGGGATCGCGCGTAGCGCGACGGCGAGCATGTTTGAGCACCGAAGGCCGAGCGTAGCGAGAGACTGAGGGCGAGTTGCGGAGCCGCTCGGCATGGCGCGCAGCGCAGGGAACCGCCGAAGGCGGCGGCGGAAGCGGGGCGGCTTTCTTTGGGTACTTTCTTTGTCCGCACAAAGAAAGTACCTCGCCCGCCGGGGCGAACTCCCGGCTCGGCGTAGCGATCAAGCACGGAAGACGCGGCGGGAGCCGGTAGAACAAAACCAAAGGCAAAACCAACGACACTGGATTCCCGCTTTTGCGGGAATGACGGTGCGTGAGGGTGTGCTGGGATAACGAAGCGCGAAGAGCAACGCAACGTCGCTGGATTCCTGCCTGCGCAGGAATGACGAGCAAGTAAGAGGCGCGTCACACGCGCCTCGATACACCAACGCCTTACAGCGTTCCCTTCTGGATCAACTCGATCTTGTACCCATCCGGGTCCTGCACGAAGGCGATGACCGTCGTGCCGTGCTTCATCGGCCCGGCCTCGCGGGTCACCACGCCGCCGCGTGCCTTGATGTCGGCACAGGCCTTGTAGGCGTCTTCAACAGCCAGGGCGACGTGACCGAAGCCGGTGCCCATCTCGTACTTCTCCACGCCGTAGTTGTAGGTCAACTCGATGACCGCGTGCTCCGACTCGTCGCCGTAGCCCACGAAGACGTTGGTGAACTTGCCTTCCGGGTAGTCGGACTTGCGCAGTACGTGCATGCCGAGGACTTCGGTGTAGAACTGGATCGATCGGTCAAGGTCGCCGACGCGGATCATGGTGTGCAGTACGCGCATGTGATGCTCCTTTTGAAACGGTGAAACAGATGGCGAAGGCCGCCTACCAGGCGGGGATGATGCGATTGGCATCGCGCAGCGCGGCGCGTGCCTCGTCGTAGTCGGGGTACATCTCGGCCACCACAGCCCAGAAGCGGGACGAGTGGTTCATCTCCACGAGGTGGGCGAGCTCGTGCGCCACCACGTAGTCGATCTGCGCGCTGGGCAGGTGGATGAGCCGCCAGTTGAGGCGGATGCCGCTGAGCTTGCTGCAACTGCCCCAGCGCGTGTTGGCGTTGGTGAGGCGCAGCGTGGGGATGCGGATGTCCGGCGCGAACTGCTGCAGGGTGTAGGCGTACTCCTCTATGCGGCCCTTGAAGTAGCGCAGCGCGTAGGACTGGATGGCGCGCATGACCAGGGTGCGCAGCACGCCGTCGCGGTAGGGGGCGATGTGCAGCTCGTGGCCGTAGATGTCTTCCAGCCAGCGCGGCTGCGACAGGTCCGGCACCAGGCGCAGGGTGCACTGGCGGCCGCGCAGCGGGAACTTGGAGCCGTCTTCGAGTACGTGGACCGCGGGTGGTGCGCGCTGGGCCCATTCGTCCAGCTTCTCCAGCACCCAGGCGCCCTTCTCGCGGATGAACTCTTCCGCATCGCGGATGCTGCCGCGCAGGGGAATGGCCACCGTGAGGCCGCGGTCGTCGATGGTGAGGCCCAGCGTGCGACGCTTGGCCCGCTTCAGCGTGTAGTCGATGCTGCGACCCGCCAGCAGGATGCTGCGGCGGCTGTCGCCGGTCTGCGGGTCGCGCAGCGCCGGCACCGGGGCTCAGCTCCGCGACCGCACCGGCTCGTCGGCCAGTGTGGACAACACGGTGGGGGCGGCATCGCCGTAGTGATGCGGGAAGAGGCGGCGCATCTCGCCTTCGATCCAGGCCTCGACGCGGATGTTGAGTTCTTCGGCGCTGAGACCCTTGGGGTCGATGGCGGGGCCGATGCTGACCACCACCTCGCCCGGACGCTTGACGAAGGCATTGCGGCGCCAGAACTCGCCGGCGTTGTGCGCCACCGGCACCACCGGTGCGTTGGCGCCGATGGCCAGCGAGGCGCCGCCCACTTTGTAGCGCTTCTGCGAACCGATGGCTGCGCGCGTGCCTTCGGGAAACACCACCACCCAGAAACCTTCGGCGATGCGTGCCTTGCCTTGATCCACGACCTGCAGCAGCGCGTCCTTGCCGGCGGCGCGGTCGATGGAAATGATAGGCATCTGCGCCAGGCCCCAGCCGAAGAAGGGCAGGCGCAGCAGCTCGCGCTTCAGCACGAAGGCGATGGGCGGGAAGATGGCCTGGAAGGCGATGGTCTCCCAGGCCGACTGGTGCTTGGAGAGGATCACCGAGGGCACGGTGGGCAGGTTGTCGCGACCGATGACGCGGTAGCGGATGCCGAGCACGATGCGGATCAGCGGCATCATGCTCTGCGCCCACTTGGAGATCACCTTGTAGCGCAGCTGCGGCGGAAACGGCGCCATGCACAGCGCGACGAGCGCGGCCGGCGGAATGGTGATCGTCAGCAGGATGGCGAAGAGGATGGAGCGCAGCAGATGCATGGGTGAGTCTCGTGGAGCCAGCTCGGGGGATGGTTCAGAACGCGGATCAGGGAACCAGGTGGCGGGCGACGGCCATCAGGTCGGGGAACACCTTGGTGCCGGCGGGCAATTCGGGATCGACCGCCGTCTTGGTGCCCTTGCCGGTCAGCACCAGGAAAGGCGTGCAGCCCACTGCGACGCCGGCCTGCAGGTCGCGCAGGCTGTCGCCCACGGTCGGCACGCCGTTGAGGTCGATGTTGAAGCGCTCGGCGATCTGCCTGAACAGGCCGGGCTTCGGCTTGCGGCATTCGCAGGTGGAGTCGGCCGGGTGCGGGCAGAAGAAGATGGCGTCGATGCGGCCACCGGCGTGGTTCACCGCGCGCACCATCTTGTCGTTGATGGCGTTCAGCGTGTCCATGTCGAACAGGCCGCGCCCCACGCCGCTCTGGTTGCTGGCGATGACGACGCGATAGCCCGCGTCCTCCAGCCGGCTGATCGCCTCCAGGCTGCCGGGAATGGGCTTCCACTCGTCCGGCGACTTGATGAACTGCGCGGAGTCTTCGTTGATGACACCGTCACGGTCGAGGATGATGAACTTCATGAGGGCGTGTGAAACGTGAAATGTGAAACGTGAAATGTGGTGCGTGCCGCGCTGGTCGCGCCGTACCGGTCAGGGGCGTCGTGGGGTTTCCGTTTCACTTTTCACCTTTCACGTGTCACCCGCCTCAAGCAGACAGCTTCGACAGATCCGCCACACGGTTCATCGCCGCGTGCAACCGGGCCAGCAGCGCGAGGCGGTTGTTGCGCAGCGCCGCGTCTTCGGCGTTGACCATCACGCCGTCGAAGAAGGCATCCACCGGCGCGCGCAGCGCGGCGAGTGCCTGCAGCGAGGCGGTGTAGTCGCCGCTGGCGAAGGCGGCATCGGCCTTCGGCGCGGTGGCGGCGATCGCCTCGCCCAGCGCCTGCTCGGCGGGCTCCTTGAAGAGTTTCGCGTCCACCGTCGTCGGCAACGCGCCTTCCACTTTCTTCAGGATGTTGCCGACGCGCTTGTTGGCGGCGGCCAGCGCAGCGGCTTCCGGCAGCGCGGCGAAGGCACGCACGGCGGCGAGACGCTTGGCGACATCGCCCAGGCGTTGCGGGCGCTGCGACACGACGGCGTCGACTTCCTGCGCGGAGTAACCCTGCTCGCGCAGGTTGCCGGCGAGGCGGTCGTAGATGAAATCGGCCAAGTTAGCCTGCGTTGTCGCCAAGAGCGGACGCACTTCCAACTGCCCATCAGCGCTTAGCCACGCTTCTTCACCGACCTGGAGCGCCCGGGCAAGGTCAATCTTCAAGTCGCGCTCAACAAGCATTCGAATCACGCCCAGCGCGTGACGACGGAGCGCGAACGGGTCCTTGTCGCCGGTAGGCAACTGGCCGATGCCGAACAGGCCGACCAGGGTCTCCAGCTTGTCGGCCAGCGCGACGACCACGCCGACGTCATTGCGCGGCAGTTCGTCACCGGCGAAGCGCGGCTTGTAGTGGTCTTCGATGGCGTTGGCCACCACGTCGCCGAGGCCATCGTGCCGCGCATAGTAGCCGCCCATGATGCCCTGCAACTCCGGGAACTCGCCGACCATGTCGGTCAAAAGGTCCGCTTTCGACAATGTCGCAGCTTCCACTACCCGTGGAACATCAATTCCCAGCTCATACGCAAGCGTGGCAGCGATCCATTTCACGCGCTCGATACGCTCGCCCTGGGTGCCCAGCTTGTTGTGATACACCACCTTGGCGAGGCCGCCGACGCGGTCCTGCAGCGTCTTCTTGCGGTCCTGGTCGAAGAAGAACTTGGCGTCGGCCAGACGCGGGCGCACCACGCGCTCGTTGCCACCCACCACCGCGCTGGCATCGGCCGGGCTGATGTTGGAGACGATCAGGAACTTGCTGGTGAGCTTCCCGGCTGCATCCAGCAGCGGGAAGTACTTCTGGTTGGCCTTCATCGTGAGGATGAGGCATTCCTGCGGCACGGCGAGGAAGGCGTCCTCGAACTGGCCGGTCAGCACATTGGGGCGCTCGACCAGTGCGGTCACTTCGTCCAGCAGGGCTTCGTCGTCGATCGGCTTGAGACCGGCCTTCGCGGCAGCGGCCTGCAGTTGCGCGACGATGTCGGCGCGACGTTCGGCGAAGCTGGCGATCACCGCACCCTCGTCGCGCAGTTGCGCGGCGTAGCTGTCGGCGTCACGCACGGACACCACCGGCGTCTTCGCTTCGAAGCGATGGCCCAGGGTCTCGCGACCGGCAGTGAGGCCCAGCGTGGCGATGGGCACGACGTCGGCGCCGTGCAGGGCGATGAGCTTGTGGGCGGGGCGCACGAAGTTGACGGTGCTCCAGCCGTCCTGCAGCTGGTAGCCCATCACCTTGGGGATCGGCAGTTTGGCGAGCGATTCGTCCAGCGCCTTCTGCAGGCCTTCGGCGAGGGTCGCACCCTTGACGACGGAATCCAGCATCAGCACGTCGGCCTTGCCGTCGGACTGGCGCTTCAGGCCCGGCACGACGCTGGCATCCGCACCCAGCGCGGCGAGTTTCTTCAGCAGCGCCGGCGTGGCATTGCCACTGGCGTCGAGGCCGACGGCCACCGGCATCAGTTTCTGCTGCACGGCTTTGTCGGCCGCTTGCGCAGCCACGCCAGTGACGTGCACGGCAAGGCGACGCGGCGAGGCGTAGGCAGTCACGGCGGCTTCAGCCGTAGCCAGGCCCTGCGCGCGCAGGCTATCGGCCAATACGCCGGAAAAGGCTTCGCCCAGCTTCTTCAGCGCCTTGGGCGGCAGTTCTTCGACGAAGAGTTCGACGAGGAGATTCTTGTTGCTCATGCTCACGCGGCCTTCTTTTCTTTTTCGAGTTGGGCCAGCACTTCCTCGGCCCATTCACGCGGCGCCATCGGGAAGCCCAGGCGGGCGCGGCTGTCGCGGTAGCTCTGCGCGACGCTGCGCGCGAGGTTGCGGATGCGGCCGATGTAGGCGGCGCGCTCGGTCACCGAGATGGCGCCACGCGCGTCCAGCAGGTTGAAGGTGTGCGCGGCCTTCAGCACCTGTTCATAGGCCGGCAGCGCGAGCTGCTGTTCCATCAGGTGCTTCGCGCTGCCTTCGTAGTCACTGAAGTGACGGAATAGCGCTTCCGCATTGCTGTGCTCGAAGTTGTAGGTGGACTGCTCCACCTCGTTCTGGTGGAAAACGTCACCATACTTCAGCACACGGGTGG
Organism: Uliginosibacterium sp. H1; assembly: GCF_036017065.1. NCBI lineage: Bacteria > Pseudomonadati > Pseudomonadota > Betaproteobacteria > Rhodocyclales > Zoogloeaceae > Uliginosibacterium > Uliginosibacterium sp. H1. The sequence continues at coordinate 227,576 of NZ_JAYXHR010000002.1, forward strand.
CACCGTTTTCTTCCCAGGTCGTCCACACCAGGTCGAAGACGTTCTCGACGCCCTGCAGGTACATGGCCAGGCGTTCCAGGCCGTAGGTGATCTCGCCAGTGATCGGCTTGCAGTCGATGCCGCCGACCTGCTGGAAGTAGGTGAACTGCGTGACTTCCATGCCGTTGAGCCATACCTCCCAGCCGAGACCCCAAGCGCCGAGCGTGGGGTTTTCCCAGTCGTCCTCGACGAAGCGCACGTCGTTCTTCTTCAGGTCGAAACCGAGGGCTTCGAGCGAGCCGAGGTACAGCTCCAGGATGTTGTCCGGCGCGGGCTTGAGCACCACCTGGTACTGGTAGTAGTGCTGCATGCGGTTGGGGTTCTCGCCGTAGCGGCCATCCTTGGGACGGCGGCTGGGCTGCACGTAGGCGGCGCGCCAGGGTTCCGGGCCGATGGCGCGCAGAAAGGTGGCGGTGTGGCTGGTGCCGGCGCCGACTTCCATGTCGTAGGGCTGCAGCAGCGCGCAGCCTTGCGCGGCCCAGTAGCGCTGCAGGCGCAGGATGACGTCCTGGAAGCTCGGGACGTCGGCATTGGTACGGGAGGTGTCCGTCATGATGGGTGGTACGAGGTCGACGAAGGCCGGTGGGCGGCACGAAACGCGCCATTTTACAGGGAGTTGCGCGGCTGACACGGTGTGCTGCCACAAGCCGCCCGGGTCTACCCGCAGAGCCGCGCAAACGCCCGGCTTTGTGTGCTACAAACCAGCACCCACATCTATAACAAAGGTTTAGGTCATGGCACGCCGCATCCTCCTCGGGCTGTTGCTGTTGTGCGCCTCATCCTGGGCCCTGGCCCAGACCAGTCCGGCCGTGCGTTTCACCTATCCGCCGCCGGAAACCGCCAACGACCAGCGCCACCTGTATTACTGGCAGGTGCTGGAAGCCGCATTGGCCAGCAATCGCGACAAGTACGGCGATTTCGCGGTGGAGCCCTACGCGACGCCGATGACTTTCCAGCGCGCCGCCGCCGAGGTGGAAACCGGCAAGGGCCGCGTGAACATCGTGGCGCGCGCCACCAATCTCGACCTCGAAACCCGCCTGCGGCCGATCCGCCTGCCGCTGGACAAGGGCCTGCTCGGCGCCCGCCTGTTCCTGGTCACGCAGGACACGGCGGCGAAACTGGAGAAGGTGCGCACCCTGGAGGAGCTGCAGCAATACACCATCGGCCAGAATTCGGCCTGGACCGATGTGAAGATCCTGCAGAACGCCGGTTTCAAGGTGGTGATCGCCGACGACTACGAGGGCCTGTTCCAGATGCTGTCGGCGAAGCGCTTCGACCTGTTCTCGCGCGGCGCCATCGAGATCGACGCGGAATGGAAGGCGCACCGCGACACCTTGCCGAACCTGGTGATCGACCGGAGCTTCATGCTCTATTACCCCTTGCCCCGCTACTTCTTCGTGCCGCGCACGGCCGAGGGCGAGAAGATGGCCGAGCGCATCGAGGACGGCCTGCGACGCCTGCAGAAGAGCGGCGAATTCGAGCGCCGCTACCAGGACTACAAGCGCCTGGTGCTGAAGGACGTGAGCCTCGCCGGCCGTCGCGTGTTCCGCCTGACCAACACCCAGCTGTCCCCGGAGACGCCGCTCTCCGACAAGTACTGGTGGGACGACCTGTCCGCCGAGCTGAACGCCAGAAGCAAACCCTGAGCGTTCTGCACGCACGAAGACAAAGGGCCGCGAAGCAAGCTTCGCGGCCCTTTGTCTTCGTGGCGCGCCTCAGATCATGAAGCCGAGGTTGGCGTTGAAGTTGCCGATGTTGGGCGCCACGTCCACCAGGTCCGTGTTCGATACGCCGAACCAGGTCGCCAGCGTGGCGGCGAGCTGATCCACCGAGGTGGTGGGGATCAGTCGCCCCGAGCCGGAATCCTGCTCGTTGGCCGTCGTCGTGGTGTGCAAGCGGGTCAGCGGCATGGTGCCGTAGATGTCGCCGCCCTTCACCGCGCCGCCGACGACGAAGTGATGCGCCCCCCAGCCGTGGTCGGTGCCGTCGCCGTTGGAGGTCAGCGTGCGGCCGAAGTCGGAGGCGGTGAACAGCGTGACGTTGTTCTGCATGCCCATCGCCGCGGTGGCGTTGTAGAAATACTCGATGGCGCGCGACACCTGGCCGTGCAGCCCTTGGCGACCGGCGGCCGCATCGTCCTGCAGCGCCATCACTTCGTTGTCGTGCGTATCGAAACCACCGATGCTGACGAAGAACACCTGCCGGCGCGCACCGGTGAAGGCGCGCGCCTCGGGGCTGATCAGCCTTGCCACCGCCTGCAGCTGCTGGGCCACCCGGTTGTTGGTGGACGCCGCCGGCAGGGCGATGCCGGTGCTGCTGACGGGCTTGGCGTTGAGCGCATTGGTCACGAGGCCCGCTGCGTTGACGGAGCGCTTCACGACGTCGACGTGATCGCGCTCCAGGTGCAGCGTGCTGGTGCTGCTGGCGTCGGTGATGATGCTGCGCAGGGCGTCCTGGCTGGTCGTGCCGGTGTTGCTCGGGATGCTGTACGGCCGCGAGGCCAGCGCGGCGATGCTGGTCGCGCCGGAGTTGCTGATCTGGTACTGGAAGATGCTGTCGCCCGCCAGGAAAACCGCATTGCCGGAGGCGGAGATGGCGGTGAAGATGGTGTTGCCGTTCTGGCTCGCCAGCAGGTCGCCCATGCGGCCGCCCCAGCCGGTGCGCACGCCTTCCGAGGCATAGGCCTGCCACACCGATTGCTGGTCGTTGTGCGAGAACAGCTTGGGCGGCAGCGCCACGCTGTTGTTGCGGTACTGGGTGCGGTTGGTCGGCGCGATCAGCGGGCCGATGTTGGCCAGCACCGCGGCATGGCCCTGCGCGTACAGGCCGCTCAAGGCCGACATGCTGGGGCAGAAGGCGAACTGCGTGCCGTGGGCCTGCGGCGTCAACGTATTGAACGAGGTCGCCCCCAGCTGCGCGCGCGTGTAGCCGATGCCGCCGGCATCCTGCCCGCCACGCACGGCGAGGTACTCGCCATGCGGCCCCACGTCGTAGGGCATGACCATGTTGAAGTGGTCGTTGCCGCCGAACATGAACAGGCAGACGATGGCCTTGTAGTCGGCGCTCTGCGCGCTGGCCGCGCCGATGCCGGCGAGGTTCAGCGCGAACGGTGCGGCGGTGCCCAGCGAAGACAGTGCGCCCAGGCGCTTGAGGAATTCGCGGCGGGTCTGACGGGTGGGTTGTCTCATGTCGTCGCGCTCACTTCTGGGTCAGGTATTCAGGGGCGGCCATCGCGAGATACACCGCGATGTAGACCCGCTGGCGCCGCGCGGTGTCGGCATTGGTCGCATTGGTGGTGGAGATGGCGATCGGATCCACCGCGGTCTTGATGGCGGTGCGCGTGGAAGGCTTCATCGCCCCGCGCATCAGCAGCAGGTTCACCCGGTCGATCAGCGCGTCGCTGTTGCCGGCCAGGGCGATCTCCGCGCTGTAGTCAGGCCGCACGTCGCGGGCATTGGACACCGTGGCGCCCACGCCGCGGTCCACCACGTCGCGCATGAAATTCAGGTAACCCGCCACCGACGACTCGTGGGTGATCTGCATCTCGGGGGCCACCAGGCCGGCGGTGCCCATGTTGGTGTTGGGCGGCAGGTAGCCGGGGCGGTAGTAATTGAAGACGGAGGGCGAGCGCATCGGCGTCTGGCCGAGGCTGCCGGTCACGCTGTCGGTGTTGCCGATGCGCCAGGAGCCGGACGCGGAGCCGGCGTTGAAGGCCCGCGCCCAGTTGGCCAGACGCAGCACCGGCTCACGCAGCTTGCCCTCACCGGCGGCAGGCGACGCGGGGCGCGCCTCCGGGTCGAGCAGCACGGCGGCGATCACCGCCTTCATGTCGCCGCGCACGCCGTTGCCGAAGCCATGCGCGGTGCCGGTGTTGAAAGCCGCCGCCACGCGGCCGACATACGCCGCCGACGGATTGCTGGTCACCAGCCGCTGGATCATCTGGCGGCCGATGAACGGGCCGACGTTGGGATGGTTGTACAGGCGGTCCAGCGCGGTCTTCAGGTCGCTCTGCATGCTGGCCACCGAGGCCGAGCCCTGCGCGGCAATCGTCGTGCCGAGGAAGCTCTTCTGCGAGATCGAGTGGTATTGCGGATAGCCCTGCATCGGCAGCACGTGGCGATCGGGATCGCGCGCGCTGTTGTTCTCGGTGAAGCGTGCGTTGCTGTTGTCCGGGCCGGCCCAGCTGTAGCCGGTGAACACCCTGGCGAGCCCTGACACGTCGTCGTTGGTGTAGGTCTCGATCGGCCGGCCGCCACTCATCTTGACGGTGCCGTCGGTGTTCAGCTCGTAGAGGCCGATGGAGAACAGCTGCATCACCTCGCGGGCGTAGTTCTCGTCCGGCACGCGGCCCCGGGCCGGGTCTTCCTTCTGGTTGCGCAGGTGGGACAGGTACATGCCCATCGCCGGGTGCAGCGACACGCCCTCCAGCAACTGGCGGTAGTTGCCGAAGGCGTTGCGGCCCAGCATGTCGTAGTAGGACGCGACCGAGCGGTACTTGTCGGAGAGGTTGCCCTCGAAGGACACCACGAAGATCTGCGACAGGGCGAAGGCCACGCGCTGGCGCAACTGGTCGGGACCGGTGACGGCCTGCCCCCACCAGCTCTGGAAGAAGAAGTCCTGGTTACCGCCCTGGCCCGCCGCCGCGGCGCGCGCCAGCTCCATGTCCACGCAGGTGAGGTGCGCGCTGGGCTGCAGCGCGAACTGGTGGTTCAACCAGGAGGCATAGCTGCTCTGGGTCAGGGCATTGATGGAGGCCTCGCGCGGGCCGAAGCTGGCCTGTGCGAGGAAGCGCGCGGCTTCCTGCGCCGTCGGATGGCTGCCGTTGTCGTTGATGGCCGGCTCGGCGCCGGCAACGTAGGTGCAGTTGGGCGGCGGCGGCGCCTGGGGCGCGGCCGTGCCGTCATTGCTGCTGCTGGTTCCGCTGCCTCCACCACCGCCGCCGCATGCCGCCAGCAAGGACATCAGCCCCGCTGCCGCAAGGTTCCTGAACCACATGCCCGCCTCCCCCTCGTCCGCCCTGTTCGTATGTGTCCGACGCGGGTGCCGGAGAGGCACCACGTATTTATCGGTTCTGGGAGTTTAGGAGTTGCGCGGAACGCCGCTGGACCATTGGACCAGAGGCCAGCGCCGATGCCTCAGCGGGCCTGCCGCAAGGATGAACGGCGCCGTATGGTCACTGCTGCAACGAGGATGCAGGCAACCATGGCCAGGAAGGGGGTGTTGCCCCACAAGGCGTAGGGGGTCAGGCCGCGATGGCCCTGCACTTCCACCTCCAGCGCGCCGCGCGTGAAGGCGGGCAACACGGCGCTGACGCTGCCGTCCGGCGCCACCAGTGCGGTCATGCCGGTGTTGGTGGCGCGCAGCATCGGCCGGCCGGTTTCCAGCGCGCGCCACTGGGCGATCTGCAGATGCTGCGGCTGGGCGTGGCTGTTGCCGTACCAGGCCAGGTTGGAGATGTTGAGCATCAGCGTCGCCTCCGGCAACGCGTGCAGCAGCTCCTCGCCGAAGACGTCCTCGTAGCAAATGTTCATCGCGATGCGCTGGTCGCCCAGCTGCAGCGGAGGCTGGGTTGCGCCGCCACGGCTCTGGTCCGCCATCGGGATCTTCGCCAGCGAGAAGAACCAGCGGAAACCCGGCGGCTGGAATTCGCCGAAGGGCACGAGGTGGTTCTTGCCGTAGTGCTGCGCCGGGCTCGAACCGCGCGAGATCGCGCTGTTGAACACGCGCCCCTGCTCGTCGCGGGTAAAGATGCCGAGCACCACGTCGCCCCCCGCCGCACGCGCCAGCGCGCCCAGGTGATCGAGGTAGCCGGCGGGCAACTGCTCGTCGAACATCGGCAAGGTGGTTTCCGGCAGCACCACCAGGCTGCGCGCGTGCTGGCGCACCATGTCGGCGTTGAGTGCCAGCCAGTCCTGCACGCGGGCCATGTCCCACTTCTGGTCCTGCGGGATGTTGGTCTGCAGCAGGGCAACCTTGAGCGGGGCGCCTTCCGGCTGGGTCCAGGCCACGCCGCGCAGGACGACGCCGCCCGCCAGCACGGTGACCACCGCGGCGGCGGCCAGCGGCCAGCGCAGGCGGCCGCGCAGGGTCTGCCCGACCAGCGCCACCACGAACACCAGCAGCATGCTGACGCCATACACGCCGAGTACCGGCGCCCAGCCGGCCAGCGGGCTGGGGGGCGCCTGGGTGTAGCCGATCATCAGCCAGGGAAGCCCGGTGAACAGGTTGCCGCGCAACCACTCGCCCAGCATGTAGGCAGCGGCGGCGAGCGCCGCATCCCACACCGGCCGGCCGCTGCGCAGGCGCAGCATCAGCCACCCGGCCAGCGCGGTGAACAGCGAAAGGTAGGCGCACAGCAGCAGGATGGACAGCGCGGCCAGCGGCGGCGCCATGCCGCCATAGACGTTGAGGGCGACGTACATCCAGCCCAGGCCCGCCGCAAAGAAACCCAGGCCCCATGCGAAACCGGCGGCAGCGGCGCGGCGCGCCGTGCTGCTGCCATCGCACAGGCCCCACAGCACCAGCCAGCCCAGCGGTGCCAGCCAGCTCTGGCCGAAGGGTGCGTAGGCGAACACCATCGCCACGCCGCTGCCGAGTGCCAGCAGCAGCCGGCCTTTCTCGCTACGGGGCCAGAACCGGCTCAGGCGGCCGGCAATCGGAAGAACGGAGGACATGCGAAAAGTATGGACGGGACGGATGACACGCCGATGCAGCGGGTGGCTCAGCCAGCGCCGGTGCCGTCAGTTCTGCGCATCGACGATCACCAGGGGGGCCAGCTGGCGATAGCGGCCGCCGTAGTACAGCAGCGGCTCGCGGTCGCTGCGGCTGCAGCGCTCCACCTCGCCGATGAACACGAGGTGGTCGCCGCCGGCATGGCGGATGGCGTTGCGCACCTCGAAGCTCGCCGCGCAGCCCGGCAGCAGCGGCGCCCCACCGAGGCCCGGCGTCCACTCGACACCGGCAAAGCGGTCCGGCTGCTTGCTGGCGAAGCGCCGCGACACGGCCTCCTGGTCGGCGGCCAGCACGTTGATGGCGTAGTACTCGCAGGCTTCCAGCAGCGGGCGCTGGGCCAGGTGCAGCGACAGGCTCCACACCACCAGCGGCGGCTCCAGCGACACCGAGTTGAAGGAATTGATGGTCATGCCCACGAGGGTGCCGTCGGCAAGCTGCGTCGTCACCACGGTGATGCCGGTGGCGAACTGGCCGAGGCAGCGGCGGAAGGCCAGCGGGTCGCGGGGATCTTCGGGAATGAAGGTGGAGGCGGTCACGGTGTCGGGGGCTTGGCCGGTGCGGCGGGCAGGTACGCCGCACGGTATCGGCGATGTCCCCGGAATCGGGGAAAAGCGGCATTATCCGTGCGCGCCCCGCTTCCGTCGAGGCGGGTTTCAGTTCGAGCGCGCCACCACGCCCGCCCCACATCGCGTCACTCGCGTTACATGAGCAAGTTCGCCGACACCCTCGTTTCCTGGCAACGCCAGCACGGTCGCCACGACCTTCCCTGGCAGCAGACCCGCGACCCGTACCGGGTGTGGCTGTCGGAGATCATGCTGCAGCAGACCCAGGTCGACACCGTCATTCCGTACTACAACCGCTTCCTGCAGCACTTTCCGGACATCGCCAGCCTGGCTGCCGCGCCGCAGGACGCGGTGCTGGCACAGTGGAGCGGCCTCGGTTACTACGCCCGCGCCCGCAACCTGCACAAGGCCGCGCAGATCGTCATGGCGGAGCATGGCGGCCGGTTTCCGCAGACGGCAGCCGGGCTGGTGGAGCTGCCCGGCATCGGCCGCAGCACGGCGGCGGCGATCGCCAGCTTCTGCTTCGGCGAGCGCGCCGCCATCCTCGATGGCAACGTCAAGCGCGTGCTGTGCCGCCATCGCGGCGTGGACGGCTTCCCCGGCGAGCGCGCGGTGGAAACCCATTTGTGGGCACTGGCCGAGGCGCTGCTGCCGGCCGAGGGCATCGACACCTACACCCAGGCGCTGATGGATCTCGGCGCCACGCTGTGCACCCGCAGCCGCCCCACCTGTGCGATCTGCCCGGTGGCGGCCGATTGCGTGGCGCGCGAAACCGGCCGCCAGGCGGAACTGCCCGCCGCCCGCCCGCGCAAGCCGGTGCCCCAGCGCGCGCTGGACGTGCTGGTGCTGCGTGCCAGGCGTGGCAACGCAAGCCGCGTGCTGATGGAGCGCCGTCCGGCCAGCGGCATCTGGGGCGGCCTCTACAGCCTGCCGGAATGCCAGGAAGGCGAGAGCCCGCTGGCCTGCGCACAGCGCCGCTTCGGCATCACGGCCACCGAGGCCGAGGCGCTGCCGCCGGTGCGCCACAGCTTCACCCACTTCACGCTGACCCTGACGCCCTGGCTGGTCGAACTGCCGACGCTGCCCCGCATGGCCAGTGACGACAACCTGTACTGGGCAGATGCCGACACCCTGCCGAGCCTGGGCCTGCCGGCGCCGATCCGGCGCCTGCTGGCGGACGTGCCGGCCCTGCTCGAAACACAGGAATGAACGCCTGGCGGTGAACGAAAAAGGGTGCGCCTCGGCGCACCCTTTTTCATGCCGTCCGGATGTTCAGCCGGGCCCCGGACCCGATCACACGGTGAACTTGCGCACCGCGCCGTCCAGTCGCGTGGCGATGGTCGCCAGTTCGTCGGACAGGCGGCTGGTCGTCTCCGCCACCGTCAGGTTCTCCTGGCTGGCGCTGGAGATGCGCTCCATGTTGCGGGCGATGTCCTGGCTGGCGGCGCTCTGCTCGGTCGCCGCCGAGGCGATGGTGGCGATGTTGTCTGCCGTGCTCGCCGCCTGTGACTCGATGCTGCGCAGCGCCTCGGTGACGGCCTGGGTGCTGCGCACACCTTCTTCCACCTTGCCATGCGCTTCGTCCATGCCCACCACCGCCTGCGCGGTGTCGTGCTGCACGGCGGCGATCTTCTCGTAGATCTCCTGCGTGGCGGAGGTGGTGCGCTCGGCCAGCTTGCGCACCTCGTCGGCCACCACCGCGAAGCCACGGCCCTGCTCACCGGCGCGCGCCGCTTCGATGGCCGCGTTGAGGGCCAGCAGGTTGGTCTGGTCGGCGATTTCCTTGATGACGTTCACGATGCTGCCGATTTCTTCCGAGCGCTTGGCCAGCACGGACACGGTTTCGCTCACGCGGGTCACCGTCTCGGCGATCTGGCGGATGCCCTGGGCGGCGTCATCCGCCGTCGCAGCACCGGTGCGGGCCGCGCTGGCGGCACGCTGGGTTTCGCGCTCGACGCCGTTGGTGGTGTCGGCGATGTGGCTCACGCTGACCGACATTTCCTCGATGGTGGACGCGGTGGCTTCCACCGCCTCGGCCTGGCTACGCGAGGCGTGGTCCACCTGTTCGGCCACGGCGGTGAGCGAACGGGCGGCGTCCAGTTGTTCGCGCACACCCTGGCCGACGTCGACGATCACGGTCTGGATGCGGGCCACGAAGGTGTTGAACCAGTGCGCCACCTCGGCGAACTCGTTCTTGCCACGCGCATCCAGGCGACGGGTCAGGTCGGCGTCGCCTTCGGCGATGCTGCGCAGCGCGTCGCGGATGTGCAGCAGGGGGCGGGTGACGACGACACGCAGGGCGATGACCAGCGCCATCACGATGATGATGTCGACGATGACGATCTGCGCCAGCAGGCGGCCGATGGAGCCGCTCAGTTCGGCATCCACCGCGGTGCGGTTGTAGCCGACGTTGAAGTCGCCGATGACGCGGTCGGCGTCGCCGTCCTTGAAGCTGATCTGGCCGGTGTGGTTGAGCCCGCCGGCCGGCACCTCCTTGGCGTCCTTCAGCTCGTCCGGCTTGCCATCCTTGTCGCGCCCGACCACCAGCGTCCAGCCCTTCGGCGTCTTGATGCCGATTGCATCCACGTTGGCGCTCGCCAGCTCGGCCTTCAGGATGTTCGCCATGGTCGGCGTGTCGAAGGTCCACAGCGGCTGCGACAGGTTGCTCTGCAGGCGCACGGTGGCGGCGTCCAGGTCCTCCTTCAGGCCGCGCTCCAGGTCACTCTTGAGCTTGAGGTAGTTGAGGCCGCCGGAGATCGCCAGCACGGCGGTCACGATGACGAGGAACAGCAGGTTGAGTCGGAAGCTGATGGCGTTCGGATTGAAGCGCAGGGTCTGGTTCATGGCAGGGCTCTCCGGCGTGGGCAACGCAACGGGGGAAACAGGACATCCGGTACATGGCCGGCGTCCGGAAATGAAAACTCGGGATCAGGACCTGGCAGCGGTCTTGACCGGGGCCGCCTTGGCGGGGGCGGGCGTACCGGTCGGGTCGAACCACAGGCCCGGCTCGTTCAGCGGGGTCTCGGGCGGCAGGGTGGCGTTGTCCATGCGGATGACCTTGCGCGACTTGAGCTGGGTGCTCTCCACGAAGCTGCCGAAGTACTTCTCGAACAGCGCGTCGAAGGTGCCGTCGGCCATCATGCGGCGCAGGCCGGTCTCGATGCGCTTGGCCAGCGCCGGGCCGTTGCCGGTCTGGCTGACCATGAAGTAGCGCGGCAGCGGATACACCAGCACCAGGCTGGGCTCCAGCACCAGGTCCGGCATGTCCTCGGCGGTCTTCAGGCTGGGCGCAGCCTCCCACGGGGCGCGGGCGAACATGTCGAAGCGCTCTTCGTTGAGCATGCGCATCAGGCCCGGCGAGTAGTTGCCGCCCACTACGTTGAAACCCGCCTGGCGCAGGATCTTGGTGTCCGGCCACTGCGAGCCCTGACCAACCTTCAGGCGCTGCAGGTCTTCCAGCGAGTTCACGGCGGCGAACTTCGGCAGGTCCTGCTTGCGCACCAGCATCAGGCGCCAGCCCAGCAGGCCGCGGTCCAGCGGGATGCGGACGGGCAGCAGCTTCTTTTCGTCCTCGATGTTGGAGCCGCGGGTGATGACATGCAGCTCGCCGGTGTTGTCGACGATGGCGCTGATGGCGCGCGGGGCGGCCATGGGGCTGGGCGTCTCGGCCAGTTCGTAGGCGCCCATTTCCTTGGTGTGCTCCAGCGCCTCCTGCAGCATGTGCACGAAGTGCTTGGCCTCGTTCTTGTTGTAGATGAGCTTGATGTCCTCGGCGCTGGCAGGCGCAATGAAGACGGGCAAGGCAAGCAGCGGGACGAGCGCCCGCGCAAGGCACGACAAGGGACGACGCATGGGGACACCACCTGGCAAACGATTGACTTCGTCTGCCGGTAACGGTTGTCCGACCCCGCTCTTTAGGGTTTTTCCCTATGAAAATAACAACTTGCCACAAACAACAGAACGCTTGTGGCCGCAGGCGGCCGGCCTTGCCAGGCAGGCCGTTGCGACGGGCCGGCGTCCGGCCCGCCCGTCATCCCGGGGCTCAGGGCGGCCCCGGGTCGCTCAGGGATTGGCCGGCGGCGGCACCGCGGCACGCGGCCACAGCAACCACATGCGGCCCTGCTGGCGCATGCGGCCGGCCTGTGCGCCCGCCTCCGCACCGAAGCCCCAGAAGAAGTCCGCCCGCACGCGGCCACGGATGGCACCACCGGTGTCCTGCGCCATCACCAGCCGGTTCATCTGGCCGCCTTCGGGCTTCGGGAAGCTGATGAACACCGGTGCGCCCAGCGGCACGGTGCGCGGGTCCACCGCGATCGCACGGCCTGCCGCGAGCGGCACGCCCAGCGAGCCCTTGGGCCCTTCGCTGCCGGCCGCCTCCTCGCGGAAGAACACGTAGCTGGGGTTGGCGTTGAGCAGTTCGGACAGGCGCGAGGGGTTGGCTTTCACCCAGTTCTTGAGGCCCTGCATGCTGGCCTGCTCCAGCTTCATCTCGCCCTTGTTGATCAGGTAGCGGCCGATGGAGATGTACGGGTGGCCGTTCTGGTCGGCATAGGCCAGGCGCACCCGGCTGCCGTCGGAGAACTCCGCCTGGCCCGAGCCCTGCACCTGCAGGAAGAAGAGCTCCACCGGGTCCTCCGCCCAGGCCAGCACCTTGGCCTGGAAGCGTTCGCCCTGCGCCTCGATCTGCTCGCGCGACCAGTACGGCAGCACCTTGCGGCCCTCCACGCGGCCACGCAGGCGCAGGCCCTTGGTTTCCGGATACACCGCGGCGAGGTCCAGGTTGAGCATGTCGTCCGGCACGCCATACACCGGCGTGGTGAAGCGCGCGCTCTTCCAGCGGCTGGCGCGGATCAGCGGCTCGTAATAGCCGGTGACCAGCCCTTCCTGCGTGCCATCGGCATTGACGATCTGCCAGGGCTGCAGGTGCGTCTCCATGAAGGCGCGGATGTTGGCGCTCAGCGGCTTGTCGCCCAGCGCACGCGCCGCCTCGCAGGCCACGCTCCAGGCCTCGCGCATCGCCGGCTCGCGGATCGCGCGGCACGAGGCCAGCAACCCGCCCCAGGCCTGCGCCAGGTCGTCCCGCTGCCACTCCGGCAGCGCGCTCCAGTCCGCCGCCTGGAAGGCCGGCACGGCGGGCGGCGGCTCCGGCTTCGCGTCCGGCGTGCGTGGCTCCGGGCACACCGGCGCAGGCGCGACCGGCGGGCACTGCACCGGCGTGGCGGGGCCGGCCACCGGTGCGGCAGGCTGCGTCGGCGTACCCGCGCAACCTGCCAGCAGGGCGAGCACGGAGACGGCACAGAAAGCGGACAGGGCAGGCGAGGCGGACGGAGACTTCATCGGCAGACGGATCATCGGCGAGCGGTACCTGGGCGAACCCGTGAGTGGATCGTGGCTGGATGGGATGCCACCGGCCGGCAAGAGTTCCTGCCCCGGTGCGGCGAACCCGCGGCACCGATGCGACGCGCGCGGGCAGAAGCGCGAAAGTATACTGGCCCTCTTCGCTTCAAGCCCTCCCTGCCCCATGTGGATCCTGCTCCTCGAAGCCCTCGTCGCGCTCACCCTGCTGTTCGCCATCGTCTGGGCCAGCAAGCCGCGCAAGCAACCGCCTGCCGCGCCCGCCAGCAAACCCGACGTCACCCCCACGGCCAACACCCCCGGATCCAACGATGAGCCCCGCTGATCTCGACCGCCTGATCGCCCGCGCCGAACACGTGCTGGCGCGTTTCGAAGCCACCCTGCCGCCGGCCCCGCCGGAGCCCGACTGGAAGGCCCACGCCCACCGCTGGCGCACCCGCAACGGCCGCGGCTGGCTGGAGCCCATCCACAAGCTGCAGGGCATCCGCCCCGCCGACCTGCAGGACGTGGACGCGCAGAAGGCGCGCATCGACGCCAACACCCGCCAGTTCATCGAAGGCCGCCGCGCCAACAACGTGCTGCTGACCGGCGCCCGCGGCACCGGCAAGAGCTCGCTGGTGCGCGCCATGCTGACGGAATACGCGCCACAGGGGCTGCGCGTCATCGAGGTGGACAAGAGCGATCTCATCGACCTCACGCACATCGTGGATCTGGTCACCACGCGCAGCGAGCGCTTCATCATCTTCTGCGACGACCTCTCCTTCGACGAAGGCGAGCCCGGCTACAAGGCGCTGAAAAGCGTCCTCGACGGCTCCTTCGCCGCGGTGCCGGACAACGTGCTGATCTACGCCACCAGCAACCGCCGCCACTTGCTGCCGGAGTACTTCGACGAGAACGCCCGCACCAAGTACGTCGGCGACGAGATCCACCCCGCCGAAGTGGTGGAAGAAAAGATCAGCCTGTCCGAACGCTTCGGCCTGTGGGTCAGCTTTTACCCCTTCAGCCAGGACGAGTACCTCAGCATCGTGCAGCACTGGCTGCGCGAATTCGGCGTTGCGCTGAACGACTGGGAGACGCTGCGGCAGGAAGCGCTGCAATGGTCGCTGATGCGCGGTTCGCGCAGCGGCCGCGTGGCCTGGCAGTTCGCGCGGGATTGCGCGGGACGGCTGGGCAACGCGTGAACACCCTGGTCCGCCCGATGCGTATCACCGACCACCCCGCGCTTCTCGCGTTGTGGCAATCCACGCCCGGCGTCTCCGTGCGGGACGCCGATGGCTTCGATGCCGTCGCAAGCTACCTCGACCGCAACCCCGGCCTGAGCTTCGTCGCCGAGGATGACGGCCGCATCGTCGGCGGCATCATGGCCGGGCACGACGGCCGGCGCGGTTACCTGCAGCACCTGCTGGTGGCGGAGTCGCACCGCGGTCGCGGCATCGGCCGGCAACTGGTGGAACGCTGCACCGCGCAGCTCGCCACGCTGGGCATCCACAAGAGCCACATCGACGTGCTGACCGGCAACGAACCGGCCTTGCAGTTCTGGCAGGCGATGGGCTGGCAGGTACGCAGCGACATCCAGCGCCTGTCCTTCATTTCCGGGGGCGGCAGCAATGTCTGAGCTGCAGCTTTCCGCGAATCAACTCACCGGCCGCGCCAGCACCCACGTGCAGCGCTTCGACCCGCCCGGCTTCACTGCGCACCCGGTCGCCGCCACCGCCTTCCTCGCCATGCGCGCGGAAGCCGCGAAGTCCGGCATCGACCTCACCGTCGCCAGCGCCTTCCGCGACTTCGACGGGCAGATCGCCATCTGGAACCGCAAGTTCCGCGGCGAGCGGGTGCTGTACGCCGCCGACGGCAGCGTGCTGGACCACGCCAGCCTCGACGAGCCCGCGCTGGTCGCTGCCATCCTCGAATGGTCCGCCCTGCCCGGCGCCAGCCGCCACCACTGGGGCAGCGAGTTCGACGTGTACGACCGCGCGGCCCTGCCGCCGGACTACAAGCTTCGCCTGATGCCGGACGAATACGAGCCCGGCGGCGTGTTCGCCACGCTCACCCAATGGCTGGACGCCAACATGTCGCGCTACGGCTTCTTCCGCCCCTACGATGCGGAGCGCGGCGGCATCCACGCCGAGCCCTGGCACCTCAGCTTCGCCCCCGTCTCCGTGCCGGCGCTCTCCGCGATGAGCGTCGCGGTACTCGACGCCGCGCTGGACGACAGCGTGCTGGGCCTCGCCACCGTGCGCGCCGCACTGCCCGCCATCTACACCCGCCAGGTCTGCCTGGTGGCCGACGCGCCCGCGCAACTCACCCAGATCGCCCCCACCGGATTCGCCTGATGGTCAAGAAAGTCGAAGTCGCCGCTGCCGTCATCACCCGCCCCGACGGCAGCTTCCTGCTCGGCCAGCGCGCCCCCGGCGCCATCTACGAAGGCTACTGGGAATTCCCCGGCGGCAAGGTGGAGCCAGGCGAGACGGCTCGCGACGCCGTGGTGCGCGAACTACAGGAAGAACTCGGCATCACCGTGCACGCCGCCTGGCCCTGGCTGATGCGCGAGCACCACTACGAACACGCCCACGTACGCCTGCACTTCTTCGAGATCCCGCACTGGAGTGGCGACATCGCTGACCACGTGCACAGCAAGCTGGTGTGGACGCAGCCCGGCAAGCTCGACGTCTCCCCCATGCTCCCCGCCAACGGCCCCATCCTCAAGGGCTTGTCGCTACCGCGCCTGATGGGCGTGACGCAGGCACATGCCGTGGGCATCGACGCGCAACTGCAAGAACTGGACGCAGCGCTATCGCGCGGCCTGCGCCTGGTGCAACTACGCGAACGCGACCTGCCCGCCGGGCAACGCCCCGCCTTCGCACAACAGGTGCAGTCGCGCTGTAAGGCAGCCGGCGCCTCGCTGGTGGTGAATGAGGATCTGGTGCTTGCGGAGCAGATCGGTGCCAACGGCGTGCATCTGCCCTCGCATCGACTGGCTGCACTGGATGCGCGTCCGGACTTCGAATGGGTGGGCGCGTCCTGCCACGCGCGCGAGGAACTGGAGCGCGTCGCCGCGCTGGGGCTGGACTACGCAGTGCTGGGGCCGGTGGCCGCGACGGTGACGCACCCGGATGCACAGCCGTTGGGTTGGGACGCGTTCAGTGCGATGACGCGGGAATTGCCGATGCCGGTGTTTGCGATTGGCGGCCTGTCACCGGCCGATGACGCCGCGGCGCGCGCGGCGGGGGCGCATGGGGTGGCGGCGATCAGGAGTGTGTGGGGCGGCTGAACCGCGGCTTGCCGTCGTCCCTGCTCGGCACAGCAAGCGACCACGAAACTCTCGTCATTCCTGCGAAGGCAGGAATCCAGTGTCGTTTGTTTTGCCTTGTTGTTCGTGTTCTACCAGCTCCCGCCGTGCGTGCGGTGGTTCATCGTTACGCAGCGCCGGGAATTCGCCCCGGCGGGCGACATACTCTCTGCTGCGCGGCAGAGAGTATGCAGAGAACGCGCCCCGCTTCCGCCGCCACGCTTCGCACGGTCCCCTGCGCTGCTCGCCATGACGAGCGGCTGCGGAACTCGCTTCGCTCAGACAGTCCTCGCCGTCGCGCTGCGCGCGATCCCTCGTCACGGCTGTGCTGCTCGGCGGCTGCAGAGGGGATTGGGGCCGTGCAGACTTGATCCGGCGTGCCTCAACGTTGGAGGTAACCGGACTGCCGAAGGCAGGTCCGGTTGACCGAAAGGTTAGATGCAGTTAACGAGAGCACGATTTACGAACCGATTTTGTTAAATGCAGCACAGAAAAGGCCAAAAGCAAAAAGGCAATGAGCCAAGAGCCAGTTGGAACTTGACCATCAGCCAAACGCTCCGCGAACCAAGGGCCAAAACGATAGAGTTGCAGAGCCGCTGCAACCAAACCCAACCACCATGCCCAAGCGTAACTTCGCCATAGGCCAAAAGCGACAAGAACTCCAACGAACACAGCGATGATCGTTGCGGGACGAGTGAAGCTGTACGTGAGGGTGTAAACGTCGCCCGTGTTAACGAAATGCAGCAATGTGCCGCCCCCAACAACAGCAACGTAGGCAGTGACTAGAAGGCTTGAAATTTTTGATGGTTTAGTCGGCATGGCATCTAACTTGTTTTAGGGAGCAGCTTTGCTGCCTAACATCGGCGCGTGCTCCCTAACATGGCGCCTGCCAGCATCCGGAAAGGCTTGTCACACAAGGGTTTCTGGCTAGTCCGCCTCCGTTCAATACCCACTAACACAATCGACAAAAACCTCACTTCGCAGACAAGGCCGCAGCATACCGTCTGCATGCTTTACATGACGCCACCCATAGAGGCAAAGCGCAGCAATTCAGCACGCCCCCTCCCCCCCTCTGCAGCCGCCGAGCAGCACAGCCGTGACGAGGGATCGCGCGTAGCGCGACGGCGAGGACTGTCTGAGCGCGCAGCGCGAGTTCCGCAGCCGCTCGACATGGTGCGCAGCGCAGGGGACCACGCGTAGCGTGGCGGCGGAAGCGGGGCGGCTTTCTTTGGGTACTTTCTTTGTCCGCACAAAGAAAGTACCTCGCCCGCCGGGGCGAGTCCCGGCTTGGCGTAGCGACTAGTCACCGCACGTACGGCGCGAGCCGGTAGGACAAAGACAAAACCAACGTCACTGGATTCCCGCTTTGCGAGCTTCCGGCATTCGCCGGAATGCCTGCGAAACCCACTACGCGGGAATGACGGGAGTCTGGTGGTAGTTCGTCGCAGCACACACCTGCAGCCGGCAAGGGCCGCAAGACGGCGGCGCTCTCTACTCCCCGCTCTACTCCCCTTTCCTGTCCGCATGCCCCAGGCTGCGCTCCGGCGCCACCACATCCCTCACCCGCTGCTTCAGCTCGGTGATCTCCGGAAAGCGCCCTTTGTCCTTGCGCGACCACACCAGTTCGCCATCCGCCCACACTTCGAACACGCCGCCCGTGCCGGGCCGCAGGGTCAGTTCGGCGATTTCCTGATCGAAGGTGGTCAGCAGTTCCTGCGCCATCCAGGCGGCGCGGAGCAGCCAGCGGCATTGGGTGCAGTAGTGGATTTCGACGCGATGACTCATGACGTTGGCTCCGTGGGCGTTGTCCAGTTGCGTCCGCTTCTCGCAACTTCGTGCCCTGAGCTCGTCGAAGGGCGGGCAGCTCGCTAATAGTTGGCTTCAGCCCTTCCAAATGCTCAAGTGCCGAAGGCCCTGCCCTCTTGCGGCAGGTTGGCTTCGACCCTTCGACAAGCTCAGGGACCGAAGCTCAGCCAACGGCTGTGCTCAACCGTCCCGCAGCTCCCGCCCGGTCAGCTTGAGGAACAGGTCTTCCAGGTTCGCGGGGCGGTGCAGGTAGCGCAGGCCGCCTTGCGCGGACAGGTGTGCCAGCAGGGCGTTCGGGTCGTCGAGGTAGCAGAAGGCGGTTTCGCCGCTGACCTCGAAACGTTTCGCATATGTGCCGGCATGCGCGGCGGCCCAGGCGGTGGCGCCGCCGTCGTGGCCGGCCCAGTCGCCGAAGACTTCCACCACGTGCGGTTCGATGTGCTCGGCGATGAGGTCACGCGGCGTGCCCATGGCGATGATGCGGCCGCGGTCCATCACGGCGATGCGATGCGCCAGGCGTTCGGCCTCGTCCATGAAGTGGGTGGTGAGGAACACCGTGCGGCCGGCGGCGATCTGCGCCTTGAGGCGGTCCCAGATGAGATGGCGGGCTTGCGGGTCGAGGCCGGTGGTGGGTTCGTCCATCACCAGCAACTCCGGGTCCGCAACGAGTGCACGGGCCATGGCGAGGCGGCGCTTCATGCCGCCGGACAGGGTGGGCACCTTGGCGTCGCGCTTGGCCTCCAGGCCGGCGAAGGCGAGCAGTTCCGGCACCCTGGCCCACACCTCGGCGTCCTTGAGGCCGAAGTAGCGGCCGAAGACGACGAGGTTCTCGGCCACGGTGAAGTCGGGGTCGAGGCCGTCGCTTTGCGGCACGACGCCGACGCGCATGCGCGCCTCGCGTGCGCGACCGGGCACCGGCATGCCGCAAAGCTGGATGTCGCCGGCATCCGGTGCGGTGTGGCCCAGCACGCAGCGGATGGTGGTGGTCTTGCCGGCGCCGTTGGGGCCGAGCAGGGCGAAGCACTCGCCCCGTTCCAGCGTCAGGCTGAGGCCGGCGACCACCTCGTTGTCGCCGTAGGACTTGCGCAGGCCGTCGATCCGCAGCGGCATGGCCTACTTCGGCGCCGGCTGCGTCGCGGGCGGTTGCGCGGCGGGCGGCTGGGGCATGGCCGCCTGCAGGCGGGTGCGCAGCTTCGGCTCCAGCGACTGGCCCCAGGCACGACCGGCCTCGCCACCTTCCTTCATCATCCCGGGCATCTCGCCGACCAGCTTGCGGCCGATGGGCGACTCGTAGAAGGCGAGCAGCTGGCGGATCTCGGCGTGGCTGAAGCGCGCCGCATACACCGGCACCATGCGCGACAGGAAGCCGTCCGGCGTATCCACGTTCTCGCGGAAGACGGCGGTCACCTCGCGCTGCAGGATGGCCTTCTGCTCGGCGGTGCACTTGGCGCATTGCTGTTGCAGCAGCGGCATCATGGCGCCGAGCATGCCGTCCACCATGCTGACGGAGCCGGACGACTTGAGCAGGCGCATGACGTCGGCGCGCTTGGCCTCGGTCAGTTCGTCGGCGTGCGCCGGCAGGGCAGCGAGGCAGGAGAGCGCGATGAGGCCGCCCAGGATGCGGTTACGCATGAAAGCTCCTTGTTCAGGCAAAGGGAATGGTGGCGGCGAACGCCGGGCGCCGGACGATCCGTTCGGCATAGGCGGTCAACTGCGGCCGGCTGGCGCGCCAGTCCAGCGAGGGATGGCGGAAGTCCAGGAAGCCCAGCGCACACACGGCGGCCACGTCGGCCAGGCCGTAGCCGCTGCGATGCAGCCACTCCTGCCCTGTCGCGAGTTGCTCAAGCTTGTCCAGGCCACGCTCCGCCTTGCCACGCTGGCGGGCGATCCATTTCGCATCCTGGCGCTCCTCGGGCCGCTGGGCGTCCACCCGCCAGGCCACGCCGGCATCGACGATGCCATCGGCGAGCACCGCGAGCTGGCGCACTTCCACGCGCGCCAGCGGGTCGGCGGGCAGGAAGGCGGGCGCGGCGCCCAGCGTCTCGATGTACTCGGCAACCACGGTGGAATCGAACCAGATGCGGCCGTCGTCGGCGACCAGCGCCGGCACCTTGCCCAGCGGGTTGTAGTCGGGCACGTGGGTCGTGGGTTCCCAGGGCTGTTCGGCGACGAACTCGTAGGCCAGGCCCTTCTCTTCGAGCAGGATGCGCACCTTGCGCACGTAGGGACTGGTGGTGGAGCCGATGAGCTTCATGCTGTGGCCTCGCTGAAGTTGAAGCGTTGCGTGATGATGTCGCGGAGTATGTGCAGGCGGCCGTGGAAGAAATGGTCCGCCCCCGGCACCACGATGACCGGCAGCTCCAGCGGCTCGGCCCAGGCCAGCACGTTGTCCAGCGCGACGGTCTCGTCCTTCGAGCCGTGGATGACGATGGCGTCCTTGCCCACGGCTGCCGTGTCGTACTGGCGCGCGCCCTCCACGTGGCCGGCGGCGGTGCCGACCAGCACCAGGCGCTCGGCGGGCGTGCCGGCATCCGCCAGCTGATGCGCCACGCGGGCCTGCACGTAGGCGCCGAAGGAGAAGCCGGCGATGATCACCGGGTCACTGGCGGTGAAGCCGAAGCGCTGCTGCCCCCAGGCCAGTACCGCCAGCATGTCTTCCGTCTCGCCCTTGCCGTTGTCATGGGTGCCGGCGGTCTTGCCGACGCCGCGGAAGTTGGGACGGATGGCCGCGTAGCCGAGGTCGCGCAGCGTGCGCGCCAGCGTGTGCGCCACCTTGTTGGTGTTGGCGCCGCCGAACAAGGGGTGGGGGTGCGCCACCAGCGCGATGCCGCGCGGCGACTCCGGCGCGTCCACCAGCACGTCGATGGCACCTGCCGGGCCGTCGACCAGGGCCTGCTCGTTGTTCACCGCGCTCATAGTTTCAGGCGCTCCACGACGCGGCCGTTCTGCAGGTGCTCGCTGATGATCTCGTCGATGTCGCTTTCATCGACGAAGGTGTACCAGACGTTGTCGGGATACACGACCAGCACCGGGCCGTCGTCACAGCGGTCCAGGCAGCCGGCCTTGTTGACGCGCACCTTGCCCTTGCCCTTCAGGCCCAGCTT
Organism: Uliginosibacterium sp. H1; assembly: GCF_036017065.1. Lineage (NCBI taxonomy): Bacteria > Pseudomonadati > Pseudomonadota > Betaproteobacteria > Rhodocyclales > Zoogloeaceae > Uliginosibacterium > Uliginosibacterium sp. H1. Next base: position 248,464 of record NZ_JAYXHR010000002.1, read on the forward strand.
GCCGATGCGGTCCTTGGCGTAGGCCTGCATCTTCGAGCCACCCTGGTTGTTGCAGCAGGCCTCGCCCTCCGGGCGCTGGTTGCAGCAGAAGAAGACGTGGTGCTTGAAGTAGGAACTCATGACTGCTCCGGGTTTCATGGAATGACCGCAAAGGCCAGCGCCAGATTATAGTTCCGCCCATACCTTCCCCGCGGACGAGACCGGCGCATGCGCATACTGCTGGCCGAAGATGACGAACTGATCGCCGACGCACTGGCCCGCGCCCTCAAGCGCCACGGCTATGCGGTCGACCACGTGGGCAACGGCCGTGATGCCGACAGCGCGCTGAGCACCCAGACCTACGACCTGCTGGTGCTCGATCTCGGCCTGCCCAGGCTCTCTGGCATCGAAGTGCTGCAGAAGTTGCGTGCCCGCAAGGTGGCCACGCCGGTGCTGATCCTCACCGCGCGCGATGCCGTGGAAGACCGCGTCGCCGGGCTGGATGCCGGCGCCGACGACTACCTCACCAAGCCTTTCGCCCTGCCCGAGCTGGAGGCCCGTGTGCGTGCGCTGACCCGCCGCGGCACCGGCCAGGGCAAGACCATCACCCTGGGGCCGCTGCAGTTCGACCAGAGCGACCGCTCGGTGAGCGTGTCCGGCGAATTCGTCGAGCTGTCGGCCCGCGAGGTGGGCGTGCTGGAAATGCTGTTGCTGCGGGCCGGTCGCCTGGTGAGCAAGGAACACCTGGTCGATCACCTGTGCGGCTGGGGCGAGGAAGTCTCGATCAATGCCATCGAGGTGTACATCCACCGCCTGCGCAAGAAGATCGAGCCGAGCGGCCTGCGCATCGCCACGGTGCGCGGCCTGGGCTATTGCCTGGAGAAGCCGGATGCCGTGGCGCCGACGGCGCGCTAGGGCGCGCGCGGAAGGCGAAAGCGGCCGCGGCAGCTACTCGCTGTTCGGCGAGATCCTCGACTGGATGCTGGCGCCGCTGCTGTTCCTGTGGCCCATCTCCATCATCGCCACCTACGACGTGGCCTCGCGCATCGCCAACCAGCCCTATGACAACGCGCTGTCCGAGCAGGTGCTGGCACTGTCGCACCTGCTGCGCAGCGATGCCGACGGCCGCCTGCGCGTCGACCTGCCGCAGTCCACCAGCCGCCTGCTGCGTGCGGACGCCGAGGACACGGTGTACTACCAGATCGTCTCGCCGGACCACAGCCTGCTGGCGGGTGACACCGAGATTCCCGCGCTCGACGGCAGCGGCCGCCTACCCAGCCGCGAGGTGTTCTTCCGCGACGGCGAGATCGGCGGCGAGGACGTGCGCATCGCCTACATGGCGGTGCATGACCAGCCGGACAGCGACGGCAGCTTCACGCTGATCCAGGTGGCGGAGACGCGCCACAAGCGCAACAGCCTGTCGGCACGCATCGTCTCCGGCGTGCTGCTGCCGCAGTTCGCGATCATTCCGCTGGCGGTGCTGCTGGTGTGGTTCGGCCTGTCGCGCGGCATCGCGCCGCTGGGGCGGCTGCAGGGCCTGATCCGCAGCCGCAGCCCGGGCGACCTGTCGCCGGTGGACCCGGGCACGGTGCCGGAGGAAGTGCGTCCGCTGGTCAACGCGTTCAACGACATGATGGCGCGCCTGGAGGACAACCTGCAGGCGCAGCGCCGCTTCATCGCCGACGCCGCCCACCAGATGCGCACGCCGCTGGCCGGGCTGAAGATGCAGACCGAGCTGGCGCTGACCGAGACCGACCCGGAGCAGGTGCGCATGTCGCTGTCGCGCGCGCTGACGGGGGCCGAGCGTGCCACGCGCCTCATCAACCAGTTGCTGTCACTGGCGCGCGCCGAGGCCAGCTCGGACAAGGTGCACGCCTTCGAGATCATCGACATCGACGAACTGGTGCGCACCGCGGTGGCGGAGCACGTACCGGGCGCGCTGGCGAAGAGCATCGACATCGGCGTCGACAGCGCGGGGCAGCGCCTCACCATGCCGGGGTCCCCGGTGCTGCTGCACGAGATGGTGTCCAACCTCGTCGACAACGCCGTGAAGTACACGCCGGAAGGCGGCCACGTCACGGCGTCGGTACGGGCCAGCGACGACGGCCAGCAGGTCGTCATCGGCGTGCTGGACGATGGCCCGGGCGTGCCGGCGGAAGATCAGGACCGGGTGTTCGAACGCTTCTACCGCGTGCTGGGCAGCAGCGTCGCCGGCAGCGGACTGGGGCTGGCGATCGTGCGCGAAATCGCCGCGCTGCATGGCGGCACCGCCTTCATGGAAGCGCCGGCGGACGGCCGCGGCACCTGTGTGCGGGTAATCCTGCAGCGCGGCAAACCGCCCTCCTTCTACACCCACGGGTAATCCCCTACGCCCGCGGAAAGCCTTGCAGCACAACGCTTTCCGGTTGATGCCAAAAGCATTTTTCCTTCTTGCTGCGCGCGCAGCCACATTGCGTAAGCACATCGTAAGTGCGCGTAAGTGACTCGTCAGAAAGCGGGCATAGCCTCCCGGCGCAGTTGGCCCCGGTCCGTCCTGCCGACAGTGCTGGCCCAGCCGACACATACCCACAAGAGGAGGAGATATGAACCAAGCATCCGCAACTGCAGCGGGCGCCACCAGACAGGGGATCACGAAGGAGGAGAAGAAGGTCATCTTCGCCTCGTCGCTGGGCACCGTGTTCGAGTGGTACGACTTCTACCTGTACGGCTCGCTGGCGGCGATCATCGCGAAGCACTTCTTCGCCGGCCTCAACGAGACATCGGCCTTCATCTTCGCGCTGCTGGCCTTCGCCGCCGGCTTCGCGGTACGTCCCTTCGGCGCCATCCTGTTCGGCCGCCTCGGCGACATGATCGGCCGCAAGTACACCTTCCTCGTCACCATCCTCATCATGGGTGTGTCGACCGCCATCGTCGGCATGCTGCCGACCTACGCCACCATCGGCGTGGCGGCGCCGATCATCCTCATCACGCTGCGTCTGCTGCAGGGCCTCGCGCTCGGCGGTGAGTACGGCGGGGCCGCCACCTACGTGGCGGAGCATGCTCCTCCGGGCAAGCGGGGCCTCTTCACCAGCTTCATCCAAACCACCGCGACCCTGGGCCTGTTCCTGTCGCTGCTGGTCATCCTCGGCACGCGCATCGCGCTGGGCAAGGAAGCCTTCGAAGAGTGGGGCTGGCGGATTCCCTTCCTGCTGTCCATCCTGCTGCTGGTGATCTCGGTGTACATCCGGATGCAGCTCAACGAGTCGCCGGTGTTCCAGCGCATGAAGGCGGAAGGCAAGGCCTCCAAGGCGCCGCTGACCGAGTCCTTCGCCCGCTGGGGCAACCTGAAGATCGTGATCCTGGCGCTGGTCGGTGCCACGGCCGGTCAGGCGGTCGTCTGGTACACCGGGCAGTTCTACGCGCTGTTCTTCCTGTTGCAGACGTTGAAGATCGACGCGCAGACCGCCAACCTGCTGATTGCCGGAGCACTTGCGCTGGGCACGCCGTTCTTCATCGTGTTCGGGTCACTGTCGGACAAGATCGGTCGCAAGCCGATCATCATGGCCGGCTGCCTGATCGCCGCGCTGACCTACTTCCCGATCTTCAAGGCGCTGACCCAGTACGGCAACCCGGACATCTTTGCCGCGCAGGAGAAGAGCCCCGTGACTGTGGTGGCCGATCCGGCCCAGTGCTCCTTCCAGTTCGACCCGGTGGGCAAGGCCAAATTCAACAGCTCCTGCGACATTGCGAAGAGCGCGCTGGCCAGGAAGGCCATCAGCTACAGCAACGTCGCCGCCGCCCCGGGCACGGTGGCGGAGATCCGCGTCGGCGACGTGGTGGTGGCGAGCTACGAAGGGGCCAACCTGTCGGCGGACGACGGCAAGGCGAAGGCCGCGGCCTTCACCAAGTCGCTCAACGACACGCTGAAGACCGCGGGCTACCCGGACGCCGCCGATCCGGACAAGATCAACTACGTGATGATGGTCGTGCTGCTCACCATCCTGGTCATCTACGTGACCATGGTGTACGGACCCATCGCCGCCTGGCTGGTCGAACTGTTCCCGGCGCGCATCCGCTACACCTCGATGTCCCTGCCGTACCACATCGGCAACGGCTGGTTCGGCGGCTTCCTGCCGACCACCGCCTTCGCCATGGTGGCCGCGACGGGCGACATCTATTACGGGCTCTGGTATCCGATCGTCATCGCGGTGATCACCCTGGTGGTGGGTACGTTCTTCCTGCCCGAAACCAAGGACCGCGTGCTGGAGCACGGCTGAACCGGTTCCTCGCAGTGCCTGAGGGCGTGCAGGGGCGCTGTGCCCCGCCGCCCGCCATCACAGCCCCCGGTCAGCCGGGGGCTTTTTTCACGGAGATCCTCATGTCCACCATCCTGCAAAGAACCTTCCGCACCGCCACTGCGGTTTCGCTAGCCACCGTCGGCAGCCTCGCACTGGCCGCAGGCGGCGATACCGGCACCGGTGGCGTGGCCGACATGGAGATGAGCGGCGGCCAGTTCATGCTGCTGATCGGTGGCGCCGTTGCCATCGGCATCGTGCTGTGGCTGGTCGTCAAGCTGATGAACCGCTGAGCACGCCAGTCCCCCCTGCCCTCCCCGCAGACCGGCCGGCAGCCGCCGACTTGCGGGGGTAGCCCGCTACCGCTATCGTCGCCGCATCCTCACTGGGAGACACGACGATGGCAAGCTGGCTGTTCCTCGCTGCACTGGGCGTTGCGCTGATCTACGCGATCATGCTCTACAACGGGCTGGTCAGCCTCAAGCACAACGTGGCGCAGGCCTGGGCCAACATCGACGTGCTGCTGAAGCAGCGTCACGACGAACTGCCCAAGCTCATCGAGGTGTGCAAGCAGCAGCGCGATTTCGAATCCTCCACGCTGGAGCGGGTGATCGCCGCCCGCGCGCAGGTGGCGGATGCGCGCGAGCACCAGGACGTCGCCGCACTGGGTGACGCCGAAGGCAGCCTGCGCGCCAGCCTGGGCCGCCTCTTCGCGGTGGCCGAGGACTATCCGGAGCTGCGCAGCAACGAGAACTTCCTGGCCTTGCAACAGCGCATCAGCAGCCTGGAAGACGCCATCGCCGATCGCCGCGAGCTGTACAACGCCGCCGTGAACATCAACAACGTGCGGGTCGAGCAGTTTCCCGACCTGATCGTCGCCCGCATGTTCCGCTTCGACGAGAAGCCGCTGCTGGAATTCGCCGCCGCCGAGAAGGCCGACGTGGACGTCGCCGCGCTGTTCGCGCGCTGAGCCGCGTCGCGGCACATCCATGCAGCTGCGCTACACGCTGCCCGAGTGGGGCGGCATGCTGGCCTTCGTCAGCATGGCCGTCCTGGCCCTCTGGCGCGACGGCTCCATGCCCCTGGGCATGGCCCTGGCAGGTGCCGGCATCGCGCTGTGCGGCTGGGTGTACTGCCACCGCCTGCACCGCCGCATCGCCGATGCCCCGCTGGTGCCGATCGCCACCGCGCCGCAAGGCTTCGTCAGCATTGCCGGGCGCGGCCGTGAGCTGCAGGGCGTACCGCTACGCTCGCCGCTAACCCACCTGCCCTGCCTCTGGTATCACTACAAGGTGGAGGAACGCGACAACAACGACCGCTGGGTCGGTCGCAGCGAGGAATGCAGCGACAGCAGCTTCGTGGTGGCCGACGCCACCGGCGAGGCCTTCGTCGACAGCCACGGCGCCAAGGTGGTGTGCAGCCAGGAGCACGTGGAGACCGACGGGAATTTCCGCCACATCCTGCGCGTGCTGGCCCCCGGACAGCAGCTGTACGTGCAGGGTCACCTCAGCTCGCGCAGCGCCAGCGTGGACGGTCCCTCGGCGCGCGCCCGCCTCGGCCACAAGCTGGCCGCCTGGAAGCAGAACGGCGAGGCGCATGCCCGCTTCGACCTCGACCGCAACGGCGAGCTGGACATGCAGGAGTGGGAGCTCGCCCGCGCCGCCGCGCAACGCGAAGTACGCGCCGAGCAGCGCGAGGACCTGCGCACCGCCCCCACGCACTACCTGCAGCACAGCCCGGATGGCCGCGTGCTGCTGATCAGCGACCTCGACCCGCGCACCCTGTCGCGCCGTTACCAACGTCATGCCTGGGCATGCCTCGCCGCCTTCTTCGCGCTGGTCGCGTGGGCCTGGCAGCTGTACCACCATGCATCCTGAACCCCCGCCGACGCGACACACCATGACGCTCCGCCCCCTGCTCGCCCTGTTACTCTGCTTTGTCACCAGCGCCAGCCCGGCGCAGGACAGCATTGCCGACCGCCTCGGCCTCGTCGGCTTCGGCAGCGAGACGAAAGCCGGCCTCGACGGCCGCATCGTCCGCGTGACCAATCTCGACGCCCGCGGCCCCGGGTCGCTGCAGGCCGCGCTGGACGAGAAGGGTCCACGCGTCGTGGTGTTCGAGGTCGCCGGCATCATCGACCTCGGCAAGGGCAACCTCGACATCCGCGAGCCCTTCGTCACCATCGCCGGCCAGACCGCCCCCAGCCCCGGCATCACCCTGATCCGCGGCGGCCTGGACATCCGAACCCACGACATCCTGATGCAGCACATCCGCTTCCGCATGGGCGACGCCGGCGAGCCGAAGTACACCGAGCCCGGCTTCACGAAGGGCTGGGACGTCGATGCCACGACGCAGGGCAAGAACGCCTACAACATCGTCATCGACCACTGTTCCTTCGCCTGGGCGGTGGACGAGAACCTGTCGATCTCCGGCCCCCGCCACGATGGGCCTGAGGGCACCTCGCGCCGCGTCACCCTGTCGAACAACATCATCGCGGAGGGCCTGCAGCACTCGGCGCACTCCAAGCGCGAACCGCATTCCAAGGGCACGCTGGTGCATGACGACGTGCGCGACGTCGCGATCATCGGCAACCTGTACGCGCACAACGACGAGCGCAACCCCTACTTCAAGGGCGGCACCACCGGCGTGGTGGCCAACAACCTCATCTACAACCCGGGCCGTTCCATCGTGCGGGCCGGCTGGTGGGCACCGGAATGGGAAGGCCGCAGCCTGCCCGCCGTGCCGCGCATCGCGGTGGTGGGCAACGAGTTGATCCGCGGCCGCGACACACGCGACGTCGCCTTTTTCACGACCAATGTCGCCGGCCGCAACACCAGCAAGGCCGAGGTGTATGCCAGCGACAACATCACCGGCGGCAACTACCTGCTTCGACCGGTGCCGGAGGTCGGCCCGTACGTGGAGCGACTGGCGGCCCCGCCGGTCTGGCCGGCGAACTTCAAGGCCATCGCGGCCAGGGATGTGCGGGAAAACGTACTCGGCAACGCAGGCGCCCGCCCGCTGGACCGCGACAGCGTTGACCGCCGCATCGTGGCGGACGTGCGCAATGGTGCTGGCCGCATCATCGACAGCCAGAACGATGTGGGTGGCTACCCGCAGGCGACACCCGTGCGCCGCAAGCTGGAGGTGCCTAAGGAGGATGTGGCCGGCTGGCTGAAGCGCTTGTCGGACGAGCTGGTCGCACCGGCGCGCTGACGCCCGGCACGTTGAAAAAGACGGGACGAGGGCAGCCCATGCAAGGCGTCATCTTCGACTTCAACGGTGTGCTGCTGTGGGACGCGGCGCTGCACGAGGAAGCCTGGCAGGCCGCGGCCTTGCGCCTGCGCGGCCGACCGCTGGACGCCCACGAGTTCGAGCACCACGTGCACGGCCGACCCAACGCCAGCATCCTGGCTTACCTGCTGGGGCGGCCCGTGGCCGGCGCCGAGCTGGAAGCGCTCGCGCAGCAGAAGGAGTCGCTGTATCGCGAGCGCTGCCTGCAACGGCCGGACATCTTCGTGCTGTCGCCGGGCGCCACCCGGCTGCTCGACACGCTGGTGGCAGCCGACGTGCCGCGCACCATCGCCACCTCGTCGGACCGGCGCAATCTCGATTTCTTCATCGCCCACCTTGGCCTGGCGCGCTGGTTCGACGTCACCCGCATCGTGCATGACGACGGCAGCCGCCCCGGCAAGCCGGCGCCGGACTGTTACCTGCAGGCCGCCGCGAACCTGGGGCCGGCCGCGCAGGACTGCATCGTCGTCGAGGACGCGGTGTCCGGCTTCCGTGCCGCGCGGGCGGCAGGGGTCGGCTGCCTGATCGCGCTGGCGGACCCGTCCCGCGCTGCGCAACTCGGGGCGGACCACGGCGTGGACCAGGTGATCGCCAGCCTGGCTGACTTCCCGCTGGCCCTGCTGGCAGGCTGAGCACCGTTGCGGCTCGCCCGCCGGCGGCGCTACGGGCCTGCACGACCGCGGCGGGTTCGCATCACACATCTCGCAGGTTCACATTTCTTTACCTGCCAGAGAAAGACCAGCAAGCACGGCCCCCCAGCATCCTGTCCATGCCAGTTCCGGCATCCCCCGGAGTCACGCCATGAGCCAACAGGACCACGAAGCCGACCGTCCCGCCGCACCGGCCCCGGTCGCAGCAGCCCCGGTCGCAGCCGATATCCCGCCCCAGTACCCGCCCCTGCGCCGCTTCGACGACCGTCACCCGCGCGCCCGCCGCAGCGGCTGGCTGCTGGTCATCAGCGCACTCGCACTGGGGGCCGGGCTGTTCGCCTGGCAGGCCAATGCGGCGGACATCCCCTGCCCCGCCCGCGACGGCGCGGCCGCGACCAGCACCGACAGCAGCGACCCCCTGATCGCCGCGCATCTGGCCAGCCGCCAGACGGGGGCCGACGCCGTGGGCCTGGGTACGCTGAACAGGGCGCGCCAGGACAGCCGCCTGCTGGCCACGCTGGCCGATCTCGGCGAGCCCTTGAGCCCGGCCCAGCGCCCCTTGTGGCGCGGCAACCCGGAGCCACGCCCGTGAGCGCGGTGCTGGACCAGCCCTCGCCGGCACGCGGCACGCTACGCCAGGTCTGGCCGCAGACCCGCGTCGTCGCGCCACTCCTGTGCTGCCCGGTCTGCGGCGACAGCCGCTCGCTGCACGCCGCCGACGAGCTACCCGCCGGCCTGACGCGTATCCTTACTGCCTGCCCGGACTGCGCCGAGGACGTCGGCACGGATTCGCTGTTCGTCTTCGAGGATGGCCGCAGCGTGCGCGAGGAAGCGCCTGCCGCCCTCCGGCCGTCTTTCCACCATCCTTCCCAACCTCCCCAGGACTGCACGACATGACGCTTGCCTCCCTGCGACCGCACACCCTCGGCCTCGCCGTCTCCCTGCTGGGCCTCAGTGGCCTCAGCGGCCAGGCCATCGCCCAGACACCGCCGGCCAGCCAGACCTCCATCTCCGCCGGCTACGTCGGCATGAGCGAGGCCGATCTCGACGCCGGTGGCACGGCCAGCGTCGACAGCGCCATCCTGTCGATCAACCACAGCCGCAACCTGGCGCGTGGCTCCTCGCTGGGCCTGCAGTTCCGCGCCGAGCAGGACAACTGGAAGTTCGACGGCAGCAACCGTTTCGGCGGCGCCCCCTGGGGTGACATCCAGCGCTACTCGATCGGCGTGCCGTTCACGACGCCGCTGAACAACGACTGGCGCCTGATGGTGACGCCGCGCGCCGAATGGGCGATGGAAGACGGCGCCGACGAAGGCGAGGCGCTGACCTGGGGCCTCACCGCCGGCGCGATGCGCAGCTACGGCCCCAACCGTCGCCTGGGTATCGGCCTGGCCACCTTCGCTGGCCTCGACGACGAAGTGAAGGTCTTCCCCTTCTTCATCGTGGACTGGCGATTCAACGACCAGTGGCGCCTGTTCAACCCGCTGGGTGTCGGCCCCAGCGGCCCGGCCGGCCTGGAGCTGGCCTACCGCTTCAACGACCAGTGGGAACTGGGCCTCGGTGGCTCGTGGCGCAGCAGCGAGTTCCGCCTGGCGACCGACAACGTCCGCGCGCGCAATGGCATCGGCGAGGTGAACTACATCCCGGTGTTCGCGCACGTGTCCTGGAAGCCGACGCCGATGATCGGCGTGGACGCCTACGCCGGCATGGCCTTCGGCGGCGAGCTGAAGCTGCGCAACGCCAACGGCGACGACATCGTGCAGGACGACCTCGGCAGCGCGCCGATCTTCGGCGTCACCGGCTCCCTGCGCTTCTGATCCCTGTCACGGCAACAGCCATCGCCCGGACGGCGCAAGGTCGCGCCGTCCCACCCGGAGTAAAGCAAGCGTGAGCGAACGCCTGTTGATGATCGACGACGATGCCTCGCTGGCAGCCATGGTGGCCGAGTATCTCGGCGGCCGTGGCCTGCCGGTGACGGTCGCGCCGACCCTGGGCGATGGCGAGCGCATGCTGCGCGAGGCGCACTACGACGCGCTGATCCTCGACGCCATGCTGCCGGACGGCGACGGCTTCGAGTTGTGTCGCCGCCTGCGCGAGCGCAGCAGCCTGCCCATCCTCATGCTCACCGCGCGCGGCGAGGACGTGGACCGCATCGTCGGCCTGGAACTCGGCGCCGACGACTACCTGCCCAAGCCCTTCAACCCGCGCGAGCTGCTGGCGCGCCTGCGCGCCCTGCTGCGCCGTGCGCAGACCAATGGCAACGGCCACGGCGGCGGCACGGCTCACGGTGGCGGCCATGGCGATGTCAGGCGGGTGCTGCGCTTCGGCCGGCTGGAGATCGACGAGGCCGCGCTGGAAGCCCGCCTCGACGGCCAGGCCGTGGCGCTGACGTCTCACCAGTTCGCCCTGCTGCTGGCGCTGGCCAGCCACCCCGGCCGCGTGCTGTCGCGCGAGGCCCTGCTGGAGCTGGCACGCGGCGATGCGCTGGAGGCCTTCGACCGCTCCATCGACGTGCACATCTCGCGCATCCGCGCCGCCATCGGCGACGACGCCAAGAACCCGCGCCGCATCGTCACCGTGCGCGGTGCCGGTTACGTGTTCGCCCAACGGCAGGACGAACAATGAACACCCCGCGACACGAGACCACTGCCGGCCCGGGCAAGGCTGCGGAGCCGGACTGCCGCCCCTTCGCCCTGTTCGCCGCACGCGCCTGCAAGCGGCCGGTGGGCGCGCGCCGCAGCTACGTGCGCCACCGCCTGTACCGCCAGATCTACGTCGGCCTCGTCTGCATGATGCTGCTGGCATTCCTGCTGGTCGGCAGCGTGTTCTGGCTCATCGGCAACGTCGTCGGGCCGTACTTCGGCACCGAATCCTCCGGCGCGCTGAACCGCAACATCGTGGACCCGCGCAACAGCCCGGACCTCACCGATCTGCTGGCACGCCTGCTGCCGGCCACCGACAGCCCGGACGAGCTGGACCGCACGCTGGAGCAGATCGACCGCATCGTGCCCGGCGACATCGCCCTGTACGACGCCCAGGGCCAGCGCATCGCCGCGTCGGAACACGACATGCCGATGCAGCTGGACACGCAGGCCAGGCACCGCCACCAGTACGTCCTGCCGGACGACCGCCAGGTGCTGATCTACTTCGGCTGGCAGACCAAGCGCGAAGTCCTCGCCTGGCTGGCGGGGTTCGTCCTGCTGCTCGGCGTCGCCGCCTGGCCGGTGTCACGCCGGCTGACGCGCCGCATCGAACGCCTGCAGGCGCAGGCCGATGCCTGGGGCGAAGGCAGGCTGTCGACGCGCATGGCCATCGACGGTTGCGACGAAGTGACCGAACTCGCCGCCCGCTTCAACCAGGCAGCCGATCGCGTGGAAGCGCTGGTGAGCAGCCAGCGCGCCATGCTGGCCTCCGCCTCGCATGAACTGCGCTCGCCGCTGGCGCGCATCCGCATGGCCATCGACCTGATCGGCGAGGAGCGCCCCGACCTGCAGGCGCAGATCGCCCGCGACATCGCCGAACTCGACGCCTTGATCGGCGACCTGCTGCTCGCCAGCCGGCTGGCCGACGAAGCGCCGCGCCTCAACCTCGGCACCGTCGACCTGCTGGGCCTCGCCGCCGAGGAAGCCGCGCGTGCCGACGCCAGCGCCGGCGGAGAGCCCGTCAGCCTGCAAGGCGATGCGCGCCTGCTGCGCCACCTGGTGCGCAACCTGCTGGACAACGCCCGCCGCTATGCGCCCGGCTCGCCCATCGAGGTGGAGGTGGTGCGCGACGGCGGCCGCGCCCTGCTGCGCGTGCTGGACCGTGGACCCGGCGTGCCGGACGAGGAATGCGAGCGGATCTTCGAGCCTTTCTACCGCATCGCCGGCAGTGCGGAACGCGGCGAAGGCAGTGGCTACGGCCTGGCGCTGGTGCGCCGCATCGCGCGGCTGCACGGCGGCGACGCCGGCTGCTCGCCCCGCCCCGGCGGCGGCGCCTGCTTCGAGGTCAGCCTGCCGCTCTGAGGCCCCGCTGAACGGACGGGCAGGCCACCCCGTCACGGTGACGAAGCACCTGCCACACGCTCTATAGTGTGTGCCCCCATCGTTCCACCGCAGGAGCGCAGCATGTCCATCGAACGCAAACCCCTGGGCCGCGGCGGCATCAAGTCAGCCGGCTACGACCGCGGCGCCCGCGTGCTGGAGATCGAGTTCGAAGGCGGACGCACCGTGCAGCACACCGGCGTCGGCGAAGAGATCGCCCGTCGCTTCCTCGGCAGCGGATCGCCGGCCAGCTACTACCGTGACAACATCGAGGACGAGTTCCCGCAGAGGCGCGTGTCATGAAGTCCTGCTGGCCGCTCGCCACCCTCCTCCTGCTGTGTGCCTGCTCCACCACACCACCGGTCGCCGGAACGCCAGGCAAAGAAAGCTCGATCGGCATGAAGTTCGTGCGCGTACCCGCCGGTGAGTTCCTGATGGGCAACGACGAATCGCCCGAAACACTGGCGCGCGACTTCCCGCAGTACGAAGCCCGCCGCTTCACCCTGCTGGCCGACGAAGCGCCGGTGCACCGCGTGCGCATCACCCGCGACTTCGAACTCGGCCAGCACGAAGTCACCGTCGGCCAGTTCCGCCGCTTCCTCGAAGCCAGCGGCTACGTACCCGAGTCCATCGCCGACGGCACCGGCGGCTACGGCTTCAACCGCGACTACGACCCCGCCACCACCCCGCGCGGCGACGCCTTCGAAGGCCGCGACCCCAAGTACTCCTGGCGCAACCCCGGCTTCGCGCAGGACGACAACCACCCGGTCACCAACGTCACCTGGGGCGATGCGCAAGCGCTGGCGAAATGGCTCAGCGAACGCGAGGGCCGTCGATACCGCCTGCCCACCGAAGCCGAATGGGAATACGCCTGCCGCGCCGGCACCCGCACCCGCTTCTCCAGCGGCGACGCCCCGCAGTCGCTCAACGGCTTCGCCAACCTCTTCGACACCGACACCGCGCGCGACTGGCCGAAGTGGACCGCCTTCGCGCAGTCGGCCGATGGCTACGCCTTCACGTCCCCCGTCGGCAGCTTCAAGCCGAACGCCTTCGGCCTGTACGACATGCACGGCAATGTGTGGGAATGGGTTTCGGACTGGCATGACGACAACTACTACGCGCGCTCGCCGGTGGACGACCCGCAAGGGCCGGAGAGCGGCGACGTTCGCGTGCGACGCGGTGGCTCGTGGCACACCTGGGCCTTCTACACGCGCTCGGCGTATCGCAACTGGAATGCGCCGAGTACGCGGTATACGTTGGTGGGGATGAGGTTGGTGCGGGAGGTGGGGGCGAGCGCTCCGGCGGCACCGCTCAAACCTTAGGGCGATCCTGTCGCACCTCTGGCGGGAAAAGAGCCTCCGTGCTGGCGTCGTAGCGCGGACTACCGAGCCACCCGCGAAACTCCGTCATTCCCGCGAAGGCGGGAATCCAGCGACGTTGGTTTTGCTTTGTTGTTGTTCTTGTTTTTCCGGCTCCCGCCGTAAGTGCTGTGCTTTCTCGTTAAGCCGCGCCGGGAGTTCGCCCCGGCGGGCGACATACTCTCTGCTGCGCGGCAGAGAGTATGCAGAGAACGCGCCCCGCTTCCGCCGCCACGCTTCGCGTGGTCCCCTGCGCTGCGCGCCATGCCGAGCGGCTGCGGAACTCGCGCCACGCGCTCAGACATCCTCGCCGTCGCGCTACGCGCGATTCCTCGTCACGGCTGTGCTGCTCGGCGGCTACAGAGGGGACGTAAAGCCGTGCTGGCCTGTTACTCCGTGCTTCTAAGCAGAAGAAACACCCTTCGGTTGTCGCACTTATCGCGCAGGGTGTACGTAGGCTGTGTTACCCGATTCATTTGGTGAACACCGATGGAACCTGAGGCAGTCCGCACCATTCAGCAATCCGGTTGTACTTACCAGCAAGTCTCTGCACCGCGTCAACAGCGCTTCCCGTAGCCTCGATCACCCCTCTCAACTCGCTTGATGACTCACGGGCCTTCTCTAAAAAAGCTCGGAGCTTCTCAAGGGCACTGCTAGCTTGAACCTTTGTGGGATCTTCTTCCCGCTCGATTGTCTCCAGCGATTGCTGGACTTCGTCCAGCGCCAATTGAGCAGGACTCGCGACAGGCAGCAAATCCTTGAGCTCTTCTAGCGTTTCTATCGCGCTAGATACCACACGGTCTGTCTGGACGTTTGATAGAGCGATGCGTGGCTTGAAGTCTATGGTCACTACAGATGGCTTCGCCAAGCCCGCGCCGATAATTTCTAGCAAATGGTCAATCCGACCTTCCTGTAAGGAAATGATGTCCCTTTGAGATTCGATGCGAACTTGCGCAATTCTGATCTCTTGCCGCAGCTCCAAAATAAGTCGTGGATCTGCAACGACGCTTTCGGGAGTCTTAGCCTGAGAAACCACTAGCTCGTACTCTTGCAGCGCCTTCTCCACGACCTCCTTTGCTCCATCTTTGCCCTGGACAATGAGCCGCACCTTCAAGCCATCTTGCTCTATGCGGACCACTGCATCGGCGCGCGGATACCGTTCTCGAAGATAGGTTCCGAAGAAGCTAAGTATTCCGATCCCTGCTTGGTGGTACTCGGGAGGAAATTCGATGGATCTTTCGAACAAGCGATTTTGTTCGGTGAAGTAAGAAGTCAATTCGTCCACTTCCGGACTGACTAAGTCTGGCATGTCTGAGTACCCCAGAATCAGGAACGGGGTGCTATGGCTCAACGGGACCAATGCGTCTAGCTGCTTCTTCACACTCTCAAAGGGCACCCTCGACATGAACCGGTTTGAGAGGCGGCGTGCGTACTCTGTCGTAGGAAGAAGCAGGATTGGCATACGCACGATCTGGAGGCGCACAGCCAGACTGCTTCGCTGAAACAGCCATCTACCCAAAATGTCTATGGTCGTTGCTGGTGTTGCAGCAACACCATCCTTCCATGGACCCAACGCGGCGAAGCTTGTACGCACACCATTGGTATACACAGTGCGACCTCCGGACTCCCAGCCAAGAGAGGTAAGCGCAGCCCCCCAAGACTCACGAGGAAGTTCAAAGTCAGTCTTGGTCAAAAACTCATCGTGAAACGTATTGAGGGCAGTTTGTATATCTTGAAGTTGTGACTTGAACTCGACATTCGCGACATGCCAAGAATTCAAGAAACTTACTACTTTATTGATATGCATTGCATGCGCCTTTCGTGTTCTCAGGTTTGACGCCTATTGCGGAAATGAGGTGGCAGCCGCCGCGCGAAACTCAAGTTAGGTGAAATAGCCAAAAGGCATTTGCCCGGATGATATAGCACACATGAAGTATGGCTCGGCAACCCGGCGAGGACTGTTTGAGCACCGAGCGTAGCGAGGGCGAGTTCCGCAGCCGCTCGGCATGGCGCGCAGCGCAGGGGACCATGCGAAGCGTGGCGGCGGAAGCAGGGCGCGTTTTTGGGTTACCTTTTGCCGCGCAGCAAAAGGTGACTCGCCCGCTGGGGCGAACTCCCGGCCAAGCGTAACGAGCAAGCAATGCGCTTACGGCGGGAGCCGGTAGAACAAACCAGGGCGCGTGGGCTCGCTGAGCCCACCCTACAGCGGTTACAGCGGCTTCGACCGCTTCGATCCCTTCGACAAGCTCAGGGAACGAAGCTCACGTAGCGCGCAGGAATGGCGGACACATGCTGCGTGGCATCCACGCAGGTCGCGCGCACTCTTCACCGCGACAAAATCAACGCCGTCCCCAACACAGTAAGCCCTGCCCCCACCCACGCCCCCGGTGCGGGCGCTCGCCCCAGCCGCCACCACAGCAAGGGCAACACCACCACCGGCGACACCGAGGACAGGACCGCCACGGTGCCCACATCGCCGTAGCGCAACGCCCACAGCAGGCAACTCATCCCCAGCCCCATGCCGATGAAACCGTTGAGCGCGGTCTGGCCGAGCATCCGCGTGGTCAGCGGCTGATGCGCACGCGCGCCGGCGAAGCCGACCCACAGCAATGCGAAATGCGCCGCGCAGGACACGGTGGTGCGGATGGCGGAGGCCACCAACGGGTCCATGCCGGCGGCCATCACCGGCTTGGCGATGAAGGTGCCGACCGCCTGGCACAGCGCGGACAGCAGGCCGAGCGCGACGCCGATGGCGATCGGCCCGCGGTCGGCTTCCCAGGCGTGGTCCTCCTCGCGACGACGGCCGAGCAGTACGGCGGTCATCACGCCGGATACGGTGAGCGTGGCGCCGAGTGCGGCCTGGGCGCCCATGCGCTCGTCCAGGAACACGAAGCCCAGCGCGGCGCTGAATACGGAGTGCAGTGCGAACAGCACGCCGGCGCGACGCGGTCCGAGGCGGTTCATGGCGGCGAACAGGGCGCTGTCGCCGACGAAGATGCCGACGAGGCCACTCAGCGCCATGGTCGTCAGCATCCACGGCGATACGACGCCCAGCCCGCCACCCAGCAGGGTGACCGTCCACAGCATCAGCGCCACCGAGAACATGCGCCAGCGGTTGAAAGCGAAGGTGCCCAGGTGACGCGCGGGCGTCACCGACAGCATGGCGCCGACGGCCCAGCAGGTGGCGGCGGCTAGCGCGAGGAAATCGTGGGGAACAGGCATGGTGTGATGCGGGAGACAACGTGTGGTGCAGGCAGGATGATGACATCCGTATGTGACCGGGCGCGGCGGAAAGCGGACTCTGTCTACATGATGCGGCTGCTCACCCCCCGTCCAGCCGCAATTGCTGTTGCTCGGGTTGCGGGAAGTCATCTTCGGACGCGGGGGTCAGCGTGCTGGCACGTACGCCGAGCAGCCGCAGGCGCTGGTTCAGTTCGACGCGCTTTAGGCACTCCCCCGCAGCACGGCGGATCGCCGCACCGTCGTCGATGCCCACCGGCAGGCTGAGGTCGCGCGTGACGGTGCGGAAGTCCTCGAAGCGCAGCTTGATGCCGATGGTGCGCGACACATAGCCCTTGCGGCGCAAGTCATCGGAGAGCTTCATGCACAGCGCGGTGAAGATCTCGGTCAGTGCCGCGCGGTCGTGCCGCACGTGCAGGTCGCGCTCGAAGGTGGTCTCGCGGCTGATCGACTTGGGTTCGGATTCGGTGACGACCTCGCGCTCGTCCTGGCCCTGCGACACGCTACGCAGCCAGGTGGCATAGCTGAGGCCGAAGTGTTCCTGCAGCAGCTCCGGCGCAGCCGCGGCCAGTTCGCCGATGGTGTGGATGCCCAGCGCCGCCAGCTTCTCGCCGGCCTTGGGGCCGATGCCGTTGATCTTGCGCACCGCCAGCGGCCAGATGCGTGTGGGCACGTCGTCCATGCCCAGCAGGGTGAGGCCGTCCGGCTTCTGCAGGTCGGAGCCGATCTTCGACAGCAATTTGTTGGGCGTGATGGCGATGGAACAGGACAGGCCGGTGGCCTCGCGCACCGCTGCCTTGAGGCGTCGTGCCAGCGGCTCACTCGCTTCATCGATATCCGTGAGATCGATGTAGATCTCGTCGATGCCGCGGTCCTCCACCTGCGGCGCAATGGCGCGCACCGCCGCCTTGAACAGCCGCGAGTAATGGCGATAGGCATCGAAGTCAGTGGGCAGCAGGATGGCGTCCGGCGCGAGTTGCGCGGCCTTCATGACGCCCATGGCGGAGAACACGCCGAGCGCGCGCGCCTCGTAGGTGGAGGTGGTCACCACGCCACGGCCGGCGTAGTCGCGCAAGCGCGCGAAGCGTCGCGTGCCGTCCGCCTGCATGACCGGCTGGTGGTCGCGCCGGCCGCCGATGACCACCGGCTGGCCGCGCAGCTCCGGGTACTTCAGCAACTCGACGGAGGCATAGAAGGCGTCCATGTCGAGGTGGGCGATGCGGCGCGGCGGGTTGCTCATGATGCGTACTGCGGCGAGGGCTCAGCGATGTGAAGGATGCTTCGCCGGCTTGGCGGGCAGGCCCAGCGCGGCGCGCGCCAGGGTGTCGGCGTCGCTGTTGCGGTGGCGTGGCACCCACAGCAGTTCGGCCTGCGTGAACTGCGCAAGCGTGTCACGGACTTCGGCGAAGAGTGCGGCGAGTCGCGGCACGGCGGTGCTCGCGCTGCCGGCGACATGCTGGACGAGCACGTCGCTGTCGCTGAGTACACGCAGGTGCTGTGCGCCCAGGCGTTGCGCTTCTGCGAGCGCCAGCAGCAAGGCACGTGTCTCGGCCTCGTTGTTGCAGCCGCTGCCCTGCGTACGTGACAGGCGATGCTCGCTGCCGTCCGGCGCGCGCAGCAATACACCGATGCCGATGCGGCCGGGGTTGGGCAGGGCCGTGCCGTCGCAGTGGATGAGCCAGCAGTCGGGCGGCAGCGGTGTCGTCGCGCGGGAAGTCATGGGCGCGTGAGCTTAGTGCAGGGCGATGTCCGGATACGTCAGGAGGCGCACGTGCCTCCGGGCTCCGACATGCCCGCATGGCTCCTGAAGTTCGATGGCTCCGATCAACGGGTACGGCTTCGGCAGGTTGGCTTCGACAAGCTCAGCCAACGGCAGAACCGTGCCCTGAGCCCGTCGAAGGGCAAGCGCCGCTTGTGGCCTGGCTTCTACTCGCTCAGCCAACGCAACTGCCTTGAACATGTCGTGCAGAACGACGTCACGTCATCTCCCCAGCGCCACACCCGCCTGCTTCAGCAAAACGACGATCTCCTCGTGCAGCGGCACGCCGTCGCGCAGGTTGCGCGCGCAGTCCTGCCAGCCGCGCTCGCCGGGATACAGGAAGGGTTCGTTGTCGCTGGCCTCGGCGCGCAGGTAGTCGATGAAGGCATCGATGCGCGGCGCGAAGTCGTTGCCGGCGCCGAAGGCCTCTACGTTCAGCGCGATGAAGATCTTGCTGGCATTGGTCTCGATGCCGCCGGGCGGCACCACGATGTCGTCGCAGAAGTCGCCGCCGCCCAGCGCGGCGGTCATCATTTCCATCATCAGCGCGAGGCCGCTGCCCTTGTGCCCGCCCATCGGCGACACCGCACCGGACAGGATGGCCTGCGGGTCGCTGCTGGGGCGGCCCTGCGCGTCCACGCCCCAGCCTGCCGGCAGCGGACGGCCTTCGCGCAGCCAGGTCGTCACCTTGCCGACCGCGGCCTGGCTCATCGCGATGTCCAGCACCAGCGGCTCGGCCTCGCCACGCGGCACGCCGATGGCGATGGGGTTGTTGCCGATCACCGGCTTCGTGGCGCCCCAGGCCGCCATGGAGCGCACCGCGTTGGTGGTGCAGAAGCCGATGCAGCCGGCCTGCGCCGCACGCAGCGCGTAGGCATGGGCACGGCCCCAGTGGGTGGTGCGCTTGGCCACGCACACGCCGACACCGAACTGCTTCGCGCGTTGCACCGCGGTCTGCATGGCGGTCAGCGCGACATGACGGCCGATGCCGTTGTCACCATCCAGCACGCAGATGGCGCCGAAGTCGGTAACCGTGCGGATCTGCGGGTCGGCGCTGGCCAGCCCGCTGTCCAGCGCGCGCAGCAGGGCCGGCAACATCTTGACGCCGTGCGAGGGCGTGCCGTGCAGGTCGGCCTCGGCCATGATCGCGGCCTCGGTCGCGGCGAGAGCCTCCGGCACGCCGTGCGCACGCAGCGCCGTGGCGACGGCGGCGCTCAGTTGGTCGTAGGGAATGCGGAACAGGCTGTCGGTCGTCACGGTGTCTCTCGCTGGAATGGATGCGGATCGGATGGAGAAAGGCTCAGGCAATCAGGGGCAGGTCGGGCAGGTTCGCGGCCACGTCCTCGACCGTCTCGCTGGCCTGCAGGGCCGCGACGACCACCGCCAGCGGCTCGGCCCAGACCTCGGGAAGATCACGTTCGTTGCGCTCCCGAATCGCGAAGGCTAGTGACTCCTGCGGTGGCGTGAAGGCCGCCGCCACACCGGGCTTGTTGCCACGCGCGTCCAGGCGGTACCAGCCGTGATCCTGCAGGAAGACGGCGTTGAGCCCGTGCAGGCAGTAGGGCGCTCCGGCCTCGCCCACTGACAGGCGCTGGTAGCACAGGCCGGTGGGCACGCCGTTGGCGCGCAGCAGCGCGGCCAGCAGGTGGCTCTTGGCGTAGCAGAAGCCGGTGCGATGCTGCAGCACCTCGGACGCGCGACAGGTCACCGGGTTGAGGCGATGGTCCCAGCTATGCCGGATCTCGTCGCGCACGAATTCGAAGCAGCGGCGCACCAGCGCATGCTCGCCATCGGCGTCGCGAGCAAGCGCACGCGCCAGCGCAGCCACGTCGGGGGCGTCGAAATCGATATACGTGCTGACGGCGAGATAGGGCTGCATGCGGAGGCGGGACGGCCGAAGACGATGACGGAGCGTGACGCGTGGAACGCGGCGGCGGGAGCCTGATTATCCCGCGCCTGCAGCACGGCCGCGCAGGGCAAGGCGGTAAAATCGCGTCATGCCTGCTGCTTCAAGCCCTGCCCTGCCTCCACGCCGCCTGTCCGTCGCGCCCATGCTGGACTGGACGGACCGCCACTGCCGCCACTTCCACCGCCTGCTGTCGCCGCACGCCTGGCTGTACACCGAGATGGTGACCACCGGCGCGCTGCTGCATGGCGACGTGGCGCGCCACCTGCGCTTCGACGCGGCGGAACACCCGCTGGCGCTGCAACTGGGCGGCAGCGAGCCGGATGACCTGGCGCGCTGCGCGAAGCTGGCGGACGAGTGGGGCTACGACGAGGTGAACCTCAACTGCGGCTGCCCCAGCGAGCGGGTGCAACGCGGGGCCTTCGGCGCCTGCCTGATGGCCGAACCGGAACTGGTGGCGGACTGCGTGCGCGCAATGCGCGAGGCGACACAGCTACCGGTGACGGTGAAGCACCGCATCGGCATCGACCGCGTGGAGGACTACGACTTCGTGCGCGGCTTCGTCGCCACCGTGAGCGCAGCCGGCTGCAGCACCTTCATCGTGCATGCACGCAACGCCTGGCTGAAGGGCCTGTCGCCGAAGGAGAACCGCGAGATCCCGCCGCTGCGCTACGACATCGTGGCGCAACTGAAGGCCGAGTTCCCGCAGCTGGAGATCATCGCCAACGGCGGGCTGGCCACCACCGAGGCGATGGCGGCGCAACTGACGTATGCCGACGGGGTGATGATCGGTCGCGAGGCCTATCACAACCCCTGGGCACTCACCGGATGGGAGCGCGCGTTCTTCGACCCGCAATGGGCGCCGTCGCGCGACAGCATCATCGATACGCTGGTGGACTACGCGGCGCGCGAGCAGGGCGAGCACGGCACGCCGCTGCGGGCCATCGTGCGGCACGTGCTGGGCTTCGCCAACGGCCTGCCTGGCGCGCGGCGCTTCCGCCAGATGCTGTCCGACCCGGCCCTGCTGCGCGACGCGAAGCCGGAACTGATCCGCCAGGCCTGGGCGCAGGTCGGTGCCAGGCCCGATGCCGAGGCCGCCTGAGTCCGCCACAGCCATCACGACAAGAACGACCACTACAAGAAAACCAATCATGCACAAGACCGCCCTGCCCTTGCTGTCCCTGCTGGCACTCTCCGCCTGCAGCAAACTCACCCTGGCCAACTACGACAAGGTGCAGCTCGGCATGTCCTTCGACGAAGTGAAGGCGCTGATCGGCGAGCCGGGCGAATGCAGCGATGCGCTGATGGTGCGCAACTGCGTGTGGCGTGAGGGTGAGGCCAGCGTCAGCGTGAGCTTCGTCGGCAACAAGGCCACGATCTTCACCGCCGACAAGCTGAAGTAAGCCACAGCGAGGGCGGGGCTCAGGCCTCGTCGAGCAGGGTGGCGGCGTAGCGGGCGACCAGCAGGTCGCTCTCGGCCAGCGGGTCGTCGTCCTCCATGAACCAGGCGGCCGACAGGCCTGCATAGGCCAGCACCCATTGCAGCAGGCGCCGCCGCTCCAGCTCCGCCGCGGCGCTCACTACATCCACCTGCTGACGCAGGCGTGCCGGCTGCGTCACGATGGGCAGGTCCGGGTTGCAGAGGATGTTGGCGTAATCGAAGCCACGCTCGCCGATGACCCACTTCGGATCGATCGCCAGCCAGCCACGCGGCCCGAAGTCGAGGACGTTGCAATGATGGATGTCGGCGTGCAGCGGGACCTGGTCGCGTGGCGAGGCCAGCAGGTCCTCGGCGGTGCGCAGGCAGCGTGACAGGATGCCGCCGTGAATGGCAGCGGCCGGTCGCAGCGCGGTGAACCACTGTTCCAGCGGCAGGAGTTCCGGCGGGGGCTTCACCCGGGGCGCATGCAGGCGTGCGACGGTCGCGCACAGGATGCGGCTGGCCTCGTCATCGCGTCCGTCCAGCGCCATGTCGAACAGCGAACCCGTGCCGACCGCGCGCTCCATCAGCAGCACGTTGCCATCGTGCGCGAACACCTGCGCGGCCCCCTCGCCTTCCCACCAGTGCATCAGGCGGGCGCCGTTCTGCTCCTCGGCATCCAGCGCCATCTTCAGCATGGCCGGCGCCCCGTCGTGGCGCACCGGCATGAGGTGGCTGCCGCGCGTGGAGAAAGGCTCGCCGTCGGGGCTCAGCCGCCAGCGCCGCAGCCAGGGTGCGAACACCGCTTCCAGCCCGACAGACGCATGCGACGGGCTGGCCACGATGCGCCGTCAGAACTTGGCGGTAACGCCGGTGAAGATCGTCAGGTCCGACTTCTTCTGGTTCGGCAGCACGTTCTCGCGGTACTTCTGCAGGGCGCTCAGCTGCAGGCCCAGCTTGTCGACGATCTTGGTGCTGAGGTCGATCTGGAACGCATAGCGCGCACCGCCCTGACCCACCGACTTCGGCACGACGATGAAGCGCTGGGTGATCTTGCTGGAGTCGGTCAGCGCGTACGCGAAGTCCTCGCCGAACTGGAGCTCCAGGCCGCTCTCGTTGGGCTTCACATCGTTGTCCTCGATGACGTAGCCCACGCCGGCATACAGGTTGAGCTGGTTGCGGTCGGTGCGGACCAGCCGGTAGCCAAGACCCGTACTGTAGGACTGGCGCAGCTCCAGGTCCTGGCGGGCATCGCGTTCGAACAGGATGTCGCCGTAGCCGAAGGTCTGTTCGCTCATGTTGCGTTCGTAACGGCCGCCAAGGTTGGCGTTGTCGTCGGTGGTCTGGCCCTTGTTGGAGTTGCGCACCGCCAGGCCACGGAACACCGCGCGGTCCTGCTCGCGCGAACGCGTAGCATCACCGAACAGGCTGCCCTGCGTGGAGTTGTTGTTGCCGCGGTTGATGGTGAAACCCAGGCCGAGAGACCCGTTCCAGGTGCCATCGCCACCCAGTGAGGGCGTCCTCACATAGCGGCCGATGTCCTTGTCGGTGGGCTGGGCGGCGCCAGCAAGGGGCGCCAGGCAGGCAGCCAGAACGGCCGCACGCAAAAGAATGCTCTCTCTCATGATCGATCCAGAAGTCGCAGGGGGTGGGGTGCCTCTTGGCGGGCAGCCTCGTGCTGTTAGTGGGTAATCCGCGCCGGTTGTTCCGGCCAGGGCACAACGCGCGGCAGGTCTGGCCTCCTCGCCCCCTCGACCTGCGGTTTTCGCCACTATCGACAGTCGTTCATGACGCCGACAATACGCGTCTGCGCGCCGCGGCTGTATCGGCGCCTTCCTACAACGCTGTCCGGAGTCCTCATCCCATGCATGTCCGCTTTGTCTCTTCCCTCATCCGGAACGTCCTGCTCGGCATCGGTCTGACCAGCTTGCTGGCCGCCCCCGCGCAGGCGCAGACCTGGCCCAGCCGTCCGCTGCGCTTCGTGGTGCCCGCCCCGGGCGGCAGCTCACCCGACATCGTCGCGCGGCTGATCGCCGACAAGCTCAAGGACTCCCTGGGCCAGCCCGTGGTGGTCGACAACCGCGTCGGCGCGGGCGGCACCATCGGTGTGGACAACGTCGCCAAGGCACGCGACGGCCACACCATCCTGCTCGGCTACAACGGCCCGCTGACGGTGGCGCCGTCGCTGTTCTCGAAGCTGGCCTACGATCCGGCGCGTGACCTAGCGCCCATCATCCTGGCGGCCACCCAGCCACAGGTGCTGGTGGTGCGCAGCACACTGGGCGTGAACAACTTCAAGGACTGGGTGAGCTACGTGAAGGCCCGCCCCGGCAAGCTCAACTACGCTTCGGTCGGCAACGGCTCGCTGTCGCACCTCACCATGGAGACCATGAAGGTCGACGCCGGTGTGTTCAGCGTGCACATCCCCTACCCCGGCGGCCCGCAAGCCGCCCAGGCCATCGCTGCCGGCGAGGTGGACATGGGCTTCATGGCGCTGTCCAACGTGCAACCGCTGGTGGCCGCCGGCAAGATCAAGATCCTCGCCCTGTCCAACGGCAAACGCTCCGCCGCCATCCCCGACGTGCCGACGATTGCCGAACTCGGCTTCAAGGGTTTCGACGCCACCACCTGGAACGGTATCCTCGCCCCCGTCGACATGCCGCGCGAACACGTGACGCGACTCAACAAACTGATCGCCGACATCCTCGCCATGCCCGACGTGCGCAGCAGGATGCTGGCCGCCGGCGCCGAACCGGCGGGTGGCTCGTCCGAAGACTTCGCCGCGCTGCTGAAGAGTGAGTGGGCACGCTGGCCGGCGGTGGTGAAGCGGTCGGGGGCGAAGGTCGACTGAGCCGCAAGCGCAATCGCACACAGGGGCCGCCATCGCGGCCCTTTTTTCTGGGTCTGTCGTTGCACCGTTGTCATGTTGAGCCAAATGCAACATGGGTGCCCACAGGGGCCTGACATCGTGGCAGGACCCGACCGGTAGAATCCGGCATCCCTTGATCCGCTCCGCGAAACACCATGATCGTCGGTATCGACCTCGGCACCACCAACAGTCTAGTAGGCGTATGGCATGAAGGCCGCGCCCAGTTGATTCCCAATGCCCTCGACGAGTTACTGACGCCGTCCGTCGTGGGCGTCGATGACTCCGGCGAGATCCTTGTCGGCAAGGCCGCCCACGAGCGCTTGATCACCCATCCCGAGCTCACGACCGCCGCATTCAAGCGCTACATCGGCAGTCAACGGATCGTCACGCTGGCAAACCACAGTTTCCGCCCCGAAGAGCTGTCTGCACTCGTGCTGCGCAGCCTGAAGGCGGACGCCGAGGCGTTTCTCGGCGGGCCCATCACAGAGGCGGTCATTACCGTACCGGCCTACTTCAACGACGCACAGCGCAAGGCCACGCGCACCGCCGGCGAGCTGGCCGGCCTGAAGGTCGAACGCCTGCTCAACGAACCGACAGCGGCTGCGCTGGCCTAAGGCCTCAACGAGGCTGCCGCGGAAAGCCGTTTCATGGTGCTGGATCTCGGCGGCGGCACCTTCGACGTGTCAGTCCTGGAATGGGTCGAGGGTGTCATGGAGGTGCGGGCCAGCGCCGGTGACAACTTCCTGGGTGGCGAGGACTTCATCGAGGCATTGGTCGCGGGATTCCTTCGCGACGCCGCTCCTGCCGCCTGGCGCGAGGACGAATCGCCGCAGCTGCGCAGCCGGCTGCGCAGCGCGGCCACGCAACTCATGCATGCGCTGTCCGACGCCAACGAAACCACGGTCGGCGTCTCCCACGGCGGCGAGCAGATCGAGTGGCAGCTGGACAACACACGCTTCGAAAAACTGGCAGAGCCACTGCTTGAACGTCTGCGCGCGCCCATCGAACGCGCCCTGCGCGACGCGCGCTTCAAGCTCGCCGAACTGGACAACCTGCTGCTGGTAGGCGGCGCGACCCGCATGGCGGTAGTACGCCAGGCCGTCACGCGACTCTTCGGTCGCTTCCCGACCAGCCACATCAACCCCGACAAGGCCATCGCCCAGGGCGCCGTCGTACAGGCCGGACTCAAGGCCCGCGATGCAGCTCTGGATGATGTCGTTCTGACCGATGTCTGTCCCTACTCGCTAGGCACCAACAGTTCGCGCCAGATCGGACCAGATCGCTTCGAACACGGCCTGTTCACCCCGATCATCGAGCGCAATACGCTGATCCCCGCCAGTCGCGTCAGCAGTTTCTCGACAATCGCCGACAACCAGCGACAGGTCCGCTTCGGCATCTACCAGGGCGAGAACCGTCTGGTGCAGAACAACGTGTTCTTGGGTGAAGTAACGGTCGATGTTCCGCCTCGGCCGGCCGGCGAAGTCAGCGTCGACGTACGCTTCACTTATGACACCGATGGTCTGCTGGAAGTCGATGTCGCAGTGCCCGGAACCAACGAGCGGCACTCATTGGTCATCGAGGGTCGCGGCCACCACTACACGCCCGAGCAGCTGAGCGAGCGCCGCCAGTTCCTGGCCGGACTCAAGCAGCATCCACGCGAACATGGCGAGAACCGCGCACTGCTGGCACGCGCAGAGCGCATGTATGAAGAGCATCTCGGCCAGGCACGCGACTACCTGCAACAGTGCATCAGCGCCTTCAACGCTGCGCTGGAAACGCAGGACCCGCATCGCATTGCGCGTGAGCGCAAGGAGTTTGCACAGCGTCTGGCCAACATAGACAGCAACCCGCTGGCCTGAGATCCAGTATGAACATCTGGCACACGCTCGACATCGCCCCGACGCGCGACGAACGCGAGATCCGCCGCGCCTACGCGCGCCTTCTCAAGACGCGCCAGCACGAAGACGATGCGGCCTACTTCGAATCACTGCGCCAGGCATATGAGCAGGCTCTGCAGCTCAGTCGGGCGGAGGATGCCGCCCCCCTGCCAGGTTCGTCCCCCCAGACCACGGATGCTGCCGAAGCGGGCCCGGGTCATCACACGGCAGGCAGCAAGGACGAGGCTCCGCGGAAACAGTATGCCGAGCCTAAGGGCGCCGAGTACGAACCGTCGCCGGAAGAGCTCGCCGAACGCTCCCGCTTTGACGCGCTGAACGCGGCGCTGCGCGCACTTAATGAGCAGCTCGCGGTCGAAGGACACAGGAGCAACGAAGAGCACATCCTCGCCGCCTGGCAGGCCCTGGCCCAACACGAACTGCTCGAGCGTCTGGACATCCGGGAACAGGTGTCCGACGTCATTGCAGACATGGTTGCACGCTATTGGTCGGCCAGCTCGCCGGTATGGGCACTCGCAGAACGATACTTCGCCTGGGAGCCGCCCACCACGCAGGACAACAGCCGGCTGGGCCATGCACTACGCTGGCTTTACGACCGCCAGGAAAGCGCCGGAGCGCGCTGGCAGAACCTGCAGGATGCCTACAGCCAGGAAGACCCTCACCCTGAGACCATCCTTGCCAGACAGCAATCCTCTTTCAAGCGCTATATCCGCTTTGCCTGGAGCCGTGCCGAGCGCGTCCTGATGCGCCGGTTCGTCACAGACGTTGACACCCTGGAGTTGGCGGATCGCTTCTCCTCCCAGGCAGAAACCCTGGTGTGGTGGCGAAAGTCGCTGAGCAAACCGATGCTGACGAAGCGGTACCTGCTCACGTTGTGCTTGCTTTGCTGCCCCGCGTTATTCGCCGACAGCATCGGCGTTTTCATGCTCTGGATAGTCATGGCCGCGTCGCCCATTGGGCTCTGGTACGCACTGGAGCTCGGCTGGTACCGCTGGCGCAAGGACCGCGGGCCCCTGCTCGATGCAACGCACCCAGTCAGCGGGCTTGGCGCGCCCGTCCTCCTCGCGGCAGGTTTGCCACTGTGCGCGCTGGCAGCACTCTGGACCTCGCTCCCGTTGCTATGGGCAGGCACTCTGCTGGTCGGTGCGTCGGCAATATGGGCGTGGATGCTCGCCGCTCCGGATAGCCATCTGAAGTATCTCAACGACCAGCGCATTTTCTGGTTTGGCTTCGTATTCGTGGTTGTCTCATTCGGCTTTGGCAGCCAGCTCGCGACAGCAAAACAGTTCGATACGCCCGCGCGACTTGTGCTGCAGGTCGTTTACGGCTGCAGCCTCGCAAGCTGGCTGCTGCTCACTGCCGCGCCCGCACTCCGATTTTACGAGGCGCGCTTCCCATCACTCGCCGAAGTGCCGGCGACGCTCGGCGTCGCCAGCGCGAGCATGCTGTTGCTAGGCCTTCACCTTGCCATGCGCGACTCTTCCGATGCCCAGATCATTCTCGGCGTGGCAGACACCATTGTGGTTCTCCTCTGCTGGGCGTTCCGGCAGCAGCAGGACTGGACAAGCCTGGACAGCGACTATTCGCCCTACATCGCGATCCTCATCTACGTGCTGACGATGGTTTTCATCACCAATGGCATGACCGAACTCGGTTTCGGCAGGACGACCGTGCCCCCGCACGGCATGGCTGGCCTGCTGGGCGTCGCGCTGTCGATGTCCCTGTTCCATCTCTGGCATCGCCGCCGATATGCCTGACCCGGCTCCTATGGTCAGACGGCGCTTCAACCGTTCCGACAAAACGCGCGGCTTCAGCGATCCGTGCGGATCGGCCCGAAGTCCACAGACATCCAGGCGTGGTCCCTTGCTCTCGTGGCATACCTGCTTAAGGCCGGGGAAAGGCAGGTGCGCGCCGCCTAGCCAGATCGGCGCCGTGATGGGCGTGGCGCTCACCATCCTGCTGCTGGGCCATGCGGGCCTGACGGTCGCGGACTTCCAGCCCTTCTACCTGGCCCACATCGGCCTGTCCCTGCTCACCGCCCTGCTATGCCTGGCGGTGGAAACGCGGCCGCCCACGCGCCCTGTTACGGGCACCGCTCTGGTATCCGCAGGATCATCGAAATGAAACAGTGCGCTGCAACAAATTTATAAGCCAAACGTAAGCGTTCTGTTGCATGATCGGGTTACAGACCGCCCGAGCAGGCTGTATCGCTCGAAGGGTGGCTCACCCGATCGAGAGCGTCGAACAAGCGCACTGCACGCCCCATTGCACGCCCACAAGGCACTGCGGGGGCGAGTCCGGAATGGCAAACCATCGTCAGCCGGAACTAGCCGATGCTCTCGGAAAGCCTTCACCCCCCGGCCCAGAGAAAGTGAGCTCATCATGAACCACCATCCCCACAGCACCGGCACCGCACAGGACGCCAAGGCCAACCTGAGCCCTTCCGAACAGGAAGAGCTGGAGGGTTACCTGAGCGAAGTGGTCGGCACCAGCACCCAGTTCGGCGTCGGTCACTACGACCCGGAAGACAATACCGACTGGTTGCTGCGCTGAACCATGGCGACGACAGCGGTGGGCGCCCGGCGCCCCCGCATGTCGTCGTGACCGGGCTCAGTTCGTCGGCTCGACGCTGATCATCCAGCCCAGCCCGAACTTGTCTTCCAGCATGCCGAAGCAGGGTGACCAGAAGGTCTTGTCCAGCGGCATCGTGACCTTGCCGCCTTCCGACAGGGCCTTGAAGCAGCGCTCGGCCTCCTGCTGGTCGGCAACCGTCAGCGACAGCGAGAAGTTCTTGAACTGCGCCTGCGGACCACAGCCGTCGGAGGCCATCACCATCGTCTTGCCGATGGTGAAGCTGGCGTGCATCACCTTGTCGTCCCAGCCCTCCTGCACCATGCCGGGCGGGTGCTCGGTCGGACTCTCCCTGAAGCGCATCAGCATGTCGGGCTTCGCGCCGACCGCCTGCTGGTAGAACTGGATGGCCTCTTCACAGCGGCCGTCGAAGAACAGATAGACGTTCACTTCCATGGTGATCTCCTTCACTCGGGGGTAGAGCGAGTCGTGCAAGGCCACTCAGGCGGCGTCCTTCGCCGGCCCGGTGGCAGGGGTTGGCGCCGCGCCATGCGGATCTGCATCCGCAGACACGGCAACCGGCTTCAACAAGAGGGCAGAGGCCAGCACGGCCACCGCACCGAAGATCGAGCCGACCACGAAGGCCGCCTGGTAACCGCCGGTCAGCGCCGCGAGCTGGTCGGCCCCGCCTGCCAGCATCTCGCTGGTGCGCGACCCCGCCAGGCTGGCGAGGATGGCCAGACCCAGCGCGCCGCCCATCATGAAGCTGGTGTTCACCACACCGGAGGCGAGGCCCGACTCGCTGGGCGCCACGTCACCCATCGCCGCCAGCAGCACCGGGTTGAGCGCCATGCCAGCCCCCACGCCCAGCAACAGCATGCTGGGCAGCACGTCGATGACGAAGCTGCCTTCCACCGGCGCGCGGATGAACAGCGCGAGCCCGACGGTGACCAGCAGCATGCCCACCGTGATGCAGTTGCGGATGCCGTAACGCATCACCAGCTTCGCCGACAGGCCCAGCGAGAAGGCGGCCATGATCAGGTTGGCCGGCAGGAAGGCCAGGCCCACCTGCATCGGCGTGTAGCCCAGCACCAGCTGCATGTACAGCGCCGACAGGAAGAACCAGGCGAACATCGCCGCCGCCCACAGCACGCCGATCAGGTTGCTGACCGACAGGTTGCGGTGGCGGAACAGGCCCAGCGGCATCAGCGGCGCCGTGACGCGGGACTCGATGACGATGAAGGCCGCCATCAGCACCGCGGCCACCGCCAGCAAGCCCAGCGTCTGCAGCGAGGCCCAGCCCGCCTCGTTGCCATTGACGATGGCATACACCGCCAGCAGCAGCGAGCCGGTGACCGTCAGCGCACCGGCCACATCCAGCGAAGGATGGGCCGGCGGCTTGTGGATGGCCGGCAGCAGGCGCGCGGACAGCAGGTACACCGCGATGCCCACCGGGATGTTCACCAGGAAATTCCAGTGCCAGGACAGCGTGCTCGTCAGCAAGCCTCCCAGCAGCACGCCCACCGAGCCCCCGCCGGCGCACACGAAGCCGTAGACGCCCATGGCCTTGGCGCGCTCGGCCGGTTCGGTGAACAGATCCATCATCAGCGACAGCGCCACGGCCGACACCACCGCGCCGCCCATGCCCTGCACCGCACGCGCGGTGATCAGGAAGCCCTGCGTGGTCGCCACGCCGCAGGCCAGCGACGCCAGCGTGAACAGCACCAGGCCGATGAGGAACAGCTTCTTGTGGCCGTACAGGTCACCCAGGCGCCCGCCCAGCAGCAGGAAGCCGCCGAAGGTGAGCATGTAGGCATTGACCACCCAGGCCAGCGCGGACTCGGAGAACTGCAGGTCCTCGCGGATGGAGGGCAGGGCGACGTTCACGATGGTCGTATCGAGCACGATCATCAGCTCGCCCAGGCACAGCAGGATCATCGCCAGCCAGCGGCGGTCGTCGGAAATCTTGTCGGTCATGTTCGGAGGTGATCAGTGTTGATGGACCTGCGCAGACGACAGGCCACGCCTGTACCGGCATGGGCTCCCGTCTGCACAAGTGCCTTGGTCATGAGCCGCCTCAGCCACGCAGGCGCTGCAGGTGGGCCGCCAGCCGGTCGAGGGTCTGCTTGCCGCCTTCGACAGCGCCGAAGGCCTTGACCTTCTCGGCCGCCTCGACGCTATCGAAGATCAGGCGCAGCACCAGCCGCGTCTTCCCCGCCTCTTCGATGAATGTCACCTCGGCATGGAAGCTCGGCGTGAACGCGTCACCGCCGTCGTCATCGCCGTGCGCGTAGAAGATGCGACGCGGCGCATCGATCTCCTTGAACACGATGCGGTTCGGATAGTCGGTGCCGTCCGGCCCGTGCATGATGAAACGCCAGTTGCCGTCCACCCGGACGTCCATCTGGTGAATGGTGTTGGTGAAGCCATTCGGCCCCCACCACTGCGCAACATGCTGTGGCTCGGTCCACACGCGGAACACCAGTTCGCGCGGCGCATCGAGCAGGCGGGTCAGCACGATCTCGCGATCCGTGTGTGCACCCACCCCGCTGTCATCAAGACTCATTGTGTCGTTCCTCTTCGCGTCCATGACGCCTTGTGTGTCGTTTGTTCAATCCACCAGCGAACCGCAGTTGAGGTTCGCGATCACGCCGGTCATCGCACCGCCTCGCGTCGAGGCCGCGAAGGCGGCGAACTCGGCCACCTCGTCCAGGGTCGGCAGCCGCCTGAGCAGCGGCGCGCTGGCGGCGCGGCCGTCCAGCATCGCCTCCACGCTGATGCCTGCCGCGGCGGCGGCCTTGCGGAAGACCTCGCGGGCATGCGAGCCGGCCTCCAGCGCCTGCGGGATCGCATCCGGCCGCAGGCATACGGTGCGGATGCCCCGTTCCCCCAGCTCGCCCGCCAGCACGCGGCTGATCGCCTCGACCGCCGCGGACGCCACCGCGTTGCCCATGAAGCCGCTGCCAGCCAGGCGCGCACCCGGCGTGGACAGCGACAACATGACACCGCCACGCGGCATGTAGCGGGCCGCCGCCTGCGCGGCGATGAAGTGGCTGCGCACGTAGCCCTCCACCGGGTGCATGAAGTCGGCCAGCGACAGGTCCGCGAAGGGCGTGCCCTGCACGTGCAGGATGCCCACGGCATTGACCAGCACATCGATGCGTCCGGCACGCGCTGCCAGCTCTTCCGCATGGGCCTGCACCCTGGCTTCGTCCAGCAGGTCGAGCTGTGCCCACGAAGCCTGGCCACCACCGGCCACGACGTCGGCGGCCACCGCCTCCAGCTTTGCCGGCGTACGGCCGGTGAGATGGACGCGTGCGCCTTCGCGGCCGAAGCAGCGCGCGATCGCCCCGCCGATGGCGCCGCCGCCACCGTGAATCACCGCCACCCTGTCACGCAGAAACATGCCGGCGCTCCTGGCTCACTGCACGTGGGACGGGTCCATGTACAGCGTCTCCCAGATGTGCCCGTCGAGGTCCTGGAAGGAGCGGTAGTACATGAAGCCGTAGTCCTGCGGTTCCTTGATCTCCTTGCCGCCGAGGCTCAGCGCCTTGTCCACCAGCTTGTCCACGTCGGCACGGCTGTCGGTGGACAGGGCGATCAGTACCTCGGTGCTGTCGTGTGCATCGACGATCTTCTTCGGCGTGAAGTCACGGAAGCGCGGCTCGGTGATCAGCATCGCGAAGATCTGCTCGGAGATGACCATGCAGGCCGCGTTGTCGTCGGTGAACTGGGCGTTGAAGCTGTAGCCGAGGCCGCTGAAGAAAGCCATGCTCTTCTTCAGGTCCTTGACCGGCAGGTTCACGAAAATCTGCTTGGATGACATGTGGGTTCCTTTCGCGTGATGTTTTGGTGGGGGCGCCGTCACTGTTCGGCGATCTGTTTCAGGGCGGCGAGCCCGGCTTCGAAATCGCGGCCGATCATGTGGTCGAAGTCCATGAACACCTGCATCACCTTGGCGATGTAGGGGTTAGACCCCTGCATGGCCCAGGACACGCGGGTGCCGCCCGCTTCCGGGCGGAAGCTGAACTCGGCGAGGTTGCGCGCCGCGAAGGGTTCGATGAACTGCAGGTCGATGGCGATGCGCGAGGCCGCCTGCGATTCGATGATCTCCATGCGTCCTTTGCCAGCTTGGTCGTTGCCTTCCCAGGCATAGGTCGCGCCCTTGCCGCGGTCCGCGCCGCCGAATTTGCGCTGCATGGCCGGGTCCAGCTTCTCGTAGGGCGACCACTTGCCCCATTGATGGAAGTCGTTGACCAGCGGAAAGATGCGTTCCGGCGCGGCCTGGATGAGCAGGCTGCGCTCCACGCGGAATGCGTCCGGCCGGGTGGCGGCGTAGGCAAGGATGACGACCAGCGCGGCGACGATCAGCGCACCGGCGATCTTCAGGGTTTTCACGACTCGCATGTGGGTTCTCTTTTTGTGTGGGCCAGGAATGAAATGGGGCAGGTTTCGCGGGACAGGCTTTGCGGAGCAGGCGCAGCGGTTCAACCGCCGGCGAGGTAGCTGTCGAGGCGCGCCGCGGCCTGGCTCCAGCCCGGCACGAAGCCGCCCTGCACCACCGCCTCGCACATTCCGGCGGAGTTCACGCGGGCATTGATGGTCAGGCGCGTCTTGCCGGCGCCGTGCTCCACGAAGTGCACCGTCACCAGGCTGTGGGGCGGAATGCCGCAGCCGCAGGGGTGACGGTCGTCGGTCATGCCGCTGTAGACGATGCGCTCGTTCGGCACGATCTCGTGGTAAGTGCCTTCGCAGGGATAGTCGATGCCGTCCGGGCCGCGCAGGTTGAGGTTGAAGCGGCCACCGACGCGCAGGTCCACTTCGCACACCATGCCCTGGAAGCCGTCCGGCCCCCACCAGCGCTTGATGTGCTCCGGCTGGGTCCAGGCCGCGAACACCAGTTCGCGCGGCGCGTTCAACACACGCGTGATGACGATTTCATGATGGCTGGGCGGCGTCAGGACGATGCGCGACTCGGTGAGGGCGTCACTGAACTGCGGGTCGAGGAAGGCGGACATGGCGGGCGTCTGTGTGGGTTGTCGTTACGGCTTGTCGTTGTGAGAGCGCTCTGTGGCGCGTCACATCGCACGGCCGTCGAAGTGCGTCACCGGCACGGCATCGAGGTCGATGCCTTCCAGGCAGCGGATGTTGATCGCCGCCCTTGACTGCCCGTCCGGATCGGTGGCCTCGCCGAAGACGTGGATGCCGCATTCCGGGCAGAAGCGGTGCGCGATGACATGCTTGTTGAAGGTATAGCGGGCGCAGTCGCCGGCATCCGTCAGCAGGCGCAGCTGCGGGCGTGGCACGAACCACAACAGCGAACCGCGGCGCTGGCACATGGAGCAGTTGCAGGCCATTGCGCTGTCGATGTCGCCGCTGACTTCGATGGCGACGCGTCCGCAGTGGCAACTGCCGCGATAGGTGGTGGAAGCTGCGTTCATGGCGATGGTCTCCGTATCGGGTTTGCGCGGGCCGCGTCGTTCAGCGTCGTCCGCCGAGGAAGTCGCCGAGGCGTTCGAAAGCCTCCGTCCAGCCACCCATGTGGCTGTCGCGCTCGCTGACCGACTGGAACGGTGCCTGCACGAAGTGCATGCGGGTACGGCCGCCCTGTTCGGTGAACTCCAGGCTCACCAGGTTTTCCATGCCGCGCTCGCCTTCTTCTTCCCACGCGAAGGTGAACACCAGTCGTGCGGGGGCTTCGATCTCGCGGTACTCACCCCGGAACCAGTATTCCTGGCCTTCCGGCGAGCGGATGCCGGTGCGGTAGCGCCCACCGACCCGCAGGTCGATCTGGCAATCGAGCACCGTGAAGTCCTTCGGGCCCATCCAGCGGAACTGGTGGCGGGCTTCGGTCCACGCTGCGAAGACGAGGTGTCGCGGTGCGTCGAACTCGCGGGTGATGCTCAGGGTGTCGTCGGGGCGCGCCTGTGCGCCGCCCAGCACTGCTGCAATCATCTTCTCGATCTCCTGCAGGGTCATTGCAGCCGTGACCACGCACGACTGCGCTTGCGGCGGGCACCGGTCCGCGGCCGCCTCCCGGGGTGTGGGTCCAGCCCGGCGCTCAGGGTGCGTCCGGGCCCTTCTTTTCCATCGCCTGCAGTTCGCGCAGGTATTCCTCCAGCCGGTCCAGGCGCTGCTCCCAGAACTGGCGGTACTGCTCGATCCACGCCGAGGCTTCCTGCAGCGGCTTCGCCTCCAGCTTGCAGGGGCGCCATTGCGCATGCCGGCCCTGGGTGATCAGGCCGGCGCGCTGCAGTACCTTGAGGTGCTTGGTCACCGCCGGCAGGCTGATCTCGAAGGGTTCGGCCAGTTCCTTCACCGAGGTCTCCCCCAGCGCCAGCCGGGCCAGGATGGCGCGACGGGTCGGGTCGGCAAGGGCGGAGAACGTTGCGCTGAGGCGGTCCGGGCTCATAAAACCAAAAAGTTAATTAACTTGTTGGTAAATTAGTTGGCGCCGTTTTGCCTGTCAACCCGTTTTTTGATCTCCCCGCTGGCTTGCCCCGACGGGCACGAGCCACTACCTTGCGCAGACCCCGCCAGCGGAGAGCCCCCATGTGCCGGAACATCAAGACGCTGTTCAACTTCGACCCACCCGCCACGGACGAGGAAATCCACGCCGCCGCACTGCAGTTCGTGCGCAAGCTGAGCGGCTTCAACAGCCCGTCGAAGGCGAACGAAGCTGTCTTCGCGCAGGCCATCGAACAGGTGGCGGCCAGCGCACGACAGTTGATCGACTCGCTGGTGACTGCCGCCGAACCGCGCTACCGCGAAGTCGAGGCTGCCAAGGCCCGCGCCCGCAACGCCCAGCGCTTCGCGCGCCACTGATCACCCACCCGCTGAACATCGAGCCATGAGTATCGAAATCTCCCGCGAAGCCCGCGCCGAAGCCATCGCCTCCATCGAGCGCTACTTTCGCGAGAACATGGAAGAGCCCATCGGCAACATCGCCGCCGGTGCGCTGCTCGGCTACTTCCTCGAAGAGATCGGCCCGCTGGTGTACAACCAGGCCGTCGCCGACGTACAGGCGCACCTGCGCACCCGCATCGACGAAGTGGACATCGAAGTCCAGCAGGACGCCTTCGGTTACTGGCGCAGGTTCGATCGTCCGGCGGCAAAGAAGGGCAAGTGACGATGGACGCCGGGCAACTGGAAAAGCTGGTCACCCTGCAGATGCCCTACGGCAAGTACAAGGGCCGCCTGCTCGCCGACCTGCCCGGCCACTACCTCGGCTGGTTCGCCCGCGAGGGCTTCCCGAAAGGCGAACTCGGCAGGCTGCTGGCGCTGATGTACGAACTGGATCACAACAACCTGAAGGGGCTGCTGGATCCGCTGCGCGGACAGCCTCCCGGCCGACCCGGCAAGCCATCGTGACGGACAGGAAAAGAAACTCGCTGCGGGCGACGTTCAGCCGCATGAGCATCGAGGAGATCGACCGGCGCATCGACGAAGGCCAGCTCACGCCGCTGGCCCGCGCGGTGGCAGAGGAGGAAATCCGCCATCGCACGGAGGATCCGGTGGGTTACGCAACCAGCGGATTGCCCCGTAGCGCACTGGGTCAGACCCTGCTGGTGTGCAGCCTGGGCGGCGCAACCGTTGCCGTGCTGCTGTACCTCGGACATCCGGTTGCTGCCTTGGCGGTGGCCGGTCTCGCTGTGACAGCCCTTGGCGCCCTGTTCCCGCTCATGGGCCGCTTCCTCGGCATTGGGCTGATGCTGGTGCCGGTCGGTGTCCTGCTGTGGCTCGCCATGCGCGGCGGGCTCGACCGGCCTCGCCACGACTGGGGCTCGCTGGAACTGCTGATCAACTACGGCGCACTGTTCCTATTGTCCATGCTGGCGCTGGGCCTCGGCGGCTTCCTGCTGAAAGGCGCGCAGACTGCGGAACGTACCGGACGCAGGGGTCTGGCAGCGATGGTCGCCGACGAAACAGGCAGCGACACCTCACCCGACGCCGGCAACTGAAACAGCCGCCGGTGCGCTGACGCTTCAACGCTGACACGTGCGCTCCGTCCTGCACTAGCTGCGCTTGCCCAGCACATCCAGCGCTGCACGCCAGCCC
This sequence comes from Uliginosibacterium sp. H1, assembly GCF_036017065.1. Taxonomy (NCBI): domain Bacteria; kingdom Pseudomonadati; phylum Pseudomonadota; class Betaproteobacteria; order Rhodocyclales; family Zoogloeaceae; genus Uliginosibacterium; species Uliginosibacterium sp. H1. The sequence goes on from NZ_JAYXHR010000002.1 coordinate 285,756, forward strand.
CACCACGCGGCCTCCTCGAATACCGAGTAGCCGGACAGGTCGCTGTGCGCGAAGCGGATGTGGCCGTCCAGCTCGCGCAGGGCCGCGAGCCCGGCATTGGACAGGAAGCCCGGCACCGGAATGCTAATTGCATGGGCGCGCACGGTGATCGCGACACGTTCGACCAGCGGCCATAACGCGTCGCCATAAGCCAGCAGCAGATCCTCGGACACTTCGTCCAGCAGTTCATCAGGACGGGCACTCGCCAGCCTGCGCCGCGTCGCATGCGTGGCGTCGAAGGGCAACGCCTTGTAGGCCGTGAACACGGTGTGCTCGGGTCTGGCCACACGGATCAGCTGGTGCGTGGCCACCACGTAGCCCAGGCCGCGGCCTTCGCGCAGCACATTGTCCCAGGCCAGCGGTGGCACATACTCGTGCTCGCTGCGCGGCAGGGGCTCGCGCGGAAAGCGCCGCAACTGGAAGTTGGCAACCAACCAAGAGGAATGCGGCAGGAGATCCCGGCGCACGTCGAAGCCGAAGTCCTGCATGCCTTCCACCACACGCGCGGCGACAAACAGCGGCATGGCAACGATGACGCGCCGCGCGCGGATGCGCAGGCTGCGCCCGCCCTCCTGCAAAGCGATCACTTCGCCACGCCCGCTGCGCTGGCGGACCTGCACCGCGGAGCCGGCCAGGCGACGCGGCCCGCCTGCCTCATCCGCGAAGGCAATCTGGCCAAGCATGGCCTGCACCGGCGTGTGGAGGCCATCGGGCCAGGTGAGCAGACTGCCGGTGTCGGCGTTCGCCGCTTCGCCTGTGCGGCTCACGAAGTAGTGCAGCCCGGCCCAGGCCGAGACGTGCTGCGAGCCGGCACCGTAGTCGTCGCGACAGCAGTAGTCGGCGTACCAGTGCAGGCGCGCATCACGATAGCCCTCGCGCTGCAACCATTCGCGGAAGCTGAGGGCGTCCAGTGCACGCCATTCACTGTCTTGCGAGGAGGATGCAGCAGGCATGGCGAAGAGCAGGCGGCCGTCGCGCCCCTTCCTGCCGCGTAGCCCGGCAACCGCTTGCTGGAAGCGAGTGCGCTCGGCAGCGTCCATGCCCTCGGCCGGCAGCAGCTCGTCATGCCAGCGACCGCCGTCGAACAGCCGCTCCTGCAGCGGGTGCACGAGACTCATTTCGTCGTAGTGCGGACGCGCGGCCTGCGGATCGCCCTGCAGGATGCCCAGCGCATGGAGTATCTCGCGCACATGCACCGACTCGCGCGACGGCAGCGGCAGGTAGTGCGCACCGGTCGGGTGGCGCAGATCCCCTTGGCCGCCACCCGCGGTATTGCCACCCGGCTCCGGCCCGCTCAACAGCACGAAGTTGCGATGCCCCTCACGCGCGAGCTTCCATGCGGCCGTCACGCCGGCGACTCCGCTGCCGAGGATCGCCACGTCGCAGTCGAGCTCACCGGACGGCTCCGGCCAGCTGCGCGCGCCCTGGTCGCGCAAGGCATGGCCGGCCTGCATGCCGGGATGGTGCACCGTGACCGGCGGACGCGCTGGCGACGGAAATGGCTCGCAAGCGGCCAGCGAAAGGCCGCCCAGGCCGGCGCCGAGAAAATCGCGCCGCCGCATCGTTCAGCGGATCACGCGCGCCCAGTCGCGCTCGAAGTAATGCACCAGCGCCTGGTTGTTGAGACGGTTGGGCTCCACCTCCGGCACCTGCATGTCGGCCGGGAAGCTGAACATCGCACGGGTGGTGTCGGCATCGAGGAAGCGGGTCGGCACACGGTAGGACTGCGGCGGCGTGAAGCGCATGTGCTTCGCAGCCAGCACGAAGCCCCATTCGCCGAAGGAGGGCACGTGGGCGTGGTACGGCCAGGTGTTGAAGCCGGCTTCTTTCAGCGTCGCGACCACGCACCAGTAGGCGTTGGGGGCAAACCACGGCGAAGTGGCCTGCACTGCAAGGTAGCCACCCTCCGCCATATGTCGGGCGATCTGGCGGTACATCGGCACCGAGTACAGCTTGCCGAGCGCGAAGTTGGACGGGTCGGGCAGGTCGACGATGACCAGGTCGAAGACCTCGCGGCTCTCTTCCAGCCATTGCGCCGCGTCGGCGTTGACGATGCGCACCCGCGGGTCGCGTAGCGCCCCGCCGTTGAGCGCAGTGAGGGCCGCGCTCTCGGCGAACAGCGTGGTCATCTCGGCGTCGAGGTCCACCAGCGTGATGCGCTCGATCTGCGGATAGCGCAGCAGCTCGCGCAAGGCCAGGCCATCGCCGCCGCCCAGCACCAGCGCCGAACGCGCCGCAGGCAACGACTCCGCTGCCGGATGCACCAGCGCTTCGTGGTAACGGTGCTCGTCGCGCGAGGAGAACTGCAGGTTGCCGTTCAGGTACAGGCGCAGGTCGTCCTGCCAGCGTGTGATGACGATACGTTGATAGGGGGTGGTTCGCGCATGCACGATCTGGTCGCCGAACAGCCCCTGCTCCGCCCACAACGTGAGACGGTCCGCCGTGAAGAACCCTGCCGTCAGCACCACGATGCTGACCATGCCTCGCAGCCACAGACCACGCAGCCCGCGGATCTGCGCGCGGAAGATGTGGGCGGTGAACAGTGCAATGCCGACGTTGAGCAGGCCGAACACGAAGGCGGTGCGCGCCAGCCCGAGCTTGGGCGCCAGCACCAGCGGGAACAGCAGCGACACCGCCAGCGCACCGAGGTAGTCGAAGGTCAGCACGCGGGCGACCATGTCACGGAACTCCGCATGGCGCGCGTTGAGCACCCGCATCACCAGCGGGATCTCCATGCCCACCAGGGTGCCGATGATCAGCACCAGCGCATACAGCACGCCACGGAAAGGTGCCGACAGCCAGGCGAAGACGATGAACAACAAGGTGGCCGAGATACCCCCGATGAGGCCCACCAGCAACTCGATGTCGATGAAGCGGTTGAGCACGTCTTCGTCGCGCACGTAGCGCGACAGGTGGGAGCCGATGCCCATCGCGAACAGGTAGGCGCCGATGATCGACGAATACTGCAGCACCGAGTCACCCAGCAGGTAGCTGGCCAGCGCACCTGCGATCAGCTCGTAGGCGAGGCCACACGAAGCGACGATGAAGACCGAGAGGATGAGGATGCGGTCGAGCATGGTTAGGAAGTGCGCGGAGACGCCAGAGCCCCTTCGGCATCGGGCCAGGCACCGACACTGACCAAATGGGCGACAAGCGGAGTGCTGCTGCAGAAGACCTTGTGATGCACGATGCTGCTTGCTAGGCTGCCCGGCCTGCATGACGAACAGAAATCGACAACACGGGGAGCACGCGGCGGCATGGTAATACAGTCGATCTACAACTACGCCATTCACCTGCTGTCGGGTCTCGCGATGGTTGGCGTCTTCGTGGCGCTCTACCTGCGCGTCACGCCCTTCTGCGAGCTGACCCTGATCCGCCGCGGTTGCGTGGCAGCCCTGTTGTCCCTGGGCGGCGCCACACTCGGCTTCTCGCTGACGGTGGCCTCCAGCATCCTGTTCAACACCAGCTTTGTGATGTTCCTCGTGTGGGGCATCAGCGCCATGCTGGTCCAGCTGCTGACCTACGTCATCGTGTCGCGTGCACTGCCGCACATGAACGAGGCGCTGGAGACCAACAACGTCGCGATGGGCGGGCTGATGGGCCTCATCGCCGTGGTGGTCGGCATCGTCAACGCCGCCTGCCTTTCCTGATCCGCTCCCGGGTCGACTGACCCGTTCTCCCTGCTCAACTCACGCGCGAGGATTGCCATGGGCCTGACCGATTTCATCAAGAAACAGTTTATCGACGTCCTGCAATGGACCGAGGACGAGGATGGCGTGCTGGCCTGGCGCTTTCCCATGGACGGCATGGAAATCCAGAACGGTGCCAGCCTGACGGTGCGCGAATCGCAGATGACGGTATTCGTGAACGAAGGCAAGATTGCCGACGTGTTCGGGCCGGGCATGTACAAACTGACTACCCAGACCCTGCCGGTGCTGACCTACCTGCAGAACTGGGACAAGCTCTTCGAATCCCCCTTCAAGAGCGACCTGTACTTCTTCAGCACCCGCATCCAGCTCGGCCGCAAATGGGGCACGCCGCAACCGCTGACGATCCGCGACAAGGACTTCGGCATGGTGCGCCTGCGCGCCTTCGGCATGTACTCCTATCGTCTCGCCGATCCGACGAAATTCCACACCGGCATCAGCGGCACGCGCGACACCTACACGGTGGACGAGCTGGAGCAGCAGCTGCGCAACCTGGTAGTGACCGCCCTGTCCAGCACCCTGGGGGGCTCGGACGTGCCCTTCCTCGACATGGCAGCCAACCAGCTGCTGCTGTCCGAAAAGATGAAAACCGGCATGCTGCCGGTATTCGAGCAGTACGGTCTGGCGCTGGACAACTTCGCGGTGGAGAGCATCTCGCTGCCGGAAGAACTGCAGAAGGCCATCGATACCCGCATCTCCATGGGCATGGTGGGCGACCTCGGCAAGTTCACCCAGTACCAGGTGGCCAACAGCATTCCACTGGCGGCGCAGAACGAGGGCGGCCTGGCCGGCATCGGCGCCGGGCTGGCGGCTGGCGTCGGCATGGGCCAGATGATGACCGACGCGATGCGCAGTTCGCTCGCGGGCAGCGCCGCCCCGGCAACACCGACAACGCCGGCCGAAGCGCCCGCTGCGCCACAGGAATCCGCCGAAGCCCGCCTCGGCCAGTTGAAGGGCCTGCTGGACAAGGGACTGATCTCGCAGGCCGACTACGATTCGGCGAAGGCCGAAGTCCTCAAGAAACTGATCGGCTGATTCCCGGATGTTCCAGTCTGCCTGCCCCGCCTGCGGGGCACCGGTCGCGTTCCGCTCCGCCACGTCGGTGATGGCGGTGTGCGCCTATTGCCAGAGCACGCTGCTGCGCGATGCGGACAGCGTGCGTGACGTCGGCAAGATGTCGGCCGTGCTGGAGGACTATTCACCGATCCAGATCACCAGCGAAGGGCGCTTCGAAGGCCAGCACTTCAGCGTGGTGGGACGCATCCAGTTGCGCTACGACGACGGCTTCTGGAACGAGTGGTACCTGTGGTTCGACGATGGCAGCACCGGCTGGCTGTCCGATGCATCCGGCCAGTACGTCGTCACCCGTGCGACCACGCAGGCGCCGGAACACATTCCGCAGTTCGACCGCAACCACCCCGGCGACCGCCTCGGCTTCGACCGCGCCACCTGGACCTGTGCCGATGTACGCGAAGCGCGTTGCACCGGCGGCGAAGGCGAGCTGCCGATGCGGGTCGGCGAAGGCTGGCTGGCGCGGGTGGCGGACTACCGCAGCGGCCATCGCTTCCTGACGCTGGATTATTCGGACGGCGACAAGCCGACGGTGTATGCCGGCAAGAGCATCACGGTGGACGCGCTGCAGAAGGAACGCCTGCGCAGACCGGAACAGATCGCCGAGAAGGCCGGCCGCCTGCCGGGCAGCCTCAACGCCGTGGCGTGCCCGAGCTGCGGCGCGCAGCTCAACTACCTGGCCGCAGCAGCGCAACACATGGTGTGCCCGCAATGCCAGGCGGAAGTGGCGGTGGAAGGCGACAAGGCCGCGGTCCTGGCCACCCATCGCAGCGTGGAGGCTGTCGAGACCACGCTGGAGCTCGGTGCGGTGGGCTCCATCAACGGCACCAAGTGGCAGCTCATCGGCCTGATGCGTTGCCGGGAAGACGCCTCCGACGGCGAGAGCTGGACCGAGTACCTGCTGCACCACGCCCACAAGGGCTTCAAGTGGCTCGTCGAGACCACGGACGAATGGCACATCGTCAGCGTGCTGGACAACTGGCCGGATGCCGCCACCTCGCAGGTAAGGGTGGACGGCCGCGTCTACACGAAGATGTACGACTACCGCCGCACCGTGACCTTCGCCGCCGGCGCCTTCAACTGGCGGGTGAAGGTGGGCGACCGGGCCAACGTCTCCGAGTACAAGAGCAGCAACCAGAACGTCACCGCGGAGCGCACCGCCAACGAACTGAGCTGGAGTTATGGCAGCCAGGTTTCATCGCAGACGGTTGCGCAGTGGTTCAAGGATCCGTCCATTGCGGCGGGCTTCGTGGACGGCACGGCCAGCACACTGGCTGCCACCCACCGTGCCCGGGTGAAGGCGGAAGGTGGCTGGACGTCGAGAGGCTTTGCCTGGATCTTCACGGTGCTGCTGCTGGTCCTGAATGTGCCGCTGCTGATCGCCGGTTACGGCGAGATGGGCGTCACCTTTCTGGGCCTGCTGGCGCTGTGGGCTCCGGTCGAAACCAGCCTTTGGGAGAGTGACTGATGGGGCGGGTGCTCTACGTCATCTGGGCCATCGTGGTCACTGCAGTCGTCACCGGTATCAACGCCAGCCAACCCACCGACAACAGCGGCAGTGGCAGCTATCGCTCCTGGGGCTCGGGCAGCGGCTACACCGGCGGCGGGGGCTCGCACAAATGACACGGGCAACCATGCTGGGCCAGCACATCCTGCTCGACCTGTCCGGCGTCGACACGACGCTCAGCTGCAACACGACCCTCATCGAACGCCTGCTGCGTGACGCTGCCGATGCCGCAGGAGCGACGCCGATCCACGCCCACTTCCATCCCTTCGGCGAAGGCCAGGGCGTCACCGGCGTACTGCTACTGAAGGAGTCGCACATCAGCATCCATACCTGGCCCGAGCATGGCTACGCTGCGGTGGATATCTTCATGTGCGGAACGGCGCAGGCCATGCTGGCGGCCCGGTGCATCACCGACGGGCTGCGCGCTGCACATGTGTGCCAGCGCAACCTGGGCCGCAGCGCCGAAAAGGTACAGCACCCCGCCTGAGCGGGGCGCGCCTCAGAACTCCAGCTGCGCCGAGAAATACACCATCGGCGACACCGGGTTGGCCGGCACGCCGGGCGGGTAGTTGGCCTGCTGGGAGCGGTCGGCGATTTCCTGGTGGTGCTCGCCGAGGTTGATGGCGTTCAGCGAGAACTCCGCCTGCTTGCCACCGATGCGCGTCAGGTAGGCGATGCGCGCATCGAAGGTGGTGTAGGCGCGTGCCTCGTAGGGGTACAGCGGAACGAATCCGTCACCGCCGGACATCGGCCCCATGCGGAAGGCGGTCAGCACCGTGCGCCAGGACGGCGCCCAGCGTTGCTGCCAGGACAGGGAGGCGGCGTAGGGGGCGGTCCGCGCTTCGATGTCTTCGTTGGCGGCATCGCGATCGATCAGCGTGTGGGTGAAGGTCCACTGGCTGCCGCCCCAGGGCACGAACTTCAGCTCGTACTCCAGCCCGCGCAGGCGTACCCGTTCGCCATAGTTGGTGTACTGCGCGGACCCCAGGGTGCCGCCCAGGATGGGCGCGGGATTCTGCGGCGTGGTGTAAGGGCGACGCACGATGTAGCCGTGGATGCGCTCGTCGAACAAGCGCACGTCGGCACTCAGGTTCCAGGGGCGGAAGCGGCCGATGTAGCCGATTTCGGCACTGTCGACGCGGGGTTGCTCGACATCCGGGTTGGGCACGTAGGGCCGTACCAGCAGCGTGCCGGTGGCCGGGTCGATGGCGCGGACGTCACCTTCTTTCTCGAAGGTCGGCCGTTGCGCCCAGCTGCGCGCGTAGCCGATGCGGAAGGTGTCCGTCGCCGTCGCCTTCCAGTTGGCGAAGGCCCGTGGGGCGAAGTTGAGCGGTTCGCCGGAATAGCGTTCGAAGGCGCCACCGAAGTTGAAACTCAGCGGTCGCAAAGGGCGCCACTCGACGTTGGCGAACAGGCGAGACATGTCGACGGGGCTGGTGCCACCGGCATACAGGAAGGGCGACTCGATCTCGTCGCGACGCAACTCGGCGCCCCACACCATCTGCGATGAGGTCGCGAAGCCGAAACGGTGCTGGAACTCCAGGTGGTCGCGGGTGCTTTCGCGGTTACGGTTCAGCGGCACCACCGGGTAGCCGGGTGCGCTGCCGTTCCACTCATCGGTCAGGCGCTCACGGTTGCGGTAATAGTTGAGCTTGAATTCGGTGCCGGCACTGGGCGCACGCGTCCACTGCAGGTTGAGCGTGTAGTACTGGCCACTGGCGTCGCGCTTGGCGTTGTTGCCGAAGGTCGAGCCGTCGTAGCCCTCGCCGCGGCGGAAGCTGCTGGCGCCGAGGCGGAACATCAGCTCGTCGATGTTGGTGAGGCGCAGGTCGCCGCGCAGCGAGCCGACGTTGACGTGGTGGGCGTCGTACATCTCCTCCCAGCCGGAGTCGTGCTTGGTGACGGCGGACAGGCGCATCGACAGCGGGCCGTTGACGAAATTGCCGCTGGCCATGCCATCGCCGATCTTCTGGTTGCCGGCGTTCACGCGTGCCACGCCGCCGGGTGCCTCGGCACTGTGACGGGTGATGATGTTGATGACGCCCAGGAAGGCATTGGCCCCATACGTGGCGGAGTTGGTGCCGCGCAGGATCTCGATGCGCTCGATCTCGTCCACCGACAGCGGCAGCGCGCTCCAGTCCATGCCGCCGAAGGCGCTGGGCGAATAGACGGAGCGACCGTCGATCAGCACCTGCATCTCGGACGGGTAGTTGTTGCCCATGCCGTGGTAGGTCACCCAGTGCGAATGGCCACGCTCCTGCCCTACCTGCATGCCGGGCACCAGGCGGAACAGGCGGGCGATGTCACGGTAGCCGGTGGCACGGATCAGTTCGCGGTCGATGATCGTCACCGCGCCTGGCGCCTCGTCGATGGGTTGCGGCAGGCGCGAAGCCGTCAGCACCGTGGGCAGCTCTTCGAGGAAAGGGTCCTCGGGACCATCGGCCGCCCGGGCCGGGCCCAGGGTGCCCAGCACGGCAACGCCAAGGACGGCCAGTCTGAGGGGGGCAAGCGGATGGATCAACGACATGTGCAGGGACGGACAGGTCTCACAAAACGCTCGGGGATCGGCAGCGAGATGCCACGCGGGCTGCGCCCGCCGGACATTGCTGGATGACAGCGCCGCCCGGCTGAAAAACGTGACATTTGCGCGCCGATTGCGCAAATCGGCAGCGATTCTCGCACCACTCGGGCACTTTCAGCGCAATTTCCCCGCCATATGGTCATGTCCTTCGCCCGTTGGGGCAGCAAGACCCTGCAGGGACATGATTTGAACTGGCCCGGCCCATCGGCTAGCATTGCCGCGCCGCGGCCGGTGCCCGCCAACCGTCCCGCCCTGCCTGCCACACCCCGTCCCGCATGAACCCCACGCCCCCCAACGCCCCTGCCGGCAGCCATCACCGCCCGCACTCCTTCCCGTTCCGCCGGGTGACTGCCGGGCGCTGCCTGCACTGGCTGGCCGAGGGCTGGCGCCTGTTCGCCGCCGCGCCGGTGCAATGGTTGTTGATGGCATTGCTGGCCTTCCTGCTGCTGTTCCTCGGCGCCCTGCTGGCGCCGATTCCGCTGCTCGGCCCGATGGTGGGGCCGGTGGTGATGGTGTTCGTGGTGGCGGGCATGCTGGAAGCGGCTGCACGCGTGCAACGCGGCGAAGCACCGCGGGCACGCGACCTGTTCGCCGGTTTCGACCGCCACCCCGCCCACCTGCTGCTGCTCGGCCTGTTCTTCAGCATTCCGCTGGTGCTGGTGTCGCTGCTCACCCTGCTGGCCATCGGCGGCGGCCTGCTGGTCGGCCTGCTCGGCGCGGCGCTGGGCGGCGCCCTGCATGGCTTGCTGAGCGGGCTGACCGCCTTCGCGGCCTTCCTGTTCGGCACCTGGACGGTGTTCCTGATCGTATGGGGCATCATGCTGCTGGCGCTGCTGTTCGCCCCGGCTCTGGTGATGTTCGACAGCGCCAGCCCGCTTGACGCCATGCGTGCTTCGCTGAAGGCCAGCCTCGCCAATCCGGGTGCTACCCTGCTGTGCGGCCTGCTGCTGTCCCTGCTGTTCGCCCTGGCGCTGATGCCAGCCGGGCTGGGCGTCCTGGTGCTGCTGCCCGTGGCGATCGGTGCGCTGTACACCGCCTGGCGCGAGGTGCTGGCAACCGACAGCATGACCGAGCCGACGGCCTTGCCGCCGCCCGCCCAGGATTGACCTGACCCACCCCGAAACTGCCGGAAACGATTCGATGCAAGCCAACAAGCTGCCTGCCGCCCGTGGCTGGGTATGGATCCAGGAGGGCGGACGCCTGTGGAAGCGCGACCCGCGCCTGCTCGTCGCCATCGGCTCGCTGATCCTCAGCACCGGCCTGTCCACCATGGTGTTCGGCACCATCGTGGGCGTGCTGCTGAGCATCACCGTGATGCCGGTACTGGGCCTGCTGATCTTCTTCGCCTGCGAGGCACTCGACCAGAAACAGCAGGCCAGCATTCCGGCGCTGTTCGCCCGCGTCACACCCTTCTTCCTGCGCATCGTGGGGCTGGGCGTGATCCGCACCGTGGCGCTGTTCGGCGTCACCCTGCTGGCGGTGCTGTTGTCCGGCATAGAGGGCGCTACCGGGCTGCAGCCCGGCCAGACGCCGACCAATGCGCAGATGCTCGACGTGCTGGGCCTTCTGATCTGGGCCTTCGCGCTGGCGACGCCGATCGAGATGGCCGCCTGGTTCGCGCCGGTGCTGATTGCCCGCCACGACCTGCCGGTGCTCAAGGCCATGCTGTTCAGCCTCGTCGCCACCTGGCGCAACCTGCGGCCGCTCACCGTCTTCATGTCCACCGGCCTGCTGCTGATCCTCGTCAGTGTGTCGCTGCTGAATGCGATCGCCAGCGCCATCCTGCCGCTGCTGGGGGTCGTGGTGACGGTGCTGGCCGGCGTCATCTGCGTATCGCTGTTCCACGCCGCCTTCTACATGTCAGTGACCGACGTCTTCGCGCCCGCCAGGGCGCCCGCGGAACCCGAGGCGGTTCGTGAGTGAAGCACGCGAGGCGCCGCTGGGCCTGCTCGGCGGCACCTTCGACCCGATCCACCACGCCCACCTGCGGCTGGCCCTGGAAGCGCAGCAAACCCTCGGCCTCCACACGGTCCGCCTGATACCGGCCGGCCAGCCGAAGCACCGCGACACGCCCGGCACCAGCCCGGAACACCGCCTGGCCATGGCCCGGCTGGCCGTCGCGGGCGTGCCGCAACTAGAGGTGGATGCCGCCGAGGTGCTGAGCGACGCCCCCAGCTACACCGTGCCGACGCTGGAACGGCTGCGTGCCGACCTGGGCGCCACCCGACCGCTGGTACTGTTGATGGGGGTGGACGCCTTCCAAGGCCTCGCCCGCTGGCATCGCTGGCAGGCGCTGCTGGACCTGGCGCACATCGGCGTGGCCACCCGTCCCGGCTACACGCTGGGCGAAGCCACGCTGGAGCCTGCCCTGGCGGCCCTGCTCAGGCGAAGCCGGACGGACGACGCAGCCGCATTGGCGACCACGCCCGCAGGAATGATCATTCCTTTTGACATCACCGCGCTTGATATTTCCGCCACCGCCATCCGTGCGCAATTTGCCCGCGGCGCCAGCCCCCGCTTTTTGCTGCCCGATGCGGTTGTCGACTATATTGACCTGCACCATCTCTACCAGAACTGACCACCCCGCCCACGCATGGATATCCGCAAGCTGCAGAAAATCGTTGTTTCGGCCCTCGAAGACATCAAGGCCAAAGACATCGAAGTCATCAACACCACCCGCCTTACCGCCCTGTTCGACCGCGTTGTCATTGCCAGTGCCGACTCCAACCGGCAGACGCGCGCGCTTGCCCGCAACGTGCAGGAAAAAGTGCGCGAAGCCGGCGGCGACGTGGTGAGTACCGAAGGCGAAGACAGCGGTGAATGGATCCTGGTGGACCTCGGCGACATCGTGGTCCATGTCATGCAGCCCGCCGTGCGCAGCTTCTACAACCTGGAAGAACTGTGGGCCACCACACCCTCCCAGCGCCGCAAGCTGATCGCCGCCAACGAGGCCGCCCAGGGTTGACCTGTCCCCCGGCCCGTCACGCCAGCCGGCGTGGCATCGCCCCATGAAGCTCTACATTGCCGCCGTCGGCACCCGCATGCCCGGCTGGGTGAGCGAGGGGTACGCCGAGTTCGCCAAGCGCTTTCCGCGCGAGCATCCGCTGGAACTGCTGGAGGTGCGCGCCGAACCGCGTACCACCGGCAAGACGCCCGCCGCCATGATGGCGCTGGAGGCCGATCGCCTGCGCAGCGCCATTCCGGCCCGCGCCCGCAAGGTGATCCTCGACGAGCGTGGCGACGCACCGACCACCAGGGAACTGGCGGAGCGCATGACGCGCTGGATGCAGGACGGTCGCGACGTCGCCTTCGTCATCGGTGGCCCGGACGGCCTGGACCCCGCGCTGAAACAGGAGGCCGACGAGCGCGTCCGCCTGTCCAGCCTGACGCTGCCGCACGCGCTGGTGCGCCCGCTGCTGGCGGAGGCGCTTTACCGCGCCTGGAGCCTGATGAACAATCATCCCTACCATCGGGAATGAACGGGCATCCAGGAGCAGCCGCGAGAAAACGGCGTGGCGCGCAGCGACACGGTTCTGGCCAGGCGAATCACCGCAGACGGTACGCGTAGTACGACAAGGCGATGCAACAACGCCAGAACCATTTTGTTGCAGCTTCCGAGAAAGCACTGATGATCCCCGGCACCCTTCCCACGCGAATCTACCTGGCATCGCGCAGCCCGCGCCGACGCGAACTGCTGCACCAGATCGGCATCGATTTCGACACCCTGATCTTCCGCACGCCGCCGCGCGACGACGCCGACGTGGCCGAGGACGTGCTGCCCGGCGAAGACCCGGTGAGCTACGTGCAACGTGTCGCCGTCGCCAAGGCCGAGGGCGGCGTGCGTCGCCTGGCCTGGCGCAACCTGCGTCGTCAGCCGGTGCTGTCGGCCGACACCACGCTGGACCTCGACGGCGAGATCATCGGCAAGCCGGAGAGCCCGGAGCACGCCACCGAAATCCTGCGCAAGCTGTCCGGTCGCCGCCACCGCGTGCTCACCGCCGTGGCGATCGGCGACGACAGCCGGCTGGAGCACCGCCTGTCCATCAGCACCGTGCAGATGCGCGAGCTGAGCGACGACGACATCCGCCGCTACCTCGCCACCGGCGAGCCCTTCGACAAGGCCGGCGCCTACGGCATCCAGGGACGCGCGGGTGCCTTCGTGTCGGAGATCCACGGCTCCTACACCGGCATCATGGGCCTGCCGCTATTCGAAACCAGCGAGCTGCTGCGCGAGTTCGGCGTCGTCGCCTGAGCCATCCTCCCCGATGAAAAAAGCCGCGGAGATCGCTGGCCGCGGCTTTTTTGTCTGAGGCGCTCACGCGCCCGTCATGCGTCCATCACGCCTGTGTCACCCGGGGTGGGCCGCTTCAGGCCGCCTTGCGCTCCTCGACCAGTTGCGGCGACACCACGCCACCGATGTTGATCTTGCGCGGCTTCAGGGCTTCCGGTACTTCGCGCACCAGCTCGATGTTCAGCAGGCCGTTGTCCAGGCTGGCGTCGACCACGCGGACATGGTCGGCAAGCTGGAAGCGGTGCTCGAAATCGCGCGCGGCGATGCCACGGTGCAGGTAGCTGCGCTGGCCTTGCTCGGTCTGCTTGCGGCCGGTGACCTTGAGGGTTTCGTTGGCGAACTCGATTTCCAGTTCGGTGCGTTCGAAACCGGCCACGGCCATCGTGATGCGGTATTTGTCTTCCGACACCAGTTCGATGTTGTAGGGCGGGTAGCTCGGGGTGCTGTCACTGCGCAGGGCGGTGTCGACGAGCTGGGCAAAGCGGTCGAAGCCGATGGCGGAGCGGTACAGCGGGCTGAGATCGAAAGTACGCATAAGTCATATCCTCCAGGATCAAGCGATACGTGGGTTGAGCGGGCCTCGACGTGAGCACCCGCACTCCCGATCTATGGCCGCTGGAGCCGCGTTTCAAGGCCTTGAAATTGCGGTGGCGTGCCCCAACTACGCGCGCCCGTCCACTGGAGCCAACGCAAATCAGGGCATGAAAAAGGGCCGCCGTGGCGACCCTGTTCCTGTGTCGATGCGCGTAACCCTCAGCTCTCGCCGGTCAGCGCCGCCAGCTGCTCCGCCTGGTGCTCGGCGATCAGGCCGTCCACCAGTTCGCCGATGTCGCCATCCATCGCCGCGTCCAGCTTGTACAGCGTGAGGTTGATGCGGTGGTCGGTGATACGTCCCTGCGGGAAGTTGTAGGTGCGGATGCGCTCGGAGCGGTCGCCGCTGCCGATCAGGCTCTTACGCGTCGCCGCCTCCTTCGCCTGCGCCTCGCGCAGTTGCCCGTCCTTGATGCGCGCCGCCAGCACGCTCAGCGCCTGCGCCTTGTTGCGATGCTGCGAGCGGTCGTCCTGGCATTCGACGACGATGCCGGTCGGGATATGCGTGATGCGTACCGCGGAGTCGGTCTTGTTGATGTGCTGGCCACCCGCGCCGCTGGCGCGGAAGGTGTCAATGCGCAGGTCGGCCGGGTTGATTTCCACCTCGCCGACTTCGTCGGCTTCCGGCATCACCGCCACCGTGCAGGCGGACGTGTGGATGCGGCCCTGCGTTTCGGTCACCGGCACGCGCTGCACGCGGTGGCCGCCGGACTCGAACTTCAGTTTGGAGTACGCGCCACTACCCACCACGCGGGCGATGACTTCCTTGTAGCCGCCGAGGTCGGACTCGTTGGCGGACACGATCTCCACCCGCCAGCCGCTGCGCTCCGCATAGCGGGTGTACATCCGCAACAGGTCGCCGGCGAACAGCGCGGCTTCGTCGCCGCCGGTGCCGGCGCGCACTTCCAGGAAGAGGTTGCGGTCGTCGTTCGGATCGCGTGGCAGCAGGGCGAACTGCAGTTCCTGCTCGGCGCGCGTCTGGGTGGCGCGTGCGGTCTCCAGCTCGCTCTGCGCCAGCTCCTTCATGTCGGGGTCGGCCAGCAGTTCCTGCGCGGTGGCCTCGTCGTCCTCGGCCTGGCGGAACTGGCGGAACAGCTCGACCACCGGCGTGATCTCGGCATGCTCGCGGGTGAGCTTGCGGTACTGGTCCATGTCGCTGGTGACCGCTTCGGTCGCCAGCAGGCGGTCGAGCTCTTCCAGGCGCTCGGTCAGTTGCACGAGCTTGCTGCGGATGCTGTCTTTCATGCGGGGTCGTCGTTGTGCGCGTCGCGGCTGGCGTCGTCCGCGCGGCCATCAAGCTGATCGAGCTGGAAGAGGCGCTGCACGGTGTCCACCGCCTGCACGCCTTCGGCGCTGCGCAGGAACTGGGTGGGGCCGTGCAGCAGCTTGTTGGTGAGGCCCTGGCTCAGCGCTTCGAGCACGGCCTGCGGATCGTCGCCACGCGACAGGGCACGCAGGGCGCGTTCCATCTCCGTCTGGCGCAGGGATTCCGCCTGTTCGCGCAGCGCGCGGATGGTCGGCACCGCGTCGCGGTTGGCGACCCACTGCAGGAAGCCGGAGACGCCGGTGTCGATGATCGCCTCGGCCTCTTGTACGGCGGCATGACGGGACTCGACGCCGGCGGAAACGATCTGGGCAAGGTCATCCACGGTGTAGAGGAATACGTCGGAAATCTGGGCGGCCTCGGGTTCGATGTCGCGCGGCACGGCCAGGTCCACCATCACCATGGGGCGGCGTCGGCGGGCCTTGATGGCGCGCTCCGCCATGCCACGGCCGATGATGGGCAAGGGGCTGGCGGTGCAGCTCACCACCACGTCGTAGTGCGACAGCCGCTCCGCCACCGCCTCCAGCGGCAGCACGTCGGCACGCACCCGCAGCGCCAGCGCCTCGGCACGCGCGACGGTGCGGTTGGCGATCGTCATGCGGCGCGGGTTGGCGCCGGCAAAATGCGCCGCGCACAGGTCGATCATCTCGCCGGCGCCGATGAACAGCACCGAGCAATCGTCAACGCGCTCGAAGATGCGCTCCGAGAGGTGCACCGCCGCTGCAGCCATCGACACGATGTTGGCGCCGATGGCGGTGGTGGAACGCACTTCCTTGGCCACCGCGAAGCTGTTCTGGAACAGCTTGTGCAGCAGGCTGCCGAGCGTACCGGCGGATTCGGCGTGACGCGCCGCCTCCTTCATCTGGCCGAGGATCTGCGGTTCGCCCAGCACCATCGAGTCCAGCCCGCTGGCGACCCGGAAGATGTGACGCACCGCCTCGCGGTCGGGGTAGGTGTAGAGGTAGGGGGCGATCTCGGCCAGCGACAGGCCGTGATAGCGCGCCAGCCAGGCCGCCGCATGTTCCGGCGCATCAGTCGCGCAGACCAGCTCGGTGCGGTTGCAGGTGGACACGATGGCCGCCTCCATCACCGCACCGCCGCCACTCAGATCCGCCAGCGCGGCGCGCAGGCGCTCCGGCTGGATGGCCACGCGCTCGCGGATAGCGACCGGGGCAGTCTGGTGGTTGAGGCCGAGGGCAAACAGCGGCATGGATCGGGCTTGTCTGGGAACCGCCCGGTTATGACACGAAGCCCGGAGCTTTGCAAAGTCTCCGGCCGCCGCGCAACCGGCGCCCAAAATGGAAACGGGCCGACGATTCGAAAGAAAAGTCGGCCCGCCGAAACTTGGTGGCCTGGGGCGGAATCGAACCACCGACACGCGGATTTTCAATCCGCTGCTCTACCAACTGAGCTACCAGGCCACAGAGCCGGCGATTATAGTCATAGAATCGTTCGATATCAAGCCACCGCGAACCTACAGGGGAAATCCATGGCCGACGCTTCCACCGCCAACACTACGCCCAACGCCACACCCAGCACGATCTACCTGCAGGACTACACGCCGCCGGCTTTCCTGGTCGAAACGGTGGATCTGGACATCGCCATCCTGGACGACAGCGCGCAGGTGAGCGCCCGCCTGGCGATGCACCGCAACCCGGCTGGCACCGGTGGCGCGCTGGAGTTGGACGGCGAGGAGCTGCAGCTGCTGGCCATCGCCATCGACGGCCGCGCACTGGTGGAGGGCGAGTACGAGATCACCCCGCAAGGCCTGCGCATCGCGCAGGTGCCGGAGCGCTTCGTGCTGGAGACGCGCGTCGCCATCAACCCGGACGGTAACACCCAGCTGTCCGGCCTGTACCGCTCCAAGGATGGCTACTTCACGCAGTGCGAGGCGCAGGGCTTCCGCCGCATCACCTTCTACCCGGACCGGCCGGACGTGATGGCGGTGTTCAGCTGCACGGTGCGCGCCGACAAGGCGCGCTTCCCGCAACTGCTGTCCAACGGCAACCCGGTCGCTCACGGCGATGATGAAGGTGGCCGCCACTGGGCGAAGTGGGAAGACCCCTTCCGCAAGCCAGCCTACCTGTTCGCGATGGTGGCGGCGAAGCTGGACATGGTGGAGGACTGGTTCACCACCGCCAGCGGCCGCCGCGTGCGCTGCGCGGTGTATGTGGAGCCGGGCAAGCTGGACCAGTGCGACCACGCCATGGCCGCCATCAAGAAGAGCATGAAGTGGGACGAGGACGTCTTCGGCCTGGAGATGGACCTGGACCACTACATGATCGTCGCGGTGGGCGACTTCAACATGGGGGCCATGGAGAACAAGGGCCTCAACATCTTCAACACCAAGTACGTGCTGGCCCGCCCGGACACCGCCACCGACATCGATTACCAGAACATCGACCGCGTGGTGGCGCACGAGTACTTCCACAACTGGACTGGCAACCGCGTGACCTGCCGCGACTGGTTCCAGCTGTCGCTGAAGGAAGGCCTCACCGTCTTCCGCGACCAGCAGTTCGGCATGGACATGCACTCGCGCGGCGTCACCCGCATCCAGGAGGTGCGCACCCTGCGTGCCGCGCAGTTCCCGGAGGACGCCGGCCCGATGGCCCACCCGATCCGCCCGGCCAGCTACGCGGAGATCAACAACTTCTACACTGCCACGGTGTACGAGAAGGGTGCGGAAGTGATCCGCATGATCCACACGCTGATCGGCGCCGAGGCCTTCCGCAAGGGCATGGACCTGTACTTCCAGCGCCATGATGGCCAGGCGGTGACCTGCGAGGATTTCGTTGCGGCCATGCAGGATGCCTCGGGCCTCGACCTCAGCCAGTTCAAGCGCTGGTACAACCAGGCCGGCACGCCGCGCCTGTCGGTGCAGGGCCACTACGACGTCGCCACGAAGCGCTTCACGCTGGACGTGCAGCAACGCTACCCGGCCACTGCCTACGAAGAGCGTCTCGCCCGCGAAGGCCGCCCGCAAGAGCGCGGCCCCTATCACCTGCCGCTGGTCATCGCCCTGCTGGATGCGGAAGGTCGCGAGATCCCGTTGCGCCTCGCCGGTGAAGCGGCTGCGTCCGGCACCGAACGCGTGCTGTCGGTGACGCAGGATGCACAGCAATTCGTCTTCGAGGACGTACCCTCGGCCCCGGTGCCCTCGCTGCTGCGCGGGCTGTCGGCCCCCGTGGTGCTGGACTACGACTACAGCGACGCAGCGCTCACCCTGTTGCTGGCCCATGACCGTGACGCCTTCAGCCGCTGGGAGGCCGGCCAGCGGCTGGCCTCCGGCATCCTCGCCCACGGCATCGCCGCGAAGGGCGCCGGCACCGACTGGATTCCGGCCAGCTACGCCAGCGCCGTGGAGAACCTGCTGGCGTCCGCCTTCACGCCCGGCGGTGACCCGGCACTGGTCGCCGAGGCGCTGGCCCTGCCGTCCGAATCCGTGCTGGCCGAGATGCAGGACGGCGACGTCGATCCCGATGTCATCCACGCCGCCCGCCTGCAACTGCGCCGCCACCTCGCGCAGCAGCTGCAACGCCCGTTGCGCGAAGCCTATGCCCGCCTGAAGGTGGAAGGAGCGTACTCGCCGGACGCGCAACAGGCCGGCGCACGCGCGCTGCGCAACACCTGCCTGGGCTACCTCGCCGAATTGCAGGACGACTCTGCCGCGCAACTCGTACAGCACCACTACCAGCGCGCCGGCAACATGACCGACGGCATCGCCGCGCTGTCGGCGGTCGCCCAGCTCGACATCCCGCAGCGCACGCAGATGCTCGACGCCTTCCATGACAAGTGGAAGAGCGAGGCGCTGGTGGTCGACAAGTGGCTGCAGGTGCAGGCCACCTCGCGCCTCACCGACGCCGCCGAGGTGCGCCGCCTGATGCAGCACAGCGCCTTCGACATCCGCAATCCGAACAAGGTGTATTCGCTGGTCCGCGCCTTCTGCGGTGCCAATCCCAAGCACTTCCATGCGGCGGATGGCAGCGGCTACGCGCTGGGTGCGGATGCCATCCTGCAACTGGATGCGCTCAATCCGCAGGTCGCGTCGCGGATCGCCCGTACCTTCGACCGCTGGCGGAAAGTGGACGCCGGCCGCCGCGCCTTGGCGCGTGCGCAACTGGAACGTGTCGCCGCCCACCCGGGGCTGTCGGGCGACGTGGCGGAAGTGGTGGGCAAGGCGCTGGAAGGCGCCTGAGCAAAAAAAGCCGCCCCTTGCGCTCACGCAGGGGCGGCCCTGTCACACGAGCAGCAAGCGCGCCGGTGAATGGCGCTTCGCTTCGTCAGAACTCCAGCGAGACGTTGCGCTTGATCTCGAAGAAGCTGTTGCCGTCCGCGTCGATTTCCAGGTCGGCGCTGTTACCCCCCAGTGCGGTAACACGCAGGCTGCTGTTGTTGCCGATAGCAAGCACGGCGCCGCCAGCGACTACGACACCCGACGCATTCCACTTCAGCGGCTTGCCGACCTCGGTACCGGTCTGCATACGGCCGATCAGACCACTGCTGGCCCACGTCCCGCGCACCACCTGATTGCTATCCAGCGTCATATCGCCCCCGCTGAGCAAGGTGCTGGCGCGTGTCGACCCGCTTTCCAGCGTGCCATCGGCAATGGCGGTCGAGCCCCGGGACACGCGGTAGCGGAGATTGTTCGGCGCGAGGATCACTTCCACAGCAGTGGCCGAGCGCAGCAAGGACAGCGCGCCGACACCATCTACCTGCAGCGTATCGCCTCCGGTGTAGGCGGCCCGGTAAGCAGTGAAGGTCAGGGCGAGGGCGCCGGAAGAAACGTTCTGACCCTGCATCTGGAGGGACGAAAAGTTCAGGCTCAGCGTTCCGCTCTGTACCGCGCCACCTTCGTTGCAACTGTTGAACAGCACGCTGGCGGTTTCGCCCTGGTCCAGCCTGACGTTGCCGTTGCGGTCATCGAGGGTGATCACGACAGTGCCGCCGCTGGAGCAACTCCTTGTTGTCTGCACCGCAGTGATGCCCGCGACGGCATTTGCCACGAGGCCCATTGCAACCGCACTGGCGCCGGAATAGCTGACCACGTCCACCGCCGCCTGCGCCACCGCGTTGCCATTATTGTTGCTCACCACAACCGGCGTCGTGGTCGGGTCCGGCGTGGAAGGTGCGGAGTCACCACCACCGCCGCCCCCGCATGCAGCAAGGCCAAACAGGAGCGACAGGGAAACAGCCGGCAAAGTACGCATGAGAACCTCTTCGGAAAAATCGTTACGGGCGCGATTATGGCCGCGCCCTGCGGCGCCACTGTTGTCCTTGATCAGGGCACGAGCCCCGCAAAGCGGCAGATGTCGTCGAGATAGTCCGTCCACCGCGTGAAACTGTGGTCGCCGCCCGGCAACACCGTCTGCCGGGCTCCGGCATAGCGCGCCACGGCATGGAGGGTGTCCAGCACCTCATCGTTCTCCTCTGCGAGCAGCCACAGGTTCTCCGGCCGTGTCGGGCGTGGCAGGTCCATCGCGGCGATCTGGGCCACGTGCTCGCGGGTGAAGTCGAAGACGCTGCCGTCGTAGAGATTGGTGTGCTGTCCGATGAACAGCTCGCCGTCGAAACCTTCGTGCGGCACGAAGGGATTCACCAGCACCGCGCGCAGTCCGTGCCGTTCGGCCAGCCAGGTGGCGTAGAAGCCGCCCAGCGAGCTGCCGACGAGCGTAGGCACTGCGCCGCGGGCAATCGCGGTGGCGATCTGCTGTTCGGCCAGCGCGATCGCCTCGGTCGGCACCGGCGGCAACTGGTCGCACCACAACCGGTCGCCCATGCCGCGCGCCTGCATGTGCGCCATCAACTGCTGTGCCTTGGCCGATTGCGGGCCGGAGCGGAAGCCGTGCAGGTAGATGATCATGCGGTGCTCGATGTCCTCGTCGTGCCTCAATGCGACACGTTGCCCCAGTCCACCCAGCCGAACTGCCAGCTGGCCAGCACGATGAGGCCGAACACGATGCGGTACCAGGCGAAGGGCACGAAGCTGTGGCGGGACACGAAACCGACCATGAAACGCACGGTGAAGAAGGCGACGATGAAAGCCGCGGCGAAGCCCACGGCGATGATGCCGAAGTCATCCATCGAGAGGATCGCGCGGTTCTTGTACACGTCGTAGACAGTCGCCGCCAGCATGGTGGGAATGGCGAGGAAGAACGAGAACTGCGTGGCCACCGGACGCGCCACGCCGAACAGCATGCCGCCGATGATGGTGGCACCGGAGCGCGAGGTGCCGGGGATCATCGCCACCGCCTGCGCGAGGCCCACCTTGAAGGCGTCGCGCGGGTGCAGCGCGTCCAGCTCCATCACCCGCGCCGTGTGCTGGCGACGCTCTGCCCACAGGATCACGAAGCCGCCGAGGACCAGCATGGTGGCCACGGTGATCGGGTTGAACAGCACGGTCTTGATGGTGCCGTGGAACATCACGCCCAGCACCATGGCCGGCACGAAGGCGCACATCAGGTTCAGCAGCAGGCGCGTGTCCGGCTGCGCCAGCAGGGCCGCGCCGCTGCCGCGCAGGCCGGCTCCGGCGACGATTCCGGGCACGGCGAACAGGCCGCGGATCAGGCCCGCCACGCGCTCGCGGTACAAGGTCATCACGGCGAGGATGGCGCCGAGCTGGATGACGATGGCAAACACCGTGGCGCTGTCGCCGGTGAAACCGAGCAGGGATTCCGCGATGATCAGGTGGCCGGTGGACGAGATCGGCAGGAATTCGGTCAGGCCTTCCACCACACCGAGGATGGCGGCCTTCAGCAACAGCAGGAAATCCATGGGAGATGCGACGCGCGGCGAATGGGGGAGGCCCGATTATACGGGCCGCTGATTTCGCGCCCGGGTCAGGCCTTGCGGAAGGTCAGCACCCCGCGCACCAGCACGCCGGCGAGCAGGCCCCAGAAGGCCGAGCCGATGCCCAGCAGGCTGAGGCCGGAAGCAGTGACCAGGAAGGTGATCAGCGCCGCTTCGCGCTCGCCCTCGTTGGCCAGTGCGGCGACCAACCCGTTGCCGATGGTGCCCAGCAGGGCCAGGCCGGCGAGGGTGACCACCAGCTCCATCGGGAAGGCCGCCATCACGCCGGCCACGGTGGCGCCGAAGATGCCCGCCAGCAGGTAGAAAAAACCGGCGGACACCGCCGCCACGTAGCGGCGCTGTGGGTCCTCGTGCGCCTCCGGGCTCATGCAGATGGCCGCGGTGATCGCCGCCAGCCCCAGCGAGAAAGCACCGAACGGTGCCAGCATCACGTTCACCGCGCCCACCCAGCCCAGCACCGGCGACAGCGGCGGCTGGTAGCCGGCCGCGCGCATCACCGCCACGCCGGTCATGTTCTGCGAGGCCATGGTCACCACGAACAGCGGCAGGGCAATGCCCAGCAGTGCGCCGAAGCTGAACTGCGGCATCACGAACTCCGGCACGGCGACGGCCAGTCGCACGTGCTCCGTGCGCAACAGGCCCTGCGCGGCGGCGATCGCCACCGCCACGACCAGCGTCACGACGACCGCATAGCGCGGCGAGAAGCGCCGCATCGCCAGGTAGGTGGCAAACATGCCGAAGCACAACCACCACTGCGTCTGCATGGAGCGGAAGGCGTCCAGCCCGAAGCGCAGCAACACGCCGGCCAGCATCGCGGACGCCACCGGCACCGGGATGTGACGGGTGACCCGCTCGAACAGGCCGGCGAAACCGCAGACGGCCATCAGCAAGGCGGCGACCACGAAGGCGCCGATCGCCTCGCCCATCGGCACGCCGGCCACCGCCGTGATCAGCATCGCCGAGCCCGGCGTCGACCACGCGGTGGCCACCGGCACCCGGTAACGCAAGGACAGGCCGATGCAGGTGACGCCCATGCCGATGCCCAGCGCCCACAGCCAGGACGTCACCTGCGCGGGCGTCGCGCCCAGCGCCTGGGTGGCCTGGAAGATCAACGCCACCGAACTGGTGTAGCCCACCAGCACGGTGACGAAGCCGGCAGCGATGGCGGACAGGGACGCGTCGCGCAGCAAGCTCATGCGGTGGCCCGCTCCAGATCGGTGATCCAGTGCAGCGCGTGCTGCCGGGTGCTGCCGCACATATCCAGCGAAGGCTGCAGGCCGCCGCACACCGCCGGCCGCCGCGGGTCGCCGAAGATGCGGCAGCCCAGCGCCTCGTCGAGCTGCACGCAGGCGACACCCGCCGGCTTGCCGTGTGGCATGCCGGGAATCGGCGAGGAGATGGAAGGCGCGATGCAGCAGGCAGCGCAGCCGGGGCGGCAATCCATGGAGTGAGGTGTATCGGGGGGCAGAGGCGCCGCGCATTTTACGCTGCGTCACCAGCGGCTCGGCGGTGGCGGATGCGGGAGCCGTTGGCTGAGCTTGTCGAAGCCAACCACGCACAGCAAAGCACCTCGGCAAGCTTGCCACGCCATGGAACAGCGCTTCGTTCATACGAGTACTCGCAACCCCGCGGCTCCGGCGAGTTGGCTTCGACGGGCTCAGCCAACGGCTTGCCCGGTTCTCACCGGTCGCCCCCGATCCGCAGACCTCGAAGCGAGCCCTAGCCCCTCGCGCCCATCCCCGCCACAATGCCGCCCCATGCTCGATGTGCGCCAACTCGCCTGCCTGCGCGGCGACCGCCTCCTCTTCCGCCGGCTCGACCTGCACTGCGCGCCCGGCAGCCTGACCCGCGTGGCCGGTGCCAACGGCATGGGCAAGACCAGCCTGCTGCGGCTGGTGGCAGGGCTGGCACGGCCGGAGGCCGGCGACATCCTGTGGCAGGGCACGCCCATCGGCGATGGCCGCGATGCCTGGCACGCCGCCTTGCTGTATCTCGGCCATGCGCCCGCCCTCAACGAATTGCTGACGCCGCTGGAGAACCTGCGCTTCGCCTGCGCGCTGGGCGGTGACGCCGCGGACGACGCGGCCTGCACGGAAGCGCTCACCCGCATCGGCCTGGCCCGCCAGATCGGCCTGCCCTGCAAGCTGCTGTCGCAGGGCCAGCGCCGCCGCGTCGGGCTGGCGCGCCTCTACCTCGGCCACACGCGGCCGCTGTGGGTGCTAGACGAGCCGTTCACCGCGCTCGATGCCGCCGCGGTGACAGCGCTGTCGGCCCATATCGACGGTCACGTCGCAGCGGGCGGCGCGGTGCTGTTCACCACCCACCAGGACGTGCCGTTCCGCCACGCGGTGCACACGCTGGACGTGGAGGCCTTTGCACGATGAACGGCTTTCTGGCCGTATTGCGGCGTGACCTGCTGGTGGCCTGGCGTGGCCGTGGCGACCTGCTGGTGGCGCTGGCCTTCTTCGTCATCGTCGCCAGCCTGTTTCCCTTCGGCGTCGGCGCCGAGCCCAACCAGCTGCGCGCCATCGGCCCCGGCGTGGTGTGGGTGGCGGCGCTGCTGGCCAGCCTGCTGGCGCTGCCACGCCTGTTCGCCCAGGACCACGAGTCCGGTGTGCTGGAACAGATGCTGCTGTCGCCGGAGCCGGCAGTGAGCTGGGTGCTGGCCAAGATCACCGCGCACTGGCTGGCCACCGGCCTGCCGCTGGTGCTGGTCGCACCGGTGCTGGGCCTGATGTACGACCTGGAGGGCGGCGCCATTGGGGTGTTGTGCCTGGCCCTGCTGCTGGGCACGCCGCTGCTGTCGCTGCTCGGTGCCATCGGCGCCGCCCTGACGCTCGGGCTGCGCGGCGCGGGCAGCCTGCTCGCGCTGCTGGTGCTGCCGCTGTGCGTGCCGGTGCTGGTGTTCGGCGCCGGTGCGGTGGACGCCTGGCTGGGCGGCATCGGCCTGCGCGCCCACCTGCTGCTGCTGGGTGGCGGGTCGCTGGCGGCGCTGGCGCTGGCGCCCTGGGCCTGCGCCGCGGCGCTGAAGCTGGCGGTGGAATGACCGCCGCCGGGGCAACCGGCGCAAATGAAGCAGCTGACTGCAGATGGCGCGAAGCGCTCCCTCACGGCGCCGGAACGTGCGCTATTTCTCGCCAAACCATTGGCGAAACAAGAGTTTTTTGCAATTCCCGGGCAAGCTGGCGTATATCTTAAGTAATAGCCCTGCAAGCGACCGGAGGCCACCCCTCGGGTACGACGCATGGTTGTGGGTCTGAAGCGCCGTTGCGATCGGCGCGGCGGCCCCTGTCCTGGTTCCAGCTCGCCCGATGTCCGTTCTCCTGTTCCTCGCCCGCCTTTGCCAGCTTGCGTCCTGTGCCCTGCTGGCCAGCCTCGCCGCGCCCCTGCACGCGCAGGAGCTGCTGATGCTCTACGACGAGCGCGTGCCGCTGCTGGAACAGCGCGACGGCCGCCTCACCGGCGCGATGGGCGAGCGCCTCCAGCAGGTGCTCGACGCCCTGAACACGCCGTACAAGCTGCAGGCGGTGTCGCTCGCCCGCCAGCTGGCCATCATCGAGCGCAGCAACCAGCCGATCTGCGCCCTCGGCCGCGTCCGCATCGCGGATCGCCAGGGCGGCTACTTCAGCGCCACCGTCTATCTTGCCCGCCCTTACGTGGCCCTGGTGCGCCGGGACGCGGCCTTTGCCGGCTCCACGGCACGCCTGCGGGACCTGGCGGCAAAGCCCAGCCTGCGCTGGGGCATGCGCGAGGGCTACGTGTACAGCAGCTACATCGCGGAACTGCTGGGCAACGCCCGCGCCTACAAGCACAGCTTCCCGCAGGAGCATGTGGCCGCAGTCGGCATGCTGCTGAACAAGCAGATCGACTTCGCCCTGTTCCACCGCGAAGAGGCCGAGTACGCCCTGGCCCGGGTGCCCGGTGCCGCCCGGGGCCTGCGCGTGCTGCGGCTGGACGACACCAGCGAAACCGTGCCGCGCTACATCCTGTGCAACCAGCGCGTGCCCGACGCGCTGCGCATGCGCATCGACCAGGCCATCGCCGCCCTGCCACCCCAGCCGGCGCCCGCAAGTCGTTGAGCGGGCGCAACAAGTCGCCGCCGGCCGCGGGTCGGGCGGGCGCTTTTTGCGTATCATCCGCTGCCGGTACGGCCTCGACGCCGCACCGGCAGCCACGATGAACCTATTCCACTACGCCTCGCCGCAGACCTTCTATCCGCTCGCCGGCCGCCTCGTGCCGGTGTTTGCCGTGCTGGCCGCGCTGCTGGCCGTGGCCGGGCTGTATCTCGGCTTCTTCGTGGCCCCCACCGACGCGCAGCAGGGCGAGGTGTACCGGATCATCTTCATCCACGTGCCGGCCGCCTGGATGAGCATGTTCATCTACCTCGTGATGGCCTTCTGGTCCGCCGTGGGACTGATCTTCAACACCCGCCTGTCGCACATGATGACGCGGGCACTGGCGCCCACCGGCGCGCTGTTCTGCTTCGTCGCGCTGTGGACCGGCGCACTGTGGGGCAAGCCCACCTGGGGCACCTACTGGGTGTGGGACGCACGCCTCACCTCGCAACTGCTGCTGCAGTTCCTGTACTTCGGCTACCTCGCGCTGGTGCATGCCATCGAGGACCCGCGCCGGGCCGACCGCGCCGGCGCCATCATCGCGCTGGTCGGGGCGGTGAACGTGCCGGTCATCTACTTCTCCGTGCAATGGTGGAACACCCTGCACCAGGGCGCTTCGGTCAGCCTCACCAAGGCGCCGAGTATGGCCAGCACCATGCTGCTGGGCATGCTGCTGATGGCGCTGGCCTCGTGGGCCTACACCATCGCCGTCTGCCTGACGCGGGTGCGCGGCATCATGCTGGAACGCGAGCGGCGTACCGACTGGGCGATGGCCGAGATCGCGCGTGCCGGCGCAGCCACCGGAGCGCACGCATGAACTGGGCTTCGCTCACCGAGTTTCTCGCCATGGGTGGTCGCGGCGCCTTCGTGTGGGGCAGCTACGGCATCACCCTGCTGTGCGTCCTGCTGGAACTCTGGTTTCTGAAACAGGGTCGCAGGCAGGGTCTGCGTGCGCTGTGGCGCCGCCAGCAAATCGATGTCGACGAGGCGGCCGCCATGCCAGCTTCGCAGGAAAGATCATGAAAACCCGTCACAAACGCCTGGCCTGGGTGCTGGGTGCGCTCACCCTGCTGGGGGCCGCCACCGCGCTGGTGCTCAACGCCTTCCAGGACAACCTGGTGTTCTTCCATACGCCCAGCGAAGTCGCCGACGGCAAGGTGCCGCAGGGCCGCAATTTCCGCGTTGGCGGCATGGTGGAGGCCGGCTCGCTGCAACGCTCGGCCGACGGCCTGTCGGTGACCTTCCGCATCACCGATACTGCCAAGGCCATCCCGGTGTCCTATCGCGGCCCGCTGCCGGACCTGTTCCGCGAGGGCAAGGGGGCGGTGGCGCAGGGCACGCTGAACGGCGATGGCAGGTTCGTCGCCACCGAGATCCTCGCCAAGCACGACGAGAACTACATGCCGCCGGAAGCGATCGACGCCATCGACCGCGCCCACAAGACGGCCACCACCGTGGCGCAGTAAGGCCCGCCGCAAGACCACCACGCGCCGACCGGCCGCCCAACGAGACGCCATGATCCCCGAACTCGGCCACTTCGCCCTCATCCTCGCCCTCGTCGTCACCACGCTGCAGGGGGTGCTGCCGCTGGTGGGCGCCCATCGCGGCCATGCCGGCCTGATGGCCTTCGCACGACCGGCCGCCGCCCTGCAGTTCGCGCTGGTGCTGCTGTCCTTCCTGTGCCTGATGCAGGCCTTCATCGTCCACGACTTCTCGGTGCAGTACGTGGCGATGCATTCCAATTCCGCCCTGCCGCTGATCTACCGCATCACCGCGGTGTGGGGCAGCCACGAAGGCTCGCTGCTGCTGTGGGCGCTGATGCTGGCGTTGTGGACGCTGGCGGTGGCGCTGACGAAGAGCCTGCCGGAAGAGTTCGTGGCCCGCGTGCTGGGCGTGCTCGGGCTGGTGAGCGTCGGCTTCCTGTCCTTCATGCTGTTCACCTCCAACCCCTTCGACCGCCTGATCCCCGGCGCGCCGGACGGCCGCGACCTCAACCCGCTACTGCAGGACCCGGGGATGATCATCCACCCGCCCCTGCTGTACATGGGCTACGTGGGCTTCTCGGTGGCCTTCGCCTTCGCCATCGCCGCGCTGCTGGGCGGGCGTCTCGATGCGGCCTGGGCGCGCTGGTCACGGCCGTGGACCACGGCGGCGTGGATCTTCCTCACCATCGGCATCGCGCTGGGTTCCGGCTGGGCCTACTACGAACTCGGCTGGGGCGGCTGGTGGTTCTGGGACCCGGTGGAAAATGCCAGCTTCATGCCCTGGCTGGTCGGCACCGCGCTGATCCACTCGCTGGCCGTCACCGAGAAACGCGGCGCTTTCAAGAGCTGGACGGTGCTGCTTGCCATCGCGGCCTTCTCGCTGTCGCTGCTCGGCACCTTCCTCGTGCGCTCCGGCGTGCTGACCAGCGTGCACGCCTTCGCCACCGACCCGCGCCGCGGCGTGTTCATCCTCTTCCTGCTCATCCTCGTCATCGGCGGCTCGCTGCTGCTGTATGCCATCCGCGCGCCGAAGCTGGCCGGTGGCGGCAGCTTCGATACGGTGTCGCGCGAGACCATGCTGCTCACCAACAACGTGCTGCTGTCGGTGGTCGCGGCCACCGTGCTGCTGGGCACGCTGTACCCGCTGTTCCTCGACGCGCTGAAGCTCAACAAGATTTCCGTCGGCCCGCCGTACTTCGAGGCGGTGTTCATGCCGCTGATGGTGCCGGTAGTGGTGCTGATGATGGTCGGCCCCTTCTTGCGCTGGAAGGGCCATGCGCTCACACCGCTGCTGAAGCAGTTGCTGCCGGGTTTCGGCGCCAGCATCCTGCTCGGCCTGCTGCTGGCCTTCATCGCCGGCCACATCACGCCGCGTACCGTCATCGGCCTGGCGATGGCCGCATGGGTGTTCATCGCCAGCGGCCACCTGCTGTGGGACCGTCTCGGCGGTCGCCGGGCGCGCATCGCGGACAAGCTCGGCGAGATTCCGCGCGCATGGTGGGGCATGTGGCTGGCCCACCTGGGCATCGGCGTGTTCATCGTCGGCGTGACGCTGGTGAACAGCCTGGAGAGCAATCTCGACGTGACCCTCAAGCCCGGCCAGTCGGCCGAGCTGGCCGGCTACAGCTTCCTGCTGAAGGACGTGCAGGACATCCAGGGGCCGAACTACACGGCGGGCCAGGCGGACATCGCGCTGTCGCGCAACGGCGTGCAGGTCGGCAGCCTGCACCCGGAGAAGCGTTTCTACACCGCGCAGCAGATGCCGATGACCGAGGCCGCGATCGACAACGGCCTGTTCCGCGACGTGTATGTGTCGCTGGGCGAGAAGCTGGAAGACGGCAGCTGGATCGTGCGCCTGTACTACAAGCCCTTCATCAGCTTCATCTGGTTCGGTTGCGTGCTGATGGCGCTGGGCGGCATCTTTGCCGCCACCGATGCGCGCTACCGCCGTCAGGCACGTCGCGAATCCACCGCGGCGGCCACGGCCGCAGCCTGACCCCGCAGGGCATCAAGACATGAAGACCAAGTTCGCCGTCCCGCTCGCCCTCTTCCTCGGCCTCGCCGTGTTCTTCGCCATCGGCCTGACCCACGATCCGCGCGAGATCCCCTCGCCGCTGATCGACAAGCCGGCGCCGGACTTCACGCTGCCCCAGCTGCACGCGCAGGACAGGACGCTGTCGCTGGCCGACATGAAGGGCAAGGTGTGGCTGCTCAACGTGTGGGCATCCTGGTGCGCGGCCTGCCGCGAGGAACACCCGCTGCTGGTGGCGATGAGCAAGGCGAAGCTGGTGCCCATCATCGGCCTCGACTACAAGGACCAGACCCCGGACGCGCTGGCCTGGCTGCAGGAACACGGCGATCCGTATGACGTATCGATTGTCGACGCCGAAGGCCGCGTCGGCATCAACTTCGGCGTGTATGGCGTGCCGGAGACCTTCCTCATCGACCAGCAAGGCCGCATCCGCTTCAAGCACATCGGCCCGCTGACGAGGAAAGTCGTGGACGAAACGCTGCTGCCGCAGATCAAGGCGCTGCAGAATGGCTGAGCGCGCAATGCCTGATCGTGTCATCCGCCGTCTCCTGCTGGCACTGGCCTGCGCAGGCATTGCGCACGTCGCGATCGCCGCATCCGCGCCACTCGCCGCCGATCCGGCACGCGAAGCGCAGGTGATGCACATCGCCGAGAAGCTGCGTTGCCTGGTGTGCCAGAACCAGTCGATCGCCGAGTCGAGCGCCGACCTCGCCAACGATCTCAAGCGTGAAGTGCGCGAGCAGCTGGCCGCCGGCAAGAGCGAACAGGACATCCTCGACTTCATGGTCGAACGCTACGGCGACTTCGTGCTGTACGAGCCGCCGGTGCGCAACAGCACCCTGCTGCTGTGGGGCGGACCGCTGACACTGCTGGTCGCGGCCGGCGCCGGTTTCGCGTGGACGCTGAAGCGCCGTCGCGCCACCCACGCAACGCCGCCCGCCGCGCAGGACGATGCCGACGCCCGGGCACGGGCCCGCGCCCTGCTGGAAGACCAGCCCGAGCGCCGGCCGGAGAACCACGCATGACCGCCTTCCTCTTTCTCGCCCTGGGCCTGATCGTCGCCTGCCTGATCCTGCTGCTGCCGCCGCTGTGGCGTGCCCGCGAAGGCAGTCATGCCGCCGAACCGGAAGGCCTGCTGGTGTTGCGCGAACAGCGCCGCGAACTGGCGGCCGACCGCGACGCCGGCCGCATCGACGAGGCCAGCTACCAGCGCAACCTCGACGAACTGGCCCAGCGCGCGCTCGACGAGGGCCTCACCGATGCGGAAGCCGCCCCGGCACCCATCCGTCATGCACGTCCCTGGGGCATCGCGGTGGCCGTGGCGCTGCCGGTCGCAGCGCTGGGCTTCTACCTGATACTCGGCAATCCCGAAGGCCTGGACCCGGCAAAGACCGCGGCCCACTCGCCGGAAGAAATGCAGATCGACGCCATGGTCGCCCAGCTGGCCGAGCGCGTACGCGCCAACCCGCAAGACCTCGAAGCCGCCCGCATGCTGGGTCGCAGCTACATGGTGCTGGGCCGCTTCAAGGACGCCGAAGCCGTCTTCGCGCCGCTGGCGAAGCAGCACCCCGACGACGCCCAGGCGCTGGTCGACCTCGCCGAGGCCATGGCCAGCGCGCAGGGCCGTCTGCACGGCGGCGAACCGGAAGCCCTGGTCGAACGTGCGCTGAAGCTCGATCCGCGCAACCCGAAGGCCCTGGTGCTGGGCGGGACGCTGGCCTACGGTCGTGGTGAATACGGCGTCGCGGCCGAACGCTGGGAGGCGATGATCGCCGCGCTGCCCGCGGACACCAGCGCCGAAGTGCTGGCACCCGTGCGCGAGCGGATCGCGCAGGCACGCGCCCAGGCAGGCATGCCAAAGGGCCCGGACAGCCCGGCGCCCGTGGCGGTCGAGGGCATCCCGGTGGCGGGCCGCATCGAGCTGGCAGCGGCATTGTCCGCACAGGCCCGCCCCGACGACACGCTGTTCATCTTCATCCGCCCGGCCAACGGGGGACCGCCGCTGGCCGGCCTCAAGCATCGCGTGGCCGAGCTGCCGCTGGCCTTCGATTTCAGCCAGGTACAGCGCATGAATCCCGGCCCGCTGCCGGAGCGCATCATCGTCGGCGCTCGCGTCACCCGCAGCGGCCAGCCGCGCGCACAGAAAGGCGACCTGGAAGGCCTGTCCAGCGAGATCGCCGTGGACACGCGCGACCTCAGGCTGGTGATCGACCGCGTGGTCGAGTAAGCCGCGCCCCGCCTGCCCGGAAGGACAGCAGCTCGCCCCGAGGCCGTCGATACCGGGGATTCAGGGGAACTGTCATACTCGGCGGTCTGACAAATCAGGGCGCCGGCCTCCACCACCGGCGCCTGCATGCAGGTACCGGCAGGGTTCTTGCGTTCCTGCCGACGGCCCCAGGACGACATTGACCAGCATGAGCCTTCACCCAGACCGTCTATCGCGGATTACCTGCCACATTTGCACGCCACCGCAGCAGGCGGAACGGGCAGCATGTGAGCGGGACGGACCCACGGTCGTCGGCGGCAACGACGCACCCACTGGCCTGGCCTCATTCGGAGACATCGCAGCATGAACAGCGTGAGCCCCCGCATCGCAGACTTCGCGGACACCAGCCAGTGCCTGGCCCTCATCCAGTCACTGAACCCGACCGACCTGGACGACACCCAGGCGGCGATCGCCGCGGTGCTGGAAGGCATGCTGAGCCGCCCGCCCGAGCCCGCCGGCCACCTGCAGGTGCTGGAGCAGATCCGCCCGACGCTGGATTTCGTGCAGTCGCAGGCCGCCCAGCGCTATGCCTCGCGCCCGCTACCTCCCGCCAGCGGCGAGGAGGACACCCTGCAGCGCGTGGTGCGCCTGTGGGAGCTGATGCAGCACAACTACGCCCAGGTCACCCAGCGCTCCGCGCTGGACCCCGGCTTCAACGAACGCCGCGCGCTGATCGCCCAGCGCCGCCTGCAGTACCACGCGCTGTGCATGATGGAGTTCTTCCGCGCCCGCCGCGAAATGCAGCCGGGCATGTGGCACACCCTGCACCAGGTGTACCTGAGCGCGGAACGTGCCGGCGCTGCCGACGTGCGCGTGGCCGACCCGCTCAACGAAGTGTGGGGCGCGCAGAGCGCCAACGAGTGCTACGTCGCCATGCTGCTGATCGACGCCGCCAGCCCCTACAGCCGTACCCCGCGCGAGTTCGCCTGGCTGGCGCGCTGGGCGCAGCGCTTCGCGCCCTACTGCCTGTTGCTGAAAGAGGTCGAGCCCGGCAAGGGGTCGCAATACGCGCTGGACCTGGAAGCCGACCACGGCCTGCGCCCGGTGGGCACGCTGTTGCCGGGTGCGCAGGCCCGCGGCCTCGACACCCGCAAGCTGGCCAGCCACATCCATGCCGTGGTCAGCCAGTTGAAGAAGGGCGTCGCCGCCGCATCGCTGGGCCTGGGCGACGACTGCGTGCAGCCGGCCTGCGCGCGCCTGCTGGTGTCGCTGTACCGCCCCTGGGGCCTGGCCTCGGCGGGCCGCAAGTTTCCGCGTCGCGCGCTGCGCGGCCAGGTGCAGATCGCCACCGACCCGATGGCGGTGGCCTTCTTCCTCGAAGGCCGCGAGTTCGCCCAGCCTTTCGACGCACGCCGCTCCAGCTTCACCGACACGATGGTGATCCGTACCTTCGGCGAGCGTGCCGAGCAGACCGACACCGAACTGATCCACCGCGCCATGCAGCTCGGTTTCGTGCAGGAATCCTGGGACGTCATGGACCAGTCGGTGGCCGGCTACCGCCTGACCCGCCACCAGGGCGACTCGCGCGTCGAACACCGCCAGCTGATCGGTCTGCGTGCCACCAGCAACGACAAGATGCTGCTGGCCGAAGTGAGCTGGCTGCAGTACCAGCAGGCCGGCGCGCTGTATGCCGGCGTCAGCCTGATGCCCGGCCCGCCGCAGGTCTCGGCCGTGCGCCTGCACCTGAACGAGCGCTCCGCCCGCGACCGTTACCGCCTGGGTTTCATCGTGCCCGGCGTGCCCGCCCTGAAGACGGATGCCACCCTGATCCTGCCCGCCGGCTGGTTCCTCGCCGGTCGCCGCGTCGAGGTGTACACCGACCAGAGCTGGTTCGCCCGCCTGGTGAAGCTGGTGGCCCGCGGCAGCAACTTCGACCGCGTCAGTTTCTCGCGCGAGTCCTGACAGACCGCGCGGCAGGCTTTACCCGCGCACATGACAAGGGCCGCGATCGCGGCCCTTGTCATGTGCGGAATCCCTCCGCGCAGATACTGCCCGTCGCTCAGGCGGCAACCGCCTGCCGCAACACCCGGCGCGCCGGAAAGCGCATGGTGAAGCGGCTGCCTTCGCCGGATTCGCTGCGCACGTCGAGCTGCGCCTGGTGGCGGGTCAGGATGTGCTTGACGATGGCCAGACCCAGCCCGGTGCCGCCGGTTTCGCGCGAGCGGCCGCGATCCACGCGGTAGAAGCGCTCGGTCAGGCGCGGGATGTGTTCGGCCGGAATGCCGATGCCGTTGTCCTCGACCCAGAACTCGCCGCCCTGTTCGTCGGCCAGCCAGCCGAGACGGATGGTGCCGCCGTCGGGCGTGTAGCGCACCGCGTTGCTGGCGAGGTTGCTGAGCGCCGAGTGCAGCTCCTTGTGCGCGCCCACCACGCTGGCCGCCGGCCCGGAATGCAGCTCGATGCGGTGACGGCCGCCAGAAAGCAGCTCGGCCTCCTGCAGCACGATGCGCAACAGGCTGTGCGCATCGATCGGCTCCTCGCCTTCCATGGGGCCGGCCGTCTCCAGGGCCGACAGGGCCAGCAGGTCGTCGATGAGGCGCTGCATGCGGCCCGACTGGTCGAGCGCGAGCCGCAGGTAGCGACGCGAATCTTCGGCGGAGAAGTCCTCCAGCCCGTCGTGCAGCATCTCGACGAAACCGCTGACGACCGTGAGCGGCGTCTTCAACTCGTGCGACACGTTGGCCACGAAATCGCGGCGCATGGTCTCCAGGCGATCGATCTGGGTGATGTCGCGGGACAGGATCATGTGCTGGTCCTCGCCGAAGGGCACGATCTGGATCTGCAGCGTGGTGCCGGTCTGGCGCAGGGACCGCAGGATCAGCGGCTCGCTGTAGTCAGCGGTCTCGATGTACCGCACGAAGTCGGGCTGGCGCACCAGGTTGGTCACCGGCTGTCCTTCGTCACGCTCGCCGTCGAGCTCGAAATGGGTCTCGGCCGCGATGTTGATCCACTCGATGGTGTTGTGGTGCGACAGGTACACCACGCCGTCCGGCATCGCCTGCGAGGCTTCGCGGAAGCGCGACAGCGCCTGCGACAGGCGCTCGCGCTGGTCGTAGCCGACGCGGGCACGGCGGCTCAGGTTGGCGAACACGTAGTCCCACAGGCCCAGCCCGTAAGGCGTCGGGGTGCCGATCGGATCGCGCGTCCAGTGCACCAGCGCCACCAGCTTGCGCAGGTGGTAGGCAAACACCAGCAACACGCTCGCCAGCAGGCAGAGCAGGCCCCATTTCAGGTCCGCCGCCGCCCACACGATGGCGGCAGGCAGCAACAGGGCAGCGAGCACCGCCAGCGCGGCGCTCCAGATATAGCGACTCGGATGAATGATGCTTACCTCCTGGGCGGCAGGCGTTCCAGAAACACGCGCCGCCCAGCGTTCAGCGTGCCAGCGCGACGGCCTGGGTATCGGTCGAGAAGCGGTAACCGCTGCCGCGCACGGTCTGGATCAGGCGTTCGTGGCCACCGGGCTCCAGCGCGCAGCGCAGGCGGCGGATATGCACATCCACCGTACGCTCCTCGACGAAGACGTGGTCGCCCCAGACCTGATCGAGCAACTGCGCCCGCGAGTGTACCCGCTCCGGGTGGGTCATCAGGAAATGCAGCAGGCGGAATTCGGTCGGCCCCAGCGCCAGCGCCTCGTTGCCGGCGGTGACGCGGTGGGTGGCCGGGTCCAGGCGCAGGCCGCCCAGCTCGACGGCATCTTCCGTCACTTGCGGCGCACGCCGGCGCAGCACCGCCTTGATGCGGGCCACCAGCTCACGCGGCGAGAAAGGCTTGGTGATGTAATCATCAGCACCTATCTCCAGGCCCAGGACCTTGTCCTGTTCCTCGGAACGGGCGGTGAGCATGATGAGAGGAATGCTGCGGGTACGTTCCTCGGCACGCAGGCGGCGGGCGAACTCGACACCGGAGATTCCCGGCAGCATCCAGTCCAGCAGCACGAGATCGGGCAGGGCGTCGCGCACGATGCGCTGGGCGGTTTCCGCATCGGCGGCACGGACCACGGTATGGCCGGCGCGCGTCAGATTGGCGGCGATCAGCTCCTGGATGGCGGGTTCGTCTTCGACGAGCAGGATATTGGCGGGCATGGCTCACCTCTTTGCAGGTAACGGCCGTAGTTTATTGCTGCGAGTTGAAGGATTTATGACACGTCATCGGCCTGCAATACAAGGACGTTGAACGGAGGCGGGTATCATGGCGGGCAGACTTCGCCCCTGCGGCGTCCCCGTTCCACGATCGCGACCAACTGCCTCATGTCCGGCCTTCGCCCCGACACTCCGCTGCCCACCGACATCGTCCTGCACCAGGCCTCGCGCTGCCTGGAAATCGCCTTCGACGACGGTACGCGCGCCAGGCTGGGCTGCGAGTTCCTGCGGGTGCATTCGCCCTCCGCCGAGGTCCGTGGCCACGGTGCCGGCCAGGAGGTCCTGCAGACCGGCAAGCGCGACGTGACGATCACCGCCGTGCAGCCGGTCGGCCACTATGCGCTGAAACTGGTGTTCTCCGACGGCCACGACAGCGGCCTGTACTCCTGGGACTATCTCTACGAACTCGCGCTGCATCACGAAGCGATGTGGGCGCAGTACCTCCAGCAACTCGAAGCCGCCGGCGCCAGCCGCGACATCGCCACGCCTGCCGCCGCCACGCATGGCTGTGGCAAACACTGAGAGCACGCACATGAGCAAGGAAATGCCCAACACCGGTTCCGGCGCGGAAGGAAGTACCCACTTCGGCTTCGAGCAGGTGCCGGAAAGCGAGAAGGCCCAGCGCGTGCGCGGCGTCTTCTCGTCGGTCGCGCAGAAATACGACGTCATGAACGACCTGATGTCCGGCGGCCTGCACCGGCTGTGGAAGCATTTCACCATCCAGCTCGCCGCGGTGCGCCCCGGCGAGCGCGTGCTGGACGTGGCCGGAGGCACGGCCGACCTGTCGCTGGCCTTTGCGAAGAAAGTCGGCCCGACCGGCCAGGTATGGCTGACCGACATCAACCACGCGATGCTCTCCGTCGGGCGCGACCGCACGGTGGACCACGGCCACCTGCTGCCCACCGCCCAGTGCGACGCCGAGAAACTGCCTTTCCCGGACAACCACTTCGACCTCGTCACCGTGGCCTTCGGCCTGCGCAACATGACCCACAAGGACGCCGCGCTGGCCGAGATGCGCCGCGTGCTGCGCCCGGGCGGCCGCCTGATGGTGCTGGAGTTCAGCAAGATCTGGCAGCCCCTGTCGAAGGCCTACGACCTGTACTCCTTCAAGGTTCTGCCCTGGCTGGGCAACAAGGTGGCGGGTGACGCCGACAGCTACCGCTATCTCGCCGAGTCGATCCGCATGCACCCCGACCAGGACACCCTGGCCGGCATGCTGCGCGCCGCCGGACTGGATCGCGTGGAGTACTTCAACCTCGCCGCTGGCGCGGTGGCCCTGCATCGCGGCTACAAGCTGTAAGCCTGCGATGAGGCTGCTGGGCCGCTTCCTGACCGGACTCGCCTACTTCGGCGACAAGCTCGGCAGCGTGGGCATGCTGTGGGGCGTCGGGGTGGGGGCCGCCATTGCGCTCTTCCACGGCAAGATGTTTGCCGGCCTGCTGCTGGCCGCGCTGGCGGCCGGCATCTTCATGCGCCTCAAGCGTGGACGGACCCGGCGCTAGCGCTGCATACCGCGCTGTACGAGGGGTGATGACGGTCATTCATGCGCATTTCGTGAAGAACCCCTGCCCATGTAGGACATGGACGACACTTTGCTGCACTGCAAAGCGGTAAACTCCGACCCAGCCAGAAGAACCCTGAATAACCCACCCCCCGTTCTGCCCAATCTCGGAGCCCAAAATGGCCCTCGTTTCCATGCGTCAGCTGCTGGACCATGCAGCAGAAAATGCCTACGGCCTGCCGGCCTTCAACGTGAACAACCTCGAACAGGTCACTGCCATCATGGAAGCGGCCAACGAGCTGGACAGCCCGGTGATCATGCAGGCCAGCGCCGGGGCACGTAAGTACGCCGGCGAAGCCTTCCTGCGCCACCTGATCTCGGCGGCCGTCGAGGCCTACCCGCACATCCCGGTGGTGATGCACCAGGACCACGGCCAGAGCCCGGCGGTGTGCATGGCCGCCATCAAGAGCGGTTTCTCGTCCGTGATGATGGACGGCTCCCTGCTGGAAGACGGCAAGACCCCCTCCGACTACGACTACAACGTGGCCGTGTCGCAGGAAGTGGTGAAGTTCTCGCACTCCATCGGCGTCACCGTGGAAGCCGAGCTGGGCTGCCTGGGTTCGCTGGAAACCGGCATGGCCGGCGAGGAAGACGGCATCGGTGCCGAGGGTGTGCTGGACCACAGCTCCCTGCTGACCGACCCGGAGCAGGCCGCCGACTTCGTGCGCCGCACGCAATGCGACGCGCTGGCGATCGCCATCGGCACCAGCCACGGCGCCTACAAGTTCACCCGCAAGCCCACCGGCGACATCCTGGCGATCAGCCGCATCAAGGAAATCCACGCCCGCCTGCCCAACACCCACTTGGTGATGCACGGCTCGTCCTCGGTGCCGCAGGAGCTGCTGGCCGAGATTCGCGAATTCGGCGGCGACATGAAGGAAACCTACGGCGTGCCGGTCGAGGAGATCGTCGAAGGCATCAAGTACGGCGTGCGCAAGATCAACATCGACACCGACATCCGCCTGGCGATGACCGCCGCGATCCGTCGCTACTTCGTCGAGCATCCCGCTGCCTTCGATCCGCGCGAGTACCTGAAGCCGGCCCGCGAGGCCGCCAAGAAGGTCGTCAAGGCCCGCTTCGAATCCTTCGGTTGCGCCGGCCAGGCCAGCAAGATCAAGCCGGTCGCGCTGGACAAGATCGCCGCGAAGTACAAGAGCGGCGAACTGGCGCAGACCGTCAAGTAAGCCGGCGCCCACCACGCAAAACAAAAGGCCCCTCACGGGGCCTTTGTTTTTTGCCGTTCTTTGCGGCGGCGGGGGCAGCGGCCGGCTGCTACGCCTTGCGCGCTCCCGCATGCCGTCCATACCGGCTGGCCAACACCAGCAAGCCGAGTCCCACCAGCGCGATGCTGCCCGGCGTCGGCACCGGAGAGGGTGTCGGATCCTCAGGCCCGACGGTGGGGCTGAAGCTCACGACATACGAGCCCGGCTGCACACCCGAGTCTTCCGCCGCAGGGCCGACGGACCAGCCGGCCAGGGGCTGGCCACCGCCCGGCCAGGTCGGGAAGTCCACCGGTTGAAAGCAGCAGTGCGTGTAGTCCGGGAAGATGAAGCCGTCGGCGCTGAACGGGTCCATGGAGTAGACCGAGACCGCCAGGAAGTAGACGCCGGGGGTCAGCAGCGCCTGGATGAACGACTTCTGCGTGCCACCGAAGGGCTCGTCATCGTTGGCCACGATACCCATGCCCGCCTCGTTGAACAGGAACAACTGCGTGTCTGATCCAAGGCCGCAACAGGCGGGGCCCGGCAAAGTCGTCGCACTGAACAAACCACCACCCAGCACCAGGCGGTACAGGTCGACGTCGAAGCCGTTGTCAAGATTTCCGACAATGCTGTCGACACCGCCAGCGATGCTCTGGGCGCTGCCCGGGAGCTGGCCCGCATCGCCGATCTCGAACACCGGCGCGGCTTGCGCGGTCGACAGCGTGACCACCGCAAACAACGCAGCAAGGCCGTTCCACAGGCTGCGGGTGTATCTGGAATCCACTTCTCGTCTCCTTTTTCTTGTCGTATCGCCCGCGTTTCGTCGCACCTGGGGGAGGCACGCGCAGCGAATGCCGGAGGCATCATTGCCCGGGCAAAAGCTGATGGCAGGGTGATCAAGCAAGCTCCCTGCCAACGCCTCGCTTCGGTGATCGTCATGGACACTGTTGCAGTCGCTGGCTAAGCTCATTCGGACCGGAATGACTCTCGACCAGACGGAGGACATGATGCTTCAAGGCAGGAATGCAATCGTTACCGGATCCACCAGCGGCATCGGGCTGGGCATAGCGGAGGCGCTGGCGAAACAGGGTGCCAACATCCTGATCAACGGCTTCGGCGACGCGGCGCAGATCGAGGCGACGCGCGCGAAGCTGGCGGCGGATCACGGAGTGAAGGTGATCTACTCCGGCGCCGACATGAGCAAGCCGGACCAGATCGTCGGCATGGTGGAGCAGGCCACCAAGGAACTGGGCAGCGTGGACATCCTGGTGAACAACGCCGGGATCCAGCATGTGTCGCCGATCGAGGAATTCCCGGTGGAGAAGTGGGACGCCATCATCGCCATCAACCTGTCGGCGAGTTTCCACGCCATCCGCGCCGTGGTGCCGCAGATGAAGGCACGCAAGAGCGGTCGCATCATCAACCTGGCCTCCGCCCACGCGCTGGTGGCCTCGCCCTTCAAGAGCGCCTACGTGGCTGCCAAGCACGGCGTGGCAGGGCTCACCAAGACGGTGGCGCTGGAGCTGGCGGAGTTCGGCATCACGGTGAACGCCATCTGCCCTGGCTACGTGCTGACGCCGCTGGTGGAAAAGCAGATCCCCGACACCATGAAGGCACGCAACATGACGCACGACCAGGTGGTGCGCGACGTGCTGCTGCATGCGCAGCCCACCAAGCGCTTCGTGACGGTGGAGGAGATCGGTGCCCTGGCGGTGTTCATGGCCAGCGAAGGCGGTGCGTCGATGACGGGCGCCATCGTGCCCATGGACGGCGGCTGGGTGGCCCAGTAGCCCTTCCGCGCGCTCGAACGCCCGCGCAATCCTGCCCGGATCAGGTCGCGGAGCTTTCGCGCACGATCAGGGTGTGGCCCAGCTCCTCAGCCGTGCGCTGCGCGGGCGGCTTGCCGGACAGGCGCGCCTCCACTTCGCGCGCCAGCGTGGCGATGGCGATCTCGCCGTGATGCCGCTTGTCCTGCAGCACCGTCGTCAGCGGTGGATGGAAGCAGGCGCTTTCGATGATGTTGTCGAAGCCGATCAACGCCAGTTGTTGCGGCACCCTGATGCCGCGGCGGTGCGCCGCCAGCAGTGCGCCGAGCGCCATGCGGTCGTTGGCGACAAACACCGCGTCGATGTCGCGGCGGGCATCGAGCAGGCGTCCCATGGCCTGCTCGCCGGCGGCGGGTGACCAGTCGCCTTCCACGATCAGTCCGTCGTCGGCCGGCAGGCCCGCCCCGGCCAGAGCAGCGCGCCAGCCGCGCACCCGCTCGCGCGCCACCCACCAGTCCAGCGGACCGCTGAGGTGGGCAATGCGCGTGTGGCCGCTGTCGATCAGGTGCTGCGTGGCCAGCCGCGCGCCGGCCTGGTTGTCGAAGCTCACCGTGACGATGCCCTCGCGCGGCTCGCTGGACATGAACACCAGCGGCAGCGGGACGCGTGACAACAGGCCGCTGTCCAGCCAGGCACGGTTGCCGCCGACGTCCGGAATCGCCCACAGCACCCCGTCCACCTGCAGGTCCAGCAGCGACAGCAGCAGTGCTTCCACCTGCTCCAGGCTGGAATCGGCGAGCGTGCGCAACAGCAGGCCGTAGCCCATGCCTTCGGCCTGCGCGGCCGCGCCCTGGTAGAGGTCGGTGGCCAGGAAGCCGAGGTTGGATCCCACCACCGCCAGCGTGTAGCTGCGGCCCTGGCTGAGGTTGCGGGCGGTCGCGCTGGGGCGGAAGCCGAGCCGGGCGATGGCCTCCATGACCCGCTCGCGGGTTTCCTTCGCGACGCTGGGGCTGGCGTTCACGACCCGCGACACGGTCTGCTTGGAGACGCCGGCGAGCGCTGCGACCTGGCTGATGTTGACGCGCTTTTCCGGCAGCACGTGCTTGTCCTTGTTGTCGGTGCAGGCACCGGAATGGCGCCTGTCGCCATCGTACCGGCATATCCCGCGGCTTGTTCGACGCCGACGGATGCTGCGAGGCATCGACCCCTGCACGGCACCACTGCGACCGGCCTGCGTTGCAGTGCAGTACATCTTGTCCTTGCTTTGGCGTGCATCGCTGCTTAGTATTACAACTTGTTACCGGTAACAATCGATTTGCAGGACGATGTTGCCGCATCGTCAGCTTGCCGGGCGCCGCTCTTCCCCCGTCCTCCAAACGCATGCCGGGGCGGCGTTTCGATCGGAAATGTTACCGGTAACATTTTTTCTTCCACGTCTTGCACCGGCAATGGCAACAGGTCGCTCCATGATTCAGATCTTCTCCGACAGCTTCAGCCAGTTCTCCATTGGCCCCTTTCCCTACGACCCGAAGCACTCGGCCATCGGCGAGTACCACTACTGGCCCGTGCAGGGTTTCAAGGGCGCCTGGCATGACCCGATCGTCTATTACGGGTGGCTGGGGCCGAGCTGGATCGTCACCGAGGACGAAGGCCGCAAGTTCATGGAGCAGACGCGGCCGCAGGTGGCGATCACCGACCACTGGCCGCTGATGGTGGCCGGCGACACGAGCTGGCGCGACTACCGTTTCGCCGCCAGCGTGCGGCCGCTGTCCACCGCCTCGCACGTCGGCATCGTGTTCCGCTACACCCACGGCCGCCGCTACTACTTCCTCGGCTTCGAAGGCGGCCACCTGCGCCTGCTCAAGCGCGACCAGGAAGACATCGTCGAACTGGCCGCCGTGCCCTTTCCCTGCGATTGCGACCGCCACTATGTGCTTGGCATCGACTGCATTGGCGACAGTCTGCGCGCCAGCGTCGACGGCAAACCGGTGCTGGAAGTGCGCGACGGCAGTTACCTCGACGGCAAGGTCGGCCTGTCCGCACGCATGCCGGCGCAGTTCACCGACGTATCGGTAGAAATGAACAAGGCTGCGCACGTGGCCTGGATCAAGCAGCGCGACGGCGCCGCCATCGATCTCGCCGCCGAACGCGCCCTGTACCCGCAGCCACGCCTGTGTAAGACCATCGACCTCAAGAACTTCGGCACCGGCCGCCAGATCCGCTTCGGCCACCTCACTGGCGGCGACACGATGCACATCGTGCTGGCCCAGCACCAGAAGCGCGGCTACAAGGATGCCTACGCGCACATCAGCTGCCTGACCGCCATCGATCTCGACGGCAATGTGCTGTGGCAGCGCGGCGAGCCCAGCAGCGAGCCGGACCACGCCATCGTGTCCTGCGACATGCCGCTGCAGCTCTACGACATCGATGGCGACGGTGCCGACGAAGTCATCGTCGCCCGCGACTTCAAGCTGATGATCCTCGACGGCGCCACCGGCGCAGTGCGCAGGAGCATCCCGACGCCGCTGTCCACCGCCGAGGACAGCAGCCTGTGGAGCCTGCCGCACAAGAAGCACGCCTTCGACCGCGTGAACGTCGATGCCATCCGCATCGCCAACTTCCGCGGCCTGCCGCAGCCGCGCGACATCCTCATCAAGGACCGCTACAGCCGGTTGTGGGCGTATGACGACCAGCTGAACCTGCTGTGGCACTTCCACGAGGGCATCACCGGGCACTTTCCCTACACCGCCGACGTGAATGGCGACGGCCGCGACGAGACCTTCGTTGGCTATCACCTGGTCGATGCCAACGGCAAATTGCTGTGGACGCTGCCGGTGCCCACCGACCACACCGACGAGATCCTGATCGGCCGCTGGAACCCGGAAGTGCGCGCGCAGCAGATCGGCATCGCCTCCGGCGACGAAGGCTTCATGATCGCCAGCCTGGAAGGCGAGATTCTCAAGAAGCACATGATCGGCCACGTGCAGCGCATGAGCGTGGGCAACTACCGGCCGGACCTGCCGGGGCTGGAGATCAGCGTCACGACCTACTGGGGCTACCAGGGGATCGTGTACCTCTTCGACTGCAAGGGCGAGCTGCTGGATGCCTTCGAGCCCACCAGCAACGGCCATCTCATCACGCCGGTGAACTGGAGCGGCGACGGCCACGACCTGCGCCTGCTCAACGGCAGCGTGAAGGACGGCGGCCTCGTCGACGGCCACGGCCGCGTCGTCGTGCGGTTTCCGGACGACGGCCACCCGGCGCTGTGCGCCGAGGTGCTGGACCTCACCGGCGACGCCCGCGACGAGATCGTCCTGTGGGACACGCAGCGCATGTACATCTACACGCAGGACCGCCCGGCCAGCGTGGCCGAGGCCAGCCGCCCCCTGAAATACCCCCATTACAACGCGTCCAACTACCGCGGCGAGTTCCACTATCCGGCAGACGGAAGCCTGCCGGCAGGACAGCCACGGAGATAGGACGCAGGACAGGAACGACGCTCGCCCATGCGCGCGTTCCCGGTGCGTGCGTCTCTCATGCACGCATTCCCGTTCCACATCCACGCTTCGCTCAACGAGGAGACATGATGAACAGGTATCCACGACCAGGACGTCGTTCCACTGTGCCAGCCGTCCTGTGCGGTCTGCTGCTGGCCGCCACGCCGCTCGGCGCATCCGCCTACAACCAGGCGCCGGCACTCGCCAGCGCCGGCCTGCCGCCGGTCGACAAGCGCCTGCCGGACAAGCCGGAAGTCATCAAGCCGCTGCAGCGCGTCGGCAGCTACGGCGGCACGCTGCGCACCGCCATCCGCGCCAGCGGCGACCACAACGCCATCCTGCGCCTGGTCGGCAACCAGGGGCTGGTGCGCTGGTCGATGGACTTCAATGACGTGGTGCCCAACGTCGCCGAGAGCTTCAGCCTCAACCACGACGCCAGCGAGTACACCTTCAGGCTGCGCAAGGGCATGAAGTGGAGCGACGGCTCGCCCTTCACCGCCGACGATGTGCTGTTCTCGATGAACGATGTGGTGGGCAACAGGGAGTTCCTGTCCAACCCGCCGGCCGCCTACGTCACCAACGGCAAGTTCGCCGAGGTGACGAAGATCGACGATCACACCGTGCGCTTCAGGTTCGCCGGCCCCTACCTCGGCTTCGGCGAAGCCCTGGCGCTGCCGATCAACCAGCACGCCACGCTGTACCAGAAGAAGTACTGCGGCCAATTCCACCCCAAGTACAACCCGAAGGTGACCGAGCAGTTCGGCAACGCCAACGTCAAGGACTGGGCCTCGCTGATGCGCATCAAGTGCGGGGACATCGAGGTGCCAACGCGTTGGGGCAACCCGGACAAGCCGACGGTGGATCCGTGGATCAT
The DNA here is from genome assembly GCF_036017065.1 of Uliginosibacterium sp. H1. Classification (NCBI taxonomy): domain Bacteria; kingdom Pseudomonadati; phylum Pseudomonadota; class Betaproteobacteria; order Rhodocyclales; family Zoogloeaceae; genus Uliginosibacterium; species Uliginosibacterium sp. H1. Next base: position 330,613 of record NZ_JAYXHR010000002.1, read on the forward strand.
CAAGGAACCCTACGGTGGCGGCGTCACCCGCGTGGTGATGGAACGCAACCCGTACTTCTGGCAGGTCGACACCGCCGGCAACCAGCTGCCCTACATCGACCGCCTGCAGATCAACATCATTTCGGAAGTGGAGTCCATCGTGCTGGCGTCGATCAACGGCCAGCTCGACTTCCAGCACCGCCACATCTACGCCATCCAGAACCGGCCGGTGCTCGCCGAGAACCAGCAGAAGGGTGGCTACAAGCTGATGTCCTTCACGCCGCTGGGCGCGAATTCCGTCGGCATGTACCTCAACTACAGCACCAAGAACGCCACGCTGCGCAAGTACATCCGCCAGCGTGACTTCCGCGTCGCGCTGTCGCTGGCCACCGACCGCAAGGAGGTGAACGACATCGTCTTCCTCGGCCAGGGCACGCCGTGGCAGATCGGGCCGGCCAAGGAGTCGAAGTGGTACAACGAGAAACTGGGCACGCAGTACACCCAGTACGACCTGAAGACCGCCAACGAGCTGCTCGACAAGCTGGGCCTGAACAAGCGTGACGGCAATGGCTACCGCCTCTACCCGGAAGGCGGGCGCGTGTCGATCAACGCCATCGCGTCCATCCAGCTCGCGCAACAGGTGGAGTCGCTGGAGCTGGTGCGCAAGCAATGGGCGAAGGCGGGCGTCGAGCTGGTGATCCAGGCCTCCGAGCGCTCGCTGTTCTACGACCGCGCGATGAACAACGACTACGACCTGAGTGCGGACCTCGTCGCCGGTGGCCTGGACATCACGCAGAACCCGCGCGCCATCCTCGCCGTACATCCGCAGGAGTCGCGCCAGAGCCTGCCCTGGGTGCAGTGGTACACCTCCGGTGGCAAGAGCGGTGAAGAACCCAGCGACAACATGAAGAAGCGCCTCGCGTTGTACGACCGCTGGAAGGCCGCCGGCAACGCTGCGGAAGCCGACCGCCTGTTCAAGGAGATCCTGCAGCTGGCGGCCGACGAGTTCGAAGTACTGGGCCTCGTCAAGCCACCGCGCGATCCGGCCATCCGCAACGCGAAGTTGGTGAACGTGTTCGAGTCCATGCCGGCGGGCTGGTCCTGGCCGACGCCGGGGCCGTCCCTGCTGCAGCAGTGGGCCTTCACGAAGTAGGCCGCCACAACGCAGTTTTGCGACCGGGCGGCGCCATCCCCTTTCCTGGCCCGCCCTTTCGAAGCCACCCGGCGCTGCCGGGTGGCTTTTTTCATTGCGTGGGTGTCGACGCGGCGGCGTCGTCGCGCGCCAGCAGCGCCTGGTAGCGCTCGATCACAGCGCGCGCATTGAACAGCAGTCGCTCCGGGCCGAGCCGGTCGGCCAGGCCAGACGCACGCACCATCTCCAGCACCGCCGGGTTGAGCGCCGCCAGCCACAGGATGCGGCCGGCAGCGGTCGCGTTCTTTTCACCCTCGATCAGCATCTGCAGGGCCGAGTACTCGATGTCCGGCACGCGGCTCATGTCCAGCGCGACCACGCGCGGATCATGTTCGGCGACCAGGGCCTGCATCTGCTCGGCAATGTTCTGCGCGTTGACGAAGAAGATGCGCCCTACCGGACGCATGATCAGCAGCCCCGGGAAGGTCTCGTCGTCCGGGTGCAGTGGCGACACCGGCCGCAACACGTCGGCATCGCGCTTGCGGCCAACCACCAGCACCGGCGGATTGGCCGTCTGGCTCGCCAGCGCGATCAGCGACACGATGATGGCGATGACGATGCCATCCAGCGTGCCGAACACCAGCACGCCCAGGCAGGCCACCAGCGCCCAGGCGAACTCCATGACGCGCACCTTGCGGATGGCGCGGAATTCAGCGGGCTGGATGAGCCCCACGGAGTACACGATCACCACCGCCGCCAGCGTGGCGTTCGGCAACAGGCCCAGGACCGGCGCCAGCACCAGCATGGTGGCCAGCGCCACGGCAGCGGTCACCAGCGAGGCCTTCTGCGTGCGCCCGCCAGCCGCGCGCACCAGCGCGGTCTGCGAGGTGCCGCCGCCGGCCGGCATGGCGCCCAGCAACGCGCCGCCGATGTTGGCGACGCCGGTGGCCAGCAGCTCGCGGTTGGGCTGGATGCGCGGATCGTCGCTGGCCGCGAAGGCACGGCCAGCCGCGATCGTCTCGGTGAAGCTCATCAGTGCGATGCCGACCGCGCCGGGCAGCAGCACCGCCACCATGTCGGCGTCCGGCAGGCTCAGCGAGGGCAGGCCCTGGGGAATGCTGCCGACGATGGACACGCCCATCGCCTGCAGGTCCAGCCCCCAGGACGCGAGGATGGCCAGCCCCATGGCCACCAGTGGCGGCGCGGCCTGCGGCCACCAGCGCTCCATCGCCACCAGTACCAGCAGGGTCAGCACGCCGATCGCGAGGATCAGCAACGAGGTCTGTGACAAGTGCTGCACCAGGCTCAGCAGGTCGGGAAAGAAGCCGGTCTTCTCGATCTTCACGCCGAGGAACTTGGGCAGCTGGTCGAGCACGATCACCAGGCCGATGCCCGCCTTGAAGCCCGTCAGCACCGGCGCGGAGATGAAGTTGGCGACGAAGCCCAGGCGCAGCGCCCCGGCCAGCAACAGGATGGCGCCGACCAGCAGGCCCAGCGTGGCCGCCGCGACGATCAACTGCGCCGGATCGCCGTCCGGCACCGCCAGCGCGAGGTCGGTACCGGCGAGGATGGCGATGGTGGTCGTCGAGCTGACGCTGAGCACCCGCGAGCTGCCGAGCAGGGCATAGATGATCATCGGCACCAGCGCGGTGTACAGGCCGACGGCGACCGGCAGGCCGGCCACCGTCGCGTAGGCCATGGCCTTCGGCAGCACCACCGCCGCGGCGGTCAGGCCGGCGATCAGGTCAGGGCGCCAGCCTGCCCGCCCCGGCTGAAGATCTTTCGCGACTTCGCTCAAGGCTGGCCCCTCCGGTGGGTGCGCCGACGTGTTTCAGAAGCGTTCCGGCACGTAGTTGTAGGTGTGCGTGCTGGCCGACTTGTAGGTCTTGCCGATCTTGCGCTTGGGGAACCTGACCCGCGGAACCGGCAGGTCTTCGTAGGGCACGTGTTCCAGGACGTGCTGAAGCACGTTGAGCCGCACCCGTCGCTTGTCCTCGGAGCGCGCCACGAACCACGGCGCCCAGGGTGTGTCGGTGGCGGCGAACATCTCGTCGCGCACCCGGGTGTATTCGTCCCACATCGTGAAGGAGCGGATGTCCATCGGCGACAGCTTCCAGGTCTTGCGGCCGTCGTCGACGCGGTCGCGCAGGCGGCGCTCCTGTTCTTCCGGGCTCACCTCCAGCCAGTACTTCAGCAGGATGATGCCGGACTCGACCATGGACTTCTCGAACACCGGCGTCTGGTCCAGGAAGCGCTGTGCCTGCTCCTCGGTGCAGAAGCCCATCACGCGCTCCACGCCGGCGCGGTTGTACCAGCTGCGGTCGAAGATCACGATCTCGCCCGCCGCCGGAAAGTGGGCGAGGTAGCGCTGCAGGTACATCTGGCTGCGCTCACGGTCATTGGGAGCGGGCAGCGCCACGACCCGGAAGATCCGCGGGCTCACCCGCTCGGTCAGGGCCTTGATGGTGCCGCCCTTGCCGGCGCCGTCGCGCCCCTCGAAGACGATGCATACCTTGAGCCCCTGGTGCACCACCCAGCGCTGCAGCTTCACCAGTTCGACATGCAGCTTGCGCAGTTCCTTGAGGTAGGCCTTGTTGCTGAGCTCCTCCAGCGGGGCGCCGTCTGCCGCCGCGGTTTCCTCGCTGTGGCTGGCGGTACGCGAGACGCTTTTCTGTTTCTTCTTGGTCATACGCAAACTCCTGTCGTGGTGGGATAGCGCAAATACCTTGGTGGCCGCGGGAATACCTTCGTCATGTCCGGTGGTGCATTTCCCATGGTAGGGCCGCGACGCCGCGGGCTCCAGCAGTTTCTGTGCGAGGGGCCGATTAGCGGGCTCTTGAAGGGCTCCTGGCGGGCATGCGGCCCAGCGGCGGCAGGCGGGGTAAAATGCCGGCTTTTCCCGCCCGCCCGACCGCGCGCCCCGCGGCCGGCAGCATTCGCCCCGAATCCGCCGATGTCCTCCCAGAACACCCCGCTCGACTACACCGCCGCCGGCGTCGATTACAGCAAGATCGACCCGCTCAAGATCCTCGCCCAGCAGGCCGCCAGCGCCACCCGCGGCAACCTGGCCGGCCACGGCGTCAGCGAGATTGCCGCCTCGCGCGGCGAATCCGCCTACGTCATGGACATCGGCGGCACGCTGATCGCATCCATCACCGAATGCCTGGGCACCAAGGCCCTGGTCGCCGACGCAGTGCGCCCGCTGACCGGCCGCACCCACTACGACAGCATCGCGCAGGACACCATCGCCATGGCAGTGAACGACCTGGTGACCGTGGGCGCCACGCCGCTGTCGGTGCACGCCTACTGGTCGGCCGGCGGTAGCGACTGGTTTGCCGACGAGCAGCGCATGCGCGACCTGGTGGCCGGCTGGCAGAAGGCCTGCGACGTGTGCAAGGTGAGTTGGGGCGGCGGCGAGACACCGGCGCTGGCCGGCGTGGTGGAAGCCGGCCGCATCGACCTGGCGGCGTCGTCGGTCGGCGTGATTCCCTCGCGTGATCGCCTCACGCTCGGCGACAAGCTGGCGGATGGCGACGCCATCGTGCTGCTGGCCTCCAGCGGCATCCACGCCAACGGCGTGAGCCTCGCCCGCAAACTGGCCGAGCGCCTGCCCGAGGGCTACGCCACGAAGATTTCCGACGGCCGCCTGTACGGCGAGGCGGTGCTGGACCCGACCGTGCTGTACGTGCCGGTCACCGAGGCGCTGTTCGCCGCCGGCATCGTGCCGCACTACAGCGCCAACATCACCGGCCACGGCTGGCGCAAGGTGATGCGTCATCCGGGCAGCTTCACCTACCGCTTCAACATGGTGCCGCCGGTTCCGCCGGTGCTGGGCTTCATCCAGCAGCACGCCGGCATCGACGACCGTGAAGCCTATGGCAGCCTGAACATGGGTGCCGGCTTCGCGCTGTTCGTCGCCGCCGGGCAGGCCGAGGAAACCGCGCGCATCGCCCGCGCCGCCGGCGTGGACGCCTGGGTGGCCGGCCGCGTCGAAGCCGGGCCGAAGCAGGTCGTCATCGAACCGCTGTCGCTGACTTTCGCGGCAGACGAACTCCATCTGCGCGCCTGACCCTCGTGGCCACGCACGCACACCGCATCATCAGGTAACAGGGACACAGACATGGCACGTACCGTCAAATGCATCAAGCTCGGCGTCGAAGCCGAAGGCCTGGACTTCCCGCCGGTTCCCGGCGAAATGGGCAAGAAGGTCTATGAGAACGTTTCCAAGGAAGCCTGGGCACAGTGGCTGCGCCACCAGACCATGCTGATCAACGAGAACCGCCTGAACCTGATGGACGCCCGCGCCCGCAAGTACCTCATGGAACAGATGGAGCGCCACTTCTTCGGCGGCGGCGCGGATGCCGCTGCCGGCTACGTACCGCCCAGCCAGTAAGCTGGCCCATGTAATGAGAAAAAGGCCGCGCTGCGTGAGCAGCGCGGCCTTTTTGTGGTCCGTAGGAATCGCTTCCCCGGCCCTGCCTAGAGGGTGCCCGCCAGCTGCAGATCCTTCGGCGAAGAAGAGTTGCCCAGCCACACCTTGAAGGTGCCGCTCGGCCTTTCCCACTTCTTGCTGGACTGGTTCCACACGCTCAGCGGGTGATTGGACGCATTCGGGTCAATGGTGATCGTGCCCGACACCGTGCCATTGGCAGCCACCGTCACCTTCTTGAAGCCGACCAGACGCCGGGGGGGCTGGGTGATCGTGGCGCCGGTCTGCTCGCCCACCGACGAAGCCACGGCCGGCAACTCCACATACACCTGAACGACTTCTTCACCCGCCCTGGCGGTCTGGTTCGTGACCTGGAAGCTGACGTCATATTTGCCGCTGCTGCTGGCAAGTGCGGACGGCGTAACGCCGAAGCTGGTGTAGGACAGGCCGTGGCCGAAGGGGAAGGCCACGCAGGGGTTGGCCGCCGAGGCGCTGCCGGTGTAACAGGCGCTCGACGCGTCCTTCTGCTCGGCGTCGTACCAGCGATAACCGATGTGCAGCCCTTCGGTATAGGCGACCTTCGACTTGGGCTTGGCCGTGGTGCCGGTAGATACGCCGGGGAATTGCAGCGCAGTGACGTCATCCAGGAAGCTCCTGCCCGCAAACGGGAAGGTGACCGGAAGCTTGCCCGACGGGCTCCTCTTGCCGAACAGCAGGTCGGCGACGATGTTGCCGTCCTCCTGGCCCGGGAACCACGCCTCCAGAATCGCCGGGCCGCCGGCTCCCACGAGGGCGGCATCCAGCGCGACGCCAGCATTGTCCTTCAGTACCAGCGCAGTCTTCTGCACCATGGTTCTGGCGGTGGTCGAAGTCAGCCCCATGATCGAGCTGATCATCGCAACGGTGTTGCTGTTGGCCGGCGCGTTGCTGGCGGCATAGGAGTTCGCACTGGGCTTGGCTACGTACCAGTCCAGACTCATGCCCGCCGCTTTGTCCGCCACACCCGGCACGATGCTCGTTGCCGGACTCAGCAAGGTGTTGTCGGTGAATGAAGCGCGATCCGCACCCTCTTCGGAGATGGTGCCGGCCATGACGATGACGGCATCCGCGGCAGCGATGGCGGCCTGCGCAGCGGCGAAACTCGTGGAGGCACCGTCGATCGTGGCTGTAGCGTTGGCGTCATCCACGAGGATGAGCCTGACGTTGGCGGAGGCATTGCCAAGGCTGCTCAGCGCATTCTTGATGCCCGCCAGCGGCGTCACGCTGTAGCTGGGCACCACGTCGGAGCTGCCACCACCGCCGCCGAAGGCCACGCCCACCATCGCACCGCCGGCCACGGCCTGCTGCGCATAAACCTGCGTAGCCTTACCCACCAGCACGACGTTCTGCACACTCGTGCCATCGAACGGCAACGCGCCGTTGTTCTGCAGCAGCACGGCGGACTTCACGCCGATGTCGCGCGCCTTCACGCCACCCGCCGCGAAGTCGATGCCGGTCTGCACCAGCTTGCGGTCGAAGATGCCGTACTTGAAGGCCTGGGTGTAACGACGCTCGAGCGCGAGGTTGACCGCATCGACCGAGATCGCGCCACTGCTCAGCGCAGTATTCAGGGCGCTCGCCGACCAGCTGATCGGGATCGGCATCTCGTGATCCAGCCCGGCGTTCAGGAGAACGCCAGCGCCGACGCCGAAAGTGGCATAGAAGTCGGACTGGACATAGCCGGTGAAGCCCCAGTCCGTGCGCAGGACGTCGGTGAGCATCTCCTTGCTGCCACACGACTGTTCGCCGTTGATGTGGTTGTAGGCGCACATGATCGAAGCGACCTTGCCATCCTTGACCGACATCTCGAACGGGATCATGTAGATCTCGCGCAGCACCTGCCTGTCGACCAGGGTATCGACACCCAGGTTGGTCAATGCCATGCGGTTGGTTTCCTGCTCGTTGGCCACGAAGTGCTTGGCCATGCCGATCAGGCCCCTGGCCTGGATCGCCTTGATCTCCGCCACCGCCATCGTGCCCGTGAGGTACGGGTCCTCACCGAAGTATTCGAAGTTGCGGCCGAGGGTCGGCAGGCGCGCCATGTTCACGCCCGGCGCTTCGAACACGTGCAGCGCCAGGTTGTTCATCTCGTCGCCGATCACTTCGCCATACGTTCCCGCCACGGCAGGATCGAACGAGGCCGCCGCGGCAATAGCCGACGGCAAGGCTGTCGCCTTGGCGGAGCTGGCATCGGTATAGGGGCTTGAGGAGCCCGGGGCCACGCAGTCGTTCTGACCCAGACCCACCGGGCCGTTGGTAATGCGGAAGGTCGGGATGTCCAGCTCCCGAATGGCCGACACGTGGCGCGCGCCATAGCACTCCGGCAGTTCGGGGATGACTTCCGGGCCTTTGCCGACCAGTTGTGCCAGCTTCTGGTCCAGCGTCATCGCGGCCAGCAGCAGCTTCGCGCGCTGGTTGGCGACCGCTTCCTTCGCGCTGTCGGTGGTCGCCGCGGCCTGCCGGGCGATGATGGCCTGGGTCATCCACGGGTTGACGCTGGCGGCCGGCGGCGTGGTGGTGGTCGGGGGCGGGCTGTCGTCACCGCCGCCGCCACAGGCGACGAGGCCGACACTCAGCACGAGACTGACCGCCAGGGCGAGGCGGTGCTTCCTGAAAACCTGCATGTGTTTGCTCCTCTGTTCTTGTCGATGACCGGCTCGTCCCCCGGCAAGTGATGGCGAGGGTGCTGAGGACATTTTTCGTAGAGGAGCAGGGCAGCGTCCAATGCCGAGTACTCATCACGGCGATGCCGGACGCTGATAGGGGTTTACCGGGTGGCCGGCTTTCCGGGGTGATCAGGGGAGGCCCGGACAGGCGCGGCGCAGATGGCGCGCTAAACTTGTATGGCAGTTACCGACCCGCCTCCAGGAGCCTTCGTTGGATACCCGTTCGCTCATGTACTTCATTGCCGTCGCCGAGGAGCGGAACATCGGGCGCGCGGCGGCCCGCCTGCACATCACGCAGCCTGCGCTGACGCGCCAGATCCATTCGCTGGAGGAGGAGATCGGCGTCCCGCTGTTCACCCGCACCGTCAGCGGCATGGAGATCACCGCGGCAGGGTCGGCCCTGCTGAACCACGCGCGCATCATCAAGGCCGAACTGGCGCAGGCGAAGCTCGCGGCGCAACAGGCCGAGCAACTCGCCCACCAGACGCTGAGCATCGGCGTGTACGGCTCGGCCATCTTCAGCATCGTGCCCCTGGTGCTCAAGCGCTTCGCGGAGAGCCATCCGCGGGTGGACTTCGTGCTGCACAACGCGCGCAAGGACCAGCAGGTCGAACTGCTGCGGCAGGGGACCATCCTCGCCGCCTTCGACCGCTTTCCGCTGCAGCAGCCGGACCTCGCCTACGAGATGGTCTATCGCGAGACGCTGCAGGTCGCGCTGCACAAGGACCACCCGCTGGCCGCACGCAGCACCGTCACCGCGGCCGACCTGGAAGGCGAGCCGCGCATCGGTGCCAGCTTCGATACCAGCATGGCCGCCGGGCTGGCGCAGGCACACGGCTCGACGAGCCGCGTGCGTCACCGTGCCGACGACATGCTGACCTCGCTGGCACTGGTCAGCCAGGGCTTCGGCATCGCCTTCGCACCGCCGTCCATCCACGCATTGCAGATTCCCGACGTGGTGTTCCGCCCCTATGCCGACGGGCCGGCGATACCCTTCAACGTGCAGTGCATCTACCGGCAGAACGAAAGTTCTCCGCTGCTCCACGCGCTGCTCGCCACGGTACGGGCCTTCTGTGCCGAACAGTCCGCCGGCAAGCCCACCGCACTACCGGTCGCGGCGTGACCGTAGCATCGCCGCCCCTGCGCTGGCGGCAGGTCCTGGGATACGGGCTGGGCGACGCGGCCAACAACTTCAGCTTCGCGCTGGGCCTGCTGTTCCTGCTGCACTACTACACCGACATCGCGGGCATTCCGGCCGCCGCGGCCGGTACGCTGCTGCTGGCCGTCCGCATCTATGACGCATTCATGGACCTGCTGGCGGGCCGGATCATCGACCGCTGGCGCGGCCACGGCCGCTGGGGACGGCTACGGCCCTGGCTGCTGTTCGGTGGCGTGCCGGTACTGGCGCTGAACGTCGCCGTCTTCTCCGTCCCCGCCGGCCTGAGCGTCGGCCAGAAGATCGCCTACGCCACGCTCACCTACGCCCTGCTCGGCACCGCCTACGCCTTCGTCAGCATCGCCTACGGCTCGCTCGCCGGCGCCATGACGCAATCGCCCACGGCGCGGGCGCGACTGGGCGCGGCCCGCAGCTGGATGAGCGGGGCCACGTTCTTCGTGCTGGCCATCGTCGTCTCCCGCGGCGTGCTGGGTGGCGACATCGACACCATGCAGGCACGGCTGACGACGCTGACCCTGGTGCTGTTCGTCGCCGGAGTGCTGCTCTACGGAAGCTGCTTCCTCACCGCACGCGAGGCCGTCCCGCGCCGCGCCGAGGCCCTGCACTGGCGGGACTGCGTGCCGGTGCTGCGCGACAACCTCCCGCTGCAACGCCTGTGCCTGACCACCTTCGCCACCCTCGCCAGCAGCGGCTGTGCGAGCGCCAGCGGCATCTTCTTCGCGCAGTACGTGCTGGGCAACGCCAGCCTGTTCCCGTCGATGGTCATCGCCAGCAGTCTTGCCGGACTTGGCGTCGCGGTACCGCTCGCCCCCTGGGTCGCCGCCCGCCTCGGCCGGGCGCGCGCCTTCCAGGCCGGCATGCTGCTGGCCGCCGCGGGTCATGCTGCGCTGTGGTGGGTGCCGGCTGGCAACGTCGCTGCCGTGCTGGCCTGCATGGCGACCGCCGCGGCGGGCTCGTCGCTGGGCATGGCCCTGCTGTGGGCCCTCGAAGCAGACACCGTGGAGTACGGCGAGTGGCGGCATGGCCTGCGCCTGGAAGGGCTGAACTACGCGCTGTTCTCGCTCACCCGCAAATGCGGGCTGGCCATCGGTGCCGCCCTGCCCGCCTTCCTGCTCGCCGGCAGCGACTACGTGCCCAATCTTGCCGAGCAGGGCGCCCTCGCGCGCCAGGTCCTCCGGCAAGCCATGAGCGTGCTGCCGGCATCCGGCTTCGGCCTGGCCGCCCTGCTGATGCTGCGCTACCCGCTGACCGACCGGCATTACCTCGCGGCACTGGGCGACATGCGCACACGCGGCGCGACAGATAGCGGCGGGAGCTGACCCAGCGCAAGGCAGGCCAACCGGGCCTGCGCCATCCTCTCCGGGTGGAGCGCGCACCTGTCGCGCGGAAGGATCCAGGATGAAGCCGCACAAACGCCCGCAGACCCGTGGCGAGGAGATCGCCAACAGCCTCAGCCACGGCGCCGGGCTGGTGTTCGCGCTCGCCGCGGCGCCGGTGCTGATCGTCGCCACCGCCCGCGACGGCGGGCTGGGCAACATCGTGGGCGCCTGCGTGTTCGCGCTGGCGATGGTGCTCACCTACCTGAACTCGACGATCTATCACGCGGTGCGGCCGGGCCGCGCCAAGCAGGTGCTGCGCAAGTTGGACCACGCAGCCATCTTCCTGCTCATCGCCGGCACCTACACGCCGTTCACGCTGGGCGTGCTGAGCGGGGGCTGGGGCTGGACCCTGTTCGGCCTGGTGTGGGGCATGGCAGGACTGGGCCTGCTGCTGATGTTCAGCAACCGGCTGGCCAACCCCTGGTTGTCGAACGGCCTCTACCTGTCGATGGGCTGGCTGATCGTGGTGGCGCTGGTGCCGATGCTCACGCGCATGGACGCGGCCGGACTGCTGTGGCTGCTGGCAGGCGGGCTGTTCTACAGCGGGGGCGTGGTGTTCTACGCGCTCGATGCGCGGCTGCGCTACGGCCACTTCGTGTGGCATCTGTTCGTGCTGGCCGGCACGGTGTGCCATTTCTTCGCGGTGCTGTGGCACGCGGGTTGAAGAGGCGGGTGGGCACAGGAAAAAAAGAAACGGGCCGCAGGAGCGGCCCGTTTCATTTGCGGTCGTGCGGCCGTCGGGCGCGGCAGGCGCACTCGACGACCGACGAGGTACAGCTCAGCCGCGCCTCATTTGCCCGACTGCTTGCGACGTGCCAGCCCCAGCATGCCCAGCGCGCCCAGCATCAGCGCCAGCTGGCCGGGTTCCGGCACGGCCTGCACGCTGAAGTCGTAGGCATTGCCGGCCACCAGACCCGCGGTGCTGATCTGCCAGTCGCTCAGGCCGCCGAGGAACGGGTCGCCCACCAGCAGGCCGAAGTGTTCGACGACGAACGCCGGGTGGCTGGCGGAGAACTCGCTGCCGTCACCGTTCACCTTGTAGGCACCGCTGGCGCTGCCGTTGAAGGCGGACTGCACGGTCCCGGCGGTCACCAGCAGGTTGCCGAAATCCAGGCGCAGGCCGGGGATGCCGGCGGCGATGAAGTTGTTGATGACGGCGTTGAAGCTGACCGAACCGGCAGCGATCTCCGCAGCGCTGAAGCTGACGCTGAAGTTCATCACCGCGTTGTTCACGGCGTTGATGTCCAGTGCCACCAGGCCATCGGCCGAGTAGTCGAGGTAGTCGTTACCGTTGAGTTGGCTGGCGGACAGCACGGCGCTCATGGCCGGCAGCGAGGCGGAGGCCGACAGCAGGGCTGCGACGAGAAGTTTCTTCATGATCTTTCCTTGATGGTTTGAGTGATTCGCGCCGCGACGCTTACAGCGTGCCGCTGCCCCAGGGGCCGGTGATGGCCACGGTGAGGCCGGGCGACTGCAGGTTGGCGAACAGCACGCGGCCATCCGGGCTGAAACAGGCGCCGCACCATTCGGTGTTGCGCAGGTTGCCGGTGGCAGCGCCGGCCTTGCCGGCAGCGGCCAGTTGCACCGCGTTGAAGTTGTAGTTGTTGGCGGCGAAGACATAGGAGCTGCCGTCCGCCCGCAGGGCCATCATGCGTTGCGCCGGCACCGAGATGGTCTCGCCATTGGCGTTGCGACCGGTGCCCGAGCCGTCCTCGTTGAACAGCAGGCCGCCGCGCGGGCTCACGCAGATGTTGTCCGGCGAGTTGCCGACGGTGATGTCGTTGCTGACGAAGATCGCCTTCAGCGTGCCGGTGGCGACGTCCAGCGCCCAGATGCGACCCGCGCGCAGCGGGCTGGAGCTCACTTGCTTGTCAGTGAAGTACACCACGCCGTTGGCGACCCAGCAGCCTTCGTTGGCGCCGAAGATCGCCGCGCCGCGTGCGTAGGCCTGGCGGTACGGGCCGCTGGCGGTGACGTTGCCCAGCACGGTGGTCAGCGAGCCGCCGTCCATGTCCGGGTTGGCGATGTCCACCCACTCGGTGGCGTACTCCTGGCACAGCGTCGGGTTGCGCAGGTCGGCGTTCATCACGCCACGCACCTTCAGGCCCTGCATGCGGCCACCGGCGTGCAGCGAGTTCAGGCCGCCGTTGGCGTTATTCGGCAGGAAGCGGTACAGCGTGTTGGCGTTGCCCTGGTCTTCGGTCAGGTACCAGATGCCGGTCTGCGTATCCAGCGCGCTGGCTTCGTGCGCCATGCGGCCCATGTCGACGATGGGGTTGGCGTTGGTCGGCGTCGCGGTGGGATCGGCCGGCACCTCGAAGATGTAGCCGTGCTTCTTGCCGGTGTTGCTGACGCTGTTGGAGAGGATCTCCTCGTTGGTCAGCCAGGAACCCCAGTTGGACGAGCCGCCGGCGCAGTTGCGGTAGGTGCCGCCGAAGGAGGCGAAACTCTCCACCCAGTTGCCGTCGCGCCACACCAGGTTGGTGGTGCCGCCGATCTGGTAAGCACCGTTGGTGGCGCCCACGTCGTGCTTGGCCACGTTGGCGCGGCTGGCGCCGATGATGTTGTTGGCGTTGCTGGAGGTGGACTGCTCGTGGTTGCGCACCAGCACCACTTCGCTGCTGCGGCCGACCTTGCGGGTCAGCACCACGCCCATGCCGTCGTGGGTGCCCGGCGTGGGCAGGCCGTCGCTCATGATGTCGCCGCGCCAGCCGTAGGACTTGTAGCTGAATCCCGGCGGCAGCGAGATGAGCGGCAGGCCGGTGGTCAGGTCGTTAACCGGACGGATCTCGCCGTAGGGGCTGATGCCCTGCAGCGAGGCGCCGGCCGGCTGGCAAGCGGCTTCCGCAACGCGGCTGGCCATCGCGGCGATGGGGCCGGCGAAGGCCGCGGCGATGGCGGCGGAGCCGCCCTTGAGGAGACCCCGGCGGGTCTGGGACACGTCAGTGGCGGACGCGTCGTCGAAATCGTGTTCGTGGGATTGCATCGTTTTCTCTCCGTTTTTTAGGCTGCCTTGTTCGGCGGCAGAGAGGATGGCGACGCAGGGTTACGGGCGTGTGTGGGTCCGGTTACACGGCCGGCGCGGCCGCGGACTTCGGCCACTTTGGTTGACGTGGATGAAAACGCCGATTCCGGAACTCCCGCAGCATGCGCACTGTGCCGGCAACCGTCGGCCAGTATCTACAACCTGCCCACTGACCTGCCCACTGGAGTCCCTGATGGCGAACCATGCCCTGCCGGCTCACCCCGCCGCCCACCAAGATCGCACCGCCAACCCCGCGCCGCTCGGCCTGCTGGGCTTCGGCATGACCACCATCCTGCTCAACCTGCACAACGCCGGCCTGTTCGAACTCGGCGCCATGGTGCTGGCGATGGGCATCTTCTACGGCGGCATGGCGCAGGTCTGCGCCGGCCTGATGGAGTGGGTGAAGGGCAACACCTTCGGCACCGTGGCCTTCACCTCCTACGGCTTCTTCTGGCTGACCCTGGCCGCGCTGATCATGCTGCCCGCCACCGGGCTGGCCGCCGCGAACTCCGCCGGCGCGATGACCGCCTTCCTCGCCATGTGGGGCCTGCTCACCGCCGTGCTGTTCGTCGGCACGCTGAAGCTCAACCGCGCCACGCAGATCGTCTTCGCCTCGCTCACCGTGCTGTTCTTCATGCTTGCGCTGGCCGACGCCACCGGCAACCATGCGCTGAAGGTGCTGGCAGGGTGGGAAGGGCTGTTCTGCGGTTTCGCCGCGGTGTACGTCGCGGCTGCGCAGATCCTCAACGAGATGTATGGTCGCGTCATACTGCCGCTGGGCGAGCAGGTGCGCAGCGCACCCGCCGCGGTGCTGACGCGCAAGGCGGCCTGACGAAGCACACTCCGCGCCCGCGGAGACGGGCCGGTTACAACAGGAGGAGGCAGGGATGGACACGACGCGGCACGAGAACGCCCACGACACCGGCCTGCAGCGCGGCCTGAAGAACCGCCACATCCAGCTCATCGCGCTGGGCGGGGCGGTCGGCACCGGCTTGTTCCTCGGCTCGGCCGGGGTGCTGCAGCTGGCGGGGCCGTCGATGATCCTGGGCTACGCCATCGGCGGCTTCATCGCCTTCCTGATCATGCGCCAGCTCGGCGAGATGATCGTGGAAGAGCCAGTGGCCGGCTCCTTCAGCCACTTCGCGCACGCCTACTGGGGCCGCTTCGCCGGCTTCCTGTCCGGCTGGAACTACTGGGTGCTGTACGTGCTGGTCGGCATGGCGGAGCTGACGGCGGTGGGCAAGTACGTGCACTTCTGGTGGCCGGAGATCCCGACCTGGGCCACCGCGGCGGTCTTCTTCCTGTTCATCAACGCCATCAACCTCGCCAACGTGAAGATGTTCGGCGAGGCGGAGTTCTGGTTCGCCATCATCAAGGTGGTGGCCATCATCGGCATGATCCTGCTCGGCCTGTACCTGCTGTTCTCCGGCCGTGGCGGCGAGCAGGCCGCGGTAAGCAACCTGTGGTCGCACGGCGGCTTCTTCCCGAAAGGCATAGGCGGGCTGGTGATGGCGATGGCCTTCATCATGTTCGCCTTCGGCGGGCTGGAGCTGGTGGGCATCGCCGCCGCGGAGACCAGCGAGCCGCGCACGGTGATTCCGCGCGCGATCAACCAGGTGGTGTACCGCATCCTGATCTTCTACATCGGTGCACTGGCCGTACTGCTGGCGCTGTACCCGTGGGACGCGCTGCTCACCTCGCTGAACGCGGCGGGCGATGCCTACAGCGGCAGCCCCTTCGTGCGCATCTTCTCGCTGCTGGGCAGCGACATCGCGGCGCATGTACTGAACTTCGTGGTGCTCACCGCCGCGCTGTCGGTCTACAACAGCGGCGTGTATTGCAACAGCCGCATGCTCTACGGCCTGGCGAAGCAGGGCGACGCGCCCGCCGCGCTGGCGCACACCGACAAACGCGGCGTGCCGGTCGCGGCCATCGCCGCGTCCGCGCTGGTCACCTTGCTGTGCGTGCTGGTGAACTACCTGCTGCCGCAGCAGGCGCTGGAGATCCTGATGTCGCTGGTGGTGTCCGCGCTGGTCATCAACTGGGCGATGATCAGCCTGGCGCACCTGAAATTCCGCAAGGCCATGAGCGCGCGCGGGGTGACGACCGGCTTCCCGGCCATCTGGCATCCGCTCGGCAACTACCTGTGCCTGGCCTTCCTCGCGCTCATCCTCGTGGTGCTGGCGCTGACGCCGGGCATCCGCATCGCGGTGTGGCTGATTCCCCCCTGGCTGCTGCTGATCTGGGCAGGCTACCGGTTGCGGATGCGCGGCCGGACGGCGGCAGCGGCCTGAGACGGTCTTCCATCACCGACTGAAGACCGCGGCGGCGCAAGCATGATCGCGCGTGTTCCATCGTTCCGGCGAAGGCAGGCATGAGGAAACGGATGAAGAAATGAACAAGGGCCGCATATGCGGCCCTTGGTCATGGGATCTACCGCCGAGGCGGGATCAGAGGCTGGTCGCCACCGGCCCCTCGTCCGGATGCGCCTTCTTGTAGGCCGGCGACAGGATGCCCCACTTGTGCGCCCACCACGAGGTGAGGATGGGCGTGATGATGGCCGTCACCACCACCGAGGTTGCGATCAGCGCGGTGGCGCTGGCGGCAACCGGCGCGAACTGCGGCTCGATGCTCGCCACCACGCTCGGCACCGTGACCGCCGCCCCCGCCGTCGACGCCGCGGCGATCCCCGCCGTGCCATTGCCCTTGGCCAGGAAGATGTCGGCGATGACCAGCACGGTGCCCGTCACCACGATGACGAACAGGCCCAGCAGGATGCCCAGCGCGCCGGTGTGCGCGATGACCTTGAAGTCGATGGTGTTGCCCAGCGCGAAGGCGAAGAAGGGCACCATCGCCGGCACCGCCGCGGTGAACAGCTTGCGGAAGTCGGGGTCGAGGTTGCCCAGCGCGAAGCCGGCCAGGAAGGGCAGCAGCGCGCCGACCATGGTCTGGAACGGGAACACCGCGAGGCCGGCGACGCCCAGCGTCACCATGGTCATGAAGGGGCCCGACTCCAGGCTCATCAGGCAGAAGGCCGCCGCTTCCTCCTTGGTGCCGTACTGCTGCATCAGCGCCATGTAAAGGCCGCCGTTGGTGTCGTTCATCGACGCGATGATCGCCAGCACCGACAGGCCGGCGAGCAGGCCGGCAGTGACGCCTTCCGGCGGGATGAAGTGCGAGGCGATGATGCCTACGGTGGCCGCGGTGGCGATCTTGGTCAGCACCAGCACGCCGCTCTTGCGCAGCACCGTGGGCGTGGCCTGGATGCTGATGCTCGCGCCCATGCAGAAGAACCACACCGACAGGATGGGCAGGGTGCCGGTGATCAGGCCATTGGTGAAGGAGCCGAAGTAGGCGCCGGCGCCGGGCGCCAGGGTGTGCAGCAGGGCGCCGAGGAACAGCGGCACGATCATGATGCCGCCGGGGATGCGTTCGATCGTCTTCTTGATTTGCATGATCAATCTCGTAGTGGGCGATGGCGCGATCCGGGCGGTCCGGCTGGACTGCCTGCGGAATCGACCCAAGGCTCGGTCGAAGCGCCGCAAGCACAGGTATACCACCGGGATAGGGCCGGAAGAAGACATTCATCAAGTCCGGCCACGCACCCGGATCGTTTGTCGGCATGCCTGCATTCGCGCGGCTTATCGCCCGCGGCAATGCCGGATTGTGCCGGAAGCCGGAAAAGTTCCGCCTTTATTGTTGCGTATCCTGCAATTGTCATTTGCGCCCGGGCGCCTTACGGGCTGGCGGGTCGCTCCGCTAGATTGCGCGGCTGGATTCCCGCCCCCGCCTTCACGACGCCGTCTCGCCACGCGCCGCGCCATGGTTCCTCCCCACCCGCTCCACCGTTCCCCATACACCCGCACTGCGATCAGCCTGCACTGGCTGGTCGGGCTCGGCCTCGTCGGCACCTTCGCGCTCGGCTTCTACATGACCGGCATGCCGTTCTCGCCGGCCAAGCTGCAGTACTTCTCCTGGCACAAGTGGGCCGGCGTCACGCTGTGGCTGCTGATCGTCGCCCGCCTCAGCTGGCGTCTCGCCAAGGGCGCGCCCGCCGCACCGGCCGGCATGCCCGGCTGGCAACGCGCCGCCTCCGAATGGACCCACCGGCTGCTGTACCTGCTGATGCTGACGATTCCGGTCAGCGGCTGGCTGATGAGCTCCGCCAAGGGCGTGCCCACCATCTACTTCGGCGTGCTGCCGCTGCCCGACCTGCTGGCGCGTGACAACGAGCTGGGCAACAGCCTGGCCAGCCTGCACCTCGCCCTCAACTACGGCATGGCGGGGCTCGTCGTGCTGCACGTGGCCGCCGCACTGAAGCATCACGTCATCGACCGCGACGAGGTGCTCGCCCGCATGCTGCCCTTCCTCAGAAGAACCTGATCTCCCGGAGACACCCGATGACTTCCACGTCCCTGCGCAGCGCGTTTGCCGCGCTCGCCCTGCTCGCCGCCACCCTCGCCAGCCACACCGCGAGCGCCGTCGACTACACCCGCCTCGTCACCGACAAGAGCGCGCTGAGCTTCACCTACAAGCAGATGAACGCGCCCATGGAAGGCAGCTTCAAACGCTTCAAGGGCACCATCGCCTTCGACCCCGCGCAGCCGGCCAAGGGCAGCGCGTCCTTCGACATCGAAGTCGCCAGCATCGACGTGGGCTCTCCCGACGGCAACGGGGAGATCGGTGGCAAGCAATGGTTCAACGCCGCCCAGCACCCGACTGCGCGCTTCGTGTCGTCCAGCATCAAGCCGCTGGGCAACAACCGCTTCGAAGTGGCCGGCAAGCTGACCATCAAGGGCAAGACGCTGGATGTCAGCACCCCGGTGACCTACCGCGCCGACGGTGCCAACGGCGTGTTCGAAGGCGCCTTCGCCATCAAGCGCAACGACTTCGCCATCGGCGAAGGCCCGTGGGTCGACACCAGCATCGTCGCCAACGAGGTGCAGATCAAATTCCGCCTCGTCGCGGCCCCGAAGTGAACGTACCCGTTCGGCATACCTTAATTTCCAGCAATTTCGTCCCGCTCTCCCCTTGTACATCCCTAGCTTGAGGAACACCCGCATGAAGAAGTTCATCATCGCCCTGGCCCTGGCCGGCACCTCCGCCGCGAGCTTCGCTGCCGCTGACACCTACGTCATCGACACCACGCACACCGTGCCGCGCTTCGAGTACAACCACTTCGGCCTGAGCAACCAGGCGCATCGCTTCGACAAGACCAGCGGCAAGATCACGCTGGACCGCGCTGCAAAGACCGGTTCGGTGGACGTCGTCATCGACGCCAAGTCGGTAAACACCGGCTACGAAGTGTTCGACGGCCACCTGCGCGGCGACGGCTTCTTCGACACCGACAAGTTCGCGACCATCACCTTCAAGTCCACCGGCGTGAAGTTCGACGGCGACAAGGTGGTTTCCGTCGACGGCAACCTCACCATCAAGGGCGTGACCAAGCCGGTGACCCTGGCCGTCACCAACTTCGTCACCCAGCCGCACCCGATGATGAAGAAGGACGCCGTGGGCGCCAACGCCACCGCGAAGATCAAGCGCAGCGAATTCGGCCTCGGCAAGTTCGCGCCGAACGTGTCGGACGAAGTCACGCTGAGCATCGCCGTCGAAGCGATCAAGGAGTGATGCTTGCGGCATCGCGCATCTTGAGGATCGTCGTGCCCACGTGATCCCACCTGCCCCTGCCGCGATGCGATGCATGGCAGTAACGAAGAGAAAGCCCGCGCAACCCGCGGGCTTTCTCTTGTGTGTTTGCGGGATCAGGCATCGGCGCGCCATCTCCATTCGCGCCGCAGGTGCAGGTGCAGTTGCAAGCGCAGGGCCTCGGACCTCTCCCCGCTACGTCGTTCCCGCGGAAGCGGGAACCCAGCGACTTTGCTTTTTGAGCGTCTGTTGAGCACCGCCATATTCCGCCTTGCGAGCTTCCGGCATTTGCCGAGATGCCTGCTTGCCCCACTGCGCGAGGACGACGAGCAAAGAAAAGCCCGCGCCATGCGCGGGCCTTTCTTTTGCGCACTCACCCTGGCCTCAACGACGGCCCGGCAGCAACCGCAACACAAGCGCCACCACGCCGAAGCCCGCCGCCAGCAGGCTCAGACCGCGCCAGCCCGCCGACTCCAGCACCACGCTGCCGAGTGCCGAGCCCACCGCCATGCCGATGAACATGGCGGTGATGAGCAGCGCGGTGAGGCGACTACGCGCACCCGCATCCAGCCCGTAGATGATGCTCTGGTGCGCGATCAACCCGGCCTGCACGCCCAGGTCGAACAGCAGCGTGCCCAGTACGAGGATCCACAGGTTGTGCGGCGCCAGCGCAAAGGCGCCGAAGCTTACGATCACCAGCCCCGCGCTCAGGCGGATCACCAACTCCGGCCCCTTGCGGTCGGCCATCGCACCCGCCAGCGGCGCGCACAAGGCACCCAGCGCACCGGCCAGCCCGAACAGCCCTGCCACCGAGCTGCCGTAACCGAAGGGCGGCTGACTCAACATCACCGCCAGCGTGGACCAGAAGGCACTGAAGGCCGCGCTCAGGAAAGCCTGCGTGAGCGCCGCACGACGCAGCGCCGGATGCTTGCGCCACAAGGTCAGCAGCGAGCCGATCAAAGCCGGGTAGGACAGCGTGGTGGTCGGCGGGAAATCCGGCAGGCGACGCCAGGCCACCACGCCGAACACCGCCAGCGCGATGCCGGCAGCCACGAACATCGCGCGCCAGCCCAGCCAGTCGCTGAACACACCGCTCACCACGCGCGACAGCAGGATGCCCAGCAGCAGGCCGGTCATCACCGTGCCGACGATCCGGCCGCGCTGGGCCTCCGGCGCGATCGCCGCCGCGGCCGGCACGCAGTCCTGCGCCAGGCTCGCGCTTACGCCGATCACGATGCTCAGCGCGCACAGCTGCCACAGCGCATGCGTGCCCGCCACCGCCAGCAAGGCCAGCGCCAGCACGCCCAGCTTGGCGAGGATGATGTGGCGCCGGTTGAAGCGGTCGCCCACCGGCGCCAGCAGCAGGATGCCCAGCGCATAGCCGATCTGCGTGAAGGTCGGCACCCGGCCCACCTCGCCCGGCGTCACGCCGAAGTCCGCCGCCAGCATGCTGAGGATCGGCTGGTTGTAGTACAGCGAGGCCACGCTCAGCCCCGCCGCGCAGGCCAGCAGGAAGACCAGCGCATTACTGAAGGCGGGCTGGGCCGCGATGTTCGGAGCAGGTGGGGTGCCCGGTCGCATGGTGTCCGTGGTCATGGGGGTTCTCGTGGTGTCGGGGAGTGTGCGCAGTCTGGGCAAACCCGGCCACCCACGGAAGACGCATGCACCGCAGAACTGCCATACACTCAGCGCATCACCGACCAGCGCCACGAAGGGCCCGCGCGTGACCCCCAACGAATCCACCCGCCAGCCGCTGGACCGCCTGATACTGATGCAGACCTTCATCCGCATCGTGGAGGCCGGCAGCCTGTCCGCCGCCGCCGCCCAGCTCGCCACCACCCAGCCCACCGTCAGCCGCCGCCTGCAGACGCTGGAACGCTCGCTGGGCGTCACCCTGATGCACCGCTCCACCCACGGCATGACGCTGACCGAGGCCGGCCAGCGCTACTACGGCCGCGCCCGCGAACTCATCGCACAGTGGAGCGAATTCGAATCCGACCTGCGCGGCACGGTGGACGAACCGCAAGGTCTGTTGCGCGTCGTCGCCCCGCACGCCTTCGGTCAGCAACAACTGGTCGGCCCGCTGGCTGACTACCTGGCGCGCTACCCGCGCGTGTCGGTGGAGTGGCTGCTGCACGACGCACCGCTCAACTTCGTGGAGCAGGGCGTGGACTGCGCGATCCGCGTCGGCGCCGTCACCGACCCCTCGGTCATCGCCATCCGCATCGCCGAAGTGCCGCGCATCGTCGTCGCCTCGCCCGCCTTGCTCGGCCCCCGCCGCCGCCCGCGTCAACCCGACTGGCTCAAGGACCTCCCCTGGCTCGCCCTCGGCCCCTACTACCGCAACGAGATCGTCCTGCACGACCGCCACGGCAACACCCACACCGTGCCCATGCAACCCCGCATCGTCACCGACAGTCTCTACGCCCTGCGCAGTGCGGCGCTCCGCGGCGTCGGCGCCGCCGCGCTGTCGCACTGGGTGGTGGAAGACGACATCCGGCGCGGTGATCTCGTACGCCTGACGCCCGACTGGCAAGCGGCAGCGCTGCCGGTATACGTGGTGTATCCGCATGCGGCGTTCTATCCGGCAAAGCTAAGGAGTTTTGTGGAGGTGATGCGGGGGGCGCTCACCGGAGACAGCTGGAAAGACGCGACCTAACTGCGCCGAGGCTTACTGGAATCGGCAGAGATAGCTGGCGGGGTCTAGTACGCAGTGCGACGCAATATCGCCTTGCAATGCAAACAGCTTGGGCGTCTTGCGGAAATCGAAGAGGCGATACAGATGAAACTGATCAGTCATCTCGCGTGCAAAGTCGACTTCGTTCCTGGAGGCGAAGAACGGCGTCTCCTTCGCAAATGCAGTGGTCTTGACCTCGACGAAGCGCTCCTTGCCGTTCAGTTCGAACGACAAGATATCGAAACCCAGGCCATCCCCACGCGTTTCAGATACGTGTTCGATGCGCTCAGCCAACTTCTTCTTGCCTGCTACGCGCAGACGAAACTCCTCGTACGCCAATGCCAGTTGCTCACCGGCTTTGCCAAGTGCGGTGTTCCTCGACTCTCGCGCAAGGTAATCGCGCTTGACCGCGGAGCGCGCCTGAACGCGATACGTCCCAGCCGGTTCTGCTATGCCTTGCGAGGCTGAAGGAGCCTGTACAACGAATCGGTCAAAATCGACCGCGCTCGGAACGACTGCGGGTTGTTCGGCTGCGGCTTGCGAAACGAGATCGAACTCTGGATGAACCGAGATCCAACTCTCCACGCACTCGGCAAGCGCTCGCTGATAGTTTCCGCGCGGCTTGTAGCCGGGAATCCAGTGGCAATCCAGATCACGCAGCACCGCACTGATGTTCTGGTGCTTGAGTTCGACCGCTCCATCGCTGCGACCATCCAGAAGACGAAGCAATGCTCGCCGGTGCTCCGTCTTGCTGTACTTCTGTCCCGACAGCTCCAGCGTCAGCATGCGCATGTAGTCGGCAACCGTCGCCTCGATTTCGAACTTGCTCCAATCTTCTCCGGTCGCCACGCGTCGCTCTCCTGATCAGAGTCTGCATCGTAAAGCCAAGCGGAGGACGACACAAAGAATGAGGGCCGCATCGGCGGCCCTCATTCTTTGCTCAGCTGCGAACTACACCTTGTGATAGACCTTCGCCCCCGTCTTCACGAACTCCACCGACTTCACTTCCATCCCCTTCTTCAGCGCTTCCTCTTCGGC
This sequence comes from Uliginosibacterium sp. H1, assembly GCF_036017065.1. Lineage (NCBI taxonomy): Bacteria > Pseudomonadati > Pseudomonadota > Betaproteobacteria > Rhodocyclales > Zoogloeaceae > Uliginosibacterium > Uliginosibacterium sp. H1. Next base: position 353,800 of record NZ_JAYXHR010000002.1, read on the forward strand.
GATGCCTTGCGCAGCGGCAAAGTCGCGCACGTCCTGGGTGATCTTCATCGAGCAGAAGTGCGGGCCGCACATGGAGCAGAAGTGGGCGACCTTGGCGCCTTCCTGCGGGAGGGTTTCGTCGTGGTAGCTGCGCGCGGTGTCGGGGTCGAGACCGAGGTTGAACTGGTCTTCCCAGCGAAACTCGAAGCGCGCCTTGCTCATGGCGTTGTCGCGGATCTGTGAAGCGGGGTGACCCTTGGCGAGGTCGCTGGCGTGGGCGGCGATCTTGTAGGCGATGATGCCGGCCTTGACGTCGTCCTTGTTGGGCAGGCCCAGGTGCTCCTTGGGCGTGACGTAGCAGAGCATGGCGCAGCCGTACCAGCCGATCTGCGCGGCGCCGATCGCTGACGTGATGTGGTCGTAGCCGGGCGCGATGTCGGTGGTCAGCGGGCCCAGCGTGTAGAAGGGCGCCTCACTGCACCACTCCAGTTGCAGGTCCATGTTCTCCTTGATCAACTGCTGCGGCACGTGGCCGGGGCCTTCGATCATGACCTGCACGTCGTGCTTCCATGCGATCTGGGTCAGCTCGCCGAGCGTCTTCAGTTCGCCGAGTTGCGCTTCGTCGTTGGCGTCCCAGATGGAGCCGGGGCGCAGGCCGTCGCCCAGCGAGAAGCTGACGTCGTAGGCCTTCATGATCTCGCAGATTTCTTCGAAGTGCGTGTAGGTGAAGTTCTCCTTGTGATGCGCGAGGCACCACTTGGCCATGATGGAGCCGCCGCGCGAGACGATGCCGGTCATGCGGTTGGCGGTCATCGGCACGTAGCGCAGCAGCACGCCGGCGTGGATGGTGAAGTAGTCGACGCCTTGTTCGGCCTGCTCGATCAGCGTGTCCTTGAAGATTTCCCAGGTGAGGTCTTCGGCCTTGCCGTTCACTTTTTCCAGCGCCTGGTAGATCGGCACGGTGCCGATGGGCACGGGGCTGTTGCGCAGGATCCATTCGCGCGTCTCGTGGATGTTCTTGCCGGTGGAGAGATCCATCACCGTGTCGCCGCCCCAACGAATCGACCAGGTGAGCTTGTCGACTTCTTCCTGGATGCTGGACGTGACGGCGCTGTTGCCGATGTTGGCGTTGATCTTGGTGAGGAAGTTGCGGCCGATGATCATCGGCTCGCTTTCCGGGTGGTTGATGTTGGCCGGGATGATGGCGCGGCCACGGGCGACTTCGTCACGCACGAACTCGGGCGTGATCACTTCCGGGATGCTGGCGCCGAAGCTCTGGCCCGGGTGGATGCGGCCCATGAACTTCGCCATCTTCTCGCCGTTGGGGCCGGTCGCCTTCAGCGACTCGATGTAGGCGGCGCGGTTGAGGTTCTCGCGGATGGCGATGTATTCCATCTCCGGCGTGATGATGCCTTTGCGCGCGTAGTGCATCTGGCTGACGTTGCCGCCGGCCTTCGCGCGACGCGGCTTACGCTGCAGGTTGAAGCGCAGCTCGTCGAGCTTCTTGTCGGCTTCGCGCGCACGACCGTATTCGCTGGTCATGCCGGCCAGCTGCTCGGTGTCGTTGCGCTCCTCGATCCACCTGGCGCGCAGTGCGGCCAGACCGTCGCGCACGTCGATCTTCACGGCCGGGTCGGTATAGGGGCCGGAGCAGTCGTAGACGTAGATCGGCGGGTTCTTTTCGCCACCGAAGGCGGTGGGCGTGTCGCTCTGGGTGATCTCGCGCATCGGCACGCGGATGTCATCCCGGGAGCCAGACAGGTAGACCTTGCGCGAATTGGGCAGGGGGGCGATGGCGGCTTCGTCGACATGGGCGGACGAGGCGAGGAATTTTTCGTTGGCGTTCATGGTGGCGACCTCCGTGGGGGCAAGCGGGTAGGAGGCAGCCGGCGCACCCGGGGCGGGTGTGCAGTCGCGTTCCCTACGCCGGAATTACCCGGATCAGGTTCGAAGGGTATTTCTCACCGCCAATCCCGTTTAAACACTTGTTCAAACAGGCGTTTGGCAGACCCCCCGCGAATGGCTGGCACCTTACCGAAAAGCCCTGCCCGACACAACCGCGCCGCAAACGCCGCAAGGGCTGAGATCACAACCCTTCGTCGTGCAGTGCAGAAGACCGGCGCGCGGCGGTCGATAACATGGGTTCCACCCTGTCATCAGGAGCGCCGGCCACCTGGCTGGCGGAGACCCATGACCCATTACATCCGTCGTATCGCCGCGCCCCTGGGGCTTTGCTGCTTGCTGGGCGCTTGCTCGACAGCACCGGAAGCGCCGCCCGCACCTGCGCCACAGCCCGAAGTGGTGATGCCGCGGGTGGAGGCCGCCCCCGAGCCGGTGCCGGTCGTGGCCCCGCTGGCCGTGGTGCCTAGCAAGCCGGCCGCGAAGCCGGCGCGCAGCGCCGCCAAGCCCGGCCGCGCGAATGCCGCAGCGGCCGGCGCGACGACCACCACCGCGGCTCCGCAAGCCGCGGCCGACAGGATCGAACAGCCGAAGGGCAGCCCCGTGAAGGCAGTGCCCGCCAAACCGGCCACCCCGGTGGCGGCAGCGAAGCCGGCTCCCGGCCCGGAATGGCTGCAGCGCTGCTCGCGGCGCCAGCAGAGCGGCAGCGCGGTGTTGTGCGACGCCGACAGCCTGCTGGCTCCGCCGTCGGAACGCGTGCAGGTCTATGTGCGCGACCCGAAACTGGCGCGCAGCACCCCCAGCGGCGCCATCCAGGTGAACGAAGGCCTGCCGCGGCTGTACCGCTTCTTCGTCCTGCACTGACGATTCATCCCGGGCTGAGGCACCACGGCATCTGCCCGCTGACACACAGCTTCACCGGGCCGCCGGTCGGCCTTGCTCAAGTCCTTGCCCGGCAAGGCCGAAAACACCGGTAATCCCCTGCGACACCGGTGTCCTTCATGGCCCTTCCCATGACTCTTCCTGCGGGCGTTCCGACGAGCGCCCTCCTGCGCGGCCTGGTTGCCGGCAGTCTGCTGGCCGCACTCGCCCTGCCCGCCAACGCGGCCGACTGGCTGACCGTTGCGCGCGACCGCCTGCGCGTGGTGGAACTGGACACCGCCAGCATCACCGCCGCCGAGAACGACACCAAGGTGGCCTGGGGCCGCATCGTGCTGTCCGACGCCGAGGCCCGCAACGCGGGCTACAAGATGGTGCGGGCGATGAACCGTTACGACTGCCGCAACAGCAGCTTCGTCATCGTAAAGCGGGTGTACCTCGCCGATGACAGCACCACCCTGCGCGAAGAGCAGGTGGATGCCAAGGAGTCGCTGCGCGTACGTCCCGGCACCGTGGACGACCGCTTCTTCAACGAGGTCTGCAAACCCGCCACGGCCAAGGCGGCCGGCAAGCAGCCCACCGTGGCGGACCTGCAGAAGGTGGCGCGCGAAGCCGCCGGCCGCGTACAGGCGCTGGACACGGTGAAGACGCAGCCGGACGCGGCCATCCGCCGCGCCGACATCCAGCTGGCGCGAGACGAGGCGCCCGCCGCCCCGGCCACACCTCCCGCGCACCCGTCGACAAAGCCGGCACCGCCAGCGCCTGCCACACCGCCCGTGCACGCCCTGCCCACCCTGCCGAAAACCATGCAGCCCGCGGCCCGGCCTGCGGAAAAGGCAGACAAGACAGAGGCCGCCGCGGCGGCAGCCGCCAGCAAGATCGAGATCGGTCCCGACGGCACCGTGCGCGCGGCACCGCGCCCGCCACGGCCGACGCCGGTCCCCACCTCCGCCCGCGCCGCCGAGGCGCGCGCCGCCCAGATGCCCTACACCGCGCCCGCCCGTCCCGCCGCCCTGGCGATGAGCGCGCCTGCGGTGAAGCCGGCCGAGCCCGCCCGGCTGCCGGAACGCTGGAGCTACGAAGGTGAAGGCAGCCCGGAGAACTGGGGTCGCCTGTCGCCGCAGAACGCGCTGTGCATGAACGGCCAGCGCCAGTCCCCCATCGACGTGCGCGACAGCATCAAGGTGGAGCAGGAGCCGCTGCAGTTCGATTACCAGCCCTCCTACTTCCGCATCGTGGACAACGGCCACACCATCCAGGTGAGCTATGGCGCCGGCTCGTCGCTGAGCGTGATGGGGCGTCGCTACGAACTGCAGTCCCTGCACTTCAACCATCCGGGCGAAGGCCGCATCAACGGCCAGTCGTTCGAGATGACGGCACAGCTGGTCCACCGCGACGCCGAAGGACGCCAGGCCGTCGTGCTCCTGCCGATCCAGCGCGGCGACACGCCGCAGTCCTTCGTGCAGACCCTGTGGAACAACCTGCCGCTGGAGAAGAACGAGGCCTACCAGCCGGCCGTATCCATCAACGCGAACGACCTGCTGCCGGCACGGCGCGGCTATATCTCCTTCATGGGCTCGCTCACCACGCCGCCGTGCAGCGAGGGTGTGCTGTGGATCGTGATGAAGCAACCGGTCGTGCTGACGGCGGACCAGATCGGCGTGTTCGCGCGCTTCTACCCGAACAACGCGCGGCCGTTGCAGCCGCTGGCGGGGCGGACGATCAAGGAGTCGCGCTGAGGCGTGTGGGCCGGGTGTCGGGCTGAGCGCAGCGAAGCCCGACACGGCGAGCGACAAACCCGAAAACCCGCGCCGGCTCTTCCAGTACGGCACCAAAAGCAAAGGGCCCGCCTGCGCGAGCCCTTTGCTTTTTGGGTACCGCCGGACGATCCGCTCAGCTCAGCAGACCACCGTCCACGTCCAGCCGGTTCACCAGCGCCTGCAGGCCGGCGTGCACCTGCATGAGATCCGCTACCGGCATGGCGCCCAGCACTTCGGGCAGCAGGCCGCGACGCGGCATCGGTGAGCGGCTGACCAGTTGCAGACCGGCATCGGTCGGTTGCAGCTTCACCACGCGCTGGTCGGTCGCGTTGCGCAGCTTGGTGATGTAGCCCCCGGTTTCCAGTCTCTCCACCAGGTTGCTGGTGGTGGAAGGGTGAAGGCTCATGCGGACGGCGAGATCCCCAACCCGCAGTCCCGGTGTATCCACAATCTCCTGCAGCGCCCACATCTGCGCCCCCGGCAGCCCCGCTTGCTTCTCCATCTGCGCCGAGTAGCGTTGTGCAGCGCGCAGAACGACGCGCAACTGCTGCAACACTGCCTGCGGCGTGGGCGGATGCGCCTGCTCGCGCTCCGTCGTTATCGTCATATCCTTCCTCCGTCAGGCGCAGCCGGTTAACGCTTACTGCTGTTGGCTACGCCCTGCCGAATCTAGGCGTTTCATGACGAAGCACGCGCGACGCATTTCACGGAAAACCCCCGGTGCACGGGGCAAATGACGCCAAATGGCAACTATTTGGCACTCATGAAATTTGACAGGAAACGGCCGAAGCGCAGGTCGTGCCCGTAGGCCACGTTGAAGCGCAGGTAAGGGGTCGGCTGCAGTTGCGGGCGGAACAGCCGGCCCGGCGCCAGCACGATGTTGGCGGCCTCGGCGGCTTCGGCCACCGGCGTGGCGTCTTCCATGCCCGGCATCGCCGCCCACAGGAACAGGCCGCCATCCGGCTGGCAGAACGCCAGGCCGTGTGCGTCCAGCACCTTGGCCGCGCGCGCGCTGGCCTCGGCCAGGCGGTTCTGGATGCGCTCCACATGCTTGCGGTAGTGGCCCTCGATCAGCATGCGGTGCACCACCTGTTCCACCAGCTCCGAGGTGCCGACCGAGGTCAGCAGCTTGATGTCGGCCAGCTCCGCGGCGAGGTCCGGCGAGGCGGCGAGATAACCCACCCGCAAGTTGGCGGACAGCGTCTTGGAGAAGCTGCCCACGTAGAGGACGCGGCGCAGCTGGTCCAGCGAAGCCAGGCGGGTCGTGGTGCCGGGGTAGAAATCGGCGTAGGTGTCGTCCTCCACCACCACGAAATCGTGCCGCGTCGCCGCCTGCAGCACGCGGTAGGCGCTGGCCGCGCTGAGGTTGTAGCCGGTGGGGTTGTGCAACACCGACTGGGTGAAGAACAGCTTGGGCTTGTGCTCGGCGGCCAACCGCTCCAGTGCCTCGGGGTCGGGGCCGTCCTCGCGCCGCGGCACGCCGATGAGCCGCGCACCGAGCAGGCGCAGCGCACCGAACAGGGTGTAGTAGCCGGGGTCGTCGACCAGCACCGCGTCGCCGGGGTGGATGAAGTGACGGGCGATGATGTCCAGCGCCTGCGAGGCGCCCCAGGTCAGCACGATCTGTTCCGGATGCGTCTCGATGTCGATCGCGGCCATGCGCCGCGACAACTGCTCGCGCAGCGGCGCGAAGCCCAGCGGCTCGCCATAGCAACCGAAGCGCGTGCCGTCGCCGCGGGCCACCGTGCGCAGCGCGCGCTGCACGCCTTCCTGGTCCATCCATGACGGTGGCAGCCAGCCTGCCGACAGCTTGAGCACCCCGGGTGTGTCGGCGAGGCCACGGCGCATCAGCCAGGCGACGTCGAAAGCACGTTGCCGCTGTGCCGCCGGCAGGGCCGGAGCCACCCGCTCCTCGCGCGGCGCCACGAAGAAGCCGGCGCCCCGCCGTGACTGCAGGTAGCCCTGCGCCACCAGCCGGTCGTAGGCCTCCACCACCGTGAAGCGGCTGATGCCGTGCCGCTCGGCCAACTGACGGATCGCCGGCACGCGCGCGCCGGGGCGCAGCAGGCGGTCCTCGATCTGGGTGCGCACGCCGTCGACGATCTGTTCGACGAGGGGCAGGGCGTGTTCGGCATTCAGGCTCAGCAGCATGGAAAGCTTCTCTTGTTCGACGTCGGACTGCGGTGTCCGGTGGACTGGCCCGGTCGCGCGACCAGTACAGATTCAGGAATCGTTCGGGCAACTGTACCGGTGCATCCCGGAAAGTGTCCGTTATTGTCCGCTGCCACGAACCTTAGTCGATGGAGGCCGTCATGTCATCCCGTGAAGCATCCGACAGCGAACAACGCAGCGCACAACAAAGCCGGTTCCTGCTGCAACAGGCCGAGGCCATCGACGCCCGCGCCCTGGTGGCCCCCACGGCCCTCATGGCTCTCATGGCCGGCGTCTGCCTGATCGCGCTGGCCACCTGGCTGGGCAGCGCCTGGCGCAGCCACGCGGACCTGCCGGCGGGGCTGCCGCAGGTGCTGGACGTCCAGCGGAAGGTGCTGTTCAAGGCCACCGCCGACGGCGGCGTACAGGTGCTGTCGCTGCGCAACGGCATCAGCGAGCTGGCCGTGCTGCGTGACCCGTCGCGACTGGCCGTGCATGACATCGCCCTGGATGCCGGGGGCCACACCCTGTGGGTGCTGGGCGAGCACAGCGCCTGGCGCTACGACGCGCATAGCCTGCGCCCGCTGTCACGCGTGCAGGTGCTGGCCTCGAACGGCGGCGCCCGCTTCGAACGGGTCGGCACGGAATCGGTGTCGGTCGGCCCGCGCAATCTCAATTGAACCCACCGAATCAACCGAAAGCACGCACAGGGAGACTCGCCATGCCCTACCTGACCGTCCGGCATACCGGCAACCTGACTGACGAAGCGCGCGACGCGCTCTTCCATGAACTCACGGCGCTCACCGCCCGCGTGCTGCGCAAGCAGGATTCGCTGACCGCCGTCAGCATCGAGAGCATCCCGCGCAGCCACTGGGCCGTGGGGGGACGCAGCCTTGCCGAGCAGGGCCAGCACACCGCCTATCTCGACATCAAGGTCACCGCCGGCACCAACACGGTGGACGAGAAGGCCTCCTTCGTCGCGCAGGCGCACGCGCTGCTCACCCATGCGCTCGGGCCGCTGCATCTGGCGAGCTACGTGGTGATCAGCGAAGTGCCCGCGCAGGACTGGGGCTACGGCGGCCGCACCCAGGCGGCACGCCGGCAGGACAGCCAGGGTGTCGCGCTGACCGCCGCCTGATCGGCGCTACGCAGACGATGTTCATGATGTCCGGCAGCAGCCTGTTCGCCTTCGTACTGTTCGTGTTCGCCACCTCGGCCACCCCGGGGCCCAACAACGTGATGTTGCTGGCCTCCGGCGTGAACTTCGGGGTGCGCGCCACGCTGCCGCACCTGCTCGGCATCAGCAGCGGGGTGGCGATGATGCTGGTGGCGGTGGCGCTCGGCCTGTCGCAGGTGTTCGCCGACGCGCCACATGCACACGGCATCCTGCGCTGGGTGGGTGCTGCCTACCTGCTGTACCTCGCCCTGCGTCTGGCCTTGTCCACCAGTGCCGCCGACCACGACGCAGGCAAACGCAGCCAGCCGATGGGCTTCTGGTCGGCGGTCGCCTTCCAGTGGGTGAACCCCAAGGCCTGGATCATGGTGCTGGGCGCCTGCAGCAGCTACCTGCCCAGCGACAGCAGCCTCGCCATGGTCGCCGGCTTCAGCTTGTTGTTCGCGCTGATCAACATGCCCTCGGCGGGAATGTGGGCCGTGTTCGGCCAGCATCTGCGCCAGTTCCTTGGCGAATCGCGTCGGCGTCGCCGGTTCAACCTCGGCATGGCAGCGCTGCTGGTGCTGTCGCTGTGGCCTGTCCTCGGCGCGTCCGCGCCGGCAGGCGCCCTGCACTGAGCTGCCGGCTGCGCGGGGGCAGCACGATCAGCCCGTAGAATGCGGGCTTCGCTCCTGCCTGCCCGGTCCTGCTGCATGACCCCGAGTTGTCCCCGCCCCGTCGGTCACGGCCTGTCGTCGTGAGTACGACAGCCCCGATCCGCATCGTCCGGCGCGCCGCCGACACGGCCGCGCCCCTGCGCCTGCTGTCGCTCATTCCGCCGATGACGCAGCTGAACACGCCCTACCCGTCGGCGGCCTACCTCACCGGCTTCCTGCGCTCGCGCGGCGAGGACGCGGTGCAGGAGGACCTGGCGCTGGCGCTGGTGCTGCGCCTGTTCTCGCGCGACGGACTGGCGCAGATCCGCACCGCCGTCGATGCGCTGCCGCTGCACGAGCAGTCGCCGCAGGTGCAGGGCTTCGTCGCGCAGTACGAGCGCTACCTCGCGACAGTGGACGTGGTGATCGCCTTCCTGCAAGGTCGCGACCCGACCATCGGCCATCGCATCTGCAGCCGCAACTTCCTGCCGGAAGGCGCGCGCTTCGCGACGCTGGACGAGTACATCGACCCGGAGGGTGGCGATCCGCTGGCCTGGGCCTTCGGCGCGCTGGGCATGCAGGATCGCGCCCGCCATCTCGCCACGCTGTACCTCAACGACCTGGCCGACGTGCTGCGCGACGCGGTGGATCCGCGCTTCGAGTTCGTGCGCTACGCCGAATCGCTGGCAATGAGCCAGCCGAGCTTCGACCCGCTGGCCGAGGCATTGGCCGCGCCGCACACGCTGGTGGACGGCACGCTGCACGCACTGACGCTGGAGGCGATCGCGAAGCACGCGCCGCAGGTGGTGTTGCTATCGGTGCCCTTCCCCGGCTCGGTGTATGCCGCCTTCCGCATCGCGCAGAGCATCAAGGCGCAGGACCCGTCCATCGTCACCATCCTCGGGGGCGGCTACGTGAACACCGAGCTGCGCGAGCTGGCCGAACCGCGCGTGTTCGATCACTTCGACTACGTGACGCTGGACGACGGCGAGCGCCCGCTGCTGGCGCTGCTGGAACACCTGCGCGGTGCGCGCGGACGCGACGCGCTGGTGCGCAGCTTCGTGCGTGACGGGAAGGGCGACAACGAAGGCAGCGTGCGCTACATCAACGCCAAGGAGGCCGACGTCGCCTTCGCCGAGATCGGCACGCCGACCTGGGACGGCCTGCCGCTGGACCGCTACCTGTCGCTACTGGACATGCTCAACCCCATGCACCGGCTGTGGTCCGACGGGCGCTGGAACAAGCTGACGGTGGCGCACGGCTGCTACTGGAAGAAGTGCAGCTTCTGCGACGTGAGCCTGGACTACATCGCGCGCTACGAAGGCGCTTCGTCACAGGTGCTGGTGGACCGCATCGAGGCGATCATCGCCGAGACCGGGCAGACCGGCTTCCACTTCGTCGACGAAGCGGCACCGCCGAAGGCGCTGCGTGGCCTCGCCGAGGAGCTGCTGCGTCGTGGCGTGTCGATCTCCTGGTGGGGCAACATCCGCTTCGAGAAATCCTTCTCGCCGGAGCTGTGCCAGTTGCTGGCGGAAAGTGGCTGCATCGCGATTTCCGGCGGGCTGGAAGTGGCCTCTGACCGCCTGCTGCAACTGATGAAGAAAGGCGTGTCGGTCGACCAGGTGGCGCGGGTGACGAGTGCCTTCACCGAAGCCGGCATCCTGGTGCATGCCTACCTGATGTACGGTTTTCCGACGCAGACGGTGCAGGACACGGTGGATGCGCTGGAGTACGTGCGGCAGTTGTTCGAGGCCGGCTGCATCCAGTCCGGTTTCTTCCACCGCTTCGCGTGCACCGTGCATTCACCGGTGGGCATGAACCCGGAGGAATACGGCGTGAAGCTCGTGCCGTTGCCGCCGGGGAGTTTCGCGAAGAACGACGTCGGCTTCATCGACCCCACCGGCGTGGACCACGACAGCATGGGCCGCGCGCTCAACAAGGCGCTGTACAACTACATGCACGGCATCGGCCTGGACAAGGACGTGCGCCGCTGGTTCAGCGAGCATGTGCCGAAGCCGCGGGTACGACGCGATTTCATCGCGCAGGCGCTGGCAGCACGTCGCTGAACCCGGGGCGGTGGCTTGACCGATACGGCTACCCCAATTCGAAGGTGGTGATGCCGAACACACGCTGCAGCTCGCATGCTGGCGGCGGCCCCTTGTACATCCTCGCCGTCTCGAACACCACGCGCATGCCGTGCGCCTCGGCCAGTGCCACCGCACTGGCGTTCGGCAGGGGCACATCCAGGAAGACTGCGTCGCCCTCTCCTGCGTCACCCTCTCCTGTATCGCCCTCGCCGGCCCGCGCACACAAGGCGTCGAACAGCCCCTCGGCCACGGAGGGTGCATCAGCATTCAGCGGACCGATCTTCCAGCCCTCCATGCAGCGGCGGATGACACCCCAGCCGCGCAGTACGCCATCCTCCAGCCAGCCGAGTGCGGCGGCGTCAGGCTGCGCGATCCATGCGCGAAGAAAGTCCTCGCGTGGCGCAGGGAACACCCGCGCATCGTCGCTCGCCAGTTGCCCGAAGCCCAGCTCCGTCAATGGCAGGACATGGGGTGTCTTCGTCGCCACACGCCCCAACCGGCCGGCATAGCGCGCGTTCCGCCAGGCCAGCACGAAGCCCGACTTGCGGTAGTTGTCCTGCTGGGCCGGCACGCCGTCGAGGCCGACGACCTGCCCCTGCAGCCGCGCCATGCCTTGCGTCCACAACTGCCAGCCGATGCCTCGCCCACGGAAGGCCGGCTGCACGATGTACAGGCCGATGAAGCCGAAGCGGCCCGCGCAGGACACCGCGCTGATGCAACCCGCGAACCCGCCTTCCACCTCGGCGATCAGGAAGCCATCGGGGTCGGCTACAGGAAAGGTCCGTGCGTCGTGCAGGCCGGGGTTCCAGCCCTCGCGCGCGGCGGCGGCGATGGCCAGCGCCACCTCGTCGGCGTGCATGGATCGGATGGTGCATGCGGCCACTGCGATGCTCCCGGCGTGGAAAGCGCCAACCTTAGCGGATGCCCGGTGCTACGCAACCGGCCCGGAGCGATATCCGGCATACGACACGCAGCGCCCCTCGCGACGAGGCGGGCCGGCCAGCCTCAGTTGGCGTAGCCGAGATAGAAGTAGGCCGCCCAGTTGCCGCCGTTGAAGTTCGTCCAGCCGGTGCCGAGATACAGCGGCCCCAGCAGGGTGTCGACGCCGACGAAAGCCGACGCGCCCGGCAGCCAGGCCGTGTCGCTGCGGGTCAGCGCCTGGTTCCAGACCTTGCCCATTTCCAGTGAGCCACCGAGGTAGGTGCCGCTGCCCAGGATGGGCAGCAGGGGCGCGATCTGGCGGTAGGCCATGACGCGGCCGAGCAGGCTGCGGTCGCCCAGCAACTGGTCGCTGGTAAGACCGGACAACTGCAGGAAGCCGCCCAGGGTGGCGATGGGGATTCCGACGTCGTCCTCGTTGCCCACGTTGCCCTTCAGCCGGACGGAGCCACGCACCGACCAGCGATCGAAGGTTTCCGCGACATCGCCGCTGACGTTCATGGTGCTGAGCCAGCCGGAGGCACGTTCGTCCTCGGTGAGGTAGGCATGCTGCAGGTGGCCGCCGAGGTAGTAGCCGCGACGGGGAAAGCGCGGGTTGTCCAGCTGGTCGAGCACGCCGCTGAAGCGCATGCCCCGGCTGGTGATGTCGATGTTGTCGTAGGTCAGGATGCCGATCTGCTGCTCGCTGATCGAGCGCTCCAGGAACGCCCCGGCGCGCAACTCGCCGTAGCGACCGAGCGACAGACCGAAGTCCTGCGACACGCCCACGCTGCTGACGCGGAACTCCAGCACGCGGCGCCCTTCATTGTTGTACACCTTGAGCAACTCGGAGCCGAGATAGCCGCCGGTGGCGCTGAACCAGGGCGAGTAGCCGAGGGGCTGGTAGAACTCGGTGTCGAGGCGGCTGTTCTGGCCCAGCCGCACGTCGTTGCGCCACTGCGCGCCCCAGCGGTTGAGCCAGGTCATCTGCAGGTTGCCGAGCAGGGCGAAGCTGGACGTGCCGTGCGAGTCCATGTCGAGCTCGAGGCCGAAGCGCAGGTAGTTGGGGCCGACGCTGCGCTCCACCGGCATCACGTCGGCCACGCGATGACCATCGTCGCCGCGCAGGAAGTAGTTGATGCGGTCGAAGTCGCCGCTGTCATACAGGCGGTCGAAACGCTTGAGCAACTCCTCCTGCGTCTTCGGCGGGTTGTCGCCTTCCAGCACTTCGCGCACGCGGTCGACCGGCACGAAACGCGTGCGCGCGATCTGGATCGCATCGTATTCGCGCGACACCGGCACCCGGGCGGCAATCTGCTCGCGCCAGCGGGCGTAGGCGCCGTCGTCGAGCGCCAGCTCCCGCAGCCGCGACTCCAGGGGCGCCACCGATTTGCGGCCGACCTCGACGATCGCTTTCGCTTCGCGGAAGCTGGCCGGCGAGTAGTCCTGCAGCGCCGGCTCGATCAGCACATCCTGCGGTCGCAGCAGCGCGCGCTGCTCGCGCACGTTGTGCCCGGTCGCGATCTGCATCGCCTGGGCGGCGACGTCGATCAGGGTCTTGATGTCCTCGGCCTTCAGCATCGGCGTACCGACATCCACCGCGATGATGACGTCGGCGCACTCCTTCAGATTGGCCACCGGCAGGTTGCGCACGAACATGCCGTCGATGTACTGGTGACCACCATCCTCCACCACGTCGAAGACGCCGGGCACGGCCATGCTGGCACGCAGTGCGACGGCCAGGTCGCCGCGCTTGAAGACATGCATCTCGCCGGTGATGAGGTCGGTCGCGACCGCCTCGAAGGGAATCGGCAGCTTGCTGAAGGAAGCGACGTCCACGTCGCGGGTGAGCTGGCGAAGGAAGCGGTCGATCTCCTGCGAGCCGATCACGCTGCGTGGCGCGCGTATGCCGTCCTCGTCCACGCCGAGGGTCATGTTGGCGAGGTTCTTGAAGTCGTCCCGCTTGTTGAGATAAGGCAGGTGCGTACGGTCCGGCGCGCCGGTCAGCATGCGGTTCCAGTCGGCGTCCTCGACCTGTCGCGCGATGTCGGGCACGGGCATGCCGGCCGCGTAGATGCCACCCACCAGTGCCCCCGCGCTGGTGCCTGCGATGCAGTCCACCGGCACGCGCAGGCGCTCCAGTTCGGAAAGCACGCCGATGTGCGCCAGCCCGCGGGCGCCGCCCCCGCCCAGCACCAGCCCGACACGCTGCCGGTCGGCCGCGGTCGCGGCGGTGGAAGCGAGGCTCAGCGCAAGCAGGCTGGCAGCGACGAAGCGTTTCATGGCGGCGCGGGCAGGGCGGGGATGATGTGGCGCTTATAGCATGGCGGCATGGTCTTTACATCGCAGGGGCCGGACTTACGGGCAGGGTAGGTAGTAGCCGCCGTCTGCGCGCCTCAAGGAACCGTCACCTCCACCGTTCTCAGGTCCGGTGAGCGCCGATCCTCCGGGAGAGACCATGCGCAGCCTGATCGCCCTCGTCCTGCTTGTTGTCGCCCTGCCGCTGGCGGCACTGGAACTCAGCGTGCCTGTCGGCAGCTATCACTTCGACCGCAGCCGGGACTGGCAGGAACAGAACTACGGCATCGGCATGGAGTACCGATCCTGGGTGGCCGGCTACTACCGCAACAGCTATGACAAGGACACGGTGTATGCCGGCTACGTGTGGCGGCCGCTGCAATGGGGCTGGCTGCGCGCCGGGCTGACCACCCTGCTGGCGAGCGGCTACGACAGCCCGGTGCTGGTGGTGCCCACCGTCAGCGTGGACGGCAAGTGGCTGGCAGCGGACTTCCTGATGGCACCGACGCTGGGCAAGGCCTCGGGTTTCGTCGGCATGCAGCTGCGGATCCCGCTACCCTTCCTTGCGGACTAGGCGCACCGGGACGGCGAGGTTGGCCCGCATGAGACTGCCGCGCATATCCGTGCGGTCGTCCCTTGCCGGCTGGTCTGGATGCGCGATGGATGGAATTGCCTGATGGGCCTGATGGGCCCGCATCACCATCGCCCGACTGTCGCCTGCGCCGCGCCAGGCACCGGATACGTCGCGCGGCTTGGCAGGCGGGTTGCCGGCGGCCGGCGGAAACTGCTCAATGAGGCGTTCGGCCAGGCTGCTGCGGTCCGCGGCGCGCTCCGCGCCGATCAGCACGGCCGCCACGGCAGCCACCAGCGCAAACGCCACCACCGGCCAGTGCCGGGTTGATCGCGCCGATTCGATCAACGGCGCATAGCCGGGATCCTGCGCCAGGCGCGGCTCGCGCCCGATGGCGGTCACCAGGTACTGCAGCTCCATGTCGAAACGTGCGCCGGACAACTCCACCGGCTGCAGGTCGGCCAGCGGCTTGAGGGGCACGGGCAACTCGAAGCGCGAGGGCATCGGCGTGCCATCGAGCAGCACCGGAATGACGTGCAGGCGATGCATCAGGCCGGCGAGAATTTCCTGCCGCACCGGGTCGTGGGGGTCGTCCACGCGACGCAGGCCGTAGCCGTTGCGACCCGCCAGCCAGCGCGGCCCGATCAGCACCAGCATGACGGCACAGTCGGCCAGGTGACGATGCAGCGCCGTGTGGCCGACGCCGGGCGACAGGTCGGGCGCCACGCGGTCGTCACCGATGGCGAAAGCCAGGGCCTCGGCCAGGCGGGCGGCCGGCCAGCGGGCATCCTCGCGACGGTAGTTGATGAAGATCTTGCCGGGCATGGCATGCCTCCCGGGGTGAGCGGAATGAAGGGACAGGACGGCCACCTTGCCGTCCGTGGACACACGATTTGATCTTAGGCGGCCATTCGCGAGGGCGCTTCTGCCCTGTAGGGCTGCCCCGCCTGCCCCGAAAGAAATAGCTTCCCGATCAGCCATTCCACTGATTGGGGAGATCGGCCTGTCAGCTCCGCTTGAAGCGCGCCAGGGTGAGCTCGCGCGCCACGGCGTGATCTACCAGCGGCGCGGGGTAGTCACGCCCGATGACGCAGCCGCATGCGCTTTGCTCCGAGGCCGGCATCTGCCACGGCGCATGGAGGTAGCGGTCCGGCACGCGGGCGAGTTCCGGCAGGTAGCGACGGATGAAGCGGCCCTGCGGGTCGAATTTCTCCGACTGGCTGAACGGATTGAAGATGCGGAAGTACGGTTGCGCGTCGCAGCCGGTGGACGCCGCCCACTGCCAGCCGCCGTTGTTGGCGGCCAGGTCGTAGTCGTTGAGATGCAGCGCGAAATAGCGCTCGCCACGCAGCCAGTGGATGCCGAGATCCTTGGTGAGGAAGCTGGCGACGATCATGCGCAGGCGGTTGTGCATGTAGCCGGTCTGGTTGATCTGGCGCATCGCCGCGTCGACGATCGGGTAGCCGGTGCGGGCCTCGCACCACGCGGCGAACAGGGCGTCGGCGTCACGGCCGGTTTCCCACGGGATGGCGTCGTACTCCGGCTTGAAGGCGTGATCCACCACCTGCGGGTGATGCCACAGGATCTGCTGGTAGAAGTCGCGCCACACCAGTTCGGACAGCCAGGTCTCGGCGCCTTCACCACCGACACGCCAGGCGTGGCCGGCCAGCTTGCGGATCGACAGCGTTCCGAAGCGCAGATGCACCGACAGGTAGGACACGCCTTTCACGGCCGGGAAATCGCGCGTGCGCTTGTAGTCGTCCATGCGGTGCACGAATTCGTCCCACAGCGCGAGGCCACCGCTCATGCCGGTGGGAATCTTCAGCTCACCCAGGTTGCTCGGCTCGAAGCCGAGTTCGGCCAGCGACGGCAGGCGTTCTGCGCCGGGCGGCGGTGCCAGCGCGGCGGCATGGGCCGCCACAGGATAGGGCCTGATGAAGAATTCCGACCCCGCCAGCTTGCGCAGCCAGGCATTCTTGTACGGCGTGAACACGCTGAAGGGTTTGCCCGCCTGGGTCAGCACTTCGTCGCGCTCGAAGATCACCTGGTCCTTGAAGCTGCGCAGGCTGCGCCCCATGTCCTTCAGGCGACCGGCGACCGCCTCGTCGCGCCGGATGGCCGCCGGTTCGTAATCGTGGTTGGCGTAGACCGCCTCCGCACCGAGCGCCTCGGCCAGCGCCGGGATTTCCGTCAGCGGATCGCCATGACGGACGAGCACCCCCCCACCCTGTTTGCGCAACGCCCGGTCCAGCTCGACCACGCTGGCGTGGATGAAATCCACCCGCCGGTCCCGGCGCGGCAGCTCGTCGAGAATCGTGCTGTCGAAGACGAACACGCAGAACACGCGTTCGTGCGCCTTGAGCGCGTGGTACAGCGCCGCATGGTCGTCGTTGCGCAGGTCGCGACGGAACCACACGAGGGCGGTGGAATCGGAGTGATCGGAGGCGCGGGTGTCGGAGCCAGGGGTCATTGCGATGGCCGACGCGGCAGCCGGCTGGACGAAACGGAGTGGGGCGCATTGCTGCGCAGCGTGCAGAAATATCGAATCGGGGGCCGCGGCCCCGCTAGAATCCTAACGTGCAGAACATGAACCTGACCCATCATTTCCTGATCGCCATGCCCGCCATGGCGGACCCGAACTTCGCCCGCAGCCTGATCTACCTGGCCGAGCACAATGACGACGGGGCGCTGGGCATCATCGTCAACCGCCCGATCGACATGACGCTGAAAGGCCTGTTCGACAGGGTGGAAGTCCCCATGGAAACGCCCCGCTTCGCCGACCTGCCGGTGTACTTCGGCGGCCCGGTGCAGACCGACCGCGGCTTCGTGCTGCATCGCCCGGCGGGCGAATGGCAGTCCAGCCTGAAGGTGAACGAGCAGATCGCCCTGACCAGCTCCAAGGACGTGCTGCACGCCATCGGCAGCGACGGCAAGCCGGAGGAGGTCATCATCACCCTCGGCTATTCCGGCTGGAGTGCCGGCCAGCTGGAGGACGAGCTGGCGCAGAACGCCTGGCTGACCGTGCAGGCAGACCCCGAGATCATCTTCCGCGAGGCCCCGGAGGACCGCCTGGCCGCCGCCATGCACCTGCTGGGCGTGGACTTCGCCAACCTGTCCGAAGTCGCCGGCCACGCCTGAGCGGTCGTGAGTACGACCACTCCGCTGCCGTCGCGCGGCACCGTTCTCGGTTTCGATTTCGGCACGGCGCGCATCGGCGTGGCCACCGGCGAGCTGGAAACCCGGCTGGCGCAGCCGCTGACGACGATCCAGGGTGAGGCGAACGAGCTGCGCTTCACGGCCATCGGCAAGCTGATCGCCGAATGGCGGCCGGTGGCCTTTGTGGTGGGCCTGCCCACCACGCTGGACGGCGCGGAGACCGACATGACGGCGCGCTGCCGGCGCTTCGCCAACCAGTTGCAGGGTCGTCTCAGCCTGCCGGTACACTTGTTCGACGAACGCCTCAGCTCCGCCGAGGCCGATGAAATGCTGCGCGAACTCAAGCACGACTGGCGCGCGCGCAAGCAGAATCTGGATGCACTGGCCGCACAGCGCATCCTGCAGAATTTCCTGGACTCCCTGCCATGACGACGACCACTTCCCTGCCCGACGGCGACCTCCTCTGCGACCAGCTGGCCGAGCAGATCCGCCCGCAACTGCAGCCCGGCACCGCGCTGGTGGGCATCCACACCGGCGGCGCCTGGCTGGCCGAGCGTCTTCATGCCGCGCTGGGCATCACGGTGCCGCTGGGCAGCATCGACGTGGCCTTCTACCGGGACGACTATGGCTCGCGCGGCCTGCACACCCGGCCGCAGAAGAGCGACATTCCCTTCGACGTCGAGGCGCACCCCATCATCCTGGTGGACGACGTGCTCTACACCGGCCGCACCACGCGTGCCGCGCTGAACGAGCTGTTCGACTACGGCCGCCCGCTACGCGTGGACCTCGCGGTGCTGATCGACCGCGGCGAACGCGAACTGCCCATCGCGCCGCGCTACTGTGCGCTCACGCTGACCGAGCCGCTCGCAGCCGGCCAGCACCTGCGCCTGCACAAGGGCGAGGACGGCGCGCTGGACCTCAGCATCGTCAGCCGCTGAAGCCGGGGTTCAACCCGGCTCCACCCTCACTCCGGCCGCGTCAGGGCTGATGCCCTGACGGCGCCTTCGTCGGCCAGCTCGTCACCTTGGCCAGGGCCACGTCCAGCGCGTCGCGCACCGGCCCGTAGCGCTCGCCCCAGGGGTCGTTTGCGTCGTCGCGCTGGTCGAAGAACAACGCGATGTCCACGTCCGGATTCGGCTGGTAGGCCACCACGAAGCTGCCCGGGATGCTGCCGTAGAACAGGTACAGGCAATGGCACGGGAAATCGCTCTTGCGCACGCCGCTGATCCAGTACGCCGACAGGAACTTCGAGTAGGCGCGCGCGGTGGCCTGCAACATGCCGGCCCCGCCGCCGCTCTCGATGTGGAAACCGCCGTAGGCCAGTGGCACGTTGAGCGGGCCGTTGTCATAGACGTTGCGGTACTGCCCCGGCTCGTTCGGCGTCGAATACCAGGGCTCGCGCGTGTCGAGGTCGGCCGTGCGGGTGCCGGCAAGCTTGATGTCGCTGGCGGCGATGCCCAGCGGCTGCAACACTGATTGCTGCAGGTAGGCGACATACGACTTGCCCGCCGCCTTCTCGATGACGGCGCCGAGCACCACGTAGCCGAAGTTGGAGTAGTGCTGCTGGCTGCCGGGCTCGAAGTCCAGGGTGCGGTTGCCGAGATGGTGGCGGAGGATGTCGTTGCGCGACGGCGGCGACGGCACGCCGAGGTTGGTGGCGACCAGTCGCACGTCGTCGGTCGGGTTGCCGGAGATCGATGCATTCAGGCCACCGGCGTGGTCCAGCAGGTGCTGCACGGTCACCTTTGCCAGGCGCGGATCGGGATTCACCAGCCCGGTGACGGTCAGGATGCAACGGCTCTGCCCGCTGATGCAGAACACCGGATCGCTGAGCCGCAGCCTGCCCTCGCGCTCCAGGGCGTAGACCTGCGCGTTGGTCAGCATCTTGGTCAGGCTCGCCAGGCGGAAACTGCCGCCGTAGCCCATCCTGGTCTTGCAGGCGTTGTCCTGCCAGCCGTAGCCGCGCTCCAGCACCACCGTGCCCTTGTAGCGCACCACCAGGTTGGCAGCGGGGATCTGGCGGTCGCGGATGAAGGTCTTCACCGCGCCGTCGATGGATTTCAGCGCGTCCACGTAGGTACCGGTCGCCGCCAGCGAC
Source organism: Uliginosibacterium sp. H1 (assembly GCF_036017065.1). Lineage (NCBI taxonomy): Bacteria > Pseudomonadati > Pseudomonadota > Betaproteobacteria > Rhodocyclales > Zoogloeaceae > Uliginosibacterium > Uliginosibacterium sp. H1. The sequence goes on from NZ_JAYXHR010000002.1 coordinate 373,405, forward strand.
TTGCTGACCCAGCACGGCGTCGTGGCGGCGGCCGTCGCGGACAGCGCAGTGTCCGTGCCGGCCACCATCGGGGCGACGCGGGCGGTGGCGGCCGGAGGCGCGGATGAGGCCGCCGGCGCCGGTGGCACCCGCCAGGGGGCGGGGCCGCTGAGGCTGCCGCGCGGGGTGACGATCACGTCGGCGGCCCAGGCCGGGGACGCCGCCACGAAGGCGACGAGGGCGAACGCTGAGAGGTGCTGCATGGTGCTGCTCCTTGCTGCGGGGGGAAACCTGCTCCCCACCCTCCCCGCAGGCGCCGCCTGAAGCGGTCTCTGTCCGGCTTTGACTACACGTTTACCCTTATTTTGTGCAACGCAGCATGCGCGTCGATGAATTTTGCTTTGCGACCACTCGTTCTGCCCGACAGTACAGTCAGGCCCGTCGCGTTGTCTGACAGCGACAGCGGCCGCGACGACAGGGAGACAGACAAAAGCAGGCGCAACCGGGGTGCGGCGAGGGGGTGCTTGTGGGACAATTCGCGCCGCGCAGCGGCCGGCGTTGCGCGACCGCCCGGGGTGCCGGTCCGGGCGCTCCGACAGGGACATCCATGCACAACCCGCAGTTGAACAAGCACGGCGAGCTGCAGCACCTGCTCACGCTCGACGGCCTGCCCAAGGCCATCCTTTCCCAGATCCTCGACATCGCGGCGCCGTTCACCGAAGTGGCCGAGCGCGAAGTCAAGAAACTCCCCCTCCTTCGCGGCAAGAGCGTGTTCAACCTGTTCTTCGAGAACAGCACGCGTACCCGCACCACCTTCGAGATCGCGGCCAAACGCCTGTCGGCCGACGTGATCAACCTCAACGTGTCGACCAGCTCCACCGCCAAGGGCGAGACCCTGCTGGACACGGTGGACAACCTGTGTGCGATGCAGGCCGACATGTTCGTGGTGCGCCACGCTTCGAGCGGCGCGCCCTACCTGATCGCCGAGCACCTGCAGCGCACCGGCCGCGACCACATCCACGTGGTGAACGCCGGCGATGGCCGCCATGCCCACCCCACGCAGGGGCTGCTGGACATGTACACCATCCGCCACTACAAGCGCGACTTCACCAACCTCACGGTGGCGGTGGTGGGCGACGTGCTGCACTCCCGCGTGGCGCGCAGCGAGATCGCCGCGCTGACGACGCTGGGCGTGCCGGAGATCCGCGTCATCGGCCCCAAGACCCTGCTGCCCACCGACATCCACCGCATGGGCGTGCAGGTCTATCACGACATGCGTGAAGGGCTGAAAGGCGTGGATGTGGTGATGATGCTGCGCCTGCAGAACGAGCGCATGAACGGCGCCCTGCTGCCGTCCAGCCAGGAGTACTTCAAGTTCTACGGCCTCACCCAGGACAAGCTGGCGCTGGCCAAGCCGGATGCCATCGTGCTGCACCCCGGCCCGATGAACCGCGGCGTCGAGATCGACTCCGCCGTGGCCGACGGCGGTAATGCCGTGATCCTGCCGCAGGTGACCTTCGGCATCGCCGTTCGCATGGCGGTCATGTCGATGCTGGCGGGGAGCTGAACAGAATGCACATCCATATCCAGAACGGCCGCGTCATCGACCCGGCGAACAATGTCGACGCGAAGCAGGACGTCTTCATCGTCGACGACAAGATCGCCGCACTCGGTCAGGCGCCCTCGGGCTTCAAGGCAGACAAGGTGATCGATGCCAGCGGCCTCGTCGTGGCACCCGGCCTCATCGACCTCGCCGCGCGCCTGCGTGAGCCCGGCTTCGAATACCGCGCCACGCTGGAATCCGAGATGCAGGCGGCGATGGCCGGCGGCATCACCAGCCTGGCCTGCCCGCCGGACACCGATCCGGTGCTGGACGAGCCCGGCCTGGTCGAGATGCTGTGCTTCCGCGCCAAGAACCTGAACTGCGCGCACGTCTACCCCGTGGGCGCGCTGACCACCAAGCTGGAAGGCAAGCGCATCACCGAGATGGCCGAGCTGGTCGAGGCAGGTTGCGTGGCCTTCAGCCAGGCCAACACGCCCATCGTCGACACCCAGGTGCTGATGCGCGCCATGCAGTACGCCGCCACCTTCGGCTTCCGCGTCTGGCTGCAGGCCATCGACCCCTACCTGTCGCGCGGCGGCATGGCGCACGACGGCGAAGTGGCTTCGCGCATGGGCCTGGCCGGCATCCCGGTGGAAGCCGAGACCGTCGCGCTGGATGCCTACCTGCGCCTGGCGAAGAACACCGGCGTGAAACTGCACGTCACCCGCCTGTCATCCGCCGCCGGGCTGGAGGCGATCGACCGTGCCCGTGCCGAAGGGCTGGACGTCACCTGTGACGTCGGCGTGCATTACCTGCACCTGTCCGACATGGACATCGGCTACTTCAACCCGCAGTGCTACGTGGTGCCGCCACTGCGCAGCCAGCGCGACCGCGACGCCCTGCGCCGCGGCCTCGCCGACGGTCGCGTCAATGCCGTGTGTTCCGACCACACGCCGGTGGACGACGACGCCAAGCAGGCGCCCTTCGCCGAGAGCGAGCCGGGCATGACCGGGCTGGAACTGCTGCTGCCGCTGACGCTGAAGTGGGCGAAGGAGCAGGGCGTGTCGCTGCCGCAGGCGCTGTCGCGGGTGACCGCGGATGCCGCCCGCATCATGGGCATCACCAAGGCCGGCCACCTGCAGCCCGGTGCCCGCGCCGACGTGTGCATCTTCGACCCCGACACGCTGCAGACGGTCAGCCGCGAGCAGCTGCGCAGCCAGGGCAAGAACACGCCCTTCCTCGGCTTCGAGCTGCCGGGCATCGTGCGTTACACGCTGGTCGAAGGCCGCGTGATGTTCGGCGGCTGAGCCGGCGTCATCGCATCGGGTGCGGACCAACACGGCGGCCGGAGTGACGACTGGCCGCAGAGAATGAAACCGGCCGGTTCCATCCGGCCGTTTTTCATGGGCGAGAACGCCAGGGGTCCGCGGATTGGCGATTGCTCAGCCCGGCTCTGCGAACACCGCACCCTGGGTGCGGCCGTGTTCCGTCGTGGCGTCATAACGGCGGTCGCGCTCGGCGTACTCCGCGATCGTCTTCTTGCCCGTCTCGTTGGCCCGGGCTTCCAGTTGCTTGCAGTCGTCCATCTCCGGCAGCGCTGCGAGACGCCAGTCGAGCGTCAACCCGGCCTCCTTGCCGATCGCCTGGTGGCCGCGCTCGTGGGTCTTCAATGCGGGCAGGAAACGGTCGAAGGCCTGCTGCTGCGCCGACGTTCCACCGACCAGCCTGGGCAAGGTGATGAGGGTCGTGACCATCACCGTGCGCTTGGTGATGCGGCAACGTCCGCTGGCCTGCACGGCGGTGGCGATCCGCCACTCGATGGTCCATTTGGTGTTGCCATGGAATACCTTGCCGTCGCGCTTCACCGGCGAGGCCGCGTTGAGCGCCGCCAGCGCCGTGCTGCCCGGCGTCACCGTGGCGGTGTAGAAATCCTCGTCGACGAACTCGGTGAGGTCGGCGCGGGCCACGCGTGGCAGGCTGGCCAGGACGAGCACGGCCATCACCGCGCGCATCTTCTGCCGGACGTGTTTCGGGAAAGGGGACAGCATGGGTCGTTTCCGTTTTTCAGGGCCACCGGGCGGAGGTTGATGCGTCAGTCGCAGCCGAGGGGCTGATCAGCATCGTCCGACACAGCTCCGGGTTGCGCATGTTGCATGCTGGAAGCGCGAGCCGTCCATCGCCGACTTGCGGTGTCAGCCTGCCGCCTGCCACGGCCGTTGTCATCGGCGCTACCGCCATCCAGGAGAAAACCATGATTACAAAAATCCTGTGCGCTGCCAGCCTGGCAGCCCTCACCTTACAGGCCTCCGCCGCCGACGTGGGCGTGTCGATCAGTGTCGGCGAGCCGGGTTTCTACGGCCGCATCGACATCGGCGATTATCCCCGTCCGCGCGTCATCTACGCCGAGCCCGTCATCATCCAGCCAGTGCCGGCCGGCGTGGTGTACCGGCCGGTCTACCTCCACGTCCCGCCCGGTCACGCCAAGAACTGGCGCAAGCACTGCAAGCACTACGACGCCTGTGGCCGCCCGGTCTACTTCGTGGAGGAGCGCTGGTACAGCGACGTCTACGTGCCGGCCTACCATGAGAAACACCACGGCCCCAAGGGACACGGCAAGCCGCACCCGCACGAGAAAGGCCACGGCAAGGGCGAGAAGGGCAAGGGTCACAAGGACTGAGCCGCAACCTTGGGCACACGCCCGCCGGGCCAGCCGTAAATGATGAAGGCCCGCTACCTCGGTAGCGGGCCTTCCGTTCGTGCAAACGGCTATCGTCAGGCTGCGGCGGCCACCGGCTCCGGCGTGCGGATCAGGTAGTCGAACGCGGACAGCGCGGCCTTGGCCCCTTCACCCGTGGCGATGATGATCTGCTTGTACGGCACCGTCGTCACGTCACCCGCGGCGAACACACCGGGAATGTTGGTGTGGCACTTGTCGTCGATGATGATCTCGCCGAAGCGGGACAGCTCCACCGTGCCCTTCAGGAAGTCGGTGTTGGGCACCAGGCCGATCTGCACGAACACACCTTCCAGTTCCACGTGCTTCGCCTCGCCGTTGGTACGGTCGGTGAAGCGGATGCCGTTGAGCTTCGTACCGTCGCCGGTCAGCTCGGTGGTCTGCGCCATGGTGTGGATCGTGACGTTGGGCAGGCTCTTCAGCTTGCTCACCAGCACCGCATCGGCCTTCAGTTGCTCGCCGAATTCCAGCAAGGTCACGTGGGCGACGATGCCGGCGAGGTCGATCGCCGCCTCGACGCCGGAGTTGCCGCCGCCGATCACCGCCACGCGCTTGCCTTTGAACAACGGGCCGTCGCAGTGCGGGCAGTAGGCCACGCCCTTGTTCTTGTACTCCTGCTCGCCGGGCACGCCGACGTTCCTCCAGCGCGCGCCGGTACTCAGGATGACGCTGCGGCTCTTCAGGGTGCCGCCGTTTTCCAGTTCAACGGTGATGAAGCCGCCTTCCTCGCTGGCCGGAACGATCTTCTTCGCGCGCTGCAGGTTCATGATGTCCACGTCGTAGGCACGCACGTGCGACTCCAGCGCAGCGGCGAACTTCGGCCCTTCGGTTTCCATGACGGAGACGAAGTTCTCGATCGCCAGCGTGTCGTTCACCTGGCCACCGAAGCGCTCGGCGGCGATGCCGGTGCGGATGCCCTTGCGTGCGGCATACACCGCGGCCGCGGCACCGGCCGGGCCACCGCCGACGATCAGCACGTCGAAGGCGTCACGGGCAGACAGCTTGGCGGCGTCACGCGCAGCCGCACCGGTATCCAGCTTGGCGATCAGTTCTTCCACCGTCACGCGGCCGGAATTGAAGTGCTGGCCATTCAGGAACACGCTGGGCACGGCCATCACGTCGCGCTCGGTCACCTCCGCCTGGAACAGGCCACCGTCGATGATGGTGGTCTTCACCTTCGGGTTGTAGATGGCCATCAGCGACAGGGCCTGCACCACGTCCGGACAGTTGTGGCAGGACAGCGACATGTAGACCTCGAAGTTGTAGTCACCGTCGAGCGACTTGATCTGCTCGATGACCTCGGGCTCCACCTTGGGCGGATGACCGCCGGTCCACAACAGCGCCAGCACCAGCGAGGTGAACTCGTGGCCGAGCGGAATCGCCGCAAAGCGCAGGCTGTTCGTCGCGCCGGCACGTTGCAGGGTGAAGGACGGACGGCGCGCATCCTGGCCATCGGTGCGCAGCGTGATCTTGTCGCTCATCGCATCGATGTCCTGCAGCAGGCCCAGCAGCTCGCGCGAGGATTCGCCGTCATCCAGCGAAGCGACGATCTCGAAGGGCAGGGTCACGCGCTGCAGATAGGCGGCGAGTTGTTCCTTGAGGGCTGCGTCCAGCATGGTGCTTCCTTTCATGTGTCACACCACCTCGTGAGCGGTGCGTTGAAAAAACGAACGGGGCTTCGTTGAAAGCGCTCCAGGTCCGGCGCACTTTCAGCGAAACCCCGAGGGGTTCGCCGTACTGCGGTGATTCGATGCCAGAGACCGTCGCGAGCGGCCCGAGGTCGAAACGAGGAGCGGAAGCGTACAAGTCGTACGCTGAGCACCGCAGTTTCGAGATCGGGTCGCGCAGTAGGTCTATGGCGTCGAATCAGATCTTGCCGACCAGGTCGAGCGACGGAGCGATCGTCTTCGCGCCATCGTTCCACTTGGCCGGGCAGACTTCACCCGGGTGAGCGGCGGTGTACTGGGCAGCCTTCAGCTTGCGCAGGGTTTCCTTCACGTCACGGGCGATTTCGTTGGAGTGGATTTCCAGGGTCTTGATGACGCCGTCCGGGTTCACCACGAAGGTGCCGCGCAGGGACAGGCCTTCTTCCGGAATGTGCACGCCGAAGGCGTTGGTCAGCACGTGCGTGGGGTCGCCCACCAGCGGGAACTTGGCCTTGCCGACAGCCGGCGAGGTCTCGTGCCACACCTTGTGCGAGAAATGCGTGTCGGTGGTGACGATGTACACCTCGGCACCCAGCTTCTGGAACTCGGCGTAGTTCTCGGCAGCGTCTTCGACTTCGGTCGGGCAGTTGAAGGTGAAGGCGGCCGGCATGAAGATCAGCACGGACCACTTGCCCTTCAGCGTCTGCTCGGTGACTTCGACGAACTTGCCGTTGTGGAAGGCCTGGGTCTTGAACGCGGGGACTTGGGTGTTGATCAAGGACATTTCACTTCTCCTGTTTGAAAGGGTGGGGTCGTAAGACGGATTGAATGCTACCCGCCGGTGCTTGATAGCTCCAATTGATTGATGGCATTCACTGGATTGACTTTGGCTATTGACGGCCACGTCGCCGCAAAGCCCGCCGCACCCGGGCTTCCCGCCGGGTCCGCCGGCCCGGTCGGGGCTGCCAGCCTGACATAAAAGCGTTGAAGGAGTGCGACGGCGCCAGGCGTTGAAGCACAACGAGCCCGGCCGGGCTCTCAGTGTTTATAGGCCGCGTCACAGCTTTCCGCCCCGGGTTTGCACCCCCGCCCGCCTGCGCGACAATCCGTTTCCCTGTCGCCCACCGCGTTGCCGCTCCCGCCATGAAGAAGATGACCTACGAGGCCTACCTCGACGAAGTGACCACCCTGATCGTCGAGAAGTACGACCTGCCGGACAACGAAGCGATCCGCATCGTGATGGCCGCGCAGGCAGCCGAGTACTTCAGCCCGCACGACGACGACCCGGCCCTGCGCACGCTGGACCGCGCCCACGAAGACGCCCGCGCCGTCTACAAGCAGTACGGCAAGGGCAAGGCCTGAGCTTGGCGAACGCCGACGACCCGCTGCGCGCCCTCAGCCGGACCACGCTGGCGCACTACGACCAGAACGCCGAGGGCTTCTGGGAAGGCACGCGCGACCACGATGTCAGCCAGAACATCGCCGCCCTGCTGGACGCCATCGGCCAGCCGGCACCCTGCACCATCCTCGATTTCGGCTGTGGCCCCGGCCGCGACCTCAAGGCCTTCCGCGACGCTGGCCACATCGCCGTGGGGCTGGACGGCGCCCGCCACTTCGTCGACATGGCCCGCGCGCACAGTGGCTGCGAAGTGCTGCACCAGGACTTCCTCGCGCTGGACCTGCCGAGCGCGCGCTTCGACGGCGTGTTCGCCAATGCCTCGCTGTTCCACGTGCCCTCACAGGCACTGCCGGATGTACTGCGGGCCTTGTACGCCACGCTGAAACCCGGCGGCGTGCTGTTCAGCTCCAACCCGCGCGGCGACAACCGCGAAGGCTGGTCGGGCGAACGCTACGGCGTATGGCACGACCTCGCCGGGTGGACGCGCTACATGGAAACGGCGGGCTTCGTGGCGCTCTCCCACTACTACCGGCCGGATGGCCTGCCACGCGCGCAGCAGCCCTGGCTGGCCAGCCTGTGGCGCCGGCCGTCGTGATGCGCCGGGGCCGACGACACCTCAGTCCTTGGTCAGCGTCCGCAGGATGTCCGCATACCAGGCGCAATTGAGGCCCAGGGCCTCGTCCTGCAGCAGGTCGCGGCCCACGTCCAGGCGGGCGGAATGCACCCCGAGCAAGAGCCAAGGAAAACCCTCCTCCCCGCACGGGCGACGGCCGCGCATGACCACCGGCGCACCGCTGGTGCCGCGATGGGTGCGCGCATCGGTCAGGAAGTAGCCCTTGCCCTGGAAGCGCAGGCCGAAGGAGGAGGCGTTGACCGCGTGGCGCACCACCGGCAGGTGGTGCAGGGTGTCGTGGAAGCCCAGGGGGAAGCCCACCACCAGCAGGGATGAGCCCAGCTCCACCTCCTGCGGCAGGCACTCCAGCTGCGCCATGCCGAAGGCACGATAGGCCGCTGTCGCCGGCAGCGCGCCGCGTTCCAGTTCGATGACGGCCACGTCGATGTCGCCCCCGCCATCACCCCCTTGCCGCCAGATGCTGCGGCCGTGCCGGTACAGCGGGATGGAAAAGCCGGTGGATGCCGCCATGTTGTGGGCGCTGGTGTGCATCTCGATCTCGATCCGGTCCGGGTGGTGGCCACTGGCTTCATCCACCAGCACGTGACGGCTGGTCACCAGGAACAGGCGTGTGTCGCGCTCGAAGAAGAAGCCGCTGGCGCAGGTCAGCAGGGACCCGCCGGCAAAGGTGGATACGCGTGCTGCGGCCAGCAGCAGGGGATCGATCATGGGGCGTTACCGCGGGGATGCCGCGCGGACGCGCAGCAGGAGGGCAGGGGAGGACGTGCCGGGGCACCGCCGCATTGTCCCCCCGGGCGGGCGCCCTGTCGAAGGAAACAGCGGGCCGGCGGCATCACCCGCAGCGCCGGCTTGCGATTTGCCTTGCCATTGTCACGGGCAGCGCGCAGCATGGGTCGTCCGTCGTTGTCCGGCCAGCCCTGCCAATTCTCCCTGGCCCTGGCGGATGTCTTCCCCGCAGTCCCTGCGCGCCTCGCACGGCCTCGCCTCCGGGCTTCCGACCCGGGGAAAAGGCTCTTCCCGTTCTCATCATCGCCCTCGCGGGCGACGGTCTCCCGGTCAGGCGCGGCTCCATCACCGACCAGGACCAGCTGACCATGAACCAGAGCTACAAGGGTTTCCTCATCCAGCCGCTCGTTTTCCCGCGCACCAGCTCCGAGCGACGCTGCCGTGAGAAACAGTACGACGTGGCCGTCCGCATCACCCGCGACGACGACAGCAATGACGTCGGCGACGTCTTCCAGGTGCCGCTGAGTGCCTCGTTCGAATACCTCGGCGATGCCCGCCGCGCCGGCGCCGCCTATGCCCTGCGCGTCATCGACGGCAAGGTGCCCGGCGCGCGCATCACGCCCGCCAGCGAGCGCCCGGTCGTCGTTCCGCCCCCGGCCGCCGTGGAAGAGGCCGCACCGCCACCCGCCAAACCCAAGCGGCGCAGCAAGGTGGCCGCCGCCGACAAGGTCGAAGCGCTCTGATCCGGGGCCGGCCCCGACCTCAGCGGAACACCTCCGCCGCGATCTCGTAGGAGCGCAGCCGCGCGGCGTGCTCATGGATCTGCGAGGTGATCATCAGCTCGTTGGCACCGGTGCGATCGACGAAGGCCTGCAGCGACTGGCGCACCGTGTCCGGTGCGCCGACCGCGGCGCAGGACAGCACCTGTTCCAGCATCGCGCGGTGGTGCGGCAGGCAGCGCTCCAGGTAACCCGCCACCGGCGGCTGCAACTTGGTGGGCGCGCCACTGCGCAGGTTCACGAAAGCCTGCTGCATCGAGGTGGCGAGGAACTCGCCTTCCTCGTCGGTATCCGCCGCGAACACGTTGAAACCCAGCATGACGTACGGCTTGCCCAGGTAGCGCGACGGCCGGAACTCGGCGCGGTAGATCGCGATGGCCTGCATCATCATCGCCGGTGCGAAATGCGAGGCGAAGGCGAACGGCAGGCCCAGCGCGGCGGCGAGCTGCGCACCGAACAGGCTGGAGCCGAGGATCCACACCGGCACCTCCAGCCCTTCTCCCGGCACTGCACGCACCGCCTGCCCCGGTTGTACGGGCAGGAAATAATCCATCAGCTCCACCACGTCCTGCGGAAACTCGTCGCCGGCCGAAGGCGGCCTGCGCATCGCGCGTGCGGCGGCCTGGTCGGACCCCGGCGCGCGTCCCAGCCCCAGGTCGATGCGGCCGGGGTACAGCGAGGCCAGCGTGCCGAACTGTTCCGCGATCACCAGCGGTGAGTGGTTGGGCAACATCACCCCGCCCGCACCGACACGGATCTTCTTTGTGCCCGCCGCAACGTGGGCGATGACCACCGCCGTGGCCGCGCTGGCGATGCCCGGCATGCTGTGGTGTTCCGCCAGCCAGTAGCGCCGGTAGCCGAGCCGCTCGGCGTGCTGCGCCAGTTCCAGCGTGTTGCGGAAGGACTGCGCGGCATCGCTGCCTTCGATGATCGGTGACAGGTCGAGGACGGAGAGGGAGGGGGCGTTACTCATGGGATCAGACGGGACTTCCGGAAAAAGCGAAGACAACAACGGCACGACATAGAACGGCACGCCGATGGCATGTGCCCGATGATGGGCGCCGCCGCCAGGGACGACAAGGCGGCGAAAACACTTGTCGAGGAATCTGGACAATCGCAGCGGAGCGAAGTGCCCGCCGACACAGCGATTCACTGTCCACGCTGTTCACATGCTGGCGGCCAGCGCCGGATTCAAGTGCGCCGGGCGGCGAAGCCGGCACCACGGTGCAACCGCAGGCCGTAACATCGGGTCTCACTCCCGTCGTTCCACCTCGTGCCGGAGCCGCCCCCTTGTTCCCCGCCTCTCCCACCTCCCCTGCCTCCTCCGTGCCCTCGGCCTCCGCGGCCGACCTGCACCCGACCGCCGCCCTGTTCCGCTCGCTGGCGCCAGCGGTCGACTTCTGCTCGCTGCGCATCGTCGATGAGCGGAGCGACCACCTCGGCGTGCGGCAGGACGTGCTGCAACCGCCTTCCACCAGCCAGAGCCGGGGCGCGATGGTGAGCGTCGTGCACCAGGGCGGCTACGGCTACGCCGCCACCAGCGACCTGAGTGCCGCCGGCCTGCGCGAGGCCATCGGCCGCGCGGTGGACTGGGCTGCGCGCAGCGCCGGCCATTCGGTGGTCGACTTCACCCGCATCACCCTGCCGCGACCGCAGGGCCGCTACGTCAGCCCCGGCGTGGAGGCACCGCTGCAACGCTCCCGACGCGACATCATCGACCTTCTGATGGCGGAGTCGAAGGCCTGCAGGACGGATGCACGCATCGTCGACTGGTCCGCCTCGCTGTGGACCACCGCGACCGACCAGCTCTACGTCACCGCCGACGGCGCCGAGGCCTTCCAGCGGTTCCGCCAGGTGATGCCCGGTCTGTCGGTGTCCGCCAACGCGGGTGCCGACACCCAGACGCGCAGCTTCGCCGGTGGCGGCTTGTGCCGGCAGGGCGACCTGTCGGTGTTGCTGGACAGCGGCTTCGTCGGCAGCGGCCCGCGCCTGGCAGCGGAGGCCATCGCATTGCTGGAGGCGCCCAACTGCCCCACCGGGCGCATGGACCTGTTGCTGATGCCTTCGCAGATGATGCTGCAGATCCACGAATCCATCGGCCACCCGCTGGAGCTGGACCGCATCCTCGGCGACGAGCGCAACTTCGCCGGCACCAGCTTCGTCACCCTCGACATGTTCGGTCACTACCAGTACGGCTCGCCGCTGCTCAACGTGAGCTTCGACCCGACCCGCGCGGAAGAACTCGCCAGCTACGGCTGGGACGACGAAGGCACGCTTGCCAGCAAGGTCTTCGTCATCCGCGACGGCGTGCTGCAACACCCGCTGGGCGGCAGCATCTCGCAGGCACGCGCCGCGATGGCCGGGCACACGGTAGGTGGTGCGGCCAGCGCACGCGCCAGCAGCTGGAACCGCCCGCCGCTGGACCGCATGTCCAACCTCAACGTGGAGCCGGGCGACAGCACGCTGGAGGAAATGATCGCCTCGGTGGAACGCGGCGTGCTGATGGACGGCAACATCTCCTGGTCCATCGACGATTCGCGCAACAAGTTCCAGTTCGGCTGCGAATACGGCCGCCTCATCGAAGGCGGAGAGCTGAAAGGCGTGGTGCGCAACCCGAATTACCGCGGCATATCCGCCAGCTTCTGGCGATCGCTGCGCGCGGTGGGCAATGCCGCCACGCTGGAGGTGATGGGCACGCCCTTCTGCGGCAAGGCCGAGCCTTCGCAGATCATCCGCGTCGGCCACGCCTCGCCGGCCTGCCTGTTCAGCGACGTCGAAGTCTTCGGCGCGGAGGCCTGAACATGAATATGAGCACGAGCAAGGCAACGAGCGACATGCAGCAGCAGTTCCACGCGCTGGCCGATTTCATCGCCACCCGCCTGCAAGGTAGCGAGCGCTTCACCTGCTGGTTCTCCGGCGAATCCACCGATTTCGTGCGCTTCAACCGCGGCCTGATCCGCCAGCCCGGCCATGTGCAGCAGGCCAACCTCAGCCTGAGCCTCATCGACGGCCAGCGCCAGGCGCGTGGCGAGTTCAGCCTCAGCGGCGTGGCGGACATCGATCGGGAACGGCTCACTCGCCTCGTCGAAGAACTGCGCGTGCAACTGCCGGACCTGCCCGACGACCCCTACCTGCTGATCGCCACCGAGGTGCAGGACAGCACGCGCGTCGTCGCCTCCGCGCTGCCGCCGGCCGGCGACATGGTGGAAGAGATCCTCGCCGCCGCACACGCCCACGATTTCGTCGGCATCCTCGCTAGCGGGCCGCTGTTCCGCGGCTTCGCCAACAGCTACGGCCAGCGCAACTGGCACGAGATCGCCAGCTTCAACCTCGATTTCAGCCTCTACCTCGCCGGCGACAAGGCGGTGAAGAGCAGCTACGCCGGCTTCGACTGGCAGGGCGACGCTTTCCGGGCACGCTACGCCGACGCGGCGGCGCAACTCGAACTGCTGCGCCGTCCCGCGCAACGCATCGCCCCCGGCCCCTGCCGCGCCTACCTGACGCCCACCGCACTCAGCGAAGTCATCGGCATGCTCGGCTGGGGCGGCGTGTCGGAGAAATCGCTGCGCACCAAGTACAGCTCGCTGCGCCGCATGCGCGACGAAGGCCTGCGTCTGCACCCGTCCATCCAGCTCGCCGAGCACACCGCCGCCGGCCTCGGCCCCGCCTTCCAGCCGCAGGGTTTCATCAAGGCCCCGCGCGTGGAGCTGATCCGCGACGGTGCGCTGGTGGGCTCGTTGATCTCGCCGCGCACCGCCCGCGAGTTCGACCTGCAGCCGAACGGCGACGAGGGCATGGACGCGGTGGAACTCGCCGCCGGCACGCTGCCGCAAGCCGATGTGCTGCAAGCGCTGGGCGACGGCGTCTACATCGGCAACCTCTGGTACCTCAACTACTCCGACCGCGCCAGCTGCCGCATGACCGGCATGACCCGCTTCGCCAGCTTCAAGGTGGAAGGCGGCGAGATCGTCGCTCCGCTGGAAGTGATGCGCTTCGACGAGTCGCTGTACCGCATGCTCGGCGACAAGCTGCTGGGCCTCACCCGAGAACGCGAGCTGCTGATCGACAGTCAGAGCTACGAGCAACGCGGCACCGGCAGCATGCTGCTGCCCGGCACGCTGGTGGAGGACTTCAGCTTCGTGCTGTAACGACGCGCGCGTAGCTTTCGGCCATCGGCACGTCGCTTGCTACATCCGCAGCGACACCACGTCCGGTGCATCAACGGAGGGCACATGAGCTACCGCCATGTCATCGACAGCCACGCCTGGGTCTTCGCGGACCTGCGCGAAGTCATGGCCAGGGCCAGCCCGTTGCGTTCCGGCGACTTGCTGGCCGGCGTCGCCGCCAGCTCGGCGGTCGAACGCATGGCGGCGCGCATGTGCCTGGCGGAGGTGCCGCTGCAGCGCTTCCTCGACGAGGCGCTGATTCCCTACGAGGCGGACGAGGTCACGCGGCTGATCCTCGACACGCACGACAAGGCGGCCTTCGCGCCCATCGCGCACCTCACCGTCGGCGGCTTCCGCGACTGGCTGTTGTCGGCGCAGGCGGACGAAGCGGCACTGGCTGGCATCCGCGCCGGCGTCACGCCGGAGATGGCGGCGGCGGTCAGCAAGCTGATGCGCAACCAGGACCTCGTGCTGGTGGCCCGCAAATGCCGCGTCGTCACCCGCTTCCGCAACACCGTCGGCCTGCCGGGCAGGCTGTCGGTGCGCCTGCAGCCCAACCACCCGACCGACGACCTGCGCGGCATTGCCGCCTCCATCGTCGATGGCCTGCTGTACGGCGCGGGGGACGCGGTGATCGGCGTGAACCCGGCCACCGACAGCATCGCCGGCCTGACGCGGCTGGTGCATGTGCTGGACGAGGTGATCGCGCGGCTCGACATCCCGACGCAATCCTGCGTGCTGACCCATGTGACCAACACCGTGCAGATGCTCGAGCAGGGCGCGCCGGTGGACCTCGTGTTCCAGTCGGTCGCCGGCACGCAGGCCGCCAACGCGGCTTTCGGCATCGACCTCGCGATGCTGCGCGAGGCACGCGACGCGGCGCTGTCGCTGAAGCGCGGCACCGTGGGTGACAACGTCATGTACTTCGAGACAGGACAGGGCAGCGCGCTGTCGGCCAACGCGCATCACGGCGTGGACCAGCAGACCTGCGAGGCGCGCGCCTACGCGGTGGCCCGCGCCTTCGACCCGCTGCTGACCAATACGGTGGTCGGCTTCATCGGCCCGGAGTACCTGTACGACGGCAAGCAGATCATCCGCGCCGGGCTGGAGGACCACTTCTGCGGCAAGCTGCTGGGCCTGCCACTGGGCTGCGACGTCTGCTACACCAACCACGCCGAGGCCGACCAGGACGACATGGACACCCTGCTCACGCTGCTGGGCGTGGCCGGCATCAGCTTCATCATGGGCGTGCCGGGGGCGGACGACATCATGCTCAACTACCAGAGCACCAGCTTCCACGACGGCCTCTACCTGCAGGCCGCGCTGGGCCTGCGCCGCGCGCCGGAGTTCGAGGACTGGCTGCGCCGCATGCAGATCGCCGATGATGACGGCCGCATCCGCCCGGTGACGCCGCAGCATCCGGCACTGGGTGCGCTGCGCCAGTTGAAGCTGGCCTGAGGAGACAGGGATGAGCCAACCCGCATCCATCGACGTCGCCGTGCACGCCGACCCCTGGGACGACCTGCGCCGCCACACCGCCGCCCGCCTCGCGCTCGGCCGCGCTGGCGACAGCCTGCCGACCGCCGAGGTGTTGCGCTTCGGTCTTGCCCATGCGCAGGCGCGCGATGCGGTTCACGTCGCGCTCGATACCGATGCGCTGCAGGCGGCATTCGTCGAGGACGGCAACGAGGTGCTGTGCGTGCGCAGCGCGGCTGGTGATCGCGCCACCTATCTTGCGCGCCCCGACCTCGGCCGGCGCCTGCATGCCGACAGTGCCGCGGTGCTTCGCCAGCGTGCGGCTGCCGACGATCACGCCCCCTGCGACCTGCTGCTGGTCATCGCCGACGGCCTGTCCTCGCTGGCCATCGCCCGCAATGCACCGGCGCTGGTGGCGGCGATCCGTTCCGCTGCGCCCACGGGCTGGCAGCTCGGCCCCCTGGTGATCGCCAGCCAGGCGCGCGTGGCCCTTGCCGACGAAGTCGGCGAGCTGCTGGGCGCGCGCATGGTGGCGATGCTGATCGGCGAACGCCCCGGCCTCAGCTCGCCCGACAGCCTGGGCATCTACCTCACCTGGGCACCGCGTGTCGGCCGCAGCGACGCCGAGCGCAACTGCATCTCCAACGTCCGCCCCGAAGGCCTCGGCTATGAGGCGGCGGCACGCAAGCTGTGGTGGCTGTGTGGCGCCGCGCGGCAACTGCAGCTCACCGGCGTGGGGCTGAAGGACCGCAGCGACGAGGATCGGCTTGGTGTGGATGATCCGTTCGCACCGATTTCGAAGCCGGAGGGTACATGACCAGGTATGCAGCTATCGACTTGCTTGCCACGCTCATGCACCCTATTCCTTCGACTTCAACCGAAGACGACACCGATGCGTCCGATTGGCTACATGTACAAGAGAGTGGTTTGTTGTCCGGATTGGATCAAGGCCACGGGAGTGAGCGACGTCTATTCGCTGAGCGGATGCGTTTCCCCCCAATTTGATGACTACGTGAACTACTGGCGGCACAACGGTTTCTGGCTATTCGATTCGCCCCGGATCATTGAACTTTTGGCGCAAGAGCACGATGTGTCCTTGGACGGAATGAAACTCTTCTACTACGAGGCACACGAGGAAGAGTTCGATGACGAGCGGAACAGGTGGGTACCTTTCGGTTCCGAGGAGGCCTTTGGTACCGCAATCGACGTACCTGCCGAGAAGACGCTTGAGGGGTTTGACGTAACGGGCTTCATGCAACACACGACTCCGGAATGCTCTCCGCTTTCCTGTAATTCCCTTGCTGAATCAATTCCGACCAACGCCCACTGTCTGCTCTCTACCTTCGACGAGGCGGTCAAGGCACTTGAGAGCGGGGCTTTTCGGAACGCCGAGCCCGGCCCGTACAGGATCATCGCGGTTTACTCGGTGAAGGCTGCTTAAGCTGAGCAGCGCCACCGACGAACTCTCGGCACTTGTTGGTCACTTGCTTGTCGGACTCATTCCTTTCCTATCGGAGCACTCATGCACACCATCACGCTGCCATCCGGCGAGGCCGTTCCCGCGCTGGGCATGGGCACCTGGTGCATGGGCGAATCACGCGCCGCCCGCGCCGAGGAAATCGCCACCCTGCGCGCCGGCCTGGACCAGGGCCTGCGCCTGATCGACACCGCCGAGATGTACGGCGACGGCAAATCCGAGGAGATGATCGCCGAGGCCATCGCCGGTCGCCGCGACGAGGCCTTCCTCGTCAGCAAGGTGTACCCGCACAACGCCGGCCGCAAGACCGCCATCGAGGCCTGCGAACGCAGCCTGCAACGCCTGGGCACCGACCGCATCGACCTGTACCTGCTGCACTGGCGCGGCAGCGTGCCGCTGGAGCAGACCCTCGAAGCCTTCGAGAGCCTGCAGGCCGCCGGCAAGATCCGTCACTGGGGTGTCAGCAACCTGGACATCGACGACATGCGCGAGCTGTACGGCATCACCGGCGGCGAGCGCGTCGCCACCAACCAGGTGCTCTACAACCTCGGCCGTCGCGGCATCGAATGGGACCTGCAGCCCTGGTGCCGCGAGCGCGACATCCCGCTGATGGCCTACTCGCCCATCGAGCGCGGCGAGTTGCTGGAGGATGGCACCCTGGTGGACTTCGCCAGGCGCCACGGCATCACCCCGGCCCATGCGGCGCTAGGCTGGGTGCTGGCGAAGAAGGATGTGATCGTCATTCCGAAGACCAGCCACCGAACACGCCTGCAGGAGAACCTGGCAGCGTTGAACACGCCGCTGACACCGTCGCAGGTTGCGGAGCTGGATGGCCTGTTTCCCGCGCCGACAGGGCCGGAGCCTCTGGCCATGCTTTGAGTTCGAGCTGTCGCGGCAACCCGCCCGTCAGCGCTTCGCGCCGTGGGCGCGCAGCAGTGCAACCGCATCGTCCTGCTCCGACTGCTGGGCGATGGCGAGCAGGGTCTGGCCTTCACGCGTCGTCAGGTTGGGGTCGGCGCCGGCCTTGAGCAGGAGTTTCATCGCGGGTACGTTGCGGAACTCCAGCGCCAGCTGCAATGGCCGCTTGTAGTCGCCGGCATTGGGGTCGGCCCCCGCGTCGAGCAGGAGCCGCGCGGCTTCCAGGCGCTCGTTCTTGATGAGCGACACGTACAGCGGCGAGTCGCAGGGCGTATGGCGCGGGCATTCCAGCGGGACGCGTCGCGAGACCAGGTAGCGCATCACCTCCAGGTGCACGTTCTCGGCGGCCAGGCGCAACAGCCCGATGGCGCCGTTCTGGCCGCCATCCAGCGGGGCCCTGGCCTGGTCGAGCAGCCTGACCATGCCGACATGCCCCGCCGCCACGGCGCAGGCCATCGGTGCGTGATCCCACCAGCGTGACTTCAGCGGCGCACCGGCAGTGATCAGCACGCGCGCCTCCTCGATCTGGTTGTTGCGCGCGGCGGCACACAGCGGTGTGCCGGTGCCACCGGACACCCCTTCGCCCTCGCTCATGGATGCGCCCGCCCGGATCAGCAGGCGCATCGCCTCGTGCTGGCCGGTGCGCGTCGCCAGGTACAGCGGTGTCGCCGGAAACTCCCGGGAGTGGAAGTCGTGATGCGGCGCCCGGATCGACGTGTTCTTCTTCGCGCCCATCTGCAACAGCAGCTTCATGACCTCGACCTGACCGAGCCCGGCAGCCAGGTGCAAGGGATAGGGCCACTTCTGCCCCTCCGCGTCGAAGCCCGCGAGGTCCAGCAGGCGGCGCACGTCCTGCACGTCACCGCGCTGGATGGCGTTGAACAGTTCCAGCGTCGGCTCCGGCTTCTCCGGGCAGGGCTGCGTCTTGCCGTCCCGGCCGATCTCCGTGCAGGCGCGATAGGCGCTGGCGTGCCCCCACTGCTTCGCGGTCAGCCCGCTGAAATCCAGCCGTGTCGAAGCGGAGGACGGCCTGGTCGCAGCAGGAACCGCAGCCGCGGCGGTACAGGTATCCGTCCCCGCGCGACCCCAGGCCTTCAGCCGTGCGGCGACGCGGTCCATCCGCGTCGCGATGCCGTAGGGCGGCTGGTCGGCGCGGATGATGCCGACCAGGTCGCCGAAGGCGTTGAACAGCCCACCCCCGGAGTGCCCGTTCTCGATCAGTGCCGACTCGAAGGTGATCTGCGCGTCGTCGATCTTCGTCACCACGTCGGCGCGCACCGGCACGCGCCAGGCCACGCCCGCCGGGTTGCCCAGCGGATACACCGCATGGCCGCGGCGCAGTGCCGTCGGCCGCTCCAGCTTCATGGCGGGCAGCGCGCAGGGGTCGATGCCCTGCGCAGCCAGACCTTCCACGCGCAGCAATGCGAGATCGTCGGCGACATCCATCTGCGGCAGCGGCATGGCCTTCAACGAGAGGTCCGGCTTCGACTTCAACCGCACCGCCAGCGCGGTACTGGCGTCGCGCCCCTGGCGCAGCACGTGATTGGCCGTCACCACCAGCAGGGCGTCACGCTCGCGTGCCACCACCACGCCCGCACCGAAGCTGCTGCGGTCGCCGAACTGCGCCTCGATGGCGACCACGCCAGCCGCAGCGGCTTCCAGTTCGCGGGTGATCGCGTCCTGCGCGACCGCAAGCGCCGGCAGCAGGCAGGCGCCCGACAGGACGGCCAGCCGACGCCAGCTCATGGTCCGCCCCGCCACCAGTTGCGCAGCGACAGCAGCAGGCCGAACAGGGACAGTACCGAGGCCCACAACAGGGATACCGCGTGGTTGGCCTTCAGCCATTCCAGCCAGCTCGGCATCCAGCTGCGGCCGTGCGATTCGGACCCGCTCTCCATGCCACGCACATCCCCACGGAAGCGCAGTTCGATGCGATCCCCGTCGACCGCGATCGAACGGAATTCGCCGGCCACTTCACGGAAGCGCAGCGGCTCGGCCACCCGCAACACCCGCTCGCGCCCGTCCAGCGCCATGTAGTACAGGCGCCCGGCGCCCAGCGTGGAAACGTGGCGCACCATCAGGTCGCCGTCGTGCGCGATCTGCTCGACGCGCGCCAGTCGCAGTTCATCCACCGGCACCCAGCGCGCGAAGCGCAGGCGCTGCCCGGCCGCCGGTCCAAGCCCGAGATCGGCACGGTCGGCCAGCTTCAGCAGCAGCGTGCGCGTCGTGCCCGGCCACACGCTGCCACGCGCCGTACCGATGCGCACGCAACCGTCGATGACGACGCGCAGCCACATGTCCCCGGGCGACTCCAGTTGCATCGACAGGCGTCCGGCCGACGGCTCGCCCAGGCCGACCAGGGTGGAGGGCGGCAACACCAGCGGCTCCAGGCTGAGACGACCGCTGCATGCCGCGTCGAGGGCGTCCGCGTGCAGCGCCAGGGTGTCGCCCTGCAGGGCAGGCGGCAGCGTGTCGCCCGACAGCTCCGCACGACCGATGCCCGCCACGCCCAGGAAAGCGAGGCTCGCCGGTTCGGTCAGCGCCTGGCCCGTGGCAAGGCGGAAACGCAGCCCCTCCACCGTGGCTTCCAGCTCGATCTCGGTTTTGGAGACGCGCACGAACAGCAGCACGCTGACGACCGCAAGCGCCGCCAGCAGCAACAGAGCCATCGACCAGCGACGGGGGTTTGCGAGTCGATCCATCACGGCCCCTGCAGGTAAAGCCAGGCCTCGGCACTGGAGCTGGCGCCGCTGCGCAGGCGAGCGACGAGCTCCACGCGGAGCACACCGCCGGCGGCCACTTCCGCCGCAGCCAGGGGCACCGTGACCGGACGCTGCGCCGGGTAATAGCCCAGGCCGAGCGGCTCGCTGCGGCGAAGCGTACGACCGGGCCGGCCCGTGGCATCCACCTCGGTCAGCGAGACGAACAGCTCGTCCAGCTCGCCTCCGGGCACGACGACGAGACGAGGCGTGGCCGTCACGGCCGGCGCCCCCTCATGCGCCGCACGCAGCGGCAGGTGGACGTCCCGCTGCACGTCGCCCAGCTTCATCGGAGTCGTCGCCAGCAAACCGAACTCGGCGGCGGGCGGGTCCAGCGAGGCCAGCAACGATGTCGGCCACGCATAAGCCCCGGCGCGCGCCGGTCGCTCGGCATCCATGCGGTAATACACGCGCCGCGTCAGGCTCTGCGCCCGCAGCCGCACGTTGTCGGCAGCGGCCGGCGCACGCCAGGAGAGATTCAGGGGCGCCTTGGCCGCGCGGTCGACGGTGACCGTGGATTCGACGAAGGACACCACCGCCAGCGTGCTGCTGGAAACCTCGCGGATGTAGCGCCCCTCGCAGCGGTCACCGCGCTTGCGGTAACCCAGCGGATCGCCGGCCGACGACGGCAGCAAGGGGTCGCAACGGGGCGGAACATTCGCGGGCTGCGCGTCGACCGCCAGCGGCGACGCCAGCAGCGCGGCACACAGCAGGCTGGCTACGAATGAAGCGGCGGATCGATGAGCATGCAACAAAGGGACTCCTCCTGCGCTCTTCCCGGGCGCAGCAGAAGGATAGTCCACGCACCCGCCGCAGGGGCTCAGCCAGTCGGGCACACAGGGTCCGCCTGCGTGCCGTGAAGGAGGAAGCCCCTCAGGCCGCCGCCGTCGGCAGGCCGAACAGCCGGTCGAAGCACCAGTTGTACACCAGCCCGTACACCACGAAGAACACCACCAGCCCGATCTCCAGCACCAGGGCTTCGACGAGGCCGATGCCCAGCCACCAGGACACCAGCGGCAGCAGCAGCACGACGAGGCCGATCTCGAAGCCCAGCGAATGGGTGATGCGGCGGGCCAGGCTGCGGCCGCGCTTGGTCTGGCGGGCTTCCCAGCTCTCGAACAGGGCGTTGTAGGCCATGTTCCACAGCATGGCGACCACCGAGGTCATGACGGCCAGCGCGGTGGAGCGTCCGGCGCCGGTCCCGGTGGTGAGCATGAAGGCGGTGGTCACGCTGAGGATGGCGAAGAACTCGAAGAAGACGGCGTGGACGATCTTGCGCTTGATGCCTTGCATGGTCGGTAGGGCGGCGGACGGAACGGAAGGTGGTGCACTCTAGGCCAGGCGGACGGCAGCAAGAAGTTACCTGCTGTCAGCATTGCTGATAGGTAACACTGAACTGGCATAAGCTCCATCTTCCCGCCCAGATGAGGATCATCCGTGAGTCGCCCCTCCCCCGTGCTGACCGCGCTGCAGCCGACCGCCGCGCTGACCGCGCAGGACTGGGACGACGTCTGGGCGCTGACCTGCCGCTTCTACGAGACGGAGCGCGCCTACGTGGAGCTGAACCTGCGGCGGCACGCGGAGGTTGCGCTGTTCTGGCGCGGCGGCGCGCTGGTGGGCATGGCGGCGGTGGACGTCTACAGCCTGCGCTTCGAGGAGCGGCCGCGGCGGGTGATCTTCACCTCGCAGGCACTGCTGGACGAGTCGGTCCGCGGCCACAACCTGCTGCAGTGGCTGGGGCTGAGGGTGTTCCTGCGCGAGCGGCTGCGCCATCCGCTGCAACGCATCGACTGGTTCTTCGATACCTTCAGCTACAAGAGCTACTACCTGCTGCCGCGCAACTTCGCCGAGTACTGGCCGCGGCACGACCGCGCGACACCGGCGGACATTGCGACCCTGATGGACCACCTGGCGCTGCGGCGTTACGGGCGGGACTGGCAGGCCGACAGCGGCGTGGTGCGCGGCAGTGGGCACAAGCGCTTGCGCAGCGAGGTGGCCCCGCTGAGCGAGGCTGCCCTGCGCGACCCGCACATCCACTTCTTCGCCAGCCGTAACCCGGGCCACGCCCAGGGGGACCTGCTGGTGTGCCTGTGCCCCCTGCACCTGGCCAACTGGCTGAGCCTGGCGCGGCACGCCCTGCGCCGCGCCTGGCGATTCACGCCCGCTACTTCACGGTGACGTTGGTGGTGGTGCAGCTGGCCACCGGATAGCTGCCGTAGCACACCTGCTTCACGTTGCTGAGCACGCTGTTGCTCAAGGCCGCGGTGGACGCGCTGCTGTCGGCGCGGAACACGTAGCCCGAATCGGCGATGTCGCAGCGGTCGCAGTACAACTGGGTGCGGAAGGTGGTGCCACCGTTCTGGCGGAACACCGCATTCGGCACATTGCGTGCGACGAGGTTCGACACGCGCAAGGTGCCCGGCTGGTTGATCTGGAAGGCACGATCCACCGACTGCGCCACCGTGACGTTGCTGACGGTGACCGTGCCCGAGGCCGCCATACGCACCGCACCGGTATCCGACAGCCTGTTGATGCGCACGTTGTCGAGCGTCGCATTGCCGTAGATGTTGATCCCATCTTGCGGGCCGTCGATGATGACGTTCTTCAGCGTCGCGCCCGCATTGACGCGGAAGATTGGCTGTATGTCCTCGCAGAAGGGACAGCCGCTGGTAGCCAGGTAGGTCTTGCAGCCACCGTCGAAGGTGCTGCCCTCGGCGACGACGATCGGGCCGTTGTCGATTTTCACGCTCACGGTGCCGGTCGACACGCAGCTCGACCCGGTGATGCCGCCGCCGGACGAGGATGTGCTGGAAGACGAGCCCGACGATGAACTCGAGGATGAGCCGCTCGACGAGCTGCTGGAGCTCGACGAGGAACTGCTGGAACTGCTGCTGGAGCTGCTGGAAGAGGAGCTGCTGCCCGGCGGCAGGTCCGGCAGCGGCACCGAGCACTCGTTGGTGCCGCCCGGAAAGCGGTAGCCGTAGAAAGTGGCGGCATTGCAGATGAAGGTGCCGCCCAGTTGCTTGTAGACGAACTGGCCTGCGCGTCCGAAGGCCACGTTCGTCGTGGGCGAACCGGGCAACGTGCAGGTCTTGTTCTCGGTGCACAGGGTCTTGTAGCCGGCGGGGCGGTTGGCGGCGTGGGCGGGCAAACAGGCGAACACCGTCGCCAGCATGGCCGCAGCGATGCTGAAGTACTTCATGGTGTCTTGTCTCCGTTGGGTGCTGCGTTCTGGTGATTCCCTGCGATTCAGTCGCAGGGCGGCGCGTTTCTGACAGCTTTGCCGGCTGTGTGCAGCATCAGCACGGCGCGCGCGCCATTCGTTGTAGCACTGCGCGCGGCGAGGTCAACGGAGATGACAGAAGATACGAGAGCGACGCGGAGCCGGACGCTGCGGGTCCGGCTCCGCACTGTCTCAGCGGTTCTCCAGACGGTTGAAGTCGAGGATGCCGGAGAACACCGGCTCGGTCCGCCGGTAGTCGTCATGCAGCGCGTCGCTGAAGTCCCAGAAGCGCGGGTTGGTCCGGCGCACCGCGAAGCGCTCGGAGAAGCGCGCGTAGTCCGCCTCGGACGACAGCGCCGCCAGTGCCGTGGTGAAGGCCGGCAGCTGCTCCTCGCGCACGCGGTAGAACGCATTGGGGTAGGCCCCAACGATGCCGGGCGCGACGGTCAGCGTGTGCTCCGCCGGCAGTATCTGTTGCGCCTCCAGCATCAGGTGCGACACGTTGAGGTGGCCGGTGTTGCGCAGCAGGCTGACGTAGCGCAGCGGCCGGCCGGCCTGTTCGATGGTCAGGACGCTGTTCTCCGGCAGCCAGCTCAGGGCGGGGCCGTGTACGGCGGCCAGCTTTTCCAGCGTGCCCTGCAGCTTGCCGTCGCCCATCGCCGGTAATCCATACCGGGTATTCACCGCCGGACCCACGTGCTGGCGCAACAGGCCCAGCAACTCCGGCATCGGCTGTTTGGTCTGGTAGCGGATGCCGCTGTCGACCGGCACCTTGGCAATGTCGCCATATACCTGCTCGCGCACCGCCGGCTCGCTGCCGCGATACCAGTGGTCGCGCAGGCGGATGCGTTCGGCCTGCGGCAGCAGCAGCAGGAAGTTGAACTCGCCCTCCATGCGCAGGAAGTCCATGTACAGCCGCGAGTTGATCTGGTGGCCGAGGTTGCCATACACGTCGTAGTTGGCGACCAGCAGGTAGTGGATGCGCTCCAGCAACGGGTACTCGATGAGCCAGGCCGTCTTGGGCGTGTCGCCCACCATGCCCTTCACCACGGTGGCGCTGTCGTTGTGGCGGAAGATGCTCAGCACCGCGTTGTCGTTGCGCTGGCTCGTACCGTCCAGCGCGCCGCCGTCCCACACGTCGCCCAGGCCCGGCAGCCTGCCGTCGGTGA
Source organism: Uliginosibacterium sp. H1 (assembly GCF_036017065.1). Taxonomy (NCBI): domain Bacteria; kingdom Pseudomonadati; phylum Pseudomonadota; class Betaproteobacteria; order Rhodocyclales; family Zoogloeaceae; genus Uliginosibacterium; species Uliginosibacterium sp. H1. The sequence continues at coordinate 398,033 of NZ_JAYXHR010000002.1, forward strand.
AGTAGCCGGTGAGCGCCTGCGACTTGGCCAGCAGGTAGTTGCGCTGCCGCCCGGCGTACTCGGCCCACGGAATGAGGGCGGCGCTGGTGCTGCGCCCCGTGGGCAGGCTCAGGTGGTCCTGCTCGCGCGCCAGGAAGTCGGTCAGCGTGTCGGTGGGGATGGCGCCGGGTTGCGCGAACACCACCCAGAACTGGTCCTCGATGACGTTGAGCGCCATCTGGCCGCGGCACACCGGCCCCTTGATGAAACCGGAGATGGTGAAGTGCGCCTCCTGCAGCATGAAGCGGTAGCGCGCACCGGCCGGCAGTTCCGCAAAGGTGGCGAAGGGGTTCGCCGCGGTGCTGGCGGAGTAGCCCGGCAGCTTCGTCACGGAGTAGGGCGCATCGAGGAAGAGCTGGCGCCAGAAGGCCATGCGCGCCGCATCGAGGCGGTAGGGCATGTGGGTCTTGACGACGATGCTCTCGCGCTCGGCGACAAGGCGGTAATACGGTCGGTCGACGCCGGGGTCATCCACCGGGCGTGCCGCGCGCACCTCGCGCACCGGCTGCCCCGGCGGCGTGGTGGAGCGCACCAGGCGGAAGAAGCGGCGGCCACTGGCGGCCTCCTGGTCGTCGAAGTACAGCGCGGCGAGGAACAGGTGTTCGTAGGCGTAGCGCGCGAACAGCCGCTCCTTCAGCGAGTCGCCATTGAAGAAGGCCTCCCATTCGGCGACCTTCCGCACCAGGCCGGGTGTCAGCGGCGCCACGCCCTCGTAGGGCGCGCCCATCTCCAGCCACCGGGTGAGTTGCTGGTGCTCCTGCTCCGCCAGACCGGGCAGGCCGTAGGGCATGCCACCGAGCGGGAAGGCACGTTCGTAGGCTTCGATCTCGCCCTCGGCGGGGCAGATCTGCGCGCGGTCGATACGGAAGTCCAGCCCGCCGCCCACGGTGCCGTTGTCCGGCAGCGGGTGCTGCTGCTTGAGCGTCAGCAGGCGATACATGAGGCTGGCCTCGCGCTGGGTCGGCACGTCCTGCGCATGTTCGTTCAGCACCGGCGAGAAACCCAGCTTGCGCCACTCCGAAGCTTTCTCGGCATCGACGTACAGGCGCGCCGGCGTGGCCGCCAGCAGGCGGATGGGGTCATACACCAGGGTCTTGCTGGCGCCGCGGGCCAGCCCCTCCCAGCTCGTCGTCTTCAGCTGGCAGGCGGCGTCGTAGCAGGCGTGGCACACCACGCAGCGCTTGTCGAGGATGGGCTGGATGTCATGCGCATACGACATGCCCACCGGCGGCGTACGCGGATGGTCGAAGCGCGTCGGATCGGCCGGGCCGAACAGGGTGTTGAAGTTGGGGACGAGGTAGTAACCCAGGCTGGCACAACCTGCCAGCAACAGGACGGCGAGCACGGCAGGCAGGCTGCGGAGGCGGGCACGGAGATGACGCATGATTCACCAGGGCGGCAGGGCAATGCCGCCATCTTAGTGCGAGTGCGGTGCTTCGTCCGTTGCGCGCGTGTGACAGGTTGTCCGGCTGGCGACGCCACGACCCTGCTGGCACGAGCCGCGTCCGCCATACAAACGGCTAGCCGGTAAAATCGCGGTCGTTGCCGCCGCCTGCCACCCCGCCATGACGCCCCCTGCCGCCCCGACCTCCACCGCCACGCCCGCCTCTGCGTTCGCCGACTGGCCCGCCCTGCGCACCGCATTGGAGCGCACCGACGGCCGCTACCCCGCCGCCGCGGTCGACGCGCTGCGCGCCGACCGCGCGCGCTACCTGCCCGACATGCTGGTCGAACTGGAACGCCTGGCCGCCGACCCCTCGCCCCTGCTGGCCGATGCGGACGTCATCCTGCACTTCCACCTGATCGCCCTGCTGGCGGAGTTCCGCGAAGCGGCGGCGCTGGCACCGGTCATCGCCCTGGCCCGGCGTGGTGACGAGGACATCGAGGCCATCTTCGGCGACTTCGTCGGCGAGTTGCTGGGCCGCGCGCTGGCCAGCCTGGCCGCCGGCCGCACCGACGAGCTGTCCGCGCTGGCCGGCGATGCCGGCGTGGACCCCTGGGTGCGTTCCGCCGCCGTGGAGGCCATCGCCGTGCTGGCGCTGGAGGGCAACCTGCCGCACGACGAGGCCGTGCGCCGCATCCTCGCCGTCGGTGAAGCGGCAGCGGCGCAGGCATCCGGCGACGGGCCGGACACCCTGGTCACCCTCATCGCCGGCACGCTGGGCGACATGGCGGCCGCCGACGCGCTGCCCACCGTGCGCGACTGGTTCGCGCGCGGCCTGGTGGATCCGCAGGCGCGGGGCGAGCTCGCCGCCATCGAACCCGAATTCGCGGTGCCGCTGGAGGAACGCCGCCGCCAGTTGCAGGCGCTGAAGCGCGGCTACGTCACCAGTGCGTCCGAGGCACTGGCCGAATGGCCGATGTTCAAGCTGCCGGCCGCCGTGGGCGACGTGCTGCACATCGACAACGGCACGCCCTATGCCCGCACCGACGCCAGGGTGGGGCGCAATGACCCCTGCCCCTGTGGCAGCGGCAAGAAGTACAAGAAATGCTGCGGTGCCTGAACCCGGGCAGCTGCCCGCCTGCGGGCCGCGCATGGCGGTCATCCGGCTGGCACAAACTTGCGCCAACCCGGTCATGACCGGCGGGCTCAGCCACTAAAATACCCGCTCGGGCGAACCTTCCCGCCCCGGCCCGCTCCACTCATAGTCCTGTCCGCCCCGCGCGGGTCGGGCGTCCGCTCCATCGGGATACAACAGGAATAACCCAATGCACCTTGGCCCGCTGCTCGCCACCCTCGTCGGTGGCCTCGTCCTCGCCTTCATCTTCGGCGCGCTGGCCCACAAGGCAAAACTGTCACCCCTGGTGGGCTACCTGCTTGCAGGCGTGATCATCGGCCCCTACACACCGGGCTTCGTCGCCGACACCTCACTGGGCATGGAGCTGTCCGAGATCGGCGTCATCCTGCTGATGTTCGGCGTCGGCCTGCACTTCTCCTTCAAGGACCTGCTGGCGGTGCGCAACATCGCCCTGCCCGGCGCCGTGGTGCAGATCGGTGCCGCCACCGCGATGGGCATGGGCCTCGCCCACTTCCTCGGCTGGAGCCTCGCCGGCGGCTTCGTGTTCGGCCTGTCGCTGTCGGTCGCCAGCACGGTGGTGCTGCTGCGCGCCCTGCAGGAACGCCGCCTGGTGGACACCGAGCGCGGCCGCATCGCGGTGGGCTGGCTGATCGTCGAGGACGTGGCGATGGTGCTGGCCCTGGTGCTCATCCCGGCGATTGCCGGCAGCGGTGAGGAAGGCGGCTTCAGCGTGCCAGTGGTGCTCGGCATCACCGTGCTGAAGGTGATCGCCTTCGGCGTGTTCATGATGGTCGTCGGCCGCCGCGTCATCCCCAGCCTGCTGCACTGGGTGGCGCACACCGGCTCGCGCGAGCTGTTCAGCCTGTCGGTGCTGGCTGTCGCGCTGGGCGTGGCCTTCTGCGCCGCCACCCTGTTCGGCGTGTCCTTCGCGCTGGGCGCCTTCTTCGCCGGCATGATCCTGGCGGAATCCACGCTGAGCCACCGCGCGGCGGAAGAATCACTGCCGCTGCGCGACGCCTTCGCGGTGCTGTTCTTCGTCTCCGTCGGCATGCTGTTCGACTGGCGCATCGTGATGCAGGCACCGGTGGCCGTGGCCGCCACGCTGGGCATCATCATCGTCGGCAAGTCGATCGCCGCCTACCTCGTGGTGCGCATGCTGGGCCACAAGCGCACCACGGCGCTGACCATCTCGGCCAGCCTCGCGCAGATCGGCGAGTTCTCCTTCATCCTCGCCGGCCTGGGCGTCACGCTGGACCTGTTCGGCAACGAAGGGCGCGACCTCATCCTCGCCGGCGCCATCTTCTCCATCCTCGCCAATCCGTTCATCTTCAGCCTGTGCGAGCGCATCGCCGGCCGCGAGAAGTTCAACGCCGTGGAGGAGAAGGACAGCGACCCGCGCACCAAGCCGATCGAAGTCGCCGACACCAGCCTGTCCGGTCACCCCGTCATCGTCGGCTACGGCCGCGTCGGCCGCATGATCGGCGAGCGCTTCAAGGCCATGGGCCAGCCCTTCGTGGTCATCGAGGACCGCGACCGCCCCGCCGACGCCGCCCGCGCCGACGGCGGCTTCGTGGTCTTCGCCAACGCCGCCAACCCGCGCGCGCTGCAGGCCGCCAACGTCGTCGATGCCAAATGGCTGTTCGTCGCCATCCCGCAAAGCTTCGAAGCCGGCCAGGTCGTCATGCAGGCCCGCGAAGCCAGCCCCGCCCTGCAGATCATCGCCCGCTCGCATTCGGACGACGAGACGACGCACCTGATGAAGTGCGGCGCCACCGAGACGATCATGGGCGAGCGGGAGATTGCGAAGGGGATGCTGGCGTTGAGCGTGGGGACGGCGTGAGCCCTCTTATGCCGTCGCTCATTGGTTCCAAACCTGGCCAGCCGTCGAAGAAGCGAGAAGGCGATCTATAGCTTCCACCAAATTCGCCACGGTGGATTCTGTGCTTTCAATTTCACTAAGAAGCCGGTCTAAATTATCCGTGACGGCTCGTTTTGACTTATTGAGATCTTTACTCACTCTTGGCAGCCCGGCCGCCGCCTGCCTCATCCCAAGCAATCCTGATTTGGCGGTCACCGCACCCTCTATTGTTCTCAAGAGAGTTTTCCGAAGAGAATGCAATTGCAGTTTGTCCGATTTAAAGTCTTCCATCAGCACGACCGCGCTACTTAATGCTGCGAATGCCTCCTGGCGCGCAGAAGAAAGAAGTGGAATACTCGCCTCTAAAATACTTGCGTACCTAAACATATCCTCGGAGGCACGCTTAACAAGCCGTTTAGCGTGGCCCGGGTCTGATGCATCTCGCGCGTTAATTTCTATAGTCCGCTGAGAAAGCTGCTCGCCTATTCGCACAGTTGCGTCGCTGATAACCTCCATCGCCGCAGTCATATCCTGCGTCCGCATAGTGTAGATTTCTAGACAGTCGAACAGTCCATCTTCTTCATCAGCAATTAATGCTTCAGGCAGGAGCTCTGCGGATTCGAGAGAGATGCTTCTCTCAGGCACCTTTACAAACTGCTGAGCAATTGCAGCAAGATGAGCGCGTAGCGACGCTTCGAAACCCGCAAGGTCCTCAAAAGAGGAATATAGGCCTCCTTTTTCTGGCAGAGAACTTTTGAATTCTTGGAGTGCCAACAACTGGCCCGCCTCAATCCTGGAAGGAGAGAGAGGCGCCTCTTTAAAATAGAGCATTATTTCTGGAACAGACCCTGTTTCCCTGAAACGTTGATAGGCCCGCTCAAACTCCTCCACTGTTCCAGACGCAGCACGACTAGTCCGCGTCCCTAGCCTCGACCAGAATATCCCAATGAATACATCGTAGTCATCAGGAATCTGCGAATTAATTACGGCCTGCGCATCATCAGAAAACCCAGGGCGAACGCTGGTTTCCCACTTTAGGACCTCGAATGAGACTCCAATGCTATTCGCCCAAGTTCTATTCAGCTCTGCAACTACGGAATCTAATACTCCTCGCTCTTCCTCTACATCAGATGGAGAGGCTACGAATACTTGGAGTATTAGATTTTTTCTAGGCATGGTTGCGGTCGGCACTTATTTGAATAGATGGAACAGCACTTCGAGCTTGCGAGCCTCAAAGAAGAGTGTGCAAATTATTCTATCTAATAGTCTCAATAACTTGGGGAAGAATTGACCTTCAGCACACCACTAGCACTAGCGACGAACCCAATTGACTCTCAACAATCAAGAGAACATTCGTCTTGTTACCACCCCAACGGATCCAGCCTGTAATACCCGCTCAAAACCCGGTACAACTCCGGCGCCTGCCCGAACAGACGCGCCGGTCGCTCGAAGAACGCCTCCGTCGCCACCGCGAAGAACTCCGCCGGGTCGGTTGCGCCGTAGGGGTCGATCAGCGGTTCTTCACCATCGAAGCCCATCGCCAGCGTCTGCTCCCGCAGGCGTGCGAATTCGCGGCTGAGCACCGCTGACCACTGCGCGTAATTGCCTCGCCGGCCCAGCAGCGGGGCACCGTTGGCGTGGCCTTTTTCCTGGTCGAGCTGGTGGGCGAATTCGTGCAGGGCGACGTTGTGGCCGTCGTCGATGACGGCGGCGCCTTCCTGGGTGTCGTGCCAGGACAGGATGACCTGGCCATGGCTCCAGGATTCGCCGGACATGACTTCCTCGCCTTCGTGCACCAGGCCGTTGGCTTCGGTGCGTTTGCGTTGCACGCGGAAGCTGCCGGGGTAGACGAGGACCTGGCGCAGTTGCGGGTAGAAGGGCGCGGGGCGGTTGAGGGTGAGCAGGCAGGCGTGGGCAGCGATGGTGACGCGGACGTCGTCGTCGATGTCCTGGCCGGCGCAGCCGATGAAGTCCTTCTCGGCGATGAACACCTGGATGTGTTGCTTGAGGCGCAGCTGCAGTTCGACCGGGAGCTGACGGAACCAGGGCACGCGGTTGCGCAGGATGTGGCGCCAGGCTTCCGGAAACGGCCGGCGGCCGATGCGACGACGGCGGTGCGCGGTGCGCAGCGGTTCGCTGGCGAGCCACAGCACCCACAGCAGGGCGAGACAGGACACCACGACGATCGGCACGGCCGGCTCCTGCTCGTGAAGGGAACGGCTTGTAGCTGGGAGCGGCGCAGGCGGATTTCAAGCCCGCGACCCGGCCCGCCACGACGGACGCGACATCGCCGCCGCCGTCGATCGCGCCGATGGGCCTGCACGCGATTCATGCGCTGGATCAAATGACCAAGGGTTAACCCTCAAGCGCTGGCGAGGCGGACCGTAAGCCCACGTTCACCCGCAGCGGCGCGGGCTGGTGGTCTCTGGTTCATCTTCACGGAAGGTTCTCCCATGTTGTCCAGACTGAGCATCGCCCAGCGCGTCGGCGCGGGCTTTTCCATCCTCATTGCGCTGATGGTGGCGGTGGGCGCCGTCGGCATCTTCGGCATGCATCGCCAGTACACGGAAGTGCGTGGCCTGCTGGAGCGCGACCTCGCCCTCTACCGCACGATCCGCCAGGGACAGTTGCAGCTGGGGCAGATGCACCGCGACGAGAAGGACGTGTTCCTGTCGCTGGGCAGCGAGCAGGAGGTGATGGCCTGGCAGGAAAAATGGCAGGCCTCCTACGACGCGGTGACGGCGACGCTGGTGAGCCTGCGCGAGCTGGTGTCGGCGCAGGACCGTACGGCACTCGAAGCCGCGGAGAAGGCGCTGGGCCAGTACAAGGACGGCCTCGGCGACATGGTGGCGAGCATGATGGGCGCGGAGTATCCGTCCTCGCTGGAAGTGAACCGCGCCTTTGCGCCGCACGCGCAGGCGGCCGGCCAGATGCATGCCGCGCTGGAGGGCGTGGCCCGCCAGGCGGAAGAGCGGGTGCAGGGCATCGAGGGGCAACTGGCGGGCATCCGCAACCGGCTGACCGCGGTGTGTGCCGGCCTGCTGGCACTGGCGGCGCTGCTGGGTGGCGCGGGTGGCTGGGTCGTGAGCAGGCAGGTACGGGTGCCGCTGGCACGCATGCAGTCGGCGATCCAGGAGATCGAGCGCAGCGGACGCATCGGCGTGCGCATGACGGTCGGGTCGCAGGACGAGATCGGCGCGACCTCGCAGGCCATCAACCGCCTGCTGGAGGGAATGTGCACGGTGATCGGCGGGGCCAACCGCGATTCGGAACAACTGGTGGTGGCCGCCCGCACCCTGCACGTGGCGGCCGAGAAGGTCACCGAGGCATCCGGCCAGCAGGCCGGTGCGGCACACGCGACAGCCGCCGCCATCGACGAGCTGACCACCAGCATCGCGCACGTGGCGGAGCGTGCCCACAGCGTGGAGGAGGTGGCGGGCCATGCCGCCGGCACCGCCAGCCGCAACGTGGAAGCCGCGCAGCAGACGGCGGCGCAGATCACCGAAGTGGCCGAGGCCATCCAGCGCTCGGCCGAGCTGGTGGTGTCGCTGAACCAGCGCTCCGACGAGATCGGCGGCATCGTCCAGGTGATCAAGGAGATTGCCGACCAGACCAGCCTGCTGGCGCTCAACGCCGCCATCGAGGCGGCCCGCGCCGGTGAGGAAGGCCGCGGCTTCGCGGTGGTGGCGGACGAGGTGCGCAAGCTGGCGGAGCGCACCACCGCCGCCACGGTGGACATCCAGAGCCGCATCGAAGGCGTGCAACGCGACACCGGCGTGGCCGCCGACGACATGCACGCGGCCAGCGCCGCCATGGCGGCCGGCGTGAGCAGTACCGCCCGCGTGGTGGACGGCCTGCGCGAGATCGAGCAACTGTCGCGCGAAAGTGCGCGCCACACCGCCGACATCGCCCTGGCGATCAAGGAGCAGAGCGCGGCCAGCCAGGACATCACCCGCCACGTCGAACGCATCGCGGCGGCGAGCGCGGCCAACAACGAGGCCGCCGGGCAGACCCACCGGCTGTCCGAACAGCTCGGCGGGATCGCCCGCCAGCTGGACGACACCATCCACCGCTTCACGGTGTGAGCACGGACATGATGCAGCCGGGTTTGTCCTCACCGCGCTGGCGGGGGACAATCCGTGCCGCATCATGAGCACACCTGAAAGACCGGCGCCCACGCGCGTCATTCCCATCCAGCCCCGCGCGGCGGTTGCCACGGCCGACGCGCAGGTGAAGCTGCAAGCGCCGCCCCCGCTCGCGCTGTACATCCACTACCCGTGGTGCGTGCGCAAGTGCCCGTACTGCGACTTCAACTCGCACGCGGTGCGCGACGAAGGCATCCCGGAGGACGCCTACGTCGATGCGCTGATCGCCGACCTGAGCGCCGCGCTGCCACAGGTGTGGGGCCGCCGCGTGGTCAGCATCTTCATCGGTGGGGGCACGCCCAGCCTGATTTCCGCTGCCGGGCTGGACCGCCTGCTGGGCGCGGTGCGCATGCTGCTGCCGCTGGAGCCGGGTTGCGAGATCACCCTGGAGGCCAACCCCGGCACGGTGGAAGCCGGCAAGTTCGCCGACTTCCGCGCCGCCGGGGTGACGCGCGTGTCGCTGGGCATCCAGAGCCTGGACGATGCGCGCCTGCAGGTGCTGGGCCGCATCCACGACAGCCGCGAGGCGCATGCGGCGATGGAACAGGCCGCGCGCCACTTCGACACCTGGAACGCCGACCTGATGTACGCCCTGCCGCAGCAGACGCTGGCACAGGCGCTGGCCGACCTGGACGGCGTGCTGGCGCACGGGCCGAAGCACCTGTCGGCCTATCACCTGACGCTGGAGCCGAACACGCTGTACTACCGGCACCCGCCGGAGCTGCCGGACGACGAGCTGTCGGCCGACATGCAGGAGGCCATCGAGACGCGACTCGCAGGCGCCGGCTTCCAGAACTACGAGACGTCCGCCTTCGCCCTGCCCGGCCACCGCTGCCGCCACAATCTGAACTACTGGCAGTTCGGCGACTACCTGGGCATCGGCGCCGGCGCGCACGGCAAACTGAGCTCGCACGAAGGCATCCGCCGCGAGATGCGCCACAAGCATCCGCAGGCCTATCTGCAGGGTGCCGCGCGTGGCGACTTCGTGCAGGAGGCCAGCAGCGTGGGCGCGGCCGAACTGCCCTTCGAGTTCATGATGAATGCGCTGCGCCTGACCGAGGGCGTGCCGACCAGCCTGTTCGCCGAGCGCACCGGCCTGCCGCTGGAAGCCGTGGCGACGCGCATCGTGGCGGCACGGAAGCAGGGCCTGCTGGAAGCGGACGCCAGCCAGTTGCGCCCCACCCTGCGCGGCAAGCGCTTCCTGAACGACCTGCTGGAACTGTTCCTGGCAGACTGAGCCTGGCGGACTGAAGGGCAGGGGGCGACGGAAGGCGACACCAATTTGCCCGTTGCCACAAACATGGCTGACGGCCCTGGCATATGATGCTGCGTCACCTGCCCATGGGTCGCCCATGCCACAGCATCACAGCCTTCGTCAGCGCTGGTTGATCGCAGTCTGCATCGTCACGGCCCTGATGCCCCTGGTCGTCTGCGCGGTGCTGGGCGTATGGCGCGGCATCCACAGCGCCGAGGTGGACAACCGGCGGCGCGCCGAGCAGTTGCTGCAGGGCACCGGTCGCATCCTCGACCACACGGTGCAGCGCTTGCAGGAACTGCGCTGGACCGCCGCCTCGGCCTGCGAGGACGACGTCATCGAGAAGCTGACCTACGGGGTCTACAACTCGATCTACATCCGCGAGATGGGCGTCTTCGATCCCGACCTCGCCCTCCTGTGCACCAACTTCGGCCGGCTCTATATCAAGGTCTACCAGGACATCAAGCACCGCCTGCCGGAGAGCGGCCTGTTCTACAACGTCATCCAGACGGTGGTGATGAAGGAGCGCTCGGTCATCGTGAACCTGCGCTTCCCGGAAGGCGGCGGCGTCAATGCGCTGATCGACCCGATGGTCTTCGAGGAGCTGGCGCGTACCGCCGGCGTGGCGCGCGTGCGCAGCCTGCAACTGGGCTTCGTGCCCGGCGACAGTATCCTGGAGCGCGACCAGCCGGCGCTGCCGGACAGCCTCTTCAAGCTGCACACCACCGCCGCGCTGGACAAGCACCCGGTGCGCATCGAACTGCATGGCAGCGACGAGGAAGTGTGGGAGGCCATCGAGGACCAGCTGCCCCGCTACCTGCTGGCCGGCGTGGCGCTGTCCCTGCTGGCCGCGTGGTGCCTGCGCCAGGTGTGGAACCGCCTGCAGGCGCCGGAGGAAGCCTTGCGCCAGGCGCTGGCGCGGCGGGAGTTCCTTCCCTACTACCAGCCGATCATCAATCTGGAGACCGGGCTATGCGATGGCGCCGAAGTGCTGATGCGCTGGCGCCATCCGGGCATGGGCCTCATTCCGCCGGACAGCTTCATCCCGATCGCCGAGCGCACCGGCCTCATCAAGCCGATGACCGCCCTGCTGCTGGAACGCGTGTGCGCACAGCTCGGCCCGCTGCTGCGCAACCGCAACCTTTACGTATCGATCAACCTGTCGCGCAGCCACCTGGACGATCTGGACATCGTCGACAGCCTGCTGACCTACTGCCGTCGCTACGAGGTGCCGCCGGCCACCTTCGTGTTCGAGATCACCGAACGGGGCCTGCCCGACGACCCCGGCCATGCCGAAGTAGTGGTGGACGCGCTGCGCGGCCTGGGCTGCCGGGTGTTCATCGACGACTTCGGCACCGGCCACAACGGCCTGGCGCTGCTGCAGCGCCTGACGGTGGACGCCCTGAAGATCGACCGCAGCTTCGTCGAACCGATTGGCGACGAAAGCGCCAAGGCCCGCGTCATCGATTCCATCATCGAACTGGCCGACCGCCAGGGCCTGGCCTTGGTGGCCGAGGGCGTGGAGACCGAGCAGCAACAACGCTACCTGGCCGACCACAAGGTCGCCCACGCCCAGGGCTACCTGTTCGCCGCACCGATGGAGGCCGCGGACCTGGTGCTGTTCCTCGAACGCACCCAGCCGTGGATGCGGGCGGTGACGCGGGACTGAGCCCGGCGAAACGCGACGGACCCGCTCAGGATTCGCCGTGTCCGGTCTTTGCCGGCGCCAGCAACAGCTTGCTGGTGGTCTGTTCGCAACTCTCCGGCTTGACGCCGTAGCGGGGGAGCAGTTCCTGCGATGCCGGCAACAGGGTGCGCTCCAGCGTGGCCAGATGCGGGCTGCCGCGTCTTACCCACACCTCGTTGTGGGCGAAGCACTCCGGCACCATCACGAAATCACGCAGCAAGGCCTCGCCGATTTCCTCCGCACCGAATTCCGTCGGCTTGCTGTTGACCACCACGACGTCGAAGCGCGCTTCCTTGAACTGCGCGATGGCGTGTGCCAGCAGCGCCGGCGAATACTTGTTGTCGTTGAACCAGCGCACGTAGATCTTTCCATTGACGGCGCGCAGGCCGCCGTACAGGAACAGGCCCGGATCGCGACCGAAGAAGAACACCGGCTCGGCGCGCGGTAGCCCGCGTGCGAGCGCTTCGCCGATGGCGCGCGACTCGTTGAAACGATCGCCGGGGTACTTCTTCGCCGACCACTGCCAGGCCTGGTAGGAAACATGGTCCTTGAGCCGCACGCCGGTATAGCCCAGCGCGGCCAACAGGACACTGGCCGCGAGGGCCACGCCGACGGGACGCGGCAGGCGCAGCAGGTAGTGGACACAGAACGCGGTGCCCACCAGCAGGGGGGGAATCCATAGCTGGTAGTAGTGCGCGAAGAAGCGCCCCGGCACCACCACGATGAGGAAGGTCGACCCCAGCCAGGCAAGCATGACCAGCAGCGGCTTCCAGTGGCGGCTCAGCAGGGCGCCGAGCACCCCGACCGCCGTGACAGGCAGGTAGGGATAGAGCGCCCCGGCCGACCAGGCGGGAAAGATCCCCATCCAGTAGGCGCGCTTGATGTTGTACAGCCAGTTGCCGCCATACCCCTCGTTGTAGAGGAAGGCCGCTTCGAAAAAGGGTTTCAGGCTCCCCTGCAACCAGAACACGGCGAAGACCAGCAGCCAGCCGACGCAGCCGACCGCCCCGGTCCATACGGCGATCCGCAGCTGGCGGACGAAGTCCGGTCGCGCAAACAGGGCGGCATGCGTCAGGAATGCCAGCGCGATGGCAATCGGCACGAACACGAAGTGTTGCTTGAAATACGTGGTGACGAAGAACAGGAAGCCCGCCAGGAAGGCCCAGCGATCGCTGACCCAGCGTTCGCTGACGGCGTACCAGAGCAGGATGCCGCCAGCGAACATCGGGTTCACCAGTGCTTCGCTGTTCGGCTGATTGGCCTGCATGTCCATGTCGAAGGACAGCAAGGCCCACAGCACGGCAGCACAGACCGCCGCGAAACGGTTGCGCGTCAGCGCGAGGCCGAGGCCGAAGATCGCCAGCAGGGTGGCCGTGTTGAACACCAGGTTCATCGCCAGGATGTACTGCGGCCCGAAGCCGAAAACCTGGTTGAACGCGGCGTGGATCAGGAAGCTCGCCGGCGGCTTGTGGTTCCACAGGTCCGAATAGAGGGAGCGGCCGTGCAGGAACTCGTTGCCGATGATGGCGTGGATGACGATGTCGCGTTCCAGCGATTCGTCGGCCGTGTGCAGGCGCAGCAGCACCAGCACGGCGACGGCGGCCAGCAGGGCCAGCGCGGTCCACAGCGTGGAGCGCGACAGCAGCGGCCTGGGCAGGGATATCGGGCTGGCTACGGCGGGCATGGATCCAGACATGGGCGGTGCAGCAGGCTACGGATGAAACGGCCTGCCAGTATGCGGTCGTAACGATGCGTCATTCTGAACAGCACCCTCAGGTACGGGCAAGCATCAGGTGCGTAACGGTCATTTCACCGGCATGGCGAGCCCGCCCCCGGGCACTTCAGCTTCCGCCCGCCCGGGCCGTTACCCCGACCACCGCCCGCGTATGCCGGCGCCTGTACCTGTCCTACGGATCCTGATCGCCCCATGTTTCACAGCTTGTGGTCCAGCCTCAGCCGCCTGTTCGCTGACGCTCCGCCGCCCACCGATCCCTCGGCCCGCCGGCGTGATCCGCCCGCTACGGGCACGTCCGCCCCCAGCTCCGTCTTCACCACCGAAAGGCAGGACGAGGGCGCCCCCGGCCTGCTGACCCGCACCGAGGTCATGGATGCGGGGCTGAACATCCGCGGCTACGAATTCGCCCTGCGCGGCGACCTGCGTGAACGGATCCGCGCCCAGGGTCGTCCGGTGCGCGACTTCCTCGACGACATGCTGATCAGCCAGCTCGACACCCATGCCGGCGAGCTGCTGCGCGAACGGCGCGCCTGGCTGCAGCTGTGGGAAGGCAGCCTGCAGCGCGGCATCGCCGAACGCCTGCCGCCGCGCACCTGCCTGTTGCTGGCGCCGGACAACGCCACGCGCCCGGCCCCGCCAGAGACGCGCTCACGCATCGCCAGCCTGCGGGCAGCCGGGTTCGAAGTGTGGCTGGACGACTGTTTCGGCACGCCCTGGTTTGCCAGCGTGGCGGACCACGCCAGCGGCATCGTGCTGCGGATGGCCTGGCGCACGCCCAACGAAACCGGGGCGATGCTCGGCAAGCTGCGCCAGGACTGGCCCGGCCTGCGCCGCGCGGCCTGGGAGGTGGCGAGCTACGAGGACCAGGCGCTGGTCGCCAAGCTGGGCTGCAGCCTGTTCTCCGGCGGCTTCGTGACCCATCGCGGCAACTGGGCGGGCAACCAGCTCTCGCCGCAGGTGCTGCATGTCGCCACCCTCATCAACAAGGTGCGCGCCGACGCCGACAACCGCGAGATGGCTGCGGTGCTGAAGCAGGACCTGGCCATGTCCTACCGCCTGCTGCGTTTCGTGAACACCTCGACGCAGGGCCTCAACCACGCCATCTCGTCGATCGAACAGGGCTTGATGGTGCTGGGCCAGTCGCAGCTCGACCGCTGGCTGACCCTGCTGCTGCTGACCGGCAGTGCCGGAGGTGGCGGCGCGCTGACCGAGATGGCGCTGAGCCGCGCACGCTTCCTCGAACTGCTGGGCCAGGGCCGCTTGAATGCCGCCGATTGCGAACGCCTGTTCGTGCTGGGCCTGTTCTCGATGCTGGACGTGGCGCTGAAGGTGCCACTGGAGGACGCCATCACCCCGCTACGCCTGCCTGATGACATGAACCTGGCCCTGCTGAAGCACAAGGGCCCCTTCGGCGCCTGCCTGGCGCTGGCGGAGGCCTGCGAACGGGGCGAGGCCGCGCGGGTCGAGCAACTGGCGGTGAACATGCGGCTGTCCACCGCACGCATCAACGCACGCCAGATGGAAGCGCTGGCCTGGGTGGCAGCCAACAGCCGCGACACGACCGCAGCCTGAGGCCACCACGGCCTCGCCCGGCAAGAGCGGCTACAGCAGGCTCCCGGGCACGTTGCCGCCGTTGTCGGCGATCTTCTGCAGCACGGTCTTGTGCAGCCACATGTTCATCTGTGCCGAGTCGCCCATCTTGTCCGGCGGGCAACCGAGCTCGACGGCCAGCTCCTTGCGCGCGCCCAGGGTGCTGTCCAGGCCGAGCAGCTTCATCAGGTCGACGATCGAGGTCTTCCAGTTGAGCTTCTCGGGGTTGGCCGCGGCCATGGCTTCCAGCTTGCTCACCACGTCGACGACGCTGACGGCGGCGGGCGCTGCCGGCGCGACGGGCGTGGTTGATACGGGTGCCGCGGCCGGCGCAGGCGCCGGTGCCGGTGCCGGTGCCGGTGCCGCAGGGCTGGCCGGTGCTTCGTCACCGAAGCCGAGTTTCGCCAGGATCTTGCCGAAGATACCCATGACCATGCCCTCCAGTGCGCGCCGCAATATCGCGGCCGAGGTATCGGTATAGCACCGCGTGCCCCGCCTGGAGCATCAAGTTTTCATGACACCCGCAAGACCGGCCCGAGCCGACCGACGCAGTGCGGCTGCCGGGTACTACAGCTTGTCGCCGAACAGTCCCAGCAGGCCGATGATGATCAGGTACAGCGCCACGATGTAGTTGAGCAGGCGCGGCACCGCGAGGATGAGGATGCCGGCGACGAGGGCCACGAGCGGGCCGATGGCAAGGTGTACGTTCATGTTCTTCTCCTTCGTTGCACGCCCGGCGGGCCCGGGCGTGTTGCAGGAGAATTTTCCGACGGCCTGCTGGCGACATCAGCCAGCGGACAGGCCGCCCTGGCGTAAGCCGCAACCTACGCGCGCTCAGCGCGCCACGGCCAGGTCGCTCGCCTTCAGGTTCAGCAGCACGTTGAGCGCCAGGCACACGCCGCCGAACCACACCGCGAAGCTGCCGATGCCCACCAGCGGTGCCAGTTGCGGCTGGCCGAGAAAGACGAGGGCCAGCGCCAGCATGGAGACCGGCACCGCGATGTTGTAGGTCCAGAAGAACGCCTTCGCCAGCTTGGTTTCCGCAAGCTGCGGGAAGCGCGCGAACAGCAGGCCCGCCAGCAGCAGGCAGACCCAGCCCAGCAGGTTGATGTGCGCATGCACCGGCGACAGAGTGTGGTTGTGGGTGGCGCCCATGTACACGCCCAGCGACATGCCGGCGATGAGGTACAGGGCACCCAGTTTGAAACAACGGTTGGCCATCATGGCGAAGACTCCATTCTTGTTGCGGATGCTGCGCCGGCCACACCGCGTGGCCGGCAAGGGGCGCATCGTATGCAGCCTGCGGCAGGGCCACGGTTAAATGATCCGTAAGGGCACCCTAAGAATTTCCTAAGGGCGCCTGGTTGGTGCGCGGCACTATTGCGGCGTGCCGGCCATGACCAGCGCAGGCGCCTGCCTGCCACAGTCCAGCGGCAGGCCGCGGGCCTGCAGCGATGCCGCCGATCTGCCGGGCAAGCCGTCTGCCAGCGCGGGCTGCAGGGCGCTGCCGCGGCGCACCCACACCTCGTTGTGGGCGAAGCAGTCCGGCACCGCCACGAAGTCGCGGTTCAGGGCGTCGTTGATGTGCGTGGCGTTCAGCGTCATCAACGGCGCATTGACGATGACCACGTCGAAGCCGCCCCCCATGAACCGCTCGGTGGTGTCGGCCAGCAAGCGCGTCGACATCAGCGGGTTGTCTGCGAACCAGCGCGCGTAGAGCTTGCCGTTGACCGGACGTAGCCGCCCGTAGAACAGCACCTGCTGGTCATGGCCGAAGAAGAACACCGGGCTGTCCGGCGGCAGGATGGTCGCGAGGTCTTCGCCCAGCAGGCGCGCTTCGCCGAAGCTCTCGGTCGGATACTTGATCCCGGCCCAGTTCCACGCCGGCTGTGCGAACTGCACGGCAAGCCGGTAGGTCGTCAGGCACAGGCATGCGATCACCACGGCCATGGCGAGGCGCCGGCCACCGGGCGGCCACGCCAGCAGGCAATCCAGCAGCAGCGCCACCCCGATGACCATGACCGGCATCCACAGCTGGAAGTAGTGCGGAAAGAACTTGCCCGGCAGTGCCACCATCAGCTCGGTGCTCAGCACCCAGAACAGGAACAGCAACAGCAGCTTCCAGCGTCGCAGCCACAGCATGGCCGCCACGGCCAGTGCGCCGGTGACGACGTAGGGCAGCAGGCCAGCGGCGAACTGCGAGGGGAAGAACCGCTGCCAGTACCAGTGGGCGCCCTTCAGCGTGCGCAGGATGTCGCCGCCGTAACCACGGTTGTAGGTGACGAGGGCGTCGATCAGATCATCCAGCGTCCCCTGCATCCGGAACACCAGCAGCGTGGCCAGCCAGCCGACGAGGCCGACGCCGGCGATGGTCAGTGCCGTGCGCAACTCGGCACGCAGGGCCGCCCGGTCCAGGCATGCGGCATGGATCAGGAACGCCGCCGCCATGCCGGCCGGCATCAGCACGTAGTGCTGCTTCAACAGGCTGGCGGCGAAGAACAGGCCGCCGGCGAGGATCGCCCATTGCGACGGCAGCCTGCGTTCGCTCACCTGGTACCAGCAGTACGCGCCGAACAGCAGCAGTGGCGCCGCCATGGCCTCGCTGTTGGGCTGGTTGGCCTGCAGGTGGATGTCGTCCGACACCAGTACCCACAGCAGGGCCGCGACGAGACCGCAGACCTGCCGACCCGTCAGTGCCCAGGCCAGTGCATGGATGCCCAGCATGGCACCCACATTGAGCAGGATGTTCATGACAAGGAGGTAGTGGGGGCCGTAGCCGAACAGCGCGTTGAACGCGGCGTGCATGAGGAAGGTGCCCGGCGGCTTGTGGTCCCACAGGTCCGAGTACAGCTCGCGGCCCTGCAGGAACTCGTGGCCGATCACGGCGTGGATCGCCAGATCGCGCTCCACCGGCTCCTGCCAGCCATACAGGCGCAGGCCGGTGGCCAGCAGTGCGAGGATCGCCAGCGCGGCGCTGGTCCACCAGCCCGGTTCGCGCACACCTGAAGTCGTTGCCATGGAAAGCCCCTCCCCACCGGGGCGATATCGATTCCGCGACTCGACGATTCCCACGACTCGATTCCCGCGACCCCGCTGGACATAAGCAGAAGCCATGCCGCTGGGCCACGAACCTGGCAACCCTGCCCGACTGTACGAGCAGCGCGCTGTCACAAAGCAGGCGTCCGGTACGTCTGGCATCTGGAGAGCCGGACCGCTCTCCACAACCCCTCATCAGGATGCAAGACTGTCGCCATGGACCGAACCAGACTGGACACCTTCAACTCCCACCGCAAACGCCTGCTCGGTGTCGCCTACCGCATGCTGGGCTCGCGCAGCGACGCCGAGGATGTCGTGCAGGACGCCTGGCTGCGCTGGAACGCCGCGGACGCCGGTACGCTGCAGTCGGCCGAAGCCTGGCTGGTCACCGTGACCACCCGCCTGTGCATCGACCGCCTGCGGGCGGTGCGCCAGGAGCGCGAGCATTACAAAGGCCCCTGGTTGCCGGAGCCGGTCATCGAGACCGAAGACCCCGCGCCCTCGCCCGAGCAGGTGGTGGAACTGGCCAGCGACGTGTCGATGGCTTTTCTCGCCGTGCTGGAACGCCTGTCGCCGGACGAACGCGCGGCCTTCCTGCTGCGCGAGGTGTTCGACCTGGACTACCCCGACATCGCCCGCATGCTGGAACGCAACGAGGCCAGCGTGCGCCAGCTGGTCAGCCGCGCGAAGACCCGCGTGCGCGAGGACCGCCCGCGCATCAGCGTGAGCCGCGACGCGCATCGCTCGCTGCTGGACCGCTTCATCGAGGCCACCCGCAGCGGCCAGCAGGCTGCGCTGCAGGCGCTGTTCGCGGCCGATGCGCAGTTCGTCGCGGACGGCGGCGGCAAGGTGCTGTCGGTGCTCAAGGAGCTGCACGGCGCGGCGCGCATCGTGCGCTTCTTCGAGATGGTCGCCCGCCAGGTCGGCCCGCGCCTCGACTACCGCCACGCGCAGGTGAACGGCGAACCGGGGCTGCTGCGCTACCTGGACGGAAAGTTCGACGCGGCACTCAGCTTCGTCACCGACGGCGACCGCATCCTGGCGTGCCACGTCGTGCGCAATCCGGACAAGCTGCGGCAGGTGCCCGCCGCCCTGCAATCGCTCGCGCCCGCCTCGCCGGACTGACCGCAGCCTGCGCGGCAGTTGTGCCGGCCGCGCCGCGGGTGTTGACTCTCACCTTACGTGAGGCTTCACAAAGCACCCCATGCGCGACGACCCTGCACATTCCGCCCGCCACTACACCGTCAGCCAGGTCGCCCGCCTGTCCGGCGTGTCGGTGCGCGCACTCCATCACTACGACGAGATCGGCCTGCTCAAGCCAGTGGCCGTCGGCACCAACGGCTACCGCTACTACGGCCGCCAGGATCTGTTGCGCCTGCAGCAGATCCTCTTCCATCGCGAGCTGGGCATGCCGCTGGCGGAGATCGGCGCCATCCTCGACGCGCCGGGCTTCGACCGGCTGGACGCCTTGCGCGCGCAGCGGGCACGCGTGGAAGCGGAGGCCGAGCGCCAGCGGCAGTTGCTGGAAACCATCGACCGCACGATCGCCGACCTGGAGGGCGACACCGCCGTGACCGAGAAGCACCTGTTCGAAGGCTTCGGCAGCGAGCGCCAGGCCGAGTACGAAGACTGGCTCATCGACAAGCTGGGCGAGGACGCCCGCCCCCGCATCCGCCGCAGCGCCGCCTTGTTCGCGGACATGGATGTCCATGAGAAGTCCGCCCGCCTGCAGGAATTCGAGCGCATCGCCCACGACCTCGCCGACAGGATGCGCAGGGGTGTGGCGGCCGACGACACCCAGCTCGACCCCTTGCTGCGCGAGCACCACGCCTGGATCTGGCAGGCCTGGGGAACGCGCCCCACCGCGGCGGCCTATGCCGGCCTGGGCGAGCTGTACGCCAGTGCCCACGATTTCGCCAGCCGCTTCGACGCCTGCTCGCCCGGCATGTCCGCGTGGATGCGCGAGGCGATGAAGGCCTACTCGCAACGCGCCCTGTAGGGAGCCGCCAAGATGCAGACGGCATCCATACAAGCGCTCGTGTTCGACACCCTGCTCGTGCTCGCCACGCTGGGCAGCGCGCTGATCGCCGGCGTGTTCTTCGCGTTCTCGAGCTTCGTCATGGGGGCGCTGGCGCGCGTCGCGCCGGAACAGGGCATCGCCGCCATGCAGTCGATCAACGTGGTCGTACTGCGCTCGTGGTTCATGGTCGCGTTCGTGGGGACGGCAGCCATCTGCCTGGCGCTCGCCACCTGGGTGATCGTGGACTGGAATGCGGGGAACGGTGCTGCGGGCATGGCCGTGCTGCTGGGCTGCGCGCTCTACGTGCTGGGCACCTTTGGCAGCACGATCGCCTTCAACGTGCCGCTCAATGACCTGCTCGCCCGCCAGGACATCCGCGACGATGCCGCCAAAGCGGTGTGGGCACGCTACCTGCGCGACTGGACCCGCTGGAATCACCTGCGCAGCCTCAACGGCACGCTGGCGGCCGCGCTGTTCGTGGTGGCTGCCATGCAGCCGGCGGCCTAGTCGGGCGGGAGCGCACCCGCCATGCATCGCCGTCACGTCGCCCACGGCACTGTTTCGGTGGTGCGCCTGCTGCCGGCCACGCCGGGGCAGGTATTCGCGGCCTGGGCGGACAAGAACGCGCGCCAGCGCTGGGACCTGCCCGGCGAAGACTGGCCGGTGGAGTACGAGCGTTTCGATTTCCGGGTCGGTGGGCGTGACCGCCTGCGCTTTGGCAACCCCGGCGGGCCGCTGTATGTCGCCGAGCACTGCTACCACGACATCGTGCCCGACGCCCGCATCGTGGCGTCCCGGGTGACCACCCGTTTCATGACGCACGCAGGTGGGCACCTGGGCGATGGCGCCCGCATGGATGGCCAGCGCGTTTTCGTCGGCCTCGTGACGGCGGAGTTCTATCCAGCGGAGCAGGGCTGCAGGCTGGTGGTGACGGAACAGGGTGCGCAGCTGGACGACACTGTCGCGCCAGCCGGCCTCGCCGAGGCCAGCTTCGCGACGTCGCCCCTGTTCAGCAGTACTGTCTGAGACAGGGAGCGCCGCGGCTTTCGCACCGCGCGATCAAAGCCCGCGCGGTGCGAAAGCCAATGCCGATTCCGTCAGGCAGCGCGAGCGGTCTCGCTGACTTGCGGCAGCTTGCGCGGGGTCAGATCCAGCAGCCGGTTGCGGAACCAGCGGTGGCCCAGGTCATTCTCGCGGGCGCGGTGCCACACCAGGCAGGCATTCACCTTGGGCATGTCCAGCGGCAGGGGCAGGATCTGCAGGCCCAGCATGTCGGCCATCGACTCGGCCAGTTTGCGGGAGATGGCACCCACCAGGTCGGATGCAGCGACCTGGAGCACCAGTTCGTGCTGCGAGCGGGTCATCAGCAGCGGATGCTGCGGCCCCTGGCCGATGGCGACTTCCAGTTCATGCAGGTTGCCGGGGCCCTGGGGCTCGCCATGCACTGCGAAGGATTCGCCGGCGAGTTGCTCGCGCGTGCGCGGGCCGTCGATGCGCGGATGGTTGCGGGCAACGATCATCACCAGTTCGTCTTCCCACAGGGGGACATGCACCAGTTCGTCGTCGCTGGTGTGAACGTGGTCGAGCAGCAGGTCGATGCGGCCTTCGCGCATCAGGCGATGCACTTCCTGGCGGTCGTTGGCCGGATGCAGGACGAGCGAGATGTGCGGCGCCTCTTCGTGCAGGCGTTTCAGCAGATCGCTGCGGAAGCGCGGCCCCGGCGCATAGATGACGGCGAGACGGAAGGTGCGTTCGGAGTTTGCCGGCTCGAAGCCACGCAGGCCACCCACGCTGTCGCGGATCAGGTCCAGCGCCGACTTGATCGGCACGAACAGCTCCTGCGCTGTCGCGGTCGGGGTGATGCCACGTCGGCCGGCAACGAACAGCGGGTCGCGCAAGGCCACGCGCAATCGGCTCACGGCGTTGCTGACAGCCGGTTGCGTCATGCACAGGCGCAGGGCGGCGCGCGTCATGTTGCCCTCTTCGTACACCGCCTCGAAGACCGCGAGAAGATTCAGGTCAAGGCTGCGCAGGTTCACATCCGTCATGGCTACTCACCTCCCGGAAGGCATTGATCTTCAATGCTAGACCATATGCGGCCGTCCTGAGCCTGCCCATGCAGGCGTAATTTTTTCAGGTCAGCCGCAATGCAAGTGGCAGAGGCGACCGGTAGCCTCTATATTCGGTAAAACTGCCGGAGCCGCTGCCATGATCGAACTGCGCCCAGCCACCACACGCGGTCACACCCGGCATGACTGGCTGGAGCGCTGGCACAGTTTTTCCTGTGCCGACTACCGTGATCCTGCCCACCTCCACTGGGGGCCCCTGCGTGCCCTCGACGATGTGTGCATCGCGCCGGGGGCCGGCGTGTCGCCGCATGGTTACCGCGACACGGAAATCATCAGCCTGGTGCTGGCGGGCACACTCGAAATCCGCGACAGCCTGGGCCGCAGCCTGCGTGTCCGCCCCGGCGAAGTGCACCGCCTCAGCGCCGGACACGGCGTGGTGCAGGGAGAAATCAATCCCTCACCGGAGGAGCCGCTGCACTACCTGCAGATCTCGATCATCCCCGACGTGGTGGGCCTGCAGCCGAGCAGCGAACTAACCTGCTTCGGTGACCACGACCGCCACGACCGCCTGTGTCTCCTCGCCAGTTCCGATGGCGAAGCAGGCAGCCTGCATCTCAATCAGGATATTCGCCTGTTTGGCAGTGCCCTGGCTGTAGGAAGTTGCCTACAGCATGTCGTGGCACCGCATCGGCTCGCTTACCTGCATGTCCTGCGCGGAAAGCTCGCGGTGAACGGCCACCCGCTCGGCGCCGGCGATGCGCTGCGCATCGGCGAGGACATCGCGCTGCGGATCGTCGGTGGGGAAGCCGGTGGCGAGCTGTTGCTGTTCGACCTGCCGGCGCAGCGCGCAGGCTTTCAGCGCGAAGGAGCCAGCAAGGCTTCGTAGCGCGCCAGGTCAGCGGCGGAGAAACAGCAGAAGCAGACTTCTTCGACCACGCCCGCATCCGCCACCAGGCTGCGCACGGTATCCACCGCGATACGCGCGGCGCGGTCTGGTGGAAACCGGTACACGCCGGTGCTGATGCAGGGAAAGGCGATGCTGCGCGCGCCGCAGGTTGCGGCGAGTTCCAGTGCGCGTCGGTAGCAGGCTGCCAGCAGCGAGGCTTCGCCCTGCCCACCGCCTTGCCATATCGGCCCGACGGTGTGGATCACGAAGCGCGCAGGCAGGCGGAAGCCCGGCGTCAGTTTGGCGTCACCCGTGGCACAGCCACCGAGCGCGTGGCAGGCCGCCAGCAGCTCCGGTCCGGCAGCACGATGGATGGCGCCATCCACGCCACCCCCGCCCAGCAGCGTGCCATTGGCGGCGTTCACGATGGCGTCGACCGCCAGCGTGGTGATGTCGCCCTGGTGTGCGTACAACTGCGTGGGCGATTCAGACATGAAGCGTCTCCGCGTGGCTGCGCAGCCAGTGCCGGACCCACGCGAGCGCACGCTGGAACAGCGGATGCCACGAGGCATCCGTCGCTGCATCGAGCGGTTGCCAGAAGAACTCGAAGCTGTGCCCGCCGTCGTCGGAGGTACGCCAGCTCCAGCGTTCCGGCAATACGCGCGGCACCTCGCACAACTGGAAGGACCACAGCGCGCCGCCGGGCATGTCGCCGTGCTGGGACGCCCATACGCCCATGTCGGTGACGATCCGCGCGTCGGCGATGCCGGATTCTTCCCGCAACTCGCGCAAGGCCGCCGCCGCGGCCGCCTCGCCGGTTTCGATGCCGCCCTTGACGAGCTGGCAGCCGGCCAGCGGATGCATGAAGGCGAGGATTTCCAGGCCACCTTCGCGGCCACGTCGCAGCACGACCGGGCAGGCCTTGGCAGCGGTGGCGGCGGCTTGCATGCGGCTCAGCCTCCGCTCGGCCCTATCGTCGCCAGCCGCTGGGTCAGCGTGCCGCGGTCGCTGTCGAACAGCCGCGCGTAGATGATGGCGTTGGCCATCACCTTCTTCACGTAGTCGCGCGTCTCGCTGAAGGGGATGGTCTCGGCATAGATGGCGCCCTCCAGCGTGCGCTGCGGGTCGCGCCAGCGACGCGCGCGGCCGGGACCGGCGTTGTACGCGGCCGAGGCCAGCACCGGGCTGCCGCCCAGGTCGTCCAGCACGTTGCGCAGGTAGGCGGTGCCGAGGCGCACATTGCCCTCCACGTCGGTCAGCCAGCCCGCGTGGTAGCCGTCGAAGCCGGCCTTGTTGGCAATCCATTTGCCGGTGGCGGGCATCACCTGCATCAGGCCCTGGGCACCGGCGCTGGAGCGCACCACCGGCTGGAAGCGGCTCTCCTGGCGCACCAGGCCGTACACCCAGGCAATGTCGAGACCACGCGCCTTCGTCTCGACGCTGAACACGTCGTAGTAGGGCGCGAGGTAGCGCAGGCTGTAGTCGTGCTGGGCCTTGGTGCGGTCGGCGGTGTTGATGGCACGGTCATACAGGCCCTCGCGTCGGCCGTACTCGGCGGCGGCGAGCAGCAGGCGGTCATCGGCGTTGCGCAGGCCCCAGTTCCACTCGCGCACGCCCTCAGTGCGCAGGTCCAGGCGATACAGCGTCAGCGCACGTTGCAGCTCGGGCATGGCCTGCACCTTTTCCATCTCGCCGATCGACGCGGGCAGCGCCGGCTCCGGCCAGTCGAAGCGACGGCCCAGGGCCTCGGCGCTGAGGATGCCGTAGAAGTGCGGCTCGCCGGCCTGTCGTTGCAGCAACGTCGTGGCCTCGCGGCTGTGGCCGGTTTCGATGTGGGCACGGGCCAGCCAGTACGTCCACGCGGACTGCTCGCGCAGGCCCTGCGGCATGTGCTCGACCGCACGTCGCACGCGCGCCCAGTCCACGCTGCGCAGCGCCGCACGCACCCGCCAGGCGTGCTGTTCTTCCGCCATCACGATGTTGCCGGCACGGTCGTACCAGGTGTTGGCTTCCGGCAGCTGTCCCTGTGCCCCCAGCCAGGCGAGCTGGCCCCAGGCATAGGCGCGCTCCGGCGCCGGGAAGCGATCCTCGATCTCCTGCCAGCGCCGTGCAGCGTCGCGCACCTCGACACGGGCCTGCCGCGCCACCGCCGCCAGCACCAGCTCGCGCTGGGCGCGGGTGGCGGTCTGGCGCGCACGCGGGCTGGACAGGAAGCGGCCGGGGTTGTCCAGCACCGAGCCGAGCAGGTCCATGGTCTGCGCCGCGTCATTGCCGGTCCAGCCGGCGGCTTCGCGCGCGCCGGACAGGCGCTTGGCCTCCACCAGGCGGCGGAAGCGCGCCCATACGCTTTCCTCGCTGACATGGCCGGCCACCACCAGCGCGCGCAGCGGCGCGTCGCAGGCGTCCGGCGTGTCGGTGAGCGACAGCCATTGGGTTTCGATGGCGCGGGCGTTGCCGCCGGGCCGCTGCATGGCGTGGCACTGCAGCTCCTGGTCGGGCTGTGCAAGACGGCCGTAATGCTCGTCGAACAGACTCCACTGCCCTTCGCGGGCAAGGCGCTTGAGCCAGTCGCTACGCAGGCGCTCGGCCAGCACGCTGCCCTCGTTGTCCGACAGGAAACGCTGCACGCTGTCGACCGGCAGCGGCTCGGTATTGCGGGCGACCTGGGCGGACAGCAGCCAGTAGCCCACGTAGGCGTCCAGCACATGGTTGCTGCGCTGGGCCGCGAGTTGCTGCAGGCGCGGCAGGTTGCCGCGGCTGGCCGCCTCGCGTGCATCGAGGATGCGCTCGTCGCCGGGTGCGGCGAACGTGGCCTGGCTGGCGACGGCCAGCCAGCACAGGGCGGCGATTGCGCTACTGCGGTGAAGCCACAATCCCGGCCTCATGATTCCTGCCTCATGAGCTGCCTCATGACGTAACATCCCCCACCTTTGAGCGGCGCCCAGCTTAGCACGTGAGCCCATCCACCCCTGACGCACCGAACCCGCGCAAAGTTCTGCGCGAGCGCCTCATCGCGGCGCGCTGCGCACTCGATGTGCAGCGCCGTGAGCAGTTCACGGCAGCCATCGCGCAGCACCTGAGTGCACTGCTCGCGCGGCAGGCGCCGACGGTCGTGGGGTTCTGCTGGCCTTACCGCGGCGAGGTGGACCTGCGTGCCGCCGTGGCCGCCTGGCTGGCGGGCGGGCCGGGCCGCGTCGCCGCCTTGCCGGTGGTGGATGAGGCCGGCATGCATTTCAGCGCGTGGGCACCTGACACCGTCATGACGGCGGGGCGCTACGACATTCCGGTACCGGCCGAGGACCGCGCCGTGCAACCGGACTTGCTCCTGGTGCCGGTAAATGCCTTCGATGCGCGCGGCTATCGGCTGGGTTATGGCGGTGGCTACTTCGACCGTTCACTGGCGCGCTGGCTGCCGCGCCCGGTGACGGTGGGCGTCGGCTTCTCGCTGGCCGCTGTCGAGGATTTGCTGGCCGAGGCGCATGACATTCCGATGGACTGGATCGTCACCGAGAACGGTGTGGTAGTGGGGCCACAAGCATGAACCTGCTGGAAAGTATCGACCGCTATTGCGAACGCACCGATGCAAGCTGGTGGTCCGAGCCGGTCAACGCGCTGACCAACCTGGCCTTCGTCCTGGCCGCCTGGTGGCTGCTGCGCCGCCAGTACCCGGCCGACGTGCGCCCGGAGGTGCGGCGCCTGGCCGTGCTGCTGGGGCTGATCGGCGTGTGCAGCGGCATCTTCCACGTCAGCGGCACGGTGCTGGGCGCCATCCTCGACGTGGCCAGCATCGCGCTGTTCATCCTGTTCTACCTGTTCCGCTTCCTGCGACGGGTGCTGTACTGGCAGATGGCGCCGGCCTTCCTCGCCGTGCTGGCGCTGCTCGGCGCGGACCGGGCGGTGGCGGCCATCGGCTCGCTGGGGCTGAACGGCTCGGAGTCCTACATCCCGCCGTGGCTGGCGCTGGTGATGCTGGCCTTCGCCAGCCTGCGGCAGGCACCGTCCGCAGCCGGCTGGCTGTTCGGCGCGGCCCTGCTGTTCCTCGTGTCCTTCTCGCTGCGCGTGCTGGACATGCAGCTGTGCGCGGAATGGCCGCTGGGTACGCACTTCGGCTGGCACGTGCTGAACGCCGCCGTGCTGTACCTCTGCGTACGGGGACTGGCGGCGGGTTGCCGCGACAGGTTGTAGGTTTCTGCGGCCTACCGCGAAGGCACCAAGGGATACCGAGGGCCACGAAGAGAAACCAGCCGGGTGTCCTTCGTGGCCCTTCGCTTTTCTCCATGCCCTCTGCGGCAAGAGCGCGGCCCTTCAGGAACGCAGCCCTTCAGTCGTCCTCGCCCCAGCGCTTCATCAGCGCATGCGGCACGCCCACCTGGTCGAGGATGCGCGCGACGACGAAATCCACCAGGTCGTCGATGGACTGCGGGTGGTGATAGAAGCCGGGGTTTGGCGGCAGGATCACCACACCCATGCGTGACAGGCGCAGCATGTTCTCCAGGTGCAGGGTGGAGAACGGCGTCTCGCGCGGCACCAGCACCAGCTTGCGGCCCTCCTTGAGGCACACGTCGGCCGCACGCTCGATCAGGTTCGACGACAAGCCGGCCGCTATGGCTGCCAGCGTGCCCATCGTGCAGGGGCATACCACCATCGCGTCTGGCGGGTTGGAGCCGGAGGCCAGCGGCGCGAACCATTCCTCGCGGCCATACACCTGCAGGCGCGCCGCATCCACGCCGTAGCGCTCGCACAGCCAGGCCTGGGCGTCCTCCGCACGACCGGGCAGGGCCAGATCAAGCTCCTGCCGCGCCACGATCTGCGCCACCTGCGAGTACAGCACCTGTACCCGGCAGTCCGCCTGCAGCAGGCACTCCACCAGGCGCAGGCCGTAAGGCATGCCGGAAGCGCCGGTCAGGGCGACGGCGATGGTTCGTGGCGCAGTTCTCGGGCTTGCGGTCATGTTTCGTGCTCCCGCGGTCATCCTCCCGGACACTCGCGCGTTGATTTCACACCTTTTTGCGGTCCAACGTACGGGCCGCTGCGTCACCAGCCTCAGTTTGCAGCCAAGCCATCCGCCCACAGAGCGGTTGTCCGAACAGACCAGATCGTTCCATGCACGTCCGTCCGTCCCGTTCCCTGTCCATCGATGCGCTGAAAGCCATCGCCTCGCAGCTCATCGTGCTGCATCACCTCGCATTCTACGGGCCGATGTCCGACGCCGCGCTGGTGCTGGCGCCCGACCTGATTTCCTGGCTGTACGACTACGGCCGCGTAGCGGTGCAGGCCTTCCTCGTGGTGGGTGGCTACCTCGCCGCACAGACGCTGTCCGGCATGGGTGCCCTGC
This sequence comes from Uliginosibacterium sp. H1, assembly GCF_036017065.1. Classification (NCBI taxonomy): domain Bacteria; kingdom Pseudomonadati; phylum Pseudomonadota; class Betaproteobacteria; order Rhodocyclales; family Zoogloeaceae; genus Uliginosibacterium; species Uliginosibacterium sp. H1. Next base: position 426,207 of record NZ_JAYXHR010000002.1, read on the forward strand.
CCGCCGCCGGCCTGGGCCGCCTGCTGTTCCGCCGCTACCTGCGCCTGATCCTGCCCTACCTGGCGGCGCTGCTGCTGGCCATCGCGGCAGCGGCGCTGGCCAGCCGACTGATCGCCCACGAATCCATTCCGGCACCGCCCAGCCTGCCGCAACTGCTGGCCCACCTGTTCCTGATGCACGGGGTGCTGGGTTTCGATGCCTTGTCCGCCGGCGTCTGGTACGTGGCGATCGATTTCCAGCTCTTCGTATTGCTGGCGGTGTGCGCCTGGCTGGGCCGCCGCCTGCCGGGGCCGCTGTCGGGCAGCCTGCTGGTCGGCGCACTGGGCACGGCATCGCTGCTGGTGTTCAACCGTCACACCGCGCTGGACAACTGGGCCATCTACTTCTTCGGCGCCTACGCGCTGGGGGCGGCGGCCTGGTGGGGCAATGCGCAGGTGCTGCAGCCGGGACGGGCCACGCCGGTGCGCCGCCATGCGGGCTGGACGCTGCTGCTCGCCGCAATCGGCCTGCTGGCGCTGTGGGTGGAGTTCCGCCTGCGCATCGCCGTGGCCTTGACGGTGGCCCTGCTGCTGGCCGCCGCCAGCCGCGCCACGAGCTGGCAGGACATGCCGGGGCAGGCCTTGCTGGGCTGGCTGTCGCGCATCGCCTACGCGGTGTTCCTGGTGCACTTCCCGGTGGTGATCCTGTGCAACGCGCTGTTCGCGCGCTTCGCGCCGCCGGACCCGTGGCTCAACGCGGGCGGCATCGTGCTGGCCTGGGCCTTGTCGGTGCTGGCCGGCGCGCTGTTCCACCATTTCGTGGAGCAACGCCTGGGCCGCTGGCAGATGCCGCGCCCGGCAACCGCCTGAGCGGACCTTTATTTACCGCGAAGCACGCTTCACTTCAGCGAACGGTGCCGCACCAGCACGCGGGTGCTTTCGCCGAAATGCGCGGCCAGTGATTCGGCGAGGTACACCGAACGGTGCTGGCCGCCGGTACAGCCGATGCCCACCGTGAGATAGCTGCGGCCGTCGCGCACGAAGGACGGCAACCAGCGCCCGACGAAGTCGCGGATGTCCTCGTACATGCGCAGCACTTCCGGCGTCTTCTGCAGGAAGGCGATCACCGGCTCGTCGCGTCCGGTCAGCGGACGCAGCGCGGGGTCGTAGTAAGGGTTGGGCAGCACCCGCACGTCGAACACGAAGTCGGCGTCCACCGGGATGCCGTGCTTGAAGCCGAAGGATTCGAACAGCAGCGTCAGGCCGCGCTCGGCGTCACCCTGCAGCAGGTCCTTCACCCAGTTGCGCAGCGTGTTGGGATGCAGCTCGCTGGTGTCGATGCGATGGCCCAGCTCGCCGATGCGCGACAGCAGCTCGCGCTCGCGCGCGATGGCCTCTTCCAGCGTGATGCCGTCGTCCGACAGCGGGTGACGACGACGCGTCTCGGAAAAGCGCGCCACCAGTGCGTCGTCACGCGCGTCCAGGAACAGGAAGCGCACGTCCTCCACCATGCCACGCAAGCTGTTCGCCACCTGTGGCATGGCGGCGATGCTGGCGCCGGAACGCACGTCCGCCGCCACGCCGACCTTGGCATAGCCCGCCGCGCGCAAGTGGCTCACCAGTTGCGGCAGCAGGGTGACGGGAAGGTTGTCGACGCAGTAGTAGCCGGCGTCTTCCAGCACCTTGAGCGCAATGCTCTTGCCGGAACCGGACACACCGCTGATGAGGATGAGCTGCATGGGGGGGCGTTGTTGTCGTGCGTTGTTGTCGTTCTGCGGGGCCGCGTCCAGAGCATAGAGAAAAACCCCGACCTGCGTCACCTCGTTGCCGCTATCGGCGCGATACGGAAGGACGTATCGGCGGACACCAGTCCGGGTAGCGCTGCTGGTAGTCGGCGCGACGCGCCACGCACCGCTGCAGCACGGCCGCCCGCTGCGCATCGTCCGCCTGGCTCCAGCCGGTGATCTCGTCCAGCGTGCGGAAGCAACCGACGCAGACATCGCTGTCCGGGTCCAGGCAGCAGTGACGGATGCAGGGTGATGCGACGGTGGCCGGCGAGGGATCGGTCATGGGCAGGCAGGCGGTGCGGGGCACGCAGCATCGGCACGATGCGTGACGGATGCCGTGCCCAGACTGCGGCAAAGACTGTGGCAACAAGTATCGCCTGCCCGCGTGGACGCGGAAAGGCCGGGTGCGCGTCGCTATCATCGCGCAGCCCGCCGGGGGAGGCGGGCAACTCGTTTGCAAAGAACATAAAACATCAGGGGGAAGACCAATGTCCTTGTCCGTACGCATCAGGCAGGCGCTGTTTGCAGCCTGCCTCATCGCCGTGACCACACCGGCGCTTGCAGTGAACATCTTCGTCAACGGCGAGGAAATGATCGTGCATGGCACGCTGGTGGATGGCGATGCCGAGAAGATCCGCGAGGCAGCGAAGCCGGGCGTGAAGTACATCGTGCTGCGCAACCTGGGCACCACCGGCAGCGGCAAGCTGGCGGACGCGATGCAGGTGGCAGACGCCGTCAAGGACGCCGGGCTCGTCACCGTGCTGCATGGTGCTTGTGGCTACGCCTGCGTGCGCATCTTCCTCGCCGGCAGGGAACGCATGGTTTCCGCTGGCGCGCGCCTGGAAGCCAGCTACCTGATGCTCGGTGGCAGCTTCGCCGGCGCCAACGGCACGGCCAGCCCCACGGACTACGCCTACGTGTCCGACCGCACCGACATTCCGTTCGGCACGATGCTCTCCTACTTCCAGCGCCGTGACCGCAAGCTGATGATCTTCCACCCCAAGGCACAGACCTCGAAGGGCAGCGTGCTGGGTTGCCAGGAAACGGTCGCCGTGCCCGATTGCGAACGGCTGGATTCCTTCGATGCCCTGTCCGCCCGGATCATCACCACGGCGGACCTGTACGAATCGGCCAACACGAAGGAAGGCAGCGACCTCAAGCCGCCGGCCGCCAGCAACTTTGCCGCGCTGGCCGACGAGCCGCCCATCGCCACGCTGTCCGACAACTGCCGTGCGAAGTACTACCAGCGCTTCCTCACTTACGACAAGCCGCGCGCCTTCGTGGTCAGCAAGAACAACGGTTGCTACATGGCACCGGCGCAACGCCTGCAACCGCTGCGTGTCGCCATGGACGACTGTGTGAAAGCCCAGCGCAACAACGCCCAGGCCTGCCGCTTCTACGCGGTCGATGACGACGTGGTGTTCAAGCCTTTCTGAAGCTGGCGGACGTGAATGAAAAAGCCGACCCGCGGGTCGGCTTTTTCACGTCTTGCGGCGCCGAGGCGACGACTACTGTTCGCGCCGCAGCGCGATGCCCAGTTGCTTCAGCTTGCGGTACAGGTGGGTGCGCTCCAGCCCGGTCTTCTCCGCCAGCCGCGTGATGTTGCCGTCCTCGAGTTGCAGGTGGTGCTCGAAGTAGATGCGCTCGAAACTCTCGCGCGCTTCGCGCAGCGGCAGGTCCAGCGGCAGTGCGAAGGTGGCGGCAGGGCCGCGCGAGATGTGGCGGATGATGTCGTCACCATCGATCTGCTCTTCCAGCGCCGCCAGCGCCACCGACTTGATGGCCGAGCGCAGCTCCGCGAAGCCACCGCCCCAGGGGCGGTTGCGCAGTGCGTTCAAGGCACCGGTGCTGAGGCTGCGCGTCGGCACTTCGCCGGATTCGACGAGGTGCAGCAGCAACTGCGCGGCGATCTCCGGCACCTCGTCGCGCAGTTCCAGCAAGGAGGGCGGCACCAGCGCGACTTCGAAGACCCGGCGCAGCAGGCCCTCATCCCAGCCTTCGGCCAGCAGTTCTTCGGCGTTGCGCGTGCTGGCCGCCAGCAGGCGCAGGTCGTAGCGGTCCAGACGGTCCAGCGCGAAGGCCAGGTTCTTCTGCTGCGCACGGCCGAGTTGCCCCAGCTCTTCGACGAACAGGATGCCGCCGCGATGATCCTCCAGCAGCTGGATCTCCAGCGGTGCGTTGAGCGCACCGAGGTCCATCCAGTTGGCATTGTCGGCCTGCAGGCTGCGCGCGCACAGCTCGGCGAGCGAACCGGGGCCGACGCGCAGCAGCAGTACGCGCGAACGACCGGCCGCCTGGTCCAGACGTTTCTTGAGGTCGCGCAGCTGCGTGGAGCGCGTGAAGCTCGCCAGCGTCAGCTGGCTGCGCACGCGCGTGGGCTGGCGCTGCAGGCTGCGCTTCACGGTGGCCAGCAGCTTCTGCAGGGCGATGGGTTTCTCGAGGAAATCGGTCGCGCCGAAACGGATCGCTTCGACGGCGGTGTCTATCGTGCCGTGGCCGGACATCATCACCACCGGCATGGTGAGCTGACCACTGCTGGCCCACTCCTTCAGCAGGGTGACGCCGTCGGTGTCGGGCATCCAGATGTCGAGCAGCACGAGGTCCGGCCGCGCGCTGGCGCGCGCGCCGCGCGCCGCGGCGGCATTCTCGGCGAGCTGCACTTCGTAGCCCTCGTCCAGCAGGATCTCGGAGAGCAGTTCGCGGATGCCGATCTCGTCGTCGACAACAAGGATCTTCGTCATGGGGCGAGCCTACCACGGTGCCGGCTGCGCACAACACCGCGCGAGGCGCTTACTTCTGCGCCTCGGCGAGTCGCAGGCGCACACGCACTTCCGCACCACCACCTTCGCGATTGGCGATGTGGATTTCACCGCGGTGGTCCTCGACGATCTTGCGCACGATGGCGAGCCCGAGGCCGGAACCACGCGGCTTGCTGGTGACGTAGGGTTCGAAGGCGCGGGCCAGGATGGCGGCCGGGAATCCGCTGCCGTTGTCGCGCACCGTCAGCTCCACGCGGCGGCCGTCGTAGCGCGTCGCCAGCGTGATGAGGGCGTCGCTGCCACGCTCGGCGGTGGCGTCCTGGGCGTTCTGCAACAGGTTGTGAATGAGCTGCCGCAGCTGGCTGGCGTCGCAGTTGATGTGCGGCAGGCCGTCGGCCAGTTCCACGCGGATGCTGGCCTGTGCGCTCTCGTACAGCACCAGCACTTCGCGGATCAAGGCGTTGAGGTCCAGCTCGGCCAGCGAGGGCGGCGGCAGGCGCGCGTAGTCGCGGAAGCTGTTCACCAGGTTCTTCATCGCCTCCACCTGGTTCACGATGGTCTGGATGGAACGCGACAGCATGGCGCGCGCCTCGTCGCCCAGCTGGCCGGCGAGCTTGTGCTCCAGGCGCTCGGCGGCGAGCTGGATCGGCGTCAGCGGGTTCTTGATCTCATGCGCCAGCCGTCGCGCCACCTCGCCCCATGCCGCGGTGCGTTGCGCGGAGATCAGTTGCGACACGTCGTCGAACACCAGCACGAAGCCGCCGCCACCCGCCTCCGGCAGGCGCGAGCCATGCAGCAGCAGGGTCTGCATGCGGCCTTCGCCACGGTCGATCTCCACCTGGCCCTGCCAGTCCTCCTCGTGTTCCGCGAAGCCGCGCAACACCGCGTCGCGGAAGCTCTGGTGGCGTGGCCAGTCGGCGAGCGCGATGCCTTCGAAGCCGGACAGCTCGTCCTGCAATGCCGCCACCGCGCCACGATTGGCGGCGCGCAGCTGCCCCTCGCTGGAGAACGCCAGCACGCCGGAGGACAGGCTGGTCAGCACGCTCTCCAGGTAGGCACGGGCGGCGTCCACGGCGGAGCGGTTCTTCTCCGCCAGCGCGCGCGCGTCCTGCAGCTGCTGGGTCATGCGGTTGAAGCTCTGGGTGAGGACGCCCAGCTCGTCGCGCGCCGGCAGCGCCTGGCGTGGCGAGAAGTCGCCGGAGGCCACCGCCTGCGTCCCTTCGGCGAGGATGGACAGCGGCGCCGACAGCGCCCGCGCGAAGATCACCGCCACCGCGACGGCGGCGAACATCGCCAGCAGCAGCGCCAGCGTCAGGGTGACGAGATAGATGCGCTTGAGGCCCTGGCGGGCCAGCAGCAGCTCCTGGTAGTTCTGGTGCAGGGTCTGGATGGCCTCGGCGCTGCGCGCCAGCGCATCCGGCACGCGGCTGGTGACCTGCAGCAGCAGCGGGTCGGCGGTCAGCGTGCGGTTGGGGATGGGCAGCACCACCCGCAGGTTGAGGCTGCCGGCCTCGGCATCCACCACCCGCAGGCCAGTGCTCTGGCGGGCACGACGCAACTCGGCGCCTTGCGGGACCGGCGGCAGCAGGCCGCTGGTGGTCTCGCCGGCGCTGGCGACGACGCGGCCGGTGGCGGTGAAGACGGTCACCGTGTCGGCGTCCAGCCGGTCGCGGGCGCGGAGCAGCGTGGGCACGGTGGGCGCGTGGTCGGCGTCGCCGAGTTCCAGCGCCACTTCGCGGCTGCGGTCGGACAGCTGCTCCAGCAGCGCGTCCAGCGCGGCGCGGCCCAGGTTGAGGCTGTCCTGCAGCGCGTCGTCGGCCTGCACGTTGTACCAGGACTCGATGGCGCGCACCGCGAACTGCACCGACACCCCGTAGATGACGGTGCCCGGCAACACCGCCAGCACCACGAACATGCCGATCAGCTTGAGCTTGAGGCGCGAACCGAACTGGCGCTGGCGATACTCGGCCAGCAGCCGGCGGAACTGCAGGCCGACCAGGGTCGCCATGCTCAGCCCGATGAGTACGTTGGCGCCGAGCAGCCAGGGGTAGTGGCGCGCGAACAGGGACGTATTGGCGCCGGCGCTGGCCAGCAGGAACAGCAGCACGGCCGCGACGGCCAGCGTGATGATGACCAGCCCTCTCATCGGGCCCGCCTCCTTGCCGGCGGTCTTGCGGACGGTCTCATTTGGCGGCTTCGCGCGGCACGGTCTGGAAATTCCAGCGCTGCCAGCCGGAGGAGAGGTCCAGGTCCGAATCGCCCAGCGCGGCGATCTGGAAGGGCTTGGGCAACAGGCCCTGGTCGAGGCGCAGGCGCAGTTCGGCGCGGTAGACCTGGCGGGGCGGCAGCCGGTCGCGGTCGATCAGCGGCCAGTTGTGCACGCTCAGCATGGCGCGCAGCGTCTCGTCCAGCGTCGCGAAGCTGCGCTGCAGGCCGCCGGTGGACAGGCGGTACTGACGGGTGAGGGCGTGGTAGGACAGGCGGTACTCGGTGCGCTTCTCGACGATCACCGCGTCCCACCAGTACCAGCGCGGCGACTTGAGGTTGAACTCCAGCACGAAGGGCAGGGCCACCCCGCGGCTCACCAGTTCTTCCAGCCGCGGGCTGGGGGCCAGCGAGAAGGCCGCGTTCAGCACGTACTGGTCGTCGACCGGCAGGATCTCGACGAACTGGGTTTCCAGGTCCGCCGCCACGGCCGCACCGGGCTGCGGCAGCGCGCAGACGACAAGCAGCGCCAGCAGCAGGCCCCTCAGGGCCTGCCACAGCTCAAGTCTTTTCGAGCAGGGCGAAGTAGAAACCGTCATGTCCGGTGCCAGGCAGCCACTGTCTCTCCAGGGCGCCGTCCGGCATCGGGGCGCGCTTGCAGTCCGGGTGGCGCGCCGCGAAGCGCTGCACCTGCAGACCATTCTCGTCTGGGAACACAGAACACGTCAGATAAAGCAATTTTCCGCCGCGGGCCAGCGTCGGCCACAGGGCGTCAAGGATTTCGGCTTGCAGCGTTGCGAATCGCGCAACATCCTCCGACCGGCGTAGCCATTTGATGTCCGGATGGCGACGCACCACACCACTGGCGGAACAGGGCACGTCAGCGAGGATGCGGTCGAAGGCCCTGCCGTCCCACCAGTCGGCCGGGCGGCGCGCATCCGCCGCCTTCACGCTGGCGGAAAGGCCCAGCCGGTCAAGCTGTTGCGTGACGCGCCGGGCGCGCGCCGGCTCCGCGTCCAGGGCCAGCAGGTCGACGTCCGCCAGTTCCAGGATGTGGCTGGTCTTGCCGCCGGGGGCGGCACAGGCGTCCAGCACGCGCATGCCGTTGGCGAGCCCCAGCAGCAGGCCGGCCTGCTGGGCGCCCCAGTCCTGCACCGACACTTTGCCTTCGGCGTAGCCGGGCAGGCTGGCGACCGGCATGGGCTCGTCCAGCCGCAGGCCCCAGGGGTTGCGTTCGCCCAGCACGGTGCTGGCGTGGCCGCTGGCATCCAGCGCAGCGCGCGCTTCGGCCAGGGTCCAGCGGCGGCGGTTGACCCGCAGGCTCATCGGCGGATGGCTGTTGCCAGCCGTGGCGATGGCCTGCCAGTCCTGCGGGTAGTGTTTGCGAAGCGCCCGCAGCCACCAAGCCGGGTGGCGCCAGCGCGATTCGTCCTGCGCGTCCGCGGCGCCGACCAACGCCGACCAGTCGCGCAGCGCGCTGCGCAGCACGCCGTTCACCAGCCCCTTGAAGTTGCCGCCGGCCATGCGCGCGGCGGCTTCCACCGCCTGGTCGACGATGGTGTGGCTGGCGTCCGGCCGGGTTTCCAGGCGGTACAGCGCGACCCGCAGCAGGCCGTCGACGATCTCCGCCGTCAGCGGCTGACGCAGCAGGCGGCCGAGGAAGGCATCCGCCCGGCCATAGTCGCGCAGCGTGCCGAAGACGATGTCCTGCACCGCGGCGCGGCTGGCCGGCGGCAGTTCCGGATATGCCTGCCACAGGCTGACGAGGCCGTCGTTCAGGGCCTGGCCGACGCGCACCCGCGCCACGGCTTCGGCCGCGACGGCCAGTTGCAGGGCCAGCGAGTCAGCGGGCAGGGGCGGCAAGGCAGGGTTGCGTGTGCCGGACGGCCGCGCAGGGCGGCCTGCCCCCTCGCTGCTGCCGGTGTTGCCGCCGCTGCGGCGAGGGCCGCCCGGGCGCTGGGGCGCGCCGGCGCGGGAAGGTCCGCCGGGACGGCGGGGACCGGAACGCTCTGTCATGGCTGCAGGCCCTGGGTCGCGCTCAGGCGCGGTAACGGGTGGGGTCGGCGATGCCCGCCGACTTGAAGCCGTCCGCGCGCAGGCGGCAGGCCTCGCACAGGCCGCAGGCGCGGCCGGCGTCGTCGGCCTGGTAGCAGGTCACCGTCAGGCCGTAGTCCACGCCCAGCGCGTGCCCCAGGCGGATGATGTTGGCCTTGGACAGGTCGATCAGCGGCGCATGGATGCGCATCTGCGCGCCTTCCACCCCCACCTTGGTGGCGAGGTTGGCCATCGTTTCGAAGGCATTGATGAAGGCCGGCCGGCAATCAGGGTAGCCGGAGTAGTCCACCGCGTTCACACCGACGTAGAGGTTGTTGGCGCCCAGCACCTCCGCCCAGCCCAGGGCCAGCGACAGCATGACGGTGTTGCGCGCCGGCACGTAGGTCACCGGGATGCCGCCGCTGCCACCGTCGGTGGGCACCGCGATGTTCGCGTCGGTGAGTGCCGAGCCGCCGAACTGGCCGAGGTCCACCCGCGCCTCGCGATGTTCCTTCGCGCCCAGCGCAGCCGCCACGCGCTTCGCCGCCTCCAGCTCGGCGGCATGACGCTGGCCATAGGCCACCGACAGCGCATAGGTTTCGTAACCCTCGCTGCGGGCGATGGCGAGGCAGGTGGCGGAATCGAGTCCGCCGGAAAGCAGGACGACGGCGCGGCGTGTGGTCATGGGCTTACGCGAAGGTACTGAAGGGAACAGAAGAGGCTGGCCGGGTTCAGGCGGCGGTGTCGAGCGGCACTTCCCAGCCCGGAAAAACCAGCACGGCCGGGTGGCAGTTCAGCGCCCGCGCCAGTGTCTTGGCTCGTTCGACGCCCAGATTGACCCGGCCGTTCTCGATGGCGGAAATGGTGGCTTGCGGAATACCGGTCAGCGCTGAAAGCTGCGACTGACTCAGTTCCTGCAACTCGCGGACGATGCGGACGGAGTCGCCGACAGAGACTTCGATACGTTGCCTGGCAGGACGGAAATCTTTCATGTCATGGCCTCCTGTAGTCATGGGGCGTTACCTGCACGACCTGGATCAACAGGACATTGGCGACCACCTGGTAAATGACGCGCCATTGCAAGCCGAGCCGTGATGAGCGATGGCCCTTCCATTCACCAGCCAGGGCTTCGTCGTGAAAGCCCTTGATTGCCCGCAAACCCGGAGGGCCCGACAGACGGGCAATGTCCTTCCACTTTTCGTAGCGCTTGAGAACCTCGACAGGAACACTGGCGGCAGAGAGTTGCTTGTCCACCCGGCGATGTTCTTCAATCGTCCACATACCGGATTATGGACATACCAATTATGGTATGTCAAAGCGCCTCGGCTCAGGCGCGCCCCAAGCGGGCCAGCGCCGCGCGGAAGTCGCCGACCACCAGGTCGACCGGCACCGCCAGCATCAGGTTCAGCGGCAGGCCGAAGTCCTCCACGCGCATGCCGCTGCGGTCACAGCCGTCGTCCAGCGCACTGCCCTGCCAGCGCGCGACGCGCTCCTTCAGCAGCTCGGCGCTGTCGGCATAGCCGACGCAGCGCTTGCCCAGCGCGACGGCCACGCCCAGCTCGAAGCAGGTGCCGGAATCCGGCTCGGCGCCGCGGAAGGCGTTGAGGTTGGCGAGCACCGCGTCGGCGGCGCGGATCATCGTCAGGTTGCTGTCGAAGATGCCGGCCGCGCTGGTGGCGTCACCGTCCAGCGGTACCAGCGCCTGGTGGCCGGCGGCGGCGCAGGCGGCACGCACTTCGTCGGCCCAGGCCAGCACGTCGGGGCGGAACACGTCGGGGCCGGCGATGTAGATCTTCATGGCGACAACCTGACCCTTACTTGCCGCCCTGCAGGCCGCCCAGCGCTTCGATCAATGCGGGGATGAGGCGCGACAATTCGCCCGTCATCAGCGCGAAGTCGGCGTCGAAGCGTTCGGCCTGGTCGAGACTGTCCGGCACGCTGTCGCGCACCACGTCGAGGAAGTCCAGGCGCTTCACTTCCAGCTTGTCGTTGAGCGTGAAGCTGACGCGGTCGTCATAGGTCAGCGCCAGCTTGGTGACCTGCTTGCCGCCGCCCAGGTGCTCGCGCACGTCCTTGCCGTCCAGCGCGTGGCGCACGTAGCGCACGGCGGACTTCTCGTCGGTCACCGCGCGCAGTTCGCAATCCTGGTCGATGCCGAAGGCGCCCGGGCCGTCGCCATCGGCCAGCCAGCCGGTCATCGCCGCGGCGGGCGAGTTGGCGGTGTCCAGCAGCGTCACCGGCACGCTGTCGGCGGCTTTCAGCAGGGCTTCGATGAAGGGCTCGGCGCCCTTACGGCTGGCGGCGTCGATGACCAGCCAGCCTCCCTTGGGGTCGATCCAGCCGGAGGTGCGGCGGCGCTTGGTGAAGGCGCGCGGCATCAGCTCCTGCACCACCGCGTCGCGCAAGTCCTTCAACTGCTTGCGGCCGGGCTTGAAGCCCTGCTGCGCTTCCAGCAGCTCGGCGCGCTCGGCGACCTCCTGCTTCACCACCGAGCCGGGCAGCAGGCGTTGCTCGACCATCAGGGTCAGCAGCCAGTGGCCGCCCAGGCTGTGCGCGAAGGGGCCGTCGGCCACCGGCGCGATCCACCCGCGCGACAGGGGCTCCTGGCTGCCACAGGGCTGGAAGGGCAGGCGGGTGAGCTGCTCGGCGAGCTGATCGGCGGTCATTTTCCAGCCGGGCTCAAGGCGATAGATTTGAAGATTGCGGAACCACATGAGGCGATACCCGGCCAGGTGGGGAACCCGGCAAAAAGGGACGCATCATAACCCTGCCAACAGGAGCACAGAGACCATGAAATTTTTCAGCAAGGCTTGCATCGGCGGCGTCGCCCTGCTCTCGCTGGCGGGCTGCGGCCTCACCGAGACGGCCACCACGGCCGGCACCGTCGCCGCCGGCAAGGCGGAGGAGGTGAAACGCGGCCAGGAGCAGATCAAGCAGGTGCAGCAGCAACTCGACCAGATCAACGCGCAGGCCGCGCAACGCCTGCAGGAAGCCGACCAGGCGGCCGGCAAGTGAGCGTGCGGCAAGGGGTCGGGCGCATGTCAACGTCGCGGCACCCGCCGCGTTGATGTGCGTCGCCTCGGTCAAAACAGCCGCAGGCCGACCGCAATGGCCGAGCGCCATCGCACACCATTGATTCACGTTAAGGCGCAACCCGCGCAAGGAGCAGATGATGGAACGAAAACCCCGCAACCACGTCCATGTGGCGTTACTGAAACGCCAGGGCGGCGCCGGTGCGCATGACAAGAGCCACAAGCAACGTCGTGCCGCAGCGCGTCGCCAGTTGAGCAGGCAGCTGAAGAGCGGTCGGGACGAAGGCGGTTTTGCGCAGCGCGCCTGAACGGCGTCCTGCGCAAAACCGCTTACGCTCCGCCTGCTGCGACCCACCCACAGGAGGCATCATGAGCATTCGCCGGGTACTACTCGTCGGCGGCGCCGGATTCGTCGGCAGCCATCTGGCGCATGCGCTGTCCGCACGCGGCATCGAACTGCGCATTCCCACCCGACGGGTGGAGCGCGCCCGCCATCTCGCCTTGCTGCCCACCGCCGACGTCGTCGGCGCCGATGTCAGCGACCCGGCGGCGCTCGACGCCCTGTCGCGCGACGTCGACGCGGTGGTGAACCTCGTCGGCGTGCTGCACTCCCCTGAGGGCGTGCCGTACGGCCCCGCCTTCGCCAACGCCCATGTCGACGTCGCCGGCCGCGTCGCCGAAGCCGCGAAGCGCAACGGCGTGCAGCGCCTGCTGCATGTCAGCGCGCTGGGCGCAGCAAGCGACGCCCCGTCCGGCTACCAGCGCTCCAAGGCCGCGGGCGAAGCCGCCGTGCGCAGTGCATTCGGCACGGCAGGGCTGAGCATCCTGCGCCCCTCGGTCATGTTCGGGCCGGGGGACAGCTTCCTGCGCCTGTTCGGACAGCTCGCCCGCCGTTTCCCGGTGTTGCCGCTGGCCGGTGCCGGCGCGCGCTTCCAGCCGGTGTATGTCGGCGATGCGGTGGCAGTGATGCTGCGCGCGCTGGACGACGTGAATGCGCAGGGCCAGTGCCTCACGATGGTGGGGCCACAGGCCTACACGCTGGAGGAGCTGGTCGACTACGCCGCGCGGCAGGTCGGTTGCCCGCGCCGCATCATCGCCCTGCCGGAAGGCCTGGGCATGCTGCAGGCCCGGCTCATGGAGCTGGCGCCGGAACCGGTCATGAGCCGCGACAACCTGCGCTCGATGCGCCAGGACAACGTCGCACCGGACACGCCGCTGCCCTATGGCGTGACGGCGACCCGGCTGGAGGCAGTGGCGCCGCGTTATCTCGCCGACGTGTCGGTACGCGCCGGCTACTCGCCGATCCGCACCCGCGCCCGGCGTGGCGAAGGCTGGTACTGAGCGGACGGTACGGGTCGCATCGGCCCGCACACCCGCCTGGCGGAACGCGCCCGCCAGAGGCGCGGACCGGGGCGCCGGCGTCCGGTAACACATTGCCAAACTTCCCCGCGCGACAGGCCGCCCCGGTGCGGCTTTTCACGGGGCGCGGCAAGGGGCCTTGTGGCACTATCGCCGACATCCTCCAGCCCGTCTGCAAGCCATGAAGAAACTCGTTCTCGCCTCCAACAACAGCGGCAAGCTGCGCGAATTCGGCGCCCTGCTGCAGCCCCTGGGTTGGGAGGTCGTGCCGCAGGCGGCGCTGAACGTACCCGAGGCCGACGAGCCCTACGGCACCTTCGTCGAGAACGCACTGACCAAGGCACGCCACGCGGCGCGCATCACCGGCCTGCCGGCCCTCGCGGATGACTCCGGCATCTGCGTGCGGGCACTCGGCGGCGCACCCGGCGTGCACTCCGCGCGCTTCGCCGGCGAGCCGAAATCCGACGAGCGCAACAACGCCCTGCTGCTGGAAAAACTCACCGGCGTCGCCGACCGCCGCGCGCACTACGTCGCGGTGCTGGTGTGGCTGCGCAGCGCCGACGATCCGCAACCGATCATCTGCGAGGGCGAATGGCATGGCGAGGTGCTCACCGCGCCACGCGGCAGCGGGGGCTTCGGCTACGACCCGCTGTTCTGGCTGCCGCAGCTGGAGCAGAGCGCCGGCGAGATCGACGCCACGCTGAAGAACGCCGTCAGCCATCGCGCGCTGGCCTGTCGCGAATTGCTGGAACGTCTGCAACGCGAGGCCTGAGCACCACGATGGAAACGCTGAACAAACCCGCCATCCTGCGCCGCTGCCGCGAGCGTTTCGCCGACACGCTGCTGAAGGCCGCTGCCAGCCAGGGCATCCGCCTGCCGGAGCTGCTGCAGGCGCTGTCGGATGCTGCGGGCACCACTTTCGACGAGCTGTCCGGCATCAGGAGCCGCCGCGAGTTCGAGGCCAAGCGCAGCCTCACCGCCTCGCGCATCAGCCTGGTGCACCCCGAGGACATGGACCTCACGGTGGCGCTGATCAACCTGTCGCAGAAGCTGACCGACCGCGCCGAGCGCAACCTGTCCAGCCTGCACCTGCGCTTCATGACCCTGCTGGAGCAAGACGACGCCGACGTCGCCCAGCTGCCGGTCGGCCCGGACGCGGTGTGCGCGGCATTGCGCGAGATGCTGGACCACGACGCCATGCGTGGCCCCGGCCGCCTGTCCTTCCCGGCGCAGGCCGAAACCGCGCTGAGCAATACGCTGGCCGAGCTGTACGTGGAGCTGGACAAGCTGCTGGAAGATGCCGGCGTGGAGCAGAAATCGCTGCTGCGCACGTCCGGCGAACGCGCCCCGTTCGGCGGTGCAGGCCTCGAACGCGCGGCCTACGCCGGCAGCAGTGCCGATGGCGCCGCGCCACTGGACGCCGGTCCGCACATTCCCGGCTCGCTGGGCGCGCTGCGCACCGCCTTGTGGTCGCGATCCGCCACCGCCGGCGGGGACGGCCCGCGCGCCGGCATCGACCCGACGCTGGCCTCCGCCATCGCCGACCGCGTGCTCGGCTGGCTGACCGAGAAGCAGCGCGATGCATCCGCCGCCGGCGCATTGAACGTCGGCGAACTGAACCTGCTGCTGCCGCCCGCCTCCGCCGTGAGCCTGGACGCGCTGGGACGCGCCTTCGACATGGTGCTGGCGGATACGCGCCTGTGCCCGGCCCTGCGCCCGGTGCTGGCCACCCTGCGCGTGCCGCTGTTCAAGGCCGCGCTGATCGCCCCCGGCTTCCTGGCCGACGCCAGCCACCCGGCGCGCCAGTGCCTGGATGCGTTGCTGGGCCTCGCCATGAGCATCGACCCGCGCGAGGACGAACGCTATGCCATCGTCCGCTCGCTGCGCGAGCAGAGCGCCGAGTTCGTCGCCCATTTCGATCGCGACCTCGCTGCCTTCGAAGGCTTCCGCGGCCAGATCGACGCGCTGGCGGCCCAGCACATGGCGGCTGCCGTATCGCGCGCCACCGCGCTGATCCCGCTGGCCGAGCGCGAGGTACGCCGCGAACAGTCGCGCCGCCGCGCCGCGCAGGCCGTGCGCGCGCTGACTGTCGGCGACGTGCCGGAGCCGGTACGCGACTTCCTCGAACAGCTGTGGGTGCGCGTGCTCGCCACCCTGCTGCAGACCCAGGGCGAGAAGAGCCCGCAATGGATGCAGGGCCTGGCGACCGCCGACCGGCTCATCTGGAGCATGCAGCCGAAGACCGATCCGGCCGCGCGGGCCGAGCTGGTCGCCGCGCTGCCCCCATTGCTGGAGCAACTGCGCCAGGGCCTCACCCTGATCGGCATGCCGGAGGCGATGCGCGAGCAGGTGCTCAACCGCTTCGTGGCCTTCCACTCCGCCGCGCTGCGCGGGCGGGGCATGGAGGACATCGCCGGTTTCGGCATCCCGCGCCTGGCACCGCCGCGCGTGGACACCGTGACCGAACACCCCGGCCTGCGCCTGGTGCGCCTGCAGCCGGATGCCGAGGCCGACCCGC
Source organism: Uliginosibacterium sp. H1 (assembly GCF_036017065.1). Lineage (NCBI taxonomy): Bacteria > Pseudomonadati > Pseudomonadota > Betaproteobacteria > Rhodocyclales > Zoogloeaceae > Uliginosibacterium > Uliginosibacterium sp. H1. The sequence goes on from NZ_JAYXHR010000002.1 coordinate 441,879, forward strand.
GTGCGCCGGACTGGATCGCCGCGCTGAAGGTGGGCGACTGGCTGGACCTCAAGCTGCCCGACGGCAGCGCGGCACGCGCCCGCGTCGCGTGGCTGGCCGGCCAGGCGCGCACGCTGCTGGTGACCCACCCGCACGGCGACTTCGCGGCGATCTTCCCCTTGCGCTGGTTGATCACCCAGGCCCAGCGCGGTGACGCTGCCAGCGTGCCGACCAGCCAGGTGCTGGAGCAGGCCGCCACCGAAGCGGCGCGCCGTCTCTGAGCCCATTCCGGATCCAACCTCGAACGACACGATGACCGAAGCTCCCCGGGTCGGCCTTTTCGCCACCTGCCTGATGAACGTCTTCCGTCCCAACCTGGGCCACGCCGCGCTGCACCTGCTGGAGCGCGCCGGTTGCGTGGTGGAGGTGCCCGCCGCGCAGACCTGCTGCGGCCAGCCGACGTACAACAGCGGCGACTTCGACGGTACCCGCGTACTCGCGAAGCAGGTGATCCGCCAGTTCGAGCGTTATGACTATGTCGTGGGTCCGTCCGGCTCCTGCATGGCGACGATCCGCAAGGACTACCCGCGCCTGTTCGACGACGAGCCGGAATGGCGCCGTCGTGCCGACGCGCTGGCCGCCAAGGCGCACGAGCTGCTGTCCTTCCTGGTCGACGTTCGCGGCCTGCAGCTGGACGACGTGCGTTTCGACGGCGTCGCCACCTACCACGACTCCTGCTCCGGCCTGCGCGAGCTGGGCGTGAAGCAGCAGCCGCGCAGCCTGCTCGCGGCGGTGAAGGGGCTGCAGCTCACCGAGATGCGCGACCCGGAAGTGTGCTGCGGCTTCGGCGGCACCTTCTGCGTGAAGTATCCGGAGATCTCCACCCGCATCGTCGACGACAAGCTGGCCGACATCGCCGGCACCGCTGCCGACACCGTGCTGGGCGGCGACCTCGGCTGCCTGATGAACATCGCCGGCCGCGCCGCGCGCGAGGGCAAGGCCTTGCGCGTCTTCCACGCGGCCGAGGTGCTGGCCGGCATGGCCGAAGGGAACGGGCTGTGCGGCGAAGCGGACGACACGAAAGACGCGAAGGAGCCGCGCTGATGCGCTTCGAGACCCCGCGCTTCAAGCAGGCTGCCGTCGTCGCCCTGCACGACGAACGCCTGCGCACCGCGCTGGCCCGCTCGCGCGTCGGCTTCATCGGCCATCGCCAGGCGGCGGTCGACGCGCTGCCGGAGTTCGAGCAGTTGCGCGACACGGCGGCGCAGATCAAGGACCACGTGCTCGACCACCTCGACTACTACCTGCAGCGCTACGAGCAGGCGGTGGTCGCGGCCGGTGGCAAGGTGCACTGGGCGCATGACGACAGTGAGGCGCAGCGCATCATCGTCGACATCTGCCGCGCCGCTGATGCCAAGGTCATCACCAAGGGCAAGAGCATGGTCAGCGAGGAGATCGGTCTCAACGACGCGCTGATCGCTGCCGGCTACGAGGTGGTGGAAACCGACCTCGGCGAATACATCATCCAGCTCGCCAAGGAGCCACCCTCGCACATCGTCGGCCCGGCCCTGCACAAGACCCGCGAGCAGGTCACCGCGCTGTTCGCCGAACACCACGGCCGCGCCCGCAAGGAGACGGTGGCCGAGCTGGTGACCGAGGCGCGCGAGATGCTGCGCGACAAGTTCTTCCGCGCCGACGTCGGCATCACCGGCGGCAACTTCCTGATCGCCGAGACCGGCACCAGCGTCATCGTCACCAACGAAGGCAATGGCGACCTGACGCAGACCCTGCCGCGCGTGCACATCGTGACCAGCGGCATCGAGCGCGTGCTGCCCTCGCTGGACGACCTGCCCGTCTTCCTGCGCCTGCTCGCACGCAGCGCCACCGGCCAGGACACCGAGACCTACACCACGCTGTCCACCGGCCCGCGTCGCGCTGGCGACCCGGACGGCCCCGAGGAATACCACGTGGTGCTGGTCGACAACGGCCGCACCCAGATGCTGGGCAGCCGCTTTCGCAAGATGCTGCGTTGCATCCGCTGCGGCGCCTGCATGAACCACTGCCCGGTGTACGGCAGCGTCGGCGGCCACGCGTATGGCTGGGTCTATCCCGGCCCGATGGGCGCCGTGCTGACACCGATCTACCAGGGCCTCAAGGACAGCTACGACCTGCCCAACGCCTGCACGCTGAACGGCCGCTGCCAGAGCGTGTGCCCGGTGAAGATCCCGCTGCCGGAGATGCTGCGCGAGCTGCGCCACCTGCAGCACGTGGAGCGCGTCGGCCCGCGCCTGCAGCGCAGCGCGCTGGCCGCCTGGCGTTTCGTCGCCAGCCAGCCCTGGCTGTACCGCATCGCCGAGAAGCTGGCGACGACAACGCTGGCGCGACTCGGCGGTGCCGGGCGTCGCGTGCGCAAGCTGCCCTTCGCCGAGGGCTGGACGCAGAGCCGCGACCTGCCCGCCCCGGCGGGCAGCACCTTCCTGTCGCAAGTGCCGCGGAGCAAGCGCGCATGAGCAAGCCTGCTTTCGATCCGGACGTGGACGACCGCCCCAGCTTCATGGAACGCCTCTTCCCGTGGAAGCAGCGCGTGTCGAAGAAGCCGCTGTACCAGCTGGGCGTCGGCCGCGACCTGATCCTCGACACCATCGCCGACCAGCTGGGCCGTGGCCCGCTGCAACCCGCCGCGCGCGCCGCGCTCGCCGAACGCATCAGCCGCGCGCCGCGACACCCGCGCCCCGCACTGCCGGACGATCTGGCCGAGGTGTTCACCCAGCGCATCACCCGCCGCGCCGCCACCGTGCAGACGCTCGCCGACATCGGCGACGTTCCCGCCGCCGTCGCGGCCCACCTGCGCACGCACTGCCTGCCGACGCACATCGCCGTCAGCGACCCGCTGGCGGCGCTGGCCTGGCCCGCGCCGCTACAGGTGCATACCGGTGCCGCGCAACGCAACGAGGCCGTCGCCGTCAGCCTCGCCCGCCTCGCCGTCGCCGAGACCGGCAGCGTGCTGCTGGGCTCCGGTTCCGACACGCCGACCACCCACAACTTCGTGCCGGACGACCATCTCGTCGTGCTGCACCGGCAGGACATCGTTGCTCACCTGGAAGACGCCTGGACCAGCCTGCGCAATCACGGCGGCATGCCGCGCGCGGTGAATCTCATCGCGGGCCCATCGCGTACCGGTGACATCGAGCAGACCATCCAGCTTGGCGCGCACGGGCCGCGGCGGCTGCATATCCTGCTGATCGGTTGAGCAGGACTTCCTGATGGGCGGACCCACTACGCCTGTGTCATGGACAGCCGTGCCCTGGACAGGCAGGCCCGTACCCAGAATCAATCCGTCGAATCCATGATCCCGTCTGACGTCCTGCTTCTCTTCGTCGCCGCCTCGGCCGCCCTGGCGGTTTCCCCGGGCCCCGACAACATCTTCGTCCTCACCCAGTCTGCAATGCACGGCCGCAAGGCCGGGCTGTTGGTGACGCTCGGGCTGTGCAGCGGGCTGCTCGCGCACATCGCCGCTGTTGCATTGGGCGTGGCGGCGCTGCTCCAGACATCTGCCATCGCCTTCACCGCGTTGAAGATCGTGGGAGCGGCTTACCTGCTGTACCTCGCATGGCAGGCATTCCGTGCGGGAGCGACGCAGAGCTTGTCCGCAGCTGAAGCGTCCCTGAGCGCCAGGTCGCTCTATGTGCGCGGTATCGTCATGAACGTGACCAACCCCAAGGTCGCAGTTTTCTTCCTGGCGTTCCTGCCGCAGTTCGTCGATCCGGCCCGCGGGGCGCCCAGCATCCAGATCATCACGCTCGGCGTAGTCTTCATGCTGACGGCGTTGGTCATCTTCAGTGGCATTGCCTGGGGCGCGAGCCGTATCGGCACCTGGCTGAGGCAGTCGACGCGGGCACAGATCGCCATCAACCGGCTGGCCGGAACGGTTTTCGTGTTGCTTGCATGCCGACTTGCCTTGAGCAGGCAAGCCTAGACTGCACCCGGACGCATCACGCAGAGGACTCGCACAGGACTGGATGGCCGCCATGACCCCCGCCACGACCCGTTACACCGCCTTCCTTCGCGGCGTCAGCCCGATGAACTGCAAGATGCCCGAGCTCAAGCGCTGCTTCGAGGCGGCGGGCTTCGAGGACGTGAGGACGTTGTTGTCCAGCGGCAACGTCGCCTTCTCCGCCAGGCCGGACATCGTTCCGGTGCTGGAGAAGCAGGCGGAAGAGGCGATGCAGCGGCACATGGACAGGATGTTCCACACCATCGTCCGCCCGTCCACCTTCCTGCAGTCGCTGATCGCGTCCGACCCGTTCGCGGCCTTCGAGCTGCCGGCAGACGCCAAGCGCATCGTCACCTTCCTGAAGCAGCCCTACGAAGGGCGGCTCGAATTGCCCATCGAGCGGGACAGGGCGTCGATCCTGCGCGTGGACAACACCGAAGTATTCTGCGCCTACGTACCGAACGAGACGGGGCCGGCATTCATGAGCCTGCTGGAGCGCACCTTCGGCAAGGCCGTGACGACGCGGACGCTGGACACCGTGCGGAAGTGTTCCACCGCCTAGCCTGAGCCACGCCCTTCAGGCGTCGCTGCCGACCGCCTGGCAGGCGGACGGGCGCCCGTCCCCGACGATCCGCCGCTGGTGGAAAAGTCCTCGTCCGGGGTCATGGCATGCGGAAAATCCGATCGGGAGCCATGCGTCAGCGGCTCCGTTTCCATCGATTTCCCCGGAGCCTTCCCGTGTCGTCAATCTCCCGCTCACCGCTGTTGCACGCCTTGCTGGCTTGCCTGCTGCTTGCGCTGGCGGGCTGCGGTGGGGGTGGTGGCTCATCGGGCGGCGGTGGCACCGCTGGCAGCGGAACGACTGGCGGCGGCACACCGGCAGCGCAGACGCCCACACCCGCGCCGCTGCCCGCCAACGAGACACCGCCCACCGAGGCAGATGCGGTGCGCTTCCTGACGCAAGCGACTTTCGGTCCCACGCAGACGGCCCTGAACACCGTCGTGGGCAGCGGTTACCGCAACTGGCTGGCGGCGCAGTTCCAGGCCACGGGAGGCGGCTACTCGCCGAATTACTCCTCCGCCATACACACCGCCGGGCTGGCCAACTTCTGCGGCAGCTTCCCCTTCCCCAGTGCCTACCTGCGCGACAACTGCTGGCAGGAGTACTACTCGGCCGAGCCGCTGTCGCGCGAGTTCTACCGCAATGCGGTGTTCGGCAGCGACCAGTTGCGCCAGCGCGTGGCGCTGGCACTCGGGCAGGTGTTCGTGGTGTCGAACGCCGAGGTCGAAGGCACCTACGGCCTGCGCGAGTACCAGCAGACGCTGCACGACAACGCCTTCGGCAACGTGCGCGAAATCCTGCGCAAGGTGACGCTGTCACCGGTGATGGGCACCTACCTGAACATGGTGAACAACGAGCGCGCGGACCCGAACGAGAATTTCGCGCGCGAGCTGATGCAGCTGTTTTCCATCGGCCTGTGCAAGCTGAATGCGGACGGCACGCTGCTGGGCGGCAACTGCCAGTCGACCTATGACAACAACGGCGTGCGCGACGTCGCCTTCGCACTCACCGGCTGGACCTATCCGGCCGGCGGCGTCAGCCCCTGGGGCAGCAACGGCTGGAAGAACTACACCTACCTGCGCGGCGACATGATTCCGGTACCCGCCCAGCATGACCAGACGGCGCGCACCCTGCCGGACGGCTCCACGCTGGCGGCCAGCCGCACGCCGCAGCAGGCGCTGGACCGCGTCATCGACGCGCTGTTCAACCACGCCAACGCGGCCCCCTTCCTCGGCAGGCAACTCATCCAGCACCTGGTGACCAGCAATCCGTCGCCCGCGTACGTGGGCCGCGTGTCGGCGGCCTTCGCCAGCGGCACGGCGCACGGCTTCGGCAACGGCCAGCGCGGCGACATGCGGGCCATCATCGCCGCCATCCTGCTCGACCCCGAGGCACGCGGCGACGACAAGAACGGCGACAACAACTATGGCCGCCTGCGCGAGCCGGCGCAGTTCATCGCCGGCATGCTGCGCGCCACCAACGCCAGCACCGACGGTGCCGGTTTCTATTGGTGGTGGGGCGGCCAGCTGGGGCAGATCGTGTTCAACGCCAACTCGGTGTTCAACTTCTATCCGCCCGACTTTCCGCTGCCGGGCACCACGCTGGTGGGGCCGGCCTTCGCCATCGAGAATGCCAACAGCACGCTTGCACGCGTCAACCTCGGCACCACCATGCTGTACTGGAACGGCATCGCCGCCGGCAGCATGCCCGGCGCCAGCGGCACGCAGGCCGACCTGGCGAACTGGCAGGCGCTGGCCGACAACGCCACCACGCTCGTGGAACGCGTGGAGCGCCTGCTGGTCACCGGCGGCCTGCCCGGCGACGTACGCAGCGGCATCGCGACCGCCGTGGCGGCCCACACCGCCACCAACAATCCCGCCAACTGGCGCAGGGAACGCGTGGCCACCGCGTTCTACCTGGTGCTGGCCAGCCCCGAATACCAGGTGCAGCGATGAGCCGGAGCACGCGCATGGACATGAAGCGACGCAGCTTGCTGAGGGGTGCCCTGTCCGGCACCGCACTCACCGCCGTGGGCGGCCTGCAGGCCCTCTATTCGACGACCGCCAACGCGCAGGCCACCGGCTACAAGGCGCTGGTGTGCGTGGCGCTGTATGGCGGCAACGACGGCGCCAACATGGTGGTGCCGCGCGATGGCCGTCATGCGCAGTACGCCGCCACGCGCGGTGCCCTGGCGATCCCCCAGGCTTCGCTGGCGGCGATCGGGCCGCTGTACGGCCTGCATCCCTCGCTGGCACCGCTGGCTCCGATGTGGACGCAGGGCAAGCTGGCCGCGGTGCTCAACGTCGGGCCGCTGGCGCGGCCGACGACACGCGCGCAGCTCGTCGCGAAAACCGCGCAGCTGCCGGACAACCTGTTCTCGCACTCCGACCAGCAGAACCTGTGGGAGTCCGCCGGCAGTTCGGTGCTGGGCCGCACCGGCTGGGGTGGCCGTCTCGCCGAGGCGCTGGGGCCGGACCCGGTGTTCGCCTTCGGCGGCAGCGGCCGGATCGGCATCGGTGCCACCCGCTCCACCCTGGCCCTGCCGGGCCCCGGCTCCGACTTTGCGCCGGCCGGCTATTTCGGCGGCCCTAACGCGCAACGCCGCGCGATGCTCGATACCCTGGCCACCCGGACACGCAGCAACCACCTGCTGAACGCCTTCGCCGGCATCCAGCGCACCGCGCTGACGCGCAGCACCACGCTGGCGCCGATCCTGAAGATCTCGCCGACGAACACCCCGGCCGAGGTGTTGAACACCCACTTCAACAACCTGCAGGGCGCGCTGGACACGAGCATTGCGGAACAGCTCTACCAGGTGGCGAAGATGATCGCCAACCGCAGCACGGTGGGCGGCAACCGCCATGTCTTCGTGGTGTCACAGGACGGCTACGACACGCACAACGACCACCTGGCACGGCAAGGCGACCTGTTCGCAGAGCTGGCGCCGGCGCTGGTCGCCTTCCGCAACGCCATGCAGGCGCTGGGGGTGGACAACGATGTCACCACCTTCACCCTGTCGGACTTCGGCCGCACGCTGAAACCCAACTCCAGCGGCGGTACCGACCACGGCTGGGGCAACCATCACCTCGTGATGGGCGGGGCGGTACAGGGCGGGCAAACATACGGAACCTACCCCTCGCTGAACCTGGGTGGCACGGACGACTACGGCGTGCAGAGCTGGGAATACCAGGGCCGCTGGATTCCCACCCTGTCGGTGGACCAGTACATGGCGACGCTGGCGGCGTGGATGGGGCTGAATGCCAGCCAGGTCAGCGCGCTGCTGCCGAATCTGTCGAACTTCGGCAGCAGCAACCTCGGCTTCGTCTGAAGCCTGTTGCCGGGGCGCTGCGCTAGCGCAGGTGCACGGCGACGAACCTGGCCAGCACGGCGCCCTGGGCGTCGATCAGTTCCAGCTGACCCGCATCGACGCGCCAGCGGGTGGTCGCGGACAAGGTCTTGAGGAAGGCCGCCTCGTACTCGCCACCCTGCACGCAGGCCATCAGGGTGCCGGCCACCCGGGAGAAGCTGAGGGCCTGCCCGTCGAGGGTGTAACCACCCGTGAAGCGGTTGCATCCACCCGACCCGGCCACGCGCCGCTCCCGGGCCTGCAGGATCAGGTGCGGTTCGCGCCGGGCATCGGCCACGGTGACGGTCTCGTTACCCAGGGAGACCAGTTTCCAGTAGGTGTTCTCCAGCGGCGCATCGGCCACCGGCTGGGCAGGTACCGGCCTGAGCAGGATGTCGGCATGCGTCAGCCCCGAACTGCCCAGCACCGGATAGACGGTGTCGCTGGTGTAGAGCAGTCGATCACCCAGGGTGATGCGTGCGCGCAGGCTGTAGCGCCCGTCACGCGTGAGGCGTGAGGCTTCGACCGGGATGGAGAATCTGACCGGCACGCCGGCAAGCGGCATGCGGATTTCGCCCACGCGTACCGAAGGCGCACCGACGCGCGACACGTCCTCCACGCTCGCTTCGAACTCCGCCTGGGGCGGCAGGGCGATGCGCTCGCGGTAAGTCGCCGTACCGGTAACGAGGGTCGGACCGGCTGCCGGCGTCGTGGCACAGCCGTTCAGGATCAGCAGGGCGCCAAGGCCCGACAGCAGTGCGGTGAGACGGTGACGGATGTGCATGAAGCGGCCCCGGTCTGATCCAGCCGTCATGCTCACCCAGGGCCTTGTTGCTGTCCAGCTTGCGGAACGTCCTCAGCCGCGGCCCAGCATGCTCACGACCTTCACGCGGTCCTCATCCGCATGGTCGCGCCCGTTGCGCGAGCCGCGCAGCGCGCGGTACCACTGGCTCATCGCCTCCCGCGCGGCATCGTGGCTGTCGGCGTGCTCGATCCGGTCGATGAGGTCCGCCGCGGCCACGCCGAGGCTCTCGCGGGCTCGCGACATCATGAACTCGGAGGCGGTCTCCCAGCCCTCCGGCAGTTCGTCGATGACCATCGGCTTCGTCGGCCGCCCGGTCGCGCCGTCGTCGATCATGCCGAGATCGGCCAGGTGGGACAGCAGCCGCGGCACGTCGTGATCGATCAGCAGTTGCGACAGCGTGAAGACCGTGCGGTGCCCGTCGGTGAGCAACAGCAGGCGCCGCAGCGAGGGGCTCAGGCTGCCGTCACGCACCAGCAGGGCCTGGGCGCCGGCGTGGGTCTTGCGGGGGACGGTGGCATCGTCGAATGGCATGTTGGGCATGGCGCTTCTCCTGCAGTGGCTACGTGAAATCTGTCACAAATTGCGGCGCTGCGGTACAAGCCTTGAGGCCGCCTGACCCTTAGTACATCGGCATGGCGACGAACGGCGCCCGGCGCCCACTCCCTGCGTGGTGGCGGCCCGCCGGAATGCCTTGCACTGCAAGGCGGCTGCGGTTGCCGGCATGGCCGGAGGCCGTTGGTCACGACATTCGCCACAAACGTCGAAGGCAGCAAAAACCGCATCGAGAAAGAGCGGTCGGGAATTCCTCTCAAGCCAGGTATTTCCGGTTTTTTGCGGGCCGGGGGCGCCCCTCCCGGCTGCGTTAAAATTGCGGCCGTTCCCCGCCCGTCGTGCCCCCAATGCTTGACCGCCTCAACACCCCCCAGCGCGACGCCGTGAAGTACCTCGACGGCCCCTGCCTCGTGCTGGCCGGCGCGGGTTCGGGCAAGACGCGGGTCATCACCCAGAAGATCGCGTACATGGTGCGCGAATGCGGCATGCAGGCCCGCAACATCGCCGCCATCACCTTCACCAACAAGGCCGCGCGCGAGATGCAGGAGCGCGTCGGCAAGCTGTTGGAAGGCGGCCACGGCAGCGGCCTGACGGTGTGCACCTTCCACGCGCTGGGTGTGCGCATCGTGCGGCAGGAGGCGAAGCTCGCCGGGTTGAAGCCGCAGTTCTCCATCCTCGACTCCTCCGACATCCTGCAGATCATCGGCGAGATCGCCGGTGACGCCGACAAGGCGCGGGTGAAGGCGATGCAGTGGGCCATCTCGTCGTGGAAGAACGCGATGGTGACGCCGGCCGAAGCGGAAAAGCTGGCCAACGATGAAGTCACCTACGCCGCCGCCAAACTGTACCCCGCCTACGAGCAGACCCTGCGTGCCTACCAGGCAGTGGATTTCGACGACCTCATCGGCCTGCCGGTGACCTTGTTCGAGCAGCACCCGGAGGCGATGGAGCGCTGGCAGAACAAGCTGCGCTACCTGCTGATCGACGAATACCAGGACACCAACCGCGCCCAGTACAAGCTGCTACGCCAGCTGGCCGGCGTGCGCGGCGCCTTCACCGCGGTGGGCGACGACGACCAGGCCATCTACGCCTGGCGCGGCGCCGACGTGGAGAACCTGCGCCAGCTGCAGGTGGACTACCCGAAGCTGAAGCTGATCAAGCTGGAGCAGAACTACCGTTCCAGCAACCGCATCCTCGGCGCCGCCAACACGCTGATCGGCAACAACGAGAAGCTGTTCGAGAAGAAGCTGTGGAGCGAGCACGGCCTGGGCGATGCGATCGCCATCAACGTGTGCCGCGACGCGGAGAACGAGGCCGAGTGGGTGGCGACGAAGATCTCCGCGCACCGCTTCGAGACGCGCAGCAAGTTCAGCGACTACGCCATCCTCTACCGCGGCAACCACCAGGCGCGGCTGATCGAGCAACAGCTGCGCAACCACAAGATCCCTTATGTCATATCCGGCGGACAGAGCTTCTTCGACCGCGCGGAGATCAAAGACATCCTGTGCTACCTGCGCCTGATCGCCAACGCGGATGACGACCTGGCCTTCATCCGCGCCATCACCACGCCGCGGCGCGGCATCGGCGCCGCGACCATCGAATCGCTGGGACGCTACGCAGGGCAGCGTCACATCAGCCTGTTCGCCGCGGCCTTCGAGGAAGGCGCCGAGCAGCACGTGAATGCGCGCCAGCTGGAAGCCGTGCGCGAGTTCGGCAACTTCATCAACCGGCTGGAGTTCCGCGCCGCGAAGGAGCCGGCCAAGCGCCTGCTGGAAGAGCTGCTGACCGAGACCGGCTACGAGACCTGGCTGCTGGAAAGCTGCGAGGGCCGCGAGGCCGAAACGAAATGGAAGAACGTGCGCGACCTGGTGGACTGGCTGGGCCGCAAGGGCGAAGAGGACAATAAGAACCTGCTGGAACTCACCCAGATGGTGGCCCTGATCACCCTGCTCGACAAAGGCGAGGAAGGCGCGGACGCGGTGCAGCTCGCCACCCTGCACGCCAGCAAGGGGCTGGAGTTTCCACACGTGTTCCTGGTCGGCGTGGAGGAAGGGCTGCTGCCCCACCAGAGCAGCATCGACGAAGACAAGATCGAGGAAGAGCGTCGCCTCATGTACGTGGGCGTGACCCGCGCACAGCGCGCGCTGACCATCACCTACTGCGAGCGCCGCAAGAGCGCCGGCGAATTGCGCACGGTGGAGGCCTCGCGCTTCATTGCCGAGCTGGGCGAGGGCACGAAACACAGCGGCGGCAGGAACGCCGCGCCGGTGGCCAAGGAAGACGCGCAGGCGCGGCTGGCCAACCTGCGCGCGATGCTCGGCAACAAGCCGGCCTGATCCGGTCCACGCAGCAGGTGCTGCAATGCGGCAGGTACAATGGCGGCCGCAGCGCCCGAGAAAAACCTAGAAGCTGGCGACAAGAAAGAGAGAGCCGTCATGAATCGTCCCCTACACGAACTGCTCGCGGGCAACCGCGCCTGGGCCGAGCGCATGCTCGACAACGACCCGGAGTTCTTCTCCCGCCTCGCCACCCAGCAGGCACCGGAGTACCTGTGGATCGGCTGCGCCGACAGCCGCGTGCCCGCCAACGAAATCACCGGCCTGATGCCAGGCGAAGTCTTCGTCCATCGCAACATCGCCAACGTGGTGGTGCACGCCGACCTCAACGCGCTGTCGGTCATCCAGTTCGCGGTGGACGTGCTGAAGGTGAAGCACATCCTGGTCGTCGGCCACTATGGCTGCGGCGGCGTGCGCGCCGCGCTGACGGACACCCGCGTCGGCCTCGCCGACAACTGGCTGCGCCACGTCGCCGACGTGCGCGACAAGTACCGCGGCAAGCTGGCCGCCATCGACGACCTGCCGACCCAGGTCGATCGCCTGTGCGAACTCAACGTGGCCGAGCAGGTGCTCAACGTCTGCGAGACCACCGTGTTGCGCGACGCCTGGGCGCGCGGCCAGGAGGTGCTGGTGCACGGCTGGATCTACGGCGTGGCCGACGGCATCCTGCGCGACCTCGAGGTCAGCGTGGCACGCGACACCGACGCCACCGACGCCTACGTGGCAGCGGTGGACAACATCCTGCGCTGAGCACGTCGGGCACTGAAACCCCGTACCGGGAGGGCCTGCGCGCAGGGTTATACTCGCGCACGCCTTTCTGACCGCGAGGTTTCGCGCATGTCGCAACCGTTTTTCCACGTCCGTCTTTCCGACTTTCCGGCCTGTCCGCGCGCACAGCGTGGCAACACCCTTACCGGCGTCATGCTGGGTCTGGTGCTGGGGGTCATCATCGCGGTGGGCGTGGCGCTGTACATCAACTTCGGCCGCACGCCACTGCGCGACACGCCCGCGCCGATCAGCTCCCCGGCGACACCGGCCCCGGTCGCGCCGGCGGCCAGCGGCCCGGCCGCACTGCCCGGCAAGCCGGGCGACCAGGCCAACACCGCCCAGCCGCCGAACTTCGACTTCTACAAGATCCTGCCCGGTGGCGATGCCGCCTCGGTACCGGCACCGGCCAAGCCGGCCATCGACAACACCGAACGCATGTTCGTGCAGGCAGGCGCCTTCCAGGATCCCTCCGACGCTGACAACCTGAAGGCGCGTCTTGCGTTGATGGGAATCGAGGCCGGCGTGCAGAAGGTGGATGTGACCGACAAGGGCACCTTCCATCGCGTACGTGTCGGCCCCTTCACTGCCTTCGGCGATGCCGAGGCGGTGCGGGCAAGACTGGCGACGGAAGGGATCGAATCTTCCATCGTGCGGTCGAAGCCGCAGGCTGCCACCAGTGCCGTCAATCCGGCCCGGCCGTGACAGCTCTTTCGAAAGACCACGGAGACCCAAAGAAATGAATCGTCGCAGCCTGTTGCAAACCCTCACCGCCGGCGCCGCGCTGGCCACCCTGCCTGCACTGTCGCAGGCGCAGCAGAAGGGTAAGGACTACGTTGACATCACGCCGCCGCAGCCCGGTGGCACCGGCGGCAATGTCGAGGTGCTGGAGTTCTTCTCCTTCATGTGCCCGCACTGCCATGAGTTCGAACCGCGCCTGCAGCCCTGGGTGAAGAAGCTGCCGCCCTACGTGAGTTTCAAGCGCGTGCCGGTCGGCTTCGGTCGTCCGGACTGGACCGCGCTGGCGCGCATGTACCTGACGCTCAACGTGATGGGCCTCAACGAGAAGCTGGACGCCAAGGTCTTCGAGGCCATCCACACCCAGCGCGTCGCCCTGCACGACGAGAAGACCCGCAACGAGTGGCTGGCCAAGCAAGGCGTAGACGTTCCCAAGTTCAACGACACCTGGCGCAGCTTCGGCGTCGAGTCCCAGTTCAAGCGTTCCGAGCAACTGGCGCGCGACTACAAGGTGCCGGGCGTGCCGGCGCTGGCCATCAACGGCCGCTGGATGGTGAACGCCGGCGAGAACGTCTTCAAGGTCTCCGACCAGTTGATCGCCCAGGCCCGCGGCAGTAAGTAAGCCCGCGCCACCTCCTGAATGACCGCCCCTCGCGTCTTCCTCACCGGTGCCGGTAGCGGCATCGGTGCGGCGCTGGCGCGCCATTACGCAAAGCAGGGGGCGGTCATCGGCCTCGTCGGGCGGCGCGCGTCCGTGCTGGACGCGCTGGCCGCCAGCCTGCCCGGCCGGCATTTGTGCCTGCCGGCGGACGTCGCCGATCCAGCCTCGATCCAGCAGGCTGCGGCCCGCTTCATGGACGAAGCCAGTGTGCCGGACATCGTCATCGCCAACGCCGGCATCTCGGTCGGCACCCTGACCGAAGAGCTGGACGACCTCGGCGCCTTCGCGGCCGTGCTGCGCACCAATGTGCTGGGCATGGTGGCCACCTTCCAGCCCTTCGTGACCGCCATGCGCGAGCGAGGCAGCGGGCGGCTGGTGGGCATATCCTCGGTGGCCGGGGTGCGCGGCCTGCCGGGCGCGGGCGCCTACAGCGCCTCGAAGGCCGCCGCCGCACGCTATCTGGAGAGCCTGCGCGTGGAGTTGCACGGCAGCGGCGTGCGGGTGGTGGAGATCCGCCCCGGCTACATCGCCACGCCGATGACGGCTATCAATCCCTACCCCATGCCGTTCATGTTGCCGGCCGACGAAGCCGCACGCCATTTCGCGCGCGCCATCGAGCGCGGTTGCGCACGCGCCACGATTCCCTGGCAGATGGCACTGGTGGCGCAAGGGCTGGCGCACCTGCCGGCCTGGCTGTACGACCGGCTGTTCGCGCGGGCGCAGCGCAAGCCGCGCGGGTTGCCGCTATGACGCTCAACGCTTGAGCTGGATGGCGGCGACGCGCGCTTCCGGATTGACCTGCGAGGCACCGAAGTAATGTCTGTCGCCGAGGCTGAAGACGAACTGGCACCAGGCCTCCTTGCGCGTGAACCAGTCGATATTGACGCAGTAGGCACCACGATCATCAATGCGCCAGGTTCCGGCGCCGTTTTGCACTGGCGCCTTGGGTAGACGCGGGTTGCTCGCGCGCGCCACGAAACTACCATCTTCAAGGTTGGTCCAGTGTCGCTCCATGCCCGTGTCGGCCATGCTGACGACCTCGGTTTTCGGCAATAACTGGCGCACTTGCTCGGAGTTCAGCGCCGTGGCACCCGCCGCGCGCAGTTCGGCGACGGTGGTGGGTTCGGCCAGCGCACCCAGCGACAGCAGGGACAGGCAGAGACAACTGGCAAGACGACAGGTCGCAGGCATGGCGGCACTCCGGTAGGGAGGTCGCATGCTAGGTACGCCACCTGTTGCCTGCAAGCACCCCGACGGGCGGGTCAGCCCCGGTCGCGCATCAGGCCTTGCGGGTGAAGACGAGATCCCACACACCATGCCCCAGGCGCAGCCCGCGCGCTTCGAACTTGGTCAGCGGGCGGTAGTCCGGACGCGGCGCATAGTCGGACGCGGTGTTCTGCAGCAAGGGTTCGGCCGACAGCACTTCCAGCATGTGCTGCGCGTATTCCTCCCAGTCGGTGGCGCAATGCAGGTAGCCGCCGGGCGCCAGCCGCGCCGCCAGTTCATGCACGAAGGCAGGTTGCAGGATGCGCCGCTTGTGGTGACGCTTCTTCGGCCAGGGGTCGGGGAAGAACACATGCACGCCGGCCAGCGAGTCCGGCGCGATCATGTCGCGCACCACCTCGGTGGCATCGTGCTGCATGACGCGCAGGTTGGTGAGCGCCTGCGCCTCGATCAACTTGCACAGGTTGCCGACGCCGGGGCCGTGCACCTCGATGCCGATGAAGTCACGCTCCGGTTGCGCAGCGGCGATCTTCGCGGTGGTGTCGCCCATGCCGCAGCCGATCTCCAGCACCACCGGCCCCTGGCGGCCGAAGGTGCTGGCGTAGTCCAGCGGCGCCACCGCGTAGCGGATGCCATGGCGCGGCAGGCCTTCCTCGATGGCGCGCTTCTGCGCGTCCGACATGCGGCCCTGGCGCAGCACGAAACTGCGGATCGGCTGGCGCGAGAAGCGCGGCGCGGCCTCGGGCTCGGCGGCTTCCGGGGCGGGCGGGACGTGGTCGGGCGGCGTGGCGGACATCGTGCTGCGGGCGGGGAAAACAGGGGCGCCATTGTGCCCTGCCGTGCGTCGCGGCGCGAGCATCGCCCTCCCGGCACCGACAGACAATGCAGTGCAGCAGTGCTAGGCTGGCGACCCGTTCATCGTTGCCGATACCCGATATCGATGACCCAGCCCGCCCGCATCGCCTGCCTCGTCGCCGCATTCGCCCTCCCCGGTGTGTTGTCGGCCTGCCGGGCGGCCCCGCCGGCCGCCGAGATCGAGCAGCCCGTCATCCTTGCGGTAACCAGTCCTGCCCACCTGCAGGACCCGCCCTGGCTGCAGCAGACCGCCACCCGTGCAGGCGGCCGCCTGCGCTTCCGTGCCGCCATTTCGCCCGATACGGCCGCTTTTGTCCTGAGCTGCAGCGCGACCGACACCGGCTGCGGCCAGACCATCGCCCGCCTGCGCAGCCAGCCCGGCGTGCGCCTTGTCGAACCCGACCAGAAGGTACGCGTACCGTGACCCTCACACGCCTTCCCGCCCTGCTCGCCCTGTCATTGCTCGGCCTGCACGCCCTGCCCGCCGCGGCGCAAGCAGAGTCCGCCCGCGTCATCGTCAAGTACCGCAACGGGGATGCGATGGCCGTTGCCGCCAGCGCCCAGGTGCAGGGCGTGAGCGCCGCTGCCAGCCAGCTCGGGGTTCGTGCAGGCGTCGCCCTGCGTGGCAAGCGCTTCGTCGCCCCGACCACCCAGGTGGTGGTGGCCGATGGCATGAGCTCGCGGGCGCTGGCCGACCAGTTGATGCGCCAGGGGCTGGTGGAGTACGCCGAGCCGGACCTGAAGGCGCAGGCGATGGCCACCGCCGGCGACCCGATGTACAACAACCAGTGGTACCTGCAGAGTGCGCAGTTCGCCGCCATCCGTGCCGACCAGGCCTGGGACGTCACGACCGGGAGCAGCGGTGTCGTCGTGGCGGTGCTGGACACCGGCGTGCGGCCGAACCACCCGGACCTGACAGGCAAGTTCCTGCCCGGCTACGACTTCATCAGCGAAGACCCGAATGGGGGTTTTGCCACCGCCAACGACGGTGACGGTCGTGACCCGGACCCTGCCGATCCCGGCGACTGGGACGCCAGCGTCGCCGGCAGCCGCAGCAGCTGGCACGGCACGCGGGTGTCGGGCGTGCTGGCGGCGCAGACCAACAATTCGCTCGGCGTCGCAGGCGTCGCCCAGCAAAGCCGCATCCTGCCGGTGCGGGTGCTCGGCGTGGTGGGCGGCTACGTGTCCGATATCGTCGCGGGGATGCGCTGGGCTGCGGGGCTGCCGGTGCCCGGCGTGCCGGATAACGCCAACCCGGCGCGGGTGCTGAACCTGAGCTTCGGCGGTCAGTCGGAGTGCAGCCAGACCTACCAGTCGGCGATCAATGACATCAATGCGCGCGGCGCGACCATCGTCGCGGCAGCCGGCAACTTCACCGGGCCGGTGCTGAGCCCCGGCAACTGCAGCGGCCTGCTGACCGTGGCGGGCGTCCGCCACACCGGCAGCAAGGTGGGCTACAGCAGCCTCGGGCCACAGGTCGGCATCTCGGCACCTGCCGGCAACTGCGTGAACCTGGCGAACAACCAGGAGTGCATCTACCGCATCGACACCACCACGAACGTCGGCACCACATCGCCCGGCGCCGACGGCTACACCTCCAGCACCAACCCGAACGGCAACGTCGGCACCAGCTTCGCCGCGCCGCAGGTTTCCGGCGTGGCCGCCCTGATGCTGGCGCTCAACCCCAACCTGCAGGCTGCTGAAGTGATCGCGCGCATCAAGGCCGGGGCCCGTGGCTTCCCTGCCTCCGACCCGCAGCAACCCGGCCTGCCGGTGTGCCCGACAGTGGGCGCGACCGGCAGCAGCACCGAGGGGCAATGCCTATGCACCACCAGCACCTGTGGCGCCGGCCTGCTGGATGCCAGTGCGGCGGTGGGCCTCGCCCGCAACCCGATGGCGCGCATCGCGGCGCTGCCGGCCAGCGTGACGCCGGGTGCCGTGCTGACGCTGGACGCCACGAGCTCGGGCGCGATGCCGGGCGCCACCGTGCAGAGCTACGCCTGGTCGCTGAGCGGCACCGCCGGCACCCTGACCAGCCCCGCACAGTCCACCACCAACCTGGCCTTGCCGACGGCGGGCAGCTACACCGTGACCCTGACCGTCACCGACAGCAATGGCCGCACGGATCAGCAGCAGACGACCGTACAGGCCGTCAGCCCGGCGCCGCCACCGGCCAGCGGTGGGGGCGGCGGCGGAGGCGCCTTCGGTTGGGTGGGCCTGGCCGGCCTGCTGGGCGCGGCCTACGCCGCACGGCGGAGCAGCCGCTCCGTGACGGCCCAGGCGCTGCCGCCCAGATAGCCGTAGAGGTGGGCGGCCAGCGCCAGCGGGAAGCCCATCGGGCCCAGGCTGCCGGCGGGCACCTGCATCTCGGCGAGCGCTTTCGCCAGGCCGCCGATCCACAGCAACCAAGGCAACACGCCCCCCCGCGCACGCGTCAGCCGCAGGCACAGCCAGGCGAAGCCGCCGTGCAGCACGCCCGACAGGCCGACGTACCACTCCACCGGCCACACCTGCAGGATCAGCCCGGCGTCCACGGTCATTGCGGCACACAGCAAGGCCAGCAGGAAATCACCGAAAGACCGGACGCGCTGCGCGGCCCAGCCCAGCACCGCCAGGGCGGCAAGGTTGATGGCGAGGTGAGCGGGGCCGAGGTGGGCGAAATGGGCACCGATCAGGGGTAGCGGCGCCCACGGCGCTTCGCGCTGCCAGCCCAGCATGGACACGGGATTCGCTGGCGCCAACGTCGCCAGCAGGGCCAGCACGCCGAGCGCGCACAGCGCCAGCAGGGCCGGGCGCGTCACGCGGTCGGCGCCAGGCGTGCCTGCCACGGCCGGCTCAGCCGCCGATGAGGCCGGTGGTCGGCGAGCTGGGCGACGCGGAGTACAGCTTCTTCGGCATCCGGCCGGCGCGGAAGGCCTCGCGGCCGGCTTCCACCGCCTTCTTCATGGCGCCGGCCATCAGCACCGGGTCCTGCGCCAGGGCGATGGCGGTGTTCATCAGCACGCCATCGCAACCCAGCTCCAGCGCAATGGCGGCATCCGACGCGGTGCCCACGCCGGCATCCACCAGCACCGGCACCCTGGCCTGCTCGATGATGAGCTTGAGGTTCCACGGGTTGAGGATGCCCATGCCGGAGCCGATGAGGGACGCCAGCGGCATCACCGCCACGCAGCCGATGTCTTCCAGCATCTTCGCCTGGATGGGGTCGTCGGAGCAGTACACCATCACCTGGAAGCCCTCGCGCACCAGCGTCTCGGCGGCCTTCAGGGTCTCCGGCATGTTGGGGAACAGGGTGTGCGGATCGCCCAGCACCTCCAGCTTCACCAGGGTGTGGTCGTCGAGCAGCTCGCGCGCCAGGCGCAGGGTGCGCACCGCGTCGTCGGCGCTGTAGCAGCCGGCAGTGTTGGGCAGATAGGTGAATTCGGAGGGCGGCAGCGCATCCAGCAGGCTGGGGGCGTTGCGGTCCTGGCCGATGTTGGTGCGGCGGATCGCCACGGTGACGATCTGCGCGCCGCTGGCAATCACGGCGCGGCGGGTCTCGTCGAAATCCTTGTACTTGCCGGTGCCCACGAGCAGGCGGGAGCCGTACTCGCGGCCAGCGATGATCAGCGGGTCGTTCATCAAAGTCTCGCGAAGGTCAGCCGCCGCCGACAGCCACCACGATCTCCAGCCTGTCGCCGTCGGCGAGTGCCGTACCGGCATGCAGGCCGCGCGGCACGATGTCGCCGTTGCGCTCGACGGCCACGCGCTTGCCGGTCAGCGACAGCTCGTCCAGCAAGGTGGCGACCGTCGCGCCGACGGGCGCCTGGCGGGCCTCGCCATTGACCTGTAGTTGCAGCATCGGAGTCGGGTATTCGGGGCGGGGAAGCATGCTTCCGGCGGCTGCCATGAAGCGTGTCGAGGATAGCACGCGCGCCCCGCGCCGATGTCCGGCGCCAGGGCCCGCGGAGGGTTTTGCTTGAGACCGCGCAAGCCTTGCGGGCCGGCTTGCCGACCACGGCCCCGACGCACGGACGAGAACACCCGCAAGGAGCGTTTCCCATGCCTGCCGTAAACCCTTACAGCGAAATGAAAGTAAACGATTAACCTTGTTAGTGCCTGATAACAGGCTTTGATTTAGAAATAACTAAAAACCAACGAGGAGAATCAGGAATGAATTTAAGGAAATCGTTTGATTTCAGACAAGGCGTACTCGCACTTGTCGCTTTTGGCGGTTTGCACGCCATCGGCGCACAGGCCGTCACGGTGGACTTCCGCGTGAAGAGCAGTTCCACCAACAGCTACACGACGGACGTCTTCGTCACCAACGACACCGCGGCGACCATCAACGGCTGGACGCTCAACTTCCGTCTCGGCAACGTGATCAAGAGCCACTACAGCGCCACGATCACCGGCAGCGATCCTTACACCGTCAAGCCGGTGAGCTTCAACAGCAGCATCAAGCCGGGCGCGAATGCCAAGTTCGGCTTCACCGCCAACGGCTCCCTCACGCCGGCAGCGCTGTCCGGCTGCAACTTCAACGGCCAGGCCTGCACCTTCCTGGTCAACGGCCAGCCGGTCGGGGGTGGGTCGAGCAGCAGCTCCAGTTCGTCGAGCTCTTCCAGTTCTTCCAGCTCGTCCTCTTCTTCGTCCTCGTCGTCTTCCTCCTCCTCGTCGAGCTCCTCCAGCTCCTCATCCAGCAGTTCGTCGTCCAGCTCCAGTTCGACCAGTTCGTCCAGCAGCTCCAGCTCGGGCGGCACCGGCACGCCGGTGGCCCGCAACGGCCAGCTCAGCGTCTGCGGCACCAAGCTGTGCAACAGCCGCGGCGAACAGGTGCAGCTGCGCGGCATGAGCACGCACGGCATCCAGTGGTACGGCTGGGGCTCCTGCCTGACGCCGGCTTCGCTGGACGTGCTGGCCAACGACTGGAAGTCGGACATCCTGCGCATCTCGATGTACGTGCAGGAAGACGGCTACGAGACCGACCCGGTCGGCTTCACCAACCAGGTGCACCTGCTGATCGAGGAAGCCACCAAGCGCGGCATGTACGCGCTGGTCGACTGGCACCAGCTCACCCCGGGAGATCCCAACTACAACACCGAGCGTGCGAAGAACTTCTTCCGCGAGATCGCCACGCGGCACAACGGCAAGAACAACATCATCTATGACATTGCCAACGAGCCGAACAACGTGACCTGGGCCAAGGTGCGCAGCTACGCCGAAACGATGATCCCCTTCATCCGCAAGTACGACCCGGATGCGGTGATCCTCGTCGGCACGCACGCCTGGGGCTCGATGGGCATCTCGGACGGTGGCAGTGCACAGGAGATCGTCAACGCCCCGGTGCGCGCCAGCAACTTCATGTACACCTTCCACTTCTACGCGGCCTCGCACGGCCAGGTGTACCTGGACAACCTGATCTACGCCGCCGAGCGTCTGCCGGTGTTCGTCACCGAGTTCGGCACGCAGCAGGCCTCGGGGGGCGGTGGCAACAACTTCACCATGGCGCAGAAGTACCTGGACACGCTGGCCCAGTACAAGATCAGCTGGACCAACTGGAACTACTCCGACGACGGCCTCTCCGGCGCGGTGTGGAAGCCGGGCACCTGCAGCAGCGGCAACTGGAACGTCGGCAACCTGAAGGAAGCCGGTGTGTGGATCCGCGAGCGCATCCGCAATCGCTGATGAACCGCTGAAGTATTGATGCAGGTAAGGACGCCGCGCGGCGAGGGCTGCGCGGCGTCCTGTGTCGCGCTAAACTACGCCCCGATCGCGGGTGTAGTTCAATGGTAGAACTTCTGCTTCCCAAGCAGATAGCGTGGGTTCGATTCCCATCACCCGCTCCAGTTTTCCTCCTGTACGTCCTGGCTGCTTCCCACCGTCAGGCACGCGCCTTCCGTAATGTCCGCCAGCGTGTCGCGCGTATGCAGATCCGGCAGCGCCGGGCGGCAACATCGGAAATCCGCGCCATGACCACCGCAAGCACCACCAAGCTGATCGACGCCATCGCCAACCAGGCCGACTACCTGAAGTCGGTGCGGCGTGACATCCACGCCCACCCCGAACTCTCCTTCGAGGAAACGCGCACCGCCGACCTGGTGGCCGGCCTGCTCACCGACTGGGGCATCCCGGTACATCGCGGCATGGGCAGGACCGGCGTGGTAGGCATCGTGAAGAACGGCAACTCCTCGCGCGCCGTCGGCCTGCGTGCCGACATGGACGCGCTGCCCATCCAGGAGGCCAATCACTTCGCGCACGCCAGCCGCCACCCGGGCAAGATGCACGCCTGCGGCCATGACGGCCACACCACCATGCTGCTGGGCGCCGCGCAATATCTGGCGAAGCACCGCGACTTCGACGGCACGGTGTACCTGATCTTCCAGCCCGCCGAGGAACACGGCGGCGGTGCGCGCGAGATGATGCGCGACGGCCTGTTCGAACGCTTCCCCGTGGAGGCGGTGTTCGGCCTGCACAACATGCCCGGCATTCCCGCCGGCACCGTCGCGCTGTCGCCGGGCGCGGTGCTCGCCTCCAACAACGAATTCAAGCTGACCATCCACGGCAAGGGTGGCCACGCCGCCATGCCGCACCTGGCCATCGACCCGATCCCGGTCGCCGGCCAGATCATGCAGGCCTTCCAGACCATCATCACGCGCAACAAGAAACCGCTGGAAACGGCGGTCCTGTCGGTCACCATGCTGCGCGCGGGTGACACGCCCAACGTCATACCCGACAGCTGCGAAATGCAGGGCACGGTGCGCGCCTATTCCGCCGACACGCTGGACCTGATCGAACGGCGCATGCGCGAAGTTGCCGAGCAGACCGCCGCCGTCTTCGGCGCCCGCGTGAGCTTCGAGTTCCGCCGCAACTACCCGGCCACCCTCAACCATCCCGCCGAAACCGAATTCGCCCGCGAAGTGTTGCGCGGCATGCTGCCGGCCGAGCGCGTCGTCACCCAGACGCCGATCATGGCGGCGGAGGACTTCGCCTTCATGCTGGAAGCGGTGCCCGGCTGCTATGCCTTCATCGGCAACGGCGACGGTGAGCACCGCCTGCCGGGACACGGCGGAGGCCCATGCCTCGTGCATAACGCCAGCTACGACTTCAACGACGCGCTGTTGCCGCTCGGCGCCAGCTTCCTGGTCGAACTGGCCACCCAATGGCTGCGTCGCGAGGCAAGCCCGGCCGCCTGACGCCAGGCACCTGCCGCGCAGGTCGCCACGGATTGCTGCCCTTGTGCTGCCTCCGTGTTGCGGTGCATTGTTCACCCATGCGATGCGCTCACCGATGCGGTGAAGCGCCGTCCTGCAAGACCATCCCTGGATGGCTTGCGTCACCCGGATGCAGCGGAGGTGCGTGAATGCGACTAGCAGTGATTGGCCTGGGCCGGATGGGCGGCAACATCGCCCGCCGCTTGATGAAGGGCGGACACGAGGTGGTCGTCCATGACCGCACGCAATCCGTCATCGACGGCATGGTCGGCGAGGGCGCCATCGGTGCCAGCACCGTCGAGGATCTCGTCACCCACTTCGATGGCGTCCGCATCTTCTGGATCATGCTGCCGGCCGGACAGGTCACCGAGGACATGGTGGAACGGCTGCTCGGCATCACGAAGCCGGGAGACATCATCATCGACGGCGGCAACAGCTTCTTCAAGGACGACATCCGCCGCGCAAGAACCTGTGCGGAGAAGGGCGTGGCCTACGTCGACGTCGGCACCTCCGGCGGCATCTGGGGCCTGGAGCGCGGCTACTGCATGATGATCGGCGGGCCGAAAGCCACGGTGGACCTGCTCGACCCCGTCTTCGAAACGCTGGCGCCCGGCATGGGCGACATCGGCAGGACGCTCCACCGCAAGCCCGAACAAGGGCACGACCCGCGTGCCGAGAAGGGCTACATCCACGCGGGCCCGGCCGGCGCAGGCCATTTCGTGAAGATGGTTCACAACGGCATCGAGTACGGCCTGATGCAGGCCTATGCCGAAGGCTTCGACGTGCTGAAGAGCAGGGCGTCGGCGCGCCTGCCGGAAGACGAACGATTCGATCTCAACCTGACCGACATTGCCGAAGTCTGGCGGCGCGGCAGCGTCATCTCGTCGTTCCTGCTCGACCTGACCGCCGCCGCGCTGTCCCAGGACGAGGACCTCGCCGCCTACAGCGGCAGGGTGGCGGATTCGGGAGAAGGGCACTGGACCGTGGAGGCCGCCATGGAGGAGGCCGTCCCCGTGCACGTCCTCGCGGCCGCGCTGTTCGCCCGTTATCGCAGTCGATCCGACACCACGTACGGCGACAGGCTACTGTCGGCGATGCGGTTCGGCTTCGGCGGCCACGTCGAGATCCCCCAGTAAGCCATCGAGGCTGGTGGCTACGCTGTCGGCAGAAAAGGGCAGCGCGGAACCGGCCGCCATTGCGGATCTCCACGCTGTCATGGTTCAGGCCCATATTTGATTTCCCGTGTCACCACGCACGCCACCGCTCAGTCGCAAACGGAGATTCACATGGCAATTCCTCACGCCAAGTCGGGCGATGTTGTTTCAATCGGAGCGCCCCTCGGCGCGGGCCAGGCGATCGACGACCTGCAGCCCGGCACCCTGATACGCGACGAGCATATGGAGGTGTTCCGCCTCGTCCTCCAGCCCGGCACCCGGATGCAGGATCATCAGGCAAGCGGCGTGCTGACCATCCAGTGCCTGCACGGCTCCGTGCAGATGACTGCACACGGCAGGACGCAGACGATGGTGCCCGGCAGCCTGATGCATCTCCGGGACGGGGAGACCCATGCGGTGGCCACCGATGAACTGAGCGTCCTGCTGCTGACGCTGTTCCTGCGTCGCGTATGACGCACGACGCGCTGCGCCTGCTCCGGCGATAGCGCGTTCTTCGAGCAGCGCCGTTCGACCGACCACCCGTTGTCCCGGGTGGATGCCGAGGAAACAATGCCATGGGCAACACCCGCAAACTCTGGACTGCACTCGCAGTGCTGCTGGTCACCTCCTTCTCCCTGCTCCTGTGGTCCGGGACGGAGATCCAGCGCAACGCGGCCCCCATGCCGGAACGCGTGGTGTCGGAGGATGGCTCGGTCCTCTACACGCGGAGCGAGATCGAACGCGGCCGGCAGGTGTGGCAGTCCATGGGCGGCATGCAGCTGGGCTCGATCTGGGGACATGGCGCCTACGTCGCGCCGGACTGGAGTGCCGACTGGCTTCACCGCGAGGCGGTCAGCATCCTCGACGCCTGGGCCGCCAGGGCCAGCGCCGGCGCAAGCTTCGCCACCCTGCCGGTCGATGCCCAAGCAGGGCTGCAGGGCCGCTTGCAGCAGATGATGCGCAGGAACACCTACGACGCGGCCACCGGCACCATCGTCCTGACCCCGGACCGCGCCGCCGCCGTGGCGAAGGTGGCGCAGCACTACATCAGCCTCTTCGGCAACGATCCCGCGACGGCCGAGCTGCGCGAAGCCTACGCGATGAAGAACGACACGGTGCCGGACGCGGAGAACCGTCGTCTGCTGAGTGCGTTCTTCTGGTGGACCGCGTGGGCGACGACGACCGAGCGGCCAGCCGAGGCGGCCGATGCGCTGTCACCGGACAAGCCAGCGATGCAGCCGAAGCAGGCGACCTACACCAACAACTGGCCCGGCGAGCCGCTGGTGGGCAACGCCCCACCCGCCAGCACCTGGGTCTGGTCGGCCTTCAGCGTGCTGTTCCTGATTGCCGGCATCGCCCTGCTCGGCTGGCATCACGCCGTCACCAAGGACGAGGGCGGCCACACGCTGCCGCAAAGCGATCCCCTGGCCTCGCTGGTCGTCACGCCTTCCATGCGAGCCACCGGCAAGTTCTTCTGGCTGGTGCTCGCCCTGTTCCTCGTGCAGATATTCTTCGGCGCGATGACGGCGCACTACCAGGTGGAAGGCCAGGAAGCGTATGGCATCGCCCTGGCCGACGTGCTGCCGTATGCGATCACACGCACCTGGCACACCCAGCTCGCCGTACTGTGGATCGCGACGGCCTGGCTGGGTACCGGCCTCTACATCGCACCGGCCATCTCCGGCCATGAACCGCGCTGGCAGCGCCTGGGCGTCAACGTGCTGTTCACCTGCCTGGTGATCATCGTGGTGGGCGCCTTCACGGGTCAGTGGTTCGCGGTGATGCAGAAGCTGGGACTGGACTACAACTTCTGGTTCGGCCACCAAGGCTGGGAGTACGCGGACATCGGGCGCTTCTGGCAGATATTCCTGTTCATCGGCCTGCTGCTGTGGCTCACCCTCGTCGGTCGGGCGCTGTGGCCGGTCCTGACCGGCCCGGCGCAGGAGTCCAAGGCCATCGTCGCGCTGCTGTTCCTGTCCACCCTGACCATCAGCATCTTCTACGCGGCCGGCCTCATGTGGCGCGAACACAGTCACCTGTCGGTCGTGGAGTACTGGCGCTGGTGGCTGGTGCACCTGTGGGTGGAGGGCTTCTTCGAGGTGTTCGCCACCGCGGTGATCGCCATCATCTTCACGCGGCTCGGCTTGCTGCGCACATCCACCGCGACGGTGGCCGTCCTCTTCGCCACCATCGTGTTCATGACCGGCGGGGTGCTGGGTACCCTGCACCATCTGTATTTCGTCGGCAGCCCGACCGCGGTGATCGCGCTCGGTGCCAGCTTCAGCGCACTGGAAGTCGTGCCACTGGCCTATCTCGGCTTCGAGGCCTACCACACCTACAAGCTCGGCCGGGCGACACCCTGGATGCAGCGCTACCGCTGGCCCATCAATTTCTTCCTCGCCGTCTCGTTCTGGAACCTCGTCGGCGCGGGGCTGTTCGGCTTCCTCATCAATCCGCCGCTGTCGCTGTACTACATGCAAGGCCTCAACCTGACGCCGCTGCACGGGCACACCGCGCTGTTCGGCGTGTACGGCATGCTGGGCATCGCGCTGGTGCTGTTCTGCGTGCGGGGATTGCGGCCTCATGGGGTCTGGGACGACAAGTCGCTGCGCGTGAGCTTCTGGACGCTGAACATCGGCCTCGCGATGATGGCGCTGCTGACCCTGCTGCCGCTCGGCACGATGCAGCTGCTGGCCGCCATCGAACACGGCTACTGGTACGCGCGCTCCGCGGAGTTCATGCAGAAGCCGATCGTCGACATCCTTGTGTGGATGCGCGTACCCGGCGACGTGGTGTTCAGTGTCGGCGCGGTGACGCTCGCCTGGTTCGTCGTCAGTCTGTGGATCAGGCCGGGACGCGGGGCCCAGCCCCGCGTGCGGGACGGCGAGCGCCTGATCTGAAATGACCGGACCGGCGCGCGGCGGAATGGGCGGCGCTGCCGGGCGCGTCGGTAGGCGCGTCGGCAGGCACATTGGAGTGCCGCGTCCGCACACCGCCAGCCTGTCCGACGGACAAGCGGGTGCTGGCAGGTAAGCCAACTCCTACAGCCTCTTCAGTCCGCTCCGACGCAAGCGCCGCGCCCTGCGGCCTAGCATGGGTCACCCTTCAGCCGAGCTGCGGCCGCGGGTCGCTGCGGCGACCGTCGAACGGACGCGCGCTCGGGCGCCTGACCCGACCCCTGCGGATGAACGAGGACCTTCCGGCCGTGAGCTGCCTTTCCGACCCGCCGCGTACGGCCGGGTGCCTCGCAACGCGTCAGCCCCTCTTCAGTGGGTGAGGCCGCCATGGACTGGTTCCAGCAACTCCAGTGGCTCGACTACCTGCAATGGCCGGCGATGCTGACCAACGTCATCGCGGCCTGGATGGTGGCGTCGCGCGACGGCGGCAGGCGCACCGCGGGCTTCTGGTGGTTCACCGCCGGCAACGTGTTGTGGACGGCCTGGGGACTGCACACCCAGGCCTATGCGCTGATCCTGCTGCAGCTCGCCCTGTTCGCCCTCAACATGCGCGGCATCGCCAAGAACGACGATGCGGCATGACGTCATCCCGGCCGCTGCGCTAGCGCTGCTCCGCGAGGTAACGCGCCATCAGCCTGGCATGCTCGGTACTGACGTCGAGGTCCGGCATCGCGGTGTGAGGGTCCAGTTGTTGCGGGTCGCGCAGCCAGCGCACCAGGTTGTCCGGCGTGTTCGCCAGCCGGCCGGCGATATGGCTGCGGGCGCCGAAGCCGGTGAGTGGCGGCCCCACGTGCGCATCCGGCCCCACCACGCCGGGAATGACGTGGCAGCTGTTGCAGGCGTACTGGCCGAAGGCGGTACGCGCCTGCAGCTTCCAGTCCACGATGCCGGTGCCTTCCCGCCCCGGCCCGCCCACCGGACATTGCTCGCCCTCGCAGCGCGTAGTGGCGAAGCAGTCGACGCGCGGCAGCACCGCCGCCCGCCTTGCATACTCGGCCGGGGTCATCTCGCCGAGCCGTCCCACGAAGGCGACGACCGCCCACAGGTCCTCGTCCGCAAGGCGGTACTCCCAGGCGGGCATGCCGGTCATCTTGATGCCGTAGCGGGTGATCCAGTACAGGTGCCGTGGCTCCCAGCGACGCGCGGCGTCGACCAGCGGGCCCGGCAGCGGCTGCAGCCCCAGCCCGACCGGCCCCGGCGCCACGCCCGGCGCGCCATGGCACTGCGCGCAGGCGTCGCGGTAGCACACGGCGCCACGCTGCAGCATGCCGGGCGCATCCAGCGCGGGCACCGCGATGTCGCGCGAGCGCATCTCCACCGAGCGGTGCATGACGCGCTCCAGCACCGAATGCACCACCTGGGTGTGCGGTACGGTGGCGGCAATGTCGTAGGACTGCCGCAGGGCGTAGGCCACGCCGCCCGCCACCGCGACCAGTGCCACGATCAACAGGAACAGGGGTTTGCTGCTGCCGTGCGAGGGGAGGGTTTTCATCGGAATGCGGATTCCTGTCTGCGCGGCCGGTGCAATGCCGGACGGTGTCCTTCCATTGAAAGCTGGATGACGATGCGAGTTCCCGCAAGGCGGGGGGACACGCGATGAAATCCGGCGCCGCGGCCCTGTGCATCCCCTTCTGCGTGCTGTTGGCCGCTTGCCACCAGCAGGGCGTCGACTCGCACGCGCCCCGTTATACCCGCGTGGCCGGCGCCAACCCCGAGCGGGGCGCGCGGCTGCTGGAGCAGTACCAGTGCGGCAGCTGCCACCTCATCCCGGAGGTGCCCTCCGCCACCGACGGCATGGGACCGACGCTGGCGTCCTACGGGCGTCGCAGCTACATCGCAGGTCATATCCCCAACACGCCGGACACGCTGGTGGCCTGGCTGCAGCAACCCTCGGCGCTGCTGCCCGGCACGCTGATGCCGGACAGCGGCGTCTCGCAAGCCGACGCGCGCGACATGGCGGCTTACCTGATGAGCCTGCAATGACGGCGCCCGCACCCCCACCGACGATCGCGACGACGGGCGCGCGCACATGAGCAACCGGCCGTCCTTCGAGGTGGGTGCGCTCAGCGTGCTGCGTCCTGCGGGCGACGAGGCCGCGGTGCTCAACGAACTGAGCTGGGTGCTGATGATCGTCTGCCTGACGGTCTTCATCGGCGTGATGGTGTTGCTCGGCCTCAGCCTGCGACGCAACAGGCCGAAGCTGCCGGCGTCCTGGCTGGTCATCGGCGGCGGCATCGTCTTTCCGGTGGTCGTGCTCACCGGCCTGCTGCTGTACGGCACAGCGCGCACGGTCGGGCTGGACCGGGCGCGGCCGCCCGATGCGCTGATGATCAGCGTCACCGGCCACATGTGGTGGTGGGAAGTCCGCTACCAGCAGGCCGACGGCAAGCAGGCGCGCAAGGACGTGGTGCTCGCCAACGAGTTGCGCATTCCGGTGGGACGCCCGGTGCTGCTCAAGCTGGAGAGTGCCGATGTCATCCACAGCTTCTGGGTGCCGGCGCTGGGCGGCAAGATGGACACCGTGCCCGGCCGCAGCAACCGCCTGCTGATCACCGCGCGCGCGCCCGGCGTCTACCGCGGCGTGTGCGCGGAGTACTGCGGCATCCAGCACACGCGCATGGGCATGGTGGTGGTGGTGCAGACGCCGCAGGAGTTCCAGGACTGGCTGGCGCGGCAGGCGCGACCCGCGGCGCCGGCCTCGGGCGACGCTGCCTTGCGTGGCAGGGGCCTGTTCATGTCGGAGGGCTGCGCGGCCTGCCACACCATTCGTGGTGTCACCGGGACCAGCGGGACCACCGCAGCCAGCCAGCGCGGGCCGGATCTCACCCACATCGGCAGCCGGCTGGAACTCGGCGGCGTGCTGCGCAACCATCGCGGTGCCATGAGCCACTGGATCGCCAGCGTGCAGGGCGTGAAACCCGGCGCGCGCATGCCGTCCTTCTGGCACCTGGAGCAGAACCAGCTGGACGACCTGTCCACCTACCTGGAGCAGTTGCGATGAGCGCGCCGGACCCGCTGCTGCCCAACACCCTGCCACGCCCGGCCGACGAACTGGTGCGCCTGCGCGCGGCGTGGCGGCCACGCTCCGGGCTGGGCGCGCTGTCGGTGGTGAACAACTCGCAGGTCGGCCTGCTGTACATCGTCGCCGCGATGCTGTTCCTGCTGCTGGCGGGCGTACTGGGACTGCTGATCCGCGCGCAGCTCGCGGTGCCGGAGAACAATCTCATCCTGCCCGGCACCTACAACCAGATCTTCACGATGCACGGCACGGTGATGATGTTCCTGTTCGCCGTGCCCATCGTGGAGGCCATCGCGGTGTTCCTGCTGCCGGCGATGCTGGGCGCGCGCGACCTGCCCTTCCCGCGGCTGAGCGCCTATGCGTTCTGGGCCTATGCCTTCGGTGGCGTCGGCTTCTTCTGCACGCTGTTCGTCGGCCTCGCGCCGGACGGTGGCTGGTTCATGTATCCCCCGCTGACCGGGAGCGAGCAGTCGCCCGGACTCAACGCGGACTTCTGGCTGCTGGGCATCGGCTTCATCGAGATTTCCGCCATAGCCGGCGCCATCGAGCTGATCGTCGGCATCCTGATGATGCGCGCGCCGGGTATGACGCTGGCACGCATGCCGGTGTTCGCCTGGGCGATGCTGGTAACCGCCTTCATGATCATCTTCGCGTTCCCGGCGGTGATCGCCGGCACCACGCTGCTGGAGATGGAGCGCGCCTTCGACTGGCCCTTCTTCATCGCCGAGCGCGGCGGCGACCCGCTGCTGTGGCAGCACCTGTTCTGGTTCTTCGGCCACCCGGAGGTGTACATCATCTTCCTGCCGGCCACCGGCCTCATCTCGACGATGCTGCCGGCGCTGGCACGGACCCGGCTGGTCGGGCACGACGCCATCGTGGCGGCGCTGTTCGTCATCGGTGCGCTGAGTTTCCTGCTGTGGGCGCACCACATGTTCACCGCCGGCCTGGGCACGCTGTCGATGAGCCTGGTGTCGGTGGCCAGCCTCGCCGTGGCGGTGCCCACCGCGGTACAGGTCTTCTCGTGGATCGCCACGCTGTGGCGCGGCCAGCTCGCCATCAACACGCCGTCGCTGTTCCTGCTCGGCTTCCTGTTCACCTTCGTGCTCGGCGGACTCACCGGCGTGATGGTGGCGGTGCTGCCGTTCAACTGGCAGGTGCACGACACCTACTTCATCGTCGCCCACCTGCACTACGTGCTGATCGGCGGCGTGCTGTTCCCGGTGTTCGCGGCGCTGTACTACTGGATGCCGGTGGTGCACGGCCATCTGCTGAGCGAGCGGGCGGGGCGCTGGGTGTTCGGCCTGATGTTCGGCGGCTTCCACCTGGCCTTCTTCCCGATGCACATCTCGGGGCTGCTGGGCATGCCGCGGCGCATCTACACCTATGCCGACGGCCTGGGCTGGAACACGCTCAACCTGCTGTCCACGATCGGCGCCTTCGTGCTCGCCGCCGGTGTCCTGCTGTTCGTCATCGACCTGCTGCGCATCTGGTTGCGGCCAAGACAGGAGCACGACAATCCGTGGAATGCGCCGACGCTGGAATGGCTGCCGACGGAAAGCTACTCCACGCGCAGCATTCCGGAGGTGAGCTCGCGCTACCCCTTGTGGGACCAGCCCGGGCTGGCGGGGCAGGTGGAGCGTGGCGAGCACTGGCTGCCGGGCACCATCACCGGCTTCCGCGAGACGCTGGTGATCACCCCGCGCGGCACCCGGCCGCATCACCTCGCCATCCTGCCCGGCGACAGCTGGCTGCCCTTCCTCGCTGCCTTCGGCACGGCGGGCTTCTTCCTGCTGATGACCATCAAGGCGGTGGTCGCGTCGGTCGCCTGCGGCGTGCTGGCGGTCGTCTGCATCGTGGCCTGGCTGTGGCAGACCGACCAGGGCGGCTCGCGCACCGTGGCGGACATCGGCGAGCGGGTGCAGGTGCCCATCGGCGCGCGCGGCCGGTGGTCGCATTCCTGGTGGGGCGTGGTGCTCCTGCTGGTGGTGGACGCCACCATCTTCGCCGCCATCGCGTTCTCGCACATCCATGTGGCCATGCTCGCCGTCGTCTGCCCGCCGCCGGGCGCGGCGCTGCCGGCGGAGCGGGCTGTGTGGCTGGCGTGTGCGCTGTTCGGCGGCAGTTCGCTGGCCTGGTGGCTGGGCGGAATCGGGCGCACGCGCCGCGTGCTGTCGCACTGGCAGGTGCTGCCGGTGCTGGCGGCGGTAGGGCTGGGAATCCTGGGCAGCTACGTGCTGGTCGATGCGCACCTGCTGGCCGGCCTGTCGCCGCGCCGCGATGCATGGAGTGCGACGGTGGCGGCCATGCTCTCCCACCTCGGCCTGCATGGCGTGCTGCTGGGGTTGATCGGCAGCTACATGTGCGTGCGCGTGTGGCAAGGCTTGTGCGGGCCACGCAGCGTGGCGAGCTACGACAACAGCAGCCTGCTATGGCACTTCAGCTCGGTGCTGGGCGTGGTGGTGGCGACGCTGCCGTTCATCGTCACCTGGTGGATGCGCTGAGCGCTGTGCGGGCGGCCGGACCGTCGCGGCTCACGCGGCGCAGATCATGCAGCGCGGGTAATGCCGCGCGAGCGCTCGGCGAGGTGCTCATGCGACAGCCGGAGCACGGCGCGCAGGCCGCGCGGCGGATTGTCGTCCAGCGCCAGCGTGCCGCCGTGCAGGGTCGCGATCGCGCTCACCAGCGCGAGGCCGAGGCCGTAGCCGGGCTGCGCCTGCACGTTGCGGCCGACACGGCGGAAACGCTTCACCGCCTCGCTGCGCTCCTCGGGCGGAATGCCCGGCCCGTCGTCGCTGACGCCGACTTCCACGTCCTGCCCGGTGGCGCGCACCAGCAGGGTGATGGCGGAGGCGCCGGCGGCGTACTTCATCGCGTTCTCCAGCAGGTTGGCCAGCGCCTGGAACAACAGCGCACGGTCGCCGTAGAGCTGCAGCGCCTGCGGCGCCTGGACGAGCAGCCGGATGCCGGTGTCCTCCGCCATCGGCTGGTAGTAGTCCACCACGTCGTCGAGCAGGGCCTGCGGCTCGAACCATTCGAAGAAGTGGGCGCAACGCCCGGCTTCGATCTCGCCGATGCGCAGCACCGCGCGGAACAGCTTCTGCACGCGCTCCGCTTCCTCCACCGCGGCGAGGATCTCCTCGCGCACGCCGGCATCCGCGCGCTCGGCCGCACCGACCAGCCGCGTGTGCAGGCGGGTCAGCGGCGTGCGCAGCTCGTGCGCGATGTGGCCGCTGACACTCTTCACCTCGTCCATCAGGTGATTGGTGCGGTTGAGCATGTAGTTGATGTCCACGCCGAGCAGGTCGAACTCGTCGCCGGACCCACCGGCCGGCACGGTGACCTTGCGGTCGCCGCTGGCATAGCGGCGCAGCGCGGCGCGGATGTGGTCCACCCGGCGCATGCTGCGCAGGCTGGAGTACAGGCCGATCGCCAGGCTGGTGAGCAGCACGGCGAACAGGCCGGAGCCGGCCACCAGCGGAATCACGCGGACCCGTTCCAGCATGGGCAGGATGTCGTAGCCGCTGAAGTAGGTGCCGCCATCGGCCAATGTCACCAGCATGCCGAACATCTGCATGAGCTGTCCGTCCGGCCCGTCCATCGCGGTGTCGTGCCAGCCGGCCACGCAATGCTGCGGGCAGCCCAGGGCGCGCTCCAGGCCGGTGTGGCCGAACAGGACGTTGCCCTGTGCGGACAGCACCAGCGCCTGGCTGCCTTCGCGCTTGTCTTCCCGTGCCAGCGCGCTGGCCAGCGCCGCGGCACCTTCCAGGCCGCGGTCCTGGTGGCCCTGGATGTCGGCCAGCACCATGTCGCGCACGTGGTCGTGCAGCAGGTTCTCGATCTGCCGGCTGCTGACCAGTACCGAGCCACCCGCCACCAGCAGGAAGATGAAGGCGATCAGCGATGCGTGGCGGAAGGTGCTGGTTTCGAGCAGGCTGACCAGCCGCTCAACCCAGGACATAGCCGACAGCCCTGACCGTACGCAGCAGCGAACGCGGGTGGTTGCGATCGATCTTGCCGCGCAGCTTGGAGACGTGGACGTCGATGAGGTTGGTCTGCGGATCGAACTGGTAGCCCCACACCTTCTCCAGCAGCATCGCGCGCGTGACGATGCGGCCGAGGTTCTCGGCCAGCACGACGAGCAGCGCGAACTCCTTGTCCGTCAGGTCGATGGCCTGGCCGGCGCGCACCACGCGACGGTGGCGCAGGTCGATGCTCAGGTCGTCGAGCTGCAGCAGGTGATCGCCGTCGCCGGCGGCCGGGCGACGCCTGACCAGGCCTTCGAGGCGCAACAGCAGCTCGGTGAAGTCGAAGGGTTTGCCGAGGTAGTCCTCGGCGCCTGCGCGCAGACCTTCGATGCGGTCACCGGGCTGGTCGATCGCCGACAGCACCATGACCGGCGGACGCGGCCGGTCCTTCAGGCTGTTGAGCACCTGGATGCCGTCGATGCCCGGCAGCATGCGGTCCAGCACGATGACGTCGAAGGCTTCGGTGCTCATGAGCTGCAAGGCAGCTTCGCCGTTGTCCACCAGCCGACAGCTGTGCCCGCTTTCCTGCAGCTTGCAACTGAGCCAGTAGCTGACTCGCGGATCGTCTTCGACTATCAGGACACGCATGCGATGGCTCCTTGCCACGCGCACCCGATGCACGGGTGCGCAGCCCGGACAACAACCGGGCCCGGAATTTTATATGAGAATAATTCCCATTACCATGTCAAATCTGCCAGATCTGTGAATTTGTCGAGGCAGGCAAAGCGTCGCGGATTCCATGGGCGTACTGGCGTCGGGAAAGGGTAAATCGCTGCGGCAGCAGCCTTCGTGAAGATTTCTTAATCTTCTAACCGCCGCATCTTCAATGGCTTATGAAGATAATGCGAGTCGCTATCGACTGAGAGTCGTTCCTGATTACCCCATGTCCGCGCTGCCCCTGTCCGGTCTCATCCTCGCCCTGCTGCTTGGCTGGGCCGTCGTGGCCGAGCTGATCCATGGCCGCATCGGCAACGCGCCGACCTGGGGCGTGCTGGCGCTGTGGGCGGCCGGACTCGGCGCCGCCGTGGTCCTGCCGGGGAGTGCCGGTTTCCCGTGGCCTGCCCTGTGGATCGGCGCCGCATACGCCGCGGTGGTGCTGGTGACGGGGCGCGCCATGCAGGCCCTCCGCTGGGCCGAGCGCTGGGAGGTCCACCTGTGTGCCGCCGCCTGCCTGTGGTTCGGTGCCCAGGCGGACGGCTTCCTGCTGGCGACCGCCGTCGCAGGCGGCGTGATGTCGCTGGCGATGCCGATGCTGGCGGCCGTGCCGGCCCCCTCGCTGCCGGCAGTCGCCGCGCGCTGGCGTCGCCCTCCCTCCAGGGCCAGCAGCATTCCCTACGCGCCCGCCATCGCCACGGGCGCCGTGTTCGCGTCATGGATGCGATGAGCCGGGCTCGGCCGCGCCTTCGCCGCCATCAGGCCGGTGCCCTTGCACCGGAGGCGGCGCTGGTGCTGCCGGTGGTGATCACCGCCGCGATGATGGCCATCGAACTCGCCAACATCGGCCTGAGCATCCATCGCGGCAGGACCGCCTTGCAGCAAACCGTCACCCAGTTGCGCGAAGGCGGCGTGTTGCCCCGGCTGGCCGGTGTCAGCGACGCCCAGCTGGAACTGCGGCTGCGACAAGGCATGCTGGCGGCGGCGGACGGCAAGCTGCGCCCGGCGCAGATCGCCAGCCTGGCGATCGAGCGCTTTCCGGTGCCCGGCAGCGTCGCCGCGCCGGCCGGCCCGCAATGGATGCCGGCCTGGCGCGTCACCGTGGACGTGCGCCAGGCTTTCGTGACGGTCCTGCCGCGGCTGGTGATCGGCAACGGTGCCTTCCGCTACCGCCACCAGCAATGGCTGGCAGACCCGCAGGGCGACGCGGATGCCGCCGCGACGCAGGCGCCCGGGTCCATGAAGACAACTTAACGTGCATGCCGGATGCGCTTGCCGTAGAACGGCGGCCTGACCATCCATTCATCCATACGGACATTCTCCCGATGACCGCCACCGTTGCCACCGCCAGCCTGTCGGCCAGGCTGAAACAGGAAACCGCCTCCCAGCACGAGCGCATGCACCGCCTGATGGAAAGGGCGCAGCCCTTCTCCAGCCGCGAGAGCTACGCGCGCTTCGTCGCTGCGCAATACCTGTTCCAGCGTGACGTGGAGCACCTGTTCGGCGATCCCGCGGTGCAGGCCGCCGTGCCGGACCTGGCGCAACGCGGACGGGCCGATGCATCGAGTGCCGATCTCGTCGACCTCGGCGCCGCCGTTCCGGCCGAAGCCGTCACCAGCCATGGCGTCGGCATGCCGGAGGCATTGGGCTGGCTGTACGTGTCGGAGGGCTCCACCCTCGGCGCCGCCTTCCTGTTCAAGGAAGCGCAGGCGAAGCTGGGGCTGTCGGCGGAGTTCGGTGCCCGCAACCTGGCGGCGTATCCCGACGGCCGCGCCATCGTGTGGCGTCGCTTCGTCGCCTCGCTGGACAGCGATGAGCTGGCGCCGGCACTGCACGACGGCGTGATCGCCGGCGCCAATGCCGCCTACGACCGTTTCGGCCGCCTGCTCGAACGCTTCTTCCCGGCCTGAAGCGCCGGCTGGCTTGCCCCGCCACGGCGTGCCAGCCCGACGGATCGCCGACGCAGCAAGGCGTCCGGCGATTCATTAAGAAAAGTTCATGGTTCTCATTCGCAAATGAGAGTCTGTTGCAACTATGATCCAGATCAAATGATCACAGTTGCAGCTGGCGCGGCCGGCAGCACGACCCACTGCGCCGACCATGCCATCGCCATCCCCTGTCGTCTCCCGCCCCCTTGCCGGCACCTGCCTGCGCAGGACAGCCTTCGCGGCCGCGCTCGGTGGCGCCTTGTCGCCGTGGGCGGCCCTGGCGGCTGAGCCGGTCCAGCTCGCCCCGGTGGTCGTCACCGCGACCCGCAGCGAAAAGACGGTCGAAGACACGCCCATCCGCACCGAGGTGGTCAGCCGCGAGGAGATCGAGCGCACCAACGCACGCACCCTGCGCGATGCGCTGGAGAACGTGCCCGGCCTGCAACTGCGCGAGGTGCACGGCAAGTCCGGCTACGAGATCTCGCTACAGGGCCTCACCAGCGACCAGGTGCTGGTGCTCATCGACGGCCTGCCGGTGGCGGCCAGCACCGGGTCCACGGTGGACGTCGGCCAGTACCTGCTGAGCGAAGTCGAACGCGTCGAAGTGGTGAAGGGCGCCAGCTCCGCGCAATACGGCAGCGCGGCGATGGGCGGGGTGGTCAACATCATCACCCGTCGCATCCGGCCCGGCCTCGCCGCCGCCGCGACCGTCGACATCGGCAGCTACGGCGACCAGAACGTGTCCGGCCGCGCCTTCGACATCGGCAGCAAGCATGCGCAGGCCAGCGTGGAGGGCGGCAACGAGCAACTGCGCGCCCGCCTGAGTGCCGACGCCCTGCAGAGCGATGGCTTCTCCACCGACCCGGACAGCTGGCCTCGCCAGGGCGACGCGGTCGAACGCCAGCAATACGGCGGCCGCCTCACCTGGCTGCCGCGCCGAGGCAGTGAATTCTGGATCGACGCCAGCGCCTACCGCGAGGACGACGAACAGCGTTACCTGTACTTCGCGCCGCCCAACTACATCCCGCAGCGCAAGACCGAAAGCATCGAGCGCAACCGCTACGCCGGTGGCGGCCAGTGGCGTTTCGACAACGGACTGCGCACCGAAGTGAAGCTGCTCGACGAGCGTTACGACAGCAACTCGCAGGAGTTCTCCAACAGCTTCCGCACCGCCAGCCGCTTATCCGGACAGCATATCAACCACGCCGGCCTGCAGGTGGACCTGCCGGCTTGGTACGGCCAGCTGTGGCAGTTCGGTGCCGACTATCACCGCGAGACGCTCACCCAGACCATCAACGGCCGCAGCGAGCTGGACGACACCGACGCGGTGCGCAGTTCGCGCGAACTGTTCGCGCAGAACGACTACATCATCAATGACACCTGGGAGTTGTTGCTCGGCCTGCGCTGGCAGGACGACTCCGACTTCGGCACCCACCTGGCGCCCAAGCTCGGCCTCAGCATGAACCTGCCGGCGATGGGTGGCTGGCAGGGCAAGCTGCGCGCCAGCGCCGGCGAGGGCTACCGCGTGCCCAACCTGAAGGAACGTCACTACGTCTTCGACCACAGCTCGCTGGGCTACATGGTCATGGGCAACCCCGAGCTCAAGCCGGAGTCCTCCACCAGCCTGCAGTTCGGCGGCAGCTTCCGCTTCCGCGAGCGCCTGACGGTCGACC
The DNA here is from genome assembly GCF_036017065.1 of Uliginosibacterium sp. H1. Lineage (NCBI taxonomy): Bacteria > Pseudomonadati > Pseudomonadota > Betaproteobacteria > Rhodocyclales > Zoogloeaceae > Uliginosibacterium > Uliginosibacterium sp. H1. The sequence continues at coordinate 480,296 of NZ_JAYXHR010000002.1, forward strand.
TCAACCTGTTCCAGAACCGCCTGAAGGACCTGATCCAGACGGATCTCGACAACTACACCGTGGTCAACGGCATCGCGGTGTACAGCTACCGCAACGTCGCCCGCGCCCGCACCCGCGGCGTGGAGGCCGGCGCCCGCTGGCAGGCGCTCGACAGCCTGGCGCTGAACGCGGCCTACACCTGGACCCAGGCACAGGATCTGGACAACGGCCAGGACCTGACCCGCCGCCCGCGCAACATGGCGCGCCTGGGGCTGGACTGGGAGGCCACCGCCAGCACCGCACTCACCGTGCGGGCGCGCTACCAGAGCGACGAACTGGTCAGCACCGCCACCGGCGCGCGCTCGCCGGCCTGGACGACGATGGACCTCGCGCTCAGCCACGCGCTGGGGCAGGGCCTCAGCATCTTCGGCGGCGTGAACAACCTGTTCGATCGCCAGCGCGATTTCACCGACGGCAACGACTTCAGCCCGCTGGTCGGCCGCTACGTCTACATCGGCGCCCGCTACGCGCTGGACCGCACGCGCTAGCCGCGACCCATTTCAGCAGTTGTCCTTCCGGACCACTTTCCCAAACACGCACTCATTCTCACGGGAGCCTCGCATGACCACTCACAAGAACCTCGCAACGGCAGGCAGCCTGCTGCTTGCCCTGACGCTCGCCGCCTGCGGTGGTGGTGGTAGCGACGCCCCGGCCACCGCCGGCGGTGGCGGCTCCACTTCCTCGTCGTCCTCGTCCAGCGGCGGCGCCACCACCAACGCCTTCACGCAGGAAGCCACCTGGGCCTTCCAGCTACCGGCCACCGGCCAGTCGGTCTGCTACGACTTCAACGCCAGGCAGGAAGTTGCCGGCTGCACCGGCACCGGCTGGGACCTCAAGGTCACCAGCGGCGGCCGCAGCGCCAGCCTGTTCACCAACAGTGGCACCAGTGGTGCCGGCAACGGCGCGGCACTGGGCTCGCCCTTCGCCTACACCTGGGCGCAGCTGCAGACCTGGCTCAATGCCACCATCGACCCGGTGAACGGCGCCGTGCCGGCACAGGCCTGGATCAAGGACTCCGCCAGCTCCGTCTTCAGCAGCAACAACACCATCGGCTCCTCGGTCTTCGAGTACGGCCTGGCCAGCAGCACCGACCACCTGCTGTACCCGACCTACCGCCGCTTCCTGATCACCACCGACAACACCAAGGCCACCGCCGTCACCAGCGCGCCGACCACCGTGTATGCCCTGCAGGTCATCGGCTACTACGGCGGCCCCGGCGGCACGGCCTCCGGCTATCCGAAGTTCCGCTGGGTCGACACCGCGCCGTCGTCCACGGTGCGCGAAGCCACGGTCAATGCCAGCGGCTCGGCCTGGGTGTACTTCGATCTCGTCAGCGGCACCGAGTCGTCCGAAAGCGGCGTGTGGCAGATCGCCTTCAACCGCTACAACATGAAGCTCAACAGCGGCATTTCCGGCAGCGGTACCGCCGGCGGCTTCCTGTCCGCCACGCCGACCGGCTTCTACGATGCCGATGGCAAGGCGGTGGCTTCCGCGATCACCAGCGCCACACCCGCCTCGACCCTGGCCACGTTGTCCACGGGTTCGAATCCGGCGAGTGCGTCCGCCTGGAAGAAGGACAGCGCCGGCTCGCTGCTGAGCCCGACCCAGACCGGCACCTACCCCAACCCGCTGAACTACGGCTGGTACACCTACTACCCGACCGACGCGGCAGCCGCACCGGTCGGCCTGACCCAGCACATGCTCAAGGCCAACCCGGACAGCGGCACCATCATCCGCGGTGGTGAAGGCAACACCTACGCCAAGGTCCGCGTGAACAGCATCAGCTATGCCCCGGCGACGCCGGCCTACAACGGCGCACAGACCTGGACCGTCAATTTCCAGGTGCAGCCCTGAGCCTGGCCTGAGTTGATGCAAGGGCCGGTTCCCTGACGGGGCCGGTCCTTGCAGCGCTTAGTCGCCTTCTTTTTTTGCCGTCCCGTCTCCGTTCCAAGCATTCGCCGAGCACGCCATGAATCACCCACAAGAAGCCTCCAGCGCGTTGCGCGCACGTCACGACGCGCTGGTCGCGGTCGAGCCGAAACTCCGCATCCGCGACCGTGCCGCCCGCCTGGGCGTGAGCGAGGCCGAACTGCTGGCCGCCGGCTGCGGCGTGCAGGCGGTGTCGCTCGGCACCGACCTGCAGGCCGTGTTCCGCGAGCTGGGCAGCCTCGGCGAAGTGATGGCACTGAGCCGCAACGACTGGTGCGTGCATGAGCGCCACGGTGCCTACACCGGCATCGAGGCGGACGGCGGGCCGATGGGCATCGTGCTCGGGCCCGACATCGACCTGCGCCTGTTCTTCGGTGCCTGGCGCTATGTCTTCGCGGTCACCGAGAACGAGCGCCACAGCCTGCAGTTCTTCGACAAGAGCGGCACCGCCATCCACAAGGTGTACCGCAGCGCCGACACCGATGGCGCCGCATGGGACGCGCTGGTCGCCCGCTTCGCTTCGCAGGCACCGGTCGAGGTGGCTCCCGAGGCGTTCGCGCCGTCGCAGGACGCTGCGCAACCACAGGATTCCGCAGCCCTGCGCGCGCACTGGCTGGGCCTGCAGGACACCCACGATTTCTTCGCCATGCTGCGCAAGTTCAAGGTCACGCGCGTCGGCGCCCTGCAGTCCGCCGGCCGCGACCTCGCCCAGGCCGTGCCGGCCGGCGCCGTCGAGTCCATGCTGCAGGCCGCTGCGCAGCAGGCGCTGCCCATCATGTGCTTCGTCGCCAACCGCGGCATCGTGCAGATCCACACCGGCACCGTCGAGCGGCTGGTGCGCACCGGGCCGTGGTTCAACGTGCTGGACCCGAAGTTCAACCTGCACCTGGACACCACGGCCATCGCCTCCTGCTGGGTGGTCAACAAGCCCACCCGCGATGGCTGGGTGACCTCGCTGGAAGCCTTTGCCGCCAACGGCGAAATGATCGTGCAGTTCTTCGGCGAACGGAAACCGGGCAAGGCCGAGCTGCCCGCCTGGCGCGCCCTGCTGCAGGGCCTGTGCAGCGAGCCGCTCGCCGCCTGATGCCCGTGCCGGCGGCGCAACGCCAGCCGGCCCCGGCCTTGCCAACGTCATTCCCGCACCCCGAACAGATGCCCGCACTTTCCGCCTCCTTCCGCTTCCTGTCCCGCCGTGTCGGCGCCTTCACCATCCTGCTGTGCGCGCTGGCGGCCTACGCCCAGGCACAGGCCGCGGGGCCGCAGCGCGTGGTGAGCCTCGGCGGCCCGCTCACCGAGATCGCCTTCGCGCTCGGCGGCGGTGACCGCCTCGTCGGCGTCGATGCCTCCAGCGTGTATCCCGCCGCTGCCGCCCAGCTTCCCAAGGTGGGCTACTACCGCAGCTTCTCGGTGGAAGGCGTGGTCAGCCTGCAACCCCAGGTGGTGCTGGCGCTGGATCACGCCGGCCCGCCGCCGGCCATGGAGCAGCTACGCAAGCTCGGTGTGCAGGTGGTCGTGCTGCCGTCCGACCCGACCCTCGATGCGCTGGAGCTGCGCATGGACGGCGTGGCCCGCGCCCTCGGCCTCGGCGACGCCGGCAAGCGCGCGGCACTGGCGCTGCGCGACGAGATTACGAAGCTGACGCGCGCCCAGTCGACCCAGCGCGTACTGCTGGTCAGCGCCCACACCGGCAAGCTGCAGGCCGCCGGCCGCGGCACCGCCGCCAATGCACTGCTGCGTCTGACCGGTGCCCGCAACGCCTTCGACGGCGAGGGCTACAAGTCGCTATCCGGCGAGGCGGTGGCCGCCCTGCAGCCGGATGTCATCGTCACCACCACCCTGTCGGCGGAGGCCAGCGGTGGCGTCCAGGGCTTCGCCGCCCAGCCGGGCCTGGCGGTCACGCCGGCAGCGCGCGAGCGCCGCATCATCGTGATGGACGACCTGCTGCTGCTGGGCTTCGGCCCGCGCCTGCCGGAGGCGGTGCGCCTGCTGCAGGCGGGACTCGCGAAGCGCTGATGGGCGCGAACACCGCGCGTCCGTCCGCAGCATGAACGGCGACCAGACCCGCGACGCACCGGCAGCGTCCGCCCACCTCCGGCTGCGCGGCGTCCTCGCGCCCGGCTGGCGCCCCCAGCCGCGGCAGGTCTTCGCCAGCCTGTGCGTATTGCTCGCCGTGCTGGCGCTGGCCTCGGCGGCCAGCGGCGCGCTGCACATCCCGCTGTCACGCTTCGCGCTGCTGTGGCAGGCGCCGACGGACCCGACGGACATCTTCTGGCGCAACGTGCTGCTGGAAGTGCGGCTGCCGCGCGTCCTGTTTGCCATTGTCATCGGTGCCGGCCTGGCCGTGTCCGGCGCGGTGATGCAGGCGCTGTTCCGCAATCCGCTGGCGGAGCCCAGCCTCATCGGCGTGTCGCTGGGCGGCGCGCTGGGCGCGGTGGCCGCCATCGTGCTGGGTGCCGGTTCGCTGGCGATCATTGCCGGCGCCGCGTTCGTCGGCAGCCTGGCGGCCACGGCGGCGGCCTATCGCCTGGGCAGCCTGCAACCGGGCGTGGCCAACCTGCTGCTCGCCGGCATCGCCATCAATGCCATCTGCGCCAGCTTCATCGGCCTGTTCACCTGGCAGGCCACCGACGTGCAGCTGCGCAACCTGACGTTCTGGAACATGGGCAGCCTGGCGGGTGCCAGCTGGAGCATGCTGGCCTGGCTGACGCCCTGGGTGTTGCTGATGAGCGTGCTGCTGATCCGCGACTGGCGCGCGATGAACGCCCTGCTGCTGGGTGAGCGCGAGGCCCAGCATCTCGGCTTCGCGCTGCACCGCCTGCGGCGCCGGCTCATCGTCGTCACCGCCCTGCTGGTCGGTCCGCTGGTGGCGGTCGCCGGCACCATCAGCTTCGTCGGCCTGGTGGTGCCGCACCTGGTGCGCATCCCGCTCGGCGCCGACCACCGCTGGCTGCTGCCCAACACGCTGGTCGCGGGCGCCATCGCGCTGACGCTGGCCGACTGGCTGGCGCGCATCGCGGTGAGCCCGGCCGAACTGCCCATCGGCATCGTGACCGCCCTGGTCGGCGGACCCTTCCTGCTGTGGATGCTCACGCGGAGGCGGCCCTGATGCTGCGGGCGAAGGACCTGCATTGCGCGCGTGGCAACCGCGTCGTGCTGCGCGGCCTGACGCTCGACCTTCCGGCGGGACGGGTCGTCGGCGTGCTGGGTGCCAACGGGGCGGGCAAGACCTCGCTGCTCACCACCCTGGCAGGCGAACTGCCGACGCATGCCGGCGAGGTAGCGCTCGGCGACCGTCCGCTGACGGCCTGGACGATGGGCGGACTGGCACGCCAGCGGGCGGTGCTGCCGCAGTCGCCATCGCTGTCCTTCGACCTGTCGGTAGGCGAAGTCGTGGCGATGGGGGCCTACCCCTTCGGCGAGCTGCCGGCTGCGGACCGCGACGCGCTGGTGACGCGTGCGCTGGCGCTGGCCGACGTGGCCGGACTGGCGGCGCGCCGCTACCTCACGCTGTCCGGCGGCGAGCAGCAGCGCGTGCACTTCGCCCGCGTGGCGGTGCAGACCCTCGCCGCGCGCCAGCCCGGCGAGTACCGCGTGCTGATGCTCGACGAACCCACCGCCAGCCTGGACCCCCGGCACCAGATCCTGCTGCTGCAAGGGGTACGGCACCTCGCGCGGGAGGAGGGCATAGCGGCCCTGCTGGTGCTGCACGACGTGAACCTCGCCGCGCAGTGGTGCGACGAGATCGTGCTGCTGGCCGGCGGGCAGTGCCTGGCGCGCGGCGCCCCGCGCGAGGTACTCACCGCCGCCACCCTGATGAGCACCTACGGCCTGCCGGCCTTCGTCATGGACCACCCGGCGCAACCCGGCACGCCCCTCGTGCTGTTCGCACCGGCTGCAGGCTGACCGCTGCGTCGTACTGGTCTGGCAGGGGCCGGCTGATCCGGCTAGCCTGACAGGTACATACCCGGCCGCGAGAGGGCGAAGCTCATGGACACACTGGCATTGCTGCGGACTGCGCTGTGCGCAGCCTGCCTGCCCCTGGCGACAGCGGCAGCCGAGAGCGGGCGCGACGGCGCGGTACAGGTGCGCTACGAACAGCCGGAGGGCTTCACCGAGAGCCGCCGCAGCTTCGAAAGCGAACGCCAGCGCTCGGGCTGGCTCACGGAGCTGGCGCGGCATGTGGAGAAGCGGGCGGCGGTCCGGCTGGCCGACGGACAGCGCCTGGAGATCACCGTGACCGACATCGACCGTGCCGGCGAGACGGAGCTGTGGCGCGGCGGGGCGCAGGCGTCGGATCTGCGCATCGTGCGCGACCTGTATCCGCCGCGCATCGATCTGCATTTCGTCCTGCGCGATGCGCAGGGCGGCGTTCTGCGGCAGGGCGAACGCCGGCTGCGCGACATCGATTTCATGTCGCGGCCGGGCCGCCTGCGCGACGACGACCGCCTGCGCTACGAGAAGGCCCTGCTGGACGACTGGCTGGACAGGGAATTCGGCCGCGCCGGCTGACCTCGGCGCACCGGCGACCGGCTTCAAGGCCGGTTGTGCGCCGCCGCTTGGCGAATTTGTATGACTGGCTTACAAATACAGGGTGGCACCTGCGCGCGTGCCGCCCGGAGACGGGCTTCCGGCACGCCGCGCACTACAACGACAAAGACAGGAGACAACCATGAAGACCAGCACCATCCTGCTGGGCGTGCTCGCGGCCGTGTCCGCCAGCAGCGCCTTCGCAGCCAACCGGCCCAAGGGCTGGGTCACCATCTGCAAGGAAGGCGCCAGCTGCTCGGTGGCCGCCAACACCCAGGTGGCCTTCGGTCGTAACGACCAGTTCTTCTACAAGACGCTGAGCGGCAGCTTCACCTGCAACGAAGCCACCTTCGGCGGCAAGGTGGCCGGTGGCAACAACGAGTGCTCGGTCGCCAGCGGCAGCGGTTCGTCGAGCTCCTCTTCGAGTTCGTCTTCATCCAGCTCCTCGTCGAGCAGCTCCAGTTCGAGCAGTTCGTCGTCCAGTTCATCGAGCTCGTCTTCCAGCTCGTCGTCCTCGTCCTCCAGTTCCTCGTCAGGCACCGGCAGCTCGTCGAGCAGTTCCTCCAGCAGCTCGTCGTCGAGCTCCTCCAGCTCCAGTTCGTCCTCGGGTGGCAGCCCTTGGGTGACCGGCTGCGGCACCGAGACCAGCAACCTCACCGCGTCGAAGGTGTACTACGTGACGCCGACGGCTGCGAGCAACGGCGCCGGCACCAGCTTCTCGGCGCCGATGAGCTTCAACGCCGCGCTGTCCGCCGTCACCGCGGGCCAGATGATCCTGCTGCAACCGGGCAAGTATTCGATCCCCTACAGCGCGGGTGCGAAGAACACCATCACCCTGTCGAAGTCCGGCAGCGCCAGCGCCAAGATCTACATGGTGGCCGCCAACTGCGGCAAGGCCGTCATCGACTTCCAGTTCCCGGCCAACACCTGGGTGCAGGACTCCTACGGCTTCTACCTGACCGGCAGCTACTGGTACTTCAAGGGCATCGACGTGACCCGCGCCGGCTACCAGGGCGCCTACGTCACCGGCAAGTACAACACCTTCGAGAACGCCGCCTTCTATGACAACCGCAACAGCGGTCTGGAGATCAACAAGGGCGGCGCCTACACGACGGTGATCAACACCGACGCCTACCGCAACTACGACCCGAAGAAGCTGGGCAGCATGGCCGACGGCTTCGCGCCGAAGCAGACGCAGGGCCCGGGCAACCGCTTCATCGGCTGCCGCGCGTGGGAGAACTCGGATGACGGCTTCGACACCTTCGACAGCCCCGAGGCGGTGATCATCGAAGACAGCTGGGCCTTCCGCAACGGCGTGGACGTGTGGGGCTACGGCGGCTTCACCGGCAACGGCAACGGCTTCAAGCTGGGGGGTAACGGTGCCGTGCAGCGCAACGTCATCCGCAACTCGGTCGCGTTCGGTCACCCCAACAAGGGCTTCGACCAGAACAACAATGCCGGCGGCGTGACGCTGTACAACAACACCGGCTACCAGAACAGGCTGAACTTCAGCTGGGGCGGCACGCTGACCTCGGGCGAGAAGAACACCCTGCGCAACAACGCCTCGCTGGCCGGCAGCACCGCCGACGTGATCGCCAATTCCAACCATTCGCACAACACCTGGAACGGCATCAGCACCGGCAGCGGCGACTTCCTGAGCCTGGACACCAACCTGGCCCGTCAGGCCCGCAATCCCGACGGCACCCTGCCGTACAACGGCCTGTTCCGCCTGGCCCCGGGCAGCCGCCTGATCAACGCCGGCACCAACGTCGGCCAGCCCTTCCTGGGCTCGGCGCCGGACCTGGGCGCCTTCGAGCGGGAGTAAGACCGGGCCCGCGGGGCACAGCAGCGTCCCGCCATCGCCTGCAAACGCACGCCGTGACCCGGCGTGCGTTTTTCTTTTGCCCGGCGCATCCGGGACCGGCTCGCACATCCCCCACATCACCGTTAAGATACGTTAAGATGCGATTCATTCTCATTTGCGATTCAGGGCGTGCCGCGGGCTCGGTCTTGACGGGGGAACGCCATGGCGGCCGGCGAGCTTGTCTTTCACAACGAAGTCCATGCGCTGTACAGCGACCATCACGGCTGGCTGTACGGCTGGCTGCGCCGCAAGCTGGGCTGCCCGCACCGCGCGGCCGACGTGGCGCAGAACACCTTCATGCGGGTGCTGTCGGCGCGTGACGCCTTGTGCGGCGTCGAGCAGCCGCGCGCCTGGCTCACCACCACCGCCACGCGCCTGATCGTCGATGAAGAGCGGCGCCGGCGCATCGAGCAGGCCTACCTCGCCGAGCTCGCCCTGTGGGCGCAGGATAGCGACGGCTACCCTTCGCCGGAACAGACCCTGGTGGCGCTGCAGGCGCTGGAGCAGCTGAGCGCCGTGCTGCAGGCGGTGTCGACCAACGCCCGCCTTGCCTTCGTCCGCCATTACCTGGACGGCGAAACCCACGCCACCGTGGCCGCCGAGCTGGGCGTCTCCACGAAGATGGTGCAGAAGTACCTCGCCCAGGTGCTGCTGCAATGCCGGTGCGTGGAGCAATGATCGCCACGCGGCCCGGCAAGACACGCGGTGCCACGCCGCGTCACGCGGCCTGAGCCCCGACCCATTCGTCATGTCCGGCCACCCGCCCGCCTCCCGCCACGACGACGACATCGCGCAGTGCGCTGCCGACTGGATCGTGCACCTGTCCTCCGACGACCCTGCCGAACGCGACGCCGCGCGCGCCGGCTTCGAAGCCTGGAAGCGTGCCGACCCACGGCATGCGGCGGCCGCTGCCGGCATGGAGCGCTTCGTCGACCAGGCCCGCAGCCTGCGCAGGAATGCGCCTGCCGATCCGGCGGAGGCCGACGCCAGCGCGGCACGCGCTGCGCTCGACACCGTGCTGGACGCCGGTGCCCGGCGTTCGCGCGAGCTGGCGCGGACCCGGCGCATCACCGGCCTGCTGGGCTTCCTCGTCGTACTGGTGGCCGCCGCGGCGCTGACGCTGCATGCCGTCCCGCCGGCCGCGCTGTTGTCCGGCCTGCTGGCCGATGCGCGCACCGCCACCGGTGAGCAGCGCAGCCAGGTGCTGGCCGATGGCACGCGCCTGACACTGGGCAGCGCCAGCGCGGTGGACTTCAGCTTCTCGCCCGGGCTGCGGCAGGTCACCTTGCTGAAGGGCGAGATCCTCGTCCAGGTGGCCAGCGACCCCTCCCGCCCCTTCGTGGTGGACACCGCCGACGGCCGCATCCGTGCGCTCGGCACGCGCTTCATCGTGCGGCGCGAGGCCGGCTGGACCCGGCTGACGATGCTGGAGTCGCGCACCGCCGCCAGTGCAAGCGGAGGCGATCCGTCCGGGATCACGGTCACCGCCGGACAGCAGGCGCGCCTGTCGGCGAGCGGCGTGGAACTGCTGGATGCCATCAACCCCGGCCTGACCGAGGACGCCTTCCTGCGCCAGCGCCTGCTGGTGCAGGGACGCACGCTGCCCGAGGTGCTGGACGAGCTGGCGCGGCATCGCAGCGGCCTCATCCGCTATGACCGCGCGCAGATCGAAGGCATCCGCGTGTCCGCGGTGCTGCCGCTGGACGACACCGATCGCGCCCTGCAGCTGCTGGTCACCAGCTTCCCGCAACTGCGGGTGCGCAGCCTCACCCCCTGGCTGGTGCTGGTCGATTCGACGGAGTGAGGCCAGCGCCCGGAAAGACTTCGGGCGGCTGGTTCCACTTTCCGGTTCTCGTACGTCAACGCCAGTGAAGACGATGAAACCGGGTCCGCGGCCAGCCTCGTCGGTGGCCTCACGGCGACCCGCAGGCGTGCCGCACGCATGACGCGCCTCGACGGCCTCACCACCGGTTCCGGTTCTCGTCACAGGGCCCGCAAGCCCTCGCTTGCGGGTTCGATCCGTCATTCGTCTACAGGAACCGATTCATGAACACGTGCTTCCGCAAGGCTGCCTTGCAACACACCGTCCGCCCCGTCGCCATGGCGGTCCATATGGCCTGCGTGGCACTGGCTGCCGGCTGGGCCCTCGCACCCGCCGGCGCCTACGCACAGGCCGCCAGCCCAACCGCCGTGGTGAACGCCGACGTGCCGGCAGGCCCGCTGGCCGATGCGCTGAACCGCTTCGCCCTGCAGGCCGGCGTCGCCATCGTGGTGGATGCCGAGAAGGTGAAGGGCAAGACCTCGCCCGGCCTGAAGGGCTCGGTGTCGGTGGAGGAAGGTTTCCGCCAGTTGCTGGCAGGCAGTGGCTACCAGCTGGGTCGCACCGCGGCCGGCTACGTGCTGGTGGCACCGTCCGCCGGCGCGACGGCGACGCCCGGCGCGGCCACGGCGGCCAACAACCTGCCGCTGGTCACGGTCACCGCATCGGCCGAATCCCTCACCGAAGGCACCGGTTCCTTCACCACTGCCGGCCCGGTCAACGCCGCCACCGGCATGGACCTGACGCTGCGCGAGACGCCGCAGTCCGTCACCGTCATCACCTCCGAGCGCATCGAGCAGCAGGGCCTGAAGTCGCTGGTGGAGGTGGCCAACCAGGTGCCGGGCGTCTTCTACGCCGGCAGCGGCACCCCGGTCGGCGGCCGCACCGAGATCTACGCCCGCGGCTTCAACATCGACAGCTACATGATCGACGGCGTGAACGTGCCCTGGGAGGCGCTGGGCGAGTCGGAACGCTACGGCCAGTCCACGCTGGACACCGCCATCTACGACTCGGTGACGGTGGTGCGCGGCGCAACCGGCCTGCTGTCCGGCGCGGGCGACCCCAGCGCGGCCATCAACCTGACGCGCAAGCGGCCCACCTCCACCTTCCACGGCTCGGTGGAAGGCACGCTGGGCAGCTGGAACCAGCGCCGCGCGGTGGTGGATGCCGGCGGCCCGCTCAACACCGCAGGCAATGTGCGCGGCCGCGCGGTGGCGGCGTACGACCAGGGCGACACCTGGGTGGACAACTACGACTACCAGCGCGGCATCGTGTACGGCGTGCTGGATGTCGACCTCACCCCCGCCACGCTGCTGAGCCTGTCGCTGGAACACGGGCGCAACGAAAGCACCGGCGCGCCCTGGGCCTCGGCCTACGGCATCCCCCTGCTGTACAGCGACAACCGCACCTACACCCAGGCCACCCGCAACACCACGGCGGCGCCGCACTGGGCCTACCTGGACACCGACCGGACCACCGTCAGCACGTCGCTGAAGCATCGCTTCAGTGACGACTGGTCGGCCGCCGTGACCTACATCCACAGCGAGTTCAACTCCGACATGCGACGCGGCATGGTGAACTCGATTCCCATCAGCGGCGCGGCCTCCACGGTGCGCGTGCTCGATCTGGACATGGGCAATTCGGTGGATGCCTTCGATCTGCGCATCGACGGCAAGTACGACCTGTGGGGACGCAAGCACGAGGTGGTGGCGGGCTTCAACGCCTCCGATGCCACGCAGGTGTACTCCCGTTCGGTCTACACCGTGATCCCCGGCGCCGCGCAATGGACGGGCAGCCAGCTGGTCTACCGTGATCTCGACTGGGCCAACCTGCCGGACGACTATCCGACGCGCGACAACGTCACCCAGCAGGGCATCTACGCCGCCACCCGCCTGCGCCCCACCGACTTCCTGTCGGTCATCGCCGGCGGCCGCGTCAGCTCGTGGAAGACACGCTACGTCGAGTTGCAGGCCCCCTACGCGGTGATCGACGAGCGCAGCTACAGCAATGAGGTGGCGCCCTATGTCGGTGTCGTGGTGGATCTCAGCCAGTCGCTGTCGGCCTACGCCAGCTACACCGAGATCTTCAAGCCGCAGACCACCCGCGACATCAACGGCAACCTGCTCGACCCCGAGCAGGGCAAGAACTACGAGCTGGGCCTGAAGGGCGCGTGGTTCAACGGCCGCCTCAACGCCGCCGTGGCGGTGTTCGAGACGCGCAAGGACAACCTGGCGGTGCGCGACGGCAACAACTTCACGCCCACCGGCGACCCGGCCTACCGCGCCGAGAGCGAGACGGAAGGGCGCGGCTGGGAGCTGGAAGTCGCCGGCCAGCTCATGCCCGGCTGGCAGCTGCAGGGCGGCTACTCGCAGTTCTCCATCAAGGATGCCAAAGGCGAGCGCCTCAACACTTCGCGGCCCAAGCAGCAGTTCAAGCTCTACACCAGCTATACCCCTGGCATGCTGCCGGCGCTCACCGTGGGCGGCGGCATGCGCTGGCAGAGCGAGACCTGGGGCGAGGGCTCCACGGGCTTCCTGCGCGAGGCCTACACCATCGACAGCTACACCGTGTTCGACCTGAGCGCGCGCTACGAACTGAACAAGCGCCTGTCGGTCTCAGCGAACCTGAACAACGTGTTCAACAAGTCGTACCGCATCAGCTACTACGACCACTCCTACGGCGCCGAGCGCAATGTCACCGCAACACTGAAGTACCAGTTCTGAGGAAGCACCATGCATCAACTGCCACGACGACTCACTCTTTCCATCACCGTCGCACTCGCCGCGCTGTCCGGCGCGGGCGCTGCGCTGGCCGACACCGCGGCGATGCCCAGCTTCGCCACCAGCGGCGCCGGCTGCGACACCATCGCCCTCTACGACCCGGCGTGGGCCAGCTACGGCGACAACTTCGGCCAGGCCCTCACGCGGGGCAAGGACTACTTCATGTCCGGCTTCTACCAGCTCGCCGGCCGGGGCAACGAGATCTACGTCGCCTATGGCGGCGCCATGGCCAACAAGGACCGCCAGCAGGCCAAGGGCATCACCCCGGGTGCGCTGGTGGTGCTCGACGCCGACACCCTGGCGCACAAGCGCAACATCGCCCTGCCCTTCCTGCCGCACTCCGTCGCCTTGCAGGCCGGGCACGACCGCGCCATCGTGTCCTACACCCGGGCCGGAGCCTTCAGCCTGGTCGACCTGGCCAGCGGCACGCAACGCTGCTTCAGGCCGGACACTACCGCCGGCAAGGACACCTACCGCAACCGCTACGTGACGCCGGGCGATGACGGCAGCTTCTACGTCAGCTACTACTCCGGCTGGGGCGAAGGTGTCCGCTCCACCGTGGCGAAGTTCGGCGCGGACGCCCGGCCGGCACCCGGCTACACCCCCGCGGTCACCGAGCAGGGCATGGCGCTGCCCGCGTTCTTCCAGGACGGCCGCGTGTTCACCGGCGGCAAGGGCACGAAGACCGTCGACGGTCGTGACGGCCGCGTGCAGACCGTCCTGCCCGACCATGATGACTGGAGCATCTACACCTACGGCGACGGCCCGGGCCAGTCGGTGCTGGCCGCCAACTACCGCAACGACGGGACGCCCAACCTGCTGTTGATCGACCCGGCCGGCCGCAAGGCCAGCGCGCTGATGACCGGCTCCGGCGGGCTGGAGACCGCCTACGTGGCACAGGGCGCTCAGGCCTTCATCTCCAACTTCCATTCCGGCACCGTCACGGTCGCGGAACTGCCCGCCGACGGCGGCACGCTGGCGCCGGAGCGCTTCGTGAACATCGTGCTGGAAGGCATGCCTCAGGGCCTGTATGCGCGGCGCACCGACAAGGGCACCGAACTGTTCGTGACGCCCAAGTGGAAGGGTGACGTGGTGCAGAAGATCACCATCGCGGCCTCCGTGCGCGGCATCGCCGGCATCTCGCGACCGGGTGCCTGCAGCGTCATCCGCTTCGACATGGCCGATCGCTCGGTGTCGAAGCCGCAGGCCTGCAAGGTCCTCGACGCGCGCGCCAGCTACGGCCACGAACTGGCGCTGGCGAAGAAGACCCTGGGCAAGCTGAAGGCGGACCGGCAGGAGGTTCAGACCGAACTGCCCGCCGCCCGCGCCGCCCTGCACCGCGGCGAGTCCGGCAAGACTACGGAAGCCCTGAAGGCGGAAGTCGCCCGGCTGGAAAGCGAACTGGCCTACATCGACAAGACCACGACGGCCGTGGAACAGGGCCAGCAGAAGCTGCAGGCGCTGTCGGCAGCACGACGCTGACACCGCCCGCCGCCATGCCGGCCATTGCCGGCATGACCGGACCGGCCTGAAGCGCCACCCGTGTGTGAACAAAAAAACGCACGCCCTCACCGGCGTGCGTTTTTTCTTTCCGTCGCGGCGGTGGCACGTACAGCCACCGCGATGCGCCTCACTTCTTCAGCACGCTGATCGCGCCATCGTTCTCCAGGAAGGCGCACTTCAACTCGGACAGCGCGCAGTCGGCCTCCCGCAGCGCCTTCTCCAGGTCGCCACGGCTGACGTGGTTGGCGCGCATCACGTCGTCGAACACCACGCCGTCGCGCGCCACCAGCACCGGGGCGCCCTCGGTCAGCCGCTCCATGGTGCGGCTGCGCGCGGACGCGAACGCCAGCACGAGGTTGAGGACGATGAGCGTGGCCGCCGCGATCAGCCCGCCGGCCAGCGACTGGTCGCCGCCGGTCAAGGCGTTCGACACGCTCTCGCTGAGCAGCATCACCACCAGCAGGTCGAAGGGCGTGAACTGGCCGAGCGTGCGTTTGCCGGACAGGCGCACCATCACCAGCAGCAGTCCGTAGACGACGGTGGCGCGCAGCACGAACTCGTACCAGGGCAGTTGCATGTCGAGCATGGGGATCCTCCGCGCCGAGCATGTCGCCCCGGGGCCCGGCGGCGGAATCAGCGGCCGGCCCGTCCTGCTGTCGGCTGCCTCCGACATCGCCCGCCAGCCCGGGCCGCCTCTGCCCAAAGGCACAGACGGCGCGTGTCATCTGACACCTGCGTGTGGCCGGTGGTTACGGGACGGACATCTGGCCCGCCGAAGCTGCGCTCACCCTCTTCGACGGAGCGCCTGGCAGCCAGCCGGGCAGTGCGCATCAGCGCCGGTCGGCGAGGAATGCCTGTCCTGACCCGAGGGGATACGCCATGTTCGCCACTGCCATTGCACCCGTTGCACCCGTTTCACCCACTGCATCCACCATCGCCACCCGCGCTTCGACCACGGTCCTGGTGTCGCTGTCCTCGCCATTGCTGGCGTCGGGCGTCGCCTCCGTGCTGCAGGGCCAGCCCGGCCTGTTGGTACAACTCGGCGCGACACCCCCAGAGTCCCTGCAGGACGCGATCGCCGACATTGTCGTGACCGACTATGACGCCGGCCTGCTGATGATGGAGCGCCAGCGGCGCACGCACGGCGAGGGGCGCGGCGCCAGGGTCATGGTGCTGACCAGCCAGCACGGCGAACGCGCGATCCGCACGGCGCTGGACAAGGGCGTGCACGGCTACGGCCTGGTCGGTTGCTCCCGCCAGGAATTCGTCACCGGGGTGCACCGACTGCGCGATGGCGCGCGCTGGTTCTGCCCCAGCTCGGCGCGCTGCCTCGCCGAGAGCCTGGCGCACGAGAAGCTGACGCCACGCGAGCTGGACGTGCTGGGGCGGCTGGCCCACGGCGAGTCCAACAAGGACATCGCCCGCCGGCTGGGCGTCGCGCTCGGCACGGTGAAAGCCCACGTCAAGGCCATCCTCGAAAAGCTGCACGCCACCAGCCGCACCCAGGCGGTCGTCATCGCCGCGCGTCGCGGCCTGGTGACGCAGGACGCCCTGGCCTGAACGGCGGCCACCGCGGCGCGGCCGGCAGCGTCGCACGTCCGTCCGACCGCCCGCACCACATGCATACGGAATTTTCATCAGACGACCAGCAGGTCAGGGAATGCACATGGATCAAATGGACAAGCAGGTCGACCACGGACGGCGGGCGCTGCTCGCAGGATCGGCCGGCATCGTGGCGACGGCTTCGCTTCCACTCGCCGTAACGCTCGTCTCCTCGCTCACCTCCCCGTCTTCCACCGCGGCAACTCCGGCCGCATCCACCGCCGAAAGGAAAATCATGAGCTTCATCACCACGCAGGACGGTACCCAGATCTACTACAAGGACTGGGGCCCCAAGGACGGTCGCGTCGTCACCTTCAGCCACGGCTGGCCGCTGAGCGCCGACGCCTGGGAGGCGCAGATGTTCCACCTCGCCTCCAACGGCTTCCGCTGCATCGCGCATGACCGCCGTGGCCATGGCCGCTCCAGCCAGCCGTGGAACGGCAACGAGATGGACACCTATGCCGACGACCTCAACGCGCTGTTCACCCAGCTCGACATCAAGGGCGCCATGATGGTCGGCCACTCCACCGGTGGCGGTGAAGTCGCCCGCTACATCGGCCGCCACGGCAGCAAGCGCGTGTCCAAGGCGGTGCTGATGGGCGCCGTGCCACCCATCATGCTGAAGTCGCCCAACAACCCCGGCGGCCTGTCGATGGAAGTGTTCGACGGCTTCCGCAAGGCCTACCTCGCAGACCGCGCGCAGTTCTTCCTGGACGTCGCCAGCGGCCCCTTCTTCAACTTCAACCGCCCGGGTGCCAAGGTGTCGCAGGGCCTCATCCAGTTCTGGTACATGCAGGGCATGATGTCCGGCCACAAGAACGCCTACGACTGCATCAAGGCCTTCTCCGAGACGGACTTCACCGAGGACCTGAAGCGCTTCGACGTGCCGACGCTGATCATCCACGGCGACGACGACCAGATCGTGCCGATCCAGGGTTCCGCGCTGCTGTCGGCCAAGCTGGTGAAGGGCGCCGAACTGAAGATCTACAAGGGCGGCAGCCACAGCCTCGGCGACACCGCCAAGGAGCAGCTCAACGCCGACCTGCTGGCCTTCGCCCGGGGCTGACGCCCCGCCACCGCGCCTCCGGCGGAGGCGCGGCCCGCACACCCGGAGAACGCCATGCGACACCTTGTCACCTCGCTCGTCCTCGCCCTGGGCTGTAGCACGCTCGCCTCGCCGGGCAGGGCGGCAGAACCGAAGGGCCCGCAGCGGATCGCGGTGCACACCGCCGTGACCCTGCCTGCCGACGTGCGCCATCCCGAGGGGCTGGCCACCAACCCGGCGAACGGCGACCTGTACGTCGGCACCTTCGACGCGCGCGAGCCGGCGAGCGCACGCAACAACCAGGTGCTGCGCTACTCGGCGGCGGGCAAGCTGCTGGCCCGCTACGCCTTCGGCCCGCAGCCGCTGACCGGCCTCGCCTTCGCCGACGGCAAGCTGTACATCCTCAACTTCGGCGCGTCGAAGCTGCAGCGCCTGGACGCCGACTTCACGGAGCGCAGCAAGCTCGAGGACGTGGCGCAGTTCGGCGCGCTCGAACCGCCGGCGGTCAAGCCGCGCACGGTGGCCAATCCGGACGGCAGCGCCGACCAGGTGGTCTACGCCGCCAGCGGTTTTGCGGCCATCAACGGCATGGTGTTCGATACGGAGATGAACCTGTACGTCTCCGACTCCTTCCAGGGGGCGATCTACAGGATCGCGCGTGCGACCAGCTGTGCACCGTGCACGGTATCGGTCGTCTCGCGCGATCCGCTGCTCGCCACCGCGGGTTATCTGCCCTTCGGTGCCAACGGCCTAGCCTTCGGCAAGGCGCCGGGCGTGCTGTACGTATGCAATGCGGGTGACAACCGCCTGCTTCGCATGGACCTCGCCAGCGGACAGCTCACCGTGCTGGCGGAGAGCCTGCCGGGGGCGGACGGGCTGATGTTCCACGACGGCCTGCTGTGGATCGCGGCGAACCAGGCGGACGTCGTGCTCGGCCTGGACGAGAGCGGGCTGGTCCGCGTGCGCGCCGGCGAGTTCACCGGCATCGGCGCCGACGGCAGCCCGGGCGGCTTGCTGTTCCCGGCATCGACTGCCGTGTCGGGCCAGTACATGTTCGTCACCAACCTCGCGCTGCCGCTCACCGCCGCGGCGGGTGACGAGTGGGAGGAGCGCGTCGGCCGCTGGAACCTGGCGCGCTTCCGGCTGCCCTGAACCCGCCTTCGCTCAGCCTTTCAGGCTGGCGACCAGCTCCGCCGTGGTGAGAATGGCATGCGCATAGGTCGGGCCGTTGATGTCGTGCGCGGCGGTCATGGCCTGCGGGCTGAAGGCGGCCGTCGCGTCCCGCCAGGGTGACGTGGTAGCCCAGTTCGGAAGCGAACCTGGCGGTGGTCTCGATGCAGGTGTTGGCCAGCAGGCCGACCATGATCACCCGTGACACGCCGTGCTGTTTCAGCAGCAGGTCGAGGTCGGTGTTGGCAAAGCCACTGCCACCCCAGTGCTCCTTCACGATGACATCGCCCGGCTGTGGCCGGAAGTCGGGATGCCACTCGCCGCCCCAGCTGCCTTCGGCAAACACCTGGTGCTTGTGGGCACCCAGCGCATAGGGCGTGGGGTGACGCCAGCCTTGCAGGTCGTCCGGGCGGGCGCGGTGATGCGGCACGTAGAAGATGGGCAGGCCCGCCTGCCGTGCCCTCGCCACCACCGTGCGCATGTGGGCCACGGTGTTGACCGACTCCGCGACGGGCCGTGCCATCTCCGCGAGCTTGCCGCCCGCGCTCAGGAAGTCGTTGTACGGGTCCACGAGCAGCACTGCGGTCGTGGTGGAACTGTACTGGCTGGCGGTATCCATGGCTCTTCTCCCGGTGGAGCTGCGGTGATGCGCGCGGCGCGTGCCTAGCGCAGGAAGCGCAGCACGTCGTCGCCGAATTCGAGGGGGTACTGGAAGAGGAAGCCGTGGCCGGAATCGGGATAGACCTTCAGCCAGCCGTTCGGCAACTCCTGCGCCATGGCGAACGAGGCGTAGGTGGGCGCCATGATGTCGTGGCGCCCATTGGCGACCAGCACCGGCTGCTGGATCTCCTTCAACCGCTTCAGCAGCGTGGTGGCCGGGTCGTGCACCCCCATGGCCGACTTGAGTTGCGCCTGCCAGGCCGTGGCGTCCACCTGCCTGGCGAATGCGTCCTTGCGCTTCGTCAGCCGCGCGAGGTAGTCGCGGCCGGCGCGCTGGCTGCTGGCCGACGGCTCGAAGAACAGGAACAGGAAATCCTCGTCCACGTTCACCGCCTTGGTGGCCACGCCCCATACCTCGGCGCCGGCCGGTGTGTTCGCCGGCACCTCGCCCGGCACATGGCCCGGTGCGGAGCCGGCAATGACCGCGCGACGCACCGCCTGCGGATGATCCAGCAGGACCTGCAGGGCGACCGTTCCACCCATCGAGAAGCCGAGCAGGTCGAATTTCTCGATGCCCAGCTGCTTCGCCACCGCCACCGCGCTCGCCGCGAAGGTCTTCAGCGAATCCGGCGGCGTGCCTTGCGAACGGGCGAAACCGGGCTGGTCGAACAGGATGACGCGGCGCTCCGTGGCCAGCCTGTCGATCAGCGCCGGGTCCCAGTGGTCCATCGTCCCGCGGAAGCGGTTCAGCAGCAGCAGGGGCATGCCGCGCTGCGGCCCGATCTCGCGGTAGGCGATGGCGTTGCCCGCCACGTTGACGATGCGGGTCTCGGCGTCGAGGGTGCCCGTGCCATCCGCCGCCGTCACGGCTGCGCTGACGAGCAGGGTGGTCACCGAGGTCAGCAGGTGGCGGAGCCGCCGTGCCGGTTTGCGTGGCAGGGGTGAGCGAAGGGTGGTGGCAGGCATGAGGGACTCCATGACGAATGGAAGAGGGACGGACGCGTGAGGGCACGCGTTCGTACATGCTGCCCCAGGCCCGCGCGGCTGCCGCCTGTCGAACGGATCATTGCGCCTCGCTCTTACGACCAGTGCCACGCCCATGCCGGCAGCGATGGCCCGTGGTGATCCGATGCGAGCGGCGTCCATCCGGTAGCAGCCCGGTGGACGGCCCGCCGCGGGCCTACCCCTTCCGGATGATGGCAGCGCCCGGCCGCGCTCCTAAGCTGACTGCAAGCGGTACGTCCCGCAGTGGCGATGCCTCACGTACTAACCGCGGTATCCCCGCGGCGTCCCAACCCGCGCACCCCCGCGTTGCCGCGCGATGGCGCCCACGATGCGCAATGCGTGGGTGGCCGGGGCGTGCAGCCCCCGACCGGAGAGATGGCCATGCCGAACAGCCCCGCGCCCACGAAGACCCCCGTGGGCACTGCCACCGCCAGCAACGTCGCCACCCGCTTCGTAGACAGCGGCAACCGCCGCCTCGCCTACCGCAGGATCGGCCACGGCAAGCCTGTCCTGCTGTGCACCCGCTTCCGCGGCACGATGGACGTGTGGGACCCGGCCTTCCTCGACGCGCTGGCCGACGAAGGCTTCGAGGTCATCACCTTCGACTATGCCGGCCTCGGGCAATCCACCGGCGAGCGCACGCTGGACCCGGCGCAGCTGGCCATCGACGCGCGCGACCTCATGGAAGCGCTGGACCTGCGCGACGTCGCCATCGGCGGCTGGTCGCTGGGCGGCATGGTGGCGCAGATCGTCCTCGCGCGGTATCCGCAACGCATCAGCCACGCCGTGCTGATCGGCACCACGCCGCCCGGCCCCAACGTCAAGCCGGCCGAACAGCTCTTCTATGACACGGCGGTGATTCCCGAATACGGCCTCAAGGAAGAGACCATCCTCTTCTTTGAACCACGCTCGGCGGCCAGCCGCGCCGCCGCCGAACTGTCCGTCGCCCGCATCGCCGCGCGCCAGGGCGACCACAGCCCGCCGGTGCCGGCCGACTGGGCGGCGGAGAACCTCGGCAGCACGCCACGCAGCCCCCTGTTCCCCGCCGACGCCATCCTCGAAGCGCTGAAGCACACCCGCATCCCCGTGCTTCACGTCGGGGGCGACCACGACATCATCTTCCCGGTGGAGAACTGGTACGCCCTCAACCAGGCGCTGCCGACCCTGCAACTGGTGAGCTTCCCGCAGTCGGGACACGGCCCGCACCACCAGTACCCGGAGGCCGCCGCCGCACACATCGCCACCTTCCTTCGCCACACCCCACTGTCCTGAAGCGCCATCGAAAGGAACCACCATGTTCGGCCTGACCTCCATCGGCACCCTGCACACGGCCTTCGGCCTCGTCGCCCTCATCAGCGCCTTCACCATGCTGCTGCGCTACGGCGAGATCGCCACGCGGCGACCGCTCGCCACCGTGTACATCGTGTGCACCGCCATCACCTGCATCACCGGCTTCGGCATCTTCCAGCGCGGTGGCTTCAACATCGCCCATGCGCTGGGGGTCATGACGCTGATCGTGCTGGCCGCCGCGACGCTCGCCGGCCGGCGCCAGCTTTTCGGCGGCCTGTCGCCCTACGTGGAGACGCTGGGTTTCTCCACCACGGTGTTCTTCCACATGATTCCCGGCATCACCGAGACCTTCAGCCGTTTCCCGCGCAGCGGCCCGCTGTTCACCGGCCCGGAAGACCCGACGCTGGCCAGGGTGATCGGCGTGGTGTTCCTGGTCTACCTCGTCGGCGCGATCCTGCAGTTCCGCCGTCTGCGACAGGGGAACCAGGGTGTCGTCTCCAGCCTGGCCTGAAGCGCGCACGGCGCCCACAGCGCCCATTCCGTACCTCGCCACCGGACACGGCGGCGAGGGCAGCCTGGTCGACACCATCCTGGCCGTGCATGCGGAAGCGCTCGGGCCGGACATGCGGGGCTACCGCAACCACATCCACCGCGTGCTGGCCTTCTACCAGGCCCTGTCGCCCGACGGCGAGGCGCCACCGGCAGCGGTGCTCATCGCCGCCGCCTTCCACGACATCGGCATCTGGACGGACCAGACCTTCGACTACCTGGCGCCGTCCGCCGCGCGCGCACAGCACTACCTGCAACAGCATGGCCTGGCCGCGGAACTGGGCGCGCAGGTGCACGCGCTGATTGTCCACCACCACAAGCTGCGCCCCTTTGTCGACGACGCGCCCTGGGCCGCCAGCGTCGAGCGCTGGCGCCGGGCGGACCTCGTCGACCTGTCGCTGGGTCTGATCCGCAGCGGCCTGTCGCGCGCACAGGTAAGCGCGATCCGCGAGCGCTTTCCGGACGCCGGCTTCCATCGTCGCCTTGCGGTGCTGACGCTGCGCCAGTTCTGCCGCACACCCTGGCGTCCCCTGCCGATGCTGCGCTGGTAAGCGATGCCGGCAGCGGCTGGCGCGATGAACGAGACGAACTGCAGCGCCGGGTTGCGGCAACGCGGGCTGTAACAACGAGCGTTGTGGCAGCGAGAGTTTTAGCAACGACCTCGCAGCGCATAGCCCTTCCGGTCTAGACCCGCTCGCACCCTCCGGCAGATTCCGCCCGCGCGCCGCATTCCTATGCTCAAGGCGTCGACCGAGCGTCGATCCACAACGCCCAACGCCATTCCTTCACCGTGCAGAGGAGCCGCCATGAGCCGCCCCGCGATACCCGGTTACACCTACGGCAGCACGCAAGTTGCCAGGTCCCCGATGAGTGACGAGGACTTCGCCGTCCTCAAGCAGACCGTCCTGCTCGGCGACGCGGATCTCGCCGCGCTGCGCCAGACCGGCGAGGTGCTGGCCGACCAGGTCGAGGCCATCCTCGACGTGTGGTACGGCTTCGTCGGCGCCCACCCGCACCTGGTGCACTATTTCAGCGGTGCCGACGGCCAGCCGGACCCGGCCTACCTGGCCGGCGTGCGCCGCCGCTTCGGTCAGTGGATCGTCGACACCTGCGCCGCCCGCTACGACCGCGACTGGCTGGACTACCAGTACGAGATCGGCCTGCGCCACACCAGCGCGAAGAAGGGCAAGACCGATGGCGTGGCATCTGCGGCATCGTCCATCCACCTGCGCTACCTGATCGCCTTCATCGTGCCGATCACCGCCACCATCAAACCCTTCCTCGCGAAGAAGGGTCACAGCCCCGAGCAGGTGGAGGCCATGCACACGGCATGGTTCAAGTCCATCACCCTGCAGGTCACGCTGTGGAGCGAACCCTACGTCGCCCCGTCGACGTTCTGAGCCTCGTCGCCCCGTCGAAGTCCTGAATCACATTCCGCTAACGGAGTCATCCCTCATGGCAAGCAAGATTTCCCACGCCACCGGCGCACCGGTGGTCGACAACCAGAACATCATGACCGCCGGGCCGCGCGGGCCCGCCTTGCTGCAGGACATCTGGCTCATCGAGAAGCTGGCCCACTTCGACCGCGAGGTGATTCCGGAGCGGCGCATGCACGCCAAGGGCTCCGGCGCCTACGGCCGCTTCACCGTTACGCAGGACATCAGCCGCTACAGCAGCGCGAAACTGTTCTCGCAGATCGGCAAGCAGACCGACGTGTTCGTGCGCTTCTCCACCGTCGCCGGCGAGCGCGGCGCGGCGGATGCCGAACGCGACATCCGTGGCTTCGCCGTGAAGTTCTACACCGAGGAGGGCAACTGGGATCTCGTCGGCAACAACACCCCGGTGTTCTTCATGCGCGACCCGTTGCGCTTCCCCGACCTCAACCACGCCGTCAAACGCGACCCGCGCAGCAACCTGCGCAGCGCACAGAACAACTGGGACTTCTGGACCCTGCTGCCGGAGGCCCTGCACCAGGTCACCATCGTGATGAGCGACCGCGGCTTGCCGGACGGCTACCGCTTCATGCACGGCTTCGGCAGCCACACCTTCAGCCTCATCAACGCCGCCAGCGAACGGCACTGGGTGAAGTTCACGCTGAAGTGCCGCCAGGGCATCCGCAACCTCAGCGACAGCGAGGCCGCCACCATCGTCGCCAGCGACCGCGAAAGCGCCCAGCGTGACCTGTTCGGTGCCATCGAGCGCGGTGAATTCCCGGCCTGGACGCTGTACATCCAGGTGCTGAGCGAAGCGCAGGCGAAGGCGCTGCCCTACAACCCCTTCGATCTCACCAAGGTGTGGCTGCACAAGGACGCCCCGCTGATCGAAGTCGGCGTCATGGAGCTGAACCGCAACCCCGACAACTACTTCGCCGAAGTGGAGCAGGCCGCCTTCTCGCCCGCCAACATCGTGCCGGGCATCGGCTTCTCGCCGGACAAGATGCTGCAGGCCCGCCTGTTCAGCTACGGCGACACGCAGCGCTACCGCCTGGGCGTGAACTTCAACCAGATCCCGGTCAATGCACCACGCTGCCCCTTCCACAGCTACCACCGCGACGGCGCCATGCGCGTGGACGCGAATGCCGGCGCGCTGCCCGCCATCGTGCCCAACAGCCGCGGCGAGTGGCAGGACCACCCGGAACTCGCCGAGCCGCCCCTGGCCATCGAGGGCGCCGCCGACCACTGGGACCACCGCGCCGACGAGGACTACTTCACCCAGCCCGGCCTGCTCTTCCGCCTCATGTCCGACGCCCAGCGCCAGGCCCTGTTCGACAACACTGCCCGCGCGCTGGGGGATGCGTCCGCCGAGGTGAAGTCGCGGCACGTCGCCAACTGCAGCAAGGCCGATCCGGCTTATGGCGAAGGGGTGAAGCAGGCGTTGATGCGGCTGGAGTGAAGGACTCACCGGTCTGTCTCGACAAGAGAAGGGGCTGCGCAATGCGCAGCCCCTTCTGCATTCTTGCCGTGTCAGCCACCGCCAGTTCTCAAGTCCCGAGCGTGTGGCTCTTGCGCAGTGCGCCCTCCAACCGACAGGTCTTCGGCCAAAGCAGCCTTTCGCGACATCAGAATGCCTGTCTGCCTGGTGGTTGAAAGCGGCTTGCGCGGCCAGAACCGCCGGGCCAGGTACGTCTCGATACTCCGCTCAAAGAAAAAGCCGCAGATGCGGCTTTTCTCTCGTACGAACAGACGACGTCAGAACTCGTATCGCAATCTGAAGTCGGCTGTGTGGGAGGTGTAACCATTGGCAGCGTTCAAGGTGTAGTTCGCAGCCAGCGTCAGATTCTGGCTGCGCGCCAGCGTGGCACCCAATACCAGTACTCCGGTATCTGTCTGACCTGTCGAACCTCGCGTCGTGAAACTGGTTGCGCCGCTGGTATCCGCCGCGAAATTGGCGACCGACTGCACGCTGGTATCGCGGAACTCGTGCCGCCAGATCAACTGCAGCTGTGGCGTGATCTCGCCATATGAGGTCTTCACGGTATGTTCCAGCTTCGCGCCCAGGGCACTCATCAGGGAAGTGGCACTCGTGGCGTCGACACGCAGGGCGGTGGTGCCGCCGGTTTCCGTATAGGCATCCTGGCGTAGATGGCTATAGGTCAGGCCCGTGATCGGCGTGAGTGTCGTCATGGCGGCGAGCTTGACCGGAAAGCCAGCCAGCGCCGATGCAATATATTGCGAGCCCTCGAACCTGGCCGTCGCGTTGTCGCTGAAGCCGGTATAGCTGACGCTGCGCAGCGTATTGTATTTTTGCTGCACGACGCCGCCTGACAGGTTCAGGTACCAGCGTTCCGCCGTATAGCCGCCGTAGCCGAGCAGGCCGTACCCCTTGATGTCCGCCGAGCTGCCGGTATTGTCGCCGGTGGAGTCGACCGAAGTATTCGCATAGTTGACCAGGCCGCCGATGGTCCACTGACGGTTGAGTTCGGTGTCGACGCCAATCAGCAGGCCACTGTAGTCCGCACGATAGCCACTGACGTCGCTACGGTCGTCCTGACGTGCGCGGCCTCCGAATACCTGACCCCACAAGGCAGTATTGCTGCCTTGTTCGCCGGTCGACACACCGCTGCCGGTGGCCTGCGCGGTGCGCAAGAGATCGGTACGGGACGATGCAACGTCGACCACCGCTTGCGTGGGTGCCTGTGCTGACTGAACAGTCGAAGCCGTACTTGCGGCGGGGCTCAGTTGCGCCCCGGCGCGGTTGGCTTCCGCTGTGGAGCCAAGAGCCGCTGCGGCATTGAACATGTGGAGCATGGTCGCATTGGTACCGCCATAGCGGAACAGACCGGACAAGGACGAGATGGCGTCCGGCGTGGTTGCCGCAATATTCGGTGTCGTTGCGATGGGTGCCGGTGTGGGAGTCGGCGTTGGAGTCGGGGTGGGCGTAGGTGCAGGAATCGGCGTGCCTAATGTGACGACCAGATCAGTCTTGGTGTTGTCGTCGCTGTCAGTGACGCTCGTGCCGATGAAGCCGCCACTGTAACCATCCGCCGAATAATTCAGCGCACCGGCGTTGAAGTCTGCATTGCCATTGCTTGCCTGCGCCACGACAAATCTCTGGCCTTGTGCGAAGGCATAGCTGCCGAGTTTCTTGAGCGCGACAGAGGCGCCTGCATTGAATGTCGCGACGCCCGATATCACGAGTCGCCCATAGCCACTGTCGGCGCTGACGACACCGGTCGCCGCGGCCCCGTTCGCTACGCCGATGTTCAGGGTTGAGCCGGCGTTCTGGGTGTAGTTGCCGGTGATGTTGATCGTGTTATTGACTTGCAGCGTTCCGCCGGAATGGGTCACCGTGTTGCTGCCGACATTGATATGGTCGTTCAGGATCAGGTTGCCTGAACTGAAGACCAGATTCGATGAAGTACTGGTGATGGTGCCGATGCTGCTGCCTGAGCCAGTCAGCGTGCCGAAGGTCGATCCCGTACCGCCAGTGATGGTCAGGGGCGAACCGGATGTGCCCTGGATGTTGCCGGCAATGGTGCCGCCATTGTTGGCGATCGTGCCAAACACCCCCTTGAGGGCAAAGCTGCTGCCGCTGATGAGCCCTGTGTTCGTCAGCGTGCCGATCGTGCCCGCGCTGCTGAGGATCGCGGTCGCGCCGCTAATGGTGCCACCGGCATTGTTGATCAGCGAGGTGATGCTGGCCCCGGAGACAAGCTTGATCCCCAGGGTGGCTCCGGTGATATGGCCGGTGTTCGTCAGCGTGCCGATTGTGCTGTTGCTGGCCGAGATCGCGGTCTGACCATTGATGGTGCCGCCTGTGTTGTTGAGCAGCGAGGTAAGGTTGGCCCCGGAGAGGAGGCTGATCCCCGACGTAGTTCCGCTGATCATGCCGGTATTCGACAGTGAGCCGATCGTACCGGCGTTGCTGAGGATCGCGGTCGGGCCGCTGATGGTGCCGCCGGCACTGTTGATCAGAGAGGTAATGCTGGCCCCGGAGACGAGCTTGATCCCCAAGGTGGTTCCATTGATCTGGCCGGTATTCGTCAGCGTGCCGATTGTGCTGTTGCTGGCCGAGATCGCTGTCTGACCATTGATGGTGCCGCCAGTGTTGTTGAGCAGCGCGGTGAGGTTGGCCCCGGAGAGCAGGCTGATCCCCAGGGTCGTTCCGCTGATCAAGCCGGTATTCGACAGCGAGCCGATCGTACCTCCGCTGCTCAGGATAGCGGTCTGGCCACTGATGGTGCCTGTGAGGGTGCCGCTGACGTTATTGAACAGCGAGGTGATGCGGGCTCCTGAGCCAAGACTGATGCCCGATGTCGCTCCCGTGATCCTGCCCGTATTTGTCAGCGTGCCGATGGAGCTCCCTGCACCACCGGACAGTGCCACCCCTGTGCCGGTGATTCTGCCGCCGTTATTGTTCACTGTCGAAATGGTGCCGCTATTCAGGACGCCGATGCTTCCACCACTGATCAACCCGCGGTTGGTCAAGGTGCCTGCGAGCGACCCGGTTGCCTGCACTTGCGGACTCGAAGGGCCGTTGAGGGTCCCGTTATTGGTCAGACTCAGATTTCCACCGGCCCAGGTCAGGCAAGTTGAGGTCGGGCCGGTCACCGTGGCGTTGCTGCTCAGGGTTATGCATGCTGCCCTTACTTCGGCAGATGCCATCATCGCCAGCGCTGAGGTCAGAGCCACGCTCATCAAGGAGCGTTGGAAAGGGAGAGCTTGCCTTGGCTGGATTCTTGTATGCATGTGTTTCTATGAGCTCTTGATTGGTTGCGGGCACCTGCGTCTTCACGTCTATCGACCTCGCCGCCGCATTCTGAAGACCGTTTTTGATGCAAAACAAGGACTGCGCATGGAGACTGTGGTAATGCCGGGATTTGGCGCCTTTTTCGAGCTTTGCACGGATGGCTGCTCTGCCCGCACACCCACTAGACTCTTCGGCTTGCGTGTCTTGACCGCTGTGGAGCACCTTTGAGCAAGACTAACTATCCTGTCGCCTCGCCCCTCACGGTCGACGAGGCGCTCAATCAGGCTTACGCGCACTGGAATGCCGGCCAGGCGCAGCAGGCCGAGTATCGTTGCCTGCAAGTGCTGCAGGTCATTCCGCATCATCCTGATGCGCTGCACCTGCTGGGCTTGATCGCACACGCCTATGGCAAGCTCGACCTCGCCATTGAATATCTGCGCAAGGCTTGCCTGTCCCCCGTCGTACCTGCC
Source organism: Uliginosibacterium sp. H1 (assembly GCF_036017065.1). Classification (NCBI taxonomy): domain Bacteria; kingdom Pseudomonadati; phylum Pseudomonadota; class Betaproteobacteria; order Rhodocyclales; family Zoogloeaceae; genus Uliginosibacterium; species Uliginosibacterium sp. H1. The sequence continues at coordinate 508,737 of NZ_JAYXHR010000002.1, forward strand.
ACGTATTGCAGCAACCTGGCAGAAATGTGTCGCCAGAAGGGCTTGCTGACAGAAGCGGAACAGGCCGCTCGTCGAGCAGTGGAACGAGAGCCGCAACTGGTTGCAGCCTGGAACAACCTGGGCATCATCCTGCAGGAAAGCGGCAAGTTCGAAGCGAGCCTGGAATGCCTGCAACGTGTCGTGTCGCTACAGCCGGACAACGCAGAGGCGTACAACAACCTTGCCAATACTTACAAGCGCATGGGGCAGCTGGAACTGGCACAGACGGCCTACCAGCGTGCGCTAGTTCTGCGCCCCGACTATGCCGAGGTGTACAGCAACCTCGCATATCTGCTGAACGATCGTGGTCAATTCGATGATGCCGTCGCGGCTGCGCAGCGCGCCATCGATATCAACCCGCAACTGGCGGATGCGTACTTCAATCTGGCCCAGATCGAAATGTCGCGCATGCGTTATGCCGATGCCCGCCGCTGGATCGATGCCCTCATTGCATTTGCGCCACAGCATGCTGGTGCGCTGACCGCACGTGCCCAACTACTGCTGAAAAGTGACCAGCTTCAGGAAGCGCTTGCGTACGCGCGCCAGGCCCTGAGCATCGCACCTGACAATGCCAATGGCCACAATGTGCTGGGGCAGGTCTTGCAGGCACTGGGTCAGCACGACGAGGCCGGAGTCTCTTTCGAGCGCGCTGCCGCGTTGCCGGGGACGATCGCCGAAGAAGCCCTGGTCGGGCGTGCGTTGCTGTTCATGGAAGCCGGACGTAATGACGATGCAATAGCTGCTTTTGAACTTGCGCTGGAGCGTTTTCCCGGTTCGGCGCGCGCCCTCGCCGCGAGCTCCGATACCAAGACCTACCGCAGTGATGATCCGGATATTGCTGCCATGGAAGCCGCGCTTGTTCGTGAGCTGACGCCGACGATCAGTGAGCAGATGAGTCTGCATTTCGCGCTTGGTAAAGCCTATCTGGATACCGGCAATTCGGAACGCGCTTTCTTCCATCTGAACAAGGGCAACGCCATGAAGCGCGCCACGTTCAACTACGACGCGGCGCAGACCAGCGCCTGGATGCACAAGATTGCTGCGGCTTTCACCCCGGCACTGATGGAAAAGTTCAGGAATGCTGGCGTGGCCTCCCAGCGGCCGGTGTTCATCGTCGGCATGCCTCGTTCCGGCACGACCCTGGTGGAACAGATCCTGGCATCACACCCCGGTATTCACGGCGCGGGAGAACTGGGCGCCTTGCGCCAGGCCGTTGAACGAGCCGGCGCGTTTCCCGATGCGTTGGCACACTGGGACAGCGAGGCCTTTGCGCGAATCGGGCGCGACTACCTGACACATACAGACGGCCTGGCGCCTGATGCCCTGCGCCTGGTCGACAAGATGCCGGGCAATTTCCTGTACGCCGGATTGATACCGCTGATTCTCTCCGGCGCACGCATCATCCATTGTCGCCGCGACCCGGTGGATACCTGCCTGTCCTGCTACAGCAAGCATTTCATGGGCGAACAGTTTTTTGCCTATCGCCTCGATGAACTGGGCGCCTTCCATCGCGACTATCAGGTTTTCATGGAGAGCTTGCGCAAGGTCCTGCCGCCAGAGCGTTTCCTTGAAGTCGACTACGAAAGCGTGGTGGACGATCTGGAGGGCGAAGCGCGACGCCTCATCGCTTTCGTCGACATGCCATGGGATGACGCTTGCCTGAGCTTCTACAAGACGCGCCGCGTGGTGCGTACCGCCAGCGTGAGCCAGGTGCGGAAACCGATTTATGCGACCTCGAAGGGCCGCTGGCATCGCCATGCTTCGCAGCTTGGCCCCTTGCTGGCGGCGTTGGGGGTAGCTCAGCCTGCTGAAGAGGCGCGATGAGCGCGCAGGCGGGAGCCACATTCGACTACGACGCGATCTTTCAGCAAGCAGCTGCCTTGCTCAAGGAAGCGCGTTTCGAGGAAGCCGAGGCACTGCTGCGACCGGTATTGGCAGGCGGATCGGGCCCTATCCCGCTGTGGAAGCAATTGGTCTATGCCATTCGCCCGCAAGGCAGGTTCGAGGAAAGCCGGCAGATACTGGAAATGGTCGTACAGACCACGCCAGGGGACATGGGCGCCCGGTTCGACTTCTCGGAAATCCTGCTCTTGCAGGGCGAGTTCACTCGCGGTTGGCGTGAATACCGTTTCCGCTACAGGCTTGACCATACGCTCATGATCGAGCGGCACATGCAGAAGCCGCGCTGGGAAGGCCAGCTCATCAGCGGCAAGACCTTGCTGATTCACGATGAGCAGGGTTTCGGCGACACCTTCCAGTTCCTGCGTCTGGTGGCCCGGGCGCGCGAGCGTAGCGGCGCCCGTGTGATTCTGGAGGTCAATGCCGAGAGCCTTGCGTTGGCCAGACGCTGTGCGGGCTATGACGAAATCATCGCGCGAGGCACGATTCCGCCGGCGTTCGATTTCCACTGTGAGCTGATGAGCCTGCCCATGGCCCTGGGCCTGCAATTGAGTGACCTTCCAGTGAGCGCGGGCTATCTGAGTGCCGATCCTGCGCGCGTCGAGGAATGGCGTACACGCCTGGCCGCCTTGCGACGTCCCCTGGTCGGCCTGGTGTGGGCGGGACGGCCAGCGCACGGCAATGACGCACGACGTTCCATGACGCTGGCCGACTTTGCGCCACTGGCCCAGGAAGGAATCAGCTTCGTTTCGCTGCAGAAAGGCCCGGCGGCAGCGCAAAGTGCGAACCCGCCAGAGGGAATGGCGCTGGTTTCGCTGAGCGAGGAGATCCGGGATTTCGATGACACGGCAGCCATCATGACACTGCTCGACGTCGTGGTATCCGTAGATTCCTCGCCCGTGCATCTGGCGGGCGCCCTGGGCTGCCCCGCGTGGGTGTTGTTGCCCTTCCTGCCGGACTGGCGCTGGTTGTTGCAGCGTGAGGACACCCCCTGGTATCCGTCAGTACGCCTGTTCCGGCAGCAAAGACGCGGGGAGTGGGGGCCTGTACTGCAATCCGTTTCCGCTGCGCTAGGCGGATTGCGAGACGGTGTGGCATAAATCGCCTGACTGATGATGCTAAAGGCATGCAAGAGTGTCTCTTGATTTCCGCAACCTGACCGCCACTGCGCATGCTTTGACTGCCGCTGACCGTCGTGCCCATTACGGTCACGACGGGGCCGTGCTCTGGCTCACCGGCCTGTCCGCATCAGGCAAGTCCAGTCTGGCGATGGCTCTGGAGCAGGCGCTCACCAGACTGGGCTACTCCTGCTACGTGCTCGATGGCGACAATATCCGCAGCGGCCTGAACGCCAACCTCGGCTTCAGCGCAGAAGACCGAAGCGAGAATGTCCGTCGTGTCGGCGAGGTCGCGGCCTTGTTCGCTGACGCCGGCTTGATCTGCATCACGGCGTTCATCTCCCCGTATAGCGCAGATCGCGCCCGGGCGAGAGCGCGTTGCAAGCAGGCGTTCCATGAAATCCATATCGCAGCGGATCTGGCAACCTGTGAGGCACGAGATCCCAAAGGGCTGTACAGGAAGGCGCGCCTTGGCGAGATTGATGACTTCACCGGAATCAGCGCGCCATACGAGGCGCCTGAACATGCAGAGTATGTAGTCGCCAGTGGCGCTGAACCATTCGATGAAAGCCTGGAGAAGCTGCTTGCCTATGTGAAGGCGGCACTGCCTCTCGGGCGGTGAAGCGCTCATGAAGCTACAGGAAACGTCTGTATTGGCATTCTGTGCCGCGATGTGCGCACTGATATCCGCTTGTACGACGGATCCACGTACGCACGCGAATGCGATCGCCCAGGCAGCCGATTTGCGTCGTGAGCAGATAGCGGCCGGGGCATTTCTGCTTACGACTTATGTGCGTCTTTCTGATGTCGGCCTTCCGCTCACCGTGTACATCGAAGGTGATGGTCTGGCCTGGCAAACGCGAAATCAGCCCTCGGATGATCCGACCCCGCGCAAGCCGATGGGGTTAAGACTGGCCGCTGCCGATCGCAGTGCAAATGTCATCTACCTGGCGCGGCCGTGCCAATACACCCCACTTGGTGACAGTCCGTATTGCAACGTCACGTACTGGACCGGCAAGCGTTTTGCCCCGGAAGTCGTCGCTGCGATGGATGAGGCCATCACGCACTACATGGCTCGAATGCCCGGGCAGCGCGCGAACCTCGTCGGCTACTCCGGAGGTGCTGCAATTGCCGTCCTGCTCGCGGCCCGGCGCCATGATGTAGCGTCGTTGCGCACGGTGGCGGGCAATCTCGATCATGATGCCGTCAATCGTTTTCATCATGTCGCCCTCATGCCGGATTCGCTCAATCCTGCCGACGTTGCGACAAGCGTGGCGAACATTCCACAGATCCATTTCGCCGGCTCGGACGACACCATCATCCCGCCGATGATCGTGCATGGTTTCGCCAGCAAAGTTGGCGCGTGCGCGCAAGACAGGGTGATCGAGGGCTTGTCGCACGAAGGCGCATGGGATGTGCTCTGGCCGCAATTGTTGGCTTTGCGGCCCCGCTGCGCTCCGGAAGAGGCGTCGCGATGACAGCATTCCGTTACAGCCGGAGTCCGGGATTGTCCAGCTCATCCTCCCGCGTGCTCCTTGTCCTCAAGTGCTGGCCGCTTTTAGCTATCAAGGAGAAGTACATTCCTGATAGCGCGAAGGGATGCTCAGGCTGACTTCGCAGACGCGGCGGCTACGCCGCTGAGCAGGCCGCAACCGCCCTGCGCAAGCCTTCAGGACATCGCGGAATGGCTTGCACCCAGGCCCGCCAGCCGCTCGGAGATCCTGACCAGATCCGCCAGCGAACTGGCCTCCATCTTCCTCATGACGGAAGCACGATGAAGCTTGATGGTGATCTCGCTGAGGCCGAGCTCGTAGGCGACCTGCTTGTTGAGGCGACCCGCCGTCACCAGCTTCATGACCTGGCGCTCCCTGTCGGTCAGTGCCTGGAAGCGCTCCACGATGGCCGAGAAACCGTACTCCGCGTGGCGTCTTGCGGCATCCCGCTGCAGGGCGGAGTTCACCGCATCCAGCAGGTCCTGGTCACGGAACGGTTTCGGCAGGAAGTCTATCGCCCCGGCCTTCATGGCCTGGACGCTCATGGAGATGTCCCCATAGCCGGTCATGAAGACCACCGGCATGTGGATGGCGTGGGAGGCGAGCTGGGACTGGAATTCGAGGCCGCTCATGCCGGGCAGGCGTACGTCGAGCAACAGGCAACTCTGGACGTCGGGTTTCGCGCTGCCGAGAAATTCGGTGCACGACTCGTAGGTTCGCGAGTCGAGATTGACCGAGCGCAGCAGGCCGGCCAGCGCCCCTCTGAGGGAGGGGTCGTCGTCAATGATGTGAACCATCGCGCATGCCATGGCACTCACTCCTGGCCACGCCCTGCAGGGGCCGTGGCCTTTTCGATCCAGAACAGCAGGTCCGCCGCGTTGAAGGGCTTGGACAGGAAGCAGACCGCACCACGCGCCATGGCCCGTTGGCGCAGGGCATCTTCCGGGAACGCCGTCATGAACAGCACCGGAAGGTCGGGTTGCCGGTCCTTCAGGGTCTCCTGCAGATCCAGCCCGCTCATGCCTGGCATCTGGATGTCGGTGATCGCGGCATCGGCCTTGCGCGCCACGCCCTCGTTCAGGAAGGACTCCGCGTTCTCGTAGAGGCGGACGTCCAGCCCCGCTGAACGCAACAGGCTGGACACACCATTGCGGATGGCCCGGTCATCGTCGATTACGGCAATTATCTTTCGCATGCTTCTTCAGGGGGTGCCCACAGGCAAGGTGATCTTGAACTCGGTGCCCACCCCGACTTCGCTTCTGACTTCGACCCATCCGCCATGTGCCTCGATGCAGGACCGCGCGATCGCGAGCCCGAGTCCCATGCCGTCGCCCTTCGTCGAGAAGAAGGGGTCGAAGATCTCTTCCAGGACTGCCGGCGGAATGCCGGGCCCGGTGTCCGTGACGGTGACGGCGGCGCCCTTGCGGTCGCGACCGGCATGGATGGTCAGGAGGCGGGGATGGCCCGATTCGCTCATGGCCTGGATGGAGTTGATGCAGAGGTTCACCAGCGCTTGCTGGATCTGGATCGGATTGCAGCGGGCCCTGATCTCGTGGTCGACCAGCAAGGTGACCGCGACGCCATGGCGGATGGCCTCGTTCTCGAACAGGACGGCGGTGTCGTTGATCAGGCTGCGCAGATCGATTTCCGACGACACGCCCTTGGCACGCGTGAAGTAGGACTTGGTGTGCGCCACGACTGTCTGCGTCCTCTCGATGGCATTCACCGCCGCCTGTGCGGCGTCACGCGCCTCGCGAAGGTCGGGCGGATCCCGGTCGAGCCAGCGCAGGCAGGCTGCCGAGTTCGCCGCCACGGCCGCCAGGGGGGAGTTGATCTCGTGCGCCAGGGTGGCCGCCAGCGTCCCTGCCGTGACGATACGCTGCGCCCGGGACAGGTCTTCCTGGGCCTTGGCCAGCTTCTGGGCATCACGCTTGTACTCGGTGATCTCCAGCATGCTCACCATGATCTGGCGATAGCCTTCCTGGTCCGACGGAATGGCCGCCGTCACGTAGCAATCGAAGGCCTCTCCGTCCAGCCGCCTGACGCGGTTCTCGCCGACATACACCCTGTCTTCCGAGCAGAACGCCGCCAGCCACCGGGGGAACGACGCGAAGCTGCCCGGCACGACCTCGTGCAGCTTGCCGATCAGCCGCGACGGATTGTCCGCACGCATGAGGTAGCAACCATGCAGGTTGACGTCGGTGATGAGTACCTGGGCGTGCAAGGCACGCGCTTCGTCCGGGCGGTCCCGGTACCAGCCGACGATGTCCTCGACGCCGTTCTTCCGCAGCGCCTGGATCGCCTCGGCGACCGCTGACCAGTCCTCCTGCCAGATCGATACGCCAGCCCGACCGAACATGTCCTGGTAGCGGCGTTGCATCTCCACCATGTCACGACGCATCTGCGCGTCGATCCGCCATCCCTTGATGACGAACGCGGTGGCGATCACGAAGGCGATGAGGGACAGGAGCGTGATCTCCGACCGGAAGCCATCGTGTTCGGCGAACCAGGTGGTCGACGCGCCCAGCGTCGCGAGCAGCAGCAAGGTGCAGCCAACCAGCCACACATGCTCCGGCCCCCACACCATGCGCTTCGGCATGGGCCCCAGCTGCGGCGGCTGGGCCAGGGAGTCGCTGCGAATCGCCTTCGCCAGTGGGGGATTGCTCATCGAGCCTGCCGTCCTGTGGATCGTTGCAAACCAGTAGTGGGAACAGCAAGCGAGCCGCGGCCCCCTGCACACGAATGCGACGTCGGGCCTGCTTCATCATGGGAGGCCCGACCGGGCCGGACAACTATACTTTGGTTCAGCCCGGCCCCGCCTCCACCCTCGCACGTCCCCCCGCCTGATCGCAGGCTCCGCGGACGCTCTCCTCCCCCGACTCGCGTGACCCCCTCGCACCTATACCAACGTATAGGTGTTGTGATCTCTTGGGTGGTTGAAGCTGCAATCCGCCACGGCAATACTCCAGCAGCCGGAATGCCATCCATGCAGGAGCGCTTCCTCTCTGCGCAACCCTCGGTGTTGGCGGGATTCGCGACAGACCGGTGCAGCGGCCACGAAGCTTCATCGGTCCGGATTGATCGCACGGCTTCAGATGACAACGTTGGGGGGTGCGGACCATGACGTCGGGGAACACACGGGACCATGCGGAAGGATGCGCTGGGAGTCCGGACGACGCCATGATCCATGCGCGGATCTGGCGACCGCGTGCGGCGCCCCGCGCAATCGTCGCCATCTGCCAGGTGCCCGGCCAGCGTGCGGAGCGGTGCGCCTGGCTGGCGGAGCAGCTCGCCTCCCGCAGGTTCTCCGTCTACACCCTGGGCCCGGCGGAGAGCGGTGAGCACGCCGTGCCCGGCCTCGCCGGAATGACTACCCATGAGCACGTGACCAACATGGCCACGCTGCTCCAGCAGGCCAAGGCCCTCGAAGGGCAGCTGCCCGTCTATCTGCTCGGTGACCGGCCCGGCGGAGCCGTGTCCAGCGTCTTCGCGCTGGACACCTTCATCAGGGGATTGAGCCATGCCTCGCCGCAGGCAGCGCCACCCCGGCGGGACGATGATGGCCCGGCGCAGACGATGGCTGCTTCGACCCCCGACCAGGACCGGTGGAAGTGCCAGTTCAGTCACGTCACCCTGCCGGTGCCGGTTGCGCGGGGCACCGGCACTCATCCGGGGCGATCACGTGGTGACGATCCGGCTGAAAAGACAGCGGTATATGGCGACAAGACGCTTCGCCTCTACCACGGGCTGTTCCGCGACCTGCTCGGCCCCCACGAGCAGGGCAGAACCCTTTCCGAAGTCCGGCAATGGATCGAGGAGCGGTTGCCGCTGGCCTCCGGGTCTTCGGACGAGATTACCGGCAGGCCGGGAATGGCGATCCCGCTGGGTGGCCGGTAGCTGATGGCTCAGGGATGCAGCGTCCGCAGATCCTTGCCTTTCGTCTCCGACAGCAGCAGGGCCGCGGCAATCACCATGCCGTAGGCCACCACGGCGAACAGGGCAATCGCGTTGGTGACGCCGAAGGTAGTCGCGGCCCATCCGATCACGGCCGGTGAGAAACCCGCCAGACCGCGCCCGCAGTTGTAGCAGAAGCCATGACCGGCGCCGCGGGCCTCGGTGGGAAACAGCTCGGCCAGCGTGCTGCCGATGATGCCGTACATGCCGGTGGTGACGAAGCCGAGCGGAAGGCTGAGCAGCAGGAAGGACATGCTGGCCAGTGGAAGCTGGGCATAGACCAGCACCAGCACGATTCCGCTGAAGGCAAACAGGCCGAGCGTGATGCGACGACCGGCCCTGTCGCCCAGGCAGGCCCCGGCGACGTAGCCCAGGAACGAGCCTGCAATGAGGGCGGCAAGGTAGGGAAGGCTGCCGACCAGGGTCAGGCCCCGCTCCGCCAGCAGCACGGACGGCCACCAGGTGGCGATGCCCCAGTAGCCGCCATGCACGCCGATGGCGAGGACGGTCCCCTTCATCGTCGCCGCGAGATTCCTGCCGGAGAAGATGGCGGTCCACCGCAGCTTCGTCTGCGGGGCCCGGAACATGGCTGGTTCGACAAGGCGGCCACGCAACAGGTAGATCGCTGCCGCGGGCAGCAGCCCGACGAAGAAGAGCAGGCGCCACGCCTGTTCATGCGGCAGGAGCGACAGCATCACCGACGATGCCGCGGCGGCAATCGCCCATCCGAGCGACCAGCCGCTCTGCGCCAGCCCGACCAGCCGGCCCCTCGACCTCGCGGACGCCACCTCGCCGAGAAACACCGCGCAGACCGCGAGCTCGCCGCCAAGGCCGATCCCCTGCAGGACGCGTGCGGCGAACAGCTGTTCGAAGTTGCTGGCCAGCCCACAGAGACAGCTTGCCGCGGCAAACCACAGGACAGTCAGCTTCATCACCCTGACGCGCCCGAATCGATCCGCGAAGTAGCCGGCACTCCAGCCACCGAGCGCGGACCCGACGAGCACGGCAGTGGCCAGCATGCCGCCCTGTGCATGGCTGAGGCCCCACAAGGCCATCAGCACCGGAAGCACGAACGCGTACACCTGGATGCTGAGGGCATCCACGGCGATGCCACCGTACACCGTCCAGAACGCACGGCGCTCGTACCCTGTGCTGAACAGACTCCACTGCGATCCCTGTGCTTCCAAGCTGCCTCCCGGGGCTGGTTTCCCTTGTTGTTGTCCTGGTGGCCAGCACGTGAAGCTCGATGCTCGGCTCTTCCGTGCTTGCCACGGCGGGAGTGTGCCTGAGCTTGTGCCGGACAAGCGGCGCAGGACGCGGATCGGTCAGCGGGGAGGGATACAACAGGAGGATTGCGGCACCGGCGGTGCCACAGGCGCCAGTGCCTTGCCTACGGATTGCCAGAAACCGGCGAGCGGACGGCAGCACTGCGGACGTGCGGGCATGTGCCTGTCGCGACGGAGCGCGGGCCGTGAGGCGACGACTCCGCGACGACCGCGTCAGGAAAGGCCCGCGCCGACCCAGGAAACGATGCCGAGGGTGCGAGGTGTCAGGCAGACTTCGACGGCGCCACCGGCTTCGTCACGGCGCGCGCCGATTCGCCGACCGGCAGATGGCCGAAGATCGAGGGCACGCATTCGCGCCTGAGCCAGGAGACGTTGAGTGGCTCCGGCGACAGCACGCGCTTGACCAGCGGCACCGCCTGCTCGCCCAGCAGGATGCCGAGCAGGCCCACCAGCGCGATGACCGGCGGCGCGGGCGAGCGCACGTTGAGCACGCCGTAGATGACGCCGACCAGCACACCGGCGCCCAGTGACAGCAGGTACATCTTCATGACGGATCTCCTGGCAGACCGGGGCGCCGGATGGCGCGCGGTCGGATCGGGCGAGAGTCTGGTATCCGTCGTTGTCCGCAATGTGGCAGGGCGGTGCGCGCACATGTCAGATGCAATGCAGCCTGCTGCGGTCGCGCCTCTCGCGGGAGTACGTCTGGCGGGCGCAGGTGTGGCGGAACTCAGCCCTCGCGATCCAGCGCTTCCGCCAGGCTGTGCGCCAGGTCGGCCAGCGCGAGGGGCTTTTTGAGGATGCGGTCGGGCGGGAAGTCCTCCGACTGCCGCGCGGCCAGGTCGCCGATGTAGCCGCTCATCAGCAGCACCGGGATTTCCGGCCGCATGCGGCGCACCTGCTCGATCAGCGCGGTGCCGGTCATGCCCGGCATGCGCTCGTCGGTCAGCACGGCATCGAAGCCGGCCGGGTCCTGGCGGAAGGCCTCCAGCGCGATCAGGCTGCTGCCGAAGGACGAGGGGGCGTAGCCGAGCTCCTGCAGGGTTTCCTCGGTGAGGCGCAGCAGGGCTTCCTCGTCGTCGACCAGCAACACCCGCTCGCCACGGCCCTGCGGCAACAGCTCGCGCGTGTCGACGCTGCCGGCTTCGGCTTCACCGCACCACGGCAGGTACACCGCGAAGGTGCTGCCCATGTCCGGCACGGTGCGCACGTCGATGCCGCCACCCACGTTCAGCACGATGCCATGCACCAGCGACAGGCCGAGGCCGCAGCCGACACCGACCTCCTTGGTGGTGAAGAAGGGGTCGAAGATGCGCTCCAGCACCTCCGGCGCGATGCCGCTGCCGGTGTCGGCGACCTGCAGCACGATGTAGCGGCCGGGGGGCAGCACACCCGTGGTGATGATGAGCGCGGCGCTGGCGTCGCTCACCCCCAGCGTGACGTCGATGGTGCCGCCGGCAGGCATGGCCTGCATGGCGTTGGTGACGAGGTTCATCACCACCTGGTGGATCTGCGTGGGGTCGCCCTGCATGGCGGCCACGCCGGCGTCCAGCGCGGGGTGGATGCGGATGTGGCGCGGGCGGGTGGCCTCCAGCAGGTCCAGCGACTCCTGCACCACGGCTTCGACGTGCACCGCCACGCGTTCGATGCTGCCGCTGCGGCTGAAGGCGAGGATGCGGTCCACCAGCGAGCGGCCGCGCTCGCCGGCGCTCATGATGTTGTCCAGGTCGCGGCGCAGGCGGCTGCCGCTGGCGGCGCCGCGCAAGGCCATCTCGCCGTAGCCGAGGATGACGCCGAGAATGTTGTTGAAGTCGTGCGCGATGCCGCCGGCCAGCGTGCCCATCGCCTCCAGCCGGCGCGCCTGCTGCAGCGCGGACTCCGTGCGCTTCTGCACGTTGATGTCGCTGATCGACCCGATCATGCGGGTCGCCGCGCCGCTGGCATCGCGCAGGCAACGGCCGCGCAGGCGCACCCAGCGCGTGGTGCCGTCGTCGTTCATCAGGCGCCAGTCGCCGCCGAAATCCGGCACCTTGCCGGCGAGGTAGCGCGCCTGCAGGTCCTGGTAGGCCTCGAAGTCTTCCGGATGCATGCGGTACACCTGCCGCCAGGCTTCGCGCGGCCGCGTCGTCTCGCCGACCGGGATGCCGAAGATGACCTGCGCCTGCTCCGACATGAAAACCGTGCCGCGCTGGATGTCCCAGTCCCAGATGCCATCGGAGGAGGCGGACACCGCCAGCGCGAAACGCTCCTGCGATTCCTGCAGCGCCTCCTCGGCCAGTTTGCGCTGGGTGACGTCGGTGGAGATGCCGCTGACACGATGGGGAGAGGCGTCGCCGTTGGCGATGAAGGCCGCGCGCTCGTTGATCCAGCGGATGCTGCCGTCGGCGCGCTGCAGGCGGAACTCGATGTTGTAGGCGCTGCTGCCCTTGCCGTGGATGCCGCGGGTGAAGGTCTCCACCACCATTCCGATGTCATCGCGATGGATGACGGACGTCCACAGCCGCGCGTCGCGGTACAGCTCCTCGACGGTGTGGCCCCACAACTGCTCGAAGCTGGGGCTGCAGTACAGCACGCGCTCCGGGTGCAGGTCGGTGATCCAGATGACGTCGGGCGTGGTTTCCGCCATGCGCCGGAAACGCTCCTCGCTGTCGGCCAGCGCGCGGTCCATATGCTTGCGCTCGATGGCCAGCGCGGCGAGATGGGTGAAGTGCTCGACGATGGAGCTCTGGTAGGGCGTCGGCTCGCCGACCTCGCGCGACTGCAGCACGAACATGCCGAGCATCTCGTCCTGCGAGGAGGTGATCGGCGCGCAGACCACCGCCTTGAAGCCGAAGGGGATGGCCACCTCGCAGTACTCCAGCCAGCCCTTGCTGTGGGTGATGTCCGGAATGACGATGGTCTTGCGCTTCTGGATGGCGGTGGCGCAGGGGCCGGCGTACAGGCTCATCTTGCCGTTGCCGGTGGCCGCGATCAGCGCGTTGAGATCGTCGATGAAGGCGCGCGGCAGGCCCGGCGCCATGAAGTCCGACACCGTGCTGCCGTCCTCGTCGAGCAGCCACACGGAGGCCGTGCAGCCCTGCAGCATCGCGTCCACCCTGCGGCAGGTGGCGTCCAGCGTGGCTTCGAGCGAAGCGCTGCGCGCCAGCATCTCCAGCACGGTGCGCTCGGCGGCCAGCAGGTCCTCGGCACGCTTCAGGTCCTCGATGTCGATGCTCTGGCCGTACCACTTGACCAGGCGTCCCTCCGCATCATGGAAGGGCATGGCGCGGAACAGGAACCAGCGGTAGCTGCCGTCATGGCGACGCAGGCGCGCCTTGGCCTCGCCCGCCCGGGCGGAGCTGAGCACGCGCTGCCACGCGCCGACCAGCGTGGAGCGGTCGTCCGGGTGGATGGTGACCTGCCAGCCCCAACCGGCGCTGTCCTCCATGCGCGTGCCGGTGTACTCCAGCCAGCGCTGGTTGAGGAAGTCCACGAAGCCGTTGGGCAACGCGCTCCACAGCAGGCCCGGCGCCTGGTCGACGGTGAGGTGGAACTGCTTGGCCTCGGCACGCGCCTTCTGCAGCTCGGCGGCGCCCTGCACCAGCGGGTTGCCGGCATCCATCACTTCGTTGATGAGGCCGACGTGCTCGACGCAGCCGCTCTCCGCGGTGACCGGCTGGGCGCTCACGCGCACCACCTTGACCGCCTCGTCGCGCATGAGGAAGCGCCACTCGTAATCGAAGCCGGTGTGGTCGCGGGTGGCCGTCGCCAGCACGGTGCCGATCTCCGCCTGGTCGAAGGGCAGTGCGCGCTGGAACAGGTAGGCCAGCGTGGTCGGCGGTGCGGCCGGCGGCAAGTCCATGAGCGTCCACGCCTCGTCCGACACGAACACCCGGCCCGTGGCGGAATTCCAGCGAAACGCGACGATCCCTTTCATTCGAAGCTCCAGCCGACGGCTACATCCCGATGGTTCATTCCCCCGCGCTGCCCGGTTCTGTCGCCGGATCTAGCGCACCGTCTCCGTTCGCTCCACGAACACGTAGCCCGCGCCGCGCTCGGTGCGGATGAGTTCGCCGTACTCCTTGCCGGGGCGCAGCTTGCGCCGCAGGCGGCCGACCTGCACGTCGATGGCGCGGTCATACACTTCGTCGTTGTGCAGCCGTGACAGCTCCAGCAACTGCTCGCGGCTCAGCACGCGCTGCGGCGCCGCCAGGAAGGCGGCCAGCAGGTTGAACTCGGCATTGGTGAGCGGCACGGTGTCGCCCATCGGCGTGGTCAGCCTGCGCATGCGCACGTTGAGTTCCCAGCCTGCGAAGCGGTAGGCGCGGATGCGCGCCAGTCCGTCCGCCACCGACTCCTGTCCCCGTGTCCGGCGCAGCAGCGCACGTACCCGCGCCAGCAACTCGCGCGGCGAGAAGGGCTTGGTGAGGTAGTCGTCGGCGCCCAGCTCCAGGCCCAGCACCCGGTCGGCCTCTTCAGTCTTGCCGGTCAGCATGATGATGGGCACGTCGGAGTCGTCGCGCAGGCGGCGGGTGATCTGCATGCCGTCCTCGCCGGGCAGGCGGATGTCGACGATCAGCAGGTCGACGTGGCGGTTGGCCAGCACGTGTTCGATGTCGCGACCGTCGGGCAGCGCGGTGACGCTGATCCCGTTGTCCTCCATGTAGTCGACGATGAGCTGACGGATCTGGGCGTCGTCGTCGATGGCGAGGATGTGGATGGGGCTGGCGGGTGATGGCAGCTTCATGGGTCCATTGCCCGGGCTGGAGGGGGTTGCGACGCTGCAATGGAATCACACATCAGGTAAGCGGTAAACGTGACCAGATGTCATCTGACACACTGCCGGCGGCCACGCCACTTTCGGCGCCCGGGTGATCCACGCCCGTACCGCATCCGTACACCAGGAAACACATGATGGCGGAGGGTGACGATGGCCATGGCGCGCGCAGTGAATTGGGTGGAACAGGGCCTCGTGCCCGACAGCGTCGTCCGCATGGGCATCCGCCGCCTGCTGCGGGAGCGGTTGGCGGAGGTCCGTGCCGACGACGCGGAAGCGGCTGCTGCCCTGGGCGAAGTCTTCTTTGCCGACCTGTCGCAGGCACCGCTGGCGCCACTGCCGGAGAAAGCTAATGCCCAGCATTACGAGGTGCCGGCGGCCTTTTTCGCCGCCGTGCTCGGCTGGCACCGCAAGTACAGCTGCTGCTTGTGGGACGCCTCCACCCGCACGCTCGACGACGCCGAGGCTGCCGCCCTGCGCGCAACCTGTGAGCGGGCCGGGCTGGCGGACGGCCAGCGCGTCCTGGAACTCGGTTGCGGCTGGGGCTCGCTGAGCCTGTGGATGGCGGAGAACTACCCGCATTCGCAGATCACCGCCGTGTCCAACAGCGTGTCGCAGCGCCTCGCCATCGAGGAACTGGCGCGCCATCGCGGGCTCAGCAACCTGCAGGTCATCACGCAGGACTTCAACCACTTCGACACGCCGGAGCGCTTCGACCGCGTCGTTTCAGTGGAGATGTTCGAGCATCTTCGCAACTGGCCGACTGCATTCCGGCGCGTCGCCGGCTGGCTGGTACCGGGTGGCCACTTCTTCATGCACGTGTTCGCGCACGGTGGCGCACCGTACGCATTCGTCGAGCGTGATGCCAGCGACTGGATGAGCAGCCATTTCTTCTCGGGCGGCATGATGCCGAGCGACGACCTGGCGCTGCGTTGCCAGGACGACCTGCGTCTGCTGCAGCGCTGGCGCTGGGATGGCCGTCACTACCAGCAGACCGCCGAGGCCTGGCTGACGCGCATGGATGAGCGGCGCGACGAGATGGCGCCGCTGTTCGCCGCCACCTACGGACAGGACGCCGAACGCTGGTGGATGCGCTGGCGCCTGTTCTTCATGTCGGTGGCCGAGCTGTTCGGCTTTGACGAAGGGCAGCGCTGGTGGGTCAGTCACTACCTGTTCGAGAAGCGACCCTGAGGCACGCTGCCATGCATGACATCAGCTCCTTGTGGAACAGCGCCGCCATGGCGCTGGCTGGCATGTTGGTGCTGACGGTGATGGGCTGGGTGTGCAGCCTGGCACGGCACGATGCGAGCCTGGCAGACCGCATCTGGCCGCTGTTTTTCGCGCTCGCCGCAACGACCGCAACGGTCGTCCACCTGCCGCTCACCACGCGCGGCGTCTGCCTGCTCGCGTTGGTGACGGCCTGGGCCCTGCGGCTCGGCGTCTACATCACCTGGCGGAACTGGGGGCACGGCGAAGACCGTCGCTACGTACAGATGCGCGAACGTCATGGCAAGGCCTTCACGTGGCGTAGCCTCTACCTGGTGTTCGGCCTGCAGGCGGTGCTCGCCTGGGTGATCAGCGCGCCGCTGCTGACCGGCATCGCCAGTCGCGCACCGCTGACCACCGTGGACATGTTTGGCATGGCGCTGGCCGTCTTCGGCATCCTCTTCGAGACGGTGGCCGATGCACAGCTCTCGACTTTCAAGCGCGATCCCGCGCATCGTGGCCAGGTGATGCAGGGCGGTCTGTGGGCCTACAGCCGGCACCCCAACTATTTCGGCGAGGCCTGCACCTGGTGGGGCTTCGGCCTGGTCGCCTGCGCGACCGGGTACTACTGGACGCTGCTGTCCCCGCTGCTGATGACGGTGCTGCTGCTACGCGTGTCCGGGGTCAGCCTGCTGGAGCAGGACATCACCGAGAGGCGGCCGGCCTATCGCGAGTACATGGCACGTACCAACGCCTTCATTCCGGGGCCGCGCCGTAGCGGGACCTCGCGCGGCAGATCGACATGAGCCGCGGCGCGTGCTGCCTGCTCGCACTGGCCAGCGTGTTCCATGCGCCGGCCAGCCGGTGCGAGGAGTCACCCCTCCAGCCGCGGCAATGGGACTTCGCGGTGATGCTCGACGGCAAACCCATCGGGCGCCATCGCTTCCTGCTGTCCAGCCTGGACAACGAGCCCGGCGGATGGCAGCTGAGCAGCCGGGCCGAGTATGACGTGCGTATTCTCGGCATCACCGTCTACCGCTATCAGCACGAAGCCCGCGAGCGCTGGCGCGAGGGCTGTCTGAGCGCACTGTCGTCGACGACGGATGACGACGGGACGGTCTCGGTCGTTGACGGCCGGCAGGACGGCACGGCCCTGCGCATCACCATGCAACGCGACAGGGAACGGCAGATTTCGACGGTGGCGGGCTGCGCGTTCAGCTATGCCTACTGGCACCCCGCTCTGCGCAGACAGTCAAGGCTGCTCAATCCACAGACCGGCAAACTCGACACCGTGAGCATTACGACCGGGCGTAGCACCGCGCTGACCGTCGCCGGGCAGCCGGTACCGGCGACGGGTTGGCAACTGCAGGGGCCGGAGGGGCCGCTGGAAGTCTGGTACGACAACCGCGGCGAGTGGATCGGGCTGGATGCCCTCGTGTCCGGCAAGCACGCGCTGAGCTACCGACTTCAACCCTGAAACCACCACGATGAGCCGACAGCCATGACATCCCTGCGCCCCTACATGATCGCCTTCGCCGCCACCGCCGCCGTGTTCCTGCCCCTTGATGCCGCCTGGCTCGGATTCATGGGCAGCCGGCTCTACCAGCCGGCACTCGGCCTCCTGCTGGCCCCCGAGCCGGACATGCTGGCAGCGGCATGCTTCTATCCGCTGTACCTGATGGGGGTCGTGGTGTTCGCGGTGCGGCCGACCGTGCGCGACGAAGCAGCGGCTGTGAGTGCCCTGCGCGCTGCCTTCTTCGGACTGGTGGCCTATGGCACTTACGACCTCACCAACCAGGCCACGCTGCAAGGCTGGCCGTGGCGGCTCACGGCGATCGACCTGGTGTGGGGAAGTTGCCTCACTGCGCTGAGCGCGATGGTGGCGCGGCACGCGGTGCGCTGAACCTGATTGACGGCGCCGCTGCTACCTAGATGCCCATCCACGCGCCGAGTGCGCGCGCGATTAGGCCGTCGAAGCGGGTGCGGCCGCCGGTCAGTGCCACCAGGCAGATGCATTCGCTGTCTGCCGTGACCACCGGGCGGTGATGGACGTCCCCGTCCGTCTCGTCCAGATCACCGGCACGCCACACATCACGGCCGTCATCGAAGGCGCCGTACAGCACCTGCGTCAACTCGCGGCCGCCGTGGGTATGTGCAGCCAGCTGCATGCCGGCCGCCATGCGCAACAGGAAGGCGTTGGCCTGCGGGTCACCCGGCACCGTGATGCGGCTCCAGCGCATGCCCGGGCCGAGGCGCTTCCACGGCGTGATGTCGCAACCCTCCAGGCTGCGCGGCCAGTGCATGCCGGCTGGCAGGTCCGGGCGCGGCCGTGCAGAGGCCGCCGGTGCCGTGGGGAGGGCTGGCAGCGGATCGAGACGTTCCAGCGTACGGCTGAAGGCGCCGACCTCCATCTCCACCGGCTCGATGTCCGCCAGCATCTCGCCGCCCACTGCCTCCAGCAACTCCAGCCTCTGGCAGCAGTCGGTGCAGCCTTCCAGGTGCGCAGCGATGACAATGGCACTGGCGCGGTCCAGCGAGCCGACCGCGAGCGACAGCAGGAGATCGTCGTCGGGATGATGCATGCTCATGATTTCAGGTGCTCCAGCCGCTGGCGCAACTGGCCGACGGCAAGACGGATGCGCGATTTCACGGTGCCCAGCGGAATGCCCAGGGCTTCGGCAATGGCGACGTGCGGCTGTTCCTCGTAAAAGGAAAGCTGCAACACACGCGCCTGCTCCGGCGGCAGGCTGTCGATGGCGGCGCGCACGCCCTGCCCGATCTGCGCGCTGGCCGCGTGGTCGCAAGGCAGCGCGCCGGTGTCGACGATGTCCTGCACCTCGTCGGCGTCATCCCCCGGCAGGGTGGCGGACGGCACCGCGTCCCGCTCGTGGCGCAGCTGGTCGATGCGCAGGTTGCGCGCGATCGTGAAGATCCAGGTCGAAGCTGCGGCGCGGCTGCGGTCGAACGAGGCAGCCTTGCGCCAGACGTTCACCATCGCTTCCTGCGCCAGGTCCTCGGCCTGCCCGGGCGCGACGCCACCGCGGATCAGGTAGGCCTTGATGCGCGGCGCGAAATGGCGGAACAGCGCAGCGAACGCGGCGTGGTCGCGCGAGGCGCTCACCGCGTACAGCAGGTCGGCCAGGGCGTCCGGCGTGGGCACGGCTTCCCGGCGGTCGGTGGGCGTCAGCATCGTCAGATGGCTCGGCCGCGGCCGGCCGGAGGCGGACGCGGGCAGTTCGCGAGGCGGGATTCCTGGCTGCGGATGGTTCATGGCGATTGTACGTAAAGCCCGCCCGCGCGGATCACCGTGCATGCCAGTGATCCAAGCGCCGGCCTTGCGCGTAGAAGGGCCACAAGGCATGCGGACGACCGCGCGCGAGACACACACCACGGGGAAGGCCCAGCTTGAATGCGCCGATGACACTGTTGCGGGAGGGAGGGAGAGCCGACGCGGTCCAGGACATTGCGGTCATTGGCAGTGGCATCTCCGGCCTGTCCGCGGCCTGGCTGCTGTCCCGCCGTCATCGGGTGACGCTGTTCGAAGCCGCCTGGCGCGCCGGCGGTCACAGCAATACCGTGGTGGTACGTGATCCCCGCCAGGCGGAAGTGCCGGTGGATACAGGCTTCATCGTCTACAACGAGGCGACCTACCCGAACCTGCACGCGCTGTTCAGCCACCTCGGCGTGCAGACGCGCGCGACCGACATGAGCTTCGCGGTCAGCCTCGGCGACGGCGCGCTGGAGTATGCGGGTACCGACCTCAACGGCCTGTTCGCCCAGCGTCGCAACCTGTTCAGCCCCCGCTTCTGGTCAATGCTGGTGGAATTGGTCCGCTTCTATCGGCAGGCACCGGGCGAAGCTACACAGTGCGGGCACCTGTCGCTGGACGAATACCTGGACCAGCGCGGTTATGGCGCCGCCTTCCGCCATGATCACCTGTACCCGATGGCGGCGGCCATCTGGTCGGCGCCGGCCACGGACATCGGACGCTATCCGGTGGCCGCCTTCGTCCGCTTCTGCGAGAACCACAACCTGCTGAAGCTGAGCGGGCGCCCGCCCTGGCGCACCGTCGTCGGTGGCAGCCGCGAATACGTGCAGCGCATGAGCTCGGCATTGGGCGATGGCGTGCGCCTGTGCGAGCGTGTGTTGTCGGTGCAGCGCGATCCGCGGGGCGTCAGCGTCGCCACCGCCGCCGGTACGCAGCGCTTCGACCACGCCGTGGTCGCCACGCATGCCGACGAAGCCTTGCGCCTGCTCGACCAGCCCACGACAGAAGAGCGCGCGTTGCTGGGTGCCTTCGCCTACAGCGACAACCGGGCGGTGCTGCATTCCGATCCTGCCCTCATGCCGCGGCGTCGCCAGGTGTGGTCGAGCTGGAACTACCTCTCCAGCCGGCGCGACGCCGGCCAGGACGACGACCTGTGTGTCACCTACTGGATGAACCTCCTGCAGGGCCTGCCTCAGCAGCAGCCCTTCTTCGTCACCCTGAACCCGGTGCGCGAGCCCGCGGCGGAACGCGTCTGGCACAGGGAGCACTACACACATCCACTATTTGACACCACCGCGCTGGACGCGCAGCAGCAGCTATGGTCGTTGCAGGGACGCCAGCGCACCTGGTTCTGTGGCGCTTACTTCGGCGCCGGCTTCCACGAAGATGGCCTGCAGGCGGGTCTGGCCGTTG
This sequence comes from Uliginosibacterium sp. H1, assembly GCF_036017065.1. Classification (NCBI taxonomy): domain Bacteria; kingdom Pseudomonadati; phylum Pseudomonadota; class Betaproteobacteria; order Rhodocyclales; family Zoogloeaceae; genus Uliginosibacterium; species Uliginosibacterium sp. H1. The sequence continues at coordinate 529,166 of NZ_JAYXHR010000002.1, forward strand.
CCGAAGCCCTGGGCGGCGTGCGCCGTCCGTGGTCCGTCGCCAACGAATCCGGTCGCATCCCCTTGCCGGTTGCGGCCATGGCACAACCATGACACAGGCCTCTGCCCTCTACGCCGGCTCGCTGATGCATCTGCGCCTGCGGCCAAGGCGCCACCTGTTGCGCTATCGCATGTACTCCGTGCTGTTGGACCTTGACGCACTACCGGCCACGGCGGCACCGCTGCGTCTGTTCTCGCTCAACCGCTTCAACCTGTTCAGTTTTCACGAGCGGGACCACGGAGCGGGCGACAACACAGGCCTGAGCGACTGGGTGCGCGGCCGTCTGCGCGAAGCCGGTCTGCCGCATGACGGGCGCATTCTGCTGTTCGCCATGCCGCGCGTGATGGGTTACGTCTTTAATCCCCTCAGCGTGTACTTCTGCCACGACACGGAAGGCGCGCTGCGGGCAATCCTGTACGAGGTGAACAACACGTTTGGCGAACGGCACGGGTACCTGCTGGAAGTCGCCCAGGGCCAGCGCGGCGGCCAGGCCGTGCGCCAGCACAGCGCCAAGCGCTTCCATGTCTCACCCTTCCTCCAGCTGGACATGGAGTACCGCTTCCGCGTGCTGCCGCCCACGCCAACGCGCCCACTGATGAAGCTGCTGGTGGACGTCCACGATGCCGACGGCCGCACGCTGGTGGCGGAGTACGGGGCCACACGCCGCACGCTCGACGACGCCAACCTGCTGCGTCTCTTCTTCAGCCATCCGCTGCTCACCTTCAAGGTGATCGCCGGCATCCACTGGGAAGCACTGCGTCTGTGGCTGAAGGGCGTGAAAGTCATCAATCGGCCGGCGGAAGCGCCGGTCGCCATCACCGTGCTACGGGCGGAACCCGAGGGGAACTGATCACATGGATTCTGGAACACGCGCCCTGCCGCACGACGGCCTCACGTTCGATGCGGAGTCCGCATCGCGCGCCCCCCGTGTACCGCGCAGTCTGCTGGGCCGCTCGCTCACGCGTCTGGCAAGGGAGTTGCTAGACCACGTGCAGGCCGGCCGCATCGAACTGCGCCTGCCCGACGGCCAACGCCTGCACGGCGAAGGCGCGACGCACGGCCCGGAGGCGGCGATCCACCTGCATCGCTGGCGCCCGCTGTGGCGCATGCTGCTGCGCGGCGACATCGGCCTTGCCGAGTCCTATCGCGATGGCGACTGGAGCACGCCGGATCTCACCGCGCTGCTGGAAGCAGGCATCCGCAACGACGCCACCTGGGACAACCGGCTTGCTGCTGCGTGGCCGCTGCGCCTGCTGCTGCGGCTGATGCACCTGCGTCGCGACAACACCCGGCGCGGCAGCCGGCGCAACATCGCCTTCCACTACGATCTGGGCAACGACTTCTACCGGCAATGGCTGGACGCCGATCTCATTTATTCCAGCGGCATCTACCGTCGCACGGACGACACGCTGGAGCAGGCGCAGGCAGAGAAGCTGCGCCGCATCGTCGAGCTGCTCCGCCTGCCGGCCGGCGACGCGCCGGTCGACGTGCTGGAGATCGGCTGCGGCTGGGGCGCGCTGGCCTGCAGTCTGGCGCAGACCAGTGGTGCTCGCGTCACCGGGCTGACCTTGTCCTCCGAACAGCTCGTACATGCGCAACAGCGCGTTGAGCGCGAGGGCCTGGCAGGGCGCGTCGACCTTCGCCTGCAGGATTACCGCGCGGTGGATGGCCAGTACGACCGCATCGTGTCGATCGAGATGATCGAGGCAGTTGGCGAACGCCACTGGCCGACCTACTTCCGCACGATGTACGAGCGCCTGAAACCGGGCGGCATCGCCGTCATCCAGGCCATCACCATCGACGACGAGCGCTTCGAGCACTATCGCCAGAACGTGGACTTCATCCAGCGCTTCATCTTTCCCGGCGGCATGCTGCCGTCACCTGGAGCGCTACATCGCGAGACAACGTGCGCTGGCCTGGAACTGGAGGCCAGCGAGACCTTCGGGGCCAGCTATGCGGCGACCCTGGTCGAATGGCGTCGCCGTTTCCGCACTGCGTGGCCGCAGATCGCCGCCCTTGGTTTCGATGCTGCGTTCGCACGCCTGTGGGAGTACTACCTGTGCTACTGCGAAGCGGGCTTCCGCAGCCGGCGCGTCGACGTCGGCCTGTATGTGATGCGGCGTCCGGCATGAACCGGCCCTGTGCGGGCGCTCAACCCCGCACGCGCACCGCGCGGCCGATGTAGAGGATGGGCCCGGTCGGGCGGCCGATCGGCGAACCGTTTTCCGGCTCCAGGGTGAGTTCGAACAACTGGTTGTGCTGCAGCGGCGGCAGGCGGTCGATGGGGACGCGCATCGGCTCCCCGGGCTGCACCAGGCCGAGCGACACCGGTCCGCTCCAGTCGTCGGCCTTGGTCCAGAACTGCAGCGAGCGCGCCGCGGGCACCGGCGTCATGCCCAGCGGGATGAGGCTCAGTTCGCGCGGGCTGCTGGCCTGTATCACCCAGCCGGGCGCCTTGTCCTGCGGGGCGACCAGCACCACCATGTACTGCGGCCCGGCCGGCGCGCCTAAACGGAAGCCGAGCGCCACCGCCAGCAGCAAGGCAACGGCCACTGCGCCGGTGGCGAGGCCGCGCCATAGCGCGAGGCTGTTCCACCAGCGCTGCCAGCCATCCGCCCTCGCCGCGGGCTTCGCGGCGGGGCCGGCGGCGCGGGCGCCAGCGATGTGCAGGCTGCGCGCAATGCGCGGCCACAGGTCCGCCGACGGTTCGTCCGCCGGGGCCAGTGCGGTGAGCGGCAGCAGGCGCGCTTCCCATGCGTCGACGGCCGCGCGCAGCGGCACGTCATGCGCCAGGCGCGCCTCGACCTGTGCGCGGGCCTCGGCCGACAGCGTGCCCAGTACGTACTCGCCGGCGAGCAGCTCGTCCGGGCTGCCGTCGTGGTGCATGTCATCGCGGGGCGGGTTCTGTGGCGTCATCCCATGCACTCCCGCAAGGCGCGCAGGCTGCGCTGTATCCAGGCCTTGACGGTGCCCAGCGGGGTGCGGGTCCGTTCGGCAATCTCGCCATGGCTGCAGCCTTCCACGTAGGCCAGGAGCACGCAGTCGCGCCGCGCAGGCTCCAGCGCCGACAGGCAGTCGCCCAGCCTGCCCAGCATGGCGCGATGCACGAACGGGTCGTCCGTCATGGCGTCACCTGCAGGCAGGCCGCCCTCGCCATCGGACGGCACCTCGTCATCGTCGAGGCTCACTTCGCGCGAGGCGCTGCGCATGCGGTTGAGTGCCGCATGCCGCACCACCGTGAACATCCAGCCACGGCCGGCGCCACGCGCCGGGTCGAAGCTCGCGGCGCGCTGCCAGATGCTGACGAAGGCATCGTGCAGCACGTCCTCGGCGACCTGCCGCTGGCGCACGATGCGCAAGGCGACGCCGAACAGGTAGCGATGCTCGCGCTCGTACAGTCGCTGCAAGGCCTGCTGGTCACCGCGGGCACAGGCCTGCAACGCGGCGTCGTGATCGAAGGCGTCGGCGTGGAAATCAGACAAGGACGGGGCGTGCGGCGCGGGGTGGTGGAGCACGCATCCTACCCCGCGCGGTGAGCGCCCGTACCAGGCCCGGGATCAGGAAGCCTTCCAGAAGATGTAGTCGGCCTGGTACTTCACGACCTGCTTCTGCCCCTTGTTGGCGGCGGTGCAGGCCATCGCCGGCGCGACGCCACCCTGCAGGGCCACGCGCTGGATGTAGGTCACGCCTTCGAGGGCGCCCTTGCCCATCGCCGGGTTGGCCTTCACCAGCTGGTACGGCAGCGCGCTGGGGCTGGACGGTGCCACGGCCAGCTGCGTGCCGGTGAGCTTCGATCCGTCCATGGCCTCCCAGGTGGCGGGCGGGCCGTAGTACTTGCCGACCTGCTTGCCGTGGCGGTCCATCAGCCTGGCGTCCGGCCCGACGAACACCCATTCGGTCTGGCCGGGGGCGTTGGCCTTGTCGCGACACTCGTAGGTGATGTCGCCGGCGCCCACGGTTTCCCAGGCCACGCGGTTACCCGCCGGCACCTGGATCGTGGCCGGCAGGCCGGACTGGGAAAACGCCGGCATGGCGTGCGGGCCGGACATGCTGCTGCAGGCGCCCAGCAGGGCGATGGCCGGTACGGCCAGAAGGAGCGGGAGGACGTTGGTGTTGCGGATGGCGGTGGTCGACATGGTTTTTCTCCTGTATGGAAGAGTCGGTCGCGAAGGGAACAACCGCGATGGCTGCGCAGCGAAGAGGGCTGCTACGTGCTCTACCCGCCACGGCGCCGACTGGATGCAGGCTGGCAGAAATTTTTCTGCGTCGACGCGCCGGTGCGCTGCGCACGTCGTGGGGAGCGCGACCAAGGCCGATCGAGGCTATAGTCGCTCGCGCTCCGCCATGCCGCGATCATCCTGTCCGGGAACACGTCCATGCGCCTCATCTCTTTCGCCCTTCCGCCACGCCTCGTCACGGTGCTCTCGTCCGCACTCCTCCTTGCCCTGCAGCCGCTGCCGGTGTCTGCCGCGCCGCGCGTCTCCTGCACGCTGGAAGAGAAAGGCAGCGAGAAGCGCATGTCGGTCGCTACAGGCATTGACGCATTGCAGGGCGAATGGACCGGGATGGGCGTGTTCAGGGTGCGCACCCTGCTGGCGGCCCCTCCAGGGCGTGAGCCCTGGTTGCTGGTCGAGGTGTATGCCGAGGCCGCGGATGGCGACTACCGCATCCTCTCCTCGCAGAAGGTGGGCGCGCCCTTTGCCACGGGCAACATGGAGGTCGTGGAGCCAGGCCTGGGCCGCAGCTTCCACTACGCCTGCGGAGCAGCAAAGTGATGGCCCGCACCCACTGGCGGACGCGGCGATGCGTGCTCGGCGCAGTGCTCCTGCTCACCGCCATCGCGACCGCGCAGGCAGCAGAATCCGAAGGCGCAGGCAGGCTCGTCATCGTCGGTGACGTCATGCTCGCGGAGTCCGAGGGCACCGGCCGCTTCATCGCCAGCGGGGGCGACCCGTTTGCCGGCGTGCGCAAGATGCTGGCCGACGCGGACCTGCGGGTCGCCAACTTCGAATCCTCCGCCGGCACGACGGGCAAGGCGGACCCGGACAAGCCGTACTCTTTCAGGACCCGTCAGGCCGCGCTGCCCGCCTATGCGGCCCTGTTCGAAGCGACCAGCCTGGCCAACAACCACGCCGGTGACTTCGGCCGGCAGGAGTTGCTGGAAACGCGCGCGGCGCTTGAGAAGGCGGGCAGCCGGACGTTCGGCGCCGGCGCCACGCCGGGTGAGGCGCACAAGGCCGCCATCATCGAGCGCAAGGGCGTGAAGATCGCCCTGCTCGGCTACCTGGATTTCTTTCCACGCTGGTTCAGCGTGGCGCCCGGCCTGCCCGGCGTCGCCTGGCTGGACGAGCAGCAGGCCGCGCTGGACATCGCAGCAGCCAGGGCGGACGGCGCGGACATCGTGATCGTCATACCGCACTGGGGCGTGGAGTTCGAGCCACGGGCCAGCGACCGCCAGCGCAGGCTGGCGCGGGCGCTGCTCGACGCGGGTGCCCACGCGGTGATCGGCGGGCATCCGCATGTCGTGCAGGACTTCGAGGTCTACAAGGGCAAACCCATCATCTACTCGGTGGGCAACTTCGTCTTCGATGGCTTCGATGATGAAGACTCGTTGACCGGTTGGGCTGTCTTCGCCGACTTCGATAGACAGGGCATCGCGGCGATCAGCACACGCGCAGTGAGAATCGACAGCCATGGCTCGCCAGTGCCGCACCCGAACCGCGATGGGCCGTGCTGGAAGCGTGGCACGCCGGAGATGGTCCCGTGCGCGCGTGCCCGCGGTGGCTAAGCAGACAAGGCGAAGAAAATAAAAAGGGCGACCACGCGGTCGCCCTTTGCTTTCGTCGCGACAGACTCAGCGCAGCTTGCCCAGGCGCAGGAACTGCGTCTCGCCGCTGGCCTTGTCGACACCGTCGTTGTCGGTGACGGCGAAGGCGTTGCCGGCGGCGTCCAGGGTGAAGCCTTCCAGCTTGTCCAGCACGTAGCCCTTGGGCGCGGCCAGCGCGGGTTCGAGGTCGCGTACCAGCTGCTTCTTCACCACCGGCACGTTGCCGATGCCGGGAATGACCGGCACCTGCCCGCGGACGGAGAAGCTGTACAGGCGCTTGAAGGTGCCGGCGCCGAACTGGTTGTCGCGCTCGATGACGATGAAGTTGTCGTCACCCGCGTAGGTCAGCTCGGACAGGCCCATCCAGGCGTCCTTGCCGCGGGCGGCGTCCAGCGGGTAGTGCAGCACGCCCCAGCTCTTCAGCGCCGGGCGATACACGAGGATCTTGGCATGGCCCTTGGGGTCGTCCTTCCACTCGCGCTGCACGGCCAGCCACACGGCCTCGTCGTCACCGCTGCCGGTCACCGCGACGCCTTCGAAACCGAAGCGCACGGCATGGCGGGCGATGTTGTCCGGCAGGGCGATCTCGTCCTGCACGGCACCGTCGGCGTTGGTGCGGATCAGCAGGTTGACCGTCGGCTCCTTCAGTTCCGGGTTGCCTTCGGAGGCCAGCCAGAAGCCGCCGTCGGCGCGACGGGCAATCCCTTCCAGGTCATAGCCGAAGGGCTTGCCGGCCTTGGTGACGGCGATGCTGCGATTGATGCGGGCCGGCGTCGCGCTGGCGTCGATGGCGTAGATGCGCGACTGGCTGTAGGCGCTGTCGCTGATGCCGAAGAGCTGGTTGGGTGCGGCGCCGGCAGTCAGGCCGGACAGCGCGCTCCAGGTGACCGGCAGGCCCTGCGCGTCACGCACGGACTCGATGGTCGGATAGCTCGGCAGGCCTTCGTCGCGGCGGTAGATGGTCACCATCGAACGTACCAGGCCGGGGCCGAGGTCGGATTCGCTGGCGGTCACGAACAGGCCGCGCGAGGGGATGGCCAGCAGGCCTTCCGGCGCGATGGGGCCGGGCAGCGCCTGCAGGAACAACGGCGCCTTGCCGGCGCCCTGGTCGCGGAACACGAAGACCAGCGAGGCGCGCTCGGCGCCGACGAAGATCAGCGTCTCGTCGCCGAAGCGGGCGACTTCCACACCCTCCGGCTCCACGCCCTTGGCGGCGGAACGCGCTTCCGGGTAGTGGCCCAGCTGCATGGCGATGTGGTCGAGCAGGCTGCCGGAGTCGTACTCCACGCTGCCGTCCACGTTGAAGATGCTGAAGCTGCGCGAGCCGCCTTGGTAGTCACCTTCGTTGGCGCTGACGAAACGCTTGTCGTCCAGCCAGGCGACCGCGTCCGGCTCGCGCTTCACCGCGTCGAGGTTGTCGGTGGGCGAAATGACGCCGTCGCGCTTGCTGTCGACGTTCTTCAGGTCCACGGTGCCGGCGCTGAAGTGGCGCGTCACCTTGCCGCTGCGGGTGTCGACCAGCGCGAAGTGGTTGTTCTCCTGCAGGGACACCACGGCCAGGCCCTTGCTGTTGATCTTCACGAACTCCGGCTCGGCGTCGTCGGCAGCGATGCCGGCGAGGCCCGCCAGCGTGACGTCCTTGCGGGTCTTGCAGTCCGGCGCGCCGTCCTTCACGCGGAAGGTCGTCAGCCAGCCGCTGGGCTGCTGCGGAATGGCGCCCTTGTTCAGCTTCTCGTCGCGCTCGTTCTCGATCACCACGGCCAGCGTGCCCTTGGTGTGATCCAGCGTCACCGAGTCCGGCTGGCCGCCGAGTTCGCACTTGGCAACCACCTTGCGGCTCTGCAGGTCCACCACGGCCACATGGCCGGAGGGCTTCACGAAGCTCTCCGACGTGACGACCGCCACCAGCGCATGCGTACGCGTCAGCGCCACCGAGGTGCTTTCACCCTCCAGCGCGACGAAGCCGGCGGCCTGCGGGCGCACCGGGTTCAGGATGTCGATGAAGCCGATGCCTTTCTGCTCCGCGTCCGTGTAGACCAGCAGGCGGCCATCCTCGCTGGCGGCGATGATCTCGGCCACGGTGGCCTTGGACGGGTCGCGGTCGGCCGGCAGGTTCTGCAGGACCGGAAAGGTCGCGATGCGCTGGAAGTTGGGTGCAGCCGTTGCGGCACCGGCCAGGGCAGCGAGCACGGCACCGAGCAGGATCTTCTTTTTGTTCATGACGGGTAGCGATATGACAGTTGACGGTGACAGGTAACAGAACCGTCACAGTCTCGCTGCCGTCGATGACAGGGGTGTTACATCGCGGGTCGCCCGCCGGACCCGGCAAGCCCGGTCAGATCAGGCACATGCCGAGCAAGAGCGTCGAGGAATCGGCGGATTCGTCCAGCATCCGTTGCGAGATCGACCCGCCACCCGGGTGCTCATCCATCTCGCACACCTCCGCCAGGAAACCCACGCGCTCCTGCAAGGCGTCGCCATACAGCGGACGCTGGCCGTGCTGCATCGAAAAGCTGTCGTAGAGGTACATCTGGAACCTCGCTGGAACAGGGGCGTTCCGGGGTACGCCCCCAAAGTCATCCATCCGGCTACCGCAGCAGCCCCGCATTTCTTCGAGGTGTTTGTTCCAGCCTACGCGCTGTGGCGCCAGACTCAAGAAGCAATGGGTCGTGTATTTCCCCAATTGCCGCCAATTTGCGTGCTGCGGCGCAACGCGAGATTGGCGGAATTAAACCGGATTAAATACGCCCATAAAGAAAGCCCATCTTTCGATGGGCTATTGATAACCGGGGAGGAGGGTCCGGTTATTTTGCTACCGTGCTACGCTCAGACGCCCGAGAAGCTCAGGAAGCTGCCGGAAACCGAGCCGGACGAGTTGCTGATCCACGCGTCGTTCGCGGCTTCGCGAGCGGAAATGTGGGTGATTTCAGCCAGCAGGGCCTCATGTTCGCGTTCGGCCGGGCTGGCGTAGGCGCGATGGCTGGAATAGCTGTTGATAAAGGCAAGGATCGCGTTCATGGCAGTTCTCTCTCGTGTTCGTCTCGGGGTTTGTTGCATTGCCGCTGGGGCATGGAACGAACTTTATTGAAACGCGATTTGGTTGACCAATCGCAATTTCCGATCAATCCATAAATTTACTTATGGTGCGTCGCACCATCTAAATACGGCGAATAGGCCGATAAATTTCATGGATTGCCGGCGCGCGATTTCTTCAATTGCCCCGGCAGGAAGCCGGTGGCCAGCGCGGTGCCCAGCAACACGACCGCCGTTCCGGCAAAGGTGTGCGGGCCGAGCGGCTCGCCGAGTACCGCGTGCCCCCACAGCACGCCGAATACCGGCACCAGGAAGGTGACCGTCAGGGCGCGCATGGCGCCGGCGCGCTCCACGAGGCGGAAGTACATGACGTAGGCCACGCCGGTACACAGCAGGCCCAGCACCAGTACGCCGAGCAAGGCCCAGATGCCCGGCATCGAACGCGGCGGCGCGACCCCCAGCCAGGGCAGGATGGCGATGGCCGCCCACCACATGCTGCCGTGGGCAAGCTGGAAGGGCGCCACGCCCTTGCCGTACCAGCGGATCAGCTGACTGGACAGGCCATAGCTGAACGTGGCCGCCAGCGCGGCGCCGACCGCCAGACCGCTGCCGGGCGCGCTCAGCACCCCGTCCAGTCCCACCACCAGACCGACTCCCAGCATGCCCAGCGCCAGCCCGCAGCCGACCCGCCAGGGCGGCAGGCGGCGCGCATGCAGGCTGCCGATGAGCGCGCCCCAGATCGGCGCGGTGGCGTTGAGGATGGACAGCATCGAGGCGGTCAGACTCTGCGCCGCGAACGCCAGCAGGAAGAACGGCAGCGCGGTGTTGAGCACGCCGATCGTGAGCAGGAAGCGCGTCGGCCGCAGCGGGTTGCCATGCTGCCGGTACAGCCGCGCCAGCGCAGCCAGCAATGCGGCGGCAAGCAACACACGCAGGGCGATCAGGGCCACGGGGCCCAGGGCGGGCACGGCGACGCGGGTGAACAGGTGTGACGCGCCCCAGATCGCGCCCAGCGCGATCAGCAGGCCGGTGCTCTGGCGATCCATGATGGCGGGATTGTGCCTGCCGCAGTCGCCTTCAGCTATCCGGTGCGTGCGTCTGCCGTGCGGCCGGCGCATGCACCGACCACTCGATGAGGTGGTGCTGACGTGGCGTCAGCGGCCACAGGGCGTACTGTGCCGTGCCCGCCATCAGGCGGTAGGTGTGGTGGTCGACGAGGGGCAGTTCACCGCCGCGCCAGAAGCGTGCGAGCAGGGACTCCAGCGGCAGGTCCTGGCTGAGACGCGCGGTGAGCTGCTGGTCGGGCTTGCGGGCGGTGGACACCACGTCGTGCCAGCTGGCCCAGTGATGATCGGCAAGCTGGTCGCGCAGGTTGCCACGCAGCTCATCGGCATTCGTGTCGTCCGTGCGCTGGCCGATGACGTTGGCAAACAGCAGGGCGGCGTCCGGGTAGCGCCAGGCGAGGGCTTTCAAGCCGCCGGGCGCGAAGCAGTCGAGGTCGTCGAAACGCCAGCGCACCCCGCGGAAGCGGCGCGGCAACAGGCTGCGCGCCAGGCGGTCGGGTTCCAGTGCCACCACTTCCTCGAAGCGCGTGAGCAGGGCCGCCGACAGGCAGTAGCCGGCACTCGGGCCGATCACCACCAGGCGTTGTAGTGGCGGGTGCCAGGACTCCTGCCAGGCGCCCAGGCTGTCGATGAAATCCCGCCACAGCCGGCCCCGGTAGCGCAGCGCACGCAGGTGGTAGCGCAGGCCGCCGCTGTCGTGCATCCACCAGCTGGGCAGCCGCGGGCTCACGCTGACGGCTGCCGCCGCGCGGCGATCCAGCGGAACAGCCAGCTACGGGCCGGCTCGATGCCGGTGCGCACGAAGCCGAGCGGGCTGGGGTCGAGCAGGAAGCGGCGTTGCAGGGCTTCGACCCCCGATGCGCCCGCCATCAGGATCTGGTCGCCGGCGTGCAGCTGCATGCCGGTCTCCGGCAGCACGAATTCCTCATTGCCGCGCAACACCATCAGCGGCACGGCGCGCAGCTTCTCCGGTGGCGACAGCGGGTTCACGAGCAGGTCGGCCAGGCTCAGGGGCGGCTGCGTGTCGGGGCCGAGCACGTCGCGCAGGCCCGGCTGGCTGACGTCGCAATCGAAGGTCCACACGCTGGGCACGCGTTCGTCCAGCTTGGTCAGCAGGCTGACGATGAGTTGTTCCGCACAGTCCTTGCCGCGTTCGCGCACACGCATCAGGAAGCGGTTGAGCAGCGGCGTCACCAGCAACTGCAGGCACTCATGCACCATCACGTCGGCCTTCACGAACTGCATGTCGGCACGGGCGGCCTCAATCAGCGCGCGGTCGGCCACGTGGTTCTGGCGGATCGCGACGAACAGGCTGGGCTTCAGGCGCCGCGCCCGCGACACGATGGCGAGATTGATCGCGTCGCGGTTGGTGCAGGCGACGATGCCGACGGCATTCTCGATGCCGGCCTCGACCAGTGCCCGCTCGGAGTTGTCGTCCTTGTGCAGATGGCTGTCCTGGGCTGCATGCCGGTCGGAATCCACCGCCGTCCAGGTTGCGCCGGCACGTTCCAGCGCATGGCCCACCGAGTGGCCGAAGCGACCATAGCCGAGCACCACCCAGTGGCCCTCCGGCACGTTCAGCGCATGCGGGCAGGCGCCCCCCGGCACGCCGGTCAGCCATTCCTCGGCCCACAGCACGGCGGGCGAAGCGAGCGCCAGGGCAAGGTTGGTGGCGAAGGTCTCGAAGGGATCGATGACCGTGATATGGGGGAAGGGGTCGAGGTTGGTACAGGCTTCCTCGCTGTGCACGCGTGCCAGCGTGTAGCGGCCGGGCTGCAGCACCGACACGCCGATGGCGATGGCCTGCGCCACCTCGTCGTCGCCGACCTGGATCACCACGGCCTTGCAGTGCGGGCCGCGCACGCCGGCGTCCTGCAGCACGTCGGGCCAGCGGGCGTCGCCGACCAGCACCAGCGGTGGCTGCTGGAAGCCTTCGATCTCGATGTGGCGGGCGCGGTCCGGGCGGGTCTCCACCACCACCGTGCGGAAGCCGAGATCGTCCAGTGCATGCGCAAGTGCGGCATTGCTCTGGCCGTAGCCCAGCAGCAGGAAGTAGGCCTCCTCCAGCCGTTCCACGCGGTTGCGGAAGCGGCTGCGCGCGAAGGCGGCGCGGAAGGCTTGGTCCTGCGCGAGTGCGATGACGCTGCCCAGCGTGAACGCCCAGCAGGTCACCGACAGGTAGATGCTGAAGGTGACCCAGGCGCGTTGCGCATCGGTGAAGGCGAAGGGAATCTCGCCGAAGCCGATGGTGGTGGCGGTGTAGCTGACGACGTAGAAGGCGTGGAAGAAGCCGAGGTGGTACGGATTGCCGGCGGGGTCCGCGCCCGGAATCGCCACCAGGCCGACGACGGAGAAGGCGTACGCCAGGATCAGCGCGATGAGCGGCGTGCGCAGGCGCCGCAGTGCGAGGAAGAGGACGTCACCCACGGGGCGTGCTCGCGCAGTGGCCTGTCAACGCGTGTGGCGCAGGGTTTCGCCGATGAGCAGGATGACCGACACGACGTTGGCGAGGAGTGCGCCGGCCGCCAGCGACACGATGACCGACATGCTGCTGGCATCGAGGTCGGGCTGCTGGGCGATGTAGACATGCCACATCCACACCAGCGATGCGCCGATGAGCTGCAGCATGGCGACCAGGCTGGTGGCCAGGTGGGTGGCGCCGATGTGGGTGCGGTCGCCGAACTTCAGCACGGTGGCGATCAGGTTCACGACGACCGCCATGAACAGCTCGGAAGGATGGTGAAGCTCGGGCCGGCTGATGTCGCCGATGACGAAGCCGAAGTTCAGGGTGCAGGACAGGATGATGAAGAAGCCGAAAACAACCTTTTCGAGGTTCATGCCTTGTCTCCGCCAAGTTCTTCCACGCGCGCCTGCAGCGCCAGCAGCTGCTCGCGCAGCATCGTCACCTCGGCACGCAGGGCGGCGATCTCGTCGGCCTCGCGCGGGTCGTGCGGGGTGGCGCTGGCCATCACCGGCTCACCGCACAGGAGGTGCGCCCAGCGATGCTCGCGGCTGCCGGCGGCCTTGGGCAGCATGACCACCAGGGCGCCGGTCGCGCGCTGCGCCAGCTCTTCGAGGAAGGCCTCCACCGAGGACTGGTCGGCGAACTTGTACAGGCGCTCGCTGTTGTTGCGCAGCTCGGCGGCGGTCTGCGGGCCGCGCAGCATCAGGGTGGCGAGCAGCGCCACCGAGGGCGTCGGCAGGTTGAGCACGCGGCCGATGTTGTGGGAATAGCGGCTGACCCGGCTGCCGGAACTCTCCACCACCCAGTCGCTGCTGCGCAGGTTGTCCAGCGCGGTCAGCACGTAGGACTCGCTCAGCTCCATGACCGGTTCGCGGCTGGTCTTCTGGTTGCAGCCGGCCAGCAGCGCGTTGACGGACAGCGGGTAGGTGTCGGGCACGGTGTGCTGCTTCTCGACCAGCACGCCGAGTACGCGGGCTTCGGCGGCGGCAAGGGGAAGGCGGGAGTCGCTCATGAGGGCAGATGGGAATGTGGGTGGGAGTGCGGTAGCCCTGCGGCGAGGCGGGCTGCTCATCGCAGCTTAGCTCAGTCCGCCGGCAACCAGACCTCGATCTGCCCGGGAGGGGCAGGCAGCTTCAGCAGCCGCGGCGCGGCGGCCATCGGCATGGTGTTGAACGGTGCGGTGGCGGACAGCAGCCTCAGGGTTTCATTGGCGGCGGCCTCGTCGGCCGGGCTGAAGTAGCGCACCTGCAACTGGGCCGGCGCCTTGCCGCCGATGTTCTCGGCCGCTGGCACGATCCAGCCGCGGGCCGAGTAGAGGCTGCGCAGCTCCGACACCATCTGGCGCTGGGCCTCGCTGGCGTACTGGATGTAGATGCGCTTGGGCAGGGCCTGCGCCAGCGCCTGCTGGGCGGCCGACGGCGGCGGTGCAGTGGGGGGCGTGGTGTCGGGGCCGGCCAGCGCGACCTGTGCGATATCCGGACGGCGGTCCAGCTCCGCGACGCTGCGTACATCCAGCCCGCCCTTCGCGGCGCAACTGCCGGTCTCCTGGGCCAGGCCCTGGCCCAGGGTCTCGTTGATGGCGCCGGTGGCGATCATGTGGAACAGCACGCGACAGGCGAGGCCGCGCTCCGGCGAATCCGGAATGGCCAGCAGCGGCAGGAAGGGCGATACGTTCTGCACGTCGGCCAGCGCCTGCAGGCGCGCACGCTCGGCATCGCGCGCGGCCTTGTTGAAGTGGTCATCCAGCGTGGTGAAAGCCCAGGTGCCCACGCTGACCAGCAGGGCCGCCACGGTGCCAATGCCGACGTTGGTGTTGAGCAGCGCCAGCAGCTTGTCGAATCGGCTCCTCGGCGGCGTTGGTGCCGCCAGGCTCGCGCGGACCTCCTGGCGCAACAGCTCTTCCTTGCGCAGGCGGGCAAGCAGTTCAGCGTCGGCCGGATCGGGCAGGCTCATCGTGCGGGTCCTTGCGGGCAGTTGCGGGATGGGCCTTGATGGTCGTCAAGGCGGCGCTGGAATGGCCGCCCATACTGCCAGCATGGGCGCAAGCCTGCCACCGGAGCCGGCAATGGAGCTGCAGCAGCTTTTCGTCGAAGACCACCGCCATTGCGAAGCGCTGCTGGACGCCCTGCGTGACCACGTGCGCCGCGGACACATCGTGGACGCCTGGCGTGGATGCGTGAGCCTGCGGCTGACGCTGGAGAACCACCTGGAGGCCGAGGAGGAAGAGCTGTTCCCCTGCTTCGAACGGGTAACCGGCATCACGCATGGCACCACCGACCTGATGCTGGCCGAGCACGGCCGGATGCGCGAACTGATGAACCAGATGGCCGGGGCGCTCGGCGCCGGTGACTGCGAGGCAGCCATGGACCGGATCGCCTCGCTGGAAGCCCTGCTGGCCCAGCATTCCCGCAAGGAGGAGTACCTGGTCTACACCGTCTGTGCCTCGCCGGAAGCGGATCTCGGAGCGCTGGAGCGGGCGCTGCGCCATCACTGGCATCGCACGCCCACGCAGGGGCCGGATAGTCCCAGACAATAAAAACGAGATTTATTATCAATTGGAACGATCGCGGCGCGCTCCGTAAGCTGGTGATACGCAATCCACAGCAAGGAGCCGCACCATGGCCCACACCAAGACCTTCACCTTCGCCGCCGTCCACTTCAGCGTGGCTTTCTCGGTGGCCTACCTGCTTACAGGCAGTCTCGCGGTGAGTAGCGCCCTCGCACTGGTGGAACCCCTGTGCAACACGGTGGCCTATTATTTCCACGAGCGCATCTGGGAGCGCTGGCGCAACCGGGCCGGCGCGGAGGCGCGTAACATTGCCCCTGCATAGTCATCCACCTTGATGGGAGAGCAGCATGAAGATTGACATCGGCATCAGCGAACAGGATCGCAACGAGATCGCGCAGGGACTGTCGCGCCTGCTGGCGGACACCTACACCCTGTACCTGAAGACGCACAACTACCACTGGAACGTCACCGGGCCGATGTTCAACACGCTGCACCTCATGTTCGAGACGCAGTACACCGAACTGGCACTGGCAGTGGACCTGGTGGCCGAGCGCATCCGCGCACTGGGCCATGTGGCACCAGGCACCTACGGCGCCTACGCGAAGCTCAGTTCGATCAAGGAAAACGAAGGCATCCCCAAGGCCACCGACATGATCCGCGAGCTGGTGGAAGGCCAGGAAGCCGTGGTGCGCACCGCGCGCTCCATCTTCCCCGCTGCCGAACGCGCCAGTGACGAGGCCACGGCCGACCTGCTGACCCAGCGCATCCAGTTGCATGAGAAGACGGCGTGGATGCTGCGCAGCCTGCTGGAAGACTGAGCAAGCAACAGCCAGCATCAGGCGGCAGCAACAAACGAAAGGCGCACCCGCGGGTGCGCCTTTTCTGTTTTCGTCGGTAGCGAAGACCCGCTCAGTGCGTGGGCATCAACTGCGGTAGCAGCTTGCGCGCCCACACCCATGCCAGGAACCCGCCGACCACCAGCGACGACAGGAAGGGCCAGGCGCCCCACGCCTTCAGGTAGCCGGACAACATGAGCAATACCACGGTGGCGATCTGCGTGAGCCCGCTGTGTTCGCCGGCCGCCTGCCAGGCCTGGGCCAGCAGCGCGGGTGCCTGCGGGTTGAACAGCGCATTGAGCACGCTGCCCAGCGCCAGCAGGCCGAACACCGACAGCAGGTGCGGCACCACGCCAAGATCCCAGTCCAGCCAGCCGCGCAGCAGGGCGATGCCGTACAGCGTGACAGCGGCACACAACGGCGCCGTGAGCAGGATCAGCCGGCCCATCGACAGCACGCCCTCGCCGTCCAGCATGCCGCCCGCGAGCACCTTGTTGAGCAGGGCCGGTGCGGCCAGCGTGGGCAGGCTCATGAAGAGCATCACCCAGAAACCGACGCGGCGGATGTCACCCAGCGTCGCGTTCCATCCCGGCGTGGTGGCCGGCTTCGGCAAGGGATAGCCGCAATGGGGGCAGGCGGCCGCCAGGCTGCTGATCTGGCCGCTGCATTCAGGACAGGGAACGAGCGCCAAGGCCGGCGCTCAGATCGACATCTCGCCGGAGATGTAACCCGACAGCGCCTTGATGGTCTCGGCCTGCTGGTCGATGACGGTCTTCACCGCGTCGCCGATGGTCACGATGCCCATCAGCACGCCCTTCTCCACCACCGGCAGGTGACGGAAGCGGTTGTCCGTCATGATCTGCATGACGTCGTCGACGGTATGGCTGGGCGACACGGTGAGCAGGTTCTGCGTCATCAGTTCGCCGACCTTGGTGTCCTTCGAGGTGCGGCCCTTCAGCACCACCTTCCGCGCGTAGTCGCGCTCGGTGAAGATGCCGACCAGGCGTTCGCCCTCGGTGACCAGTACGGCGCTGATGTCTTTCTCGGCCATCAGGCCCAGCGCTTCGAGAATGCTCTGCTCGGGGCTGACGGTGATGATCTTCTGGATGTTCTTCTTCTGCAGGATCTGGCGGACAGTGGTGGTCATGCGTGCCTCCTGTGGTGGGCGCGGTGTTGGCCTGGCGGTCATGCGTCGCACATAGCTTGGCGCAGCGCGCCGCACGGCGCAATAGCCGGAAGCCCGGCGTCCCGCGCAGGGTTCAGCGACGGCCGAGCACCAGCAGATTGCGCTCCGCGGTCAGACCGGGCACCTGCAGATGGTGCGTGCGCAGCACCTCGACGCCGGCCGGCAGCGCGGCCACCTCGGCAAGCGGATCGACGCCCTTCATGGCAAGCCAGTGGCCGCCGGGCGCCAGCAGGTGGTCGGTCAGCGACACGAAGTCCGCGAGGCTGGAAAACGCGCGCGAAACGATGGCCGGAAACGACCGCTCGACCTGGAGCTGCTCGACGCGGGTGTTGTGCACGCTGACGCGGTCCAGCTTCAGTTCGATCTTCGCCTGCTGCAGGAAGCTGGCCTTCTTGCCGACCGTCTCCACCAGCGCGACCTCCAGCTCCGGCCGGCAGATCGCCAGCGGAATCCCCGGCAGGCCGCCGCCAGCGCCGATGTCGGCGATGCGGTCCATGGTCACATACGGCAACACGGTGAGCGAATCCAGCAGGTGCAGGTCGATGAGCGCCTGCTCGTCGCGGATCGCCGTCAAGTTGTAGACCTTGTTCCACTTCATCAGGAGCCCGCCGTAGGCGAGCAGGCGCTGCTGGGTGGCTGCGTCGATGTCGAGACCGAGTGCCTTGATGCCGTCGGCCAGACGTGCGGCCGCGCTCACGCCGCGCGCTCCGTGGCCTTCTGCGCGAGCTCGCGCTTCTTCAGGTGCACCAGCAGCAGCGAGATGGCCGCCGGCGTCATGCCCTGGATGCGCGAAGCCTGGCCCAGCGTCTCGGGGCGCTGCGTGCTCAGCTTGGTCTGCAGCTCGCGCGACAGGCCGCTGATCACGGTGTAGTCGATGTCGTCCGGCAGGCGGGTGTTCTCTTGCGTGGACAGGCGCGCCACTTCGTCCTGCTGGCGGTCGATGTAGCCCTGGTACTTGGCGGAGATCTCGATCTGCTCGACGACTTGTGGATCGGTCTCGCGGCCTTCCGGCGCGGTCGACAGCGACATGAGCCCGTCATAGCCGATATTGGGGCGGCGCAGCAGGTCGAAGAAGCGGTATTCACGTTCCAGCGGCACGCCGAACAGGGCTTCGGCCTCGCCCGCCTGCAGCTTGTGCGGTACCGCCCAGGTGGCGCGCAGGCGGGCGCTCTCGCGCTCGATGGCCTCGCGCTTGCGGCTGAAGGCCTCCCAGCGCGCGTCGTCCACGATGCCGATGCGACGGCCGTGTTCGGTCAGGCGCAGGTCGGCGTTGTCTTCGCGCAGGCTCAGGCGATATTCGGCGCGTGAGGTGAACATGCGATAGGGCTCGGACACGCCGCGGGTGATGAGGTCGTCCACCAGCACGCCAAGGTAGCTCTCGCTGCGTGCCGGGCACCAGGCGTCCTTGCCCTGCACTTGCAGCGCGGCATTCACGCCGGCCAGCAGGCCCTGTGCGGCGGCCTCTTCGTAACCGGTGGTGCCATTGATCTGGCCGGCGAAGAACAGGCCGCCGATGCTCTTGGTTTCCAGCGAGGCTTTCAGATTGCGCGGATCGAAGTAGTCGTACTCGATGGCGTAGCCGGGACGCAGGATGTGGGCGTTCTCCATGCCGCGGATCGAACGCACGATCTGCAGCTGCACGTCGAAGGGCAGCGAGGTCGAAATGCCGTTCGGGTAGAACTCGTGCGTCGTCAGGCCTTCCGGTTCGAGGAAGACGTTGTGGCTGTCCTTGTCGGCGAAGCGGTGGATCTTGTCCTCGATCGACGGGCAGTAGCGTGGCCCCACGCCTTCGATGACGCCGGTGTACATCGGCGAGCGGTCGAGGTTGGCGCGGATGATCTCGTGCGTCTGCGCATTGGTGTGGGTGATCCAGCACGGCAGCTGGCGCGGATGTTGGCCACGCGAGCCGAGGAAGCTGAACACCGGCGCGGGGTCGTCGCCCGGCTGCTCTTCCATTACAGAGAAATCGATGCTCTTGCCGTCGATACGCGGTGGCGTGCCGGTCTTGAGGCGGCCGACCGGCAGCGACAGTTCGCGCAGGCGATGCGACAGCGTGATGGCCGGCGGATCACCGGCGCGGCCGGCGGAATAGTTCTGCAGGCCGACGTGGATCAGCCCGTTGAGGAAGGTGCCGGCGGTGAGCACCACGGCGGGCGCCTCGAAGCGCAGGCCGATCTGCGTCACCACGCCGGTGACGCGATCACCCTCCACCGTGATGTCATCGACCGCCTGCTGGAACAGCGTGAGGTTCGGCTGGTTCTCCAGGCGATGGCGGATCGCCGCCTTGTACAGCACGCGGTCGGCCTGCGCGCGGGTGGCGCGCACCGCCGGGCCCTTGCTGGCGTTCAGCGTGCGGAACTGGATGCCACCTTCGTCGGTGGCGGCCGCCATCGCGCCGCCCAGCGCGTCCACTTCCTTCACCAGGTGACCCTTGCCGATACCGCCGATGGACGGGTTGCAGCTCATTTGCCCCAGCGTCTCGATGTTATGGCTGAGCAGCAACGTGCGCGCACCCGCGCGGGCACTGGCCAGCGCCGCCTCGGTGCCGGCATGGCCACCGCCGACGACGATCACGTCGAATTTTTCCGGGTACAGCATGGTGTGCTCCTTCGGAGCGGTATTTCGGGAAGGGCGCAATGATACGCGCCTGACTCCATAAATCCTAGTCGAAACAAGTGTTTGCGACACCCTTTCCAATGAGTAAGCCAGATGGCCCAAATGAAAACGGGGCGCCGCAGCGCCCCGTTCATTGTCCCGAAAGGGTCTGTCAGGCGGACTTACGGGCGCGAGCGCCAATGCCTGCCAGCAAGCCGATGCCCAGCAGCGCCAGTGCGCCGGGTTCCGGCACCTGGCTCACCGGGTTGAGGTTCGGGTCGAACCAGATGTGGTGGTTGTCGAGCACAGGGAAAAGGCCGGCAGTGTTAGAGCCTTCCAGAACCTTGGCGTTACCCTGACCATCACCGAAGCCTACTGCCGCCGTGGTGCTGGTAGCGGTTCTTTCCCAACCCATGTCCTTATAGAAGAAACCGATGGAGCCTTCACCGACCGGCACGCCATAGTCTTCGCCACGCAGCACGAGTTGGAAGCTGTTGGTGGGGGCGCCTTGCAGGTTGTAATAGCCGACGTTGTCCCAGGTCACGATGATCTGGTTGGCAACGTCAGTGCGAACATGCACCACACCGCTCGCAGTGTTGCGGGTATCGACATCACCAAAGAACGGCGAGATGAGCGGTGCATTTGCACCCGTCGGACCGGTCGGCACATAGGCGGAAATACCGTTGCCGAAGCTGACGTTGCCGTTGGTGTTGATGTAGAGGCTGCTGTAGGTGTTGCCGAAGAAATTGACGTTGAAGCCCAGGTTCACGAACCTGAAGCCATCGTCGTTGCGGCCATCGGCTTGACCGACGTTGGCGGCGTTACCGCCACCGGTCGTGACGACGACATTACCGATGCCACCCCCGATGAGATCGGTGTAGTAGTAGTCGGAAGCAACCAGGGCAGATTGCGGTACGGTGGTGACGGCAGCCTGTGCGGCGCCGATCGCTACCACGGCGACCAGCGCGGTGGCAAGACGGCTCAGAGTGAGACCCAGTTTCATATGCATCCCTTATCGATGAGAATTGTTCGTCTCCCGGCCTGACCGGTCCGGCCAGCTGAAGAGGGCCTCAATGAAAGCAATTAATTTGCCAGGCGCTGAAAGCATTGAAAATGCTGGGGCCATGGTGGCTGAGATCAGGGCTCGTAAATTCCATCGACATCGCCAAGCAGGGATGTGTGGCTAAGCGTGTCCACGTCAGCTGCAGGAAGGGGCGACAAACGTGCCGAACCGGCGGTCGAATGGCTGGCTGATGCACATGACCTTGCCGCCGATGAACTTGAAAGAACGCATGAAACCTGCCGCCCGTGAACAAAGCGACGGTGTCTTTCCAGCGAATTCCCTGCGGGCGATCTGGCGCTGGTTGCTCCTCGCATTCGCGGTGTGCTGCCTTTTGCTGGGCATCGTCGGAGTCTTCGTGCCCGGGCTGCCGACCACAGTCTTCATCCTGATGTCCGCCTGGGCCGCGTCCCGCAGCTCGCCACGCTTCCTGGCGTGGCTGGAAGCGCACCGCCTGTTCGGTCCCAGCTTGCGCAACTGGCGTGCGGGACGCTACGTCAGCCGGCGCGCCAAGATCAGCGCAGCGCTGACCATGGCGCTCAGTTCGGCACTGCTTTTCTGGATGCAGCCCCACCCCTGGCTGGCCGAAGGCGTCACCGTGTTCATGGCGTCGGTGCTGGTGTGGCTATGGCTTCGGCCGGAGCCGCCTGCGGACTAAGCGGCCGGAAGCCGTCGCGTGGAAGTTCAGCGCATCATCCGCCCGCCGCGGCGTCGGCGCAGATCGGCGAGTTCGCCGTGCGCCGCTTTCAGCGAGCTGGCGTTGGCGTGGCAGATCGCGCAGGCCAGCGCATCGGCCGCGTCGGCCTGCGGGTCGCCGGGCAAGTCGAGCAGGCGGCGCACCATGTGCTGCACCTGTTCCTTGTTGGCCTTGCCGTAGCCGACCACGGCCTGCTTCACCTGCAACGCGGTGTACTCGGACACCGGCAGGGCGCGGCTGACCAGGCCGCAGATCGCGGCACCGCGTGCCTGGCCCAGCAGCAGCGTGGATTGGGGATTGACGTTGACGAAGACGATCTCGACCGCGGCCTCCTGCGGCGAATAGGTGTCGACAACCTGCTGCACACCCTCCAGCAGTACCCGCAGGCGTTCCGGCAGGCTGCCATCCTGCGGGCTGCGGATGCAGCCGCTGGCGACATAGCGCAACTGCGTTCCGATGCGCTCGATGACGCCGAAGCCGGTGACGCGCAGGCCGGGGTCGATGCCGAGGATGCGGGTGTTCATCGGAGCCTTGCCGCTACAGCCATCCGCTCACGGGAGCGTGCGTACATAGCGCAACTCGCGCAGGGGGCGGCCGCACAGGGTGTCGTCCATCCGCTCGATGCCATCCGGTGTGAAGCCGCTTGCGGCATATAGCGCCCGGGCCGCGGCATTGTCTGCCAGCACCCACACGCTCAGGGTGCGGCAACCGCGCTGGCGGGCCTCGTGGATAATCTGTTCGCACAATGCGCGCCCCAGGCCCTGGCGCCAGAATGCGGGCGCCACGTTGAGCACATGCAACTGGCCCGTGGGTCCCACCGTGGGTGCCGGGTCGCGGCTGGGGCCGCAGGCTGCGAAGCCGGCGATCCGGCCATCACACTCCACGACGTAGATCGAGCGTCCCGAGCTGCGGCGCAGGCGCTCATGCCAGGACGCGGCGGACTGCTCCACGGAGAAGCGCGCGATTAAGTCGGCCGGCATGATGTCGCGGTAGGCCGTCTGCGCGGCAGCGACGTGCACCTCCGCGATGCCGTGGGCATCGGTCACGACGGCGTTGCGGACTTGTGCTGCAACCTGCGTGATGCTCAGAAGACGGGTGTTCATGGGTCAGTTCGGCAGGCGTCAGTGAGGCCACTCAGGCAGGGATCGTGGGGAGTACGTAGTGATGCGCGGGGCGCGTCAGACGTCAACCTTGAAGCCAAGCTCCAGGTCGCAGGCCGCCTTGCCGCCGAGTCCCCAATTTTCCTGCGGCTGCTCGTTCAGCACGACGAAGACGTCATTGCGCGCGATGCCCAGCGCGCCGAGCTCGTCGACCAGCAGCGCGTAGAGCTGGCGCTTGGCGTCCAGCGAACGGCCGGAGAACAGGGTGATCTCGATGACGGTGAAATCTGCGCTGCGATCAGCGGGCACCGCGAAGTGCTCCGGCCGATGCGTGACGTAGCGGATCTGCCGATCGCCTTCGGGCAGCTTCAGCGCGACGCGCTGGGCACGCTCGACGGCAGCGATGATGGCCTGCACTTCCTCGGCGGGGCGTTCGCGGCGGGTTTCGATGCGGGTCAGCGGCATGTTCAGATTCCGCGGAACTGGTTGATCTCGTCGCGCGTAGCCAGCGCGACGGCGCGTGCGGCGGCGGCGAAGTGCTCGTCCTTGCCGGCGTAGAGGATGGCGCGCGAGGAGTTGATCATCAGGCCGGTGCCGTTGGGCGTGCGGCCGGCGGTCACGGTGGCCTGCACGTCGCCGCCCTGGGCGCCGACGCCGGGCACCAGCAGCGGCATGTCGCCGACGATGGCGCGCACCACGCCGAGTTCCTGCGGGAAGGTGGCGCCGACGACGAGGCCGCACTGGCCGTTGCGGTTCCACTTCTCGGCGACCAGCCGCGCGACGTGTTCGAAGAGCTTCACGCCGCCGCCGATGTCGAGGTTCTGCAGGTCCGAGCCGCCGGGGTTGGAGGTGCGGCACAGCACGATGAGGCTGCGGTCGCTCCACTCCAGGTAGGGCTCGATGGAGTCGAAGCCCATGTAGGGATTGACGGTCAGCGCGTCGGCGCCGAAACGGTCGAAAGCCTCGACCGCGTACTGGCTGGCAGTGGCGCCGATATCGCCGCGCTTGGCGTCGAGGATCACCGGGATGCCCGGGTGGCGCTGGTGGATGTAGGCGATCAGCGCTTGCAACTGCTCTTCCGCCTCAGCAGCGGCGAAATAGGCGATCTGCGGCTTGAAGGCGCAGGCGAGGTCGGCGGTGGCATCGACGATCTCGCAGCAGAAGCGGTAGATGGCGTCCGGCTGGCTGGCGAGGTGCGCCGGCAACTTCTTGACGTCGGGGTCGAGGCCGACGCAGAGCAGCGAGTCGTTGCGTTGCCAGGCGGCACGGAGGGATTCGATGAAGGTCATGGCGGGGGAAACAGGGGAACTGCAAACCCCGGCAGTTTACCGCGCGGCCATGAAAAAGCCCGGCCTTGGTCGCGCTGCTCAGCCCACGAGGCAGGGTCGGGGGATTCACTTCCACCAAGGCGCGGGGAATGCGTGGTTGGCGCAGCGGCCCGTGCCAGGCGTTTCCGTGAAGCGAAGCCCCGGAACGCAAAACGCCGACGGAAGCCCGTCCTCTGGACGAGCCCCATCGGCGTTTTCGTGGCCGCTACGCGGCCGCGTGCGGGACCGACTTACAGCTTGCCGGCGCCTGCGTTGGTAGTGGTGTAGGCCTTCACGGCGGCCTTGTCACGCACGGTGTAGCTGTAGCTGGCGGAGGGCTTCCAGAACACCGTCGGGCTGGTCGGGTCCAGCCTGGTCAGCGGGGCATTGCTGCCGACCTTGGCGACCGCCGCGGCGTAGACATCCACCACGGCGCCGTTGAGTACGGTGTCCGCTTCGTAGAAGTAGGTGCCGCAATCGGCTGCGGAGAAACCGGCTGCGGTGCACTTGTCGCGGTTGGATGTGGAAGAGCTGTAGCCGATCAGCTTGGCCGCCGTGGGGCTGGTGCCCGGCGCCACTTCGAAGACGTTGCTTTCCGCATAGATCTTGGCGGAAGTACCCAGCGTCCAGGCCTCGCCCAACTGGTAC
This sequence comes from Uliginosibacterium sp. H1, assembly GCF_036017065.1. Lineage (NCBI taxonomy): Bacteria > Pseudomonadati > Pseudomonadota > Betaproteobacteria > Rhodocyclales > Zoogloeaceae > Uliginosibacterium > Uliginosibacterium sp. H1. The sequence continues at coordinate 553,531 of NZ_JAYXHR010000002.1, forward strand.
TTGGCCGACGCATTCCAGTCGACGTTGTAGTAGTTGTTGTAGACGTGCACCCGGCCGAAACGCACACGCGGCATGCGCTGGATGGTGTTCTCCCAGTAGTTGCCGTGGAAGGTCACGTCGATCTTGCCGGGGCCGTAGCTGGTCAGCGCGCTGGCCGTGTCCGAGCCGCCGAGCAGGTTCGTCTTGTCATGCTCCTTGAAGACATTGTTGGAGATGGTGACCTTCGTGCCCCCCATGGTCACGTCCACGGCGCCGTCATGGTGCTGCACCTTCTGGGTCTTCTCGTTGTACGGCGTGGCGAACGGTACCGGGAAGGTATCGTCGGTGCGCGCGCCGTCGCTGAAGGTGTTGTGGTCGATCCACACGTTTTCGGCGTTCTCCACCGAGATCAGGTCGTACTCGGAGTTCCAGCGGCCGCCCTTGACGCTGGGACAGCCGTTCGGATTCACGGTGGCGTTTACGTAAGTCTTGCTGCAGTTGCCCGTGCCCCACTGACTGCTGGTGACACTGTACGAATCCTTCGAGTCCCATCCCGGGAACATGTCATATGAATCCTCGAAGGTAATGTTGCGGATGACGACATTGGTCGCCTTGTAGTTGTTGGCCGTGTCCGCCGTCGCGGCGTCCAGCGTGCGCAACTGACCGATGCGCAGGTTGCCGTTCTTGATCAGCGCCGTGGCGCCCTTGCCGATGATCGAGGTGTTGGAGCCCACGCGCAGCACGACACGTTCGGCCTGCTTGCTCTGGAAGCACACACGCGCATCTTCGAGCACACCGCTGACCGCCGGCGGCTTGTTGTCCGATTCGACTGACTGGTCGTTCCACACGTTAGGGTCGTATGCGGCGGTATAGGCCGCAAAGTACGCCGCATGCGTGGTGTGGGCCGTGTAGTTGCACATCGCCATGTAGTTCTCTTCGGTCAGCGGCGTGTTGGCGTTGTTGACGTTGAGATCGATGGTGCCCTGCACGTAGATGATCTTGCGGCTGTTGTCGGGCGCAACAAGGCTGCCGTCTGCGTTGGTGGTCTTGTCGCCGCCGTACAGGGCCTGTACGAGTTGCAGGCGGTTGGTCACGGTGAAGATCTTCGCGGGGGTCGCGCCGCAACCGCCTTCGACGGTTGCACCCACGGCGGCCCAGCCATCCGCACCCAGCGAGCTGGGGCTGGAGTCGGTGGAGGCGGTGCAGCTCAACACGGCGCCGCCCGAAGAGGAGGACGAACTCGAAGACGAGCTGGACGAAGAGCTCGATGGCGGAGCGTTCGGGGTCGAGGTATCCGACCCGCCGCATGCGGCGAGTACGAGGGTGGCGATGATGCCCAGAGTCCAGGGCTGGCTTGCGCGAAACATTTTTGTCTTCCTCCGGAATTGCGGTGTTGTTCTGGCGACCGCTGCCGGAGGAGTGCTGCGCGTCCCCGGCATTGGGGCCGGGGATGGAGGCTAAAGGCCAAACAGTGTCGGGAAACTGGCCTGCGCAAATATATTGTTTGCCGTACCAACTAAATCACAGACCTCCTCCTGAGCCAGGGTTTTCCCGGATTGGTATCCGGCAACGCCTGGCGGGAGGGGCCTTTGAAAAGAAAAAAGCCGCGTATCGCAACGCGGCTTTTTTCTTGTCTGCGGAGGGGCGTCAGGCCGGCACGCCGGCTGCATGCGCCTGCTGATCCGCCCAGTAGCTCGAACGCACCATGGGGCCGCAGGCGGCGTTCTTGAAGCCCATCTTGTAGGCCTCGGTCTCGAACATCTTGAAGGTGTCCGGATGCACGTAGCGCAGCACCGGCAGGTGGCCGGCGGAGGGTTGCAGGTACTGGCCGATGGTCAGCATGTCCACGTCGTGGGCGCGCATGTCGCGCATGACTTCGAGGATTTCCTCGTCGGTTTCGCCCAGGCCCAGCATCAGGCCGCTCTTGGTGGGCACGTCCGGGTGGTTGGCCTTGAAGTCCCTCAACAGCTTCAGCGAGTAGGCGTAGTCGGAACCCGGGCGGGCGGCCTTGTAGAGGCGCGGCACGGTTTCCAGGTTGTGGTTCATGACGTCCGGCGGCGCTTCGGTGAAGATCTTCAGCGCGACTTCGGCGCGGCCGCGGAAGTCCGGCACCAGGACTTCGATCTGGGTGCTGGGGCTGGCGGCGCGGGTTTCGCGGATGCAGTCGACGAAGTGCTGGGCGCCACCGTCGCGCAGGTCGTCGCGGTCCACCGAGGTGATGACGACGTAGCGCAGGCGCATCGCCGCGATGGTCTTGGCGAGGTCAGCCGGCTCGTTGGGGTTGAGCGGGTCAGGGCGGCCGTGGCCGACGTCGCAGAAGGGGCAGCGACGGGTGCAGATGTCGCCCATGATCATGAAGGTGGCGGTGCCCTTGCCGAAACACTCGTGGATGTTGGGGCAGGAGGCTTCCTCGCAGACGGTGTGCAGCTTGTGTTCGCGCAGCGTGTCCTTGATCTCGTTGAAGCGCGAGACTTCTTCGCCGGTACCCAGGCGGATGCGGATCCACTCCGGCTTCTTCAGCTTCTCGGCCGGCACGATCTTGATGGGGATGCGTGCCGTCTTGAGTTCGCCACGCTGCTTCTTCACGTTCTGATCCATCTGCCTTCTTTCTTCTTCAGTGCCCGCCTGGTACGGGGTAGTGCTCTTCAAGCAAGCCGGCCAGTCGTGTGGCCAGTTGCTCATGGGCTTGGGCGACGGTAATCGCCAGGCCCGAATTCTCCGCTTTCTCCACTTCGGCCTTCACCTGCGTGGTGGCCAGTCCTTCATAGCCGCAGGGGTTGATGCGGCCGAAGGGGGACAGGTCCATGTCCACGTTCAGCGCCAGGCCGTGATAGCTGCAGCCACGGCTGATTTTCAGCCCCAGCGCGGCGATCTTGGCCTCGCCGACATACACGCCGGGCGCGCCCTCGCGGCGCTCCGCGGCGATGCCCCAGCCGGCCAGCACGTCGATCAGCGCCTGCTCCATCAGCCGCACCAGCTCGCGCACCTTGAGGTTGCGGCGGTGCAGGTCGATCAGCAGATACACCATGGCCTGACCGGGCCCGTGGTAGGTGATCTGGCCACCGCGGTCGATCTTCACGACCGGGACTTCGCTGGCCTGCAGCAGGTGTTCCGCCTTGCCGGCGAGGCCGAGTGTATAGACCGGGGGGTGCTGCAACAACCACAACTCGTCCGGGGTTTCCGGGCCGCGGCTGGCGGTGAAGGCCTGCATGGCCTGCCAGGTGGGGGCGTAGTCGGCGGTGCCGAGCTGGCGCAGGAGGATGGGCGAAGCCGGGGCGGGCGCAGCCGGAGCCTGCCCGTCACCCGTCGTCACCGCATCCGCCAGCAGCATTACAGGACGACCTTCACCATCGGATGGCTGCTCAGCTCGCGGTACAGGTTGTCCAGCTGGTCCTGCGAGGTGGCGTTGATGGTGCAGGTGAGCGCAAGGTAGTTGCCGTTGGAGGACGCGCGCATCTCCATGGTGGCGCCGTCGAAGTCCGGCGCATGGCGCTGCACGACGGCGAGCACCACCTGCGCGAAGTCGTCCGCGCGCGCTCCCATGATCTTCAGGGGGAAGTCGGTGGGAAATTCCAGCAGGGTGGTGCGTTCGCTCATGGTCGTGTGCTGCTCGTTGCTTGGTTACTTCAACATCGCTTCGACATCGTTACTTCAGCATCAGGCGGATGCTGTCCCACGCGCGGCGGAAGATGCCGGCCGGGGCCACGTCCTGCAGGGCCACCACCGGATACTCGCCAAGGCTCTGCCCGGCCAGGCTCAGCTTCAGCGTGCCGACGCGGTCGCCCGACTTGACGGGGGCGATCAGCGGCTGGCGGCTTTCCAACTGTACGGCGAGCGCATTGGCCAGGTCACGCGGCACCGCGACGACGAAATCGTTGCGGAAGCCGACCTTGAGCTGGCGCTCGGCACCTTTCCAGACCTCGAATTCCTTGACCGGCTGGTTGGCACCGTAGAGCTTCACCGCGTCCCAGGCCTGGAAGCCGTAGTTCAGCAGCTTCTGCGATTCCTGCGCGCGTGCAGATTCAGATGTGGTGCCGGTCACCACGGAAATCAAGCGGCGCGGGCCGCGCTTGGCCGAGGCCACCAGGTTGTAGCCGGCGGCATCGGTGTGGCCGGTCTTCATGCCGTCGACGCTGGGGTCGGTCCACAGCAGGCGGTTGCGGTTCTCCTGCTTGATGTTGTTGTAGGTGAAGTCGCGCTTGGCGTAGATCGGGTAGTACTCGGGGAAGTCGCGGATCAGCGCGGCGGACAGGTTCACCAGGTCGCGCACGCTGGTGGTGTGGCCCGGCTCGGTGAGGCCGGTGGTGTTGGTGAACCTGGTGGCCTTGAGGCCCAGGCGCTGGGCTTCGCGGTTCATCATGCCGACGAAGCGCTCTTCCGTGCCGGCGACCGTCTCGGCCAGCGCGATGCAGGCGTCATTGCCGGACTGGATGATCATGCCGTGGATCAGATCGTTGACGCTGACCGGCTTGCGGATGTCGATGAACATGCGCGAGCCGCCGGTGCGCCAGGCCTTTTCCGACGCGGTGACCAGCTGGTCGTTCGTGATGCTCTTGTTCTTCAGTGCATTGAAGACCACGTAGGCGGTCATCAGCTTGGTGAGCGAGGCCGGTTCGACGGTCTGGTCCGGATTGCTGGACGCCAGGATCTGCTGGGCGTTGACGTCGTAGAGGACCCAGGCACGGGCGGCGACCGTGGGTGGCACCGGCATCTGCGCGGCGGCGACGGTCGGCGTCTGCGCGGGGGCGGTCTGGGCAAGCGTGGTCAGCGGCAGCAGGCCGGCGATCAGGGTGAGAAAAAGCTTCTTCATCTGGATAGGCAATTGGCAGGTAGTGTGCAACGTGGCAATGGGAAAAAGGGATCGGGCTTGGGGTTGCCGCCCGCTGCGTCAGCGCTGGACCACCAGCGGCTTCAGCTTGAGCTTGCGGGCAATCGCCGCCGCATCCGCCTGCGCCGCCTGCGCGGTGCCATAGGGCCCGGCCTGCAGGCGATGGCGGTCGGATTCGGACACCACGTGCAGCGGGACGTTCAGGTCGCGGACTTCCTGGCGCACGTAGTCGCGGAAGCTCTCGGCGTTGCGCAGCGTGCCGAAGGCGCCCAGTTGCAAGTAGGTGCCGGGGCTCAAGGCCTCGGGTGGCATGGCGGTGATGGCGGCTTCATGCGCCTGCGCATTGGCGCTCTCGGTGAGCACCACCATGGCGGGCACCGGCGGTGGGGGTGACGGATCCGGCTTGCGGATCGGCGGGATGTTCTTCGCCAGCACCGTGACCTCGCCCGGAATGATGGTTTCGACGATCACCTCGGCATGGCCGTTGTCGATGTAACCGAGCTTCCAGGCGGCGGCGTAGGAAAGGTCGATCAGCCGGCTGCGCAGGAAGGGGCCGCGGTCGTTGATGCGCACCACCACCGAGCGGCCGTTGCTGAGCAGCGTCACGCGGGCGTAACTGGGGATCGGCAAGGTGGGGTGGGCGGCCGTCATGGCGTACATGTCGTACACCTCGCCGCTGGAGGTCTTCTTGCCGTGGAAGCGGCGGCCATACCAGCTGGCGATGCCCTCGGCGCGATAGGGGGCGATCTCCACCATCGGGGTGAAGGTCTGGCCGAGGGCCGAGTACGGACGGTTGGCGAAACGGTGCAGGGGCTCGCTGCGTGGCTCGGCATCCGGAATCGCCGCCAGGTCGGGGGGCGGATTACTGCCCGGCCCGTCGTCCATGTAATAGCCCCCGCCTTTCCCGCCGGTCGGCGCGGGCTGCGGCGTGGGGGCGTCCGTCCGGGTGGCAGGGGCTGTCGGCGCTACCGGCGGCTGGCTGGTACTGGCGCAGGCGGCCAGCAACAGGCTCAACACCAGTGGCAGCAGGCGGGACGGCGTGCGGAGCGAAAGAAGTGACAGGGGCAGGACGGGCACGGGCGGGTAAGGAACAGGCCTGCAAAGCAGGTGCAGCAAGCGGTCGCCATGATACCGCAGGCCTTCCGACCCATCCCGGCTTCAAAAACCGCGTTTTGCGCAGCGCGGCATGGGAAAAACGCAACGGATTGGGTCAAATGAATGGTTTTCCCGATGGCCTAATTCAGTTATGGTGCTGAAACCGTTGCGAACAGCCCTGTTCGTGACGAGAAAAATACAAAAATCGAGACAAAATCTTGAAATTGACCACAATTTCTGGGTTCCACACCGAGTCGGTGTCACTGCGCGTCGTACCGAAGCCTGCTCCGGCAGGCTGAGTCCGGTTTCCTGGAAATCCCGGTCCATCGTCCGCAGCCTCGGCAGGTGCGGGCCTTTTGACGCTCTGCGTCGCTGGACCAGCCGGGGATTTCTGTCGTGAGTGCCATCAGTTCCGCGCCTTTGCCGGGCGCCGTCATCGCTTCACCCACCCGCCCGCCGCTGGCATTCGCCAGCAGCAATGCCTTCGGCATCTTCATGGCCGTGGTCGCCTTCGTGGTCGTGGCCGGCTATGTGTTCTGGCTGACGCCGTACCAGGAGTTCATCTTCAGCGACATGAAGAACTACTGGACGCAGGCCATGAAGCGTCTGGCCGGCAACGAGTTCGACGATTCCCAGTTCGTGGCCTGGCCGCCGATGTTCCACATCGTGCTGGCGGAGATCTTCCGCATCCTGAAGAACATCGGGCTGGAAAACTGGATCCGCATCGAGACGCCGCTGGTCCTCAACGTGCTGATCTTCTCGGCGTCGGTCTACGCGGTGCACCGGGTGGCCGCGCGCTGGTTCGACCAGGCCTGGCTGGTGCTGCTGGTCAGCGCGCTGTATGCCTTCGGCTTCCCGGCGCTGTACTTCAACGCCTTCCTGCTCGGCGAGAACATCGGCGGCCCGTTGCTGGTGATCGCCATCTCCATCCTGCTACGGCGCAACACCTGGACCTGGGTGGTCGCCTCCGCCGTGCTGTTCGGCCTGGCTACCATCATCCGGCCGTCGCTGGGGCCGTACGGCCTGGCCTTCGTCGCGTTCCTGCTGGCCCGCGACGGGCTGACGCGGCGCTTCATCGCGCAGGCCGCAGTGTTCACCGCCGTGTTCTTCGCGCTGGTGACGCTGGCCAGCGCCGAGGTGTCGCGCATATCGGGCGGTCGCGTAAACGCCTTGTCGGCCAACGGCGGGCTGGACTTCTTCATCGCCAACTCGGACTACCACCGCGTCGACCTGAGCTACGACGGCTGGCATTTCTTCGTCGTGGTGCCGGCGCAGTCCTGGAAGCCCGAGAACGGCGTGTTCTACACCAACGTGCCTTTCTACAAGCAGGACTACTACTTCTCGCTTGGCTGGCAGGCGGTGCAGCGCAACCCGATGCGCCTGCTCTACAACGTGGGCGAACTGCGCAACCTGTTCTTCGCCGACATGCTGCCATCACGTTACGACGCGCCGGGCTTCCGCTTCTGGCGGCCGGTGTGGGACTGGTTCAAGTTCCTGATGTTCGTGCCGCTCGGCCTGTTCTTCTGGGCGCGGCGCGACGTGCTGGCGGGCCACAACGGGCGGGAGCGGCATGCCGCCTTCGTGATGCTGTCGTCGATCCTTGGCGTGACCTTCGTGGTGAGCTTCATCTTCACCGGCGAGCCGCGCTACACCTACACGATCATCTTCGTGTTCTACCTGCTGTTCTTCAAGCTCGTGGAGCTGGTGGCGATCGACTGGCGGAAGTGGGTGCGGCCCGCCCTGATCTACAGCGTCATCGTCGCCGTGTTCGCAACGACGATGGCCTTCGCGATTGCTGCACTGCGGCCTGTGTATCCCGTCACGATAGAGGGGACGTTCGCCCCGGCCACCACTGAACCGGTCACAACGAAGGCTGCCGAAGCCTCATCGTCCGGGCCGTTCCTCATCGGCCGTGTGCGCTTCCCGTTCAATCGCAAGAACGAGGCGCTGGTGCATGAGGACCGGCCGGAGATTTCGACGGAGAAGGCGGGGAAGGTGCGCTTGCGCACGCGCATGGAAGTGCTGGGGGAGGCGCCGCTGCAGATCGGTTTCCGCGTCTATAGCAGCTGGGGGTTCCAGCTCAGGGTGAACGGGCAGCCGACGGTGACCAACGAGGCGCCGGACTACTTCCACGAAACGGAAGGTTCGGCGGTGCTCAGCCCGGGCATGTACGACCTGGAGCTGGAGGCCGACTACCTGCCGCGTTCGGGCGGGCTGTCATCCAACTACTTCTACTACGACTCCGAAGACGACTGGCGTCTGCGTCGCGCATTGGGGGTGAGCTCCGATCGGGTGCGTTTCCACCTGCCCGGCTCGCAAACGCCGTGATCGACGGCGGCGACAGTACGACAAGAACGACAATGATGGAGACTGGGCCACACCATGACTACGCAGCTTCAGGATGCGGTGATTCCCGCGCTGAGCATCGTCCTGCCGACCTATAACGAGCGCGAGAACATCCAGCTGCTGCTGGCCGAGCTGCCGAAGGTGCTGACGATTCCCTACGAGGCGATCGTCGTCGACGACAACTCGCCCGACCTCACCTGGCAGGTGGTGCGCGACATCGCCGCCACGCAGGCGAACGTGCACCTCCTGCACCGCACCACGGTGCGCGGCCTCACCTCGGCGATCAACGACGGCATCAAGCTGGCGCGTGCGCCGCTGGTGATGTGGATGGACGTGGACCTGTCGATGCCGCCGGCGAAGATCAACGACCTGCTGGCGGCGATCCGTGCCGGCGCCGACGTGGCCGTGGGTTCGCGCTACGTGCCGGGCGGCGGCGACGCACGCGCGGTCAGCTTCCATCTCACCGTGCAGCTGATGCTCAGCAAGGTGCTGTCCATCATCGGCGGCTGGTTGCTGGGCTGCCGCTTCCGCGACTGGTCCTCGGGCTTCATCGTGCTGAAGCGCGACCTGCTGCGCGACTACGACCTGCGCGGCGACTACGGCGAGTACTTCATCGATCTCATCTACACGCTGATCAAGCACAAGCGCGCGAAGGTGGTGGAAGTGCCCTACGTGCTGACCGCCCGCCAGATCGGCGAATCCAAGACCGCCACCAACCTGTGGGGCCTGGTACGGCGGGGCCGCAAGTACCTGACGACGGTCTGGCACCTGCGCTTCGGCAAGGCGGCGGCATGAACACGCTGGCGCTCATCCTCGTATCGTGCGTGCTAACGGCCATCGGCCAGATCGCCTTCAAGTGGGGCATGCAGGGCTTCGCCGACGTGCAGGTGGCGAGTGTCGGGCTGCCGCGCCTGCTGTGGAACATCTTCACCACGCCCAGCATCGTGATCGGCTTCGCGGCCTTCGGCCTCGGCGCGGTGCTATGGTTGTTCGCACTGGCCAAGGCGGAGCTGTCCTACGCGGTGCCGCTGGCCAGCATCACCTACGTGCTGGTGCTGGTGGCCGGGGTACTGCTGTTCAAGGAGCCGCTGACGCTGGGCAAGATTGCAGGCACCGCGCTGGTCGCCGCCGGGGTGGTACTGGTATCGATGAAGTAAGCCGTGCAAGGAATGTTCAGGGAGACATGACCTGCCTATAGACCGACGACAGTCGGCACAACTATAAAAAGTCGGAGAGGCCCGACAGCAAGACAGCCAAAGGAGCCAGGCATGATCGAGGAAATCGTCGACCGGGGTATGTTGCTCGCCATCATCGTGCGCAACGAGTACGACAAACCGGGCATTTCGTTCTTTACCCCCAACGAGCTGTCGCAACAGCTCGCCTACATGCATCACCCGCAAGGCAAGCTGATCGAACCGCACGTTCATAACGAAGTGAAGCGCGAGGTCAGCTATACGCAGGAGGTGCTGTTCATCAAGCGCGGCAAGCTGCGCGTGGACTTCTACAGCGTGGAGCGCGAGTACCTGCACAGCCGCGTGCTGCTGCCGGGCGACGTCGTCCTGCTGGCCACCGGCGGCCACGGCTTCGAGGTGCTCGAAGAGCTGCAGATGATCGAAGTGAAGCAGGGGCCCTACTCCGGCGATCACGACAAGACCCGCTTCAAGCCCGAAGTGGATCAGCCACTGCGCATCCTGGGGTGAGCATGAGCGACAGCAACCAGGCGCCAGCGCCGATCCCGCCGATTCCGGTTAATGAGCCCCTGCTCGACGGACGCGAGAAGCAATACCTGCTGGAGTGCATCGAGACCGGCTGGATCTCGTCCGAAGGGCCTTTCGTCGCCCGTTTCGAGCAGGCCTTCGCGGCGCGTGTCGGGCGCAAGCACGGCATCGCCGTGGCCAACGGCTCGGTGGCGCTGGATGCCGCCGTGGTGGCGCTGGGCATCGGGCCGGGTGACGAAGTCATCGTGCCCACCTTCACCATCATCTCCTGCGCGGCCGCCATCGTCCGCGCAGGCGCGGTGCCGGTGGTGGTGGACAGCGACCCGCTCACCTGGAACATGGATCTCGACCAGGTGGAGGCACGCATCACACCGCGCACCAAGGCAATCATGGCGGTGCACATCTACGGCCTGCCGACCGACATGCTGCGCCTGCAGGCGATTGCCGACCGCCACGGCCTGGCGATCATCGAGGACGCCGCCGAGGCGCACGGCCTCACCTGCGCCGGCCGGCCCTGCGGCAGCTTCGGCAACCTCTCCACCTTCAGCTTCTACCCCAACAAGCACATCACCACCGGCGAAGGCGGCATGATCGTCACCGACGACGATGCGCTGGCCGAGCGTTGCCGCAGCCTGCGCAACCTGTGCTTCCAGCCGGCGCGCCGCTTCGTGCATGAAGAGCTGGGCTGGAACTTCCGCCTCACCAACCTGCAGGCCGCGCTCGGTGTGGCGCAACTGGAGCGGCTGGACGAGTTCGTGCCGATCAAGCGTCGCATGGGGGCCGCCTATACCCAGCGCCTGAGCGACCTGCCCGGCGTGCAGCTGCCGCTGCCGCGCACCGACTATGCCGACAACATCTACTGGGTGTTCGGCGTGGTGCTGGGGCCGGAGCACGACATGGACGCAGCGGCGGCGATGAAGAAACTGGGCGAGTACAGGATCGGTACCCGTCCCTTCTTCTGGCCGATGCACGAGCAACCCGTGTTCCACAAGATGGGTCTGCTCAAGGGCGAGTCGCATCCGGTCGCGGAGAACATCGCGCGTCGCGGCTTCTACGTGCCCAGCGGGCTGGCGCTGACCGAGGCGCAGATCGACCGCGTCAGCACGGTCATGCACGAAGTGTTCGGCAAGTCCTGAGAGGCTGAGAGGAATCCATGAGCGTTTTCGGAGACACCTACGCGCGCTACTACGCGCTGTTGTATCGCGACAAGGATTACGCGGGCGAGGCGGACTTCGTCGCCACCCTGTTGCGCGAACATGCGCCAGAGGCACGCAGCATCGTGGAGTTCGGCTGCGGTGGCGGCAAGCACGCGGCCCTGCTGGGCGAGCGCGGCTTTGCCGTGACCGGCGTGGATCGCAGCCCCGGCATGCTGGACGAGGCGCGCGCCTTCGCCGCCACGCGTGCGACGGACGTCACCGCGCGGCTGGATTTCGCGCAGGGCGACTTCACCTCCGCGCAGCTGGGCAAGCGCTTCGACTGCGCCATCTCGCTGTTCCACGTGGTCAGCTACATGCCGGACAACGCGGCGCTGAAGGCGGCCTTCGCCACTGCGCGCCGCCACATCGAGACCGGCGGCGTGTTCCTGTTCGACGTCTGGCACGGCCCCGCCGTGCTGACCGAGCGCCCGAGCACGCGCATCAAGCGTATGGCGGACGAGCGCATCGAGGTGACGCGACTGGCCGAGTCCACGCTGCATCCGAACGAATGCCTGGTGGATGTGAACTACCAGGTCTTCGTGCGCGACCGCTCCGACCGCACGGTGGACGAAATCCGCGAGACCCATCGCATGCGCTACCTGTTTCCGCCGGAGATCGAGCTGTTCGCCGACCTGTCCGGCTTCAGGGTCGAGCACAGCTGCGAGTGGATGACCCGTAAGCAGCCGGACGACCGCAGCTGGGGCGTCTGCTACGTGCTGCGCGCCGTATAACAGACGCGATCGCCGGAAGACAAAGGGCCGCATGCGCGGCCCTTTGTCTTTTGAGGATTCGTTTCCCCGGGCCCGCGCCGGGCCTCAGCTCACCCGCTTACGATGCCGCTGCACGCTCATCAGGATGCCCATGCCCAGGCACAGGGTGACCAGCGCGGTGCCGCCATAGCTCACCAGCGGCAGCGGCACGCCCACGACGGGCAGCACGCCGCTCACCATGCCCATGTTCACGAAGGCGTAGGTGAAGAAGTTCATTGTCAGGGCGCCGGCCAGCAGGCGCGAGAACAGGCTGGAGGCGCTCAGCGCGATCATCAGGCCGCGCCCGATCAGCAGGCAGTACAGCACCAGCAGCAGGATGACGCCGAGCAGGCCGAATTCCTCCGACAGCACCGCGAGGATGAAGTCGGTGTGGCGCTCCGGCAGAAAGTCCAGGTGGGTCTGCGTGCCCTGTTGCCAGCCCTTGCCGACGATGCCGCCGGAGCCGACCGCGATGGTGGACTGGATGGTGTGGAAGCCCTTGCCGCGCGGGTCGGAGCTCGGGTCCAGCAGCATGCACACGCGGTGCTTCTGGTACTCGCGCAGGCCCGGCCATTCCACGCCGTCGGCGCAGATCTGCTTCTCGTAGGCCACCACGCCGACGATGACCGCGACGCCCAGCAGCATCACCGGCACGATCAGCTTCCAGGACAGGCCACCGAAGTAGATGACGAAGATGCCGGCAGCGGTGACCAGCAGCGAGGTACCGAGGTCGGGCTGGATGGCGATCAGTCCCACCGGTGCGGCCAGCAGGGCGGTGGCCACGAGGAAGTCGCGGAACTTCAGGCTGCCCTCGCGCTTCTGGAAGTACCAGGCCAGCATCAGCGGCATGGCGATCTTCATGATCTCCGAGGGCTGCATGCGGATGAAGCCGAGATCCAGCCAGCGCTGCGCGCCCTTCGAGATTTCGCCGAACAGTTCCACCGCCACCAGCAGCAGCACGCCGATGACATACAGCGGCAGGGCGAACATCTGCATGCGCTGCGGCGGCAGGTTGGCCACCACCCACATGACGGCCAGGCCGATGACGAGGTTGAGGTTGTGCGCCGGCAGCCGCTCCGGCGAGGCGCTCATCATCGCGACATAGGCCCCCCCCAGCAGCAGGGCGAGGATGGCCATCAGGAAACCGTCGATGGGGGCGGTGAAACGCTGCCAGCCGCGACTCAGGATGAGAAAGGGATCAGTCACTGCCTTCTGGGTCCGGTTGGGCGGCGCCTGCCGGGCGCTTGCCCATCAGGTAATAGTCGAGCACCTGGCGCGCGATCGGAGCCGCGTGCTGGGCACCGAAGCCGACGTTCTCGACCAGCACGGCGAGTGCGATCTTCGGGTTGTCGGCCGGGGCGAAGGCGACGTAGAGGGCGTGGTCACGAAGGTGCTTGGCCACTTCGCTCTCGACGTACTTGGCGCCCTTCAGCGAGAACACCTGCGAGGTACCCGTCTTGCCGGCGGTCACATACTCGGCCCCCGCGAATGCGCGCGTGCCGGTACCCCATTTGTTCACTTCCACCATCGCGCGCTTGATGACCTCGATGTCCTCGGGCTTCAGGTCGATGGTCTTGATCGGGGTCGGCTCGATCATGCGGCGCTTGCCGCTGCGCACGTCCTCCACGTACTTCACGAGGTGCGGCTTGAACATCACGCCGTTGGCCGCCAGCGTCGCGGTGGCGTGGGCAATCTGCAGCGTGGTGTAGTTGTTGTAGCCCTGGCCGATGCCGATGGAGATCGTCTCGCCGGCATACCACTTCTGCTGCTCGGGCTTCTTGAAACGCGCCTTCTTCCACGCCTGCGAGGGCAGCACGCCACGCGCCTCGCCCTGGATGTCGATGCCGGTCAGCGAGCCGAAACCGAACTCGCCGATCTGCTCCGAGATCATGTCGATGCCCATCTCGTTGGCGAGGATGTAGTAGTAGGTGTCGCAGGACACGACGATGGACTTCACCATGTCCACCATGCCGTGGCCGCCCACCTTGTCGTCGCGGAACACGTGGTTGCCGAAGGGGAACAGGCCGGCGTCGTGGATCGCCTGGGTCGGCGTGCGCTTGCCGGTGCGCAGCGCGGCCAGCGCCATGAAGGGCTTGAAGGTGGAGCCGGGCGGGTAGGCCGAGTAGATCGCCCGGTGCAGCAGCGGCTTGTCCGGCGAGTTGTTCAGCGCGTTCCAGTTCTGCGTGTCGATGCCATCGACGAACAGGTTGGGGTCGTAGGTCGGCTTGGACACCAGCGCGAGGACACCACCGGTGCCGGGCTCGATGGCCACCAGCGCGCCGCGGCGGTCGCCGAAAGCCTGCTCGACGATGCGCTGCAGTTCCGCGTCCAGCGTGAGGATGAGGTTGTTGCCCGGCACCGGCGGCGTGCGCGACAGGCTGCGCACTGCGCGGCCGGAGGCATCGACCTCGACCTGCTCGAAGCCGGTGACGCCGTGCAGCTCTTCCTCGTAGTGCTGCTCCAGGCCAGTCTTGCCGATGTGCTCGGTGCCGCGATAGTTCTCCGCCATCTCCTCGTTCTGCTCGATGGCCTCCGCTTCCTTGCGGTTGATGCGGCTGATGTAGCCGAGCGCATGCGAGGCCAGCTCACCTTGCGGGTACTGGCGGAACAGGCGGGCCTTGATATCGACGCCGGGAAAGCGGTAGCGCTGCGCGATGAAGCGTGCGACTTCCTCGTCCGACAGGCGGGTGCGGATGGGCAGCGACTCGAAGTTCTTGCTCTCGTCCAGCAGCTTGCGGAAGCGGCGGCGGTCCTTCAGCTGGATGTCGATGATGCCGGCCAGCTCGTCGATGGTGCCTTCGAGGTCGCCGACTTTCTGCGGCGTGATTTCCAGCGTGTAGGCCGAGTAGTTGCGCGCCAGCACCACGCCGTTGCGATCGAGGATCAGCCCGCGGTTGGGCACCACCGGCAACAGCGAGATGCGGTTGTCCTCGGCGCGGGTGGCGAAGTATTCGTAGCGCACCACCTGCAGATAGACGAAGCGCGCAACGATCAGGCCGAAACAGACGAGCACGAAGATCGCCGCCACCGCGACGCGGTTGCGGAAACCGGAGAGCTCCTGTTCGGGGGTCTTGAGTTCCATGTCTTCGTGAGGCGTGAAATGTGAAAGTGAAACGTGGCGGGTGCAGTGACTGACGTTTCACCTTTCACGTTTCACATCTCACCTCCTAGATCGGCCGGTTTTCGTCGCGATCCACCGGGCGCATCTGCGGCAGCAGCAGCAGGTAGTGCACCGGCAACCACAGCGCAGCGGTGGTGAACGTGGCGAAGAAGTATTCCCAGCCCGGGAAGCGCCCTCCCGCCATCAGACGCACGACCAGCATGATGAGTTGCACCATCAGGAACAGCGGCACCATGTGCAGCGCCTGGATGGCCGGCGAGAACCACAACAGGCGGCGCGACATGCTGGCGCAGGCGAAGGCCAGCGCGACGTAGGCCAGGGCGTGCTGGCCCATGGCGGCGCCGTGCGCCACGTCGACCGCCACGCCGAGCAGGAAGGCCGTGCCCATGCCGACCAGGCGCGGCTCGCGCACGCACCAGAACGCCAGCACCAGGGCCACGAAATCCGGCACCGCGTAGAAGCGGCCGATCGGCACGAAGTGCAGCACCAGCGCGACGGCCAGGCTGATCCAGATGAAACCCATGCGCACCGGCAACAGGATGCGGCTGGAACGGTGATTGATCATGGTTGGCTCTCCGGCTCGCTCTGCTTGCGACCGATGCGGCCGGCGGCACTGCGTTCAGGCGACGCATTCTCGGCGGCCGGGCGTTCCGGCAAAGGCTCGGCACGGCCGAGCACCAGCACGCTGCCGCTCTTGGCCACGCCGCCGATGGGTTTGCAGATGATGCGGCCGAAGGATTCGCCGCTGTCGCGGTCGGCGCGAACCACGGTGGCGACCGGCAGGCCGGGCACGAAGACGCCGTCCAGGCCGGAGGTGAGGATCTGGTCGCCGAGCTGCACGTCGGCATTGGCGGCGAGGAAGCGCAGCTCCATCAGGCCGGTGCCGGTGCCGAACATCACCGCGCGCAGGCCGCTGCGGGCGACCACCACCGGGATCGCCTGCTCCTTGTCGGACAGCAGGGTGACTTCCGAATGCAGCGGGAAGACGCGCGTCACCTGGCCGATGACGCCTTCCGCGTCGACGACCGCGAGCCCCGGCCCGACGCCCTGGCTGGTGCCCTTGTCGAGGATCACGCGGTGCGAGAACGGGTCGCGCGCGGTGAACAGGATTTCCGCCGCGATGCTGTTCACCTTCACGCGCGCGCGCATGTCCAGCAGGCCACGCAGCTGCGAGTTCTCCGCCTTCAGCTGCTCCAGGCGCAGCAGTTCCTGCGCCGCGACGAGCTGGTTGGCGCTCAGTCGTTCGTTTTCACGCTGCAGGCCGACCAGGCCGGAGAAGTAGTTGCCGGTGTTGCGCACGAATTCCGCCGGCGTGGCGGCGGCAATCTGCAGCGGGTAGGTCAGGATCGCCACGCCCTGGCGCAAGGTGTCCAGGTAGCGCAGGCGCAGGTCGGCGACCAGCAGGGCCAGCGACAGCGCGAGGTAGATCGTGAGCTTGGCCGACAGCGGCAGGCCGCGCTTGAAGAAGGGCGGCGGCTGGTGACCTGGGACGGGCATGGGGCGGTGCGGACGGGGCGGTCAGGTGTTGGGGGCAAATGCCGGGGCGGAGGCCGAACGGTTCACTGGCGGATGCTGCCGTTATCAGATGAGCATAGGCGCAGACCCGCATGAATCAAGGCCGCCCCGCAAGGGACGGCCGCGGCGGGCCTCATTCGCTGGCGAAGATCGCACCCAGCTTGTCCATGCGCTCCAGCGCGAGGCCGGAACCACGCACCACGCAGGTCAGCGGGTCGTCGGCGACGATCACCGGCAGGCCGGTCTCTTCCATCAGCAGGCGGTCCAGGTCACGCAGCAGCGCGCCGCCACCGGTCAGCACCATGCCCCGCTCGGCAATGTCGGCGCCCAGTTCCGGCGGCGTCTGCTCCAGGCCGATCTTCACGGCGGAGACGATGGAGTTCAGCGGATCGGTCAGCGCTTCGAGGATCTCGTTGCTGCTGATCGTGAAGCTGCGCGGAATGCCTTCGGCCAGGTTGCGCCCCTTCACTTCCATCTCCTTCACCTCGGAGCCCGGGAAGGCGGAGCCGATTTCCTTCTTGATCGTCTCGGCGGTGGTCTCGCCGATCAGCATGCCGTAGTTGCGGCGGATGTAGTTGACGATGGACTCGTCGAACTTGTCGCCACCGACGCGCACGCTGCCCGCGTACACCATGCCACCCAGCGAGATGACGCCCACTTCCGTGGTGCCGCCGCCGATGTCCACCACCATCGAGCCGGTGGCGTCAGACACCGGCAGGTCTGCGCCGATCGCGGCGGCCATCGGTTCCTCGATCAGGTACACCTGCGAGGCACCGGCGCCCAGCGCGGATTCGCGGATCGCGCGGCGCTCCACCTGGGTCGAGCCACAGGGCACGCAGATGATGATGCGCGGGCTCGGCGAGAACATCCGGCTGTCGTGCACCTTCTTGATGAACTGCTTGAGCATCTGCTCGGTGACGGTGAAGTCGGCGATCACGCCGTCCTTCATCGGGCGGATGGCGGTGATGTTGCCCGGCGTCTTGCCGAGCATCTGCTTGGCGGAGTGGCCGACGGCCTGGATGGTCTTCTTGGCGTTGGGACCGCCTTCGGTGCGGATCGCCACCACCGAGGGCTCATCCAGCACGATGCCCTTGCCGCGCACGTAGATCAGCGTGTTGGCGGTGCCAAGGTCGATGGCCAGGTCGTTGGAGAAGTAGGAGCGCAGAAAACCGAACATGGACACATTCCTGCAAACGGCGGCCGCGATGCCGGCCGCTTGCTGTAGTAACTCGTTGATTGGAGGAAAAATAGTCGGCTATGGTACCCTATTTGCCCCCTGCAATTGAACCGTCGGGACGGCCCTTTCCCTAGTGTTTGCGGATTGCCTAGCGGAATATTTAGCCCCGTCCCGTTTTTGGCCCGTTTTCAGTCCAACCTGGCCGGCGCCGTCTGCCTGGAAGCCACCCATGTCCCTGTCCCTAGACGACGTGCAGCGCATTGCGCGACTTGCGCGACTGGAGATCAGCTCCAGTGAAGCCGAGGCCACCCAGGCCAAGCTCCATGGCATCTTCGACCTCATCGCCCAGATGCAGGCGGTGAATACCACTGGCGTCGCGCCCATGTCCCATCCGCAGGACGTGGTGCAGCGTCTGCGCGAGGACGCGGTGACCGAGTCCGACCGCCGCGAGGCCTTCCAGGCGGTGGCGCCGGAAGCGGAAGCCGGCCTCTATCTCGTCCCCAAGGTGATCGAGTAAGCCATGGCCCGCATCGCCCAACACCTGCGCGAGGCACACGCCCTGCTGGAAAAGGTGCTCGCCGACGACAGCCTGCTGGCCCAGACCGAGCGCGCCGGCCAGTTGCTGGTGGATTGCCTGAAGGCCGGCGGCAAGGTGATTTCCTGCGGCAACGGCGGCTCGCACTGCGACGCCATGCACTTCGCCGAGGAGCTGTCCGGCCGCTACCGCGACAACCGTCCGGCGCTGGCCGCCCTGTGCGTGTCCGACCCGTCCCACATCACCTGCGTGGGCAACGACTACGGCTTCGAGTTCATCTTCTCGCGCCAGGTGGAGGCACTGGGCCGGCCGGGCGACGTGCTGTTCGCCATCTCCACCAGCGGCAACTCCGGCAACATCCTGGCGGCCATCAAGGCCGCGCGGGAGCGCGGCATGCAGGTCATCGTCTTCACCGGCAAGGATGGCGGCAAGATGCGCGGCCTGGGCGACGCCGAGATCGTGGTGCCGCACTTCGGCTATGCCGACCGCATCCAGGAAATCCATATCAAGCTGATCCACGCGCTGATCGACCACGTCGAGATCGGCCTGGGCTACGTACAAGAACCCGTGCAAGACAAATGAGCCTCGACACCCTCAAGTCGCTGCAGCAGCAGCTGGCCGCGAAGCAGGTTTCCGCCCGCGAGCTGGCGACCGATTACCTGGCGAAGATCGACGCCGCCAACCCGCAGATCAACGCCTTCATCACCGTCGACCGCGACGGCGCGCTGGCGGCCGCGGACGCGGCCGACCGCGCCATCGCCGCGGGCAAGGCCGGCCCGCTGACCGGCCTGCCGATCGCGCACAAGGACATCTTCTGCACCGAGGGCGTGCTGACCACCTGCGGCTCGAAGATGCTCGCCAGTTTCACCAGCCCCTACGACGCCACCGTGGTGGCCAGGCTGAAGGCGGCCGGCGTGGTGAGCCTGGGCAAGACCAACCTGGACGAGTTCGCGATGGGCTCGACCAACGAGAGTTCACACTTCGGCGCGGTAAAGAACCCGTGGAACCTGGCCCATGTGCCGGGCGGCTCGTCCGGCGGTTCGGCGGCGGCCATCGCGGCCGGCATGGTGCCGGCGGCGACCGGCACCGACACCGGTGGCTCGATCCGCCAGCCCGCGGGCTTCTGTGGCATCACCGGCATCAAGCCCACCTACGGCACCGTGTCCCGCTACGGCATGATCGCCTACGCCAGCTCGCTGGACCAGGGCGGCCCGATGGCCCGCACGGCGGAAGACTGCGCCCTGCTGCTGGATGCCATGACCGGCTTCGACGAACGAGACTCCACCAGCCTGCAACGCGCCGCCAGCAACACCGCTGCCGAACTCGACAAGCCCCTGGACGGCCTCAGGATCGGTCTGCCGACGGAGTACTTCGGCGAGGGCCTGGCCGACGACGTGCGCACCACCATCGAGGCCGCGCTCGCCGAGTTGCGCAAGCTGGGCGCCACCACGGTGGAAGTCAGCCTGCCCAACACCCGCCTGGCGATCCCGGCCTACTACGTGATCGCCCCGGCCGAGGCCAGCTCCAACCTGAGCCGTTTCGACGGCGTGCGCTACGGCCACCGCGCCGCGGCGTACAAGGACCTCGCCGAGATGTACAGCAAGAGCCGCGCGGAAGGCTTCGGCGCCGAGGTGAAGCGCCGCATCCTGGTCGGCACCTACGTGCTGTCGCATGGTTATTACGATGCGTACTACATCAAGGCGCAGCAATTGCGCCGCCTGATCGCGGAAGACTTCAAGCAGGCGCTGACGCAGTGCGATGTCATCGCCGGCCCGGTGGCGCCGACCACCGCGCCTGCCCTCGGCGCACTGGCGGACGATCCGGTGCGGATGTACCTGTCCGACATCTACACCATCGCGGTGAACCTCGCCGGCCTGCCGGCCCTGTCCGCGCCCTGCGGCTTCGGTGCCGACGGCCTGCCAGTCGGCCTGCAGCTCATCGGCAACTACTTCGCCGAGGGCCGCCTGCTCAACGTGGCCCACCGCTTCCAGCAAGCGACCGACTGGCACGCACGCCGCCCGGCCTGATACCCCGCCCCCGGCGTCGCCCGGTCGTCCGGGCGGCGCTGGCAGCACGCAGGGCGGCATGCGAGGATGCCAGGGTGTCCTGCGACGGAGTTCCGCGATGCGCCCGTTCCTGCGTCCCTTCCAGCGTCCTTCGCTGCGCCGTTTCCTGATCCCCGTACTGGCCGGCCTCGGCGTGGCGTCATCCGCCCAGGCCCAGCTCCAGAGCCAGTCCGCCGATCCGCAGAACGGCAATCTCGTCGAGGCGCTGGCCGCCTGCGACGGTACTTTCTTCAAGGCGCTGCTGGCCGATGCGCTGCGCTGGCGCAACGAGACCAACTACCTCAAGCGTGACGGTCTCGCCCAGTTCTTCGTTGTCAACCGCCTGCCCCCGGCGCCCTATGCCATCAGTACCAGCGAGACCCGCTTCGAGCAGCCGGTGGGCATCAACGGCCTGTGGCTGGTCTCCTTCTTCGACGCCGACCTGTCGAAGTGGGACCACTTCCAGCGCCACGACATCCGCTTCATGACCTGGGGCTTCTACGCCGATCCGCCGCCGGAGCAGACCATGCTGTGGCTGGCCCGCCAGGCACCGGACCTCGCCCTGCGCCTGGCAAAGAAGCATCCACGCACGCCCCAGCGCGTGTTCTGCACCGTCGATGCCTGGGAAGCCGGGCCCGCCGGCGGACGCTGGCGGGCGGTGGACGAGCCCTGCGATACCGGCCTGCCGACCGCCAAGGCGCCGCGTCGCGTCTTTGCGGTGCGTGAAGCCCCGGTCGAACACGCCGGCAGCGTGCTGGCCTGCGAGGTGTGGGGCGCACTCACGCCGGACATCATGAATGCGCTGCGCCCGGACCTGCCGGGCGCTCCGCGCTGAACCACCTCACCCGATCCCGACAGCTTCTTCCATCCATGCCGCTTGAAACCTGGCTCGCCTTCTTCGCCGCCGCCTGGCTCATCAGCCTGAGCCCCGGGCCGGGCGCCCTGTCCTGCATGGCCGCCGGGCAACGCCACGGCTTCCGCCGCGCCTGCTGGAACATCCTCGGCCTGCAACTGGGGGTGATGCTCCTGGTGAGCGTGGTGGCCCTGGGCCTGGGCGCCGTGCTGGTGGCCTCCGCCCTGCTTTTCGACGCCATCAAGTGGGCGGGCGCGGCCTACCTCGTCTGGCTGGGCATCCAGCAGTGGCGGGCCGCACCGCAAGCCCTGCAGGTCGTCGCCACGGCCGATGGCGGGCGCCGCCAGCTGGTGCTGCGCGGCTTCCTGGTCAATGCCAGCAACCCGAAAGGCATCGTCTTCATGCTGGCGGTACTGCCGCAATTCATCGACCCGGCACTGCCGGCCTGGCCGCAGTACGCCGCCTGCGCCGCCACCCTGTTCTTCACCGACGCGGTGGTGATGAGCGGCTATACCCTGCTGGCTGCGCGGGTGCTGCGCCTGCTGCGCGAGCCCGCCCAGCAACGCATGGCCAACCGCGTCTTCGGTGGACTCTTCATGGCCGCCGGCCTCGCGCTGGCCGGCTTCCGCAGGAGCTGAGCGCCCATGCGCCAGATCGCCTCGGCCATCCTCCTGCTGGGACTGGCAGCCTGCGCCACCCCCGAACCACCGCTGACAGAGCCGGCGACCACGCCCGCGCCCCCCTCCACCGCGCTGCAGGACGCCGTGAAGATGGATGCGGTGAAGCCGGAACAGCTTCCGCCGGCCGCCAAGGCCGCTGCCACGGCCCGCCCCGGCAGCGCCACGGCGGCGCGGCGGACCAATCCGCGCAACCTCAAGCCCATGCCGACCCGCCCGCTGGAAGTGTCCATGAACTGCCGCTTCCGCAACGAGACCGGCTACAACGGCGAGGCCCGGGTGGAAGTACGCGATGGCGCCGTCCGCCGCCTGCACGTGGAGTACAACCTGCCGGGGCGCGGCAGCTGCCAGATGGTTTTCGACCCCGACCACCAGACCAGGCGCCTGCCGTCGGTGGAGTTGCGCCATGCCTCCACCGGCTGTACCGCGCGGATGTGGGAACAGGGCGACCAGGCCACGGTCTCGTTTACCGGCTGTGCCGCGCACTGCACCAACGCCGAAGCCTTCCAGTACGTGTGGCCGGTGCTGATGAACCGTCGCAGCGGCCGTTGCGACTGACTGCGGCGGCAGCGGCCAGCCCCCAGACGCGGTATCTTTCGGAACATCTCCAGGAGCTTTCCATGCTGATCACCTTCCAGTCCCCTGCCGGTGCGGACGTCATCATGTTCGGCGAGATCGCGCAGCAGTTGCTGCAGGTTCTCGGCAAGGACCCGCAGGACCGCCAGGGCATCGTCACCGAGGCGCAGTTGCCGGCCGCCATCTCCGCGCTGCAGGCCGCCATCGCGAACGACCGTGCCCAGGCGCGGCCGGAGCCCGAGGACGAAGAGGGTGAAGAGCGCCCGCGCGGCATGGCCGCGCCCGTTTCGCTGGCGCAACGCGCCGTGCCCCTGCTGGACCTGCTGGGCCACGCCCAACGCGAAGGCAAGCCGGTCACCTGGCGTGCCAGCTGAGTGGCCCCGGCAGGCACGGTGACGCCGCAGATCGTCATCCTCGGTGCCGGTCCGGCCGGCTTGTCGGCCGCCTTGTGGCTGCACAAGCTCGGCCTGCGTCCGCTGCTGCTGGAAGCCGCCGGGCAGGCGGGCGGCATGCTCAACGAGAACCTGCTGCCGAACGACTGGGTACTGGGCCAGGTGGGCCTGACCGGCCCCCAACTCGCCGGGCGCTTCGCCGGCCATGTCGCCGGCCTCGCCCTGGCGCCACGCCTCCACTGCCAGCCATCGGAGATCCGTCGCCATGAACACGGCTGGCGGCTGGCCCTGCGGAATTCCGGCGACGCGGAGAGCATCGATGCCGCCGCCGTGCTGATCGCCACCGGCACCCGGCCACGTGCGCAGGATGCGCTGCCCGGCGTCGAAGGGCTGGCCGCGGCGGCCCCGTACATCGTCTATGGCCCCCCCGCCTTCGCTGGCCTCGATGGGCTGCGTGGCCAGCGCGTGCTGGTGGTGGGCGGCGGCGACAACGCGCTGGAAAACGCCCGTTTCCTGCTGGATCAGGGCTGCGAGGTGTGGGTGGCGGCGCGTTCCCGCTTCCGCGCCCAGCGCGCCATGATGGAAGCCGTCGTCGGCCACCCGCGCGCCCACCTGCTGAGCCCCGTGCGCCTGCGCGCCCTGCAGCCGGCCGGCGGTGGCCTGCGCGTGCTGCTGGACGCCGCGCCGCACGAACTGGTGGTCGACCGCATGCACGTGCTGGCAGGCTACGCCCCGAACACCGATTTCCTGCGCGACGCCCTGCCGCCGGCGCTTTTCGCGCAGCTGGGCCTGGACGCCGAGGGCTACCTGGGCGTCGACGCCGCCGCCCGCACCGGCTGTGCCGGCCTGTATGCCGCCGGCGACGTCTGCAACCCGCTGTTCCCCAGCGTCGTCAGCGCCATCGCCCAGGGCGCGCTGGCCGCCAAGACCATCGAGCTGGACCTGCGCCAGCCACCCGCCACGCCCTGACTCCTCGAAGACCCCTGAAGCACATGAGCCTGCAATACCGCATCGTCCCGGTGACCCCTTTCCAGCAGAACTGCAGCCTGCTGTGGTGCGACGAGACGCTGGAGGCGGCCGTCGTCGATCCGGGCGGCGATCTCGGCCGCATCGAGGCCGCCCTGGCCCACAGCGGCGCGCGCCTGACGCAGGTACTGCTGACCCACGGCCACCTGGACCACGTCGGCGGCAGCGTGGCGCTGGCAAGGGCTCATGGCGTGCAGATCATCGGCCCGCACCGCGACGAACAGTTCTGGCTGGATGGCCTGCCGCAACAGAGCAAGATGTTCGGCTTTCCGCATACCGAGGCCTTCCTGCCCGACCGCTGGCTGGACGAGGGCGAGCAGATACAGGTCGGCAAGGTGGTGCTGGACGTCTTCCACACCCCCGGCCATACGCCCGGCCACATCGTCTTCGTGGACCGCGCCGGCCGGCTGGCCATCGTCGGCGACGTGCTGTTCGCCGGCTCCATCGGCCGTACGGACTTCCCGCGGGGCAACCATGCCGACCTGATCCGCTCGATCCGCGGCAAACTGTGGCCTTTGGGGGATGATGTCGAATTCATACCCGGCCACGGCCCGATGTCCAGTTTCGGCGAGGAACGTGCCCACAACCCCTACGTCGCCGACGGCGCCTGAGCCGCCGGACACCGGCCGGCACACAAAATCTGCCGATCCGCATTTTCCACCCGCGCCACGACCTGCCTGCCGGCGCTAGAATGAATCCACCGTAGCCAGGGAGAAAAATTTTGCGAATCGCCGTCCTGGAAGACGATGCCACCCAGCTGGCGCTGGTCAGCGCCTGGTTGAAGGAAGGCGGTCACGACGTCCATGCCTTCAGCATCACCCGCGAGCTGCAGCGCTTCGCCTCGCGCGAAAGCGTCGACCTCTACATCCTCGACTGGATGCTGCCCGAGATGTCCGGCGAGGATTTCCTGCGCTGGTTGCGCGAAGAGCGCCGCGACACCACGCCGGCCATCTTCGTCACCGCGCTGGACGACGAGGACTCCATCGTCGGTGGCCTGGCCATCGGCGCGGACGACTACATCACCAAGCCCGTCTCCAAGCGGGTCATGATGTCGCGCATCGACGCCGTGATGCGCCGCTACCGGCCGCGCAACGAGGAGGATGTGTTCGAGGTGCCGCCTTACCACATCGACCTGGTGCGCAAGCGCGTCACCATCGGCGAGGAGGCGGTGGAGCTCACCGACAAGGAATTCGAGGTCGCCGCCTTCCTGTTCCGCAACCTCGGCCGCCTGCTGTCGCGCGGCCACCTGCTGGAAGCCGTGTGGGGCCGCAACCCGGACCTCGCCACGCGAACCGTCGACACCCATGTGTCGCGCGTGCGCAGCAAGTTGCGCCTGCGCCCCGAGAACGGCTTCCGCCTGGCGCCCGCCTACAACTACGGCTACCGCCTGGAGCGGGCCGAGCCGGGCGAGGCCGACGTCGCCGAGTGAGCGGGTACGCCCGGCAAAAAAAGGCCACGCGTTGCGTGGCCTTTTTTACGTCCCCGGCGGGCTGCCGGCTTACTTCTTCAGCGAGTCGCGGATCTCGCGCAGCAGGACGATGTCCTCGGGCGTCGCGGCCGGGGTCGGCGGCGCTTCGTGCTTCAGGCGGTTGATCTGCTTGATCATCAGGAAAATGATGAACGCCAGGATGATGAAGTTGATGGCGATGGTGATGAAGCTTCCGTAGGCCAGCACCGGCACGCCGGCGGTGCGCAGCGCGTCCAGGGTGCGCGCCGTCCCTTCCGGCACCGTGCCAAGGACGATGAAGAGATTGGAGAAGTCGATGTCGCCGACGATCAGGCCGACCACAGGCATGATTATGTCCTTCACCAGCGAGTCCACGATCTTGCCGAAAGCGGCACCGATGATCACGCCAACGGCCAGATCGACGACGTTCCCCTTCAGGGCAAACTGTTTGAACTCCGACATGAAACTCATGCTGTGACCTCCAGTAAAGTGACTTCGGGAAACCTTGCGGCGCAGCCGCTTGCGCGCAAGTTTGGCGCACATTCCGCGCCGAGGGCAATCCACCTGCAAGACCGTCGCCCCACTTGCCGAGCCGCGCCTGCTTCGCTATACGTCCTGCCCTGATTTCCCGCACCCGGTTTTACCTGCATGAACAGCCCCAGCTCCGCCGCCATCGCCATCGTCAACATCTCCGCCTACAAGTTCGTCGCCCTGGCGGACATCGACACCCTGCGCGAGCGCCTGCTCGCCGAATGCCAGCGGCTGACGCTGAAGGGCACGGTGCTGCTGGCACCGGAAGGCATCAACCTGTTTCTCGCCGGCAGCCGCGAGGCCATCGACGGGATCGTCGCCTGGCTGCATGCCGACGCCCGCTTCGCCGACCTTGCACCGAAGGAGTCGCTGTCCGGCCACCAGCCCTTCCGCAAGATGCTGGTGAAGAAGAAGCGCGAGATCATCACCATGAACCACCCGGCCATCGCCCCCGAGAGCGGCCGCGCGCCGGCGGTGGACGCGCCGACGCTGAAGCGCTGGCTCGACCAGGGCCACGACGACGCCGGCCGCGAGGTGCTGATGGTCGACACCCGCAACGCCTTCGAGGTCGACTACGGCGCCTTCGAGAACTGCCTGGACTGGCGCATCGAGAAGTTCAGCGACTTCCCGGCCGCCGCCAGCGCCCATGCCGACGAACTCGCCGGCAAGACCGTGGTGACCTACTGCACCGGCGGCATCCGCTGCGAGAAGGCGGTGCTGGTGATGCAGGAGGCGGGCATTCCGAACGTGCTGCAATTGGACGGCGGCATCCTCAAGTACTTCGAGGAAGTCGGCGGCAGCCACTATCGCGGCGAGTGCTTCGTGTTCGACGAGCGCGAAGCCCTGGACCCAGGGCTCGCGCCGACCACGCAGCCGCGCCGCTAGGCGCCCCGGTTTTCCACTGTCATGATGCGGGCGGGGGTCGGTCAGTCTCCGGCGGTACCGTCATGCAACTCACCAACAGGGAGAAACAGATGGATTGGTATCTGGGCGTGCTGAAGAAGTACTTCGTGTTCGAGGGTCGGGCGCGACGCAAGGAACTGTGGATGTTCACGCTGTTCAACTTCATCGCCATCATCGTGCTGTCGATCATCGACGGCATGCTGGGCCTGAAAGTGGGAGACATAGGCATCCTGGGCGGGATCTACAACCTGGCAGTCCTGCTGCCCAGCCTGGGGGTCGGCGCCCGCCGCCTGCATGACAGCAACCACAGTGGCTGGTGGCTGCTGCTTTGCCTGGTTCCCATCGTCGGCGCCATCGCGCTGCTCGTTTTCTTCGTGCTCGACAGCACGCCGGGAAGCAACCGTTTCGGCCCGAACCCCAAGGGGGTGGAGGCGATCGCCTGAACCCCTCCGCGTTGATGCGACGGGTCGCTTCGGCGGCCCGTTTTCTTTGCATCAAGCATGTTTGCCCGTATCGATCGCCGCGCGTGCTGCACTGCCAACAAAGTCGCGTTTGTGTCGATTACGGAGATTCTGGTGTCTTGCTGACCGCATAAGATCGCTACATCCCAAGCAGTCCGGAAAGTCATCTCATGCAAGCAAAGAAACTGATCGCCGCCGTGGCCCTGGCCGCAAGCTGCAGTGCCGCCAGCGCCACCCCCGTGCTGCTGGGCCAATACACCCACGCCTATGGCTCGGCCAGCGGCCGCCTCAACCCGGGCGGCAACGATGCGCTGGCCAGCGGCTACGTCACCGTCAGTGATCAGTCCAGCGCGCGCTTCAACGACAGCTTCGACTTCAGCGCGCTGAACTACGCGTCGATCTCGTCCTTCGTACTGACGCTGAGCTTCTCGCAGACCTTCACCGACGCCGGCATCTTCTCGGCGCTGGCCGAGAGCTGGTCGGTGCGCCCGGGCAACTCGGATTCGCACCAGCTGATGGCCTGGGCCAACACCACCATGGGCCAGACCTTCACGTTCACCAGTGCCAACACCGATACGTTCGCCAGCATGATGGCGGCCGAGCGCTTCGACCTGTGGTTCTCAGAATGGACCTCGGGCGCCGACGCCTTCCGCCTGTATGACGCCAGGCTGGCGGTGTATGGCGAAGCTGCGACGGTGCCGGAACCGACCAGCCTGGCGCTGCTGGGACTGGGCGCGCTGGGCATCGGCCTGGCGCGTCGTCGCAAGGCCAGCGAGGCGTAAAGCACGGTAAGGCAGGTCACGGGACAGGCCGCCTTTCAGGCCTGTCGCAGCCAGAGTTAACGGGCCGCAACTGCGGCCCGTTTTCTTTGCCGCCGCCCGGCACGCCGTGGGTGGCTGCGGTACCCTTCGCTCTCCTTATGAACCCCTTCCCGGAGCAGTGATGAGCACCTTCACCCAAGTCATCCTCTATACCGATACCGACGGCCGCGCCAAGTTTCGCGAGGAGCAGATCGCACTGACGGAAGGGAACCCGAACGCCCGCCTGTCGCAGATCACCGGCGCCACCGGCGTGCAGTTCCGCGAGAGCCCGGTGGGCTTCCGCAGCCAGGTGCATTGCACCGGCGCGCCGCAATGGCTGTTCGTGCTCAGCGGCGCGATGGAAGTCGGCCTGCTGGATGGCACTTCGCGCGTGTTCATGGCGGGCGAGCATTTCTACTCCGCCGACACGCTGCCGGAAGGCGCCACCTTCGACCCGACGGTGCATGGCCACTGGAGCCGCCAGCTCGGCAGCCAGAAGCTGGTCACGCTGTTCGTGAAGAGCTGAGGCGTCTTTCTTTGTCTCCCCGGCGTCACCGACGCCGGGGAGCACGAAGGGCCACGAGTAAACCGCCGAGGTTTCTTCGTGGCCCTTCGTTTTTTAACCACATGCCCTGCGCGAGAGTGCCTAGACTTCCCGCCCCACCAGCTTGTCCATCAGCCAGGCGGCGCGCGCGCCGCTCTCGCCGGTGCTGGGGCAGGTACCGATATCGTTAAGGGCCGCGTTGATGGTCTGGATCAACGGTTGATGCACGTGGGGCGGGTGGTCGATCTGGAAGCTTTCCACCAGTTCGCCATCGCGCCACAGCTCCACCGGCGCGTTGTCGAAACAGGCGAAACGCAGGCGGCCGGTACTGCCGACGATCTCGATCTCGTCGCGCGAGCAATCGGCGCCGAAGCTCCACAGGCCGGTGCCCTGCACGCCATTGGCATGCACCCAGCCGCCGCTGACGATGTCCTCCGCCTTGTACAGCCCCTGCTGGTTGCCGGCACGGCCCCAGGCACTGCTCACCGGGCCGAGCAGGAAGTCCACCAGGTCCACCTGGTGCGGGGCGATGTCGAAGAAATACCCTCCGCCGTTGATGGCCGGGTCGATGCGCCAGTTGTCGGCGCCCGACCTGTCGGCCTCCGACGGTGGCCGCAGGACGCTGATGCTGACCGCACGCGGCGTGCCGATGGCGCCGGTTTCCAGCAGCTCGCGCACCTTCAGGAAGCGTGGCAGGGCGCGGCGATACAGCGACACGAACAACGGCACGCCGGCGGTGCGGCAGGCAGCGATCATGCGCTGGCATTCCGCATGGTCCATGCCCATCGGCTTCTCGACGTACACCGGCTTGCCTGCCGCGGCCACGCGCAGCACGTAGTCCAGGTGCGAGGAAGTCGGCGTGGCGATATACACCGCGTCCACCTCCGGGTCGTCGATGAGCTGCTGCGCATCGCCATAGGATCGCGCCACGCCATGACGACGCGCGAAATCGGCAGCCTTGGCGGCATCCCGCCGCATCACCGCCACCAGCGCCGAATGGGGCGCCTTGTAGAAGCCGGGGCCGCTCTTGACCTCGGTCACCTCGCCGCAACCGATGATTCCCCAACGAATCGTCCGCATGCCTGAATCCTGTCGCACTGGTATGGCAGCCTGCCAAAACCGGATTGTCTGACAAATCGGCGGGTTTTCCAATGCAGCGCGTCAAACGACCGCTCAGCGCCCGTCCCCGGCAGGGAGTGGCAGCGCTACGCCATTGACGCTGCGCGGGCTGCCGGCAGGCAGGGGCGACATGCCTTCGCGCAGCAGGCGCTCGCCGCGCTGCACGTCGACCCGCAGGACCAGCGGCGCGCCCTCGCCCCCCTTGCTATCCATCTCGCCCACCCGGCCCTGCAGCAGGCGGCCATCGAAGGCGACGTCGGCCCGGCGTGCCCGTACCGCCGCGCGGAAGCGGGCGAATGCCGCGTCGTCGCGCATGCCTTCGGCGCCCCAGGCCCACAGCAACGTGGTGCCACGGTCGCTGGTGGCGCCTTCGGCATGGGTGGCGGTCAGGCGCAGGGCCTGCACGGACAGGCCATCGTTGTGGAGGCTGAAGGGCACGGCCTTGCCGTCCCCACGCCACGCGCCGAGCGGCCGCAGGGCCACGGCCGCGTCCTGCAGGCGCAACACCAGGGTGGCATCTGGCCGGATGCCGATGTGCTGGGCGCGATGGGCGCGGAAATCGAAGCCCGCCAGTTGCTGCGCCGGCTGCCCATCGGCAGCGAGGCGGTCGACGCGCAGCTCGCTTAGGGTCACGCGGCCGCGCGCCGCGATCGGCGAATACAACCAGGCCCGCACGCTGTGCGTACCCGCCGGGGCCTGCTGGGTGAACTGCACCGTGCGTACCGCCTCGCTGGCCGGAACGCCCTGCATGCGCTCGCGCTCGATGACGCGTCCCGCGGTGTCGAGGAAGTTCAGGTACAGCGACACCGGCCCGCCACCCAGTGTGGCCGCGATGCGCAGGGTGTCACCCGCTTTCGCCGGCAGCACGCGAGCCAGGCCGAGGCCCTGCGCGGAATCGTCGTCCTGCAGCATCACGGTGGCGCGGCCGTCCTGTTCGCGGATGTCCATGTGCGTGCCGCGCCCGTCCGGCGCCGGTTGTGGCAACCAGGCGCTGCGGTGTGTGAAGAGGTCCAGCTTGCGGTCATCCAGCCAGTATTCGGCGTCTGCCGGCAGGGTCAGCACCGACTCCAGCGCCACGTTGTCGGTCTTGTCCTGCGTGCCGCTCATGGCGACCAGCACTTCGCGCTCGCGCTGCACGCTGGCGACGAAGGGTTTCAGGTGCAGTGCCTTCGGGTGGCCGGAGCCGGCCTCGATGATGCGCTGGTTGGCGTAGTAGTCGCGGCGGCCATCCATGAACCAGGTGATGACCGGCGGCGGCGTGTCGTCGTCCGCGCCAGCCAGGCTCACCGCCAGCGATGCGGTGTCGGTCGTGCCGTAGGCCGCATCGCTGGACGCGATCGACAGGCTGCGGCCCAGCCAGTGGGTGTGGGTCTGCTCGGCGCGCTCGCCCCAGCGCGACACCATGAGGCGGGGCAGCGGCGACTGCAGCAGCGCGCTGGCCTCCGCGTCGGGCGCGGCAAAGGCATGGGCCGCGTACGGGCCGATCTCGCGACGCCCCCAGGGCGACGACGGCCAGCCGGCCTGCAGGGCCAGCGCATTGATGTCGCCGACGCCGGCCAGCCGGTTGTAGTCGCGGCTGTGCGTGCCCCCCATCCGCCGTGCAGACGCATGCCAGTGCAATGCCGCGTCCTGCCACACGACCACCAGCCCCTGGTGCGCCAGCTTGCGCGTGGTGGCGTCCCCGCTGGTGTTGGCGATCAGCGCGAGGTTCTCCAGATCCACGCCGTAGTACGTCGGGCTGAGGTACTCGGTGATGCCGTTGGCCGCCGTGTACGCCAGCCATCGGCGCAGCATGTCCTGACCTTCGGCCGCGAGCTTCGCGTCGGGCAGGGATTCGCCCAGTGCGACCAGGTTCCAGGCCTTCATCAGGTAGATGTTGGTGTAGCTGACCTGCACCGGGTGGCGCGTGATGCCGGTGGCCGCCAGTTGCAGCATGGCCTGCATCGGCTCGCGCACGCTGGTGGGCAGGCTGTCGCGGTACAACATCCACAGCAGGCCGGCATGGCGGAGGGTGAACTCCACGCCGTTGCGGTCCACCAGTTTGGTATCGCCGGCGTACCAGTGGAAGTTGCCGTGGGTGCGGCTCTGCGGGTCGGCGTCCTGCAGGCTGCGCAGCGCCTCCAGCGTCTTGCGCAGGCGTGGTTCGTCGGCGCCCGCTGCGGCGGCATCCAGCAACAGGGCCACCAGCTCGCGGCTGGTGGTGCGCGGCCTCAGCTCACCGGCTGGAAAGAAGCGCTGCCAGCGGGCATCCACCGATTCGCGCAAGGCCGCTCGCTCGGCCGCGTCCGGTTGCCACACGGGCACCGTCTGGGCCTGAACGTACGCACATGCCAGGAGACTCGCCAGCCACACTGCTGCCACACCCGCGCCTCGCCACACGCCTCCCCGCCGCCACTTCATGCCTTGCCGCTCCGCTAAACTGACGCACCCCACTTTGCCAGCCCGCCATGAAGATCGCCACCTGG
Organism: Uliginosibacterium sp. H1; assembly: GCF_036017065.1. Classification (NCBI taxonomy): domain Bacteria; kingdom Pseudomonadati; phylum Pseudomonadota; class Betaproteobacteria; order Rhodocyclales; family Zoogloeaceae; genus Uliginosibacterium; species Uliginosibacterium sp. H1. The sequence continues at coordinate 585,629 of NZ_JAYXHR010000002.1, forward strand.
AACGTCAACTCATTGAAGGTCCGTCTGCCGCATCTGCTGGACTGGCTCGCCACCACGCAGGTAGACGTCGTCGGCCTGCAGGAGCTGAAATGCGAGGACAAGGCCTTCCCGCTGGCTGACATCGAGGCCGCCGGCTACAAGGCGGTGTTCAGCGGGCAGAAGACCTACAACGGCGTGGCCATCCTGTCGCGTCACGCCATCAGCGACGTGGCGATGGGCATCCCCGGTTTCGAGGACGAACAGAAGCGCGTCATCGCCGCCACGGTGAATGGCGTGCGCTTCATCTGCGGCTACTTTCCCAATGGCCAGGCGGTGGGCTCGGAGAAGTTCGCCTACAAGCTGGACTGGCTGCGCGCACTGACGGCCTACCTGCACGCCGAACTCGCGGCACACCCGCAGCTGGTGCTCGGCGGCGACTACAACATCGCCCCGGAAGACCGCGACGCCCACCCCGACTGGAAGGAAGAGATCCACGTCTCTCCACCGGAGCGCGAAGCCTTCCGCGCACTGATCGCCGCCGGCATGACGGATGCCTACCGCCTCTTCGACCACCCCGAGAAGAGCTTCTCCTGGTGGGACTATCGGATGATGGCCTTCCGCCGCAACTTCGGCCTGCGCATCGACCACCTGCTGGTGTCGCTGCCGCTGGTCGACAAGGTGAAGAGCTGCGAGGTGGACAAGGCGCCGCGGAAGCTGGAGCGGCCGTCGGATCATGCGCCGGTGGTTGTCGAGCTGGACGTCTGAACGAGATCGTTGCAGCAAGCAAGGGTCGCGTGAGCACGAGTTAACGAAAAAGGCCCCGCATTGCTGCGGGGCCTTCAAGTCGTGATGACGGATCAGAAGACCGGACGACCCTGGTGCGACCAGTTCTGGATCATGCGCATGCGATCGCCGCGCTGCTCGATCTGCAGACCGCGCGATCCCTGCGTGGTCGACATCGCGGGAACGGTGTTCGAGGAGCAGGCGTTGCCCAGACCATCCCTCTCTTCAGACTGGACCAGCGTGATGCTTGTAGCCCCGACCGGACGCACGGCTTCGCCCATGTTGAAGCGTACCGCGGGCGAAACGCTGCTACCGCTCAACGAGACCTGGTTGATCAGCGGGCCTGCCACCGGATTGGTCCAGCTGATGGTGGCATCCGTGATCGCACCACCCTTGACGGTGTTGGGCTTCAGGTAGTCCAGGCTGGCGGCGTCGATCGTCGCCCAGGCGAAGGCCTTGGCGAAGCCGACGCCAACCGGCTTGTCGGTCAGGCGGGTGGTGAAGCTCTCCGTGGTCAGCGCACCGTTGGTCTCGATCGAGAAGACCTCCCAGGTGTACTTGGCGAACTCCTGGATGCTGGCAACGTCGTAGCCGGTCTCGACGTAGTTTGTCGGGTTTGCGATTCCGCTGCTGAGTTGCGGACCCATGGTCGTCGTCCAGCCACGTACTTCCCGCAGCAGGTTGCTGCCCTTGTACTCACCGGCGTTCAGCGGCTCCACGTGTAGCCGCCAGGTGCCTCCAGTGGAGCTGGTGGCGAAGAAAGGCGCGGTCTTGCCCGTGTGATCAGGCAGGCTGCCATCGGCGCTGTAGGCGTACAGGTTGCCGCCCGTGCCGCAGGTATTGGTACGGGCCAGCACCAGTCCGGCTGCGGGCAGCCCCGGGCCCTTCACGCGGGCTGCAAAGACCTTTTCTGCAGATGCACTTTCGGTGGAGATGGCGAAGTTGATGGCCGTTTCCCAACGCGACAGGCGACCGATGTTCTTGAGTGCAATCGTGTTGCCTTCAGTGCTGTAGCGGTCATTGGTACTGACATCGACGATGCGGTAAACGCGGGTCGTGATGTTCAGATCGTACTTGCGCTGGTTGCCAGTCAACTTGAATGCGCTGCCAGCGCCAGCAATGATGGCTTCGTTGTACGAAGTGCCGCCCTGCTCGACGTTGAACGGCAGGCGCAGCACGACGCTGGTGTCGCCATTTGCCTCGGCAAAGCTGCCGATGATCTCGGCCTGCGCCATCGTCGCGCCCTTGGGCAGGTCGCGCAGGCGCGGGCCCCAGCGGCCGATCAGGTCGAAGCCGCCCGACAGGTAGTTCGATTCGAAAGCCGCCAGCTTGGCCGTGGTGCACTCGCCCTTCAGGCCGGTGACCTTGTTGTTGCCATCCAGCGTGACACGGTCCGCCGGCGCCTGCGCCAGGCAGTTGTTGAGCTGCGTGCGCAGCGTCGACAACAGCGTATTGAAGCTGGGCGTGACGCTCGCCGCAGGCAGCGCCGTAACAGCGGTGTCCGGGTTGCTCAGCGTGATGGTCGCCGACGCGGCATTCGCCGAATCCGCCACCGGCGCAAGAGCATTGGTCAGCGTCACGCCCACATCGGTGACGGCGACCTTCACGGTCTCCAGCAGCGTGTCGGCGGGCTGGCCCAGGGTGGCCTGGAAGCTGCTGCTCACCGGATTGAAGTTGGCCGGCAGGCCAAGATTGGTGGCCACCGTGGCGATGATGGTCTTGATGGCGGTCTCGGCCTTGCCCAGCCTGGCGGTATTGAGGGCCTTCAGCTTCGCGGCGTCACCGAACTCGGTCGGCGAGGCACCGTTGCTGGACGCCAGCGCAACGATGGCGTGGGTCAGCGGTGTGACGTTCACGTTGGCCACTACACCCGCTGCAGGCGCCGTGGCGAGCAGGGCGTTGTAGGTCTTGACGGTGTCGCCGGACACGCCGCTGGCAGTCAGCAGGAAGGGCGCCGTCAGGCCATTGACGTCGATGGAGTAGCTTCCATTGGCGGCGGCCACGGTGCTTTTCTTCGTGCCATTTGCATCCATCAGCGTGATGGTGGCGCCTGCCATCGGCGCACCGAAGGCGGCCACGCCGGAGACGGTGGCGGCGGTCACGCCTCCACTACTGGACGAAGTGGAAGAGCCGGTACCGCCGGAAGGGGCTGCCGTTCCGCTACCGCCGCCCCCACCACCGCAAGCTTGCAGTGCGACGACCGATACAGCCAGAGCCATGACGCTCAGCTTGTGTTGCACGTTCATTGTTTTCATCTCCCTGCGCGGGGTGCCTGTCGGCACCGCTGTTTTTGTTCGGGCAAAGCTGCTTGGCCCGACTGATTTCGCGCCAGCCTTCTATACCGATGATTGACGCGCGCGGGAATGTAAATGAAGGTGAAACTTCCGGGGGCGCGGAATCGCAAGATCGGTGAATTATTCCGGTCGTCATGCCCACTCGGGCAGGCAGAAACACGCAGAACGCGCTGCAACACCGGGGCTCCCCGGTTCAGCGCTGGCGAATCAATGTTCGCTGAAACCTTGTTTGCAGCCGCGCATACATGTGCCGCTTAGTCCCACCACAGCTCCACGCAATTGCCCGAGCTGGTGATCATTTCCTTGATCAGCCCCACGGTTTCCAGATCCATGCAGAAATCCAGCAGCTCCTGCGCAAAGGCATCCAGATCTTCGGGCAGGCGCCGCAATGCGAAGCCGACGGAGTCGGTCTCCGCACCGTAGATATAAATGCCGAAGCGGCGATCGTAGTCCTGCAGCGTGCGGATGATGTCCTCGGTGTCGAGGTCGTGGTTCACCGCGTCGGTACGCGCGACGCGCAGGCAATCGAACTGTGAGTCGGCCTGGATGGCGACCAGCTCGGCCATGCCGTCGTGCTTCTCCTCGCCCAGCCAGCGGGTGGAGCCGATGAAGCAGCGCCAGCCCCTTGGCAGCGCCCGTGCCAGCTTGTACTGGAGGTTGCGGGCCTGCGCTTCCGGCACCAGCACCATACTCACGCTCTCGTCGCGGGCGCGGCCGAAGTCCCAGGTCGCGTAGCGGCGCAGGACACCGTCGGTGGTCTTCACCATCAGTGCGTCCACCTCCTCGCGTGTTGCCAGCACTGCGAGCTGTGTGTTGGCTGCGGTCACCATGTTGTTTGCCAGCACGGTCTCCAGGTTCATGCGCGCTGCATGAGTATCTGGATGATCAGCACCCAGACGTTGTTCGCGGCTGGCCAGTACCAAGCGCGCCACCTGCGCGGCGCGCGCCGTATCTCCAAGCCGCGCATAGACCGAACCCAGGTTGTGGCGGCCGGTCTCCAGCGTTTTGTCGTCCGCCGGCAGGTGCTTCTCTTTGAGGGCCAGCGCGCGTTCGAACATGTCCTGCGCCTGGGCCAGCTTGCCGAGATGGTCGGACACCATCCCCAGCCCGTTGAAGGCGCTGGCCACCGCCGCCATGGGGATGTCCAGGCCGGCCTTCCTGCCCTCGATCACCTTCTGGTAGATGCGGCCCGCTTCCAGCAAACGCTTCAGGTTCACCAGCGTGACGCCATGGTTGTTCAGGGTGTCCGCCCACACGCGCGGATCAACGCCCTCGCCTTGCGGCGACAGCGCCAGTGCCTCGGCATAGGTCTGCGCGGCCGTCTCGTCGTCACCCCGGTTGGACTGGCTCACCGCGAGGTTGTTGAGCGCGTTGAAGCGTGCGCCGACACTCGCTCCGCCGGACTGCAGGATCGCCATCTGGCGGTTGCGCCACTTCGCGGCGTCATCCGGCCGGCCGCATTCGTCATACAGCAGGGCTAGGTTGTTGCAGGCGATGCGCAGGCCTTCGCTGCTGCCCTTGCCGTCAGCCAGTCGCTGCTCCTCCTGCGCAATCAGCTGCAGGAGCTGTCGCTCGGCTTCCGCGAAGCGGCGGTTACGACGCAGCATCTCTGCAAGGTTGCTGCGGCAGACGTAGGCGTTGTCATCCTCCGGCCCGTGCGCTGCCGTCACCAGCAGCACGGCGTTCTCCGCCGCGGCCCAGGCGTCGCGTACGCGACCCTCACGCAATGCGTCGCCGACCTCGGCATTGGCCTCGTTGGCAAGTTCCACCACGGCGTCCTGCGGCAGCGTCCTGGCCGTCGCGGTGATGTCCTGCCGCAGGGGCTCGGCCATGGCCGGCTCTTCAAGCGTCAGCGCCAGCAACTTGCACTGCGCGCGCAGCAGCGCTTCGTCAGGCGGGTTGTGGCGGCGGCGCAGCTCCACTTCACGGCGGATCAGGGGCAGGGCCTCGCGCGACTCACCACGCTGCAGGTGCAGCGCCGCCAGCTCGCCAAGCGCCTCGATCTGGTCGGCATGCAGGGCGGGAAACTTGTCGCGCAGTGGAATGCTGCGCTTCAGGTACGGCATGGCCTTCAACGGCTGGCCGGTGATGCGATGGAAGTTGGACAGCGCGCTCAACAGTGGCAGCAGCAACTCGCTGTCCGCGGCAAGGTGCTCGTCCGTCAATTCCAGCATGCGTTCGCTGACGAGGATGGCCTCCGCATAGTCTTCGCGCTTGATGGCGCTGGCCACACGCCCCTGCAGCGCCTGGATCTCGACGAGCACCTGCTCCATGCCGTCCGCGCCCGTCGCCACCTCATCATCATCCGGTGCCTGTACTCCACGGCGCACCCACAGCCACCACGCGACCAGCGCCCCCACGAACACCAGTACGGAGAAAGCGTCCATTTGTCCTCGTCATTGTTGGCCGCGAGCGGGAGTCGCGGCTGAAGGGGAATTCTGGGGCCGATATTTATCGCGGCACAATCGCATTCGTGCGGCGAGAGCCCGCGTCTGGCGGACACCTCAGAATCAGCTTGCGCCAACCATCGAACGTTGTGACGTTCTGGCCGCTGCGCTGCGGAATACCGCGCGCCCACGCGAGCTTCACCGGTGGCGACTGCGCGGCCTACATTGCCCGTACAGAAGGGCGCAAGCCCGAAGGCGAGGCATGACAGTATTCTCTGCGGATGCTGGATTCATGGAGAATCCGGTCTGACCAATATCTGCGATGGAGTCTTGGGCACGTCTCCATCTCACATGAGTCGCTGCAACGAAACGCATGGCTAGATATGAATACTGTTGCAAAGCTACATTAATGCAGGATGGATTAATGACGAAGATCAGGAGAGTCCTGGCAGCGGTTGCTCTCGCGTGCCCGGTGACCGCACTGGCCAACGCTGACCCGACCGGGGTCGGCGAACTGATTCTCTGGGCAGTGATAGTAGCCTTTGGCCTCTGGGTGCTGGTCGCGTTTGGCGGCGCCCTGGTAATGACAAAATCATGGCCCATTAGCTTGATTCTTGGAGCGGTAATTGCTGCCGCGCCACTGGCGTATTTGGGCATCAAGGATTACCAGTACAGGAAGCATAACGATGATCTGGCACATCTCAACAAGCTACTGTCAGATGCCACCGAGGCTTATCTGCTTGATGTCTGCAAGCAGGAACGTCGATTGATCTCCCATCGCAGGGTCGACCCCTCGGGCGGTGTGCTCGTGAACATCAGTCCTGCATCGACTCCAGACAGAGGGCTGCTTAGTTGGGATCGTCAGATGCATCCTGCCTCGATACTGGCTGCTTCGCGTTTCCTGTATGTTGAAGACGTTGCCAAGTCCTCTAGCAAGGTTGTTGCACGCAAGCAATGGTGGCTCGGAGATGGTCACAGGCACGCCAAGGATCCAGCCGAACTTGACCGGCGTCTTGAGACTCTTCAGGACTCAGAGAACCACTGGTTGTCTCAAAGAACCATCTCCAGCATCGCAAAGTACGAAGTATCTGTTGCCGATGTATCCACCAGTACGGATCGCTCAAACTGGGTCGCACGGGGCCATATAAAACTCACTCACCGGGAAACAGGCGAAGTTGTCGCAGAGTACGTCGGCTTTGCGGCAAACAAGGCTCCGGCCTATGGAGGGCAGCACGGAAAACATTCATGGGAGAACGCGAGCGTATGCCCCGGACCTGAGAGGAAGTACGAACGAGCACCGTACTGGGATGTGGTCGGCTTCTTCTTTCAAGAGGTCGTTCAGTACGAGAATCCATCGAAATGACGGGCTTGGCGGTTTGCCGGATGTCAAACGTAATGTCAGAACGCCACCAGCAGGGTGCCGGAGCGCGTAGCGAAGAATAGAATCGTGCGCTCCCATCCCCCGCAGAGCGCGGCCCGGACTCCCGACATCCCGCTGGCTAGCGCCTCCTGAAGCACCCGACATGACTACCGACACCATCGCAGCCGCCCCGTCCCGCCCGCTGGGGCGTGATGACTACAAGACCCTTTCCCTGTCCGCGCTGGGCGGCACGCTGGAGTTCTACGACTTCGTCATTTTCGTGTTCTTCTCGGCGGTGCTGGGCCACCTGTTCTTTCCGTCCACGCTGCCGGACTGGATGATCCAGCTGCAGACCCTCGGCATCTTCGCCGCAGGTTACCTGGCGCGGCCGCTGGGCGGCATCATCATTGCGCACTACGGCGACAAGCTGGGGCGCAAGCAGATGTTCACACTGTCCATCTTCCTGATGGCGGTGCCGACACTGGTCATCGGCCTGCTGCCCACCTACGAGACCATCGGCATGGCCGCACCGCTGCTGCTGCTGGCCATGCGCGTGCTGCAGGGCGCGGCCATCGGCGGCGAGATGCCGGGTGCCTGGGTGTTCGTGTCGGAGCACGTGCCGGCGCGCCATTCCGGCTTCGCGGTCGGCGTGCTGACCGCCGGCATCTGCGGCGGCATCCTGCTCGGTTCGTTGATCGCCATCGCCATCAACCGCAGCTACGCGCCGGAGGAGATCTCCGGCTTCGCCTGGCGCATCCCCTTCATCCTCGGTGGCGTGTTCGGCCTGGTTTCGGTGTACCTGCGCCGCTTCCTGTCCGAGACGCCGGTGTTCCAGGAGCTGGCCGAGAAGCGCGCGCTGGCCAAGGAGATGCCGGTCAAGACGGTGATCCGCGAGCACCGTGCCGGCTGCCTGCTGACCGGCGCCTACACCTGGTCGCTGTCCACCGCGGTGGTGGTGCTGATCCTGATGACGCCCACCCTGCTGCAGAAGATGTATCACATCGCTCCGGCCGACGCGCTGGAGGCCAACTGCGTGGGCACGCTGATGCTGGTGCTGGGCTGCGGCTTCTTCGGCTGGCTGGCCGACCGCGTCGGCATGCGCCTGACCCTGCTGTTCTGCTGGGGCGGCCTGGCGCTCTCCGCCTACCACTTCTTCACCGCACTGCCCGGCGGCGTGAGCTACGGCGAGCTGGTGTTCAACTACGGCCTGATGGGCTTCTTCGTCGGTGCCATCGCCACCATGGCCATCGTCGGCGTACGCGCCTTTCCGCCCGCCATCCGCTACTCCGGCCTGTCCTTCTCCTACAACGTGGCCTACGCGATCTTCGGCGGCCTGACGCCGGTGCTCACCCAGCTGTGGCTGCAGAAGGACGCACTGGCCGGCGCGCACTACGTGGCCGTGGTGTCGGTGCTGGCGATGGTGCTGGCTTTCACCTCGTTGGGGGCCTACGGCTGGGCGAATGCCTACCGCAGCAAGTAGGCGCGGGCGGCTTCGGCATGCGAACGGGCGCCACACGGCGCCCGTTCTTCTTGGCGTCGCCTGGATCAGGAGAAGCAGGCAGTCCGGTGATCGTTCACATCTTCATGATCTGCGCCCTTCCCGCGACACAAAACCTCATGTCATTCTCCGCAGCTGACCGGTCACCTCCAGCGCGGGAGTTTCCATGAAGGCCTTGATGATCTGCTGCATCCTGCTTGTCCCCTGCATGTCGTTTCCTGTCCAGGCGCAGGCTTACAAATGCAAGCAGGCGAATGGCCGGGTGAGCTTCCAGGACCAGCCCTGTGACGACGCCGGCAGCGGCTCCGCCATCGCGCTGCCGTCAGGCGGTAGTACAGCAGCACCGACGCGCCCGCCCTCATCGAAGGCCGTGCCCCCGAAGCTCTCGCCACAGGACCAGTGGCGCGACGCGCAGCGCCAGCGCGAAGAGCGCGAGATCCGCGAGCAGAACGCGAAGAACGACGCCTACAACAGGTCGGTCCGCTGCAACAACGCCCGGCAACAGCTCGGCGTGGCCAAGAGCGAACGGCCGATCTTCAGCTACAACAACGCCGGAGAGCGGCAGTACGTCGACGACAAGAACCGTGCTGCCACCATTGCGGCAGCCGAGCGGCGCGTCGCGGAGGATTGCCGCTAGCCCGGCCCCCGACGGCTGATCTCGCGCGGCACCGCGCCGGAAACGCCTTTCGGCTCTTGCCGTGCTTGCCCGCATTGCCAGCAGGCGATGCTTGTCCGATGCTGTGCGCCTCCCGTTCCGCCGCAGCACCATGATCCGCAGCCTCCTTGCCGTCGCTCTCCTCACGCTGTCCGCCTTCGCCACCGCGCAGAGCGACCGCGACATCGTCACCGCCCGCGTCGCGAAGATCGACACCGCACTCGCCAACCAGCACCCGCGCCTGCTGCTGCGTCCCGCCGACCTGCCGGCGCTGCGCGAATTCGCGCGCACGCTGGACAAGCAACCGGGCATGGCGGACTTCGGCAAGCTCATGCTGCCGCCGCTGGACGCGCCGCTGATTCCGCAACCGGAGGCGGTGAAGAACGGAACCACCGAAGGCTCGTCGAAGTGGCGCGCCGGTTACCAGGCGGCCAACGACGCCGGCAACACGGCACAGCGGCATGCGCTGGCCTGGCTGATGACCGGGGACGAGCGCTACGGCCGCGAGGCAGCGCGCTGGTTGATGCATCTGGCGAGCTGGCGCATCGATGCGAACGTCTATCGCACCAACGACGAGCTGTTCATCCAGCATCTGCGGCCGATGATCTTCGCCTACGACTGGGCGTGGAACGCGCTGACTGCGGACGAACGCAAGACGGTGGGGCGGGCGCTGGAAGAGCGCGTCGAGCTGCTCGCCAGCTTCGTGCAGCCGAAGTTCGCGCTGGTGAAAGCGACCGAACCGGACAACTCGCTGTCGCACCCGATGCGCTTCATCTCCACGCTGGGGCAGGGCGGGCTGGTGCTGTACCACGAGGCGAAGGCGGCACCGGGCTGGCTGGCCTGGAGCTACGAGTACTACCTGCGCCAGTTCCCGGTGTGGGGCGGTGACGCAGGCGGCTGGTCGGAGGGGCTGAACTACTGGGCCACCGGCATCAGCCAGCACCTGCGCTTCCTGGAAGGCATGCAGCTGCTGGGTTTCGACGAGCCGCTGAAGCGGCCGTTCTGGCGCAACACGGCCTACTTCGGCATGTACAGCCTGATGCCCTATGGCGGCTCGTCTTTCGGCGACCTCACCAACATCATGGGGCCGTCGCCCAGCATCGCGCTGATGGAAGAGAAGTTCGCGCTGCTGCAACGGGACCCCTACCCGCTGGCTTTCGCGCGCAAGCTGAAGCAGGGTTTGCCCCAGCGCTTCGGCTACTACGACTTCGACGCCACCGATGCGCTGCTGCACCGCTTCCGCCTCAGCCAGCAGCCGCTGCCGGAGGTGGACCTCGCGACGCTGCCGCAAAGCCGCCACTTCGACGATATCGGCGTAGTGGCCATGCATTCAAGGCTGGGCGAGCGGGATGCGGACATCATGTTCGCGCTGCGTTCCAGCCCGCAGGGTTCGGCCAGCCACAGCTTCGCCGACCAGAACAGCTTCGTGCTGAACGCCTTCGGCGAGCCGCTGGCGATCAGCTCCGGCTACCGCGAGTACTACGACAGCCCGCACCACAAGGGCTGGGCGCGCACGACGCGCGCCAAGAACGCGGTGCTCTTCGACGGCGAAGGACAGGCCATCAAGAGTGCCAACGCCACAGGGCGCATCACGCGCTTCGCGCAGGGCGACGGCTACAGCTTCGTCACCGGTGATGCCACCGCCGCCTACGGCCGCAACGCGAAGCTGGCGCTGCGTCATGCCTTTTTCGTGGATCGCCGTTTCGTCGTGATGCTCGACGAACTGGAGGCCCCGGAGGCGATTTCCTTCCAGTGGCTGTTGCATGCGCGCGAAAAGATGGGCGTGGATGCCGACAGCGCACGCATCACACAGCAGAAGGGCAATGCGCGGCTCGCCGTGCAGTTGCTGGCGCCGGCGGCGAGCGAGGTCGAATTCAGCCAGACCGACCGCTTCGATCCCCCGGTGGTCGCCAGCTACGAAAAGCGCATGCCCAACGAATGGCATGTCACCGCCAGCACCCGCCAACCGGCCGCGCAGCAGCACTTCCTGAGCGTGTTGTACCCCTCTCGCGCCGGCGAGGCTGTGCCGGTCATCAGCGCTGTGACGGCCGAACGCGGCCACGTCGTGCGTGTCGCGACTGCCGGGGGTGACACGCTGGTGTGGCTGGGTGGCGAGAAGGCTCGCGCCGCCGCGGCTGTCGGTGCGCAGTTGCAGGGCATCGCGGCCAGCCTGCGTAGTGGTGCTGAGGGCTCACAGCTGACGCTGGTTCAGGCCACCGGTTTTGCGCAGGGCGAACTGCGTGTCGCGGCTAGTGCAGCGGTCGACCTGGAGGCCACGCTGGGTGGCAAACAGGCAGCCATTCACCTCAGGGCCGCGACGCCCCTGACGCTCACGCTGCAGATGGGTTTCACTGTACAGAAGCTGAGCGGCTTGCCGGCTAATGCCTGGAAGGCAGAGGGCGGCCAGCTCACATTGCAATTGCCGGCGGGTGAGTCGCGTTTGCGGATCGAGTGAGGGCTGCGCTGAGACAGGGGATTACCCCCTCCGTCGGGGCGATCGATCCTACCTGCGCGGCGCCCTTCGACAAGCTCAGGGCACGGACAGCCGTTGGCTGAGCTCGTCGAAGCCAACACGCCGGAGCCGGTGCCGTTCTGGGGGCGCTGAGCCTATCGCAGAGCGGTCCCTGAGCTTGTCGAAGGGGTCCCAACCAACTCGCCGTAGTCCTGTTCTTCCTGCGAGGCAGACTCCGTAGGCCGCTCCCGGTCTTCACGATTGACGTTGCTCAGACGCGCCCTCTCGCTGTTCTCGCCAGCGCAGGCAACTGCTCCCAGGCCCCGGCAATCAACGCCTGTTTCTTGGGACGACCCCATCCCTGTATCTGCTTCTCGCGCTGAAATGCCTCTTCGACGCGTTCAAACGCCTCGCAGAAAACCAGCCTCACCGGCAGACGCGACCGTGTGTGGTTGGCGCCCAGCCCGTTACCGTGCTCCCACAGCCGCTTTTCCAGATTGAACGTGCTGCCGGTGTAGTAGCTGCCGTCTGCGCATTCGAGGATGTAAACGTAAGGCACTGGAGTCTCCACGTTTGTGGTTCAAGCGCTGTCCTTCGACGAACTCCGGGACCGCCCTTCGACAGGCTCAGGGCACGAGGCTTCGATCATGCATGGACGTCGGCATCGAGCCCTGAGCTTGTCGAAGGGGGTCGAACCCAACTCGTTGATTTTCAGGACGACACACCACCACGCGGTAACCTTACCACCGCGCGCAGCCCCCCGTGCCCGAGCTTCGGTCCCTGAGCCTGTCGAAGGGTCGAAGAGCGGTTCTCCAGCCTCACATCCCCGCCATGCGCACGCAGCAGGTTGCGGGCGATGGTGAGGCCCAGGCCGGTGCCGCCGGTCTCGCGGTTGCGCGAGGACTCCAGGCGCAGGAAGGGGTCGAAGACGCGCTCCAGTTGATCCGGCGCGATGCCGGGGCCGTCGTCGTCGATGAGGATCAGCACGGCGCCGTCCTCCGCGTCCTCGCGTAGCTGGATGCGCGCGCGCTGGCCGTAGCGCACGGCGTTGTCCAGCAGGTTCTGCAGTGCGCGGCGCAACGCGCGTGGTGCGGCACGCACCGGGCCGTCGGATTCGCTGTCGGTGCCACCTTCCACGCTGCATTCCAGGCCGGTGTCACGCATGTCCTCGGCCATCGCCTCGCACAGCTGGCGCAGGTCCAGCGGCTGGCGGGGCTCGCGCAGCGTGGCGCTCTCGGCGTAGTCCAGGCCGTCCTGGATCAGCGCGGCCATGGCGTCGATGTCCTGCGCGAAGCGTTCGCGGTGTTCCGGCGGCACGTGGTTTTCGGCGCGCAGGCGCAGGCGGGTCAGGGGCGTCTTGAGGTCGTGCGAGATGGAGGCGAGGATCTGCGTGCGCTCGGCCACGCGTTGCTGGATGGCGCGCTGCATGGCGTTGAAGGCGGCAGCGGCGCGGCCCATCTCGGCGGGGCCGCTCTCGTCCAGCGGCGGGGCGTGCAGGTCGCGGCCCAGTTCGCCTGCCGCCGCGGCGATCTGCGACAGCGGTCGCGTGGCCTGGCGCACGGCGTACCAGGCCACCAGCATGACGAGTGCGCACAGCACGATGATGTAGCCGAAGGTGATGAACAGCGGTGGCGGTGCGAAGGGGCGGTCGCCGAACACCACCACCAGTTCCTGCTGCGCGTCCAGCGGCAGCACCAGGCGCGGGCCGTCATAGGGTTCCTGCTGGCATAGCGCCTCCACCTTCACGGCGGTGCCGACGCGCGCATGCATGGCGTGTACCAGTTCGTCGGCGTGTGAATCGCGGCAACGTGGGAGTGGCGGCTGCGCGGGCTCCACCATCAGGCGGTAGTAGCCACGGTCCAGCTTCGACAGCCACTGCTGTCGTTCACCGGCCGGCACCGAGCCGAGGAATTGCTGCACGAAGGCGATGTCCGCACCCATGAAGGAGTACATCTGCGCGCGGCCCTGCTTGGCGGCGACGATCAGCACGAGGCCGAAGCTCACCATCTGGATGACCACCACGGCGAGCACGATGATCAGCATGATGCGGGCGGTCAGCGAACCCATCGCGCAACGCAACTTCATGGCTGGCCGCCGTGCTCGCAGCGTTTCACTTCCATGCAGAACACGTAGCCCTCGTTGCGCACGGTCTTGATGTAGGCCGGCTCGCGCGCGTCGTCGCCGAGGCGGCGACGCAGGCGGCTGACGCGCAGGTCGATGCTGCGGTCGAAGGCCTCCGCCTCGCGGCCGGCGAGCTGGGCCAGCAACTGGTCGCGACTTACCACGCGCTGCGGGTGGCGCAGCAGGAAGCGCAGCAGCGCGTACTCCGCGCCGGACAGCGGCGTCATGCTGCCCTGCGCGTCCAGCAGGTTGCGGCCCACCGTATCGAGTCGCCAGGCACCGAAGGCGAGACAGGGTGCTTCGTCGGTCGCGGCCGTTTCGGTGGGCAGGGCACGCGCACGGCGCAGCACGGCGCGGATGCGCGCCACCAGCTCGCGCGGCACGAAGGGCTTGGGCAGGTAGTCGTCGGCGCCCAGCTCCAGGCCGATGATGCGGTCCACGTCGTCACCGCGCGCGGTGAGCATCAGCACGGGGATGTGCGCCCACTCGCTGTCGCGCAACCAGCGCAGCAGGGCCAGGCCGTCCTCGCCGGGCAGCATCAGGTCGAGCACGATGAGGTGAACCGGGCTGGCCACCAGGCTGGCCCGCATCTGGCGGCCGTCGGCGGCGCAGGCGGCATGCAGGCCCTGCGCGCCGAGGTATTCGGCCAGCAGGTTGCGGATGTCCGGATCGTCGTCGACGACGAGGATGTGATCGTTGCGGTCCATGTCCAGATCGGGATCAGAAGCAGGGCGAGCGTCAGGGCCTGCGGGCGTCGCAGGCATGGCATGCATTCTCGCCATGGCCGACGGCGCTGTCAGCCGGCAGCGCCGGCTTTCTTGTATCCCAGTGTATCTACCCGCGCCGCCGATGCGCAGCGATACAAAAGTACCGGCCGGCCGACAACTCGCGGATACACGCGGCGATTTCAATGGCATCCGTCGTCACGACACCTCGCGACCTGTCGCGACATTCCTGCTACCCCCACGGAGCCCATCATGAAATCCCTGACTGCACTGCACGCCACTGCCCTTGCCGCCTTGCTGCTCGCCAGCGCGACCGTCCCCGCCTTCGCCGCCGACCTGATCGTCGAGGTCGAGGGCCTGCGCAGCAACAAGGGCAACGTTTCCGTCGGCCTGTTCGACAAGGCCGAGACCTTTCCCAAGACCTTCGCCGTCGGCCAGCGCGTGCCGGCCAATGCTCACAGCGGAAACGTCGTGGAGATCGTGTTCCGCGACCTGAAGCCGGGCAGCTACGCGCTGTCCGCCTACCAGGACGAGAACGAGAACCAGGAGCTGGACCGTGGCATGTTCGGCATTCCCAAGGAACCCTACGGCTTCAGCCGAGACGCGCTGGGCGACAAGGGCCCGCCGGAATTCCGCGACGCGCGCATCGAGCTGACCGAGGCCGGTACGCGCATCCGCATCAAGCTGCGCTGAGGAGACGGCCATGAATGCGCCTCTCAATCCCTTGCGCCCGGCGGATGCCCCGATCGCCCGCGTACGCGGCCTGCACAAGAGCTACCTGCTGGGCGAAGTGAAAGTGCCGGCCTTGCGTGGTGTAGATGTCGACATCCCGCGCGGCTGCTTCACGGTGATTGCCGGGCCGTCCGGCAGCGGCAAGAGCACGCTGCTGCATCTGCTGGGTTGCATCGACCGGCCGGATGCCGGACGCATCGAGATCGACGGCGTGTCGCCGCAGACGCTGGCCGACGATCAGCTCAGTGAGTTCCGCGCGCGTCGCATCGGTTTCGTGTTCCAGAGCTTCAACCTGCTGCCGGTGCTGAGCGCGGTGGAGAACGTGGAGTACGCGATGCGCCTGCTCGACCCGGCCCAGGGCCACAGCCCCGCGCAGCGCCGCCAGCGTGCCCGCGAGTTGCTGGGCGAAGTCGGCCTCGGCGGCATGGAGGACCGTCGCCCCAACCAGCTGTCCGGTGGCCAGCGCCAGCGCGTGGCGATAGCGCGTGCGCTCGCCAACCGGCCGGACCTAGTGCTGGCAGACGAGCCAACCGCCAACCTCGACGGCCACACCGGCGCCGAGATCATCGCGCTGATGCGCCGCATCCAGCGCCACACCGGCGCCAGCTTCATCTTCTCCTCGCATGACGCCGGCCTCATCCGCGCGGCGGACGTGTGCATCCGCGTCGCCGACGGGCAGATCGTCGGTGCCAGCATTCCGGAGGTGCAACATGAACCTGCTTGATCTCGCCTGGCGCAACCTGTTGCGCAACCGCCGCCGCAGCCTGCTGACGCTCGGCGCACTGTGCGTCGGCGCGATGGCGGTGGTGATCTTCGGCGGCTACGTCGCCGCCATGATCAACGTGCTGCAGACCGACACGGTGCGCGACTCCGGCCACCTGCAGATCATGCGCAAGGGCTTCCTAGACTTCGGTCGCGGCAACCCGGAGCGCTTCGCGATCCGCGACTACCCGGCGCTGATCAATCGCATCGCCGACGACCCCGAGCTGAAGCCGATGCTGCGCGTGGCAACACCCATCCTGCGCGTGCAGGGTGTCGCCGGCAACTTCGCGGCTGGTGCCTCCAGCACCTACGCCGGCACCGGCTGGCAGGTGGCCGAGCGCGACCGCATGCTGGGCTGGGACGGCAATGACCTGGGCCTGCCGCCGCGCGCCAACCGCCTGCAGGCCGACCAGCCGGAGTCCGGCGTCATCGGCCTGGGCCTCGCGCAGCTGCTGTCCATGTGCCAGGCACTGGAACTGCGCGACTGCGCCATGCCACCGGCAGCGGCCACACAGGACGATGCGCCGGCCATCGATGCCTCGCTGAGCCAGCTCGCCGCGCAATCGAATGCCACCACCACGCCTGCCGACGCCACCCCGGCCATCGAGCTGCTGTCCGCCACCAGCGGCGGCGCGCCCAGCGTGGTGCGCATGCAGGTGCTGCGCACCGAGCGACAGGGCGTGCGCGACCTCGACATGGTGTACGCCGCCATGCCGATCGCGCTGGCCGAACGCTTGGTGTTCGGCCCCGAGGGCAAGGGCGCCTCCGCCATCGTCGTGCAGCTGGAACACACCGAGCAGATTCCGGCGGCGCGTGCGCGCATCGAGAAGCTGCTGGCGGATTTTCCTGGCGGTGCCGACATGGAGGTACGTGACTTCAAGGACGTGCAGCCGCAGTACAACCAGGTGGTGAACATGTTCAGCGCGCTGTTCCAGTTCATCGCGTTGCTGATGGGCGCGGTGACGCTGTTCTCGGTCGCCAATGCGGTCGGCATGTCGGTGGGCGAGCGCGTCGGCGAGATCGGCACGCTGCGCTCGATGGGCTTCAAGCGCCGCCATGTGCGCCGCATGTTCATCCTGGAAGGTGCGCTGATCGGCACCCTGGGTGCGGTGATCGGCGCGGTGGCCGGGGCGCTGCTCGGCGAGTACGGCATCAACCAGGCCGGCATCACCTGGACGCCGCCCGGCCGCGCCATGCCGGTGCCGGTGGGCGTGGATGCGCTCAACCATCCGGAACTGCTGCTCGGCACCGTGCTGATCCTGGCGTTGATCGCCTGCCTGTCGTCGCTGTGGCCCGCCAACCGCGCCGCGAAGATGGAAATCGTGGAGGCCCTGCGCCATGTCTGAACGCGTCTTAAAACGCACAGTGTGTGCGGCCGGCCTTGCCTTGCTGGCAGTCGTCTCCACTCCCATCGCCGGCGCCCGCGAGCGCACGGCGGTGGAGATCCTCGAAGCCGCCGACGCGGTGCGCAACCCGCCCGGCAGCTTCTCGGTGAAGACCCAGCTCACCGAGTACCGCCAGGGCAAGCAGAGCGCCAACTCCACGCTGACGGTCTTCGCCAAGCCGAACAGTGGCAACGGCCAGTACCGCAACCTGATCCGCTTCGTGGCACCGGCGCGCGACACCGGCAAGCTGATGCTGCGCAATGGCATGGACCTGTGGTTCTACGACCCGGTCAACCGCGCCAGCGTGCGCATCTCGCCACAGCAGCGCCTGCTCGGCCAGGCCTCCAACGGCGACGTGATGACCACGCGGCTGGCGCGCGACTACGAGGCGAGTCTCGCCGGTCGCGAGAGCGTGAAGGACGGCGAGGGCGCACAGCGCGACACGCTGCGCCTGAAGCTCGTCGCACAGCGCGAGGACGTGGCCTATGCCCGCGTCGACTACTGGGTGGATGCCGTCAACGACCGCCCGGTGATGGCGCGCTACTACACCGCCGAGGAGCGCCTGCTGAAGACCGCCTACTTCCGCAAGTACCAGGAGGCGATGGGCACGCTGCGGCCGATCGAGACGGTGATCATCGACGGCCTGGATAGCAGCTGGGTGACGGTGATGCAGACCACCGGCCACACGCCGCGCGAGATCCCGGACGAGTGGCTGCAGCGCGATTACCTGCCGCGCTTCGCGGCGGACTGAGCGATGCTGTGGAGTTCGATGCTGCAGCGCTCTTCGCTGCGACTGCACCATGCATTGCTGCTGGCCGCGTGGGGGCTGTCGTCCCACGCCGCGGCACAGACCGCCGCGCCAGCGGATGCGCCGGCCTTCGATCCCCTCGCCCTGCAGGTCCAGCCGGCCGAAGCCGGTACGCGCATCGGCCTGCGCATGGAAGCCTGGGCGCAGGGTGTGGACCTGCGTGACGGCGCGTCGGCCAGCGACGATGTGCTGGGCCGCGCGGTGCTGGATTTCCGCCGCGAGTGGCGCCTCGGCGAATCCCTGCGTGCCGGCTTCTCCGACCGCATGGAAGCCGTGGAGGGCAACGGCGATGCGGCCGACCGCCAGCGCAACGCGTTGCGCGAGCTGTACCTCAACTGGCAGGCCACGCCGTCCTGGTACCTCGACGCCGGCCGCATCAACCTGCGTCAGGGTGTGGCGCTGGGCTACAACCCGACCGACTGGCTGCGCGAGAACGCGGTGGTGATGCGCAGCTCGCAGAACCCGGCGGCGCTGCGCGAGAACCGGCTGGGCGCGGTGATGCTGCGGGCGCAGGCGGTGGATGCGCGGGGCTCGGCGCAGCTGGCGCTGATACCGCAGCTCAGCGATGAGGACACGTCCGGCTCCCGTTTCGACGACCAGTTCTGGTCGCTGGGGCTGGAGCGCACCAACCGCCATCGCGCGGCCTTTCTGCGCATCTCGCCACGCACCGGCGAGCGCGTCGTGGGCGACCTCACCGCCTTCGCGCGTGCCGGCGACGCGCCGCAACTCGGCAGCAACCTGTCGTACACCGCCAGCGATTCGCTGATCCTGCAGATGGAGTGGAGCGGTGGCCGGCGTGCGGCGCTGCCCGCAGCGGGGCAGGCGCAAGGCGGAACGGGCTGGTTCAACCGGCTCGCCGTCGGTGGCTCATGGACCTCGCCCGTGGGGCTGGTGTTGACGCTGGAGCATCACTACGCGGGCGATGCGCTGAACGAGGCGGACTGGAACGCCTGGCGCGCCGTACAGGGCAGCGGCGCCCGCGCTCTGGGCGAGCTGCGACGCGGCGTCACCGAGCGACAGGACCTGCTGGTGCGCCACTACTGGTTCGGCCGCGCGGCCTGGGACCGGGCCTTCGGCGTGGAGCCGCTGGAGCTCAGCGCCTTCGTGCGCCGCAATGCCTACGACCACAGCAGCATGCTGCAGGTGGAAGGCACCTGGCACGTGAGCGACCGGCTGGATGTCAGCGCGATGTTCAACCGCATGATCGGCAGCGACAGCAGCGAGTTCGGCGCCTCGCCGGTGCGCTCGGCCCTGGCGGTGTACCTGCGCTGGTTCCTGTAAGCAGGCGCCGGCCGGCTTGCCTCAGGACGCCTCCTTGCCGGTCGCCAGGGAAACGGCGCCGGGGCTGCCGCGCCGAAGCGCCATGAAGGTCCACCGCAACATCCTGCGGCCCATCCATTGCAGGCGCCGCATGTCCTGCGGCCAGCGCCGGACCTCGCGCGCCAGCATGGTGGCGATGGACTGGCGCGGGCGCTTGCGGTTGCCGATCGTCGAAGTGCAGGGCAGTTCGCGGATCACGTGCGGTTCCACGCCGAACATGCGCAGGCCATGCACCCACTCCATGTCGATGGCATCGTCGATCGCGCAGTACATCTGCTGCGTGGTTTCCAGCAGCCGCCGTGCAGCGTGACGGGTCAGGACATAGCCCTGCGTCCCGCGCGGCTGGTCCAGGTATTCGACCAGCCAGCGTTGCTCGCGCAACGGCAGGTGGCGCAGGCTGCGACGTTCGAACACGCCGTACAGGCGCACCAGGTCCCAGTCCTGCGACTGGGCCAGCAGCGAGGCCAGTACCTGCGGAAGGCGGTCATCCAGTGCGACGTCGTCCTCCAGCACGCAGCAGTACTCGCGCGTGCTGGCCAGGAAGTCCTGCCAGATCCCGCGGTGCGACAGGTAGCAACCGGCTTCGCCGGGACGCATGTCGTAGCCGAACAGGGCCAGGCGGCGGTCGCGGTCGTAGCTCTCCGGGAAGCCCTCGGAGAAATCGGGCTCCACCGCGTCGACGAATGCGAATGGCAGGCCGAGTCGGTTGAACTCGGCGCTCATTGCGCTGCGCCGCACGCTGGCGCGGCGCAATGAAAGGCACTGCAGGGGCAGCATGCTGGCCGGCAGCCCATGCGGCAGCGGCACGACTGCATCGTGCGGGTGTGGCATTTCCGTCTCCTCCCGTGCGCGCAGATCGGGTCTGCGCTGCTTCTTCGTGCTGCCATCAAGGGCAGCTCGTCTTGCGTGGCCGCAAGCGTGGCACGGGGGAAACGGGATGCGTCGGGCTAGTTGGCGGTGTTCGTGGCAGGAGACACGTTGCCGCACTGCACGGTGCGGGCGCTGCGCGTCAGCGACGCACGGCGTGCTCGGACTCGACCAGCTCCTGGCGGATCTTCCAGCTGCCGTTGCGCTTGCTGAGGATCACGCGCTTGTACGCGGTGCTCATCAGGCCCATGTCGACGTAGTGCTGGGTGAAGCGCGCGGTGGCCAGCTCGCCGCTGTAGCGCACGCTCATGTCGCTGATCAGCACGTGACGCATCGGTTGCGTCTGCAGGCGCTCGCGACGCTGCTGCATCCACTCCGCGCGCGAGCGGCCGCCGGTGGGGACAAAGTCGTCCGCGTAGTGGGCGAGATAGGCCTCGACGTCGCTGCGGTCCCATGCCGAGGCCCAGGCACGCAGGGTGTCCTCGACGGCAATCGGCGACGCATGCGTTGCGTTCGCAACGCTGTGCGACACCGGTACCGCCATGGCGATCAGTGGCTCCGCCTGAGCCTGCCGGTGGGCCAGGCCCCACAGCAGGCCGGCTACGGTGACCAGCACGCAGAAGCGCCGGAGGTTGCGGGTGCGCGCAAGGTCCGCGCGCACCGGTTCGTGTTCTTCAGAAGCCGTCTTGTTGCCAAACATTTCACACCTGCCTTTCATCCCTTGCCTGCTCGACGCATGCCTCCGGATGTTCCGGATCTCGTCGCGGGATTTCCTTGTTGCGGATCAGTGTGCCTGCGACCTGAGAGCGGCCAGCGTGACGACTTCGCGCTGACCCGCAGATTTGTCACACTGTCACGATCGTCCGGAGCAGGATTTCCGGTGCAAATACTCTTGCGCGAAGCACCGTGTAGGAAGAATTCAGACAAACAGGCATTCATCGCCCGCCTTCATGCAAAGACGTGATCTGCTCAAGCTGCTGGTGGCCTCGGCCATGGCGCCGACGGCATCCGGCCTGCTCGCCGCGGTACCACGCTTCAGGGACGATCCCTTCGCGCTGGGCGTGGCCAGTGGCGCGCCGGATCATCGCAGCGTGGTGCTGTGGACGCGGCTCGTCCATGCCGGCCTGCTGGAGGCGCCGGCCATCGAGCGCGCGCCGATGGCCGTGCGCTGGGAGCTGGCGGAGGACGAGCACTTCCGTCGTGGCCTGCGCAGTGGCGAGGCCACCGCGCTGCCGCAGTTCGGCCATGCCGTGCATGTGGAAGTGGACGGCCTGGCGGCGGACCGCTGGTACCACTACCGCTTCAGCGCGGGTGATGCCGTCAGCATCACCGGCCGCACCCGCACGCTGCCGGCACCCGAAGTGCTGGCGCCGCGCCTGCGGTTCGGCATTGCGTCCTGCCAGCACTGGAACGATGGCTACTACGCGGCCTGGCGCCACCTGCTCGCCGAGCAGCCGGACCTCGTGCTGTTCGTCGGCGACTACATCTACGAGTCGGCCAGCCGCAAGGACGCGGTGCGTGCCCACCCGCTGAAGGTGCCGTACCGGCTGGCGGACTACCGCCTGCGCTACCAGCTCTACCGCAGCGACCCGCATCTGCAGGCCATGCATGCGGCATGCCCCTGGCTGGTGACCTGGGACGACCACGAGGTGCTGAACAACTACGCCGGCCTGCAGGGTGGCGCGAAGGGTCCGGCCGACCCGGCGGCCTTCGCGTCCCGCCGCGCCGCCGCCTACCAGGCCTGGTACGAGCACATGCCGGTGCGCGCCAGCGTGCTGCTGCGCGGCCTGGACGGACTGGGCAGGCCGGACGCCCTGCGCATCTACGGCCGCTTCGACGTCGGCCGGCTGGCGAGCTTCCACCTGCTGGACGATCGCCAGTACCGCGACTGGCAGGCCTGCCGCGACCCGGAGAACGGTGGCGATCCGGTGGAGCCGGCGCTATGCGCCGAATGGGCCGACCCGCGGCGTACCTTGCTGGGCGACGAGCAGGAAAGCTGGCTGCACGCCGGCCTGCGTCGCGACGTGCAACGCGGCACGCGGTGGACGGTGATCGCGCAGCAGACGCAGTTCACGCCGCGCGACAGCAAGATCGGCAAAGGCGAGCGCTACGGCACCGACAACTGGAACGGCTACCCGGCGGCGCGCGAGCGGCTCATCGGCAGCCTGCTGGGCAGCAAGCCGGCCAATCCCGTGTTCGTCGGCGGCGACATCCACCAGAACTGGGTGGCCGATGTGCGCGCCCGGCCCGACGGCCCGGCCATCGCCGCCGAGTTCATCGGCACCAGCATCAGCTCCGCCAGCGGCCAGGCGCAGGCGCGGCTGGACGCCACCGTGCGCGAGAACCCGCACTGCCATTTCGCCAGCAGCGAGGTGCGCGGCTACGGCCTGGTGGAGCTCACGCCACAACGCTGGACCACCACCCTGCGCGGACTGGACGACGTGAGCCGCGAGGACAGCGGCGTACGCACGCTGGCGAGCTTCGTGGTGGAGGACGGCAAGGCCGGGGTGCAACGGGCGTAGGCGGGGCCGCCGGGTCTGGCGGCCGCTGCTCAGCGCGCCATCTGCCCGCCCGTCGTGCTCGACGCCTCCGCCTCCGGCGCGGCGTCCCAGCCGTGTTGCGCCTGGCCGAGATGGAAGGCTTCGGCGTCCTCGCGCATCAGGGCCTCCACGTCGGCGGTCTGCTTGCCGAGCTGGGTGCGGTAGATCTCGAGGTTGCCCCAGTACGGCTCCAGGCGGTCGATGAGGTCGTTGTCGTAGTAGGAGAAGAGCTGGGCCGCGCGGTGGGCCTGGTGGGCGCGCATGCCGAGCAGGCGCAGCGTGCGGGCGCCGAGATTCACCGCGCCGGCAAAGGTCTCGCGCTCGATGACGTCGGCGCCCAGCTTGCGCAGTTCGTAGAGGTGACGACGGTCATAGGCGCGGGCCAGGATCCTGAGCTGCGGGAAATGCTTGCGGGCGGACTCGACGATCTCGCTGGTGCGGGCTTCGTCGTCGATGGCAATCACCAGCGCCTGTGCCGTCTCGGCGCCGGCTGCGCGCAGCAGGTCCATGCGCGAGGCGTCACCGTAGTTCGCCTGGTTGCCGGCGCGACGCACCAGGTCGATCTGGTCGGCGCTGTGGTCCAGCACGCTGCTGCGATAGCCATTGGCGCGCAGCAGGCGGCCGACGATCTGCCCGAAGCGGCCGAAGCCGGCGATGATGACCTGCGGATGCTGGTTGTCGATCTTCTCGTCCGGCCGCGGCTTGCGCGCCGGCTTGCCGCGCAGGCGCTGGGCGAGCATGAAGAGCAGCGGCGTCGCGGCCATCGACAGCGCGACGGCCAGCACCAGTGGGCCGGTGATGCCGGCGTCCAGCACGTTCACCGATTCCGCGAAGGCGAACAGCACGAAGGCGAACTCGCCACCCTGCGCGAGGCACAGGGCCAGCAGCAGCGCATCGGCATGGCCGTCGCGGAACAAGCGGGCCAGCACATACAGCACCGTCGTCTTGATGGCGATCAGCGCGACCACCAGGGCAAGGATCAGCAGCGGTTGTGCGGCCAGCAGGGCGAAGTCGATGCTGGCGCCGACCGAGATGAAGAACAGGCCGAGCAACAGGCCACGGAAGGGCTCGATGTCGGTTTCCAGCTCGTGGCGGAACTCGCTGTCGGCCAGCACCACGCCGGCCACGAACGCCCCCAGCGCGGCGGACAGGCCCACCGCCTGCATCAGCAGCGCGACGGCGACCACCAGCAGCAGGGCGGTGGCGGTGAAGATCTCGCGCAGGCCGGTGCTGGCGATGTAGCGGAACACCGGCCGCAGCGCGTAGCGCCCCGCCACCACGATGCCGGCAACCGCCCCCAGCACCACCAGGGCCTGTGCCCAGTCCGGCAGGCCGCCGATCAGGCTGTGGCCATGCGGGGCCGCCGCGTCGGCCACCACCGCCTGGGTGGCGAGCAGCGGCAGCAGGGCCAGCATGGGAATCACCGCGATGTCCTGGAACAGCAGCACCGAGAACGCCGCGCGGCCCGGCTGCGAACTGTCCAGCCCGCGCTCGCGCAGCGACTGCAGCACGATGGCGGTGGAGGACATGGCGGCGATCATGCCGACGGCCAGCGCGTGCTGCCACGGCAATCCGCAGGCCAGCGCGACAGCCGCCACCGCCAGCGTCGTGACCACCACCTGCCCACCGCCCAGGCCGAGGATCGCGGCGCGCATCTGCCACAGGTAGCTGGGGCGGATTTCCAGGCCGATGAGGAACAGCATGATGACCACGCCGAATTCCGCGACGTGCATCACGCCCTCCGGCTCGCCGAGCAGGCCCAGCACATGCGGGCCGATCAACGCCCCGGCGATCAGGTAGCCCAGCACCGAGCCGAGGCCGAGCCGCTTGGCGAGCGGCACCGACACTACCGCCGCGGCGAGGAAGATGCAGGCTTGCGCCAGCCAGGAGCCTTGATCCATGTCGTTGTCCTCGTCCCTGTCGTGGTTGGGCGCTCAGCACCCGCCGGCCGTGCCGGCATTGCCCTCTGCAGCCAGCGCAAGCAGCCGCTCGCGGTAGTCGGTCGCGCGCGCGGCCAGCGCCTCCATGTCCAGGGCATGGCCGCCCTGCACGATGAAGGGCGCCTCCCAGCTCATGCCGCAGAGATCCGCACAGCCCTCGAAGGGGCGCAGGAACTCCCCGACCGCGAAGCGCTCCGGCTCGCAATGCGCGTCGGCGAACACGCCGCCGCCGGTGCTCACCACGCTGAGCCAGCGCTTGCCGGCCAGCGCCCTGCCACCATGGCCGTAGGCAAAGCCGTTGGTCAGCACCGTGTCCTGCCACAGGCGCAACAGCGGCGGGCAGGAGAACCAGTACAGCGGGTGCTGCACCACGACGATGTCATGCGCGGACAGCAGAGCCTGCTCCCGGCGCGCGTCGATGAAGCCGTCCGGGTAGCACTCGTAGAGGTCGTGCAGGGTCAGGCCGTCGACATCGCGCACCGCTTCGACGAGGGCGTGGTTGATGCGCGAACGCTGGTAGGCGGGGTGGGCGAACAGCAGCAGGATGCGGGCTGGGTTCGATGCGGGCTCTGGGGCGGGCATGCGGCAGTCCCTGTCGGGTCGCGAAGTCGCGTGGGCGTGCCGGGGCACGGATGCGCCGATTATGCCGCCCGCAGACTCCCCGCGTGTGGCAGGCGGGTTGCCGCTACACTGGCGCAGCCGCCACCGGCCACATGACGGAGATGCCCGAGCATGGACGACCTGCCCACCACCGCCAGCAACACGCCGGCGCCTGACCCGATCCGCGCGGCGCGCAACCTGACGATGATCATCTACGTCCTGTACGCGGTGTCGTACCTGGTGGGGATCACCGCCCTCATCGCGATCATCATCAACTACGTGAAGCGTGACGACGTGGCGGGCACCTTCATGGAGAGCCACTTCCGCTGGCAGATCCGCAGCTTCTGGTTCGGCCTGCTGTGGTTCGTGATCGGCGGCATCCTCGCCATCGTCCTCGTCGGCTGGGCGATCATCTTCGCCACCTGGGTGTGGCTGGTGTATCGCGTCGTGAAGGGCATCCTGTACCTGAACGATGGCAAGCCGATGTATCCGCCCGCCGTCTGACGCGCCCCCCTTCAGGTCGCCACCGCCTGCAGCATGAAATCCACGAAGGCCCGCACCCGCGCCGACAGGTGCCGGTTGTGCGGGTAGAGGATGGAGAAGGGTCGGCTGCGGCCCGCGTAAGGCTTCAGCACCTCGACCAGTTCACCGCGCGCCAGCTGCTCGGCGACGACGAAGTGGTAGATCTGCACCAGTCCGCCACCGGCGCGGGCGAAGCTGACGCAACCCAGCACGTCCTCCAGCACCCGCACCGGGCTGTCGAGCTGCAGCTCGATGTCGGCGCCGTCGCGGCGGAACACCCAGGGCATCACGCGGCCGGTGCTGGGCCGCACGAACTGCGCGCTGGTGTGCTGTTGCAACTCGTCCAGCGTGCGTGGCTCGCCGTGGCGTGACAGGTAGTCGGGTGAGGCGAACACGCCCATGCTGGCGTCCTCCAGCTTGCGCGCGACCAGGCGCGAGTCCGGCGGCGCACCCAGGCGGATCGCCAGGTCGAAGCCCTGCTCCACGAAATCGATATTGCGGTTGGAGACCTCCACCTCCACGCTGACCGCCGGGTAGCGCGCGCGGAATGCGGGTAGCAGCGGCATCACCCGCGAATGGCCGTAGGTGGTCGGCACGCTGATGCGCAGGACGCCGGCCGGCACCATCTGGTGGCCGGTGATGGCGCGCTCCGCTTCCTCGATCTGCGCCAGCGCCTGGCGGCATTGCTCGTGGTAGAGCTGGCCGTCGTCGGTCAGGCGCATGCGCCGCGTGCTGCGCACGAACAGCCGCACTCCCAGGCGTTCCTCGATACGACCGATGGCACGGCTCACCGCCGCCGGCGTCACGCCCAGGGCCTCGGCCGCGGCGGTGAAGCTGCCCAGCTCGGCAGCCTTGCAGAACAGCTCGATGCTGCCGAGCTGGACGGGGTCGAAACTGCGGCTCATTGATTACATGGCGTTGAAGATGAATTGAGCGAAGCCTAGTTCATCGCTTCGGCTCACCGCAATAGACTGCGCTCACTCCCTCAACGACATCGAACGGAAGGAAAACACCATGAGCAAGAAAGTCCTGATGATCCTCACCTCCCACGACCGCATGGGCGACAGCGGCAAGCCCACCGGCATCTGGTCCGACGAGCTGGCCGTGCCCTACTACGGCTTCCGCGACGCCGGCATCGACGTCGTGCTGGCATCGCCGCGCGGTGGCGTGGTGCCCTTCGACCCCAACAGCCTGAAGCCGGCCGGCGAGAACGACGCCGAGGTCGACCGCATGCTGGCCGACCCGGTGGCACAGGCCGCCATCCGCAACACCGTGCCGGTGGCCAGCGTGAACGCAGCGGACTTCGACGCGGTGTTCTTCGCCGGTGGCCACGGCACCATGTGGGACCTGCCGGGCGACGCCGGCGTGACCCGCGCCGTGGAATCCGCCTGGGGCGCCGGCAAGGTGGTGGCGGCGGTGTGCCACGGCCCGGCCGGGCTGATCAGCGCCAAAGACCCGGACGGCAAGTCCATCCTCAACGGCCGTCGCGTCAGCGGCTTCACCGACAGCGAGGAGAACGCCGTGGGACTCACCAGCGTGGTGCCCTTCGCGCTGGAGACCCGCATGCGCGAACTCGGCGGCCTCTTCGAGCACGGCCCCGACTGGCAACCGTTCGCCGTCACCGACGGCAAGCTGGTCACCGGCCAGAACCCGGCCTCGTCGGGGCTGGTGGCGGAGAAGGTGCTGGGTCTGTTGCAGGCGGGTTGAGCGCCCTCTAGGATGCTGGCATGGCATTCCTAGAGGGGGCTGTAGTGAAGGTGTTCTTGAGTTGGTCTGGAAAGAGGAGTCACGGCTTCGCGGTGGCATTTCAACGATAGCTCCAAGAAGCGTTACAAGCGGTCGATCCTTGGATCTCCAGTGATATCGAATCAGGTGCGAGGTGGAGCGCGGAGCTGCAAGAACAACTCGCCAAGACAAGTTTTGGCATCCTCTTTGTGACACCTGACAATCGGCTATCGCCGTGGCTTCATTTCGAAGCGGGTGCGCTTTCAAAAAAACAGGATTCACGCGTGTGTGTGCTGTTGTTCGACATCGCAAAGACCGATTTGACGGGCCCCCTGTCGGCATTCCAGCAAACCGAAGCAACGAAAGCGGATGTTCTGAAGCTGTACCTCGGGCTCAACCAGGCGTTGACAGAGGCAGGAGCCAAAGGGCTAAGCGAAGACACAGCACAGAGTGTTTTCGAGAAGAACTGGCCGGAGCTGGAGAAGTCTTTCGCCGATGTCCGAGACTCAACTAGTACAACAGTTATTCAACAACGGCCCGAGCGTGAAATCTTGGAAGAATTGCTGGCTCTCGCACGTGACAATCAGCAACGGCTTCACGCGCTCGAGATAAGTGTGGAGGATCCGCTCGTTGCCGAACTCAAGAAGAACTTCGATCAGAAAATTAACTTCAACCGTAACTTTCATTCATCTAATTTTCACTCCTCGAATTTTCCGGCGATGCTCCCCAATAGCGAGCTTCGTGCCGCTGTGGCTGCGCTAGCCCAAGAGAGAGGATTGGGACCTGGGTTGTCTGATGTGCCTGCGAGGACGGAGAGCGGGAGCCACAACAACGGAGAATTAAACGCGTCGGGATAGCGGTTGTTGCTGACAGGCTTCGGCCGACCATTGTTTCCACCTCCCAGACTCTGCTTGAGTGAGAGCTGGTTATTCTTGGAATATTCAGCATTACTCCTGGCGGCGCTCACACTCACTCTCCTGCAGCGACGAAGCCATTCCGCGCATGCGTGCCATCGCAGAACGGCTTGTTCGCCGAGCCACCGCAGCGGCAAAGCGTGGCGTGCTCCACGCGGGCGATGGTGCGGCCGGTGCCGCAGCAGATTTCCAGGTTGCCGCTGAGCTTCAGCGGGCCGTTGGCTTGCGGGCGCACGCTCAATGCCCCGTGGCGTTGCGTCAGTGTCGGCGTGTCCAGGCTGGCGGGTTCGCCGCTGGCTTTGAAGCCGGCGTCGTTGTGCGAGCCGTCGCAGAAGGGTTTGTTCTGCGAGGCGCCGCAGCGGCACAGCGTGGCGCGGTAGCCGATGGACTGGTCACCCAGCGTGATCGGCGCGTGGATGGCGAGCGGGCCGTTCTCGCGCACGCGCAGGGTGTTGACGGCAGGTGCGGGTTCGGGGGGGCCGTCGTCGTGGCGGCGGTACTGGATGGCGCCGGAGGGACAATTCTGCGCCAGCGCGGCGAGATCGTCCGGGCGGGCTTCGTCGGGGAAGATCCAGGTGCCCGGCGTATTCGCCTTGAAGACCTTCGGCTGCGAGAGCACACAGTGACGGGCGTGGATGCAGCGCTTGCCTTCGAAGTACAGCGTGACCTGTTTGCCCTCGGCGACTTCGATGCCGCTGGCCTCTACCGGTGCGCTGGAAGTGGCGGTGGGGGCTGATGTAACAGCAGCTGGCGCGACAACCGGCTGCGCATCCTGTTCGCGCGCCAGCAGTTCGGCGGCCATGCCGTCGAGCAGCTTTGCGACGTCGGCAAACAGTTCGTGTTGCGCTGTCAGCTCGCGGCCGCGTTGGGCGAGTTCGCCGGCACGCTCGCCCAGCGTGCGCCATTCCGCCGCGCCGAAAGGCAGGGCGACGACGTTGCGCAAGGTGGCGAAGCTGATGCCGGCGTTCACGCCCGGCTGGTCTTCGCAGGCCGGCAGGGTGGTGAGGTATTCCGCCACCGGCGTCATGGCACGCATGACGCGGATGCTGGCCTGCACCAGTGTGCCCTTGGCATTCGCCAGCGCGGGCGGGCGGCCCCAGGCCTGCATCAGCAGGCGCAGCATGAAGGCGTACAGCGCGTTGGCGTAGTCCATCACCAGCACGGCCTGAGGATGCGTCACCCACACGCGGCCCTCGGGCACCGGCGGCTTGCGCATCACCGGGTTGAGGGCGGCGGGGCGGGAGGGCTCGAAGTCCGCGCGACGGGCGCGCAACTTCGCCAGCTCCTCGCGCACGCCGATGAAGCGCATGTAGTGCGAGCGTTCGCAGGCGGTGGCCGCGCCTTCGCCCTGGCGCACGATGGTGTCGATGGCGGCACGTGCATCGTCCAGCGTGGCAATGCTGCGCAGGCCGGGCAGGGCGGCGTCCAGCGGGCCGATCTGCGAGGCGCCGCGGCCGGGGAAGCAGGCGGCCTCGCCGACGCGTTCGTGCAGCATCTCGACGCCCTGCAGGATGGAGCGGTACAGCTCGCCGACGGTGCTGTAGTCGAAGGTGTTGGGCATGACACGGCCATGCACCGTGCCGCGGCTGTAGCTGTCGTGCGGGAACACGCTCCAGTCCGCGTCCGGCGTGTTCTCCGGCCGTTCCAGGAACACGAAGTGATCCATGGTGTATTCGCAGAACGGTGCCAGCACGGCCTGCACGCCGGCGGGAAAGTAGCCGACCGTCAGCGGCAGGTTGGCGCGCGCCAGTTGCGGGCCACCGCCCAGCGCGACCATCAGGTTGCCGACCAGGGTGAGGTGGCTCATCTCCTCGATGGCCACCGCGATCAGCACCTTGCGCCAGCGCTGCACGGCCTCGCGCTCGGTGTCGTCCAGGTCGGCGGCGTCCGCGCCTTTCAGCGAGAAGGCGGCGTAGAGGTAGGTGCACATCAGGCAGTGCTCCACCTCGGCCGCTTCGGCCAGCTGGAACAGCAACTGCTCGCGGTGTTCGATGACGACGTGGCTCATGCGTGGGGCCCGATCATGCAGACGAAGGAGGCAGCCACGATTCTTGCGCCCGTGGCGGGGTGCGCGCCTCTGCCATTCGGACGATGCGGGCTAGGCGCGGCTCCCTGATCAGCTTGGCCCAGCCACATGACGAAGCAAGTGCGGCGCCGATATGTGCGCCATGCGCCGCGCCCGCTTCGCCCGCGGTGCCACGCCGCTCACTTCGCCGGCGTCACCCGCCAGATGATGTTGCCGACGTCGTCGGCCATCAGCACCGCACCGGCCTTGTCCACCGCCACGCCGACCGGGCGGCCGAGCGCCTTGTCATCCACCACGAAGCCGCTGAGGATGTCCTGCGGCGGGCCGGAGGGCTTGCCGTCGGTGAAGGGCACGAAGACCAGCTTGTAGCCACTGCGTGGTTTGCGGTTCCAGGAGCCATGCTGGCCGACGAAGGCGCCGTTGCGGTACTGCGCCGGCAGCAGGCTGGCTTCGTAGAAGGCCAGGCCCAGCGATGCGGTGTGCGCGCCCAGCGCGTAGTCCGGCACGATGGCCTTCGCCACCAGGTCGGGCCGGGGCGGTTCGATGCGCTCGTCCACATGCTGGCCGAAGTAGCTGTAGGGCCAGCCGTAGAAGCCGCCGTCGCGCACCGAGGTCATGTAGTCCGGCACCAGGTCGTCGCCGATCTCGTCGCGCTCGTTCACCGTGGTCCACAGCGCACCGCTCTGCGGCTGCCAGGCCAGGCCGTTGGGGTTGCGCAGGCCGCTGGCGAAGAGGCGCATCTTGCCGCTGGCAAGGTCGATCTCGTGGATGGCGGCGCGGCCTTCCTCGATGTTCATGCCGTTCTCGCCCACGTTGCTGTTGGAGCCGACGGTGGCGTACAGCTTCTTGCCGTCGCGGCTGGCAATGATGTTCTTGGTCCAGTGGTGATTGAGCGGCTTCGCCGGCAGGTCCACCACCTTGGTGGGCGCGGCGGTGATGCTGGTCGCACCCTCGGTGTAGGGGAAGCGCACCACGGCGTCGGTGTTGGCGACATACAGCTGGTTGCCGACCAGCGCCATGCCGAAGGGCGAGTTGAGGTCCTTCAGGAACACCGTGCGCGTCTCCACCACTCCATCGCCATTCGCATCGCGCAGCAGGGTGATGCGGTTGGCGCTGGGCACGCCGGCACCGGCGGACTTCATGAAGAAGCCCATGATCTTGCGGCGCAGGCTGGGCTTCTCGTTCTCGTCGGGTGGCGGCTTGTTGCTCTCCGCCACCAGCACATCGCCGTTGGGCAGGACGTACACCCAGCGCGGATGATCCAGCTGGCTGGCGAAGGCCTGCACCTGCAGGCCGGGCGCCGCTACCGGCTTGCCACCCTGCGGCCAGCCGGTGGCCTCGGCGACGTTCACGGTGGGAATCCATTGCTTGTCGGGCCTGGGCAGGACCGGTGAAGCACCGAAGCCCGCGCTTTCCGGCAGGGCCTGGGCGGCGGCGTTGCCGGCTTCCAGCATGGCCAGCACGATGGCGGTGGAGGCCGTGACGCGGCAGGTCCACTTCAGTACGCCACCGACACCGGCGCGGCTGGCCGCCTTCGCCGTCGTGGCGCCGGACGCCCTGGGGGAGTGGTCGGCGGGGCGCTCCTGGTCGGGATACTCGTATTCGCTCTGCATGGGGTTCTCCTCTTTTCCTTGTGGGTAGTGGAACCCTCCCTGGCAGGCTGTCTTGGCAGCCCTTCGGACGTCCTGCCTGTACTGAGCGCCGGCGCGCTGAAGGGTTCCGTACATCGGCCCGCGACATGCCGCCCGGAGGGCCAGCCGGATGGCATGGGAGGCCCTGCTACCATGCGCCGACACAAGAAAACGGGGGAACGGCATGGAAGGTCTGGCGATGCTGGGCGTCTTGCTGGCTGTCGGTTACCTGATCGTATTGCCGGTGCTGACCATCCTCGCCTGGCGGCGTGGCGAGCGACTGGAAGAGGAGGTCCGCGCGCTGCGCGCCACCTTGAGCGGACTGGTGCAGCGACTCGGGCGTGTCGAATCGGGGCAGGGGGAAGCTGCCGCGCGTACGGCTCCTCCAGGTGCAACCACTGCAACCACTGCTGCCGCTCCTGCCCTCCCGGTGGTGACGGAGCCGGCGCCTGGCGCACCTGCCGCCATTCCACCAGCCAGCGCTGCGCGGCCCACTGTGACATCCCCGCCACCGCAGGACATCGCGGGCGTCGACGCGGCAAGCCTGCCCGTGCCCACCGGCGTGCCGGCACCCGCCATGTCATCCGCATCGCCGCAGGCGGCCGCACCGGTGGCCGTATCTGTGCCGGTGCCGCCTGCACGCCCTGCAGCGCATGCCGACGGCGTCGCGCAGGCCGGCAGGCAGGAAGACACGGGCGACAACCGGGACAGCCTGCCCAATCCCCTGTCCGGACTCATCCGCTGGTTCCTGCAGGGCAATCCGCTGGCCAAGCTGGGCGTGCTGCTGTTGTTCTTCGGCCTCGCCTACCTGATGAACTATGCGGCCGACCGCAACCTATTCCCCATCGAACTGCGCCTGGTCACCGCGGCCGGCATCGCCGGTGGCCTGCTGGCACTGGGCTGGCGTCTGCGCGCCAAGGCGCCGCTGTACGCGCTGATCCTGCAGGGTGGTGCCGTCGGTGCGCTGTACATCACCTGCTTCGCGGCGTTCAGGCTCTACACGCTGCTGCCGCACGGGCTGAGCTTCGCGCTGATGCTGGGCATCTGCGCGGCCAGCGTGGCGCTGGCGGTGTTGCAGCGTGCGCAGAGCCTCGCGGTGCTGGCCAGCATCGGCGGTTACCTTGCACCGGTGCTGCTGTCGACCGGCGGGGGTTCGCATGTCGCGCTGTTCTCGTACTACGCACTGCTGACGCTGGGCATCCTCGCGGTGAGCCTGTGGCAGAGCTGGCGGCCGCTCAACCTGGTCGGCTTCGTGTTCACCTTCGGCGTCGGCCTGTGGTGGGGCGCGGAAACGTATGACCCCGCGCTGCACTACGCCAGCAGCCAGTTCTTCCTGCTCTTCAACCTGGTGGTGTTCGGCCTGCTCGCGGTGCTGTTCGCGCTGCGCAGCGAGCGCGAGGGACGCGGGCTGGTCGACGCCACGCTGGTGTTCGGCGCCCCGCTGGTGGGCTTCGGCATGCAGGTGGGGCTGGTGCGTCACTGGGAGTACGGCCCGGCATTCTCCGCGCTGGGCTTCGCTGCCCTGTACCTGCCGCTGGCGCTGTTCCTGCTGCGTCGCTGGCCGCAGCAGACGCAGCGGCTCACCGTGAGCTTCCTCGCGCTGGGCGCCGGCTTCGCCACGCTGGCGATCCCGCTGGCGCTGTCGGCCCGCTACACCGCGATGGCCTGGGCGCTGGAAGGCCTCGGCCTGCTGTGGGCGGGACGCAGCCAGCGCGAGGCGCGCATGGCCTGGAGCGGCGTGCTGCTGCTGGTGCTGGCCGCCGTGGCTGCCGCGATGGCGCGCAAGGACGGCATGGACACGGCCAGCTTCCTGCTGGTCACCGCGACGCTGGCGCTCACCTGGCTGGCCGGTGCGGCGACGTGGCGTCGCCATCCGCCCGGCCATCTGCGCGGTGTGCTGTCGGATGTGGAAGACGTGCCGGGGTGGTTGCTGTGGGTCGGTGGCATCACCGCCTGGGTCCTGTGGCTGGGCGAAGGCGCGCAGCGCCTGTTCGATCGCGGTGACGCCTCCCTGTTCGCGCTGGCCGGCATGCTGGCGAGCGCGGTGGCCTGGCAGCAGGTCGGCACCCGCCTGCGCTGGCCGCAGCTGCGCCACGCCGCGTGGCTGCTCTGGCCCTTCGCCGCCGTCGTGCTGGTCTACCAGTGGCTGGCTTTCGGACGGCCCTTCGGCGCGGGCTGGCCAGCACTGGTGTGGCTGCCGGCGATCGCCACCGCGTTCTGGTTGTTGTGGCAGGAGGACAGCGATTCGCCGGTCGGTTTGTCGGCCCTGCTTCCGGTGCCGGCCGGTCCGGTGGTGCTCTCCGGCCTGCACGCCAGCCTCGGCTGGGGCATGCTGGCGGTGGGCGGCAGCGAGTTGCTGTGGCACCTGAGCAAGCTGGGCTGGGGCAGCGAGGAATGGCAGGCAGGCCTGTTGATGACGGCGCTGGCGGCAACGGTCCTCGCCTTGTGGCTGGCGGACAGGCGCGGCCTGTGGCCGCTGCAGGCCCAGGGCCGCGCATGGTGGCTGGGGGCGCTGGCACCCGCGGTCGCAGCGCTGGTGTTGCTGCTGCTTTCCACCAATGCGCTGGACGGCGCCATGCCGAAGCAGGCCTACCTGCCGCTGCTCAACCCGCTGGAGGAGGCGGCCGTCTTCGGCCTGCTGATGCTGTGGGTGTGGTGTGCGAACGTCGCGGCCTGGCTGCCTGCCGCCGCGGCGCGCGCCTGCGGCTACGCAGTCGTCGCGCTGGCGATGTGGTGGGCCAACGGCCTGCTGTTGCGCACGCTGGCGATGCTGGGCGGTATCGACTGGGACGCGGAGGCGCTGTGGGCGTCGCGCCTGGTGCAGACGAGTTTCGCGCTGGCATGGACGCTGGCCGCGCTCGCCTGCATGCTCGTCGGCACCCGGCGCGCCGAGCGGCGGGTGTGGATAGGCGGCGCCGCGGTGCTGGGCCTCGTCATCCTCAAGCTGTTCGCGGTGGACGCGGCACGCGGCGGCGGCCTCGCCCGCGCCGTGGCCTTCATCGGCGTGGCACTGCTGGTGCTGGCCATCGGCTACTTTGCGCCCCTGCCACCGAAACGCAGCACCGTCGAGGCCGATGCCGCGGCCGAACCCGCCTGAAAGCCCTCCCATGAGCTCAACATTCCGTCGTTTCCTGCTGCTGTGTGGCGCCCTGCTGTCGCCGCTGCCCGTGCTGGCCCAGGCCGGCGCGCTGCAACCGCAGGACTTCGCCAGCGGACGCGAGATCCGCCTCGGCACCGGCAACGCGCCTTTCTATCGCCTGGAACTGCCGGCCGATGTGTATGGCGGTACCGCCTGGCCGGACCTGCGCGACCTGCGCGTCTTCAACGCCGACGGCGAGGCCCTGCCGCACAGCCTGTTGGCCCCCTCCGCCAGCACCACGACGCCACCGCGGGTCAGCCTGCAGGTCTACCGGCTGGAAGTGCCGGCGGCGGGCGGTGCGCAGCAACTGGAGGTGCAGCACGAGGGCGAGCGCCTGTCCTTGCAGCTGAGCACCGCCGCCAGGGGCCACGCGCGAACCGAGTACCTGCTGGTGGCGCCGGCGCCGCAGGGCGAGCCACCGCGCCTGCGCAGCCTGCACCTGAGCTGGACGCCGCAGCCCGGCAACTGGCAGCAGCGGGTCAGCGTGTACGGCAGCACCGACCTGAAGAACTGGGTCGGCGTCGCCAGCGACATGCCCTTGCTGCAGCTCAACGATGGAGCCCAGTCCCTCGTGCAGGGCGACGTGCCGCTGGATGGCGAGCGGGGCCATGCCTTCCGCTACTGGCGCCTGCACTTCGGCGGCGAAACCGCGGTGCCGGCACTGAGCGCGGTGAACGCCAGTCCCCCGGCGAGCCGGGAAGAGAAGGCGCTGCTCGAAGTGTTCACCGCCGCCGGTACGCCGCAGGCCGACGGCAGCGCGGTATACCTGTTGCCGGCGACGCAACGGGCCAATGCCATCCGCATCGTTCCCGCCGTGCCCAACAGCGTGCTGCCTTTGCAGGTCGAGGCGCGCGGGACGGAGGGGCAGCCCTGGCAGACCCTGCATCGTGGCGTGGCCTACTGGCTGGCGGGGCCGGACAGCCGCCAGAGTTATTCGCCCGACCTGCGCCTGCCGCTGGCGACCGACGTCCAGGCGCTGCGCCTGCGCCCGCTGGGCCCGGGCTGGGGCGCCAATCCGCCGCAACTCACGGTGCTGCGCGAGACGCGCGAACTGGTCTTCAACGCACGCGGACGTGGCCCCTTCCTGCTGGCCTGGGGCACCCGCGCCGCCAGCGAAACGGCGCTGCCGCTGAAGACCCTGGTACCTGCCGCAAGCGCCGACAGCATCGCCGGATTGCCCACCGCCTGGGCGGGTGAAGCCGTGACCCTGGGCGGCCCCGAACGACTCACCGCCCTGGCGCCGGCCGAGCGCAGCGCGCTGCAGAAGAAGTGGCTGGTGTGGGCCGCGCTGATCGCCGGCGTGCTGGCGCTGGGCGCCCTCGCCTGGCGGGTGTGGAAGGAGAGCCGCGCCGCCTGAGCATCCACTCAGCGGTGTCTCCTCAGTGATGTCTCCTCAGTGGGGTCTCAATTGAGCCTCAGTTGAGTTCTTCCGCGCTCACGACGTGGATGCCCGGCCGCGGACGCAGCGCCGCGTCGATGAGTGCCTCGGCGATGCGCGCTGCCGGATTGATGCGCCAGCGACGCGGCAGCACCGGGCCGACGACGGTGAGCAGCTGTTTGGCCAGGAATTCCCCCGTACGCCATTCCTGGCGAGCACCGCCGATGAGGCCCGGGCGCACGTAGGTCAGCGACTCGAAACCGACCTGGGCGAGCGCCTGCTCCAGCTCGCCTTTCACGCGGCTGTAGAAGATGCGCGAGGAAGCGTCCGCACCGAGGGCGGAGTTCAGCGCGAAGGTCCGTACGCCGTGGCGATGTGCGAGGCGGGCGACGGCCAGCGGGTAGTCGTGGTCCACGCGGCGGAATGCCGCTTGCGAGCCCGCGCTGCGGATCGTCGTGCCCAGCGTGCAGATGACGGCATCGACCTTCCACCAGCCGGCGTCTTCGGGCAGGTGGTCGAAATCGATGGTGGGCGCGAGCAAGCCTGCCTGTGCGGGGAGCGGCCGCCGCACGGGGGCGACCACTTCATCGACGCGCGGGTCCTGCAGCGCTTGTTGCAACACATGGCTGCCGACAAGGCCGGTCGATCCGACGAGCAAGAGTTTCATGCCTTCACCTCCGGAGAAAAGCGACCGTCGCGGCTAACTAGCGGTTCGCGCGGATGCTTCCTTGAACGCTTCGATGGGCGCCGCCGGGTCCGCCTGCAGCGACCGGCCGCCAAGCCCCGGCGCGTACCTCCACCGTGGCGTGCACCACTTCCGGCAAGGCCAGCAATGCCGCACGCAGTGCGTCCGTGGACAACGAGGCCTTGCTCTCCACGCTGACGATGCAGGCATAGGCACCGCGGCCGATGCGCCACGCATGCAGGTCGACGATGGCGGCGTCACCGCTGTGTTGCTGCACGGTCTGGCGGATGCGCTCCACCACCGGGTCGTCCATCTCGGCGTCCAGCAGCACGCGGCCGGTGTCGCGCAGCAGGCCGACGGCCCAGATGGCGACCAGCACGCCGCCGGCGATGCCCATCACCGGGTCCAGCCAGTCCGCCCCCCAGAACTTGCCGGCCAGCAGGGCGACGATGGCCAGCACCGAGGTGGCCGCGTCGGTCACGACATGCACATAGGCGGCACGCAAGTTGAGATCCTCACCGTGGCTGTGGCCATGGTCATGTGAGTGGCTGTGACCGTGATGGTCGTGGTGGTCATGGCTGTCGCTGCCATGCAGCCACCAGGCGCACAGGAGATTCACGGCGAGGCCGACCAGCGCGATGGCGATGGCCTGGTCGTAGTGGATGGAAGTCGGCGCGATGAGCCGCGCCACCGATTCGACCACCATGGCCGCCGCCACCACCGCCAGCATCAGCGCGCTGGTGTAGCCGCCGAGGATCTCGATCTTCCAGGTGCCGAAGGCGAAGCGCGCGTCGCCGGCGAAGCGCCGCGCGAAGTGGTAGGCCAGCACGCTGATGCCCAGCGCCAGCGCGTGGGTGCCCATGTGCCAGCCGTCCGCCAGCAGGGCCATGGACCCGTAGTACCAGCCGCCGGCGATCTCGGCGACCATCATCACCGCGGTGAGCAGCACCGCGCGGCGCGTGTTGCGCTCGGCCAGCGGGTTGCCCTGGTCGAAGCCGGGGTTGCCGCAGTGGTGGTCGCCCCCCGTCATGGCCGCGGGTGGCACCGCATGCGCATGGCCGTGGCCGTGCGCATGACCGCAGGCGTCGTGGTGATGGTGATGTCCGTGCTCGCCCGCCATGTCCGCTGCTCTCTGTATATACTCCCCCCGAGTATAGAGACATTGCAGGGACGGAGCCATGCCACACACGGTGGGCAACAAGAAGCTGCTGACCCGGGTGCGGCGCATCCAGGGGCAGGTGCAGGCGCTGGAGAATGCGCTGAACGACGGCGCGGAATGCGGGGCGGTGCTGCAGCAGATCGCCGCCGTGCGCGGTGCCGTCACCGGCCTGATGAGCGAGGTGATCGACGGGCACGTGCGCGAGCACCTGGGCCGCGAGGACGTGCCGCAGGCGGAGCGCGAGGCGGACGTCGAGCAGCTGTTGTCGGTCCTGAAGTCCTACCTGCGATGAACACACCCACACCAGATATGCGCCCCCGCCGCTGGGTGCTGGACACCAACGTGGTGATGGCGCTCTGGCATTTCCGCGACCCCAAGCTCGCCGTCCTGAAAACCTGGCTGGACGAAGGCCGCGCGCTGGCACTGACGCGGGCGGATTGCCTGGACGAGTTCGGCCGGGTGCTGGCGTATTCCCAGTTCGGCATCGAGGCGACGGACCGCCAGTTGCTGCTGGCCGACTACACGGCACGCGCGCAATGCTGGCCGGATGCCACGCCGGAGGAACAGGCCTTCGCCGCCACCCTGCCACGCTGCCGCGACCGCGACGACCAGAAGTTCATCGCCCTGGCCTGGGACGCGGGGGCCGAGGTGCTGGTGACCCGCGACCGCCTGGTGCTGGGCATGGCGCGCAAGGCGCCGCTGCGCGACCGCTTCACCATCCTGACGCCGGAAAAGCTGGTCGCAGCCATCACGCCCGAAGATACATCGGCAAACTGACCCCGCCTGTCCGATAATGGAAATCGCCCATGCGTATCGCATGCGTTTTCCTGCAATCAGACAACCCCGGGGGAGATCCAGATGGACGCGTTCGACTTGAGTGCCGCCAGTATCAACACCATCATCGCCGCCACGGTGATTCCCTTCGCCTGGAGGATGGCCGGCGCCATCGTCCTGTGGATCGTCGGCGGCTGGGTCATCAAGTCCGTGAAGATGCTGTCGCGCCGGGGCATGGATGCCCGCGGCCTGGACTCGACCCTGATCGAGTACCTGGAGTCCGCCATCGGCATCATGCTGCGCGTGCTGCTGGTGATCGCCATCCTCAGCCTGTTCGGCGTGGAGACGGCCTCCTTCGCGGCGCTGATCGCGGCCGCTGGCGTGGCCATCGGCATGGCCTGGTCGGGCCTGCTGGCCAACTTCGCGGCCGGCATCTTCCTGATCCTGCTGCGGCCGATCAAGGTGGGCGACTTCATCACCGCTGCCGGCATCACCGGCACGGTGCGCGAGATCGGCATGTTCGCCAGCGTCATCGACCAGCCGGACAACGTGCGCACCGTGGTGGGCAACAACAAGCTGTTCGCCGACAACATCGTGAACTACAGCACCAACGCCTTCCGCCGCGTCGAGCTGACCGCGCAGTTGGCCCACAGCGTGGACCCGCTGGCCGCCATCGCCGCGCTGAAGGCACGCCTGGCGCAGATTCCCAACGTGATCGACAACCCGGCGCCGGATGTGGAAATCCTGGAGTTCAACGCTGCC
The DNA here is from genome assembly GCF_036017065.1 of Uliginosibacterium sp. H1. Classification (NCBI taxonomy): domain Bacteria; kingdom Pseudomonadati; phylum Pseudomonadota; class Betaproteobacteria; order Rhodocyclales; family Zoogloeaceae; genus Uliginosibacterium; species Uliginosibacterium sp. H1. The sequence continues at coordinate 625,552 of NZ_JAYXHR010000002.1, forward strand.
GGCACCAAGCTGGCGGTGCGCCCCTACTGCCACAACGACGATTACTGGCAGGTGTTCTTCGACACCAACAAGGCGATTGCCGAGGTGGGCGGTGCCAACAGCTGGCCGATCCCGGCGCCGCACCAGGTGCTGCGCCAGCCGGCCTGAACGCGGGTGTTTACCAGCGCCGGTGCGCCGGGGCATTCAAGCCTTCGTCGCAACAGGCCGTAAACCGGCACTGAGCGGCGGCCAGCAGTTGGCGAAGGCGGCGATGCCCACGTGGCTGCCGGCGTAACGCCGCTCAACAATCACACCGGCAACGGGCCGCACGGAATTTCCGTACGGCCCGTTGCCGTTCACCGCCATGTTTTCCAGTCGGCCGTCACAAACCGGCGGTCCCGGTCGTCTTGCAGGTGTGAGCGCCACATTGGCACACACCCCTTCAACCGGACGACACGAGGACCACCATGAGCACGCACACCCACCAACCCCGCCTGCCCTTCTACAAGCTGGGCGGCAAACCCATCCAGGCACTGGTCGACTTCAGCGGCCGCATCAAGGAGAGCAGCATCGGCCCGGCGCTGGCCGAACTGATCTTCCTGCGCGTGTCGCAGCTCAACGGCTGCGCCTTCTGCCTGGACATGCACTGGAGCGCGCTGATCAAGAGCGGCGAGGACGCCCGCAAGCTGAACATGGTGGCCGCCTGGCAGGAGGCACCGTTCTTCTCGCCGCGCGAGCGCGCCGCCCTGGGCTGGGCCGAGGCGCTGACCCTGGCGCCGCACCCGCAACGCGAGGCCGACCAGGACGCCGCCTTCGCCACGCTGCGCGAGCACTTCTCCGATCAGGAAGCGGTGGAGGTGACGATGGCCATCGCCAACATGAACGCCTGGAACCGCATCAGCGTGGGCATGCGCAACCCGGTGCCGGCCTGACCTCCGCCGCGCTGAGGCGTGCAGGCCTCAGCCTTCGCCGCTGGCGATACGGTCGCGGCCGCCCTGCTTGGCGCGGTACAGCCACTGGTCGACGCGGGCCACGAAGTCCACCGCCCGCTCGGCCTGCTCCGGCACCACGGTGCCGACGCCCAGGCTGATGGTGAGGAAAGGGCCCACGGTCGACCTGGCGTGCACGATCTGCTGCTGCTGGACCAGCGTGCGACAGCGCTCGGCGATCATCCGCGCGCCGGTCTCGTCGGTCTCCGGCAGCACGAAGACGAACTCCTCGCCGCCGAAACGCGCCAGGAAGTCACGCGGCCGCACCGCTGCACCGGCCAGCGCCGTGGCGACCTGCTTGAGACATTCGTCGCCCTGCACATGGCCGTAGTGGTCGTTGTACTGCTTGAAGAAATCGATATCGAGCAGGATCAGCGACAGCGCCTGCTGGCTGCGCTGCGCCTGGCTCCATTCGCGCGCCAGCACGGTGTCGAACATGCGGCGGTTGGCCACGCCGGTGAGGCCATCCTTGAACGAGTATTCCTCCAGCCGGCGTTGCAGCGCGACCAGCGCTTCCTCGGTCTTCTTGCGTTCGCTGATGTCGAACATGAAGCCCACCAGCGCCTCGGTTTCGCCGGCCTCGTTGCGCAGCACATGCACCACGTCGCGGATCCACACGTAGCGGCCATCCGCCGTCAGCGCACGGTAATCGGCCTCGTGGTCCACGCCCTGCTTCGACTGGCCGATGCAGAAGTTCACCACCCGCTCGCGGTCTTCCTCGTGGATGCGCGCCGCCCAGTCCTGTGCGCTCACCCAGCTCTCGGCCGTCCAGCCCAGCAGCGGTTCGATCTGCGGGCCGATGTATGCGAACTGCATCGTCGCCCAGTCGATCTTCCAGGGGATGGCCTTGGTGGATTCGAGAAGCGTCTTGTAGTCGGGGTTCTGTTCGACGGACAGGGGAAGCGGGGAGGACGGTGAAACGGGCTGACGAGGCTGCGAAGTCATGCGGATACCGGCAAATGCGGCGGTTGAAGCGGACGTGCGGAAAACCTTTGAAGCAAACCGGTTTGCGGAATGTCTGGCAGGTGGCACACAGGCCACCGACTGTAACAGCCCCGACACGCGGGGCGTATGACGCCTGCCACCACAACGGTTAAAACCTGTGTAGCCGGATGTCATTACCGGGACGGGTGCAACGTGGCGTCGGGGTTCGACGACAGGCGCCCGAAGCAGCGCTAGGGCGCCAGCGGTGGTGCCGACAGGCGTGTGCAGCTGTCCGCGCGTTCCAGCAGCAGGTCACGCTCGCGCTGGTTGCGCGTCATCGCCGCGGCACGGCGGAACTCGGCTTCCGCTTCCACCAGGCGGCCGAGCTTGGCGAGGAAGTCGCCGCGCACGCTGGGCAGCAGGTGGTAGGCCTTCAGCGAGGGTTCGTCGAGCAGCGTGTCCACCACTTCGAGGCCCGCTGCCGGCCCGTAGGCCATGCTCACTGCCACTGCGCGATTGAGTTCGACCACCGGCGAGGGATTGAGCTGGGCCAGGGCGTCGTACAGCGCGGCGATGCGCACCCAATCCGTCTCCGGCGCCGTGGTGGCGCGCGCGTGGCAGGCAGCGATGGCGCCCTGCAGCCCGTAGGGACCGAGGGCGCCCAGCGCGGCCGCACGCTCCAGCGCAGCGAGACCGCGACGGATCAGCAACTGGTCCCAGCGCGCACGGTTCTGGTCCAGCAGCAGGATCGGCTCGCCGTGCGGGCCGACGCGGGCACGCGCTCGCGAGGCCTGGATTTCCATCAGCGCGACCAGGCCGTGCACCTCCGGCTCCTGCGGCGCCAGCTCGGCGAGGATGCGACCCAGGCGCAGGGCTTCCTCGCACAGCGCGGGACGCATCCAGTCGTCCCCCGCGGTGGCGGCGTAGCCTTCGTTGTAGATCAGGTACACCACCGCCAGCACCGAGGCCATGCGCTCGGCCAGTTCCGCACCGCGCGGCACCTCGAAGGGCACGCGGGCTTCGCTGAGGGTGCGCTTGGCGCGCACGATGCGTTGCGCAATCGTCGCCTCCGGTACCAGGAAGGCCCGCGCGATCTCGTCGGTAGACAGGCCGCCGAGCAGGCGCAGCGTCAACGCGACGCGCGCCTCGGACGACAGCACCGGGTGGCAGGCAGTGAAGATGAGGCGCAGCAGGTTGTCGGCCACTTCTTCCTCGCCACGCCGCGCCGCCCAGTCTGCGTCGATGGACGCATCCACCGCGTCGGACAGCTCCGCGCTCGCCACGTGGTGATGCAGATCGGTCTCGTGGCCCAGCGCTTCGTGGGTGCGGTCCAGCATCTCGCCACGGCGCAGCCAGTCCAGCGCGCGATGCTTCGCCGCCGTCATCAGCCAGGCCCCCGGATTGTCGGGCACGCCGGCTTCCGGCCACTTTTCCATGGCCGTCACCAGCGCGTCCTGCGCCATCTCTTCGGCCAGGCCGACGTCGCGCAGCATGCGCGCCAGCGCGCCGATGATCTTCGCCGACTCGATCCGCCACACCGCTTCGATGCTGCGGTGGATGGCGGCGGTGGCGGGGTTCATCGGCGTGTTCATCGCGGCGAGTTCATGGCGCGCAGCGCGTGCGGTCCATGGTGCTTACGAGCCGAGCGCCTGCTGCGCGCGCATGTTCGCTTCCTTCTCGCGCGCTTCCGGCGTGAAGGCGTCACCGAAGTCCTCGACGCTGTAGAACTCGCGCAGCTCCAGTTCCACCTCGCCGTCACCGTCCTCCACCGGCCAGCGCTTCAGCCAGGCCACCGCCTCGTCGCGCGAAGCGACGTCGATGATGGTGTAGCCGGCGATCAGCTCCTTGGTCTCGGCGAAGGGCCCGTCGATAACGGACGGCTTGCCCGCGTTGAACTTCACGCGCAGGCCTGTGGCGCTCGGCTTGAGGCCGTCGCCCCCGCGCAGCACGCCGGCATCGGTCATCGCCTGCATGTAGTCCATCATCGCCGTGGCGAGCGCCTGGGACGGCATCGCGCCGGCTTCGGTGTCCGCGTCGGCCTTGCGGATGATCATGAATTTCATGATGGGCTCCTCGGGCTCAGTGTTTCGTGGACGTGTGCTTCGCTTCCACGTGCTTCGCGAAGCTGGAGAGGATGGCCTGCCAGCCATCACGCTGCATCTCCACCGGGTTCTCGCTCTCCGGGTCGAAGCTGACCGTCACCTTCACGCTGCTGCCGACGGGCTCGAAGCGCACCTGTGCCTTGCGGTCGCCGAAGTCGTACTCGATCAGCTGGCCGGTGACGATCTTCGAGTACGTGCCTTCGAAGTCGAAGCCGAAGCTACCGTCCTTCGCTTCCATTCGCGAGCAGAAGCGACCGCCTTCGCGCAGGTCCACTTCGGCGCGGGTGGTGTGCCAGTCGTCCGACGCGGTGTTCCACTGCTTGATGTCGTCCGGGTTGGTGTAGGCCGCCCACACTTTTTCGATGGGCGCGGCGACGGTGGTCTCGACGATGATCTGTTCCATGGTGTGCTCCTTGCTCAGTGGGGGTAGTTTCAGCGGTGGCCGTTCTTCGACTGCATGTCGGCGAAACCTTCCGCCGCTTTCTGTACGTCGGGCGGAAAGTCCTCCATCTCCTGCACCTGGCGGACTTCGATCACTTCGTTGTCGCCGCCCGGGCAGCGCGAAGCCCACTCGATGGCTTCCTCGCGCGACTTCACCTGGATCATCCAGTAACCGCCCAGCACTTCCTTCGCTTCCGTGAAGGGCCCGTCGGTGACCTTCGGCTTGCCGCCCTGGAAGCTGACCCGCGCGCCCATGGAGGGCGGGTGCAGGCCGTCCAGCGCCAGCAGCACGCCGGCTTTCTGCAGGGATTCGTTGTACCGCATCATCGCTTCGACGGCCTTCTCGTCCGGCATCGTGCCCGGTGCGGCGGTCTCGTAGCCCTTGGGAATCATCAGCATCATGAAACGCATGGTGTAGCTCCTTGCAGTCTTTTCAGTCGGTGATGAACCGGTTGGATCCCGGCTCTACAGCTACGACGAACGGGGTTTGGGCAGATCGACAGGCCTGGACGAAAATTTTTCACCGGCCGCGGCGACTCTTCCCATCCGTTCAGGGCACGAAGACATCGCAGGGCCGCACATCCAGCCCCCAGCCCAGCGACTCGCCGATCTGCGCGGCCGGGTGCAGGGACGCGATGCGTACCGCCTCATCCATGCTGTCGGCGTCGATCAGGAAGAACGAGCCCACCAGCTCCTTGGCCTCGCTGAACGGGCCGTCGGACACCATCGACTTGCCGCCGCGCGGACGGATGGTCTTCCACTGGTCGGGCATGGACAGCGAAGCATGCGCGGACGCCTTGCCGCTGGCCCGCAGGGCCTCGTCGTGGGTCTTGCACTGCGCGCCCAGGGCTTCCATGTCGGCGGGGGTCAGGGCGTTGAACTTGTCGAGTTCGTAGTAAGCCAGGCACAGGTATTTCATGTCGCTTCTCCTTGATGGACGGAATCGAGCAGGAGGCCGGGGTCGCCATGGTGGCGCGCGTTTTCCAGTCTGCTCTGTCCTGACGACGATCGGACTGGTGGCGGATCGACATCCGCCCACATTTTTTTCACGCTCGGCAGAAGCGCTGCAACCCGACACCACGCCGCCAGCAAGGCTGAAACATCACTGTCACACAGTCCCGCCTTGAAGGGTGCATGCCTCTTCGGCCACCAGATTTCGACCGCGCGGCCTCCTATACCGCCAGTGCCCTCGCAGCATTTCGCCCGCATTGCAGCGCCTCCACGGCACCTCGCGGCCACCCGTCCCCGAAAGGAGCACAGCATGAACCTCAAGGAACTCAGCATCGCCACCTTCAACCTCTACAACCTGAACGAGGCTGGCCTGGCGCTGTACACCAACCCGGAAGGCTGGACGCCGCAGCAGTACGAACTGAAGATCAACTGGATCGCCCGCCAGTTGCACACGCTGAAGTCTACGGTCTTCGGCTTCCAGGAGTTGTGGCATGCCGAATCATTGAAGAAGGCCTTCGTGGCCGCCGGCCTGGACGACGAGTACGACCTGCTGACGCCGCCGGACGCCACCGGCAGGAAGATCGTCTGCGCTGCCGCCGTGCAGAAGGGTGTGCTGAGCGGTGCGCCGGAATGGATCGCCGCCTTTCCCGACAAGATGGTGCTGCGCTCCACCGGCGACGACCCGCAGACACCGGACATCTCGGTCAACATCCAGGGCTTCTCGCGGCCGGTGGTGCGCTTCCGCATCAAGCCGCGCGACACCAGCCCGGAGATCCACGTCTACGTGTGCCACTTCAAATCCAAGGGGCCCACCAAGGTGTTCACCGAGGCCTGGTTCAAGGCCGACAAGGCCACCTACACCAGGCAAGCCACCGCGCTGGGCGCCGCGCTGTCCACCATCCGCCGCACCGCGGAGGCCACCGCCCTGCGCTTCATCCTCACCGAGCAGATGAAGAACACCGACACGCCGGTGATCGTCATCGGCGACATCAACGACGGGCAGCACAGCAACACCGCCAACATCCTGACCGAGCAGCCGCGCTTCCTGGTCGGCGACTCGGTGGGCGGCGGCGACGTGGCGCTGTACACCGCGCAGACCCTGCAGGAATACCGCGACACCCGCGACGTCTACTACACCCACGTACACCAGGACGTACGCGAATCGCTGGACCACATCCTCGTCAGCCGCGAGCTCTACGACAACAGCGACAACCGCATCTGGCTGTTCGACGGCCTCGCCATCAACAACGACCACCTCAACTTCGAGGACCACAAGGTCGACGGCAGCACCGACCACGGCGTGGTGCGAGCACTGTTCAAGCACAAGCCGGCGAAGAAACCCGCCTGAACTTCCAGCCGTGCCTGTTTCAACGGTCGTCGCTTCGGGGCGCTTTCACTCCCCGAAGCGGCGTTGCCGCGACCACTTGGTCATGATCCACTTCTCGCCCGCCGTCACCGGCATGCCGGCGTGGCGCGACAGCAGGTCGACGTGGCCCGCGGCATTGCAGTACTGGAAGTACAGCGCGCCGCCCTTGCGCGGCGTGACGCGGATGCCCGCATCCGGAAAATCCGTCTCGCCGCCAGCCTCTACGTCGTTGAGATACAGGATCAGCGTCGAGAAACGCTGCCCGCCCAGCTCCATGCGCCAGTAGCTGCCGGGGTTCTGCAGCGGGAAGTAATCGAAGTGCGGCCGGTACTGGTCGCCCACGCCATAGCGCAGGATGGCGAAGCCCTCGCCGTTCTCCACCGGCCAGTTCATCAGCCGCGCGATGCGCGCCTCCAGCCGCGACACCAGCTCATCCTCACCGCGCTTGAACAGGCAACCCTCACTGACCCGGATCGGGTCCGCCACCGGCCGCCCCGTCACCGTGTCGATCACCGTCGACGGCGTCAGCCGCGGCCGCGCCCGCTCGATCACCGCCGCGCACTCCTCGTCCGACAGCACATTGGCGAAGCTGATCACGCAGGGTTTGTCGAAACGCTGCAACACCTCTGCCTCGCGGTCACCCACATCGATGCGATCCCCAGTTGGCACCGGGAAGATGTCGTTCACATAGTCCGCGCCATACCCATCGTGGAACGGCCATGCCGGCACCACCGGCCGGCTGGGCATCGGCACATCCGCCGCCCCACGCGACACCGCCTTCGCCACCAGGTAGCCCGCCGTCGCATCGTCGAAGCCCAAGCTGGTCATCGCCGTGTGCAGCAACTCCGGCGACGTGTTCTCGCGCACGTAGTGCTTCAGCCAGCCGATCCAGTGCTTGTCGATTTCGATCATGTGCGGGATGCCGGAAAAACTAGCCGTCGCTCCTGCGAAGGCAGGAGCCCAGTGAAGTTTTATTGCGGCTGCTCGCTACAGCGAGCAACGCGAACCGCGATTCTAGAAAACCCTCGCCAATCCGCCTCCCGCAGCGCACCACCCCTTGGCGCTTCAGGCCTGCCACACCGCATACCCCTCTTCGCGCAAACCGATGGCCAACTCCACTTCCATTTCGCACGCGGCGCCATACGGCATCGGGTTGAAGCACTCGTACAGCTCCGGCAACAACCGCAAGCCGTACTCCCGCACAAACCGATTCGCCTTCAACCCTGCCTTGTGCTTGTCGAAGCGCATATCCGGCGACTGCCCGGTCATGCCGACATACACGCAGGGCTTGTCACCCATGTACTGCGGATTGGCCTTCACGAACCGTGACTCCGCCAGCACCCGGCGCGAGAGTTCGACGACGTAAACGTGGTGGTGAGGGCGGGGCATTGCTCAGCGCGTCAGCAGTTCGATGTATGCCTTGTAGCTGTAGCTGCGGTTCGTCTTCTGACCCGTAGTCTCGACTACGATGCCCAACTCCTCCAGCGTCTTCACGGCGGCACTCGCTGTTGGGAAGGTCGTACCAAGAGCCTGCCTCACATGCTCGACCGTGAAACGCGGCATCACTGGCAGCATCTCGAACAGGCGGTAACTCAGCGCTCCGGCTTTGGCCGCGCCGAGCAAGCGTCGCCTGTCTTCAGAGACCAGACTGGCGATAGCGATGATGCCGCGCTCGGCTTCGGTTGCAGCGCTGACCACACCCTCCAGGAAGAATGACACCCATGACTCCCAGTTGCCCTCGGTCCGGATGATCGACAGCTGGCGGTAGTACTCCATCTGGTTCTGCTTGAGATAGCCGCTCAGATACACCAGGGGTTCGCTCAACAAGCCCCACTCTTCCAGCAAGGCCGCAATCAACAGGCGCCCGATGCGCCCATTGCCGTCTAAGAACGGATGGATCGTTTCAAACTGCGCGTGCACTAGCGCAATCCGCACCAGCGGCGGCAAGCTGGGGGAAGGCGCGTGGATGAACTTTTCCAGATCGGTCAGCAGATCGGCCACGCGATCTGGCGGCGGCGGCACAAACACTGCATTACCGGGACGCGTACCACCTACCCAGTTCTGCGAACGACGCAGTTCCCCCGGCTGCTTGCCAGTGCCGCGCGCGCCATTCAATAAGTGGCGGTGTGCGTCACAAAGCAAGCGCACGCTGATCGGCAAGCCATCCTGTGAACGCAGGTTGTGCTGTACCAGGTGAAAGGCATTCAGGTAGTTCGTTACCTCCTCAACGTCGTCCGTGTTGGTAACGCTGAAGCCCGCCTCTGCATCAAAGAGATCGGTGAGTGTTGCCTGCGTGCCTTCGATCTGCGAAGTGAGCAGCGCTTCTTTCCGTATCGCGCTGTACAGCAACCACTCTACGGACGGGACCAGTCCGGACACCCCTGCCAGCCGCGCCAGTGCCAGCTCGGCTTCCCGGTTCAGCACCTCGTAGCTGGCCAATGCCAGTTCGGGCGCAGCCGGTGGCAGTGGCGCGGGCACGAAAGCCCGAACCGGCTCACCCAATGTGGTGGTAACGACATACTCGCCCGCAGCGCGCGTCATTAAAGAATCCTTTAATAGCTCAGCGCTGATTAAAGCACTCTTTAATTGTTGTCGCCAGCATTCAAGCTGGCTTTAGTGGCTACAGATTTCTTGCAGCGCCGCCGCAGCTCTCCAGCCCGGCTTCGATGTTTCATCAGCCAGTCCGTCCGGCTCAGGCAAGTTATCGAGATCGGCCAGGCTAGGGCACCAAGGGCGCGCACCGGCAGGTAGTAAATCGTGCGGCGTGGCACGTCGACATAGCTGTGAAAGTTCTTTCACTGCACCGGATCCAACGCACGACTTGGGTCCGCGGCCATGAACTGTGCCCGAACAGTCTGTCGGTCATACATCTCTAACCCAGCATCCATGAAGCCCTGCTCATCGAGACGAAGCCAGAGGTCGATTGCAGATGAGATACCGAAGTTGTTCAGCTCCGGATCAATTCCTTCCAGAAACACGTTCGGCTTTAGCAACAGGTCCTCGGGATACCACTTCCTGCCACCGTATGTATCAATCCCCTCGCCATCTGAGCCAACCAGGCAGGTCCCTTGGGCAAGCTCCCGGATGGTCTTGCTATCGATATAGAGGCCACGGATGTAGACACCGTGCTTCCATGCGATGGCAACACATGCAGCGAGATAGCCACGAGCTTTCCAATAGCCAAAGGACCAGTTGTTGAGGAGGTGATAGCGATAGATCTCCTTTTCGCCAACAGCGCCGATCGTTTCCCTAAAAATGATCAGCGCCTCTCCCTCTTTCTGTTCAGGAGCAAACAGCACTCCATCCAGTTTGCCGTCTAGGGTTTTTGCTGTCAGGGACTGCAGAAAGCCTGCTGCCTCCCCCGGCTTCTTGTAGAAGTCCTGGCAGGAGTAGATCTGTGCCTCAGCGCCGTCCAACCATTCGCGACGCACTGCAAACAAATCGCATGCCGCTTGCAGAACAGTCTCATCCAGCTTGGGCAGAAGATCCGCATCGCTCTGCACATCTTTCAGCGCCAGGCCATGACCGAAGAAGCGCGGGATCTGGTTCCGGTGAACATCGTGGCTCTCGAACAACCGGACAAAGCGTGCTGCCACGGTTTCAGAAACTGGATTGCGCTTACCCTGTGCCCACTTCCAGAACCGAACGATCTTCTCGGCAATGTTGAGGGTTGAAAGAACCTCTCCCAGCATTTGAGCGCTCAGTTCTCTGCGTAGGCCCGTTCGATCAAGACACGCGCCTTGTCGAAGTCCGCGGTCGAACGCAACGTCAGTTCCAGATCGCCTGTGCCCCAATGCCCGATCTTGCTCACGTCACGCGAAAAGCCTTCTTCAAGTAGCACCGTTGCGGGGTCGAGCTTGAGAATCAAAAAGACATGCGGGTCGACTTTCGAGATCAGCGACATGCACACGAAGTTCTTCAGCCGGCGGAAGGCAACGTAGAGCTTCAGCGGCTTTTCGATGATGTCGTCGCCTTGCGCAAGGATGAAGCTGCGCGTCTGCTCGTAAAGTGACCGCAACTCGGGTGATGCAGTAGCGATCTGGTCACCATGCGTTTTCATTGCCAGTGTGGACGCTGCGGGCGCCTTGGTCGGCTTGTCGGCAGCGGGCTCATCTACGTCTGTAACGGATTGCGTGCTCGCCGCACTCGCGCCATTCACCAATTCCAGCAGCAGCAAGTCATCACCGAACAGCTTGTAGCGATCAGCTCGATGCTGCGGTTTATCTGCGCAATGGCGTGTTCGTCGTAGCGCGTGAAGTCCGCCGCAATACACAACAGGCGCGTGCCACTCCATTCGATCTTGCTGGCCTCGTCCTTACCAAGCTTGTCCATCACCAGCAAACGAAAGTCCGCTTTGTGATCCAGCAGCCAGTCCAGATAGAAAAGGCCCTGGTTGATCACGTTTTCGTTGCTATGGCGTTTGTACTCGATGATTACCGGGCAGCCGTTCTCGTCCAGTCCGAGCGAGTCAACACGCCCGCGGTGCTTGGCGCCCGTCTTGTACTCGGTGGCAAGAAAACGTACTCCGAGGAAGGTCTCCATCTGTGATTCGATCAGGCGCTGCAGGCCACGCTCCATGGCTGCCGATTTGCCGGCCAATTCGCTGGCGCTGTTATTCGCGTAGCGAAAGAGTCTGATGTCACTCATAGGTAAGAAGCCATCCTCGGTTGAACCACTCGGTAGTGTTCAGGGCAGCAGCGGCAAGCCCAGCTGCCTGAGAAAATCGTTGTGCGCTTTCTTTGCTTCGACAATGTTCTTCTCGATGTCGACCAGTTGGTCATGCACCGCCGCGAGGTCGACCTCTTCTTCCGCCACCGACGTGCTGACATAGCGCGAGATGTTCAAGTTGAAATCGTTCTTCTCGATTTCTTCCATGGTGACGCGCCGTGAATACCGGGGAACATCTTGCGGACGGTATTGGTAAGTGTCGACGATCTTGCTGATGTGCTCTTCCGTCAGCTGGTTCTGCCTCTTACCCTTAACGAAGTGCTCAGCAGCATTGATGAAAAGCACATCGTCTGGCTTCTTGCACTTCTTCAGTACGAGGATGCAGACCGGAATCCCCGTCGAGTAGAAAAGGTTCGCCGGCAGGCCGATCACCGTATCGATGTGGCCGTCCTTCAGCAGCTTGGTGCGGATGCGCTCTTCCGCGCCGCCGCGAAACAGCACGCCGTGCGGCAGGATGATGGCCATCACGCCATCGTCTTTCAGGTAGTGCAGCCCGTGCAGCAGGAAGGCGAAGTCCGCCGCGCTCTTTGGGGCGATGCCATGGTTCTTGAAGCGCATGTCCTCGCTGATGGCGTCGGTCGGTTCCCAGCGATAACTGAAAGGTGGGTTCGCCACGATTGCATCGAAAGCGGGTTTTTTCGCCGGGTTGGTCTCGCGCAGGTAGTCCCAGGCGTTGGTCAGCGTGTCGCCGTGGTAGATCTCGAACTCCGTGTCCTTCACCCCGTGCAGCAGCATGTTCATGCGCGCCAGGTTGTAGGTGGTGATGTTGTATTCCTGCCCGTAGATCTTGCCGATGCTACCGCCCGCGTCCTTCATGCGGTGACGGATGTTCAGCAGCAGCGAACCGGAGCCACAAGCGAAGTCGAACACGCTGTCCAGCTTCTTGCGTAGCCCTTCCTTTGGTTCCTGGCTGTCGAGTGTGACGATGGCGGACAGAATGTCGGAGACTCTTTGAGGTGTGTAGAACTCACCCGCCTTCTTGCCTGAGCCCGCCGCAAACTGACCGATCAGGTATTCATAGGCGTTGCCCAGCGTGTCGGTGTCGGTGGAGAACAGTGACATGCCGCGTGCCAATTCCGAGATGATCGAGCACAGTTTGTCATTGCGTTCCGAGTGCTTGCGGCCGAGTTTGTCAGAGGTAAGGTTGATCTCCGAAAACAGGCCCCGGAAACTGCTCTGGAAGGATTCTTCCTCGATGTACCTGAAACCCTTCTGCAGCGTACCAAGCAGCTTGTCGCTCTGAGTCTTCGCCAGATGAACGACGCTGCCCCAAAGAAAGTCTGGCTCGATCACGTAATGCACCTTGCGGCGCATCTGCTTTTCGAATTCGACGATATCGTCCGCGTTTGCCTCATACCACAGCGCCAAGGGCGGTCTCGTTTCGCCGTCCTGCGGTTTCGGGTAATCCAGCCCCAACTCCTTCTTCGCCGCCTGCTCGTAGTTGTCCGAGAGATAGCGCAGGAAGAGGAAGGACAGCATGTAATCGCGGAAGTCATCCGCGCCCATCGCACCACGCAGTTGATCTGCTATCGCCCAAAGCGTTTTGCCAAGTTGTTTTTGTTCGTTGTCAGTCATGGCTTGGGTCGTTTCTTGAGTGTGTTTTCCAGAGCCTTCAGTTCGGCTTCGTCCTGCGCATCGGCTTCGCGGGCCTCGTCCTGTTTGCGGCGCTGGTCGTAGTCGAGATAGAGCGCGGCGGTAGTCCGTTCCATCTGCGCATGGCTCACCTTGCCCGCATGCGTGAGCACCGGAAAGCCGTTGCTGCTGATGATCTGGTCCACGTTCTGGCGCCAGAAGCTCATACGGATCTCTTCCCGGCGCTTGGTGCGCAGCTCGGCGGTTTCCAGAAAGATCGTCACCAGGCGATTGAGCGTGTCGATCTCGTCGGCGTTCAGGTAATTCTTGGCGATCACGATGTCCTGCTTGCGCACCTTATCGCCTTGCCAGTGCAGCAGGCCGAAGTGGCGGTCGTCCGGGTTGGCGCAGGCCATGATCAGCTCGGCTGCCGTCTGCTGCGTCACGGCGTAGAGAAGCAGGTTCTGCACCGTGGCAAAGAAGGTCTGTGTCGTCTTGTCGGTCTTGTCGTAGTCGACGCTCAAGGCAAACAGGTCGCGCACTTTCTGGTAGAAGCGCTTCTCCGAGGCACGGATGTCGCGGATGCGCTCCAGCATCTCGTCGAAGTAGTCCGGGCGGCCATCCGGGTTCTTCAGGCGCTCATCGTCCAGCACGAAGCCCTTGAACAAGTACTCCTTGAGCACCGTGCTGGCCCAGCGGCGGAACTGCACGCCGCGCGGCGAGCGCACGCGGTAGCCCACGGCGAGGATGGCGTCGAGGTTGTAGAGCGTCAGCGGGCGCTGTACTTGTCGGGTGCCTTCGGTTTGAACTACCGAGGATTCCTCGGTAGTTGCCTCCCGGCTCAGCTCAGCGTCATCAAAAATGTTCTTCAGGTGCAGGCCGACATTGTCGGTGCTCACATCGAATAACTCGGCCATCTCGCGCTGCGTGAGCCAGACCGTCTGCTGCTCGGCCCGCAGCTTGATCTGGCTGCGCCCGTCTTCGGTGGTGTAGAGGATCAGCTCGCTCATGCGCCAGTCACCGGATCGGCCGCCTTCGGGAACAGCTCAGGATTGAAGGCGTAGCGCGTCAGGAAGTCGTTGAGGATCTGTTTGAAGTGGGCCTTGTTCTCGTCCAGCATCTGCTGTGGCTCGTACAGCGAATAGTTGCCGTGGCTCATGATGTTGATCAGCCGCGTGTGCAGGATGCCGTCGGGATCATCTTCAGCCTGCTTGATGCACGCTGAGAAACCATGGTGACCGTGGAAGCTCGCCGTCTTCTCCAGGATCGTGCGCAGCATGTTGAAGTGGTGGGTGAACAGCCGGTCTTCCTGGGCGGCATTGTGCAGCTCCACCAACACCGCAACGTGGTGGAAGAACGGCGTATCGGTCTTTTCCTCACGCAGCGTGTAGCCGACGCCGCCCACGCCTTTACTGAGAAAGAAGCACTTGGCCTTTTTCATCTCGTTGCTCAGCACGTTGAAGAACAGGGTGTGATGCGTCGAGATCACGGTCTTGAGCTTGTTGTCTTCCCGCTTGAGCAACTGCGCTAAGTGGTTGGCCATGGTGATCGCGTTGTGTTCGTCCAGCGATGAAATCGGGTCGTCGATATAGACGTACTTCACCCAGCGATAGGCCTCGATCTCCGGGTCCATCGCCAGCTCCACGATGGCGAGGAAGAAGCACCAGATGAAGATGTTCTCTTCGCCACGCGAGACCTTGATGTCTTCCACCACCGTCCGCACACCATCGACCTCCACTTCGCGCGAGAAACTCACCTCCCACTCGGTAGTGTCGATGCGGAAATCGAAATCGGCGTAGCGGCTCAGGAGCGGGCGGATGCGGTTATCCATTTCCAGCTCGCCCAGGCCCGCGAAGAAGCGTGAGTCGCGGTTGATCTTCAGCACCCGCTCGCGGTCGTTCGCTAGGTCGTTGTCCCAGTGGAACAGGTCTTCGGTGAAGGCGTTGAAGTAGAGCGTGTCGCTTTCCGTCTCGGTGATCGTCAGCGGATCATCGACCGTGTCGTCGACGGTCTTTGCACGATGCGTCGTCATCTTGCCCAGGTCCTTGAACGCCACCGATAGCCGCGTCTTGCCTGTGCCGTTGTAGGCGTAGAGCAGCACGAACTTCTTCTGCGCCAGCTCCGTGCGGAGTTGTTGCGCGAGTTCGGGCAGGCCGGGGAAGCTCATGGGCACCATGCGTTAGGCCTCCTCCAACGATGGGAAGAGCTGTTGCATCAAGCCCTGCTTGTGCGCTTTCAATGATTCAAGCCTGTCGGATTCGATAGTGATTTTGGTGTCAAGTGACGACAGGCAGTTGGCGATCCTCGTCTGCTCGTCGACCGAAACGGGCAAAGCAATTTCTAGGTTCTCAAATTCCTTCTGACCCAGGGTCTTGTTCCTACCCGCGCCACCTGGCGATGCCACCCCCAGCAAGCGCTTGCCTTCTTTGGTGAGGAAGAACCCCTTAACGTACTCAACATCGCACTTGCCGGGTTTCGCTACATACATTGGAAATCGGTGAGAGGCGATCATTCCGATTTCGTTTTCGGTGGTCGTCGCCACCGCTTGCTCCCAAGCAAACACAATATTTAGTACGAGAGCGTCTTGCACCACTTGAAACACTCGCTTTTCACCAATGACTTTGCCGAGAGTAGGTTCCTTGTGAAAGATGCCTTTTCCATGGGATCGAATACCGATCTCTCGATACGTTAGATCGGGTTCAACACTTACCGAGACGGAGGCTTTGCTCAGCAAACTTGCGATCTTCTGGGTGTGCCAAGAACCAGCGCTAGCGAACTCGGGGAAGCGGAGGCCGGGGAGGGTTTCGCCTTCGCGGGGGAAGAGTTGCTGCATCAGGCCGCGCTTGTAGGTCTTCAAGGCCTCGACTTTCCGCCCCTGCGCAGCAATCAGCTCGTCCAGCGAGCTCAGGCAGTCGGCGACTTTTTGCTGCTCGCGTTCATCGGGAAATGCAATCTCAAGTTGTGCAAGCTGACTGGGATATAGGTGCACAACGGTGTCACCTTGCGCAACTTTGGCAACGGCTCTTCGTTTTGGCCCATTCAGAAAGTAGCTGAGAAACACGCCGTTGTGCCTTGTCCGGATTACGTTCAGGTCACTTCCAAGCGCTACTTCGTCGAGTAGAACGCAAGAGGCTGTCGCTATGTCCTCTTTGGTCTCACCAGAGGCCGGAATGATCACGTCGTTTTTGCGACTCAGAAAGAGTTCCCATTCAGGCAAGTTGGTCCTAGACACAACTTCCAGAATGGTTTCGCCATATCGCGTGTACAGCTCACCGTAGCGAATACACAACCTGTTGCCATTCGGATCCACCTCGGCTTTTGAGATACCCCGACCTTTATGAAAAGTAGCTTCTGAGCCGAGAGTCATTTCCTTCCATTTAGCCGCCCCTTGAAACTCCGGAAACCGCAACTTCGGCACGAGCGCTTTCTTACTTTCCTTCTCCATCGCTCAATCCTCGTAAGCCTGAAGGCCCGAGATCTCGCGGCCTCCGGCGCGTTTCTTGAGCATCGGCACCAGCTCGCCCATCAAAGCCAGCTCCTTCTGCGTGCGGGCTTTCCAGCCCAACTCCAGCGGGGTGAGCAATTCGGTGAGTTGTTCGCCGTCGAAGATGCGGCGCTCCAGCACGCCATCCACAAAGCCTTGCAACGCAGCTGCGGGCAGGCCGTGGCGGGCGGCGAGTTCGTTCAGCTCGCGCGCGGCCTTCACGGCCTTGAATTGCTGATAGCCGGTGCGGATGGCGCGTTCGTCCAGCCCTTCTCCGGCCTTGAGGCCCATGACGTATTCGGTGATGAGGTCGCGCTCGTCGATGAATTTGGCGTCGCCTCCGATGAGGCTGATCAGTTGATCGCGGCTCATGCGGGCCGTGCCAGGCTTCTTGGTCGAGTAGTCGGCGATGAGGTGCATGATGTAGTCGTAATCAATCGTCGCGGAAGCGAAGAGCGAGAGTTCGAGATCAAGCTGGGCCAGTGCCTGGCGCGTGTCGTCCTCTGCCCGGTTGCCTGCGCTCGCGCGTTCGTCGCGCAGGCGCTTGGCGGTTTCGAGGTACTGGCCACGGAAGGCGTTCAGTTCATCCTTGGGCAAAATGGTCTGGATGGTGTCTGTCTGCTCCGGCGTGAGGTCGGTGTATTGATCGAGCTGGGTCTGCAGCTTTTGCACCTTCTTGAAAGCTTCGATAAAGCCGATGCGGGCTTCGTCGCCCTTTAGCTGCGCGATCTCTTCAGGTTTGCCGGACAGGCCATGGACCTGCAGGAAAGTCTGCAGGCCGATCTTGGCTTCCTGCAGTTTCTCGATCACGGCGGGGGCTTTTTCCACCAGCCAGATCTTGCGGGCGGCTTCGGCCTTGGCGCCGGAGAAAAGAACGATGGCGGTGTCGACCGCTTCTTGCTGGCCCCGGAAGTCGATGATCTGGCCGAAGGGTTTGGTGTCGTTCAGCACGCGGTTGGTGCGGCTAAAAGCCTGGATGAGGCTGTGGTATTTGAGGTTCTTGTCGACGTAAAGCGTATTGAGGTACTTGCTGTCGAAGCCGGTGAGCAGCATGTCGACAACGATGGTGACGTCGATCTTGTGCTGCGCGGCGCTCGGGTTGACCTTGCGCAGGTCGACATCGGGCCATTGCTGGTCTTTGATGCGTTGCTGCACGTCCTGGTAGTAAAGGTCGAACAGGTAGATGGAGTGATTGGTGCCGTAGCGGGCGTTGTAGTCCGCGATGATGGCTTCAAGCGCGGCTTTCTTGCCTTCGGGGTCTTGCTGGTTGTCCTGGTTTTCCTGCTGCAGGTCGTCCTGAAGCTGACGTACATCGGCCGCGCCATTGGGGTTGGGGTTTTGCGGATCGTCAGCCAGCGCTTTGGCCGGTGGTGAAAACACCGTCGCGATATTGAGCGGCAGGTATGCCGGATTGCTCGCAGCCTTCTCCGACTGAACGGTCTTGAACAGCTCAACGTACTCGATGGCGTCATTGATTGAGGCCGTGGCAAAGATGGCGTTGAACTTGCGCCCGCCCGTGGCGGCATCGTGCTTGGTGAGGATGGCCTCCACAATGGCCCGCTTGGTTGGTTTTATGAACTTCTTGGGCGGGCTGGGTGGATTGGTTTCCTCCGGCATTCCGTAGTAATCGACGTGAAAGCGCAGGACGTTGCGATCTTCAATCGCGTGGGTGATGGTGTATTCGTGCAGGCACTGCTGGAAGAGGTCTTCCGTGGTCTTCAGCGTCTGCTCTTCTCCGCTGATCTGCCTGACAGTGGCGTTGTCGTCGAAGATGGGCGTGCCGGTAAAGCCGAAGAGCTGGGCCTTGGGGAAGAACTCCTTGATGGTCCGGTGGTTCTCGCCGAACTGCGAGCGGTGGCATTCGTCGAAGATGAAGACGATGCGCTTGTCGCGCATGGCTTCGAGCTGGTCGGCATAGGTGGCGAGCCCGCGCTTTTCGCGGCTCCTGTTGCGTTTGCTGTTTTCGTTCAGCGCCAGGCCTAGCTTCTGGATGGTGCAGACGATGACCTTGTCGGCCGCGTCGTCCGAGAGCAGTCGACGGACCAGTTCACCGGTGTTGGTATTGCTCTCGACGCAGCCTTCCTGGAAGCGGTTGAATTCCTCGCGGGTCTGGCGGTCGAGGTCTTTGCGGTCGACGACGAACAGGCATTTCTCGATGTTCGGATTGGCCTTGAGCAGGGTGGAGGCCTTGAAGCTGGTGAGCGTTTTGCCGCTGCCGGTGGTGTGCCAGACGTAGCCGTTGCCGCTGTTATCTTCGATGCACTTGACGATATTCTTGACGGCGTAGATCTGGTAGGGCCGCATCATCAAAAGCTTCTGCTCGCTGGCGACCAGCACCATGTAGCGGCTGATCATCTGGCCAAGCGTGCACTTGGCGAGGAAGGCATCGGAAAACTCATCGAGACCGGTGATCTTGGTGTTGTCTGGCGCTGCGAATTGGTAGATGGGCAGAAAGCGCTCGTCGGCATTAAAGCTGAAATGCCGGGCATTGTTGTTGGCAAAGTAGTAAGTCGAGGTGCGATTACTGACCACGAACACCTGCATGAAACACATCAAGGTGCGCGTGAAGCCATTTCCCGGATCGTTCTTGTACTCGACGATCTGTTCGATAGCGCGGCGCGGGTTGATGCCCAACGTTTTCAGTTCGATCTGCACCGCCGGCACGCCGTTGATGAGCAGCACGACGTCGAAGCGGTGATGGCTGTAGTCCGAATTGATGCGCAGTTGGCTAGCAATTTCGAAGCTGTTCTTGCACCAGTCGTCGATGTTGACGAGGGTGTAGTTCAGTGGCGTGCCGTCCTCGCGGGTAAAGCTACTACGTGTGCGTAACGTTTGCGCGGCGGTGAAAACATCAGGAGTGACGATCTCTTCGAGCAGGCGCGCAAATTCTTCGTCGGTCAGCTTGACGCGGTTGAGCAGCTCGAATTTTTCACGGAAGTTGGCTTCGAGCGTAGCGCGGTCGCGAATATCGGGACGCGGCGTGTACTTGAGGTCGCCAAGCTTGGTGATGAGGGCTTGCTCGATCTGGGCTTCGTTTGTGCTCATGAGCGTTTCCGGTTCGACGCTGGATTGCTTCATATGGTGTCGATGCTGTACGTCTAGGTCTCGTCCCGCGTAAGGATGCAGTTCAGTGCGAGATTGATGTAGTAGTTCGAGCGGCCGATCTTGCGCTTTTCCAGGAAACTGCCAGCGCACAAGGCATCGAGGTACTTGGTGGCTGTGAGGCGCGAGACCTGGAGGTCGTGCTCGATGAATTCGATCTTGGTATAGGGATGCGCGAACAGACTGTTGATGAGGTCCTGGCTGTAGAACTTGTAGGTACTGCGGATGCGGTGCTTGATGTCCATCACCGCATCGCGGATCAGGACGACGGTGTCGATGGTGTGGGCAGCGGTGTCCTCGACGGCGTTGAGCATGTAAAGCGTCCATTCCTCCCAGTTGCCTTGATCGCGCACGCTCTGGAGCAGACGGTAATAGTCGGCCTTGTTGCGCACGATGTGGCGAGAGAGGTAAAGCAGGGGGATGTTGAGCAAGCCCTTCTGCATCAGGTACAGCACGTTAAGGATGCGTCCGGTACGGCCGTTGCCGTCGTAGAAAGGGTGAATGCTTTCGAACTGGTGATGGATGATGGCCATCTTGACCAGGGGATCAGCATCAAAACGCGCGTCGTCGTTGATGAAGCTTTCGAGATCGCGCATCAGGGTGGCGATGGTGTCGGGATCTTGCGGCGGGGTGTAGACCGTGGCGCCGAAACCGTCCTTGAGGGCGGTGCCGGGCAGCTTGCGAAAGCCAGCGTGGTTTTTCTCCAGCGCGGCCTGGATTTCGATGATGTGGTTGTTGGTGATGAGGCCCGTATCGATCACCCGCTCGTGGCCGATCCGCAGCGCCTGGATGTAGTGGCGTACTTCCTTCGCGGCAGGATTCACGAGGTCCGGGAAAGCATCGCCCTTGAAAAGCTCGTCGTGCGTGGTGACGATGTTTTCGATAGCCGAGCTGTCTTTCGCTTCCTGCATCGACAGGGTGTTGATGAGGATTCCGTCGTTCGGCATGGACGCCGCGAGACCTTTGAGCTCGGCAAGTTTGCGACTGGTGGTGGCTAGCTTCTTGAGGATTGCCGGGGTTTCGAAGCTGGCGGGTTTGAGCTGCTGGAGATCAGTCAGCGCTTCGCTATGGGTGCTTTCGGGAGGCATCCGGAAAGTCTCCGTTTTCTATACATGTTTTCTGGACGTGCATAGAAAATAGCCGATTTCTATACACTTGTCTGGTGACGTGTATAAAAATCGGCCAGATTCCTGATGTATTCTACGAGAGGTGAAAAATTCTCTTTCATCTCTAGCAGCTTGAAAATCAACCATTCAATGGCTGATTTTCAACCAGGCTCAGACATCAATATTCCGTGCATTCAAGGCGTTACGTTCGATGAATTCCCGACGCGGCTCAACTTGGTCGCCCATCAGCGTGGTGAAGATTTCATCCGCCGCGATGGCGTCGTCGATCTGTACCTTGAGCAGGCGGCGCACGGTGGGGTCCATGGTCGTTTCCCACAGCTGCTCGGGGTTCATTTCGCCGAGGCCTTTGTAGCGCTGCTTACCGAGGTTGCGTTCCACTTCGTTGAGCATCCAGCGGATGGCTTCGCTGAAGCTGGCTACCTTGGCGCTCTTCTCGCCGCGGCGCATTTCGGCGCCGTCGCCGATCAGGCCGGCGATGGTTTCGCTGCTCTTGCGGATCTGCTGATAGTCGCCGGAGACGAGGAAGTCCTGATCGATATGGGTGACGCGGGTGTTGCCGTGGAGCAGGCGGGCGATGCGGATGCGCCAGGTTTCCGACTGGGCGTCGTATTCCGGCGAGAGGCGCACGTCCTTGCCGAGCTTCGCCTGCAGGCGGTCGCTGGCGGACTGAGCGGCAGCTTCGTCGGTAAGTTCGACAGGGATGTCATTGGCAAGGAGGGCGTGCAGCACTTCGCTGTCCACCCAGCTTTCCAGGCGGTTGATGATGGCTTCGGACAGCAGGTAGCTGCGCGCCAGGTCGCCAAGGGCTTCGCCTTCGATGGGTGTAGCACCTTCACGCGGCAGGAAGCTGGAGCCGTCCAGCGCCATGCTGAGCAGGTGGGTGGCCAGCTCGTGGTCGTCCTTGATGTAGCGCTCGGTCTTGCCGTGCTTGATCTTGTACAGCGGCGGCTGGGCGATGTAGATGTTGCCGCCTTCCACCAGCTCGGGCATCTGGCGGTAGAAGAAGGTGAGCAGCAGGGTGCGGATGTGCGCGCCGTCCACGTCCGCGTCGGTCATGATGATGATGCGGTGGTAGCGCAGCTTCTCGGGCTTGTAGTCGTCCTTGCCGATGCTGGTGCCCAGCGCGGTGATCAGCGTGGCGATCTGCTCGGAGCTGATGAGCTTGTCGAAGCGCGCGCGTTCCACGTTGAGCACCTTGCCGCGCAGCGGGAGGATGGCCTGGAATTTACGGTCGCGGCCCTGCTTGGCGGAGCCGCCGGCGGAGTCACCCTCGACGAGGTAGAGCTCGCACTTGGAGGGGTCGCGTTCCTGGCAGTCGGCGAGCTTGCCGGGCAGGCCGACGCCGTCCAGCACGCTCTTGCGGCGGGTCATTTCGCGGGCCTTGCGGGCGGCCTCACGTGCTCTCGCAGCCTCGACGATTTTTCCACATATCGTCTTGGCGTCTATCGGTTTTTCCAGCAGGTATTCAGCAAGTTTTTCGGCGACGACTTCTTCCACCGCCGGGCGGGCTTCGCCGGACACCAGCTTCATCTTCGTCTGCGAGGCGAACTTGGGGTCGGGCATCTTCACCGACAACACGCAGGCCAGGCCTTCGCGCATGTCGTCACCGGTGATCTCCACCTTGGCCTTCTTGGCGATCTCGTTTTCTTCGATGTACTTGTTGATGACGCGGGTCATCGCGGCGCGCAGACCGGTCAAGTGGGTGCCGCCATCACTCTGCGGGATGTTGTTGGTGAAGCACAGCACCTGTTCCTGGTAGGAGTCGTTCCACTGCATGGCGACTTCGACCGACAGTTCCACGTCGTTGCCGCTGTTGTTCACGCGGGTGGTGCCGGACGAGTAGAAGACGTTGGGATGCAGGACGGTCTTGGCGCGATTGATGTAGTCGACGAAGCCCTTCACGCCACCGGAGAAGGCGAAATCCTCTTCCTTGCCGTTGCGCTGGTCGACCAGCTTGATGCGCACGCCGTTGTTCAGGAAGGACAGCTCGCGCAGGCGCTTGGCAAGGATGTCGTAGTGGTACTCGATGTTGCCGAAGATCTCTTCGTCGGCGAGGTAGTGCACCTCGGTACCGCGCTTCTCGGATTCACCCAGCACGCGCAGCGGCGAGACTTCCACACCGTTCTGTACTTCGATCAGGCGGTCCACCGGCTTGCCGCGCTGGAACTCCATGAAGTGCTTCTTGCCATCGCGACGAATGGTGAGGCGCAGGAACTTGGACAGCGCATTCACGCAGCTCACACCCACGCCGTGCAGGCCACCGGACACCTTGTAGCTGTTCTGGTTGAACTTGCCGCCGGCGTGCAGCACGCACATGACGATCTCGGCGGCGGAACGCCTGGGCTCGTGCTTGTCGTCGAACTTGATGCCGACCGGGATTCCGCGACCGTTGTCCGTCACCGAAATCGAGTTGTCGGTGTGGATGGTCACCACGATGTCGTCGCAATGGCCGGCCAGGGCTTCGTCGATGGCGTTGTCGACCACCTCGAACACCATGTGGTGCAGGCCGGTGCCGTCGGAGGTGTCGCCGATGTACATGCCGGGACGCTTGCGGACGGCTTCCAGACCTTCCAGTTGCTGGATGGAGGATTCGTCGTAATCGCTGGCGTTGCCGTTGGGCGGAGTGACTTGGTCGGACATGTGGGGATCAACCTCGGGGTGGACGGCCGCTGCCGACGTTGCGCGGAGCAACGTCGGCAGGGAGGCAGAAGGAGCGGATGGAAAGGCGCGCGGTGTTCAGAGCGTCGTTCTCAGATCCGCATCGGCATGACGACGGCCTTGAAGTTGGCGTCGCCAGGCAGCGTGAAGAGGGCGGAGGACATCGGCTCGTTGAGGTGGATTTCCACTTCGTCTTCGCTGACGTTGTTGAGCACGTCCAGCAGGTAGGACACGTTGAAGCCGATCTCCAGGCTGTCGCCGGAGTAGTCGACTTCCAGCTCTTCCTGGGCTTCTTCCTGCTCGGCGTTGGAGCTGATGATTTTCAGCAGGCCGGATTCGAGCTGGATGCGCAGGCCGCGGAATTTCTCGTTGGTCAGGATGGCGGCACGTTGCAGCGACAGCAGCAAGGCCTGGCGCGGTGCCTTGACCAGCTTCGGGTTGCCTTGCGGCACCACGCGGTCGTAGTCCGGGAACTTGCCGTCGATGAGCTTGGAGATCAGCTCGATGGGGCCGAAGCGGAAGGCAGCCTGGTTGCCCGTGATGACGATTTCCACCGGCTCGTCGGTGTCGGCCAGTTGGCGGGCGAGCTCCAGCACAGTTTTGCGCGGCAGGATGATCTCGGTGCGGGCGACGCCGGATTCCAGCTCGGTAGCAGCCAGGGCCAGGCGGTGGCCGTCGGTGGCGACCATGCGCAGGGTGGTGCCCTCGGCGACCAGCAACAGGCCGTTGAGGTAGTAGCGGATGTCCTGCGCCGCCATGGCGTAGGCCACCTGGGAAAGTTGATGGCGCAGGGCGCTCTGGGACAGCACCAGGCGCACGGAGTCGCCTTCGCCGCGCTGCATGCGGGGGTAGTCGGCCGCGGGCAGCGTCTGCAGCTGGAAACGGCTCTTGCCGGCGCGCAGGGTCAGCTTCTTGTCGTCCAGCACCAGTTGCACTTCGGCGTCGGCCGGCAGGGCACGCAGGATGTCCTGGAACTTGCGGGCGGCGACGGTGATCGAGGCGTTCTCGCCACCGGCAGCACCGGTGGTGCGCGTGGTGATCTGGATCTCGATGTCGGTAGCCAGCAGGGTCAGGTCAGTGCCCTGCTTCTCCAGCAGTACGTTGGAGAGGATGGGCAGGGTGTGACGCTTTTCGACAATGCCTGCGACGGACTGCAGCGGAGCGAGGAGGGCGTCGCGGGTAGCTGTTAACAGAAGCATTTATATAACTCTCCTAATACTTATATAGCGCGGCAGTTTGTGTGGATAAGTACTAAAAAACCAATGATTTCAGCGGGTTGACCCTGTTGAAGACCTTGTGGGAATGGGCAGGGACGGCGCTGTGGGCAAATGGGGACAAAAAACGGCTGTGGCTTCCACGTAAGGGATGTCCACATTAGGTCCCAAGACCTGAGGCCTGGTTGTCCACAGCTTGTTCATCTTGTTGTTTGTGTTCCGTTCAGCCTCTCAAAGTCTGGGACAACACGTGCAGATCGTGATTAAGCTGTTGATCTGCAAGGCGAAGATCAGCAATGGTGCGGCAGGCATGCAGCACCGTGGTGTGGTCACGCCCGCCGAAGGCGTCGCCAATGGCAGGCAGTGAATTCGGTGTCAGTTCCTTGGCCAGGTACATGGCGACCTGGCGCGGGCGGGCGATGTTACGGGTGCGTTTGGCGGACAGCATGTCGGCCAGCTTGATCTTGTAGTAGTCGGCCACCGTCTTCTGGATCAGCTCGAAGGTGATCTGGCGGTTGTGGGCGGCCAGCAGGTCGCGCAGGGCCTCGCGGGCGACTTCCACGCTGATGTCGCGGTCGTGGAAGCGGGCATAGGCCACCACGCGCTTCAGCGCGCCTTCCAGCTCGCGGACGTTGGAGCGCAGGTTCTTGGCGATCAGGAAGGCGACTTCGTCCGGTAGTTCGACACCGTCGAAGGCGGCTTTCTTCTGCAGGATGGCGACGCGCATTTCGAGTTCCGGTGGCTCGATCTGGACCGTGAGGCCCCAGTCGAAGCGGGAAATCAGGCGGTCTTCCAGGCCCTGGATGTCCTTGGGATAGGTATCGCAAGTGATGACGATCTGCTTCTTTGCCTCGGTCAAGGCATTGAATGCATGGAAGAATTCGTCGCGGGTGCGTTCCTTGTTGCCGACGCCGAGGAACTGGATGTCGTCGATCAGCAGCAGGTCCAGCGAGCGGTAGTAGCGCTGGAACTGGTCGAAACTCTTCTGTTGGTAAGCGCGCAGCACGTCGGCGAAGTAGTCCTCGACGTGTACATAGCGCACCACGGCTTTCGGGTTGGCCTGCAGGACGGCGTTGCCGATCGCGTGGATCAAGTGGGTCTTGCCGAGGCCGACGCCGCCATAGACGAAAAGCGGGTTGTACGAGATGCCGGGATTGTTGGCCACCTGCATGGCGGCAGCACGGGCCAGGTCGTTGGCGCGGCCCGTCACCAGGGTGTCGAAGGTGAAGGCCGGGTTCAGGCGCGTCTTGTCGTAGTGGCCGCTGGTGTTGGCGCCATGAGTGGCCATGATGGCCGGAGACGACGTGATTTCGGCTACCGGCGCTGTGTTGGCCTTGGTCGTCGTCGGCAACTTGACCGGGCCCTTCTGGGGGGCGGCAGCCGGTGCCGGGGCGGCATTGCCATCGCCACCGAGCGCCAGGGTGATCGGTACAGCGGAGCCGAAGAACTCCTCGCCAAGCTGTTCGATGCGGCGCAGGTAGCGCTCGCGCACCCACTGCAGCACGAAGCGGTTGGGCGCAGTCAGCACCAGCGCAGGCGAGTCCTCACCATCGCGCGCCTCCAGGGCGCGGATCCAGGTGTTGAACTGCTGGCTGGGCAGCTCCTGCTCCAGGCGAGCGAGACAGACGTTCCAGAAAGCGAGGCTCACGGTGTGGTGATGCAGTGTTTTGTATGGCCCGCCTTGAACTGCCGGCGGACTCGGGTTTGACCGGTCGCAACGCCGGGGGCCGGATGACATGCAGGCCCCTGACTCTCCTCCCTCGTCGAATTTTTCCTCGCGATACGGAAACCCGGCCAGATGCTGGCAAAGCGACCGTAAAAGCAGTGAAAAACCGGGAAATCCCGTGTTTCGGCAAGGGCTTGGACGATGCTCCGGCGACCTTGCGAGCGACATCGACAAGCGCTCGATTCTACTCCCCCGGAAGGTATTTATCCACAGGCTGCAAACCGTGACAGCAGGGCTGCAGGTTGACAGTCGGGCCTCACTCCGCTTTAATCGCGCGTTTCACGCGAATTGGAAGATCCATCATGAAGCGCACCTACCAACCCTCCGTCGTCCGTCGTAAGCGCACCCACGGTTTCCTGGTCCGCTCGCGCACCCGTGGCGGTCGTGCGGTGCTGGCTGCTCGCCGTGCCAAGGGCCGTCATCGCCTGGCAGTCTGAGTGTCCTGCGGGGCAAGGCGCTGCTGGCGGCGTGACGAGATTGCCGCCCAAGTTGTCGTATCGCTTTCGACCCCTGCACCGCTTACGCAAAACGGATGAGTATTCATCCGTTTTTGCTTTCCGGCGGGCACTCAGAGGGCGTTTCTTCATGCTTCACTACCGGCCGGCCGGCCTTTCCAGCGCTCGTCTGGGGGTGGTCGTGGCCAAGAAGCTGGCGCGTCGCGCTGTCTTGCGCAATCTCATCAAGCGCCTGGCGCGGGAGCATTTCCGCCATGTGCGTGACACCTTGCCTGCCTACGATCTGATCCTGCGCCTGTCCCAGCCAGCAGCGAAGGTGCCTCGCGCAGCGCTGAGGCTGGACTTTGCTGAACTGCTGCGAAAGCTGCCTGTCAGTGATGGCCGGAGCAGCCAATGAGTCACCTGCTGGTGTGGTTGCTGCGTGGCTATCGCTATTTCATCAGTCCCTGGCTGGGATCGGCCTGCCGTTTCCAGCCCAGTTGTTCCGCTTACGCCATCGAGGCCCTGCAGAAGCACGGCGGCGCAAAGGGTTCATGGCTGGCGGTGCGTCGCATCGCCCGTTGTCACCCCTGGTGCGACGGTGGCTATGATCCTGTTCCCTGATTTTCACCAATCCAACGGATAGACCCGAGAAATCATCATGCAGATGGATGCCCGACGAATGATCCTCGTGGTGGTGTTCACGTTCTCCCTGATCATGCTGTGGGAGAACTGGACCCGTCACAACCAGCCGAAGGAACCGGTGACCGCCGGTACCAGCGCCCAGGTTACGGCCGTGCCGACGCCGAGCGCCTCCGCGCCGGTCGCCCCGGGTGCTTCGGCGCCGGTGGCCAGTCCGACGGCAGCACCGAACACGGGCTATGCCAATCTGCCCAACGCAGTGGTGCGTACCGACATGCTGGTGGCGGAGGTGTCCGCCCTGGGCGGTGACATCAGCCGCCTGGAGTTGCTGAAACATCAGGCAACGGGTGATGCCAGCCAGAATTTCGTGCTGCTGGACGCAACGGGCGGTCATCGCTACGTCGCGAATGGCGGCTTGATCGGTGAAGGCCTGCCGAATCACAAGACGATCTTCGAACTGACGCCGGGCGAATTCTCGCTGGCGGATGGCCAGGACAAGCTGGAACTGCGCCTCAAGGCCCGTGCAGAGAACGGCGTCGAAGTCACCAAGGTGCTGAGCTTCCATCGTGGCAGCTACGAGATCGGTGTGGCCTACGAAGTGAACAACACCGGCACGGTGCCGCTGAACACCACGACCTATTTCCAGCTGGCGCGTGACGACAAACCTGCCGAGCAGGCGGGTGGTTTCTTCACCGGCGTGACCACCTACACCGGTCCGGCTTTCTACACGAACGAAACCAAGTTCCGTAAGGAGAGCTTCAGCGACATCGCCAAAGAGAAGACTTCGTTTCTTGAGCGTAAAGTCGATGGTAAGGGCAATGTTGTTTTGAACCGGCAGGCCAATGACGGATGGGTAGCGATGGTGCAGCACTACTTTGTTGGCGCTTATTTGCCGCAGGGTGATGTACCGCGCGAGTTCTATGGACGCAACGTTAATGGTGATTACAGCGTCGGCGTCATGCTGCCGATGACGGTGGTGCCGGGCCAGCAGGGCCGTATCGAAGTACCGCTGTATGTGGGTCCGCAGGAGCAGAAGAAGCTGGCCAACATCGCCCCGGGTTTCGATCTGGTGGTGGACTATGGTTGGCTGACCGTGATCGCCGCGCCGCTGTTCTGGCTGCTGGAGTTCATCCACCGCTTCGTCGGTAACTGGGGCTGGGCGATCATCATCGTGACCATCCTGCTCAAGGGCGCGTTCTTCCCGCTGTCCGCGGCCGGCTACAAGTCGATGGCGAAGATGAAGACGCTGATGCCGCGCATGAAGCAGCTGCAGGAGCGTTATGCCGGCGACCGGATGAAGCTCAATCAGGAAATGATGGAGCTGTACCGCAAGGAGAAGGTGAATCCGATGGGCGGCTGCCTGCCCATCCTCGTGCAGATTCCCGTCTTCATCGCGCTGTACTGGGTGTTGCTCGGCACCGTGGAAATGCGCCAGGCGCCTTGGATCGGCTGGATCCGCGACCTGTCGCAGATGGACCCGTACTACGTGCTGCCCGTCCTCAACGGCATCACGATGTTCATCCAGACCAAGCTGAACCCGACCCCGCCGGACCCCATCCAGGCCAAGGTCATGCTGTTCATGCCGCTGATGTTCACGGTGATGTTCCTGTGGTTCCCGTCCGGCCTGGTGCTGTACTGGGTCGTGAACAACCTGTTGTCGATTGCCCAGCAGTGGTACATCAACCGCATGATCGAGTCGGGCAGTGGCGCGGCCAAACCCGCGAAGTGATGTGATCGCAGCCATCGCGACCGCTCCCGGTCGCGGTGGCATCGGCGTCGTGCGGGTGTCCGGCCCGCATCTCGCCACGCTGGCGCAAACCCTCACCGGACGTCTTCCCAAACCTCGCCTGGCGACCCTGGCGGGTTTCTACGATGCAGACGGACAGGCCATCGACCAGGGCCTGTTGCTGTACTTCCAGGCACCACATTCCTATACCGGCGAGGATGTCCTCGAGTTGCAGGGACATGGCGGACCCGTCGTCATGCAGCTGCTGCTGGCGCGCTGCGTCGAGCTGGGTGCCCGCCTGGCCGAGCCCGGTGAGTTCACCCGCCGTGCCTTCCTGAACGACAAGCTGGATCTTGCGCAGGCGGAGGGGGTGGCCGATCTGATCGACGCGTCGACGAGCGCGGCCGCACGGTCCGCGATGCGATCGTTGTCGGGCCGCTTCTCGCAGGAGGTCCATGCCTGGCGTGATCGCCTGGTGGATCTGCGCATGCTGGTAGAGGCCACGCTGGACTTCCCCGAAGAGGAGGTGGACTTCCTTGAAGCCGCCCGCGCCGTCCCACGTCTGGACGCGCTGGTGTCGGACCTGCGGCATTTGCTGGCGAAGGCCCAGCAGGGCAGCTTGCTTCGTGCCGGTTTGCAGGTTGTGCTGGCCGGGCAGCCGAACGTCGGCAAGTCCAGCCTGCTGAACCAGCTCTCCGGCGAGGACCGGGCGATCGTCACCGAAGTGGCGGGTACCACGCGGGACGTGTTGCGCGAGCAGATCCAGATCGAAGGCATTCCGCTACACATCATCGACACCGCGGGTTTGCGCGAGACGGATGACCAGGTGGAGAAGATCGGCATCGCTCGTACCTGGGCGGAGATCGGGCGGGCGGATGTGATCCTCCGCCTGGTGGATGCAAGGCTCGGGATCACACCGGCGGATCACGACATCGATGCGCGCCTTCCGGCAGGCGTGCCGGTGGTGTGGATCTTCAACAAGATCGACTTGGCGGGCGAAGCCGCGCACGCGGGGATTGCAGAGCAGGACGACGCGCTTTGGCTGTCCGCCAGGGACGGGACGGGCATCGAGTTGCTTCGCGAACGGCTGCTGAAGGTTGCGGGTTGGCAGGCAGGCCAGGAGCAGGATGTATTCCTGGCACGCGAGCGGCACTTGCTGGCGCTGCGGGAGGCGTTGGCGCATGTCGCCACGGCGCGGGACTGCACGGCCCAGCTCGACCTGATGGCGGAGGAACTGCGTCTTGCGCAGGAATCGGTGAACACCATTACCGGCGAGTTCGGTGCGGATGACTTGCTCGGGGTCATCTTTTCGAGGTTCTGCATCGGCAAGTAGGGGCTATAGTGATCCGGTTGTGCACCGCAGGAGATGATGATGGCCGGATTCGAAGATTACGGCACTACAGCCAGCCAGATTGCAGCCGAGATCGAACGCAAGCTGATTGCGCTAGGAGTCGATTGGCGGGATGAAGGGAAGCTGAGGGAACTGGCGCGCGAGGCTTTCGCATACGACGCGAGCAAGGGGTTTCCCGGGGCAGGCTCACTCGATCCGCAGAGGCGTGCCAAGGTGGAGTTGTACGGCCTCGTCGTGTTGATGATGATGACGATGGAAGAGAGCGCGAATCACGGTTTGGAGGTGCGGGGCAATGATGCCTGGCGCGCGATAGGCAAGGCGCTGTGGACCGAGAAGGAAGGCAGCGCACGCAAGGGAGCGTAGTGTTTCACGTGGAACATCTGGATCTTTGGTGGTGGTTGTTACTCGGTGGCGGTGCATTCGTTGCCGGATTGGTTGATGCAGTGGTCGGTGGTGGCGGGCTCGTTCAGGTTCCGTTGCTGCTGGCGGTTTTCCCGACGGTTCCGGTCCCCATCCTCTTCGGAACCAACAAGCTGTCCTCGATAGCCGGTACGGCGTCGGCAGCCTGGCACTACGCCAAGGAAGTGCACATCCCGCGCTCCGTGGCCATTCCGGGCGCCATAGCGGCCCTGATCGGCGCATGGCTGGGCGCCGGCGCGGTAAGCCTGATCCCCACCGCGTGGCTGCGGCCGATGGTGTTGATCCTCCTTGTGGTGGTGGGGACCTATACCTGGCTGCGCCCGCAACTCGGGCAACAGAGAGGAGAAGCGCCGCCCCGTTATCGCGGGGCAATCATGGCTTCCGTGATCGGCGGCGGCATCGGTTTTTACGACGGTTTCTTCGGGCCAGGCACGGGGAGCTTCCTGATCCTCGCCTTCGTGAAGCTGTTCCGGATGGACATGCTGCAGGCGTCAGCCACGGCGAAGGTGCTGAACTTTGCGACCAACCTGGCGGCCATCGTTTTCTTTGCGCTCTTCCACGGGGTGCTATGGGCGGTGGGGCTGGTGATGGCGGTATGCAACGTCGCCGGTGCGCAGGTGGGTGCGCGACTGGCGGTCCGCCACGGCAATGCGTTTGTCCGTGTGCTGTTCCTGGTGGTGGTATCGGTCCTCGCCCTGAAGCTGGGTTACGACGTGATCAAGGCCTGATGTTCCACGTGGAACATCACCGGCTGCGTCGATCATCACCACAATCCATGGCAATCGTCGGCCGCTGATTGAATCCTTTCCGCCGTGAATGCAGTCTCACCGCATTATGGGCAGCGGAGTCCGGATCATGCGTCGATCATCGTGGGTGGGGCTGGGTGTCTCGGTGGCTGTGGTGTCCGCCTGCGGAGGGGGTGGCGGCGGCGGTGGGTCGTCCGGGAGCAGCAGTAGCTCCAGCAGCGGTGGCGCACTCAGTACGCGCTGCGATGTGGCGCCGGCCATCACGACGCCGGGGACGATCAGCGTCACCACCCTGGCGAGTGGCCTGCAAAACCCCTGGGGTCTGGCTTTTCTTCCGGATGGTAGCGGCCGGGCGCTGATCACCGAGCGCCCGGGGCGGATGCGCCTGATGCAGGCGAATGGCAGCCTCTCGTCACCGATCGCCAATCTGCCAGCCGTTCAGGCCCAGGGGCAGGGCGGCCTGCTGGATGTGGTGCTGGATCCCGCCTTCGCCAGCAACAACACTATCTACTGGAGCTACTCCGAAGCCGGAACCGGCGGAACCTCCGGGACGGCCGTCGCCCGTGGCGTCCTCAACCTCAATACGCTCAGCCTGTCCGCGGTCACCGTCATCTATCGGCAGCAGCCGAAGCTTGGCGGAAACAACCACTACGGTTCGCGTCTCGTATTCGCCAACGACGGCAGCCTGTTCGTCACCCTGGGGGACCGTCAGGTGGATCCCACCCAGGGCGCAGCCCATCCGGCCCAGAATCCCGACCAGCCGATGGGCAAGGTGGTGCGCATCACCAGCGCCGGCGGTGTGCCGCCGGACAACCCCTTCGCCGCGCAAAGCGGGGAGCGCCGCTATGTCTGGAGCCTCGGCCACCGCAACCCGCAAGGGGCGACCATCCACCCGCTTACCGGCCAGCTATGGATCGGCGACCACGGTGCCCAGGGCGGAGATGAGATCAACCTCGCACAGCCCGGCCGCAACTACGGCTGGCCCGTGATCAGCTACGGCCTGCACTACGGCGGCGCCGCGATCGGCGAGGGCGCCGCCAGGCAAGGCATGGAGCAACCGCTCTGCTACTGGGACCCATCGATTGCGCCCGCCAATATGGTCTTCTACACGGCCGGCAACGTTCCGGCCTGGCAGGGCAACCTGTTCGTGGCCGTCCTGAAGGATACGTCCCTGGTCCGCCTCAGCTTCAACGGCACACAGCCCAGCGGCTACCAGCGCATCGCCATGAACGCCCGCATACGGGATGTGCGTGTCGGGCCGGATGGCTGGCTGTACCTCCTCACCGACGAAAACCCCGGTGAGGTCCGCAAGCTGGTCGTGCAGTAGCCGATCCGGGAGAAGTCTCAGGAGCGCGTCTGGGCCTGCAGCCCGTCACGGCGACCCGCCGGCCGGACGAGGCCCAGCCGCTGCCAGACCAGTCCGTAAGCAACGAGGCCCACACCGCAGACGCTCATCGTACGGAAGGCGCCGAGCGCCAGCCATTCCTCGATGTCGCTTCCATGCGCCAGCAGACCCTGGACCAGCGGTCCGACCGACACCAGCAGCGTGCCCAGTGCGAACGCCAGCCATAACGAGCGGCGCTGGACATGCGTCAGCCGGCTCGCCGGCAGGAAGCCGCTCGCCTCGCGGCCCAATGCCTGCAGCCCGACATGCCCCACCCATACAAGGCCGGCGATGCCCAGTACATGCTGCAGCAGGTTGTACAGCGGCAGGTGGTAGCTGCCCGCCTGCAGTACTTCCATTTGCAGGAAGGGCATCAGTTGGACGAAGAACTGTTCCTGGTGCGTGAAGCCGTCCAGCAGCAGATGGCTGATCGACCCGACCAGCAGGCCGACCGACACGGCGCGCACCGATGCCGTCGGTAGCCCGGGCCGGGCAAAGCGCGCCAGCCTTGCCCGCAACGATGCCATCGGCATCAGGTCGCAGACGGCGGCCCGGATCACGTGGTGCCACAGCAGGTAACACAGCCAGCCCACCGGCAGGCAGAACCACAACAGGCCGTCCAGCGTGTGCGAGCTGCGCGGCAGGGCGGCTGGCAGCATGTAGGCGATGTCGGGCACCCAGCTGCCGATGACCAGCGTGGACACCGGCACGCGACGACCGCTGAGACGGCCCAGCGGACGCGCCAGCGGCACCGCGTAGGCGGCGTGTGAAAGCGTGAAAGGCATTCCGCGACTCTCCGGGAGGGTTCAGAAGCAGCGTTGCGGTGGAGCGCCAGACCGGGCGCCCCGCCGTGCTGCGAAGCAGCAAAATTATACGACTTCGTTTACAGGCTTTTGATTCCCTTCACCAATCGGACGTGCTGCATTGCCGCGATCGAGGAGCAAGCCATGCCAGTCCACCTTGCGGGTGGCGAGCATCACGGCGGCGAGCAGGCCGAACAACAACAGGCTGCCCATCAACAAGGCGTTCTGCTCGGACAGGAGGATTCCGTACAGCGCGCCGTACAACAGGGCCAGCCCGCCCGTGAAACCCGCCGCCAGCGCGCGGCTGCGCAGCAGGCTGGCCAAGTACACGCCGATCAGCGTCACGCAGGCGGTGGCCGCCACGCCGTACGCAGGGCCGAAGCCGATGTGCTCGGCCAGCGCCAGCAGCAGCACGAAGAACATCAGCAGGGCGGCCCCGGTCAGCAAATAGTGGAGGGCATGCAGCTGCAGGCGGCGCAGCAGCTCGAACAGCAGGCAGGCACCCAGCGTCAGCACCACGAACAGCACGGCGTACTTGCTGGCGCGGTCGGCCATGACATAGACATCCACAGGATCCACCAGCGCCACCGTGAAGGCGTCCAGCGACTTGCCGGCGTGAGCTTCCGCGGTGCCGCCGCTGGCCCGCTCCTGCCACAGGTTGCCGGCGTTGGTGGCCAGCGCGCTGACGCGCCACATGGCGTTGAAGCCGCGTTCGTTGGTCTCCCGCTGTACCGGCAGGAAACGCCCGCCGAAGGACGGGTGCGGCCAGGGCGAGTTGAGCGTGGCGGTGTTCTCGCGGGCCATCGGCACCATCGCGAAACTGTCGGTCCCCACCAGCTCCAGGTTCAGCTCGAAGGGCAGGCTGCGACCTGCCAGCGTGCCCAGCGCACCCGCCGCCGCCTGCGCGCCGCTGCGCAGCCCGTTCAGCCCGCTGCCGGCCTCGGCCACCAGCGTGCGGCCATCCACGCGCATGTCCAGCCGGCGCAGGCCACGTGGATCGCTGACCGCGAAGGCCAGCCGCGCGGTGCCTGGCTGCAGCGTCGATTCCTTGCGGCTGCGTGGCAATTGCTCCAGCGCCGGCACGGTGAAGGCGCCATGCAGGCGCCCGGCCAGCACATAGCCGTTCACGCGGAACAGGCCGCGATAGCGCGGCTCGGTGATCAGCTGCCCGCTCAGCGCCAGCGAGTCCGGCAGCACGACGTGGCGATGCTCGATGCGGCGCGTCTCGTGGCGCAGCACCCGGTCGGTGGCGTCGCGGACCGGCTCCTCGTACTGCTCGGTGTAGTCCAGCACCAGCCCGACGCCGTTCAGCGACTGCGCGCCGGCCAGGCTCTCGGCGACCGACTGCCGCGCCTGCTCGCGGAACACCAGCCGGTCTGTCACGACGCCGCGCACCATGGCCCCGGCGATGATCAATAGCAGCCCGACGAGGCTGACTGTCATCAGCTTGATGGCGAAACTCTTCATTCCTGACTCCCTGTGTGTTCGGAGCCAGCAGGATGGAGCGCGCGGGTGAGGCCGCGATGAGGCGCCACGGCGGCGTGGTGAGCGCCGTGTGAAGCCCGTGTGAAGTCAGCAGGGCAGGCGCAGTTCGGCGCTCACGCCGCCGTCCGGGCGATTGGCCAGGGACACGCCGCCGCCATGCAGGACGGCGATCTCCTGCACGATGGCCAGCCCCAGGCCGCTGCCCTTGCTGCCATCCGGCCGGGACAGCCCGTAGAAGCGCTCGAAAAGGCGTGGCAGGGCGTAGTCCGGGATCGCCGGACCGGTGTTGTGGATGCGCAGCACCGCCTGTCCGTCGCCCTGTTGCAGATCGATCTCGATGGCCGAGCCGGCGCTGGCGTGGTCCAGCGCGTTGTCGAGCAGGTTGCCGATGGCCAGCGCCAGACGGTCACGCTCGCCATGCAGCGCGATGGCCGGAAAGCCGCCGCGCTCGAAGCGCAACGAAGCGGCCTCGGCACGGCCGCGGCGGGTGGCGATCATCTCCGTGACCAGTGCGCCGAAATCCAGTGCCTGCGCGTGCTCCAGGCTACGCCGCGCCTCCAGTTGCGACAGCGCCAGCATGCGTTCGATGGTGGCCTGCATGCGCGCGCCCTGTTCCAGCACGTGGGCGGCGAAGCGGCTGCGCTCGGCT
The DNA here is from genome assembly GCF_036017065.1 of Uliginosibacterium sp. H1. NCBI lineage: Bacteria > Pseudomonadati > Pseudomonadota > Betaproteobacteria > Rhodocyclales > Zoogloeaceae > Uliginosibacterium > Uliginosibacterium sp. H1. The sequence continues at coordinate 661,555 of NZ_JAYXHR010000002.1, forward strand.
TCCGGCAAGCCCGGCTCGGCGAGGATCTCGCCGGCCCCGCGCAGGGCCGCCAGCGGGCTCTTCAGCTCGTGGGTCAGGGCCTGTACGTAGTGCTCGACGTACTGCTTGCCGTCCAGCTCGCTGCGCATGGTTTCCATGGCATTCGCCAGCTCGCTCAGCTCGCGGCCGCCGCCGGTGGGGGGCGTCACGCGCTTGCCGGCCGCCACGTCGCGCGCGTAGGCACGCAGGCGGCGGATCGAGGCGGTGAGCCACAGCGTCACGCCCAGGCCGATCAGCGCCGCGCCGCCCATCAACACGATGCCGTGGCGCAGGATGGTCTGCTCGCTGCGCTCGATGATCGGCTCCACCGTGGCGACCGGCTTGGCCACCGTCAGCACGCCGATGATGCGCGCGCCGTCGCGGATCGGCGCGGCGACGTGGAACACGTTGGACTTGTCGTCGGCCTCGTCCAGCCGCGTGGAGCGAGCGCCGTACTCGCCGAGCAGGGTCTTGTAGACGTCGTTCCAGCGTGAATGGTCCAGGCCTTCGGCCTGATGGTCCGAGTCCAGCAGCACGATGCCTTTGTCATCGGTGACCAGCACCCGGAAATCCAGCGACTGCTTGCGGAAGTGCCAGATCGGCGCGTCGATCTCGCGGCGGCGGTACTCGTCGAGCTGGCGCGCGAAAGCGCCATCCTTGATGCGCCCAGCCTTCAGCTCGTCCGTCGCCATCACCGCCAGCAGGTTGGCGGCGTCCACCATCGTCTCCTCGATGGTCTCGCGCACGCTGGGCCGCACCTCGTTCACGAAGATGCGCAGCACGAAGAAGGCGGCCAGCCCGACCACCAGGAAGTAGCCGAGCAGGATGCGCAGGGGCAGGTTCATGGACGTGCCGGCGGCCTACCCGAACCAGCTGGCAATCACGCTGCCCGCTTTCCAAAGTCCAAGTGCGGCGGCCAGCCCGGCCACGGCGATGACCAGAAACAGCAGGAAGCCGATCAGCCACTGCAGCACGAAGCGGGTGCCTGCCGACTGCTTCAGGCCGATGCGATCACTCAGCTTGTCCGAAGACCACTTGGCGCCGCCCAGCACGGCATCGAAGCAGGCTCCTGCGAGGACCTCCATCATGCTCATCATGCAGCTCCCGTCAGTGAGTAACCGAGCCCCCGGTGCGTCGCGATCAGGTCCGCCTCCGGGGCCGCCGCGCGCAGCTTGGCGCGCAGGGTCTTGATGTGGGTATCCACGGTACGGTCGCTGCTGTCCGACCCGCGGCCCCACACCGCGTCCAGCAACTGGTCGCGCGAGAACACGCGGCCGGGATGCTTCAGCAGGTGGGCCAGCAACAGGTATTCGTAGCGGGTCAGCGTCAGCGCACGGCCAGCGTGGCTGATGCGGGCTGCCGCTTCGTCCAGTTGCAGAGCCAACGCGGCACCACTGGCGGGTGACGCCACACTTGCCGGCACCGTCGAAGCCAGCCGTCGCAACATCACGCGGATGCGGGCCACCACTTCGCGCGGGCTGAAGGGCTTGGCGACGTAGTCGTCCGCACCGATCTCGAAGCCCAGCACGCGGTCGATCTCCTCGCTGCGCGCGGTGAGGAACATCACCTGCACGTCCTGCCAGCCCTGCGCCGCACGGATGCGCCGGCACACCTCGAAGCCGGACAGGTCCGGCAGGCCGACGTCCAGCACCACCACCGCGATGCCACCGTCCTGCAGGCGGGCCAGCGCCTCGTGGCCGGTGCCCACGCATTCCGGCGCGAAGCCCTCGGTGCGCAGCGCATAGACCAGGGTCTCGGCGATGGCCGGCTCGTCCTCGACGATGAGGATGCGCGCAGCGGTGTGCGCAGAAGCGTGTGCAGGCGCGGATGCGTGCGGGTTCATGGGCGGATGCTATCCCAGCCTCAGGCCTGCCGGGGAGCGCGGCCCCGGATGCGCCTGTGGTAAGTTCGCGCCCATCCGCCCGACCCGCTGCCCGCCGCGCGGCGCATCCCGAGGAGCCCCGCATGATCACGCCCGCCCTGATGGCCAGCCTGCATCACCTGCTGTTCTTCATCATCATCGCCAGCCTGGTGGCCGAGCTGATCCTGCTGGCGCGGCCGATCGACGCAGCGTTGGCGAAGCGCCTCGCGCGCATCGACATGCACTACGGCATCTCCGCCATGGCGGTGCTGGCGGTGGGTTTCATGCGCGTGTTCATGTACGAAAAGGGCGAAGCCTTCTACTTCGGCAACGCCTTCTTCCACCTCAAGATCGGCATCTTCGCGGTGGTCGGAATCGCCTCGATCTACCCCACGGTGCTGCTGATACGCTGGTACCGCGCCTTCCGCAGCGGCCAGACGCCGGACACCAGCCGCGCGCCGCTGCTGCGCAAGCTGGTCATCGTGGAGTTGGCGGGTGTCGGCCTGATGCTGGTGTGCGCGGCGCTGATGGCGCGCGGGGTCGGGATGTTCCGCTGAGGCCATGTCTCTCACCATTCGCGCTCGGCCTGGTTGAAGCGGCGCTGCGCCATGACTACGTCAATGGAACGGACAGTTCACCCGTCGTTTTTCTGGAAGGTCTTTACGTGACGCCTGAAGCGCGGCGTCAGGGTGTCGCGGTGGAACTGGTGGCGGCGGTTGAAGAATGGGCACGTAAACGCGGTTGCCATGAACTGGCTTCCGACGCGGCGCTCGACAATCTCACCAGTCATGCAACGCATCACGCGCTGGGCTTCGCGGAAACTGAGCGCGTGGTGGTGTTCTTCCGCAAGCGTCTGGCCAAGGGCGCTGACTAAGGCGTAGGTTGGGTTGAGCGTAGCGAAGCCCAACACCGCTACGGACCGTTGGCTGAGCTTGTCGAAGCCAACACAGCGAAGCCGTGCTTGATCCGACCGACACACGCATCATGCAGGCGGGCGCAATGGCCCTTCGACAGGCTCAGGGCACGAGTTTCGACAGGCGCGATGCTGATTCCCGTATCGACCAATCTCAATCCCCCATCACCACCCCTTCCCGTCGCGGGTCGGCGCCGCCGAACCACATCACCTTGCCTTCCGGCGCGCTGCGCTGGATCGCCTGCAATCCACTGGTCTGCACGATGACGCGCACGTCGTGGCCGCGTGCCTTCAGGCCGTCGACCAGTGCGGTGGATGCGCGGCCTTGCTCCAGCTCGGTGGGGCCGTTGCGTGAGCCGAAGTTGGGGAGGCTGATGGCCTGCTGGGCGTCCAGACCCCAGTCCAGCGTGCCCACCAGGGTCTTGCCGACGTAGTTGATGATCGCCGAGCCGCCGGGCGAGCCGACGCTCATCGACAACGCGCCGCTGTTGCGCATGAACACCAGGGTGGGCGCCATCGAGGAGCGCGGGCGCTTGTTCGGCTGCACGCGGTTGGCGATGGGCGTGCCGTTCTCGGCGGGCAGGAAGGAGAAGTCGGTGAGCTGGTTGTTGAGCAGGAAGCCGCGCACCATGATCTGTGCGCCGAAGCCGTTCTCGATGGTGGTGGTCATCGCCACCGCACGGCCTTGCGCGTCCACCACCGAGATATGCGAGGTGGATGGCAGCTCCGGGCTGCGGTCGTCGGCCAGTGCCAGGGTGGCGCCGGCCGGCGTGCCGGGCCGGGCGACGCCCATGCTGCGCTCGCCGATCAGCGACGCACGGCCCTTGATGTACGCCGGGTTCAGCAGGCTGGCGGGGGAAGCGCCGGGCAGGGGTACGAAGTCGGGGTCGGCAACGTAGCGGTTGCGGTCGGCGTAGGCCAGGCGGCCGGCTTCGCTGAACAGGTGCGCCGCCTGCGGTGACGGCTCCAGTCCGAAATCGGCCTGCACCGGCGGGTGCTTCACGATGTCGGTGTGTTCCAGGATCGCCAGCATCTGCGCGATGGCCAGCGCGCCGGAAGACGGCGGTGGCATGCCGCACAGGCGGTACACGCGGTACTCGGTGCACAGGGGCTCCCGCTGCTTTGGGGCATAGCCGGCAAGGTCGGCCTCGGACAGCAGGCCGGGGTTGGTCGGGTGCTTGCGCACTCTGGCGACGATGTCGCGGGCGATGTTGCCCTCGTAGAAGGCCGCGCTTCCCCTGGTCGCGATGTCACGCAGCACCTTCGCCAGCTCCGGGTTCTTCAGGCGCGTGCCGGCGGCTTTGGGGCTGCCGTCGGCGTTGAAGAAGTAGGCGGCCATGTCGGGGTCGTTGCGCAGGGTTTTCGCTTCCGGCGCGGCCAGCATGGTGGCCAGGCGGGGGCTGATCAGGAAACCTTCCTCGGCGAGCCGGATGGCTGGCGCGAACAGGTCCTTCCAGGGCAGCCTGCCGTGCTCGCGGTGGGCCATCTCCAGCATGCGCAGGGCACCCGGCGTGCCCACGGAGCGGCCGCCGATCACGGCCTCCAGGAAGGGCAGGGGCTTGCCGTCGCGCAGGAAGAGTTCCGGGGTCGCCGCGGCCGGCGCCGTCTCGCGGCCGTCGAAGGCCTGCACGCGCTTGCCGTCCCAGTGCATCAGGAAGGCGCCGCCGCCGATGCCGGAGGACTGCGGTTCGACTAGGCCCAGCACCATCTGCACGGCAATCGCCGCGTCCACCGCGCTGCCGCCTGCCTTCAGCACTTGGTAGCCGGCATCGGTGGCGAGCGGATTGGCGGCGGCCACCATGAAGTGCTGCGCCTCCCAGCCGGGCTTGGGCGTGAAGCCGCTGGCGCCTTCCGGCGCGGGTGCGGCGGGTGGTGCAGAAGGCGGGGTATAGCGGAAGCCGCCAGCGGGGTCCGGGCCGGGGCTGGCACAGGCGGCCAGGCCGCACAGCAGCAGGATGGCCAGTCGGTGGTGACGTCGCAGGGGGAGGTCAGCCTGTGGTGTGGCGCTGAGCCTGCCGGCTGGGGATTGAGGCTTTGCCGGAGTCGTCATGGTGGTCTCCTCCCGCGCCCCGCAGGGCGCGGATACCTGTTGCCATGCGCAGCGATGCCTGAGTGAAGACACCTGGAACGGCTGCGCAGGAGCGACTGCGGGATGCCCGTGACCATACAGGTGGTCACAGCATCGCCTTGCCCTAGACCGGGTACCCGGCCCGTGCGGCGCGAAGCCGCTGCACGGTGCGCCAGATCGACCAGCCACGCAGGGCCAGCCGCAGGACGCCGGCCAGGCCCAGGCCTGCACCCACGCCGGCGGTGGCGGCGACGGCCGTCTTGGCCCGGCGTCCGCGGCGCAGCTTCATCACCAGCGCGATGACACCGGCCGCACCGCCGATGGCGGCCGCATTGTTGCGGGCCCAGGCGGCCAGCCGCAGGCCACGCTCCACCTTGTCGACCACCGGCAGCATGTCCAGGGTGGCGGCGCCGACCTCTGCCCGCAGCAGCGCAGAGCGCGCCACCAGTGCATGACGTCGGCGTTGCAAGCGCTCTTCATGGCCGGCGACCTTCATGGCGCGGGCCCGTCCTGCAGTGCCGCGCGATCGCGTTCGATCTCCGCCACGCTGTCGGTGAACAGGCGCTTGCCGTGCTTCAGGCGACGCTGAGCATTGCTGGCCGTCCACCCGGCCATGCCGAGGAAGAACAGCGTGACGATGCCGATCGCCAGCAGGCGATGGCTGTCCCACAGTGCCACCGTCACGAAGATGGCCAGCGCCAGCACGCCGAACGCCGCGAACAACGCGGCGAGGATGATGTTGAACAGTGCGGCGCCAATGCGGATGCCTTCCTCTTCCACTTCCACGGCCAGCAGGGCCAGCCGTGTCTGGACGAGGCCCAGGCTGGAGTCGAGGATGCGACCCAGGCGCTGGGCCAGACCGGGTGTGTCCGGTGCACTCATGGCGCCGGCGCTCAGCGACGGCTACACAGCATGCCGATGAGGAAGGCCGCGCCCGCAGCGATACCGACGGATTGCCACGGGTGTTGGTGCACGTAGTTGTCGGTGGCCTTGGCGGCTTCCTTGGTGCGTGCGACGACAGCGCCTTCCAGTTCGCCGACGCGTCCCTTCACGGACTCCACGTGCGTGCCCAGACGGCTGCGCACGTCGGACAACTTGCCACTGGCATCATTGGCGGTCAGTCGCAGCAGTTCTTCAGCATCAGCCAGCACGGTCTTGAAGTCGGCGACCAGCTTGTCGCGGCTTGCCTGGGTCGATTCGCTCATGTTTCTTCTCCTTGTTCGGGGTTGCGGTTGAGTGAAGACGCTTCAGCATAGATGCTGACAATGCTAGGTGACATCGGCATTTCGCCCTAGGTTCCGTCGGCATCGTCCGACACGGACGCACCGCGGAAAAGAAAAAGGGTACGGAAATCCGTACCCTTCCTGGCGGATGCGACCCGCGCGCGAGCGTTCAGCCAGCGAGCTTCTTCTTCAGCAGTTCGTTCACCTGCGCCGGCGAGGCCTTGCCCTTGCTGGCCTTCATCACCTGGCCGACCAGCGCGTTGAAGGCCTTCTCCTTGCCGGCCTTGTACTCGGCGACATTGGCGGCGTTGTTGGCCAGCACCTCGTCGATGATCGGCTCGATGGCCGATACGTCGGTCACCTGCTTCAGGCCCTGCTTTTCGATGACCTCGTCGGCCGAGGCACCGTCACCGTTCCACAGGGCCTCGAAGACCTTCCTGGCGATGTTGTTGGAAATGGTGTTGTCGGCGATTCGCGCCACCAGGCCGGCGAGCTGGGCGGCGGATACCGGGCTGGTGGCGATGCCGCGTTCTTCCTTGTTGAGGCGCGCGGCGAGTTCGCCCATCACCCAGTTGGCGATGAGCTTGGGCAGCTGGGTCGCCTGCGCCGCGCCCGCGGCCTTCACCGCGTCGACATAGAACTGCGCGGTGTCGCGGCTGGCGGTCAGGGTCGCGGCATCGTAGGCGGACAGGCCGTATTCGCCCTGGAAGCGCTGTGCGAGTTCGTGCGGCAGTTCAGGCATCGCGGCGCGCACTTCCGACTTCCAGGCGTCGCTGATCTCCAGCGGCAGCAGGTCGGGGTCGGGGAAGTAGCGGTAATCGTGCGCGTCTTCCTTGGTACGCATCACGCGCGTCTCGCCGCTGTCCGGGTCGAACAGCACGGTGGCCTGCTGGATCTTGCCGCCGTCTTCCAGCGTCTCGATCTGCCAGTCGATCTCATAGTCGATGGCCTGCTGCAGGAAGCGGAAGCTGTTGAGGTTCTTGATCTCGCGGCGGGTGCCCAGCGGCTGGCCCGGCTTGCGCACCGACACGTTGGCGTCACAGCGGAAGCTGCCCTCCTGCATGTTGCCGTCGCAGATGTCGATCCACTGCACCAGTGCATGCAGGGCCTTGGCGTAGGCCACGGCCTCGGCGCTGCTGCTCATGTCCGGCTCGGTGACGATCTCCAGCAAGGGCGTGCCGGCGCGGTTGAGGTCGATGCCGGACTGGCCGTGGAAGTCTTCGTGCAGCGATTTGCCGGCGTCCTCCTCCAGGTGGGCGCGGGTCAGGTGCACCACCTTCTCGTAGGCTTTGTCCCCCTCGCCGACCTGGATGGTGATCTCGCCGCCCTGCACCACCGGCAGCTCGAACTGGCTGATCTGGTAGCCCTTGGGCAGGTCCGGGTAGAAGTAATTCTTGCGCGCGAACACCGAACGCGGCGCCACTTCCGCACCGATCGCCAGGCCGAAGCGGATGGCGCGTTCCACCGCGCCCTTGTTCAGCACCGGCAGCACGCCGGGCAGGGCGATGTCCACCGCGCTGGCCTGCACGTTCGGCTCGGCACCGAAGGCGGTGCTGGCGCCGGAGAAGATCTTCGAGGCGGTGTTCAGTTGGGCGTGGGTTTCCAGGCCGATGACGACTTCCCAATCGCTGCGCATGAGGTGTTCCGTTTCCGTTCGGTCCGTGCGGCAGGCCGCCGGACGATTTCGCGAGGGCGCAATTATCGCAGACGTGCCGGCGGAAGTCGCAGGGGCCGTCCGCCACGCAGTGCACCGGAAGGGCGTCGGACCGGCCGTTAGTGGGGCCGAGGAGGTCGAGGAGGGGCCGAGGAGGCGCGGAGAGGGCGCGGGGGTGTCGCTGGACGAGCTGCGCAGCCAGGTGGCTCGTGCCACTACATAACTATTGCAACTGAGTGGCGTATACGGGATGATGCGATGCAATCGCAACGCTGTTGCATCTAATCTCGCCGGCCATGCCCAACCCTGCCATCTCCGCCTCGCCATCCAGCGCCCAGGGCACCGATACGCGCCTGCCGGTCACCGTGCTGTCCGGCTTCCTCGGCGCCGGCAAGACGACCCTGCTGAACCATGTGCTGAACAACCGCGACGGCCTGCGGGTGGCGGTGATCGTCAACGACATGTCCGAGGTGAACATCGACGGCGAGCTGCTGCGCAACGGCGGCGCGGCGCTGTCGCGCACCGACGAGAAGATGGTCGAGATGAGCAACGGCTGCATCTGCTGCACCCTGCGCGAAGACCTGCTGCTGGAAGTGCGTCGCCTCGCCGCCGAGGGCCGCTTCGACTACCTGCTGATCGAGTCCACTGGTATCTCCGAGCCGCTGCCGATCGCCGAGACCTTCACCTTCGCCGACGAAGCCGGGCAGAGCCTGTCCGACATCGCGCGCCTGGACACCCTGGTGACGGTGGTGGACGGCCACAACTTCCTGCACGACTACGAGAGCCGCGACAGCCTGGGCGAGCGCGGGGAATCGCTGGGCGAGGACGACGAGCGCTCGGTGGTCGACCTGCTGGTGGAGCAAGGGGAGTTCTGCGACGTGCTGGTGCTGAACAAGACGGACCTGATCGACGCCGCCGAGCGCGCGCGCCTGCACGCCATCCTGCACCGGTTGAACCCGCGTGCCCGCATCGTCGCCGCCAGCTTCGGACAGGTGCCGCTGCACGAAGTGCTGGGCACCGGCCGTTTCGATTTCGCCCAGGCCGCGCAGGCGCCCGGCTGGCTGCAGGAGTTGCGCGGCACCCACAAGCCGGAGACCGAGGAATACGGCATCGCCAGCTTCGTGTACCGCGCGCGCCGCCCCTTCCATCCGCAACGCTTCTGGCAGGCGGCGCATGCCGGATGGCCCGGCGTGCTGCGCGCCAAGGGTTACTTCTGGCTGGCCTCGCGCATGGACCTCGCCGGCGAATGGGCGCAGGCCGGCGCGGTGCGTCGCCACGGCCCGGCCGGCCTGTGGTGGGCCGCGGTGGACAGGCGCGACTGGCCGCAGGACGAGGAGTCCCGCGCCCGCATCACCGCCCGCTGGGACGCCGCCTTCGGCGACCGCCGCCAGGAGCTGGTGGTGATCGGCATCGACATGGACGAAGCCGCGCTGCGTCGGCAACTCGACGACTGCCTGCTGAGCGACGCGGAACTCGTCGCCGGGCCGCTCGCGTGGCAGGCGCTGCCGGACCCCTTCCCGCTCTGGCAGGCCGTCACCGAAGACACAGAAGACACGGACGCAGCCAACGAAACCGAGGTGCGCGAACAGGACGCGGCCTGAGCCATCGCGCCGCCTGAGCCAGTCAGCCACTACACCCCCTTCGCCCCCTTCCCGCTTTCCCCTCCTTTCTCTCGCTCACATCAGGGACTCCACAATGAAAAGAATCCTCACCCCCTTGCTCACCGCACTGTGCCTGCTGCACGGCCTGTCCGCCCATGCGCATGGCATCTGGTTCGCCGAACGCTCGGGCGAGTTCGCGATGATCTACGGCCATGGCTCGGAAGACTCCAACATGGTGAAGCGCCAGCGCCTGGTGACCAGCATCGCGGCCTACGACTTCGACGGCAAGGCGATTCCCACCGCGCTGAAAGCCACCGACCTGCTGCTGCTGGTCGACCTGCAGAACCGCCCGCCCGTCATTGCCGCGACGCTGGACAACGGTTACTGGAGTCAGGGCCCGGACAACAAATGGGTGGGCAAGCCGAAGAACGAAGTCCCCGGCGCGAAGACCAGCGGCCAGTACGTGAAGTACGCGGTGGCCCTGCGTGAGCTGCCGAAGCAGGGCCTGCCGCTGATTCCCGGCCACGCCTTGCAGATCCAGCCGCTGGAAAAGCCCTTCCCGGAACGCATGGGCGATGCACTGCGCCTGCGCGTGCTGTTCGACGGCAAGCCGGCGCCGGGTGCCCTGGTGACGACCGACTACGTCAACGACCCGGACGCCAGGCCGTTGGTGGCGGACGCCGATGGCGTGGTGACGATCCGCATCCGCAACCAGGGCCTGAACGTGGTTGCCGCGGCTTTCCAGTCGCCCGCGGCCGACCCCGCCAAGGCCGACAAGGTGGGGCACTTCGCGACGCTCAGCTTCGTGCTGAAGCACTTGCCGGAGTGATCCACGACGGTTCATCCACCGCCGGGCGGTCTCGATAGCTGCGCGGCGTCGGCAAGGACGCCGCTGCCACGCGCGGAGGCGCCGATCCAACCTGAATATTCGATGCCGGACCCATTCCGGCGAACAGCCATGAGCAACCCTGCCAACCGCAAGCATCTCCGTCGTCCCACGCCACGCGTCCCGCACACCCTTCAGCCGCTGGCCGCCGCACTCGTGCTCGGCCTGTCCCTGCCTGCTGGCGTGAATGCCGCCGACGTCGACATCGATGCCGAGGCCACGAGCAGGATCGTCGCCGACAGCACGGCCGCGAAGAAACCCGGCGCCGTGCTGCTGGCACAGGCCGGCACCACGCCGTCCGCACCGGCAGGCAGCGTCGCCGCGCCGGCCGAACGGCAACTGCCTGCCGTGACCGTGTCGGCCAGCGCGCTGGATACCCGCAGCGACGAGATGACCACCCCGGCCACGGTGCTGGCCGATGAACAACTGGTGCAGCGCCGCGCCGCCACGCTGGGCGAGACGCTGTCCACCCAGCCCGGCATGTCGCAGACGCACTACGGCGCGGGTGCCAGCCGCCCGATCATCCGCGGCATGGACGCGGCGCGGGTGCGCATCATGTCCGACGGTGCCGAGGTGATGGACGCCTCCACCATCAGCCCGGACCACGCGGTGGCAGTGGAGCCGATGCTCGCGCGCCGCATCGAAGTGCTGCGTGGCCCCTCGGCGCTGGCCTACGGAGGCGGCGCAGCAGGGGGCGTGGTGAATGTGCTGGATGACCGCGTGCCCACCGCGGTGCCGGAGAAGGGCGTGGCGGGTGCCGTCGAGCTGCGCGGCGCATCGGCGGCGCGCGAAGGCGCGGCGGCAGCGGCGGTCACCGTGGGCAGCGGCAATTTCGCGCTGCACATGGAAGGCCTCAAGCGCTACGCCAGCGACTACAGGGTGGGCGACGGCTGGCCCGGTGGCGACGAGGTGGCGGGCAGCTACAACCGCACGGCCACCGGCAGCGTCGGCGCGTCCTGGATCGGCACCCGTGGCTACCTCGGCCTGTCCTACACCGCGCAGCGCAACGACTACGGCCTGCCCGGCCACAGCCATGATCTGCACGGCTGCCACACCCACGACGACCACCTGCACTGCGGCGAGCACGAGGGCGAGGAAGGCGGAGAGGGCGAGGCCCATGACGAGGCGCACGACGAAGCCCACGACGAAGCCCACGAACATGCACACGGCGCCGGCGTGCCGCGGGTGGACATGCGCAGCGACCGCTGGGACGTCCGCGGCGAGCTGAGCGAGCCCTTCGCCGGCTTCAGCAAGGCACGCCTGCGCGCCAGCCTCACCGACTATCGCCACGATGAGATCGAAGGTGACGAGGTCGCCACCACGTTCAAAAGCAAGGGCCACGACGTCCGCGTGGAACTGGAGCGCAAGCCGCGCGCCGGCTGGCGTGGCGTGCTGGGCTTGCAGACCACCGCGCGCGATTTCAGCGCGCTGGGGGAGGAGGCCTACGTCCAGCCCACCGACACGCGTCGCCAGGCGCTGTTCCTGCTGGAGGAATTCCGCAGCGGCAACTGGCGCTTCGAAGCCGCCGCCCGCCAGGAGTGGCAGCGCATCGATGTCGACAGCGCCCAGCCCGACGCCCGCCACACCGGCACCTCGCTGTCCGCCGGGACATACTGGCAGTTCATGCCGCAGTACAGCCTGGCGGCGACGGTGAGCAGTACCCAGCGCCTGCCCACCGCCGAAGAGCTATATGCCGATGGCCTGCACACCGCCACCCGCACCTACGAGCGCGGCGACGCCAACCTCGGCAAGGAAACCAGCAACAACATCGACCTGACGTTGCGCAAGCAGGGCGGCAACACCCGCTTCAGCCTCAGCGCCTACTACAACCACATCCAGGACTTCATCTACGGCCAGACGCTGGACGAAGTCGATGGCCTGCAGCTCATCCAGTACGCCCAGCGTGACGCCAGTTTCACCGGCGTGGAGGGCGAGATCCGCCAGGCCGTGCATCCGCGCGTGGGCATCAGCCTGATGGGCGACTACGTGCGCGCCCGCTTCGACGACGGCCCCGGCAGCCGCAACATCCCCCGCATTCCCGCCGCCCGCACCGGCCTGCGGGTGGATGGCAACTGGCAGGGCTGGGAGGGTCTCGTCGAAGTGTGGCGGGTGTTCGCGCAGGACGACACGGCGGACTTCGAGAGCCGCACCGCTGGCTACAACGTGGTGAACCTCGGCGCCAGCTATGCCATGCGGATGTCCGGATTCGACACGCAGTTCTACGCGCGCATCGACAACCTGACCAACCAGCTGGCCTACGCGCACACCTCCTTCATCAAGAACGACGCCCCGCTGCCGGGCCGCAACTTCGTGCTCGGCGCCCGCCTGGCTTTCTGACCATTCACCGCATTGCCCATCATGTACAAACCCCTCGCCCGCCGCGCCCTGCTCGGTATCGCCGTCGGCGGACTGACGCCGGTCCACGCCCAGAACACCACCACGCCCACCACTGCCGCCAGCGAACAGACCCTGCCCGCCGTGCAGGTGCGCGCCGGCGCCGCGCCGGCCTACACCGCGCCGGACGCCGGCGGTGCCACCCGCAGCGACGTGCCGCTGATCGAAACCCCGCAATCGGTGCGGGTGCTCACCGGCCCGCTGCTGCAGGACATCGGCGCCACCCGCGTCGATGACGCGCTGGACTACAGCAGCGGTATCTCGCGGCAGAACAGCTTCGGCGGCCTGTGGGACAACGTCGCCATCCGCGGCCTGGCCGGCAACGAGAACAGCGGCATGACGCTGTTGCGCAACGGCTTTGCCGGCAACCGTGGCTTCACCGCACCGCGCGACGCCGCCAACGTGGAGCGCATCGAGGTGCTGAAGGGCCCGGCGGCCGCGCTCTACGGCAGCAGCGAACCCGGCGGCACGCTCAACGTCGTCACCAAGAAGCCGCAGTTCCGCGCCGCGCACAGCCTCAGCGCACGCGCGGCCAGCCACGACCAGTACCGCGTGGCGGTGGACAGCACGGCGCCGATCACCACCGACCTGGCCTACCGCGTGAACGCCGCCTACGAGGACAACGGCAGCTTCCGCGACGAGGTGTACAGCAAGCGTGGCCTGCTGGCGCCGGCGCTGACGCTGCGCTTGGGCGGCAACACGCTGATCAACTACGAGAGCGAGTTCCTGCGTCACGAGACCTTGCTGGACCGCGGCATCGTGGCGCCGAATGGCCGCATCGACGCCCTGCCGCGCGAACGCTTCCTGGGCGAACCCAACGACGGGCCGGTGACGATCAGCAACCAGACCCACGAGCTGAATGTCGAGCATTACCTAGACGAGAGCTGGCGCACTCGCGCCGGCTTGTCCTACCGCGGCTCGGAGCTCGATGGCTACTCCACCGAGGCCAGCGCGCTGCAGACCGACGGCCGCATCCTGCGCCGCCAGCGTCGCTATCGCGATTACAGCTCGCGCGACATCGCCGTGCAGGCAGAGGTGCTCGGCAAGTTCGCCACCGGCAGCTTGCGCCACGAATTGCTCACCGGCATCGAAGGCAACAGCTTCGAGCAGGACCAGCGCATGCTGCGGATCAACCCGACCGCCGCGGCGCCGTATGCGATCGACATCTACAACCCGGTGTATGGCCGCCCGCAGCCGACGCCGCTGCCGAACACCGACAACCACGAGGAACAGACCGGCGCCGCCTGGTACCTGCAGGACCAGCTCGCCTTCGGCCCGCACTGGCGCGTGCTGGCCGGCGTGCGCATGGAGCAGTTCGACCAGCGCCTCGAGAACCGCCGCACCGGTGTCGTGCGGGAGCAGACGCAGTACGCCACCACGCCGCGCGCCGGTGTGTCCTGGCTGCCGGCGCCCTGGCTGTCGGTGTATGCCAACGCCGGCATGTCCTTCCGCCCGAACACCGGCGTGGATGTGAACAATGCCGCGTTCCAGCCGGAAGAAGGCGTCGCTTACGAAACCGGCGTGAAGGCCGAGCGCGACGGCCTGTCCGCCACGCTCGCGGCCTTCCGCATCACCAAGCAGAACGTGCTGACCGCCGACCCGTTCAACCCCGGCTACTCGGTAGCCGCGGGCGAGGTGCGCAGCCAGGGCGTGGAGCTGGACATCGCCGGCCAGCTCACCCGCCAGTTGCGCGTGTCGGCCAGCTACGCCTTCACGGACGCGAAGGTGACCGAAGACACCACGCTGGCCGGCAAGCCCCTGCTCAACGTGCCGCGCCACGGCGGCAGCCTGCTGGGCATCTACGAGATGCCGGCGCCATTCGGCGAGGGCCGGCCGCTGGGCCTGGGCGCTGGCATCACCTACGTGGGCACGCGCAGCGGGGACGCGCTGGATACCTTCAAGCTGCCGGACTACACCACCGCCAGGTTGCTGGCCTACTGGCAGGCCACGTCCCAGCTCCGCCTGGCCCTGGACGTGAACAACCTGTTCGACACCGAGTACTACAGCAGCTCCTACAACAACCTGTGGATCTCGCCCGGCGCCGGCCGCAGCCTGAGCCTTACGGCGACGTGGAAGATGTAGTCGGGGCAGTCGGCGGCGCTGACGCCGACTGCCCGGGCGCGCGCAAGGCACGGGCCGCGCGCCGTTCGGCAAGACGGATGCGCCGCAGGATGCGCTCGGCCAGCGCGTGATAGATCGGTGGCTGGCGCAGCAGACGGGAGGTCATCTGGCCGATCATGCCGGCCGCCATCAACGGGATCAGCAGCCCGTGGTGGCCGGTCATCTCCATGACGATGGTGAAGGCGGTGATCGGCGCATGCGTCAGCGCCGCCAGGTAGGCCACCATGCACAGCAGGGCCAGCACACCGGTGGGCGTGTCCGGCAACAGCAGCGCTGCGAAGGACGACGTCCCCGCGCCGATGGACAGCGAGGGTGCGAAGATGCCGGCCGGAATGCCGGACATGAAGCTCAGCAGGGTGGCCAGCACCTTCAGCGGCATGTACCACAGCGGCAGCGTGTCCACCCCGGTCACCGCGCGTCGCGCCTCATCGTAGCCGGAGCCCACCAGCATGCCGGCGGTGAACAAGGCCAGCAGCCCGGCCGCCAGCCCGCACAACGCGGCGAACTGCACCGGCTTCCTGCGATGCAGCGCGCGCAGGCGCCGCGGGATCAGCCGCTGCCAGTTCAGCGCCAGCCAGCAGAAGGCAGAACCACCGGCGCCGCCCAGCACCCCGCAGACGATCACCACGTGCAGGTTGCCCAGCACGTCCAGGGTGTCCTGGCTGCGGCCGAAATACAGGTAGTTGCCCATCAGCGCCAGCGAACACAGGCCCGCCATCACCACTGCCGACAAGGTCAGCGAATTGGCCTGGAAGCGCAGGCGGTGGCTCAGCTCCTCGATGGCGAACATGATGCCGCCCAACGGCGTGTTGAACGCCGCCGCGATGCCCACCGAGCCACCCGCCACCAGCAACTGGCGGTCGCTCGCCAGCCGGCGGATCACGCTCCAGCGCCGGCCCGCCTGCATCAGCGCCGCCGCCACGAAGACACTCGGCCCCTCGCGGCCCGACGAGGCGCCGAACAGCAGGGGCAGCGGCGTCAGGAACAGCTTGCCCAGCGCACGCCGGAAGCCCAGCAGTTCGTCACCCCTGTGATGCGCGCCGGTGAGGTGGATCTGCGCGATGGTCTGCGGAATGCCGCTGCTCTCGATGCCCGGGAACCAGCGCCGCGTGATCCACGCGCACAAGGCGAATCCCGCCGGCATCAACACCACTGGCAGCCACAGGCCGAAGCCCAGCAGGTAATGGAAACCCTCCGCCGCCAGGTCGGCCATCCACGCCAGCAACACCACCGCCAGGCTCGCACCGATGGCCAGCGACACGAACAGTGCCCGCCCCAGCCAGGTGCTCGGCAGGGCAATGCGGTACAGCACGCCATTGATGATCGCCGCACTGCGCCGCAAGCGCTGTGACCACGGCTGCAGGGACTGCAGCGCCCTGCGCAGGTCGGCGACCAGGCGTTTCAGCGTTTCGCGGGTCGGGATCGGCATTGCGGGGACGGTCGTAGCCGGCTGTGCATGGTGGCAACCTTAGCAAACTCTGCGCCGGGGCTTGTTGCGACGACGCAGATGACCCCTGGACCCGGTACGGATCATTCCCTCCGCGCAGGTGGATCAAAACCCGCTACATCCAGGGCTGACCAGCGCTACGTCCACCTTTGTTCCGCAGGGCTGCCGCAAGTGCCTCGTGGGCGTGTGTCTCGGCCACGTCCAGTGGCGTGCGGCCGCCATCGATCCATGCCTCGGCTGCGGCGTTCAGGTTGGCACCATGTTCGATGAGCAGCAGTGCGATCGGCATCGCATCCACGGCACAGGCCCGATGCAGGGCCGTGAAGTCGGGAAAGCCGCGGGCCTCGATGTCGGCGCCGCGCGATACCAGCAGCGCCGCCAGCTGCAGCGCAGCCTCGGGCGAGTCCTCAAACAGTTCGATCGCCGTGTGGAGCGCCAGCCGACCCTGGTCGTTCAACTGGTCAGGGTCTGCACCCAGGTCGAGCAATGCTGTGACCAGTTCGCGCTGCTCGTAGAACACGGCCTGCTCCAGCGCGTACTCGGACGAGGCGATGTCCGGCCGGTTCACCAGCTCGGGATGTTCGCGCAGGAAGGCGATCACCTCCTGCCCGGAACGGGCCTGCAGAAGATCACTCCAGGATTCGATATCGGTCATCAAGGCTTCACATCATCAGCTTGGCAGCCGGGCATTCCGGAATGCGTGTCGGGCGGTTGTCTGGATGGACTGCTCGATCGTCGATCTCACCATGCAGCCAGTGCTGCCCGCGGTAAGCGTCCATGCCGTCAGCGTAACCAGGAAACTCGATGAGCGAGCCTGTCTCTGTCATGCCATCAGGAAGCGCCAGCCGTCGCGGTCATGACAGGCGCGGCGAAGGCTGTCCGTCAGGAGTCTGACGTTGTAGTAGGCATTCCAGGAGCCTCGATGGAAGACCTGCCTGGACTCGGGTACATCACAGCTGTGCGAGCGGATTGGCTATGGACGGGCGATGCGGCTGGCGAACGCCGCCTGATCCCCGACGGATCGTCTGCAGGATCAACCGCCCGGGGCCTCGGGATGCGCAGTTCGACGACCGCTCGCTGTGTGAACTGCCTGCCGACCCACATCGTGGCGGCCCGCCGCGGCAGGCGCATGGTGTGGCGTACCGTGCGTACTCGTTCGTGGATCTCGCGCCCGTGTCGGCGCCGCGGTGATCCGCTGGGGGCTCAGCCAGCGGTCATGTCCGGATCAAGCGCCCATCGCAGCCTCAAGCAATGAGGCCGCGGTGGGCGCTAGTTTTCGTCCGGGCCGCAGGGGCGATTCACGCGCGGCTGCGACGGCTCCATCCCAGGCCCGCCAGGCCAAGGCCGACCAGGATCAGCGATGCTGGTTCCGGGACGTACTCGACGACGTAGCCGGCGAAGGCGCCGTAGCCGGTGTAGCCGGTCGGTGCGTTGTTCCAGGTGTCGCCGCCACCGAAGTATGCAAACGCCAGAGCGTGCTCGGTGCTGTTGTTGGGTTCGCCGGGCGCCCAGTTCGTGTAGCTCCAGGCCTCACCCGTCACCCATTGCCAGCCGACATTGGCGGCAGATCCGACGGGCTGGAAGCCCCCCAGCCAGTACGGGGACTCGCCGGTCGTGGCGTAGTCGGGCACAAGCGCCGCGATGAAGGCGTTCTCGGCCGCCGACGTGATGGTGGCGAGATAACCACCACTCGCCTGGGCTGCGGCCCTTGCGCTCGTCCAGTCGATGCTGTTCGCCGAAACTGCTTCGTACCAATGATCATTGCCACCACTGGCGACGGTCCATTGAACGGGTGCCGCCGTGGCGGCGCCTGCACACAGGACAGCACCCAGGCACAGACCCAAACGTGTCATCACTCGCATTTTCTTCTCCCCTGTAGAACATCAAACAACGGAATACCGCAACATGTGTGCCAGTTGGAAGGAACCCGCAAGGGTAAAGGCTCGCGTCTTCGATCAGCGATGCGTCGGATCGGGGGTTGTAAGCTTTTCCGACATGGCGGTGCATCGAGATTGCTGCCCAGGCCCGTCGCGGATTCGCTGGCGTTGTTTCTTGCCGCGGCCATCGTCCACCACGCTCTGCCTGACGCTCGCGTGCGAACCGTTATGCTGCCTGCCAGGAACGTCTTTCCCCGCAGCCCGTCCGATCATTCATGAACGCTTCTTCCGCCCCATCCACGCCTTCAGGCACCCGCCTCGCCGACCTGCAGATCGACGACCGCTTCCTGCGTGAGCTGCCCGCTGACCCGCAGCGCGGTGGCCCGCCGCGGCAGGTGCATGGCGCGGCGTATTCCTTCTTGGACCCCGGCCCGGTGTCCGCGCCGCGGGTGCTGGCCTGGTCGGCGGATGCGGCGGCGCTGCTGGGGCTGGCTGCACAGCCGGACGATGCGCAGCTGGCTGCCGCGGTGTTCGCCGGCAACCATCTGCTGCCGGGCATGCAACCGTACGCCACGGCTTACTCTGGCCATCAGTTCGGCAACTGGGCGGGGCAGCTGGGTGATGGTCGCGCGACCACCCTGGGCGAAGCCATCGGTGCCGGCGGCCAGCGCTGGGAAGTGCAATTGAAGGGCGCGGGCCGTACGCCGTATTCGCGTCACGCGGACGGCCGCGCGGTGCTGCGATCGTCGATCCGCGAGTACCTGTGCAGCGAGGCGATGCACCACCTGGGCGTGCCCACCACGCGCGCGCTGTGCCTGGTGGCGACCGGCGACGGCGTGGTGCGCGACATGTTCTACGACGGCCATCCGGAAACCGAGCCGGGGGCCATTGTCACGCGGCTGTCGCCGAGCTTCCTGCGCTTCGGTCACTTCGAGCACTTCGCGGCGCGTAATGACATCGACCTGCTGCGCCGGCTTGGTGAACACACGCTGCGCCATCACTTCCCCGAGCTGATGCCGGCGCAGGGCGTACCCGGCGAGGATGAGTACGTCGCCTTCTTCCACGAAGTGTGCCGCCGCACCGCGATGATGGTCGCGCACTGGATGCGCGTCGGCTTCGTGCACGGCGTGATGAACACCGACAACATGAGCGTGCTGGGCCTCACCATCGACTACGGTCCCTACGGCTGGCTGGACAACTTCGACCCGATGTTCACGCCCAACACCACCGACCAGGGCCGGCGCTACTGTTACTCCGCGCAGCCGCAGATCGCGGCCTGGAACCTCGCCTGCCTGGCGCAAGGGCTGATGCCGCTGATCGACGATGCCGACCCGCTGCACGCCGGGCTGGAGCTGTACCGCGACGAGTACGAGCGCCACTACCTCGCCATGCTGCGCAACAAGCTGGGCCTGCCCCAGGGCGGCGATGTCGTGGATGGCGCGGCGCGCCAGCAAGGAGCCGAGGCCGACTTTGCGCTGGTGTCCGCGCTGTACGCCTGCTTCAACGCGGTGGACACCGACCACACCATCTTCTTCCGCCGCCTGCCGCTGGCGGAAGCGGCGGCCGGTCCCGATGCCGCGTTCGATGCGGTCGCCGACGCTTTCTACGCCGCACCGTCCGACAGCGCGCGGCGCAGTCTCGGCGAATGGCTGGACCAGTGGCGCGCGCGCGTCGCGCAGTCACCGGAGGACGCCGCCTCACGCCGCGCCCGCATGGACGCCAGCAACCCCTGGATCATTCCGCGCAACTGGCTGGCGCAGCAGGCCATCGACGCCGCGAGCGCGGGTGACCTGCAGCCGCTGGAGCGGCTGATGGAGGCGGTGAAGAGACCCTACGAAGAACGCGCGGAGTTCGCCGACCTCGCCGCACGCCGGCCGGACTGGGCGCTGGACAAGGCCGGGTGCAGCGCGCTGTCTTGCAGTTCCTGACCCCGGGGCGGGCTTCGACTCAGGCCAGCGTCGCCAGCACCTTGTCGATCTCCAGCCCCAGCCGTTCCGCGCTCAGTTCGCCCTTCGATTTCTTCACCGCGTCCACCAGCGGCTGGCGCAGGTTGCGGAAGTCTTCCACCGTGCCGGCGCGTTCCACCTGTAGCTGCATGGTGAAGCCGCGCAGGCCGAGGTTGTCCTTGATGGCCTGGCTGTAGAGGGCGTGCAGGCTGCGCACCTGCGCCACGGCATCGGCGGGACCGGAGGCGGCCACGACGGTGCCGGCTTGAGCTTCGACTGCCGGCGCAATGGAAGCCGCTTCGCCGGGCGTCATGGCCTCAATCAGCCCGAGCATCGACAGCTCGGTGAACGCCTTCTCCTCGACGCCCAGGGTGGTCAGCGTGGCCAGCAGTTCCGTGACGCTCTGGCGGCCGTCGATCAGCACCAGCAGCGCACGCTGCTTGGGTGGCAGGCGGAGCTGGCGGTGCTGCAGTTCCAGCAGGCCGGCTTCGGTTTTCACATAGACGCGATCGGCAGCAGACGACATGGGAACTCCGGTTCAGGCGGGGTGGACGCCACGGTGCGGCAGGACAGTATCCTGCAATCCTTTTCTGACAGAACCATTGTGGATTTCCTGGCGACGACTGGTGGCCGCCGGCGTGCAGCCGTGCGGCATGGGTGGTGTGGAGGGTGTGCGGCGCTCAGTCTTCCCCCCGCTGCGGGGCGATGCGCGGCAGGGTCAGCGTGAAGCGGCAGCCTTCGCCAGGGGCGCTGCGCACCTCGATATGTCCGCCCAGCACGCGGCCCACCAGGTTGTAGACGATGTTCAGGCCGATGCCGGAACCGCCGCTGCCGCGCTTGGTGGTGAAGAAGGGGTCGAAGATGTGCGGCAGGCGGTCGGATGGAATGCCCACGCCGTTGTCGGCGAATTCCAGCACCACTTCGTCCTCACCCTCGGCGCGTGCGGAGATGTGGACCTCGCCGGCGGCGATGCCTTCGAAGCCGTGCACTTCCGCATTGACGATCAGGTTGGAGATGATCTGGCCCAGCGCGCCGGGGTAGCTGTCCATCTCCAGCTCGACCGGTGCTTCAAAGACGATGCGGTGCTGCGTCTTCTTGATGCGCGGGCCCAGGCTGGCCAGCACGTCTTCCAGCACGCTGCGCAGGCGGAACACGCGGCGCTGGTCGCTGGCCTGGTCCACCGCCATCTGCTTGAAATGCTGGATCAGCTCGCCGGCGCGGGCGAGGTTGCGCGCGAGCAGGTCGGTCGCTTCGTTCAGGGCGTCGAGGAAGTCCTCGAACTCGCTACGCCGCAGTGCGCGCTTGGAGGCCTTCTCGATCAACACGCGCGCATCGTCCTGCAGCGCACTGGCCGACAGCAGCGCATTGCCGATGGGGGTGTTCAACTCGTGCGCGACACCGGCCACCAGCATGCCCAGGCTGGCCAGCTTCTCGTTGCGGATCAGCTCCGCCTGCGCACGCTCCAACTCGCCCATGGCTTCGGTCAGCTCGCGGTTGGAAGCCTCCAGTTGCGCGGTGCGTTCGGCGACCAGCTGTTCCAGCTGGCCCTGGTAGCGCGCCAGCTCCACCTCGGCGCGCTGGCGCTCGCCCACCTCGTCGATCAGCGCGCGGTTGACGTCGGCCTGCGTACGGGTGGCGTCCAGCAGGGCCCGGCGCATGGTTTCCTTGGCGCTGGCGAGGGCGTGGATCTCGCGCCAGTTATGGCTCACCACCACCGGCTCGTCCAGTTGCAGCTGGCCGATGCGCTCGGCCTCGGCCACCAGTTGCTGCAGCGGGCGGGCGACGCGGCGCGCCAGGCGCGCGGCCAGCCACCAGGCGGCAAGCATTGCGGCTGCGCCCAGCAAGGCCACCAGCAGCGCTTCGCGCCAGCCCAGCGGAACGAAGTCGGCTTCCGGGGCGAAGGTGGCCACCTGCAGGCGTTGCTCACCCAGCTGCATGGGCCGGAAGGCCGCCAGCCAGGTGCTGCCCTCCGCCTCGAAGCGCAGCAGGCCGCTGTGGCCGGCGGGCTGCCCGCGCCAGTGTCGCAGGCCGGCATCCAGCACCGGCAGGCCCAGTTCCGCGGGTGTCTTCAGCACTGCGGCCTTGATGGCGAGCTCGTCGGCGAAACGTGTGGAGCGCGGCAGGCCAAGCAGGCGGTCGCCCTCGGCCAGCACTGCCACGAAGCCCTCCTTGCCCACCACGATGCGCTGGGTGAAGCGCGTCAGGTCGGTCAGCGTCACGTCATGGGTCATCGCCACGCGACGGCCATCCGCCGCGTGCCAGCGCACCACCACCGACAGGCCCGGCTCCTGGGTGGAGCGGAAGATGTACGGCGCCGTCCAGAACGCCTGTTGCCCGTCGGCCAGCGCCATGCCGCCCTGGAACCAGGGTCGCGTGCGGGCGTCGTAGTCGGCCTGTCGCTCGACCTCGGCGGTCTTCTCCCACTGGGCGTTCCAGGTGATGAAGGTGGCTTGCGGGCCGCGCCGCTGCGGGTCGGTCAGGCGGTTGATCCAGGTGCGGTCCGGCCCGCGCATCAGCAGGACTTCCCGGCCGCTGTCATCGGCCGCCACCATCGAACTGAGGCTGGGCCCGCCGTCGATGAGGGGACGCAGCAGGGTGTTGAAGTCCTCCACCCGCGTCACGTCGATCAGCCCGCGCCGGCCCCACTCGCGGGTCAGGCGGGTGATGGCCTCCAGCCTCTCGGTCTGCGTACCCAGTCGCGCCGCTACCTGACGGGCATGGTTGTCGAACTGGGCAACGGCCAGCGCGCGCGCTGCCGGCCGGTACACGAAGTACCAGGTACCCGCCAGGAACAGCCCCAGCACCATCAGCGCAACCAGCAGCGCGGCGCTGACCAGGCTGCGCTGCAGGCTGCCACGCGGCGGGGAACTCGTCTGGGGCATCGGGGCTCCGGCGGGTTGAACGTCGCGCACCGGGCAGGCGGCCCATCACGCGGCATCAGCTTAACTGCATTGCTAACGTCATTCCTGACGCCAGGCTGAAGGCCGGCGTGCCTCGCGGTGGACACCGCGGGCCTCAGTCCCCCACCGGCTCCGCCTGGTAGTCCCCGAACGCCGCGAAGGCCCGTTCCAGTGATTCGCGCGGCAGGTCCCGCACGATGAACACCAGCCGCGTGCTGCGGTCCGCGTCCGGCCAGGCGGGCAGGGCGCTCTCCGGGTAGCGCTCGTGCTGCACGGCATGGATCACCCGCGGTGTGTCCTCGCCCTCCACGTTCACCAGCCCCTTGATGCGCATGATGCGTTCGCCCACGCCGCGCTGCAGCAGCTCCAGCGCCGTGGTGAACTCCACCCAGCGGAAGGGCCGGTTGAAACGCAGCACATGGGTGCGCACCCGTTCGTCATGGCGCAGCGTCGGCGGCACCGCCTGGCCGAACACGTTGCGGCGGCGCTGCAGGCGCTCCTGCTCATCCGCCGCCGCTTCGTTCAGCCAGCGCGCCACGTCCGCCGTCTTGGTCGCCGGGTCGTACAGGCTCATGCCTTCCAGCAGGCCGGCCGGCCCGCCAGCCAACAGGTCGCCGAGCCGGCTCTTCAGCACGCGCGCGGCGGGGTTCAGCGCATGCACCTTCTCCTCGGCCGCTTCCACTTCGTCCTCGCTCGCCAGGTCGCATTTGGTCAGCACCACGCGATCCGCCATCGCCACCTGGCGCACCGCCTCCTCGTGCTGGCCGAGCTGCCAATGCACATGGCGTGCATCCACCGTGCTCACTACGCCGTCCAGGCGGTAACGCTCGGCCACGAAGAAATCGTGCATCAGCGTATAGATCACCGGCCCCGGATCAGCCAGCCCGGTGGTCTCGATCACCACCCGGTCCAGCTGTTTGATCTCACGCCGCAGCCGGCGCATGAACAGGTCCTTCAGGCTGCGCGACAGGTCACCGCGCACCGTGCAGCACAGGCAGCCGGATTCCAGCAGCACGATCTCCTCGCTCACCTTCTCCACCAGCAGATGGTCCAGCCCCACCTCGCCCACCTCGTTGATCAGCACTGCACACCCCGCCATCGCCGGATCACGCAGCAGGGCATTGAGCAGCGTCGTCTTGCCGCTGCCGAGGAAGCCGGTCAGCAGGGTGACGGGGATGGCGGTGGGGTTGGGGGGGGACATCGGGGGAGGGGTTCCTGCGGAAGGGGCGGACGGAAGGGATTGTCCGGGGTGTTGCTGCGTCGGGCAACGACCGTGCTTGCCGTCATTCCCGCGCGCGGACGCCGAGCTTCGTTCCCTGAGCTTGTCGAAGGGATCGAAGAGGTCGAAGGGCAGGAATCCAGTGTCGTTGCCTTTTCGTTCTGCCGGCTCTCGCCGTGAGTGCGGTGCTTACTCGTTACGCTTGGCCGGGAGTTCGCCCCGGCGGGCGACATACTCTCTGCTGCGCGGCAGAGAGAGTGCAGAGGACGCGCTCCGCTTTTCGCCGCCGTGCTTCGCACGGTTCCCTGCGCTGCGCGCCATGCCGCGCGGCTCCGCAACTCGCCCTCGCTACGCTCGGTGCTCAGACAGTCCTCGCCGTCGCGCTGCGCGCGATCCCTCGTCACGGTGTGCTCCTCAGCGGCTGCAGAGGGGGAGTGGGGCCGTGACTCATCGCCGCTTGCCTCTATGGATGGCGCCGTGTAAAGCATGCAGACGGTATGCTGCGGTCTTGTCTGCAAAGTGAGATTTTTGTCCATTCTGTTGATGGGGTATTGAACAGAAGACGGGCTAGATAGAAATCCTTGTGTGACAAGCCTTTCCGGATGCTGGCAGGCGCCATGTTTAGGAAGCACGCGCCGATGTTATGCAGCAAGCTACTCCCCAAAACAAATTGGGCCCTCATCATGAGTCTCGACGCTAGCATCATCCTCTCTCTCATTTCTCTCATTGTTGCCATTGCAACAGGATTAGCAGCCCATCACTACTTTCAACGGGCCGAGCGCCAACGGGGCGAAGATCTCATTCAAAGTGCTTTAGCAAAATTCGCTCGAAGTCGCGCAGACGCTACGACTCTCAAAAGAGAACGAAGCAAAACAGGACTGCCGCTTGACAGTCATGAGCACTCGTTGTTTGAACAACTTGACTCACTCACAGCTATGCAGGGGGAGGCTGAAAAAGAGTTGATCGAGTTTCTTTCAAGCGGCAAGAAAATCACTTCCGAAATCAAGAACTCTGCCTTGACGATGATCGCGACAACGGAAAGTCTCAATGTGCACGTACAGATGATTTCGGCAAAGCTTCAGAACTTCAACAACAACAGGGTTGGAAAACTCCTCGAGCTTCAAAAACTGCTTCCTCAACTGGAAGAGCAGATCAAAGTCCATCTGCGTAATCCATGACAAAGATGCCCAACAACTCCGTCGAGAGGGACCGCCCACAAGCTGCGCTTGTGGGTTCCCTTCGCGGCTTCGCCGTTACGGCTGCCCCTTACGTCAAATTTTGGGCGTCTTGAGCATGGCCGAGCCAATCAAACATGTGAGCTATGAAGCGGGGCAAGGTTGCTCGGTTCCCGAGTGCGCTCGTTTGGCAGAGTTCGAGGTGTACCTCTACGACTACTACCCGTCGCAAGACATGGAGTTCTTCGAACAAGACTACACCTGCCCATTTCTGTGCTCGGACCACATGGAGGAGAACGAGAGAGAAGCAATAGGCGAACGAAAGCCGCGTGGATCTGTTGACTACCTTTTCTCAAACAAGAGCCACGCTCAGGGCTATACAAAATACGCCCCGGTTACGGACGCTTATCCGCTTCTCTATTCGATTGGCAGCGCTGCGGTTGGCGCGAAACTTGTTCGAGCGGTCGCTGCGGTAAACGACGAGCTAGTTCGTCATCTTGCTTGTCACCCTGAGCTACTTTACGAACTCAACCCGCGGAGGTTCGAAGAACTCGTCGCCGAGCTTCTCAAAGCTCAAGGTTTTGAGCCTACGCTCACACCACGCTCCCGAGACGGAGGGCGTGACATTCTTGCGGCGCGTTCAGACGCTCTTGGAAACCTGCTTTACCTAGTCGAGTGCAAACGATATGCACCGACAAACAAAGTTGGTGTTGAATTGGTTCGTGCAATTCATGGCGTTACCCAAGCGGAGCGCGCCACGAAAGGCGTCATAGTCACCACTTCGTCATTTACAAAGGGTGCGATTGCGTTTGCCTCCCCGCTGCAGTACGCAATCGGACTTCACGACTTTGAGGCTCTGAAGTCATGGCTGAGTGATTTTCAGCACTAGATGAACCAGCCGCCCAACAACTCCCTCACGTCAAACGGTTAGGCGTCACTCATCTGGCGAATTCGCTGCAATAGGACGAAGGGTTACGGACCATGTCCAATGTCACGTTCATTCTTGTCCCTGGTGCCGGTGGGGATCCGTGGTACTGGCACCTCCTGGCGCCCAAGCTCGAAGCGCGAGGTCACGAGGTCGTGCCTGTCGCCCTTCCCGCGGCGGACGATAGTGCCGGACTTCCCGAGTACACAAATGCGGTGCTCAGGGTGCTTGGAAACCGAGACCCGAAATACGTAGTTCTGGTCGCCCAATCCATGGGTGGCTTTACGGCACCGCTCGTATGTGAAAGCGTGCCGGTCAGAGCGCTGGTCCTCGTCAATGCAATGATCCCCAAGCCGGGTGAGCGTCCCGGCGAGTGGTTTGTCAGCACTGGGCAGACCGAAGCAAAGCGGGAACAGAACGTTCGGGATGGTCGCTCGGCGGACGCGCCGTTTGATCCATTGGCGGGCTTCTTCCATGACGTGCCACGGTCCGTGACCGACGAAGCGTTGGCGCGTGGCGAATCGAAGCAATCTGAAAATGTCTTCGCCTCGCCCTGCACGTTCAGAGCCTGGCCTGCCATCCCGATTCACGTACTGGTCGCAAGAGATGACCGATTTTTCCCGGCTGCGTTTCAGCAACGTGTTGTCCGCGAGCGCCTCGGCATCGAGGCAGAGCAATTGCCAGGCGGGCATCTCGTCGCTCTCAGTCAGCCCGACGAGCTAGCAGCACGTTTGTTGTCGTACGTGGCGTGACGTCACGCAAACTTCTATCGCTGTGGCCTCTAAGCGCCTTTCATGTGAAGAGTTGAGCCCATGTAGCCCACGTAGGGAGCAGTAACCCCAGGGCATTGCTCCGGATGTTTTGCGCCCAAGCACCCCCCGTACCCCGGTTTCATGCAACGCCTCATCACCGGCTTTCATCAGGACGAAGAACACCATTGGGTGGCCGAGCTGGACTGTGGCCACAATCAGCATGTGCGCCACGATCCGCCCTGGGTCAGTCGTCCGTGGGTGACGACGGCAGCCGGGCGGGCAGGGAAGCTCGGTGCGCTGCTGGTGTGCCGCAAGTGCGACCGCGGCGAGCCGCGCGACTGGTTTCTTCCCGCCGCGTGAGCCTTCAGCGATAGAAGTAGTAGGTCGCGGTGTAGGGCACTTTCGCCACGGCCTTGAGGTTGCCGGCAGCGCAGGCGGTGGCGGGCGCGAGTCCGCCCACGGTGTCCACGCGCTGGATGCTGCGCGTGCCGGCGAACACGCCGCTGCCGGTATTGCTCTTGCTGGCCAGCAACAGCCAGGGGATGGCGGTGGATGACGGGCCGGGGTCGCGGGCGCGCACTTCACCGACCACCGTGCTGCCATCCGGCGCCCCCCAGGTCGGCCCCGCGTAGTGCTTGCCGAGCGAGGCGCCCGTGCGCGATTCCAGCACCGCCTCCGGCGCCTTGAACGTCCACTCGTAGCTGCCATCCGCCTTCTGCGCGCACTCGTAGATCTGCACGCCTCTGGACAGGGTTATCGAGATACAGCGTCTGGCCGGCGGGTGGGTTCAGCGCTGCGGATACCCCGGGTGCAGTGAGTAGCGGCGTGGTGGAGCAGGCAGCCAGCAGGGCGAGG
Organism: Uliginosibacterium sp. H1; assembly: GCF_036017065.1. NCBI lineage: Bacteria > Pseudomonadati > Pseudomonadota > Betaproteobacteria > Rhodocyclales > Zoogloeaceae > Uliginosibacterium > Uliginosibacterium sp. H1. Next base: position 689,390 of record NZ_JAYXHR010000002.1, read on the forward strand.
ACGGCGACAGGGTGTGAGGCGGGTGTGAGGCACGGAACGCTCCTTCGTGATGTGGGCAGGCGGCATCGCAGCTCACTGGCACCGGATGCGACGGGCGCACATCTTGGTGAAGGAGTGGAATCGAACTTGACCGGGACACCTGCTGCCTTGTCCGTGACGCTGGAGAACGGCAATTGCCCGAACGGACTACGGCCTCACCAAACCTGGTGTGACGTCAGCGAAGCGTCCTGACTTGGCGTGAGCGGAGTGGCCAGCCTTGCGCACCGATCGCAAAGAACCCTGGCACCTTGCCGACGATGGCGACCCAGCCGAAGACCACGAAAACGAAAGCACACAGCATGCTGGTTACGGCATCCGGCATGACCACAGGCATGACGCCGGCGCGATGCCAGTGGTGACCGATCCCGCACAAGACCACGCCAGCCGCGGAAAGGACCGCCCAGGCCAGCAAGCGGACCCACCATGAGACATGCAATCGGGATCGGGGACTGTTCATGAAGCCCTCATCGCAGCAAGGCCGGCAGCACGATGCACAGGGCGATGATGCCCCCGATCACCCAGGGCAGTCGCGTCGCCGGCAGGAAGCCGAACAGGCGCAATGCCTCTGCGGGGAAGATGTGCCAGCAGTTGGGGCAGCGCACCGCCGGGCCATTTGGCGAATACACGTTGTAGTGGCTGCGGAGGCCGCCGGCAAGCAGTGCCTTGCGGGAGGCGAACTCCGCGGAACACTTCGGGCAGGTTTCTTTCTCGCTCATATCGCTCGGCATTTGTCAGCGCGGGCCAGTTCGGGTTCGCTTCGATACGCAGCAGACCGTTGGCCTCGTCAGTGGTGGTGGAACAGCCCGGTCACCACCATCACGCCGATGCCGGCCAGCAGGCAGCCCACCTGCCAGGCGGCGACATGACGTTCGCGTTCCCGTCGCAGCATGGGGATGAGGTCGGCCACCGCGATGTACAGGAAGCTGGCGGCGGCTAGGCACAGGGCGTAGGGCAGCAGCGGCTGGGCGGAGGCGAGTGCGAAGTAGCCGACGATGCCGCCGGCCACCGAGGCGAGGCTGGAGGCGCCGTTGTACAGCAGGGCGCGGCCCATCGACAGGCCGGCGGCGCGCAGGATCATGAAGTCGCCGGCTTCCTGCGGAATCTCGTGCGCCACCACGGCAGCGGTGGTGGTCCAGCCGAGTATCGGGTCGGTGAGGAAGGCGGCAGCGATGACGACGCCATCGACGAAATTGTGGAAGCCGTCGCCGATCAGGATGGACATCACCGTGTCCTGGCCCACCGCGTGGCTGTGGCCGTGATGGTGGTGACCGTGTGCGTGCCCGTGGCCGTGGGACTGTGCGGTTTCGTGCTCGTGTTCATGCCCGCCGTGGCCGTGGTGTTCGCCATCGGCGTGGTGGTGGTGGCGCCACAGGGAGGCGCGCTCCATCAGGAACAGCGCGAGCAGACCGCCGAGCAGCACGGTGAACAGCATGCGCGGGTCTTCGCCGGTCTCGAAGGCTTCCGGCAGCACGGTGAGGGTGGCGGCGCCGAGCAGTGCGCCGGTGGCGAAGGCCACCATGCGCGGCAGCCAGCGTTGCGGCAGGCCGGCGACGAAGAGGCCGGCGACCAGCAGGCTGAGGAGGCCGCCGATGATGCCGGCGACGATGATGTTGAAGAGGATCATTTTCTTGTTGTGAGCGGTGTGGCGCGGAGGTGGTGTGCTTGCCGGCGCTTACTTGCCGGCGCGTACGTAGGGGGCGGTCTGCTGGGCCGTCAGGCGGTAGCCGGCCTTGCCGAAGGGGCTGTCGGTGGACACGGTTTCCATGCGGCCGGACACCCACAGCGTCGCCATCATCTGCACGTTCTTCAGCGGCTTGTCGAACACCACGTGGATGATCTGGTTGGAGGGTGGCGGCGGCGTGTGGATGCAGGCGCCGAAGTAAGGCACCAGCAGGAATTCCTTCAGGCCGTCCTTGCCGCTGTCCAGTGGCACCACGAAGCCGGCGATGCGCACCGACTGGCCGTTGAGCTTCGGCTCCACCGGCGCGCTGTCCCAGGCGGCGCGCACCTTGTCCATCAGCTGGTTGGCGCGCGGGTCGCCGTCCTGCAGCTTGCCGAGGTCGATGCCCTTGAACACCGCCATCGGGTCCCAGTCGGCCGGCATCAGCGCGTCGAAATTGATCTCGCGGAAGCCGCCGGGCTTGGCACTGGCCGCCGGGGCGGACTGCAGCGTCTCGCCCACCTTGTACTGGGCCTCGGCGAGCTTGCTGAAGCAGGGGGTGAGGGCGAGGATCAGCAGCGAGAACAGCGCCGGGCGCAGGCTGCTGGCGAAGGGGGCGTGGGGCGTGTTGCGCATGGTGTGACCCGTGATCAGAAGCGCTGGCTGAGGCCGTCGGCCAGCGAAAGACGGTAGGCGCGCCAGGCCGGCACCAGGCTGGCGAGCGTGCCCGCCATTATGATCGCCGCCAGCAGGCCGAGTTCGTCGGCGTTGAAGGCCACGCTGCGCAGCGCGACGCCATACTGAGCCTCCACCCAGGGGCCCAGCCCGGCGCTGACGGCGGCCAGCAGCGCGCCACCCAGCAGCACGCCGGCCACGGTGACGATGAGTCCTTCCAGCGCCAGCAGCAGCAGGATGTGCAGCGGCCGTGCGCCCACCGCGCGCAGCACGGCCAGCTCACGCCGGCGTGCGTCCAGCCCGGCGAGGATGGTCGCCACCAGGCCGACCAGGCCCACCGCGACGACCAGCGCGGACACCAGCAGCATGACCCGCTCGCCGACACTGACCACCTGCCACAGCTCGTCCAGCGCCACGCCGGGCATCACGCCCATCAGCGGTTCGTCGCGGTAGCCGGCCACCGCGCGCTGCATGGCGAACACCTGCGCACGGCTCTTCAGCCCCACCAGCACGGCGGTGACCCGCTTGGGCGTGAGGTCGAACTTGCGCACCAGCTCGGGCGGGATGCTCATGCCCGGCAGCGGCACGCCCGCCGCCCAGTCGAGGTGGATGGCCTGCATGCCCTGTAGGCTGATGTGCACCGTGCGGTCCACCGCGGTGCCGGTGCGTGCCAGCACGCCGACCACGGTGAAGGGCTTGTCGGCGTGTTCCGCGCCTTCCAGCCCGCCGCTGCCGTGGGTGAGGGTGATGCGGTCGCCGATGCGATGGCCGAGCCGCTCGGCGACCTCCGCCCCCAGCACCACGTCGAACAGCGTGTCGGTGGTGCCGCCGAAGGCCTTGCCCTCGCGCAGGCGCAGCGACTGTGCGTCGCCGTAACGGTAGCGGGTGAAGTAGTCCGTGGTGGTGCCCAGCACCGGGAAGCCGCGGTAGGAGTCGCCCATCGCCAGCGGCAGCGTCCATGCCACCGCAGGGTGCTGCGTTAGCCACTGCGCGCTCTGCCAGCCGATGTCCTGGGTAGCCTCGCCGAGGCGGAACACGGCGTACAGCATGAGCGGCACCGAGCCACCGCGCGCGCCCACCACCAGGTCGGTGCCGGACACGGACTGCACGAAATTCTCGCGCACGTCGTGGCGCAGGCGTTGCACGCCGAGCAGCAGGGCCGTGGCCAGTGCGATGGACAGCAGGGTCAGCGACAGCGCGAAGCGGCGGTTCCAGGCGCTGCGCAGGGCGGTGTGCAGGAGAGCGGTCATGAATGGGCCTCGATGCAACCGGTTCCTGCCACTTGATCGTCATTCCCGCGGAGGCGGGAATCCAGCGACTTTGCAACAGGGCTGCAACGACACTGGATTCCGGTACGGTCCATGAGCCTGTCGAGGGGCGCAGGAATGACGGAGCGGAGAGGGTGGGTGTTCATGCCGTCACGCCGCTCAGTTCGGTCAGCGACACCACCCGTGCGAAGCGCGCCGCCAGCCGCATGTCATGGCTGACGAACAGCACCGTGGCGCCGGCGGCATCCGCTTCCTGCAGCAGCAGGTCGATGAAGGCCTGCTGGCGTTCGGCGTCCAGCGCCGAGGTGGGCTCGTCGGCGATCAGCAGTTCCGGCCGGCCGATCAGTGCCCGGGCCGCGGCCACGCGTTGCTGCTCGCCGACCGACAGCGCCGTGGCGGCCTTCTGCCAGCGGTCTTGCGGCAGGCCGAGGCGGCCGAGCAGGCGGGCGGCTTCGTCGCGCAGGCTGCCGGCCTGCAGCACGCGCGCGCGCCGACGCGCCGAGAAGCGGCAGGGCAGCAGCACGTTGTCGATGACGGACAGGTAAGGCAGCAGGTTGAACTGCTGGAAGACGATGCCCATGTGCTCACCGCGCAGGCGGTCGCGTGCCGCGCCACCCAGCTGTTCCAGCGCCTGTCCCAGCACCTGCACCGAGCCCTGCTGTGCGCGCAGCACGCCGGCCACCAGGCCCAGCAGGGTGCTCTTGCCGCTGCCGCTGGGGCCGTGCAGGAAGAGGTGCTCGCCGGCGGCCAGCGTCAGCGCCGGCAGGCGCAGCCCGGCCCCGGCCTGGCCGGGCCAGCGGTAATGCAGGTCGCGCAGGGCGACGACCGGTGAAGGGGCAGCCATGTCAGTCGGCGCGGGGCTCACGGGTGGCGAAGGTCCTGGGGGAGATCCTGAGGTTAGCCGGACGAAGCCTAGCGGAACGGTGTGTATCCGTGCATGACGCCGGCTTCGGCCCGACCGCTCTTACCAGGACAGCTTGCGCGACTTGCTGTTCAGCCTGGCGGCGCTCTGGCGCTTCGGCGTCACCAGTACGGCGTCGAACTGGCGGAAGCGCTTGAAGGCGTCGAACAGCTTCACCTCCACGCTGTTCAGCGCAGCCGGGTTGGCGCAGCGGAAGGTCCACTGGGCATCCAGGTCCACGTGGTCTTCGTCGAAGGCGGCCGGCGGGGTGGCGGGCCTGGGTTCGCCCAGCAGCTCCGGCGCGACGGCTTCCGAGGCCAGCTTCACCGACACTGGCGCGCATTGCGCGGCGGCGGTGGGGACGAACAGGGTTTCGGTCTTGCGCAGAGTGGCGGCCATGTTCTTCACCGCCTCCATGTCCTTGGCGTACTTCGGCGCACGCTCGAAGCCGACGAAATTGTCGAGCGGGGATTCCAGCGCGATGGTCAGCGTGTCGCCTTCGACGCTGACCGCCAGTTCGCCGACGCCATGGACGTGCTTGTGGTCGCCATGCGCGCGCGCCAGCGGCGTGGCCAGCGCGGTGGACAACAGGGCGGACAGCAACAGCAGGGACGGCAGACGCATGGCAACTCCTCGGACGACGACATGAAAGCGGACGGGCATTTGAGCACAGGCCGGCCTGTTGTTGCAACCGTGTTGCAGGAGCAAGCGGCTTGCCGGATGGTGGTCCGCGCCCTCTCCCGGCCTGGTCGTCTCAACCGTCGCGCATCAGCCGTGGTTGCATCAGGCCGGTCAGCCAGGCCATGAACACCTGCACCCGTCGTGGCAGGTGGCGGCGGTTGGCGTAGAGCAGGGACACCGGCATCGGCGCCGCGCGCCAGCCGGGCAGGATCTCCACCAGCTGGCCACCCGCCAGCCAGGGCTGCAGGCCGGTTTCCGGCGCCTGGATGATGCCCAGCCCGGCCAGGCAGGCGCGGGTGTAGGCGTCGGAATTATTCACGCTCAGCGCGCCGGGCATGGGGAAGAACCGCGCGTGGCCGTCGCCGGCCGCGTCATCGACGTACTCGAAACCCGCCGCGCGGGCGCCCAGCGCCGGCAGGTAGTGCACCAGGCGGTGGCGGGCCAGGTCGTCCAGCGTCTGCGGCGTGCCATGTGCCGCCAGGTAGGCCGGGCTGGCGACGTTGAGCAGGCGGTAGTGGCCCAGCGGCCGGGCGATCAGGCTGGAGTCGCCCAGGGTGCCGACGCGCAGCACGCAGTCGAAACCCTCGCGCACCAGGTCCACCCGCCGGTCGGTGCTGGACAGCTCGATCTCCAGTCCCGGGTGTTCCGCCATGAAGGCGGGCAGGGCGGGCATCACCACGTCGCGTGCCACCGCCAGCGGCATGTCTACCCGCAGGCGGCCGCGCAGCGCGGCGGGGCTGTCCTGGAACAGGCCCTGCAGTTCCTCGATGTCGGCCACCAGGTCCTTGCTGCGCTCGTAGAAAACCTGGCCGTCCTGCGTCATCTGCACCTTGCGGGTGGTCCGGTGCAGCAGGCGGGTGCCGAGGCGGTTCTCCAGCTGCTGCACGGCGGCCGACACGCTGGCCTTGTGCATGCCCAGGCTGTCGGCGGCGGCGGTGAAGCTTGCCAGCTCGGCAACGCGCAGGAAGATCTGCATGGATTCGAACTGGTTCATGGCGGCTGGATTGTCTTGATATCGACGACAGTCTAGCAATCCGTCGCGCGTTTATCTGGCAGTTGATGCTCAATAGACTGCATTCCGTCGGGCAAGCCTGCCCACCTCACACGGAAAGGACGCGTCATGAACACCACTACCCAGACCCCCGTTGCCCCCATAGCTCTGGTCACCGGCGGCAGCCGCGGCCTCGGCCGCAACGCCGCGCTGAAGCTCGCCGCCCAGGGCGTGGATGTCATCCTGACCTACCGCAGTCGGCGCGCTGAGGCCGACGCCGTGGTGGCGGAGATCGTCGCGCTCGGCCGCCGCGCCGTTGCCCTGCAACTGGATGTGGCCGACAGCCGCAGCTTTGCCGGCTTCGCCGCCCAGGTGCGTGAAAGCCTGCAGGGCGTGTGGCAGCGCGGGCGTTTCGACTACCTGGTGAACAACGCCGGCACCGGCATCCACGTATCTTTCGCCGACACCAGCGAGGCGCAGTTCGACGAGATGGTGAACATCCACCTCAAGGGCGTGTTCTTCCTCACCCAGGCCCTGCTGCCGCTGATCGCCGACGGTGGCCGCATCCTCAACGTGTCCAGCGGCCTGGCCCGCTTCGCGATTCCCGGCTACGCCGCCTACGGCACCATGAAAGCCGCCGTGGAAATGCTGACCCGCTACCTCGCCAAGGAACTCGGTGCGCGCCGCATCGCGGTGAACGTGGTGGCGCCGGGACCGATAGAGACGGACTTCGGCGGCGGCGTGGTGCGCGACAACGCCAGCATGAACGCCCAGCTCGCCGCGCAGACCGCCCTGGGCCGCGTCGGTGTGCCGGACGACATCGGCGGCGTCATCGCCGCGCTGCTGTCGCCGGGCATGGGCTGGGTGAACGCGCAGCGCGTGGAGGCCTCGGGCGGGATCTTCCTTTGAGCATCTGATCGGCTGCCCGGCAAGGCGGGTAGCCGACCGTCACTGCCGCCGCTGCGCTGCCAGCGTGTTGTCCTGCTTCGTCTGCGTGCGGACCTCCGGCTTCACGCACACCGTGTCGCCCTCGAAGGCCTCGCGCCATACGTAGCCGCTGATGCAGGTCTGCGGGCCGTAGGGGCCGTTGGTCCAGCGCTGCGCGGCAGTGCGGTTCTGCGCCATCACCGCCCGGCGGGTTTCCGCCGGCACGCAGACCTTGTCACCAGCGCGTGCCTGCCGCCACACGAAACCATCCTTGCAGTCGTCCGCACTTTCCGCGAGGGCGGCCTTCAGGCGTTCCTCGACGTCGTCGGCACGGCCCCTGGCCCCCAGCGCGAAGCGGATGGCGTCACCGGCGGAGACCTTGGCGGCCCCCGCGAGCTGGGTGGCGGCGTCGAGCGCGACCTGCGCACTGGCGAGATCGCGCGACGCGGCGACGACCTGGCGTTGCGCGGGCACCTGCTCGCTGGCCCTGGCGGCGTCGGCGGCGGCGGTCTGCGCGGAATTCGCGGCACCGCTTGCAGCGCTGGCCACGCCGCGCGCGGCACGCAGGCCGCTGTGCTGGGGCCGCTGCGCAGTGAAACGTTCGGCCGCCGCCGCGGCGCGCTCCGCACTTGCCTGCGCGTCGCGGGCAGCCTTGCCGGCCTGACCGCTCCAGTCCTGCGCCTCCTTCACCATGGCGTCGGCGCGGGCGAGGCTCTCGTCGAACTGCGGGAAGGGTTTCGCCGGCTCGGCCTGAGGCGCCGGCCGCGGCGCGGGTGCCGGCGTGCTGGCGGGGGGAGGCGCGGGAACAGGCGTGCTGCCCGTCCCGGCCACCACTTCCGGGGCTGGATTGATGACGCTTTCGCCGTCGTCGCCCGCCAGCCACACGCCCACGCCGGCGGCGATGGCCGTGATCGCTACCGCCGCGCCGAGCAACAGGGGTTTGCGGCGATGCTTGCCGTCGCGCACCAGCGGCTCCAGCACCGCCAGCAGTTGGGTGACGTCGTAGTCCCAGCGCTTGTCCGACACTTCGCTGGCCTGCAGGCGCGCCAGCCCCTGTATGTCTTCCGGCAGGTCGGCGCGTGCCGGCATCGATGCACCACCCAGCAGCACCGGGATGACTACCCGCTGGCTGCGCAGGGCGGTGGCGATCTCCAGCCGGGTGAAGTCGTCGGGGTCGTCCAGCCGGCGGCGTCCCTGGCTGTCCTGCGCCTGCAGCCAGCCAGGCCCGATCAGGGCCAGCAGCACGTCGCTGCTGCTCACGGCGTGGTCGATGGCCTTGGCGAAGTCCACGCCGGGGCGGATGGTCTCGATGTCCATGAACACATGCGGCACGCCAAACCGCTCGCTCAGCGTATCCCGCAAGCGCCCGGCCCAGCCGGAGGCGTCGGCGCGGCGATAGCTGATGAAGATCCCGGACATGGTGTTCCCGCAGGCAATGATGGTGTGGGCAACATAGTCCGCAAGGCAGGGCGTTACCAGTTCCCATTCGGGAAAGCAGGCGGTGGCGGGACTGGACGTACCGTAGGCCGGCGACTACGCGTGCCGGCAGTGCTGCCCTACAAACCTTTCCGCGCGGAACTGTTCCAATGCCTCATCGATGAACCCGAGTGCGAAGGAGCTGCGCCATGCAGCGAAGACGCGAACTGGATGCCCTGCGCGGCCTGATGCTGGTGATGATGACCGTCACCCATCTGCCGGTGCAGCTGGCCGAGCGGCTGGGGCAACCGTTCGGGTTCGTGTCGGCGGCGGAAGGCTTCGTGTTCCTGTCCGCGTTCATGGCCGGAATGGTCTATACGCAGCGGGCGGCGAAGGATGGCATCCGCGCCATGCACCAGGCGTTCATGCGTCGGGCGCTGGTGATCTACGCCTGCCAGGCCGCGCTGCTGCTGTTCGTGTTCACGATCATCGCGGGCATCGGGGTGAAGATCCACCAGCCGGCCATCACCGATCTGCTGTCCTTCTTCCTGCATGAGCCGGTGCGGGCGCTGCTCGGCTCGCTGGCCCTGCTGTACAACCCGCCGCTGCTCGACATCCTGCCGCTCTACGTGATGCTGATGCTGGCCAGCCCCTTCCTGCTCGCCTGGGGCCTGCACCGTGGCTGGGCGGGCATCATGGCCGGCAGCGTGTTGCTGTGGCTGCTGGCGCAGTTCGGGCTGGGGGAGGCGCTCTACGAAGTGACCCTGGCGCGGACGGCATTGGGTATTCCGTACAGCGAGATGGGCGCCTTCGACAGTTTCGCGTGGCAGTTCCTGTGGGTGCTGGGTCTGTGGCTGGGGGCGGAATACACGCGGAGTGCGGCGCCGGGCGGGCGCCTGGAGGCCACGCACCATCCCGCGGACATGGCCGGCCTGCCGCGCTGGCTGCTGTGGACGGCGATCGGCATCGTGGTGACCGGCATGCTGTGGCGGCACATCGGCGGGCAGGCGCCCTTCGGGGCCAACGTGTCGCTCAACATGACCTTCGACAAGTGGCAGCTGGCGCCGCTGCGCCTGATCGGCTTCTTCGCGATGCTGGTGGTGGTGCTGCGTTTCGCCGAGCCGCTGGGCCGGCTGATCCGCATCCCCTTCCTGGAGACGCTGGGCGCGGCATCGCTACCGGTGTTCTGCGCCCACCTGGTGGCGGTGCTGCTGGCGCTGGCGCTCGCCGGCACCGCCGCGCAGCATTCGCGCTGGGTGGACGCCCTGCTGCTAACGGGCAGCTTCGCACTGCTCTACGTCGTGGCGCGCGCCTTCACCCACGTCGAGCACAAGGTGGTGCCCAGGCTGCGGCGACCGCCACGGCCGCCGGCCGAGCCACCCCTCAGCGCAGGTGTCCCGCAATGACCGTCTTCCACAGCGTGTAGCCGCTGTCGTTGAGGTGCAGGGCATCGGCGCGGAACAGGTCGCCACGCGGGTTGCCGTCGGCAGCCAGCATGGGGGTGAAGATGTCGATGAAATCCAGGTTGCTGCCGCTGGCCACGTACGCGCTGATCAGGGCATTGGTATGGCGGATCGATCCCAGCAGGCTGGCGCGCGACGGGCTGGGCTTGATCGACACGAAGGCGATGCGGGTGTCCGGCAACTGGGCGCGCACGCCTTCCACGAAGCCACGGAAACTCGCCAGCACTTCCTGCGGCGTATGGCCCTCGGCCAGATCGTTGTCGCCGGCATAGACGACCACCATGCGCGGGCGATAGGGCACCACGATGCGTGACAGGTACTGCTTGCAGTCTTCCAGCCGCGAGCCGCCGAAGCCGCGCTTGGTGATGACCACGCCTTCGCCGAACTGCTGTTCGAGGTCGTCCCACATGCGGATGGACGAGCTGCCCACGAACACCACGCCGCCTTGTGCCGGCGCCTTCAGGCGGTCGGCCTGCTCGAAGGCCGCGATGCTCGACTCCCAGCGACCCGGCGCGACCAGTGCAGCCGTCGCCACGCCCTGCGCATGCGCCCAGCTACCGGACAACAGGCCGAGCGCGGCGGCGAACAGGGTGTTGCGCAACAGGACGGAACGGGTGCGAGCAGCACGCAGCACAGCATTCATCGACGACTACCTCCACGACAGGAAAAAACCAACGCACGCAAAGACCGGCGGGCCTGGCAAATAGTTCGCAGATCCGGCGCGTTATGCACGCATAACGGCGCCGCGGTCCCGAAATGGCGACCGCCGGTCCGGATTACAGGGGAATTCGTCCGCAGGTCGACATCGACCCCGCTCGATGCGCGCGGACATGCAGCTAACTGCTGATCGGGCGATTGGTTGACGTCGATGTGGCGTGTTGCCGTAGCCCGACGTCGGACAGGTGCAACGGCGCTCGCAGAAAAGCAAAAGGCCCCGCCGAAGCGAGGCCTTTCTCATAGCCGTTGGAACAGGCACGGCTTTGAGCAAGCAGCGTGGCCGGGGACCAAGCCCCCGAAAACAAAACACCCCGCCGGAGCGGGGTGTTCGGAACGACCACGTACCGGTCGCGAAGCAATCGTCGCGAGCGGGTCGAGGTCAGGAGGAGCGGAAACGTACGGGAGTACGTTGAGCACCGGAGCCCTGAGATCGGCCCGCGCAGCAGATTGATTCGCGGGCCGGTTACATGCCCATGTCCATACCGCCCATGCCACCCATACCGCCCATGCCACCACCGCCAGCCGGCTTGTCTTCAGCCAGTTCGGCGACCAGTGCGTCGGTGGTCAGGATCAGCGAGGCCACGGAAGCGGCGTTCTGCAGGGCCGAGCGGGTCACCTTGGCCGGGTCCAGCACGCCCAGTTCCACCAGGTCGCCGTAGGTGCCGTTGGAGGCGTTGTAACCGAAGTTACCCTTGCCTTCGAGCACCTTGTTGATGACCACGGAGGGCTCGTCACCGGCGTTGGCGACGATCTGGCGCAGCGGCTCTTCGATCGCGCGCAGCACGATCTTGATGCCGGCGTCCTGGTCGGCGTTGTCGCCCTTCAGGTCGCCGATCGAAGCACGGGCGCGCAGCAGGGCCACGCCACCACCAGCGACCACGCCTTCTTCAACGGCGGCACGGGTGGCGTGCAGCGCGTCTTCCACGCGGGCCTTCTTTTCCTTCATTTCGACTTCGGTGGCAGCGCCAACCTTGATCACCGCAACACCGCCGGCCAGCTTGGCCTTGCGCTCCTGCAGCTTTTCCTTGTCGTAGTCGGAAGTCGAGGACTCGGTCAGCGACTCGATCTGGGCCACGCGGGCCTGGATCGCTTCGGCGGAACCGGCGCCGTCGATGATGATCGTGGTTTCCTTTTCCACTTCGATGCGCTTGGCCTGGCCCAGATCCTTCAGGGTGGCCTTTTCCAGCGACAGGCCGACTTCCTCGGCGATCACCTGGCCACCGGTCAGGATGGCGATGTCTTCCAGCATGGCCTTGCGACGGTCGCCGAAGCCAGGAGCCTTGACGGCCACGGTCTTCAGGATGCCGCGGATGTTGTTCACCACCAGGGTGGCCAGCGCTTCGCCGTCCACGTCTTCAGCGATGATCAGCAGCGGACGGCCGGCCTTCGCCACTTGCTCCAGCACCGGCAGCAGGTCGCGGATGTTGCTGATCTTCTTGTCGAACAGCAGCACGAAGGGGTTGTCCAGGGCAGCGATCTGCTTGTCCGGGTTGTTGATGAAGTACGGGCTCAGGTAGCCGCGGTCGAACTGCATGCCTTCGACGACGTCCAGCTCGTTTTCCAGGCTCTTGCCGTCTTCGACGGTGATCACGCCCGACTTGCCGACCTTGTCCATGGCTTCAGCGATGATGTCGCCGATGGAAGTGTCGCTGTTGGCGGAGATCGAACCCACCTGGGCGATTTCCTTGTTGGTGGTCGTCGGCTTGGCGTTCTTCTTCACCTCGGCGGTGATGGCAGCCACGGCCTTGTCGATGCCGCGCTTCAGGTCGGCCGGGTTGAAACCGGCGGCGACGTACTTGAAGCCTTCGCGCACGATGGCCTGGGCCAGCACGGTCGCGGTGGTGGTGCCGTCACCGGCGTTGTCGGAGGTCTTGGAAGCGACTTCCTTCACCAGCTGGGCGCCCATGTTCTCGAACTTGTCCTTCAGTTCGATTTCCTTGGCGACGGACACGCCGTCCTTGGTCACGGTCGGGGCGCCGAAGGAGCGCTCCAGCACCACGTTGCGGCCCTTCGGGCCCAGGGTCACCTTGACCGCGTTGGCCAGGATGTTGACGCCATTGACGATCTTCGCGCGAGCGTCGTCGCCGAACAGAACTTGTTTAGCTGCCATGTCTTGAAACTCCGGAAATTGGATTCGAATTCAGTGGAAGAACCGGAAGATGCGCGTCGCGAGCGGTTCGAGGCTGGTGCGAGAAGCGCAGCCGTACGGTTGTACGGCGAGCATCGCAGGGCCAGGATCGACCGCGCAGTAGCGCAGCGCCGGTTTTAGGCTTCGACGACGCCCATGATGTCTTCTTCGCGCATGACCAGCAGTTCCTCGCCGTCGACCTTCACGGTCTGGCCGGAGTACTTGCCGAACAGCACGCGGTCGCCAACCTTCACGTCCAGCTTGCGCACTTCGCCGCTCTCAAGGATCTTGCCGTTGCCGACGGCCAGGATCTGGCCCTGGTCCGGCTTCTCGCCGGCGCTGTCGGGGATGACGATGCCGCTGGCAGTCGTACGTTCGGCTTCAACACGCTTGACGATCACGCGATCGTGCAGGGGACGGATTTTCATAACCACTCCTAGGTTTGAAAACAATTGATAATCAATGGGATGTGAGCATCCCGCGGAAATCTGCGGAGGGTGCCGGCAGTGCGTTGGACGACACTTTGTTAGCACTCCCTCCGAGGGAGTGCTAATAATAGGTGCGGCAATGCGGCATTTCAAGAGCAGGAAACGTCTTGCCTGTTGATCAGGTAACCCGTCGGACGCCCTGACCGCGGCCGTAACACGGGCATCAGCAGGGGCCGGCCTTCTATCCGGCGGTAGCTGCCGGAACCGGCTTGCGGGCTCATATCCCGTTCTTTCCGTGATTCCTCCGCGCCATCCCTACATATGCTTCGTCGCAGTCTCCTTGCCGTGTTGGTCCTAGCCGCCACCGGCTGCCAGCGCCATGCGCCGACCCCGTCCGGCGGGCAGGCCGAGGTGGTGCCCCGTGCGGGCCCGGTCTTCAACGAGGCATTCACGGATGGCTTCGAAGCCAGGGTGGGCGACCAGATCTACCGCTTCCGCAGCCAGGTTGTCGGCGAGTTGTCCCTGCCCTCTGGCCGGCTGCTGGCCTGCGATCCGCTGGTGAGTTGCAGCGAGCCCTTCACGGGCCGGGTGCCGGTCGGGCGCTTCCCTTTGCATCTGGCCATCGCCCGCAACGGCGAGGACGAGCGCATCGCGCTGGCGAAGATCGTCTTCGCCGAGGGGCCGATCGTGTCCTGGGAGCTGGCGCTCACCGCGGGGCAGGATGTCTCGACGCTGAAGCCGGGGGAGTTCTTCGGTTACGGCGTCGACAGCGGGACGGGTGGCTTCATGGATGCGGACGCGCTGGCGTTGTTCGAAGCCGAACGCGCGCGGGGGGGGCAGGCCTTCGACCAGCAGCTTTTCGACGCGCTGGACAGGACTTATCGCCACACCCGCAGCTGGCACCTCTACCAGACCAGCGGCGGAACGGTGGCGATGTTCTCGAGCGGCTACGGCGATGGCGCGTATCCCACCTACCGGGCTTACGACAAGGCGGGCAGGCTGGTCGCGGTGATCACCGATTTCATGATCGTGCCATGGCGCTGAGCGCCCGTGCCCCCATGCTCAGGCAGGTAGCGGCCGGGCTGTTCATGCTGCTGGTGGTGTCCAGCGCGGCGGCGGCCTGTTACCTGTGGCAGCTCCGCTGCGAGAACTTCGGCTGCACCGGCCTGGGCATCGCCTGGGCGATGTGGGCTGGCGTCCTGTACGCACCGGGCTTGATACTCGGCCTGGTGCTGCGCTTCAGCTTTGCCGCCGGCCCCCGCTGTGCGTGCATGGTCCATTACGGACTGCTGCTGCACGTTCTTCTCGGCGTGTCGCTGGCGGCGTATCACGGCTTGATTGCGCCCTGAGCCTCGTTGTGTCGACGACTCATCCATCGACTCACATCTCCTGACCTTGCCCCTGTCGAAGAAAGCGCCCGCATGAGCCTGGACCCCGCCGACGAACCGCCCATCGACAACGCGCTGGCGCACTACATGGAAGCGCGAGCGCTGGACATCGCGCGGGAGAAGGCCGGCACGCCGGCCGAGCGTGCGAAGCTCGCCACACTGTGCGCGCTGCGCGAGCGGCTGATGACGCAACGCGGCGCCTTCGATCGCCAGGCGGTTGCCGCCCGCCATGCGCGCGGTGAAGTCTATTCAGCGGCCCGCGTGGCGGCGATCAATGCGATGGGTCCGACGCGCGACGACATGGATCGCGACGTGCGCACGCTGTACGCGGCGCAATCGAGCGTGGACGAGGTGCTGCGCACCCATGCCCGCACGCACTTCGTCTATGCGCTGATGTCTTCGCGCCTGCTGCTGGCGGAGCACACGCCCGACATCGCCGCCGCCGCGCGCGCCATGCAGCAGCAGGAAGAAGCGTTCGCCGCGGCATGGCTGGCGTGCATCGGCGACGACGCCTTCCTGGCCGAAGTACGCGCGCTCCAGCGGGAGGCGTTGGGGGTGCTGCGCACATCCACCCGGGCGATGTACTTCGTGGCGCAACCTGACACCGTGGCCAGCGTGGCGCTCGACGACACCGACGCGCAGGTGCTGGGCAAGGCCTGGAAGAAACTCGACGAACTGGCCGTATCGCTGGGGCAGGCGCCGCTGTCCGGCTTCATCGCGGTGCCCGGCGAGGACGATGCCGCAGGCGTCGATGCGGCGCAGTTGCTGCCAGTCGTCGATGCACTGCTCGCGGCCTTGTCGACGCCAGCGCACAAGCTGTCGGGCAAGCGCGCCACGCTGGCGGTGCTGGGGAAGCTGCGCGAGGCCCTGGTGCTGCTGGCGCAACAGGGCGGCCGCGGCTACTTCGACATCGATCTGTAGTAGCGGCGTCGACGCCTGCAGCGGATGCTCAGACGCTCATCCCGGCCGCATATCCGCTGGCCCAGGCCCACTGGAAGTTGTAGCCGCCCAGCCAGCCGGTGACGTCCATGACTTCGCCGACGAAATGCAGGCCGGGCACCTGTTTCGCCATCATCGTCTTCTGGTCCAGCGCGCGGGTGTCGACGCCGCCGCGTGTGACTTCGGCCTTGCGATAGCCTTCGGAGCCGGCAGGTGTGAGTTGCCAGGCTTGTACGCCGCGGGCGAGTTCGCGCAGGGCCTTGTCGGCGCAGTCGGCAATCGGCTTGCCGGCCAGCCCGGCGCGTTCCACCCAGGCGTCGGCCAGGCGACGCGGCAGCCACTGGGCCAGCACGCTGGCGACATGCTGGCGGTTGCCGTGCTTGGCGGCGATCAGGGATTCGTCGAGGCGCTGGTCGGGCACGAGGTCGATGCTCAGCGTGTCGCCCGGTTGCCAGAAGGACGAGATCTGCAGGATGGCCGGGCCGGACAGGCCGCGGTGGGTGAACAGCAGGTCCTCGCGGAAGTGCCCTTCGGCGCAGCTCACCTCCACCTCCAGCGATGCGCCGGCCAGTTGCGCGAAGGGCGCCCAGGCGGCGGGGTCGAACGTCAGCGGGACCAGTGCCGGACGCGGCGCGATCAGCGGAATGCCGAACTGCTTCGCGATGCGGAATCCGAAATCGGTGGCGCCGATCTTCGGGATGGACAGGCCGCCGGTGGCGATGACCACCGACGCGACCCGCAGCGCGCCCTGGCTGGTGTCCAGCAGCCAGGCATCGCCTTCGCGGCGCATGGCCTGCACCGCGCAGGGGCGGCGCCAGCTCACGCCTCCCGCGTCGCATTCGGCCACCAGCATGCTGATGATGTCCTGCGCGCTGTCGTCGCAGAACAACTGGCCGCGGTGCTTCTCGTGCCAGGCGATGCCGTGGCGTTCCACCAGCTTGAGGAAATCCTGCGGCGTGTAGCGCGACAGGGCGGCACGGCAGAAGTGCGGGTTGTCGGAGAGGAAGTTGGCCGGGCCGGCGCCGATGTTGGTGAAATTGCAGCGCCCACCGCCGGAGATGCGGATCTTCTCCGCCAGCTTCTCGGCGTGGTCGATCAGCACCAACTTGCGGCCACGCTGGCCGGCGACCGCTGCGGCCATCATGCCTGCCGCGCCAGCGCCGATGACCGCGACGTCGAACTGGGCGGCGGGATGTTGTGTCATGCGGCGATGATAGCGTGGCCGCGTGCGGGCTCCGGCACATGAACGAAAGCCGTGCAGCCCGGGCGGTGATGCCCGCACACCCGGTGATATGCCAGCATGGCAGCCCGCATTCCCGAGGATCATCGCCGTGCCCCGCCTGCTGCCGGACCTGCTCACCACCCGACGCCTGATCCTGCGCGCGCCGCGGATGGACGACGCCGCCACCCTCTTCCAGCGCTACACGCAGGACGCGGCGGTGGCGCGCTACATGGTGTGGCGGCCGCATACGGCCTTGTCGCAGGCCGAGGGATTCCTCGCCGGCTGCCTGCAGGACTGGGACACGGGCAAGCGGCAGGCCTACGTGCTGGCCCTGGCGGAGACGCCGCAGGAGGCCATCGGCATGGTCGACGCACGTCCGGCCGGCGGCACCGTGGACCTCGGCTACGTGCTTGCCCGCAGCCATTGGGGCGCCGGCCTGATGCCGGAGGCGGTGGAGGCCGTCGCCGCAGCGGCGCTGGTGCGCCCCGGTGGCTTCCGCGTGCAGGCCACCTGCGACGTGGACAACCGCGCCTCGGCGCGCACGCTGGAGAAGGCCGGCTTCAGCCGCGAAGGGCGGCTCGAACGCCTGACCGTGCATCCCGACCTCGGTAGCGAACCGCGCGCCTGCTTCATGTACGCACGCTGCAGGTGAAGCATTCGCGTGCGGTGCACCGGCATGCGCTGGCGTGCGAAGTGTTATCGTCCGCAACGATCCAACGTACCGCCCGGATCCTCAGGCGTCGCCAACGGCGCGCGCAGGGCTCCGGGCACCGCAGTCATGACCCAGACCACCACCACCGACACTACAGAAACCACTTCCGAAGCCGCGTCGCCCAACGCCCGCGAGCTGCTGAAATCCCTTCACGACGCTTACCCGGTGCTCGCCAACCACCAGCCGCTGGCCATCGGCATCGACAAGCAGTTGCTGGCGGCGCAGCCCGGCATCAACCGCAAGCAGTTGCGCCTGGCGCTGGGCATGCATACGCATACCGTGCGCTACCTCAAGACGCTGCAGGAAGCGACGCAGCGTTTCGACCTGGCAGGGAATGCTGCCGGCGAGGTGACGGCCGAGCAGCGCGAGGTGGCCGGCAAGGAACTGGTGGAGCGCTTCAGGAAGCGGGCCCAGGCCAACAAGGCGGCTGTTGCGGCCAAGCAGGCTGCCGAGAAGAAGGAGCGGGCGGAGAAAGAGCGGGTCCAGAAGCTGGACCAGCTGGTCAGCAAGTTCTCGCGGAAGTGACCGTGGTTGCTTGAGCGTCGGCCGCGGCCGCAGCCGGTGCGAGACTGAAGCGTTCGCCGGCTTCGCTCATCAGGCGGGCCAGCGTCAGGTGCAGGTGGTCGCGCCAGGACGGCATCCCGGCCAGTTCGCGGTGCACCCAGTCGGCCACCTTGTCGCGCCCTGCCACGATGTGGCCCAGCCACTGCTCCTCATTCGCCCAGGCAAAGGCCACCGGGCCGGCGATGTCGGTCGCGACCGGGCCGGCGCAGGTGCTGAAGTGCACCGTCAGGCCGGTGATGTGGCGCAGGGTGTTGCCGGAGGGCAGGTGCTCCCAACTGGTGAGCAGGTAGGTCTGGCGGTTCATGGTCAGGCATTCGCAGTGTGCTAAGCCTGTATAGCGGCGAAAGCCGCGGCGACCTCATCGGGACTCGCCGCCGGATGCCAAACCTTTCACGCCGCAAATTGCAAACAATCATGGCGCTAGGCATCGCATCGCCGTGACGGCGCGCCCGACGCAGTGCTGCCTACGCCCGCTGCGTGGTGGCGAAAGGCGAGCGGCCCAGCCGTGCCGCCATGTCGGCGAGGCTCAGCACTTCCGCCGCGGGGCTGCGGGCGAGGGCGGAAGCCGGCATGAGCGACGAGGATGCCTCCGCCGGGCGCTGCACCCAGCCGCGCCCCCCCGCCGCGAGGATGGCCGCCAGTCCGTCGGAGCCATCGTCATTGGCGCCGCTCAGCACGATGCCCAGCAGGCCCTCGGCGTACACGTCGGCCGCGGCCTCGAACAGCACGTCGATGGAAGGGCGGGCGAAACACACCGGCTCGTCGGACGACAGGGACAGCAGCGGCCCGGCGTCTCCCCGGTCGATCAGCAGGTGGTAGTCGGGCGGCGCGAAGTACACCGTGCCGCGCGCCACCGGCTCCTTGTCGGCGGCCTCGTACACCGGTCGCCGGCAGCGTGGCGTGAAGATGTCGGCGAGCAGGCTGGGCCGTTCGCGCGGCAGGTGCTGCACGATGAATACCGGCAGGTCGAAATCGGCGGGCAGGGCGGAGAGCAGCGTGGAAAGCGCCTCCACGCCGCCGGCCGATGCACCGATGGCAATCGCATCCACGGCCGGGCCGGATCGCGCCGGCCGCTTGCCGAGGCGGATCACGCCGGCCCCCGCTTCTGGTACAGCTTGTCCACCCGCGACAGCTCGTCGAAGCGCTCGGCGTAGGACGAGAAGCGCAGCGATTCCTTGGCGCCCAGGCCGAGGAAGCCCTTGTGGCACAGCGCCTCGTGGAACAGGCCGATGGCGCGGTCCTGCAGCTCGCGGTTGAAGTAGATCAGCACGTTGCGGCAGGACACGAACTGCACTTCCGCGAACACGCTGTCGGTCGCCAGGCTGTGATCGGAGAACACGATGTGCTTGCGGAAGGACTTGTCGAAGATCGCCCGCCCGTAGGCGGCGGTGTAGTACTCCGACAGCGAGCTGCGCGCGCCCGAGCGCTGGTGGTTGGCGGTGAAGCCGGCAATCCGCTCGATGTCGTACACCCCCGCCTCGGCCCGCTGCAGCGCGTGGGCGTTGATGTCGGTGGCGTAGATCAGCGAGCGCTCCAGCAAGCCCTCCTCGTGCAGCAGGATGGCCAGCGAGTACACCTCCTCGCCCGCGCTGCAGCCGGCCACCCAGAACTTCAGCGAGGGGTAGGTGCGCAGCAGCGGCACCACCTGCTCGCGGATGGACAGGAAGTAGGACGGGTCGCGGAACATCTCGCTGACCTGCACGGTGAGGAACTCCAGCAGCGCGGGGAACATCGCCGGCTCGTGCAGCACGCGGTCCTGCAGTTGCGACAGCGTCTTGCAGCCGAAGCGCTCCATCGCCGTGGTGAGACGGCGCTTGATCGACGCGCCCGCGTATTCGCGGAAGTCGTAGTGGTACTTCAGGTAGATCGCCTCGACGAGCAATTGCAGCTCGATCTCGGCGACCCGTCCGCTGGTCCTGGTGTCGCTCACAGTGCCTCGCTCGTCATGCCGCTCACTTCACCGTCCTATTTGCGCAGCCAGACGCGTACCAGCGACAGCAGCTTCTCCACATCCAGCGGCTTGGAGATGTAGTCGTTGGCGCCGGCGGCCAGGCACTTCTCGTGGTCGTCGCGCATGGCCTTGGCGGTCAGCGCGATGATCGGCAGCTTCTTCCACTGCGCACGCTTGCGGATCTCGCGCATCGCGGTCATGCCATCCATCTCCGGCATCATGATGTCCATCAGCACGAGGTCGAACTCGTCGCCGCTCTGCTCGGCCTGCTCCAGCGCGGTGATGCACTCGCGGCCATTGCGGGTGATGGTGACCGCCGCGCCACGCAGTTCCAGCAGGCTGTTGAGCGCGAACACATTGCGCACGTCGTCTTCCGCCACCAGGATGCGGCGGCCTTCCAGCGTGGCGTCGCGGTCGCGCGCCATCTGCAGCATGCGGCGGCGCTCGACGGGCAGGTTGGCCTCGACCTGGTGAAGGAACAGCGTCACCTCGTCGAGCAGGCGCTCCGGCGAACGGGCGTCCTTGATGATGATGGAGCGCGAATAGCGGCGCAGGCGCTGTTCCTCGTCGCGGCTCAGGCTGCGGCCGGTGTAGACGATGACCGGCGGGAAGGACACGTCCTCCTGGCTGGCCATCGTCTCCAGCAGCTCGTAGCCGCTGACGCCGGGCAGTGCCAGGTCCATCACCATGCAGTCGAAGGTGTTGGCCCTCAGCAAGGCAAGGCCTTCGGCGGCGCTCGCCACTGCCGTCACCCGCACGCCGTCGTTGGCGAGCAGATGGCACATGCTCTCGCGCTGGCGCTCGTCGTCCTCCACTACCAGCACGTGGCGCAGGCTCTGCGACAGCTTGGCTTCCAGGCGCTCGAAGGCGGACACCAGTTCCTCGCGCTTCACCGGCTTCAGCGCGTAGCCGACCGCGCCCAGGCCCATGGCCTCCTGCGCGTAGTCGGCCACCGACAGCATATGTACTGGAATGTGGCGGGTCTGCGGCGTGCGCTTCAACTGGTCCAGCATCCCCAGGCCGGAATAGTCCGGCAGGTTCACGTCCAGCAGGATGGCGCTGGGCAGGAACTGCAGGGCGGCCTTGAGGCCGTCGCCCGAGGTGTGGGTGACGATGCTCTGGAAGTGCAGCTCCTCTGCCAGGTCGCGCAGGATGGCGGCGAAGCGCACGTCATCCTCGACGATGAGGATCAGGCGCGACGTCGGTGACAACCGGTCGCGGTCGTCCTCGATCTGCGGGGGCGACAGCGCCTGGTTGGGGTCGGCGGGCACGTTCCATTGCGACGGTGCCGGCGGCGGGCTCACCGCCGCGATGCCGCGCGGCGCCTCGGCGACCGGGGCCGCCCGGCTGGCGGACACGCTCACCGGCGGCGGGGCGATGTCGGAAGGCACGTGCTGCAGCGGAATGGTCAGCGCGAAGACGCTGCCTTCGCCCGGCGTGCTGCGCACGGTGACGTCACCGCCCAGCAGGCGGGCGAGGTCGCGCGAGATCGACAGGCCCAGGCCGGTGCCGCCGTACTTGCGGTGGGTGCTGCCGTCGGCCTGGCGGAAGGCCTCGAAGATGATGTCCTGCTGGTGCGCGGGAATGCCGATGCCGGTGTCCTGCACGGCGAACACCACGTGGTCGCCCTGTTGCGCGATGTGCAGGCTGACGCTGCCCTTCTCGGTGAACTTCAGCGCATTGGACAGCAGGTTCTTGAGGATCTGCCCCAGGCGCTGCGGGTCGGTGTCCAGCGTGGCCGGCGTGCCCGGCTCGATGGATGCGGTGAGCGTCAGCTGCTTCTGCTCGGCGACCGGCTGCAGCGTCGCCACCAGGTTCTCCACCGTGGTGACCAGCGCGACCGGCTCCATGTTCAACTCGACCTGGCCGGCTTCGATCTTTGCCAGGTCCAGGATGTCGTTGATCAGCACCAGCAGGTCGGTGCCGGCCGACCAGATGGTGCGGGCGAACTTCACCTGCTGTTCGCTCAGGTTGCCGTCCTTGTTGTCCGCCAGCAGCGTGGCGAGGATGAGCGTGGAGTTCAGCGGCGTGCGCAGCTCGTGGCTCATGTTGGCGAGGAACTCGCTCTTGTACTGGCTGGCGCGCTCCAGCTCGGTGGCCTTGTCGGCCAGCACGTCCTGTGCACGGGTCAGCTCGTCCTTCTGGTTCTCCAGCAGCTGGGTCTGCTCCTCCAGCTGCGAGTTGGTCTGCTCCAGCTCGGCCTGCTGCGCTTCCATCTGCGCCTGCGAGGCGCGCAGGATGCGGCCGTGCTCCTCCAGCTCCTCGTTGCTGACGCGCAGCTCTTCCTGCTGGGCCTGCAGCTCCTCGGACTGGCGCTGGGTCTCCTCCAGCAGCTCGACCAGGCGACGACGATCGCGTGCCGAGCGCACCGCGACGCCGAGCTGCTCGGACACGCGTTCCAGCAGCTCGCGGTCGGCCGCTTCCAGCTTGCGGAAGAAGCCCAGCTCCAGCACGCCCTGCACCACGCCGTCGTCCAGCAGCGGCACCACCAGCAGTTCGCGCGGCTTGCCGCGGCCGGCGCCGGAGGCGACGTCGAGGTAACCATCGGGCACATCGCGTACGTGCAGGGCCACGCCATCCTTGGCGGCCTGGCCAGCCAGGCTGTCGCCCGGGCGCAGGGTCTGCGCCAGCGAATCGCCGCCGCTGGTGGTGGCATAGCGCCCGACGCGGCGCAGGATGCCTTCTTCCTGCGCATACATGGCACCGACCCGCGCATCCGCATAGCCGGCGAGGAAGGCCAGGGCCTTGTCGGCCAGCAGTTCCAGCCGCGCTTCGCCCTGGATCTGCGTCACCAGGCCGGTCTGGCCGTTGCGCACCCAGGCGGTCAGCTGGCGGGCGCGGTAGTCGCGCGAGGTCATGAAGGCCGAGGCGAAGATCACCAGCAGCACGATGCCGCCGCCGCCCCAGGTGATCATCGCCGACAGGTCGGCCGCGCTTTGCCAGGCCTGTTCCCGTTCCGCCATGCGCGCAATTTCCACGCGCTCCGCCTCCGCCAGCACGATACGGGCGCGATCCATGGAGGCCCGGCCGCGGTCGGACTGGACGATCGCCAGCGCCTCTTCGGTCCTGCCGGTGCGGCGCAGCGTGATGGTCTCTTCGAGTTCGGCCATCTTGTCGCTGGCCAGCTGGCTCAGCGCGTCCACCGATTCCCTGTCCAGCGTGCCGCGCTCGGCCAGTTGCCCCAACCCGCGCAACTGGCTGGCCAGGCGCGCCTTGGCGGCGTTGTACGGTTCGAGATAGGACTCCTTGCCGGTGAGCAGGAAGCCGCGCTGCCCGGTCTCTGCATCCTGCAGCGAGGAGAAGGTGGCCTGGCGCAGCGCGATGGCCTGGCGCAGCTGCTCGACGTAGTTGCGCGCCTCGGTGCGGACCTGCAGCGCCTGCCAGGACGCCACTGCCATGACGATGACCGCCACGATCTTGATGACGAAGGCTGCCATCGGTCCCGGTGGCAGCGGTGCACCGGAGCGGGCGGCGCGGCCGGAATCGCGGGCATGCGCTGTCTGCAGGGAATTCACGGTCTGCTCACCGTTTGACCATCGGAAGATCGTCACAGCAATTCCTCTTTGTCTCGATGTTGTTGTCGGATGTGTAGCCGGCTGGGTGGGTCATGCCATGCGGCAGGATGCTGCCGTTGCGGCCCGTTCGGGGCGGGGCGCGCTGCGCATCGTTCGTCGCTGGCTGCTGAAAACAAACCGGGAATCCTCTCGTGTCCGACGGGCCGCCCTTGTAGGAATGCTCCTATTCGGTGACCTGTCCGGCATCACCTGGCGGCCGTGGTGTCGAATCGGTCACGACCACGGGCGCACAGGGCGGGGGTGTGCGAAAAAGATGCGCACGGCCCTTGCCACGGCTACTGTTCATTCATACAGTTCGCGCGCCGACGGTGGTGCCCGCCATGCCCGCAGTTGCCACCGAACCTCCTGACGTTGCCCCATCCATCGCAAGGCCTTGCTTCCGTCCATGTCCGCTCCGCCGCCCGGTGATACGCCGGCCTACCTCAGCCGTCTCAACGACGACCAGCGCGCCGCCGTGCTGCATGGCGACGCGCCGCTGCTGGTGATCGCCGGCGCCGGTACCGGCAAGACCAACACGCTGGCCCACCGCGTGGCGCACCTGATCGCGCAGGGCGCGGACCCGCAGGCCATCCTGCTGCTCACCTTTTCGCGCCGCGCCGCCTTCGAGATGAGCCGCCGCGTGGAGCGCATCGTCGCCAGCCTCGACGGCCCGGCGTCGAACCTCGCCCGCGCGGCCCTGCAGTGGGCTGGCACGTTCCATGGCATCGGTGCGCGCCTGCTGCGCGAGTACGCCTCGCAGCTCGGCCTGAGTCCGTCGTTCACGATCCACGACCGCGAGGACTCGGCCGATCTCATGAACCTGGTGCGCCACGATCTCGGCCAGTCGAGCAAGGACAAGCGCTTTCCGACCAGGCAGACCTGCATGTCGATCTACTCGCAGGTCATCAACACCGGCGTGCCGCTGGGCGAGTTGCTGCCGGACGTGTGGCCCTGGTGCGCGGAATGGGAGGACGAGTTGCGCACCCTCTTCAGCCGCTACGTCGAGGCCAAGCAGCAACAGGCGGTGCTGGATTACGACGACCTGCTGCTGTACTGGGCGCAGATGCTCACCGAGCCCTCGCTCGCGGCCAGCGTCGGCGGGCGCTTCCGTTACGTGCTGGTGGACGAGTACCAGGACACCAACAGGCTGCAGGGCAGCATCCTGCAGGCGCTGAAACCGGACGGGCGTGGGCTCACCGTGGTGGGCGACGATGCGCAATCCATCTATTCCTTCCGCGGCGCGACGGTGCGCAACATCCTGGAGTTCCCGCAGCAGTTCGAGCCACCGGCGCGCGTCGTCACCCTGGCGCGCAACTACCGCTCCACGCCGGACATCCTCGCCGCATCGAACGCCGTCATCGGCCTTGCCGAAGAGCGTTTCGAAAAAGACCTGTGGACCGACAAGGCCGCCAAGGGCAAGCCGCTGCTGGTGACCGTGCGCGACGAGGCTGAGCAGGCGCGTTACGTCGTGGAGCAGGTGCTGGAGCAGCGCGAGGCCGGCACCATCCTCAAGAAGCAGGCGGTGCTGTTCCGCGCCGCCACGCACAGCGCGCAGCTGGAGGTCGAGCTCACCCGCCGCAATGTGCCCTTCGTGAAGTTCGGTGGCCTCAAGTTCCTCGAGGCTTCGCACATCAAGGACCTGCTGGCCGTGCTGCGCTGGATCGAAAACCCGCGCGACCGCGTCGCCGGCTTCCGCGTACTGCACCTGATTGCCGGCATCGGCCCGAAGACCGCGGGCAAGGTACTGGACGTCGCCGGCACGGCCGAACATCCCGCCGCAGCGCTGGCGGCCTTCGTGCCGCCGGCGCAGGCGCGCGCGGAGTGGGAGCTGTTCGTCGCCCTGGTGGCACAGCTGCGCACGCCGCAATCCGCTTGGCCCAGCGAGTTCGAACGCGTGCGCCAGTGGTACGAACCGCAGATGGCGCGCAAGCACGAGGACGCCGACATCCGTGCCGGCGACCTGCTGCAGATGGAACGCATTGCTGCCACCTACCCGACGCGCGAGCGCTTCCTGTCCGAGCTGACACTAGACCCGCCGGACGCCACCAGCGACGAATCCGGCGTGCCGCTGCGCGACGAGGACTACATGATCCTGTCCACCATCCACTCCGCGAAGGGCCAGGAGTGGGACGTGGTGTTCCTGCTCAACGCGGTGGACGGCTGCATCCCGTCCGACATGGCCACCGGCAGCAGCGCCGAGATCGAGGAAGAGCGCCGCCTGCTGTACGTCGCGATGACCCGCGCGCGCGACGCGCTGCACGTCATGACGCCGCAGCGCTTCTACGTCACCCAGCAATCGGCGCAGGGCGACCGGCATCTGTACGCTAACTGCACCCGCTTCATCCCCGCCAGCCTGCTGCCGCTGTTCCAGCCGCACGCCTGGCCGGTGGCGAAGCCGCCGGACCTCAACACGCCGGCCGTGCCGCCGCCGCAGGCGGTCATCGATCTGGCAGCGCGCATGCGGGCGATGTGGAAGTAGAAGATCTTGCGAAAGGGCAATCCGGTTTCACGCTTGATGTGTTGGGCTTCGCTGCGCTCAACCCAACCTACCGCCTTCTGCGCGGCGCCTCGCTGTGGACGTAGGTTGGGTTGAGCGAAGCGAAGCCCAACATCACACGCTCACAACCACGCTCTCCCTCCATGGCATGAACAACGCCGCACCCCCAACCCCATGCGCACCCTCGTCGGCACCGCCTCCTGGACCGACCCCACGCTGATCGCCTGCCAGCGTTTCTACCCGCGCGGCACCCACAGCGCGGAGGACCGTCTGCGCTACTACGCCAGCCAGTTCCCGCTGGTGGAGGTGGATGCCAGCTACTACAGCCTGCCCAGCCCGGCTAACGCGCAGCTGTGGGTGGCGCGCACGCCGGCGGATTTCACCTTCAACGTGAAAGCCTTCGGCCTGTTCACCGGCCATCCCGTCGAAGCGAAACGACTGCCGCGTGACCTGCTGTCGGCATGGCGGCCGGCGCAGGCGAAGGTGTTCTACCGCGACGTGCCGGGCGAGCTGCGCGACGAGCTGTGGCGGCGCTGGCATCTGGCGCTGCAGCCGCTGCGCGACGCCGGCAAGCTGGGGGCCGTGCTGTGCCAGTACCCGCCCTGGGTGACGGCGGATCGCAACGGCCACCTGTGGGTGCATCACGGCGCGGCGCACATGTGTGGCGACACAATGGCGGTGGAGTTCCGCCACCGCAGCTGGTTCGACGGCGCGCAGGCGGACAGCACGCTCGCCTTCCTGCGCGAACGCCAGCTCGTGCACGTGATCGCCGACGAGCCGCAGGGCTTCGACAACAGCGTGCCGCAGGTGTGGGAGGTGACGCATCCGCGCCTCGCCATGTTGCGCATGCATGGGCGCAACACGGCCACCTGGAATCACAGCGGCCCGGCTTCGTCGGGGCGTTTCGTCTACCAGTATTCGGCCGCCGAACTGGAAGACCTGGCGCGCAAGGTGCAGCGCCTGCGCGACCGCACCGGCCTGATGCACGTGGTGGTCAACACCAACCACGAGGACGACGGCCAGCGCAACGCGCGCCACCTCATCCCGCTGCTCGCTGGCGGTGCATGAAGAACGGGCATGACGAAAGTCACTGTCGTCACCCCTTACAGTCCGCGGGCCGGTTGCTGAAGCCGCGCGCGGCCGTGCCGGCTGTTACGTGGCCGGCGTAACGCTGGCGCGATTCCTGCACGCCCCCTTCCGTTCAATGATCAGGGCCCGGCACCCGCGCACGCTGCGCGGGCGGCCTGCGGCCCGCTAACGGAGAGTGCTTCATGTCGATCATCCGCAAGACTTCGCTGGCGGTCACCGCCGCCCTGTTCGCCACCGCCCTGCAGGCCGCGCCGGTGAGTTACGACTTCACGCTGCAGGTCGACCAGATCGGCGACCAGCTGCCGGTGTTCGGCATCAGCGCCCTGCCAGCCGGCCCCTTCACCGGCAGCTTCAGCTTCGACAACACCGGCCTTTCCGCTGGCGTGTTCACCAACCTCACGCTCTCTGCCTTCAGCGTGACGGTCGGCAACTTCAGCTGGGGGCTGGAGGACGTGACGGCGGCACAGGTGCGCGCGGATGCCGGCGGCGCGCTAGACCGCGTGGCCATCTACACGGAAGACGGCCTCAACATCTTCCGCATGAGTTTCGGCTACTACACGAACACCAGCTGGTTCGCGCTCGACAACACGAACCTCCAGGGCTGTGGCTGGCAGGGCGACCCCGCGCTGGACATGTACGGTGCCTGCGTCGGCGGTTCGGCCAACGCCTACACGCTTGCCCGCGCCGACGATCCCGTCCAGGTGCCGTTGCCGTCCAGCCTGTTGCTGGCGGGTCTTGGCCTGGGCGTCAGTGCGTTGGTGCGCGTGTGCCGCAAAACCTGAACGCCCGAAACGAATGCGGCCGCCCTTGGGCGGTCGCATTTTCACTTGCGTTGTTCTGGCGGATCAGGCGCTGGCAGCCTGATCTACGCGCCAAGGCCGTTACTTTCGAGCACTAGCCCCCGCGATAGCGTTACTCGGATCAGAGGTGTTCATTGCGGGGGCTTGCATTGCGGCAGTCAAACTCCAGCGGGGAGAATCGCGAGAATAGCCACAGACCCGCGTAGCCAAAGCTTGCCGAAAAGACGGTGATAGCCGTGGCAAAAATCATTGAAATGCCGACGCCGGCAAGCAGGCCAGCAATACCGATGATGGGCTCGCCTTCGAAATGCACGGTACTGGCACCGAACATTGCGAATACCCCCATCAGCAGTCCGAACGGAATCAATGAGCAGTAGGCGGAAATCGCGGTGAGTCTTACCCAGCTACGATGGGTCGGCAGTTTGTGCTGCAGCACGACGAAGCCCTCCTGATCTAAGCGCTGGCCGTCTGATCGATACGCCAGGCACCACCACCCTCCAGCACCAGCTCGCGCTCATGGAAGCCGCGCAGCGTGCTGCGGTGGCCCACGCTGACCAGCGTGGCCTGCGGCAGGGCCTCGCGCAGCAGCGCGTACATGGCGTGCTCCAGGCCTTCGTCCATGGCGCTGCTGGACTCATCGAGGAACAGCACGGCGGGGTTGGCCAGCAGCGCGCGGCCGATGGCCAGGCGTTGTTGCTCGCCCAGCGACAGGATGCGCGTCCAGTCGGCTTCCTCATCCAGCTTGGCCACCAGGTGGCCCAGTTGCACGCGGCGCAGCGCCTCGGCGGCGGCGTCTGCGCCGCCACTCACGGCTGGCGCGGTGGCCGGGTAGTAGAGCGCGGTACGCAGCGTGCCGAGTGGCAGGTAGGGCTTTTGCGGCAGGAACAGGGCGCGCTCGCCCTGCGGGCGCACCACCTCGCCGTCGGCGAAGGGCCACAGGCCGGCCATGGTGCGCAGCAGGGTGGTCTTGCCGCTGCCGGACGCGCCACGGATCAGCAGCGAGTCGCCGGGTTCCAGCGTCAGGTCCAGGCCGTTCAGCAGCACCTGCTGCGCCGGCGTGCGCACGGTGAGGCCGCGTACTGCCACGCGGTCGCCTTCGCCGTGCGCGGCGAGCGACGGTAGCGCCTCGGCGTGGTCCAGCACGTCCATAAAGCCGGACAGGCGGGTCAGCACCGCGCGGTAGTTGGCGAAGTCGTCGTAGGACGTGCGGAAGAAGGACAGCGCGTCCTGCACCTCGCCGAAGGCCTGCGAGGTCTGCATCAGGTCGCCCAGGGTGATCTCCTTGGAGAACAGGCGCGGCGCCTGGATGATCATCGGGAACACCACCGCCAGCTGGCTGACGCCGAGGTTGAAGCCCTGCAGCTTCAGTGACCGGAACAGCATGTCCCACATGTTGCGGATGACATTGGCGAAGCGGCCGGTGAGCGTCACGCGCTCCACCTTCTCGCCACGGAAGAAGGCGATGCTTTCGCCGTATTCGCGCAGGCGGATCAGCGCGTAGCGGAAGTCGGCGTTGAAGCGCTCGTTGAGGAAGTTCAGGCGGATCAGCGGGCGGCCCAGCCACACCGCGAACACCGTGGCGACGATGACGTAGATGTAGGCCACGAAGATCATCGCGCGCGGCACCTCGATGCCGAACAGCGCCAGCGCGCCGGACAGGCCCCACAGGATCAGCGTGAACTCCACCAGCGACACGACGGCGCCCAGCATGCCGAGCGACAGCGTCAGGGTGCTGTCGGCGAACTGCTGCACGTCCTGCTGGATACGCTGGTCCGGGTTGTCGATCTGCTCCGGCAGGTACTGGCTGCGGTGGTAGGTCTGGTGCGCCAGCCAGCGCTCCATCAGCGCGTGGGTCAGCGATTCGCGCCAGTGGATCAGCAGGCCTTCGCGCACGTAGGCGGTGAACAGCGCGCGCGCCACGTGCACCGTCGCCAGCACGCCGAACACCCCCATCATGAACCAGAAGGCATTCGCGTCCAGCTTCTGCATGGCCGCGTAGGCGCCGTTGTACCAGAACGAGAACAGCACGTTCATGCGTACCGAGAACAGGGTCAGCAGCACCAGCAAGGCCAGCACCGCCATCGGCCGCCAGTTGCGGCGCGGGTCGAAGTAGGGCCAGGCGATGCGCCTGACCTGTCGTCCCCACTGCGTGGCTCTCGCCAGCCACAGCACGATCACCGTCAGCCCGATGCAGCTGAGTACGAAAGCCTTGGCCAGCCAGATCGCGCTGGCCAGCAGTTCGTGATTCCAGTCCATGTGGATGTCCGCTTGTTGCCGGCCGGCGCCAGCACTGCCGGCAAGCCTAGCCGATAAGCTGCGGAGGCGGGCGCGGACACATGTAAGCGGATGTGGGTTCCGTGCCGGATGGCGTCAGCCGCTGCGACGCTTTCGGGCCCGGGTGGCGGGTGCCGGCGCTGCGCCGTCTGCGCCGGTCGCCAGCAACCGCTGCGGCCCCGGCCCGTGTGCGGCCAGCTGGTCGCCGGGGTTGCGCAGCCGGCACTGCTCGATGGACAGGCAGCCGCAGCCGATGCAGTCGTCCAGCGAGTCGCGCAACTGCACCAACTGGGCGATGCGGGCATCCAGGTCGTCACGCCAGGCGGCGGACAGGCGCGCCCAGTCCTCGCGCGTCGGGGTGCGCCGCTCCGGCAAGGTGTCCAGCGCAGCGGCGATCTCGGCCAGCGGCACGCCGACCCGTTGCGCCACGCGGATGAAGGACACCCGTCGCAGCACGTCGCGCGCGTAGCGGCGCTGGTTGCCGGCGCTGCGCGCGCTGCGGATCAGGCCTTTCGATTCGTAGAAGTGCAGGGCCGACACCGCCACGCCGGCACGCGCCGCCACCTCGCCGACGCTCAGCAGCACGCTGAAGCCCGGAGCCGTGGTCGCAGTCGTACTCGTACTCGTAGCCCGGGCCCTGCCGGAGCCGGGCGCCTTGCCAGCGATGCGGGTGGCTTCCGCTTTTGGTGAGGGGCGACGCGTGGCCATGGCAGAGCCTCCTGCACAAAGTGCTTGATCTCAACTTAACTTGAGCTTTTACGCTGCGCCACGGGAATCATCAACCGGGGAGTGGACATGGGTATCGCGGCAGAGATCAAGGATTCATCCGCAAGGGCAACGCGCGTCGCGTTGATCTACGGCAGCACGCGCGAGGGGCGCTTCTGCGACAAGGTCATGGCGTGGTTGCGCCAGCAACTGGTCGATCAGGTCGACCTGCAACTCGACCTGATCGACCCGGCCGGTCTTGTACAGGCCAGCGGCAAGGTGGCGGAGCACAAGGCGCTGGCGGCCATGAGCCGACGACTGGCCGCGGCGCAGGGTTTCATCGTCGTCGTGCCGGAATACAACCACGGCTACCCGGCACCGCTGAAGGCCTTCATCGACAGCTTCGGCACCGAGTGGCAGGGCAAGCCGGTGGGCTTCGTGTCCTATGGCGGTGCGTCCGGCGGGCTGCGTGCGGTGGAACAGTTGCGCCAGGTCTTCATCGAGCTGCATGCGGTGAACCTGCAGGCCAGCGTCAGCTTCGCGAATGCCGCCGAGCAGTTCGATATCGATGGCACGCCCTGGAGCAGCGAACGCGCCGGCCGTGCGCTGGGCGCGCTGCTGGCGCAGCTGCGCTGGTGGGCACAGGCGCTGCAGCAGGCCGGCGCACAACGGCCGTATCCGGGCCGGCGCGCGACGCGTCAGATCGTCGTACCGCCCGCACCGGCGCCTGCTGTCGAAGCGCAGCCGGTGGTGCTGGTGAACCACTTCAAGCCCAAGCCCGGCAAGCTCGACGAATTCGTTGCCCTGCAGGATGCCGCGGCTACCTTGGCGCGCGAGATTCCCGGCTGGCGCGGCAGCCGGTTGCTGCGCGACGAAGAGAGCGGCAGCGCGGTGCTGATCAGCAGCTTCGACGACGCGGACGCGCATCGCGAATGGATGGCCACCAGCGTCGCCTTCGCGCAACATCGCGACAAGGTGCGTGCGCTCATCGACAGCAGTGAGCCGCGCTTCTTCGAGCAGGTGTACGAGCGCACGCCGACGCTGCCCTGAAACGGCTGACAGAAGACGCTGGCCTCGTTGCGACCGCTTGCCGTGCTGCCTGTACTGTCTGCGCGGTTACGCCTGGCCAGCACCGTTCCGCGTCGCTCCACGGCATTCTGTCAGCCGGCCTGCGCCGCCCTGAATACGTCCAGCTGCGCCTGGAACGCACGCTGGTACGCGGGGCGGGCGGTGGCGCGGGCGACGTAGGCGAGGAGATCCGGATACTCGTCCAGCACCGGCGAGCCTTCGATCCGGCGCAGCACGGTGACCATCATCAGGTCGGCCGCACTGAATCCGCCCTCCAGCCATTCGGCCTCGCGCAGGCGTGGCAGGAGCACGTCGAGCTTCGACCGGATGCGCTCGGCGAGCACGACGAGGCGCTCCTCGTACCACGGCTTGTCGCGGTCAAGGTAGGGCGCCATCTCCAGCTCGACGATGGCCGGCTCGACGGTATTGAGCGCTGCGAACAACCATGCGATCGCCCTGGCTCGCGCATGTTCGCCTTCCGGCAGCAGGCCGGGGTGATGCCCGGCGATGTGCAGGATGATCGCGCCGGATTCGAACAGCACGAGGTCGCCCTCCTCGTAGGTCGGGATCTGGCCGAAGGGATGACGCGCCAGATGGGCCGGCTGCTTCATCTCGTCGAAGTCCACCAGCCGCACGTCATAGGCCACTCCGGCCTCTTCCAGCGCCCAGCGCACGCGCATGTCGCGGCCATGTCCGCCGCCACCGTCCGGAGAATTCCTGAAAGCCGTGATCGTGGGTCGCATGGGAAACCTGTCCGTAGTCAGTGGGAAATGGCGGAAGACGGGCCGGGCCGGACGCTCTCCGCCGGTTGTCGATCAAGCATGCCACCGCGGGTCGAACGACAGGGCATTCTTGTCTGCATGAAGCCGGGGAAGGCATTCACGCATTCACGATGTGCCTTCGCCGGAGCGGGTCAGACCGCGCCGAGTACTACGGCCATGGTCCGCTGGATGAGCGTGAGCGTCGCCTGCTGGGTTGGCGTCGCCGGCCGCAGCGCGCTGGTGGCGATGTGCAGCGGGATGGTCAGCAGCGTGCCGTCGGCCAGGGCAATGGGCCGCTGGCGATAGGCCGAGGGACGGATCGAGCGGGCGACGGCGTGGCGCGACAGCACCGCGTAGCCGGCGTCGTCGGCCACCAGGTCGAGGATGGCGGGGATGCCGTCGATCTCCAGCGCGATCTGCGGCTGGCAGCCGATGGCCGCCATCTCGGATTCCACCAGCATGCGGATGGCATTGGGGCGGCTGGGGATCACCAGCGGCATCGTCGCCACCTCGGCCAGCGTGACCGGCGGCGGCGGCGGGTCTTCCTGCAGGCCGGGCGGGCGAGGCTCCACCAGCATCAGCTGCTCGGCCGCCAGCGGGGCGATCTCCAGCCCGTCGACCGGCGCGGCCTTGTACAGCACCGCGATGTCCAGGTGGCCGTTGAGGAGGCTGCCCTGCATCGCCACCGACAGGCCTTCGCTGATCGCCAGCCGTGCCTCGGGCAACTGTTCGCGGAAGGCGCGGGTCAATGGCACGGTGAGCACCCGCGCCACGCTGGGCGGCAGGCCCAGCGCGACCCGGCCGGCGAGGCCGCCGCGCATGCGGGCGAGGTCGTCGCGGGCACGCGCCACCTGGTGCAGGATGCCGCGGCCATGCTCCAGCAGCAGCTTGCCGGCCTCGGTGGGGGTGGCGCCGCGGCCGTTGCGCACCAGCAGGGTCTGGCGCAGCTCCACCTCCAGCAGGCGCACCTGCCGGCTCAGCGCCGGCTGGGCGATGTCCAGCGCCTGGGCGGCGCGGGTGAAGCTGCCCAGCTCGGCGACGCGGACGAAGTACTCCAGTTGTTTCAGATCCATGCTCGAAGTCGCAATATGACCGCTCGATACGGACATTTGACTGCATTTTGCACGCCGCCCGGTCGGCGTGCTTCAAACGCTCGTATAAGGTGTTTCCCGTATAACGTAGCTTCAGTTATAGCATTTTGTTCTAGCAGCTAGTCGATCCGCCAGCTTTCTGTGGAGCGGGCAGGCTCGCACAATGCGGCCACATCGACGCCTGCCCGATGACCCGGAATCACCCGGATGTCATAACGCAGGCGTAGCCCGACGGAGCTGCCGACACGTGCGTCCCACCTCACAAACCGCGATTCCCTGCCTGTTCATGCGTGGCGGCACGTCGCGGGGGCCGTTCTTCGACGCGGCGGACCTGCCGGCCGACAGCGATGCACGCGACCTCGTGCTGCTGGCGGTGATGGGCTCGCCGGACAAGCGCCAGATCGACGGACTCGGCGGTGCGCATCCGCTGACCAGCAAGGTCGGCATCGTCAGCCGCGGCAGCCAGCCCGGCGTCGACCTCGACTTCCTGTTCGCGCAACTGCAGCCGGATTCCGACAAGGTCGACACCACGCCCAACTGCGGCAACATGCTGGCCGCCGTCGTGCCCTTCGCGCTGGAAACCGGCCTGGTCGATCCGCAGGGCAGGGGTGAAGACGCCGCAAGCACCTTCCGCGTGCTGACGCTGAACACCGGCATGCAGTGCGACATCACCGTGCAGACGCCGGGCGGGCTGGTGAGCTACGAAGGCGGCGCGCGCATCGACGGCGCCCCCGGCAGCTCGGCACCGATCACCATCAACTTCCTGGACACTGCAGGCTCGGTGGCCGGCAGCCTGTTGCCGACCGGCAAGCTGCGCGAGCACATCGACGGCGTGGAAGTGACCTGCATCGACAACGGCATGCCGCTGGTGATCTTCCAGGCCGCCGACGTGGGCCGCAGCGGTTACGAAAGCGTCGAGGCACTGAACGCCGATACCGAGCTGAAGGCGCGCATCGAGCGCCTGCGCATCGCCGCCGGCCACGCGATGGGGCTGGGCGACGTCACCACGAAGAACTACCCGAAGATGACGCTGATCGCGCCACCGCGCGCCGGCGGTGCGCTGAGCACCCGCAGCTTCATCCCGCACGTCTGCCACGACGCCATCGGCGTGCTGGCCGCCGTCACCGTCGCCACCGCCTGCAAGCTGCCCGGCACCGTTGCCGATGGCATTGCGCAGATGCCGGCCGGCAACCCGGTGACGGTGTCGGTGGAACACCCCACCGGCGAATTCAGCGTCGAGCTGGAGACCGATCCCGCCGACCCGCAACGCGTCACCCGCGCCGCCCTGCTGCGCACCGCCCGCCTGCTGATGCGCGGCGAGGCCATGGTGCCGCGTGGGGTGTGGGCAGGGAAGGAGGGGGCGTGATGCTGCTCTCCGCCCTCTCGCACCGTCGCTCCTGCGCAGGCAGGAGCCCAGCGTCGTTCCACGTCGGCAAAGCAAAGACGCTGGATTCCTGCACGGTCCCCGAGCTCGTCGAGGGGCGCAGGAATGACGGAGACGGCATTTGCCGTCTCAACTCCTCGTCCTTCGATCCTCGTCTCTTGGGCCTTCGACCATGATCATCGACTGCCACGGCCACTACACCACCGCGCCCAAGGCGCTGGAAGACTGGCGCAACCGCCAGATCGCCGGCATCAAGGACCCGGCGCAGATGCCCCGCGTGTCCGAGCTGAAGATCAGCGACGACGAACTGCGCGAGTCCATCGAGGCCAACCAGCTGCGCCTGATGCGCGAACGCGGCTCGGACCTGACCATCTTCTCGCCACGCGCATCGTTCATGGCGCATCACATCGGCGACCTGCAGGTGTCGACCACCTGGGCGGCGATCTGCAACGAGCTGTGCCACCGCGTCGCGCAACTCTTCCCGGACCACTTCATCGGTGCAGCGATGCTGCCGCAGTCGCCCGGCGTGGCGCCGGAGACCTGCATCCCGGAGCTGGAGCGCTGCGTGAAGGAATACGGCTTCGTCGCCATCAACCTCAACCCGGACCCCTCCGGCGGCCACTGGAATTCGCCGCCGCTGACGGACCGCCACTGGTACCCCATCTACGAAAAGATGGTCGAGCACGACATTCCGGCGATGGTGCATGTCAGCACCAGCTGCAACGCCTGCTTCCACACCACCGGCGCGCACTACATCAACGCCGACACCACGGCCTTCATGCAGTGCCTGACCGGCGACCTGTTCAAGGACTTCCCGACGCTGCGCTTCGTCATCCCGCACGGCGGCGGCGCGGTGCCCTACCACTGGGGCCGCTACCGTGGTTTGGCGCAGGAGCTGAAGAAGCCGCTGCTGCGTGACCACCTGCTGAACAACATCTTCTTCGACACCTGCGTGTACCACCAGCCGGGCATCGACCTGCTGACGAAGGTGATCCCAGTCGACAACATCCTGTTCGCCAGCGAGATGATCGGCGCGGTGCGCGGCATCGACCCGGAGACCGGCCACTACTACGACGATACGAAGCGCTACGTGGATGCCGCCAGCATCCAGCCGGAAGCGCGCTACAAGATCTATGAAGGCAACGCCCGCCGCGTGTATCCCCGCCTGGATGCCGCGCTGAAGGCGCGTGGCCGCTGAGGAGTCGTGCCCACCATGAACGCCACCTTTAACAACCTCGCCGTCGGACAGCTCGGCGTCGTCAAGCGCAACATCGTGCGCGCCGATGCGGCCGCGGTCGAGAAGCTGTCGCGCTTCGGCGTGTCCACCATCCACGAGGCGCTGGGTCGCACCGGCCTGATGAAGCCCTACATGCGGCCCATCTACAGCGGTGCGAAGTTCTGCGGCACGGCAGTCACCGTGCTGCTGCAGCCGGGTGACAACTGGATGCTGCACGTCGCCGCCGAGCAGTTGCAGCCCGGCGACGTGGCAGTGGCGGCCTGCACCACCGACAACGCCGACGGCTTCTTCGGCGATCTGCTCGCCACCTCCTTCCAGGCGCGCGGTGCGCGTGGCCTCGTCATCGATGGCGGCGTACGCGATGTCGACACGCTGCAGGAGATGGGCTTCCCGGTGTTCAGCAAGGCCATCCATGCCAAGGGCTGCATCAAGGCGACCCTGGGCTCGGTGAATGTCCCCATCGTCTGCGCCGGTGCGCTGGTCCATCCTGGAGACGTGGTGATCGCGGATACCGACGGTGTCGTCGTCGTGCCCGCCGCGCAGGCGCAGCAGGTGGCGGATGCCGCTGAAGCCCGCGAGAACCTCGAAGGCGAGAAGCGCGCCAAGTTCGCCGCCGGTGTGCTGGGGCTGGACCTCTACAAGATGCGTGAAGGGCTGGAAAAAGCCGGCCTCAGGTACGTGGACTGAGACCTCGACCGAGAACGACGCAAAGCGCGACCGAACTGCATGACTGACGCCATGAGCACCGAGACCTTCACCAAGACCCCCGGCTGGCTGGACTGGTACGCCGGCCCGAGCAAGCCCGCCTTCGTGCCCCCGCCCGGCGCGGTGGACGCCCACTGCCACGTGTTCGGCCCGGGCGACGCTTTCCCCTTCGCGCCGGAGCGAAAGTACACGCCCTGCGACGCATCGAAGGACCAGCTCTTCGCGCTGCGTGACCACCTGGGCTTCGCCCGCAACGTCATCGTGCAGGCGACCTGCCACGGCGCCGACAACCGCGCGATGGTGGATGCCTGTCTCGCCTCGGGCGGCAAGGCACGCGGCGTCGCCACCGTCCGCCGCAGCATCACCGACGAGGAACTGCAGCAACTGCACGCGGCCGGTGTGCGCGGCGTGCGCTTCAATTTCGTCAAGCGGCTGGTGGACTTCACGCCGCGCGACGAGCTGATGGAAATCGCCGGCCGCATCGGCAAGCTGGGCTGGCACGTCGTCATCTACTTCGAAGCGGTGGACCTGCCCGAGCTGTGGGACTTCTTCACCGCGCTGCCGACGACGGTGGTGGTCGATCACATGGGTCGGCCGGACGTGAGCAAGCCCATCGATGGTCCGGAGTTCGCGCTGTTCCAGCGCTTCATGCGCGAACACGCCAACGTGTGGAGCAAGGTGAGCTGCCCCGAGCGCCTGTCGGTGTCCGGCCCGCGCGCGCTGGACGGCGAGCGCCATCCCTATCGCGATGTCATCCCCTTCGCCCGCGCCATCGTCGAGGAGTTTCCCGACCGCGTGCTGTGGGGCACCGACTGGCCGCACCCCAACCTCAAGGACCACATGCCGGACGACGGCCTGCTGGTGGATTTCATTCCGCATATCGCGGTGACGGCCGAGCTGCAGCGCAAGCTGCTGGTGGACAACCCGATGCGGCTGTACTGGCCGGAGGAGGTGAAGTGATGGGCGTTGCAGCATCAAGCCGTACTGATGTTGGGCTTCGCGTTGCTCAACCCAACCTACCCCTTCCTGTCGAGCCTCACGGTCCGTCGGTAGGTTGGGTTGAGCGCAGCGAAGCCCAACAGCGCACCACGGCAAACAGCATGGAGGCTCACTGATGCCCCTCGACAAACCCTACAAGGACATTCCCGGCACGACCATCTTCGATGCGGAGCAGTCGCGCCTGGGCTACTGGCTCAACCAGTTCTGCATGTCGCTGATGAGTGCGGAGAACCGCGCGCGCTTCAAGGCCGACGAGCGCGCCTACCTCGACGAGTGGGCGATGACGGAAGAGCAGAAGCAGGCGGTGCTGGCGCGCGACCTCAATCGCTGCATCGCCGCCGGCGGCAACATCTACTTCCTCGCCAAGATCGGCGCCACCGATGGCAAGAGCTTCCAGCAGATGGCGGGCAGCATGACCGGCATGAGCGAGGAGGCGTACCGCGCCATGATGGTCGGCGGCGGTCGTCCCATCGAGGGCAACCGCTACCAGTCGGAGTGGGATGCCAGGCAGGACGCACGCCCCGCTGCCGAAGCAAAGAAGGAGACGAAGTAATGGCCCGTATCACCGCCAGCGTCTACACCTCCCACGTGCCGGCCATCGGTGCGGCGATGGATCTGGGCAAGACGCAGGAAGCCTACTGGCAACCGCTGTTCGCCGGTTACGAGTACAGCCGACAGTGGCTGCGCGACAACACGCCGGACGTGGTCTTCCTGGTCTACAACGACCACGCCAACGCCTTCAGCCTGGACTTCATTCCCACCTTCGCGCTCGGTACCGCGGCGCATTACGAGGTGGCAGACGAAGGCTGGGGCCCGCGTCCGGTGCCACCTGCCGAAGGGCACGCGGAACTGGCCGCGCACATCGCGCAGAGCGTCATCCAGGAGGACTTCGACCTCACCCTGGTGAACCGCATGCCGATCGACCACGGCTTCACCGTGCCGCTGTCGCTGATGTGCGGCGAGGTGCCGCCCACCGGGCAATGGCCGTTCAAGGTGATCCCGCTGGCGGTGAACGTCGTGCAGTACCCGGTGCCCTCCGGCCGTCGCTGCTTCCAGCTCGGGCAGGCGATCCGTCGCGCAGTGGCGTCCTTCGACGAAGACCTGAACGTGCACATCTGGGGCACCGGGGGGATGACCCACCAGCTGCAGGGGCCGCGTGCCGGTCTCATCAACCGCGACTGGGACAACCGCTTCCTCGACCGCCTGATCGCCGAGCCGGCGCAGCTCGCGCAGATGCCGCACATCGACTACGTGCGCGAAGCCGGCAGCGAAGGCATCGAGCTGGTGATGTGGCTGATCGCGCGTGGCGCGATGGCGGACGTGGCCGGTGGCCCGGCGCCGGTGCAGAAGCACCGCTTCTATCACGTGCCGGCGTCGAACACGGCGGTGGGCCACCTGATCCTGGAGGAAGCGTGAGGCATTCGCTCACTTCCCGTCATTCCCGCGCTCTTCGACAAGCTCAGGGAACGGACAGGAACCCGGCGACTTCGAATTCTGAAACGGCAACGACACTGGATTCCCGCTCGAGCGCAGCTCGGTTCGCCCCGAGCACGTCGAGGGGCGCGGGAATGACGGTGCGGAGGACATGAAGTGAGCAAACCCATCAAGGTCGCCCTGGCCGGTGCCGGCGCATTCGGCATCAAGCACCTGGACGCGCTGCGTCTCATCGACGGCGT
Organism: Uliginosibacterium sp. H1; assembly: GCF_036017065.1. Classification (NCBI taxonomy): domain Bacteria; kingdom Pseudomonadati; phylum Pseudomonadota; class Betaproteobacteria; order Rhodocyclales; family Zoogloeaceae; genus Uliginosibacterium; species Uliginosibacterium sp. H1. The sequence goes on from NZ_JAYXHR010000002.1 coordinate 729,300, forward strand.
GGAAGTCGTGTCGCTGGTTTCGCGCGAGCTGGACAAGACCCGCGAGGTCGCGGCCAAGTACAGCATCCCGCATGTCACGACCGATCTCGCCGACAGCCTCGCGCTGCCGGACGTCGACGCGGTGATCCTGTGCACGCCCACCCAGATGCACGCCGGTCAGGCCATGCAGTGCCTGCGCGCGGGCAAGCATGTGCAGGTAGAGATTCCGCTGGCCGATTCGCTGCGCGACGCGGAGCAGGTCGTCGCGCTGCAACGCGAGACGGGGCTGGTGGCGATGTGCGGCCACACCCGCCGCTTCAACCCCAGCCACCAGTGGGTACGCCGCAAGATCGTCGCCGGCGAGTTCGCCATCCAGCAGATGGATGTGCAGACCTACTTCTTCCGCCGCAGCAACATGAACGCGCTGGGCCAGCCGCGCAGCTGGACCGACCACCTGCTGTGGCACCACGCTGCGCACACGGTGGACCTTTTCGCCTACCAGGCGCGCAGCCCCATCGTGCAGGCCAACGCCCTGCAGGGGCCGATCCATCCGGTGCTGGGCATCGCCATGGACATGAGCATCCAGCTGCGTGCAGCCAACGGCGCGATCTGCACGCTGTCGCTGTCCTTCAACAACGACGGCCCGCTGGGCACCTTCTTCCGCTACATCGGCGACAGCGGCACCTACATCGCGCGCTACGACGACCTGGTGAACGGCAAGGAAGAGAAGATCGACGTGTCCGGCGTGGACGTGTCGATGAACGGCATCGAGCTGCAGGACCGCGAGTTCATCGCCGCCATCCGCGAGGGGCGCGAGCCCAACGGCAGCGTGGCCCAGGTGCTGCCCTGCTACGAGGTGCTGCACCGGCTGGAAATGCAGCTCGCCCAGCAGGGCTAGCGCAAGACCGCGGCCGACAACAAAAGACAAGAAAGAGGAGACAAGGACTTGATCCACGATCCACGGGAGCTGGCGGTGGAGCGCCGGCTCCGCCTGCTGTGCGACATCAGCGCGGCCATCGGCGGCGCGGTGCTCGTCGCCATTGCCGGCATCACGGTGGTCAGTGTCATCGGCCGCGCCTTCTTCTCGCACCCCATCCTCGGCGACATCGAGCTGGTGCAGCTCGGCACGGCGGTGGTGGTGGCGTCCTTCCTGCCCTACACCCAGCAGCACCGCGCCAACATCATGGTGGACTTCTTCACCCACGGCACCTCGCGTCGCACGCAGCGGCACATGGACCGGCTGGGCGTGCTGCTCTACACCGTCGTCATGGCGCTCATCGTGTGGCGGGTGGCGGCCGGCGCGGTGGCGATGAAGGCGGCCGGCGAGCGCTCCATGCTGATGGACCTGCCGCTGTGGTGGCCCTACGTGCTGATGCTGCCCGGCCTCGCGCTGTGCGTGGTGATCGGCGCCTGGCAGACCTACCGCTTCGGCCGTCCCGGCCACGGCGAGGACGGCAAGCCGGCACAGCCCGCCGCCGAAGGAGAGCCGGCATGAGCGGCATGACCATCGGCCTCCTGATGTTCGCCTTCATGCTGGTGCTGATGGCGATCCGCATCCCCATCGCCATCGCCATGTTCGTACCCGGCGCGCTGGGCTACGTCATCCTCTCCGGCTGGCTGCCGATGATCGCTCACCTGAAAGGCGCCGTGTATGGCCGCGTGTCGGTGTACGACCTGTCGGTGATTCCGCTGTTCATGCTGATGGGCGCCTTCGCGGTGCAGGGCGGCCTGTCCAAGGCGCTGTTCGATTTCGCCAACGCGCTGCTCGGCCGCTTCCGTGGTGGCATGGCGATGGCCGGCGTGCTGGCCTGCGCGGCCTTCGGCTCGATTTCCGGCAGCACCGTGGCCACCACCGCGACGATCGCCCAGGTGGCCTACCCGGAGATGCGCCGCATCGGCTACAGCGGGCGTCTCGCCACCGCCGCGCTGGCCACCGGCGGCACCATGGGCGTGCTGTTGCCGCCGTCGGTGACGCTGATGGTCTACGCCATCCTCACCGAGCAGAACATCACCAAGATGTTCCTCGCCGCCTACGTGCCGGCGCTGCTGGCCGCCATCGGCTACCTGCTGGCGATCGCCATCATCGTGCGCGTGCGGCCGGAACAGGCGCCCCCGGCGCAGGTCGTGCCGGCCGGCGAGGTGGTGTCGGCGGCGGGCCGCGTGTGGCCCATCCTCGCCATCTTCTTCACCGTGTTCGGCGGCATCTACGGTGGGTTCTTTACCGCCACCGAAGGCGCGGCCATCGGCACCTTCCTCACCTTCGGCATCACCCTGCTGCGTGGTGACATGAACCGCGAACGCTTCGTCGCCGCGGTGCGCAGCTCGGCGCAGACCAGCGGCATGATCTTCATGATCTTCCTGGGTGCCGACATGATCAACGCGGCGCTCGCGCTGTCGCAGCTGCCGGCACAACTTGCCGACGTGGTGGCCCACCTGCAGATCGAGCCGGTGGTGGTGATGGCCGGCATCATGATCTTCTACATCGCGCTGGGCTGCGTGATGGACGAGATGTCGATGATCCTGCTCACCGTGCCCACGCTGTTCCCGGTCATCATGGGCATGGACTTCATGGGCCTGGGCGGCGCCGACAAGGCGCTGTGGTTCGGCATCCTGATCCTCACCGTGTGCGAGATCGGCATGATCTTCCCGCCGGTGGGGCTCAACGTCTACATCATGAACGGGCTGGCCAAGGATGTGCCGATGGCCGAGACCTACAAGGGCGTCATTCCCTTCCTGGCGACCGACGCCATCCGCCTTTCCCTGCTGATCGCCTTCCCGGCCTTGTCGCTGTGGCTGGTGCATCGGCTCGCCTGAGGCCACAACAGAATGGTTCTGACGTCGTTGCATCTCCTTGCCGTACGACTTGTACTGTCTGCGTCGATGCGCCTAGTCACTCATTCTCCAGCTGCGGCTGCGCTCCATTCTGTTGTGACCTCTTTCTTCTCCACCACCGTTCCACACCCGCCTCACCGAGGAGACATGCCATGAACAAGCCCCTTCGCATCACCCTGGCGGCCGCCGGCCTCGCACTGTCCTCGCTGGCGGTGCAGGCCCAGGAGGTCACGCTGAAGGTGCACCACTTCCTGCCGGCCAGCTCCTATGCCCAGACCATGGTCATCCAGCCCTGGTGCGACAAGGTGGCTGCCGACTCCAACAACCGCATCAAGTGCCAGATCTTTCCGTCCATGCAGCTCGGCGGCACGCCGCCGCAGCTCATCGAGCAGGTGCGCGACGGGGTTGCCGATGTCATCTGGACGCTGCCCGGCTACACCGCTGGCCGCTTCCCCTCGCTGGAGGCCTTCGAGCTGCCCTTCATGATGCAGAACCCGGAGGCCACCAGCAAAGCACTGTGGGACTACACGCAGCAGTACAGCGCGAACGAGATCAAGGACTTCAAGCCGATCGCCTTCCACGTGCACGGCGACGGCGTGTTCCACATGACCAGCAAGCCGGTGAAGACCATGGCCGACCTGCGTGGCCTCAAGCTGCGCGCGCCGACGCGCATGACCAACAAGTTCATCGCCATGCTGGGTGGCACGCCGGTGAGCATGCCGGTGCCGCAAGTGGGTGACGCGCTGTCCAAGGGCGTCATCGACGGCGCGGTGGTGCCGTATGAAGTGGTGCCCTCGGTGAAGATCCAGGAACTGGTGAAGTTCCACTCCGAGACCGACCCCGCCGAGCCGGCGTTCTACACCTCCACCTTCGTGCTGGCGATGAACCGCGCCAAATACGACAGCCTGCCCGCCGACCTCAAGAAGGTGATCGACGCCAACAGTGGCCAGGCCGTGTCCGCCGCCGCCGGCCGCGCCTTCATGCAGGCCGACATCGAAGGCAAGAAGCTGACGACCAAGAACACCCACAACGTCATTCCGGCGAGCGAGCTGGCCGGCTGGAAGAAGATCGGCGACAAGCTGGCCGCCGACTGGGTGGCCGAGATGAGCGGCAAGGGCGCCAACGGCCAGCAGATGCTGGACGGTGCGAAGTCGCTGATCGCGAAGTACGTGGCGCAGCGCTGAGCCGGACTCACCGTCGGTCTCGTCTGCTTCGCAAGGACATTGAGTTCCGGCTTGTGAACTGTACGGTCCGGCCTATTTCGTCGGACCGTATTCCAGAGCTTCGTCGTTCCCGCGGAAGCGGGAACCCAGTGACTTTCGACAGGCTGTTAACGACGCTGGATTCCCGCTTTGCGAGCTTCCGGCAATCGCCGGAATGCCTGCGAAACCCACTACGCGGGAATGACGAGACTCTTGCCAAGAGATGACTTACTCCACCGCCATGCCGACACCTACGCGCACCATCGCCGGCCGCCAGGTCTTTCCCATCGGCCTCGGCTGCATGAACCTCAGCCACGCCTACGGCCCGCCCCTTCCGGAGGCCGATGCGCAGCGGCTCTTGCTGCGCGCGCTGGATCTCGGCGTGGACTTCTTCGACACCGCCGCGCTGTACGGCTTCGGCGCCAGCGAGGAACTGGTGGGGCGCACGCTGTCTTCGCAGCGCAGCCGCTTCCTGCTGGCCAGCAAGTGCGGCATGCAGGGCATCGAGGGCAAGCGCGTCATCGACGGTCGCGCCGCCACCCTCAAGGCGACCTGCGAGGACAGCCTGCGCCGGCTGCGTACCGACCACATCGACCTGTACTACCTGCACCGCTGGGACAAGGCGGTGCCCATCGAGGAAAGCATGGGCGCGCTGGCCGACCTGGTGCGCGAGGGCAAGATCGGCGCCATCGGCCTGTCCGAGGTATCGGCCGCCACCCTGCGTCGCGCCCATGCGGTGCATCCCGTCGCCGCGCTGCAGTCCGAGTACTCGCTGTGGACCCGCAACCCCGAGCTGGGCGCGCTCGCGGCGTGTCGCGAACTGGGCGTGGCCTTCGTCGCCTTCAGCCCGGTCGCGCGCGGCTATCTCGGCGGCGTGCTGCGCGACGTGTCCACGTTCGATGCCAAGGACATCCGCCGGTCGATGCCGCGCTTCGAATCGGCCAACTACGCCGCCAACCTGCGTCTGCTGGACGAGGCGCGGGCCATGGCCGACGAGGCTGGCTGCACGCTGGCGCAACTGGCACTGGCCTGGCTGCTGGCACAGGGCGAGGACGTGATTCCGATTCCCGGCACCACGCGCATCGACCACCTGGAGCAGAACCTTGGCGCTGCACGCGTCGCACTCAGCTCGACGCTGGTGGGCTGCCTGACTGCGCTGTTCGCGCCGGCGCGCATCGCCGGGACGCGCTACAACGAGGCGACACAGGCCGAGATCGACAGCGAAGAGTACTGAGAAGGCGCATCAGGATGGCTCTGGCGTTGTTGCATCTCCTTGCCGTACTACTTGTACTGTCACCGTCGATGCGCCTGGCCAGATCCATCCTGTTACGCCTTCCAGGCCGGACAGGTTTCACCGCATTGCGCGTCTTCGCCGGCGCCTGAAGGACGCATCATGAGCATCACGAAATCGACCGACTCATCGACGATGATTCCCACCCGCACCCAGGTCGCCATCATCGGCGCCGGCCCCGCCGGGCTGCTGCTGGGACAGCTGCTGTACAAGGCCGGCATCGATGCGGTGATCATCGAACGCCAGAGTGGTGACTACGTGCTGGGCCGCATCCGCGCCGGCGTCATCGAGCAGACCACCGCCGATGCGCTGGATGCCGCCGGCGTCGGTGCGCGCATGCATGCCGAAGGCCTGCCGCACGACGGCGTGGAGTTGTGCGTGGATGGCCAGCGCCACCGTATCGACCTCGCTGCGCTGACCGGTGGCAAGCACGTCACCGTCTACGGCCAGACCGAAGTGACCCGCGATCTCATGGAGGCGCGCGCGACCGAAGGCCTGCTCACGGTGTATGAAGCGCAGGGCGTCAGCGTGCATGACTTAGGCGCAGGGACTTCCACCGGCTCGCAGCCGCGGGTGCGCTTCACCCGCGATGGCGTCGCCCACGAGATCGCCTGCGACTACATCGCCGGTTGCGACGGCTTCCACGGCGTGTGTCGCGCCAGCGTGCCGGCCGGTGCGCTGCGCACCTTCGAGAAGGTCTACCCCTTCGGCTGGCTGGGCCTGCTGGCCGACGTGCCACCGGTGTCGGACGAGCTCATCTACGTGCGCAGCCCGCGTGGCTTCGCGCTGTGCAGCATGCGGTCGAAGACGCGCAGCCGCTACTACCTGCAGTGCTCGCTGGACCACAAGGTGGAGCAGTGGAGCGACGCCGCCTTCTGGGAGGAGCTGCGCCTGCGCCTCGACCCGCAGGCCTGCGACGAACTGGTGACCGGCCCGTCCATCGAGAAGAGCATCGCGCCGCTGCGCAGCTTCGTCACCGAGCCGATGCGCTTCGGCCGCCTGTTCCTCGCCGGCGACGCCGCCCACATCGTGCCGCCCACCGGCGCCAAGGGCCTCAACCTCGCCGCCGCCGACGTGACCTATCTCGCCGCTGCGCTGGCCGACCACTACAACGGCCGCGACGACGAAGGCCTGGCGCGCTATTCCGAGCGGGCGCTGGCGCGCGTGTGGAAGGCGGAGCGCTTCTCCTGGTGGTTCACCTCGCTGATGCACCGCTTCCCCGACAACGCCGGCTTCGGCGACCGCATGCAGGAAGCCGAGCTGGCCTACCTGTTCGGCTCGCAGGCGGCGCAGACCGCACTGGCGGAGAACTACGTCGGGCTGCCGATGGTGTTGCATTGAGGTGATGCGGCGAGTGCAACTTGGGGACGTTGTATGGGAGTTGTCGTTGGGCTTCGCTGCGCTCAACCCAACCTACGTCCACAGCGAGGGCCACGCAGGAGGGGGCAGGTTGGGTTGAGCGAAGCGAAGCCCAGCACGCAGTCTTGCCATCCGGACGGAGGACTCCGCGACGCATCGACGGACAGCGCCTTTCCCCTTGCGGTCATCTGCAGAGGCTTGCTGCAACGCCCACTGGCGGCCCTGCGGCGTCCGCCTATACTCGCGGAATGGACCAACCAGTACATCCGCGTCGACGCGCCCCGGCAAAGACCGCGACGAAGACTCCGAAGGCCGCTGCGGCGGGGACGCGCAGCAAGGCCGCGCTGCCGCGCACCAACGACCCCGAGCGCACGATGGCGGAGATCCTCGCCGTCGCCACGCAGGAGTTCGCTGCCAAGGGCCTGTCCGGCGCGCGCATCGATGCGATCGCGGACGCCACGCGCACCAGCAAGCGGATGATCTACTACTACTTCGGCAGCAAGGAGGGCCTGTACCTGGCCGTGCTGGAGGAGTCCTACCGCAGCGTGCGCCTGACTGAGGGCGAGCTGCACCTCGCCGACCTGGCGCCGGAGGACGCGCTGGCGCGGCTGGTCGGCTTCACCTTCGACCACCACTGGAACAGCCAGGACTACATCCGCATCGTCATGTCCGAGAACATGCAGCGCGGCGAGTACCTGGCCCAGAGCAAGATCATCCAGAAGCTCAACGTGCCCGCCATCAACGCCATCCGCGAGCTGTACGAACGTGGCGTCGCGCAAGGCCTGTTCCGGCCGGGGCTGGACCCGATCGACATCCATGCGTCGATCTCCGCGCTGTGCTTCTTCAACGTCTCCAACCAGTACACCTTCGACCTCATCTTCAAGCGTGATGGCCGTACGCCCAGGGCGCTGAAACAGCGTCGCGCCAACATCGTCGAGATGATCCTGCGCTACGTGCGCCGGTAACGCGCAAGGCCGCCGACAACGACAGACCACGGGCTGCTGCCGGGCGGAGGCAGGGGCTCGTCTCGCGCTGCCTGACCGCAGGCGGAATCTGCTGCGGTGCAGATGCGGGTTAGCTCGCATGGCGCAAAAACTAACTAGTTCGTACATTTTGATTGCTGGTGAAGATGGCGCGTTCCTGCGCTGGCTCCACCGGCGAACCAGGACCCGGGAACCACGGGCCCGGCTACAACAGGAGATGTGCCTCGTGCTCACAGGATTCGTCAATGCCTGCTACCGCCTGCTCGACTGGCTGGTGGCGGCGATGCTGGCACTCATGGTGGTGCTGGTGTTCGGCAACGTCGTGTTGCGATACGCCTTCAACTCCGGCATCAGCGTGTCGGAAGAACTCTCGCGCTGGCTGTTCGTGTGGGTGACCTTCCTCGGCGGCGCCGTCGCGCTGAAGGAGAACCGCCACCTCGGCACCGACTTCCTGGTCGCGCGCCTGCCGCGCCGGCTGAAGAAGCTGTGCCTCGCGGTCGGCTACCTGATGATGATCTTCGCCTGCTGGCTGGTCTTCCGCGGCGCCTATGACCAGGTGGTGATCAACGCCGGCACCACCAGTGCGGTGATGGAAGTGCCGGTCGCGTGGTTCTATGCCTCGGGCCTGGCCTTCGCGGTGCTCACCACGCTGATCCTGCTGCGCAACTTCTTCATGCTGCTCACCGGCCGCGTCGACGACGCCGACCTGGTGATGGTGCAGGAGAGCGAAGACCTGCCGCATGGCATCCCCGCCACCCACGACGCGAGGCAGGCATGACGATCGCCGTCTTCATCGGTGCGCTGCTCGCCACCATGGCCCTGGGTATCCCGGTGGCCTTCGCCCTGATGCTCACCGCGGTGGCGCTGATGTGGCACCTCGGCCTGTTCGAGGCGCAGATCCTCGCGCAGAACCTCATCAACGGCGCCGACTCCTTCCCGCTGCTAGCGGTGCCCTTCTTCATGCTGGCCGGCGAGGTCATGAACGCCGGCGGCCTGTCGCGCCGCATCGTCGCGCTGGCGCTGGCGGTGGTGGGCCACGTGAAGGGTGGCCTCGGCTACGTCACCATCGTGGCGGCCTGCATCATGGCGGCGCTGTCGGGCTCGGCGGTGGCCGATGCCGCCGCGCTGGGCGCGCTGCTGCTGCCGATGATGGTGGCGGCCGGCCATGACAAAGCGCGTTCTGCCGGCCTCATCGCGTCGGCCAGCATCATCGCGCCGGTCATCCCGCCCAGCATCGCCTTCGTGATCTTCGGTGTGGCCGGCAACGTGTCCATCACCAAGCTGTTCCTCGCCGGCATCTTCCCGGGCCTGTTGCTGGGCGCTGCACTGTGGGTCACCTGGTGGTTCCTGTCGCGCCGCGAGAACGTGGCGCCGCCGCCGCGTCGCTCGCGTGCCGAGGTGAAGCAGGCGCTGCGCGACTCGCTGTGGGCCATGGTGCTGCCGGTGATCGTCATCGTCGGCCTGAAGTTCGGCGTGTTCACGCCCACCGAGGCCGCGGTCGTGGCGGCGGTGTATGCCATCGCGATTTCCGTCTTCGTGTACCGCGAACTGACGCTGCGCACCCTGGTCCCGCTGTTCGTGTCGGCGGCCAAGACCAGCGCGGTCATCATGCTGCTGGTGGCGGCCTCGATGGTCACCGCCTGGCTGATCACCGTCGCCCAGTTGCCGGGCCAGGTCATCGAACTGCTGCAGCCTCTGCTGGACAACCCGAAGATCCTGCTGGTCGCGATCATGATCCTCGTGATGATCGTCGGCACCGCGCTGGACCTGTCGCCCACCATCCTGCTGCTGACGCCCATCCTCATGCCGCTGGTGAAGGCGGCCGGCATCGACCCGGTGTATTTCGGCGTGCTGTTCATCATCAACAACGCCATCGGCCTCATCACCCCGCCGGTGGGCACGGTGCTCAACACCGTGGCCGGTGTCGGCAAGGTGAGCCTCGACCAGGTGACGCGCGGCGTGCTGCCCTTCATGTGCGCGCAGTTCGGCGTGATGTTCCTGCTGATCCTGTTCCCGGATCTGGTCATGGTGCCCGCCCGCTGGATGTACGGCGGCTGACGGCAAAGGAATTGTTCTGCGTCACCCGCCGCGCTGGCCACGCCGCGGCGGATGGCTTCCCGGTTTGCGTAGGCCTGCAACAACCTTGCACCCACACAAGGAGACATGACATGAAAAGACTGTTCCTCAAATCCATCGTGGCGGCACTGGCCGTGGCAGCCTTCGGCGTACATGCGCAGGAGATCCGCGAACACGCGTTCAAGGTCAGCCAGGCCAACCCCAAGGGCCATCCGCTGGTGACCGGTGGCGAGAAGTTCGCCGAACTGGTCGCCGCCAAGTCGGGCGGCAAGATGAAGCTCAACCTCTTTCCCGGTGGCACACTGGGCAGTGACGCCGCCAGCGTCAGCGCGCTGCAGGGCGGCACCATCGAGATCGTGGTGCTCAACTCCGGCATCCTCGCCTCGCAGGTGAAGGACTTCGCGATCTACGACTTCCCCTTCCTGTTCGCCAACGGCAAGGAAGCCGACGCGATCGTCGACGGCCCCTTCGGTCAGAAGATGCACGCTAAGCTGCAGGAGAAGGGCATCGTCGGCCTGGCCTACTGGGAGCTGGGCTTCCGCCAGATGACCAACAGCCGTCGCGCGCTGACGAAGGTGGAGGACATCTCCGGCCTCAAGCTGCGCGTCATCCCGAACGCCATCAACGTGGACTGGGTGAAGGCGCTGGACGCCAACCCGACGCCGCTGGCCTTCACCGAGCTGTACGCCGCGCTGGAACAGAAGGCGGTGGACGGCCAGGAGAACCCGCTGTCGGTGATCCTCGCCAACAAGTTCTCCGAAGTGCAGAAGTTCCTCACGCTGACCAACCACCAGTACAACCCGCAGTCGGTGATCTTCAGCAAGAAGGTGTGGGACGGCCTCAACGCCGCCGAGCGCAAGGTGCTGCAGGACGCCGCCAACGAAGCCGCGAAGTACCAGCGCCAGGTCGCGCGTGATTCCGACGCCGGCACGCTGGACCAGCTGAAGAAGGCCGGCATGCAGGTCAGCGAGTTCTCGCCGGCCGAGACCACCAAGCTGCGCGAGCGCATGAAGCCGGTGATCGCCAAGCACGGCGAGGCCATCCCGGAAGCGACGAAGGAGATGCTGGCCGAGCTCGACAAGCTGCGTAAGTAGGAAGAGCGGGAGAAATGGTTCTGGCGTTGTTGCGCCGCCTTGCCGTACCGGCGCGTACTGTCTGCGGCGGCGCGCCTCGCCAGAACCGTTCCGCTTCGCTCCACTCCATTTCTCCCGCTCTTCCCGTGCCTGCGGCGAAGCGTCGTGGGAAGGCGAGCGTCCGGTCGCATCCGGGCGCGCCGCAAGCAGAACCCGCAGGAACCGCCACATGATCCAGGGAAGCACTTCGCTCATTGCCCACATCGGCTACCCGACGCACACCTTCAAGTCGCCGCTGATCTACAACCCCTACTTCGAGCAGGCGGGGGTGGATGCGGTGGTGGTGCCGATGGGCTGCCAGGCACCGGACTACCCGGCCCTGCTGCCGGCGCTGTTCCGCCTCACCAACATCTGCGGTGCGCTGATCACCATGCCGCACAAGGTGCGCACGCTGGAGCTGATCGACGAGCTGTCGCCCACCGCGCAGATCGCCGGCGCCTGCAATGCCGTGCGGCGTGCGGAGGACGGCCGCCTGCTGGGTGACATGTTCGACGGCGAGGGCTTCGTGCGTGGCGTGCAGCGCAAGGGCCTGCAACTGGCCGGCAGGCGCGCGCTGGTGGTCGGCTGCGGCGGCGTGGGCTCGGCCATCGCCGCGTCGCTGGTCGCCGCGGGCGTCACCGGCATCGCCCTGTACGACGCTTCCATCGACACCGCCAACGCCCTGGCCGCACGCCTGCACCAGCACTACCCGGCGGTCACCATCGTCACCGGCAGCAAGGACCCGGCGGGCTTCGACCTGGTGGTCAACGCCACGCCGCTGGGCATGCAGGAAGGCGACCCACTGCCCATCGACGTCACGCGGCTGGACGCCGGCAGCTTCGTCGGCGAGGTGGTGCTGAAGACGGAACACACGCCGTTGCTGCAGGCCGCACTCGCACGCGGCTGCAAGGTGCAGGTGGGGGCCGACATGCTGTTCGAACAGATTCCCGCCTACCTCGAATACTTCGGTCTGCCGGTCACCACGCCGGAGACCCTGCGCGCGGTGGCGCGCATGACTTACTGACGCCGCCCAACCCGGAAAGCAGGAGCCCGCGATGAATGCCCACCACCCGCTGCACGAGAGCATCCCCGAGGCCAGCAACCCGCTGGGCATCGCCGGAATCGAATTCATCGAGTACGTGACCAACCAGCCGCTGGCCCTGGGCCAGGCGCTGGAGGCGATGGGCTTCCGCGCGGTGGCGCGGCACCGCTCGCGCGAGATCACGCTGTACCGCCAGGGCGGCATGAACCTGGTGCTCAACGCCCACCCGGACGACGCGCGTGTCGGTGCCACCGAAGGCGGCGGGCCGGTCATCTCCGCGGTGGGCTTGCGGGTGCGCGATGCGCGCCTCGCGCACCAGCGCTGCCTGGACCTCGGCGCCTGGGAGGTCGCCAGCCACGCCCGCGCCATGGAGCTGCACATCCCGGCCATCCACGGCCCCGGTGGCAGCCGCTTCTACTTCGTGGACCGCTGGCAGGAGTTCTCCATCTACGACATCGACTTTACCACCATCCACGACGTCGACCCGCGGCCACCCGCGCTGGCCGGCATGCATTACTTCGGCATCGTGCAGTACATCGGCGCCGGCCGCAGCGTGGACTGGATCACCTACTACGAACGCCTGTTCGGCTTCGAGCTGATTCCCGACGACCAGCGCTTCGGCATCATGCCCAAGGGCACGCTGATGCGCAGCCCGGGTGCCGCAGGCGGCAGCGGTTTCCTGTGGCAGCTCGTGGAGCCGGTGCCTTCTCTGGAAGACGAGAGCCTGCTCAACGAGTCCCTGCAGCGCATCGGCATCGGCGTGCCGGACGTACCCGCCGCGGTCGCCGCGCTGACCGCCCGCGGGGTCAGCTTCGTGGACTCCGCCGAGCTGCACCCGGAAGACCGCGGTGCGCTGACGCGGACGGTGCTGGGCAACGTGGCCTTCGAGCTGGTTCACCAGACGAGTTGACGGTGATGCCGACCATGGCGATCGCGATGTGCAGCACAGGATGTCGGGCTTCCATGCGTACAGCCCGGGCTACGCCTGCGGCGGCACGCGCCCGCGACAACCTCCCGCTTCGTCATTCCTGCGAAGGCAGGAATCCAGCGTCGTTGGGGGTAAGAAGGAAGAGCGTGAACGACGCTGGGTCCCTGCCTTCGCAGGGACGACGGGATGGGAGGCCTTGCGGTTGCAGACGATGTGGAGACTCACCATGAACGCACTCGACGGCTTCGGCCTGGACACCATCACTTTCGCCGGCCCGCTGGAGGCCAAGCTCGCCGCCATCGCGCAGGCCGGCTTCTCGCAGGTGATGCTGAATGCACGCGACATCGTCGGCCACCCCGGCGGCGTGCCGGCGGCCGTCGCGGCGGTGCGCGCCAGCGGCCTGCGGCCCACCGGCTTCCAGGTGCTGCGTGATTTCGAGGGACTCTCCGGCCACCTGCACGACTACAAGGTGGACATCGCCAAGGGCATGCTGGAAATGTGCGCGGCGCTCGGCAGCCGCGTGCTGCTGGCCTGCTCCTCGGTGTCGCGCCACGCCACGCAGGACTACGACGGACTCGCGCGCGACCTGCGCAAGCTGGCCATGCTGGCGCTGCCGCTGGGCATCCGCGTGGCCTACGAAGGCTTGTCCTGGGGCCGCACCATCAACGAGTACACCACCGCCTGGGACGTGGTGTGCCGTGCCGACATGCCCAACCTCGGCATCGGCATCGACTCGTACCACATCATCGCCGCCAAGACGCCGCTGGACGCCATCGAGGAGCTGGACCCGGAGCGCATCTTCCTCGTGCAGCTGTCCGACTTCATGTGGCAGGAGACGCAGAGCTTCGAGGACCGCATGACCACCGCGCGCACCTTCCGCGTCTTTCCCGGCGAGGGGGTGCACAGCGACGCGCTGGCCGACCTGGTGATCCGCCTGGAGAAGACCGGCTTCCGCGGCGACTACAGCTTCGAGGTCTTCAACGACGACTACCAGCAGTTGCCGCTGGACGTCGTCGCGGCCCGCGGCCGCCGCAGCGCCCTGTGGCTGCGCGACGACGTGCTGCACCACGCGGCGCCGCTGCCGGCCTGGGCCACGCAAGCGCGCGCGGCCTGATGCCTGTCCGCGTGGCGCCTGCGCCACCTCCGTGCTGGTGAGTTTGTCGGCTCCCGGCGAGTTTGCCGAATCCTGCGGCGGCGCAACTTGTGGTCGTGCCCACGGCTGACCATGCTTGTGCAGAGGCACGGGCGTCCATCCCGGACGCACCGGGCGCATACGCAGATGCCGGGCTGACACCGGCACGCCACTCTCGGAGGAAACACCATGTACGTCAGGATGCTCACGGGGGCAGGTCTGCTCCTGCTGTCGCTCGCCAGCCAAGCGGCGACCGACTACCCCAGCGGCTACACCAAGTGCGCGCAGAACAAGGGCGCCACCTGCTCCTTCACCGGCACCCGCACGGTGGCCCTCGGCAAGTCCGGCAGCTTCGTCTACGGCAGCTTCACCAACGGCGTCGTCTGCAGGGGCAGCAACTTCCCGGCCAACAACTTCACGTCGTCGGCCTGGTGCTCCTACGCGGGGTTCGACGGAGGCGGCTCGTCTTCGTCGTCCTCGTCCTCCTCATCCTCCTCATCGTCGAGTTCCAGCAGTTCGTCGTCGAGCAGTTCGTCGAGCAGTTCCAGTTCGTCCAGCTCCTCCAGCAGTTCGAGCAGCTCCTCGTCCTCTTCGTCCACCTCGTCCGGCGGTCCGGCGAAACTGGGTTACACCTGCGCCAAGGCAGCGGCGATCGACCTGGGCAAGTACTACCTCAACAACAACCTGTGGGGTGACGACGGCACCGGCTCGCAATGCATGTGGTACACGAGCCATTCCGGCAACGACCTGGCCTGGGGCACCAACTGGAACTGGGCAGGCGCCAGCAATGCGGTGAAGTCCTACACCAGCGTGGTGCTGGGCTGGCACTGGGGCTGGCGTCGTAGCGGCACGGAGCTGCCGGTGCGCGTGTCCGACAACCGCAGCATCCCGACGACCTACAACTACACGGTGGGATCGAACGGCACCAAGAACGTCGCCTACGACCTGTGGCTGCACAACATCAACAACCCCACCTGGGAACACCAGCCCACGGACGAAGTGATGATCTGGCTGTACCGCTCCGGCGGCGCCGGCCCGGCCGGCACCAGGCAGGCCACCGTCACCATCGCCGGTACCAGCTGGGACCTGTACCGCGGCGTGGTGGGCACCTGGAACGTGTACTCCTATGTGCGCGTGTCCAACTCCAACGCCGGCACGCTGAACCTGCGCGACTTCCTCAACGACCTGACCGGTCGTGGCTGGATGAGCAGCAGCAAGTACCTCAACAGCATCCAGTTCGGCACCGAGCCCTTCGTGGGCCAGGCGCAGCTGGACGTGCACCAGTACAACGTCGACGTGCAGTGAGGCGCCGACGAGGGGGTTGTAGCTTGCCGGGCTAGCGCTCCGGTGACGAAAAAAGGGCCGGTCGATCCGGCCCTTTCTCATTGCGGCACCGACGCTGGTTTCAGCGCGGGCAGCTGGCCGCGCCGGTCTTCAGCGCGTCGGCCATGCACATCACCGCGCGCATCTGCGGCGCCTGCTTCCAGGCGTAGCTGTTGAGCGGCTGGTTGCCGCTGTAGCCCCACCAGTCCCAGCAGCCGCGCGGGTTGGCGGAGGTGGCGCCGTCGGTGGCGACGGCGCGCGGGTAGAGGATCACCAGCCCCAGCGTCTCGGCCCACTCGTTGTAGCCGGCGCGCTCGGTGAACAGCCTGTAGTTGCCGTCCGCGCCCTGGCGGCAACCGTGCAGGGCGACGTGTAGCTTGCAGGCGGTGCCGCTGCCCTCGCGACAGCGCGCCGGCACATAGGCGCGAGCCGTGTCCGCCATGCTCAGCACACCACCGGGCGCGGCCGGCAGGTAGCGCTTCTGCTCGAACTCCACGAAGCTGCCGGCCACCGGCTTGCCGGGCTTCAGCGCGGCGGTGTCCTGGCCGCGTCGCAACAGGGACTTGAGCATCGCGCCCACACCGTCGAA
This sequence comes from Uliginosibacterium sp. H1, assembly GCF_036017065.1. Classification (NCBI taxonomy): domain Bacteria; kingdom Pseudomonadati; phylum Pseudomonadota; class Betaproteobacteria; order Rhodocyclales; family Zoogloeaceae; genus Uliginosibacterium; species Uliginosibacterium sp. H1. Next base: position 745,148 of record NZ_JAYXHR010000002.1, read on the forward strand.
ACGGCAGGAGGCGAGGAAGACCTTCTCGTCGCCCGGTGCATCCACCGTGCATACGTCCAGCCCGTCGGATGCGATGGGAATCGCGTGCGGCACGTTGCGGCGGCGGCTGTCGGCCTCTTCGCTCACGGTGTTGCCGAAGCCGGCGTAGAAGCCGCGGATCGCGGCGTAGGCATTGTTGCCCACCGTGGAGTCCGCCAGCCCGCGGTAGGACCACACCTTCTGCGTGGCCAGCTTCGCTACCGGGTCCACCTTGCCCTCGCCGGCCCAGCGCCGCGCCTTGTCGGCCATGCGCTCCGCCGACAGCGGCAGCCCGCCCCACTCGCTGACGGAGCCGTACATGAAGCCGAAGAACGGCCCCAGCCCGGTCAGCATGCACTGGTTGAGCGCCCACCACACCGAGCCGTCGGCGCAGGCGTAGGGCGGTGCGGCGAACAGGCCCACGCCGTCCACCCGGCCCGAGTACGCCACCGCAAGCTGCATCGCCATCGCGCCACCGGAGGACAGGCCGGACACGGTGATCTGCGCGGTGTCCAGGTGCGGCAACGCGGGCAGTGATTGTGCATGCAGGCTGGATGCTGAGCAGAGCGACAGCCAGGCGAGGGTGCGGACGAAGATTGCCTTGTGCCGCCGTTCGCGCGATCCGGACGTGTCGCGTATTGCAGGCTGCGGCGCACCGCCGGCGACGGAGGCGGGCACGGCGTGGATACGTGCGACGGGAAGCAGTGGGAGTGTCGTAGACATGGCGGTCTCGGGCAAACGGTAACGGGGCGTGGGCAGAGCATAGGCAATGCGCTGCGCATGGGTGCACTTTGCCCATGCGGACACGCCGCCGTTTGACGATCTGCCCCCTGTCAGCGCATCCCTACGCGCAATCGCGCCATCTTCCCCTTCTGGCAAACCCGCGTCAGGCCTAACTTTGCATCAACACCGGTGAGAGCTTGCACCGGCCTTCACAACGATAACAACACCCAAACAAGGATATGCCATGACCAACGCCGTTCATGACCGTACCAGTCCCGCCTATGTCGCACCGCCGATTGGCGCCGCCAACGATCTGGCGGTGTCCGGTACGTCGTGGGGAGCCATCATGGCAGGTGCGGCGGGCGCCGCTGCCCTGTCGTTGATCCTCCTGACGCTAGGCTTCGGCCTCGGGTTGTCGGCCGTTTCTCCTTGGGAGAACGAAGGTATTTCCGCCAAGGCAATCGGCGTATCAACGGTGGTATGGCTGGCTTTCACGCAGATTGCCGCCTCCGGCATCGGTGGCTACCTGGCCGGCCGTCTCCGCGTGCGCTGGTCCAGCGTACAGGCTGACGAGGTTTACTTTCGTGACACGGCGCATGGCTTCCTCGCGTGGTCCGTGGCCACATTGGTCACCGCCACATTCCTGACCGGCACCATTACCGCTGTGCTAGGTACGACAGCACCGGCCGCGGCCGCGGGCGCTGCCGTGACGGCGGAGCAGCTGGGCGAATCCCTTGACTACAACGTGGACGCCGCACTTCGCCGCGACCTGCGTACCCAGCCGCTGGATCCGGCAGTACGTGCAGAAGTCTTGCGCATCTATGCCAACGGCGTGCAAGGCAATGTGGACCTGCCCGCGGAGGATCGTCGCTATCTCGTCTCCGTCGTGACCGCTCAGACAGGCTTGCCGCCTGCCGAAGCCGAGCGTCGTGTCGACGGCAGCTACTCGCTTGCCCGCCAGACTGCGGCTGATCTGCAACGCAAGACGCAGGAAGTGGCCGACGCGACCCGTGCGGCTGCGGCCAAGACCGCCTTGTGGTCCTTCGTAGCCCTGCTGTGCGGCGCCTTCTTCGCCAGCCTCATGGCCATCTACGGCGGCCGCCAGCGCGACCTCTGACCACTGCACAGGCTGGCTCGCGCCGGCCCGTAGCAAACACGAAACATCAAGAAAGGAGACCCATCATGCGTTCGATTCTGCTCTACCTGATTGGTGTACCCATCCCGATCATCATCCTCATCGCGCTATTCACCTGAGCGTGAGGCCGGACCCGCGAGACAGGCCATTAGCGCCTGCCCGCAACAAGGGGCTGTTAAGCCCCGACCATAACCGCTTCATGCGGACCCAACCGTAGCAATCGCAACAGGAGAAATCATCATGAAGAAGCTCATCACCGCAACGATGACCGCCGCCTTTCTCACCGTCAGCATGGCCCCTGCAATGGCTGCCGATGACGGCAAGCCGAACCGCTCCGCCGGCCAGGTGGTGGATGACGCAACGGTCAACACCAAGGTCAAGGCCGCGCTGGCCGACAACGAGCTGACCAAGGCTCGCAACATCAACGTCGACACCCGTAACGGCGTCGTCACGCTGAACGGCAAGGTCGACAGCCGCGCCGAAGTCGAGCAGGCCACCGCCGTCGCCCGCTCGATCGAAGGCGTGTCCAGCGTGAACAACAAGCTGACCACCAAGTAAGCCTGCGTCAGCCACCCGGCACCGCGGCCGCCACACCGGTGGCCGCCTGCCCGCCCGGGGCCCCGGCCAGCAACCGGCGCCCCGGACATTCATCGCACAGACTGCAAAGGAGAATGACATGGCCATCTCTCAAGACTCCCCCAGCTATGGCAACAACCGTGGCGCCGCCATCATCGGCGGCCAGGGCGATACCAGCGGCCCCGGCCCGGAAATCATGGCAGCCGACACCCTTGCCGGTGACGAGGTGTACAACGCGGCCGGCGAGAAGCTCGGCAGCATCGAACACATCATGCTCGACGTGGCACAAGGCCGCATCGCCTACGCCGTGCTGTCGCACGGCGGTGTCCTCGGCATGGGCGAGAAGCTCCACGCCATCCCCTGGAGCGCCCTGACGCTCGACGCCGACCGCAAGTGCTTCGTGCTCGACATCGACAAGGAACGCCTGAAGGCCAGCGAAGGTTTCGACAAGGACCACTGGCCGTCCTTCGGCGACTCGCGCTGGGCTGCGGACATCTACGCCGCCTACGGCCGCGAGCCGTACTGGTGGGACCCGCGCGCGCACTGAGCGCCGCACACAGCGCCACGATCCGCCGGTGCCCGGAACCGGCAGATCAAGGAGCAGCGCGGGGCGATTCCTCCCTCACCCCAACCCGCTCCGGCCGGCCCGATGCATCGCAAGGTGCATCGGGCTGTTGTCGTCTGGAGGGTTTGAGCGTGCCCCCCCATTCGCTTCCTGCGCGTTGACCGTCGTGGACGGCTCCGTCTTGCGGCAGCACCCGAAGCTTGTCATTCGGTCCGTTTGACGCACCTCCATCCTGCGCGGTCTGACGCACCGTCATTCCCGCGGAAGCGGGAATCCAGCGACTTTGATTTGTGTTGTGGCGTTGTCTGCCGGCTCACGCCGTGAAGTGGCGGTTCATCGTGAGGCCGAGCCGGGACTCGCCCCGGCGGGCGAGGTACTTTCTTTGTGCGGACAAAGAAAGTACCCAAAGAAAGCCGCCCCGCTTCCGCCGCCGCCTTCGGCGGTTCCCTGCGCTGCGCGCCATGCCGAGCGGCTGCGGAACTCGCGCTTCGCGCTCAGACAGTCCTCGCCGTCGCGCTACGCGCGATTTCTCGTCCCGGCTGTGCTGCTCGGCGGCTACAGAGGGGAAGGGAGCCGTGCCACATTGCCGCGATTGTCTCTTCGGATGGCTCCACGTGAAGCATGCAGACGGTATGCTGCGGTCTTGTATGAGAGGTGAGGTTTTTGCCGATTCTGTTAGTGGGTATTGAGCCGCTACCCGTCAGACGAGAACCGTTGTGGACCAAGCGTTTAATGGTGCAGGAAGGCGCGATGTTAGGGAGCACGCGCCGATGTTAGGAAGCAAGGCTGCTCCCTAAAACAAGTTAGACATCACATGAACCCGACGCTGTATGCGTTGTGCCAAAAGCCTGTCATCGGGGCCGCCCTTTGGTTGTCTGCGCTTTGCGCATTCCCCCCGTTACTGAAGGAGACGCCCATCGCAGTTGCGCGGTCGGGTACGGTCCTGTCGACGGAGTTCAAAGTCCCGGTGAGCCACGGCTACTTCCTGTCCGCGCGGTTCACGTTTCCGAGCACGCAAGAGCGCATCAGTGACACCCTTGTGGGAAGTCGTTTCGACGCGCCATGTTACGGACCAAGTGCTAAGCGATTCGAGGATTTCCCTGCATCTGATCGCAGTCAGCTTGGGCAGCCCCTGAGGCTTAGGGTCACGATTAAGAGGCAACCGAGCGGGGCGGTCGCCTATTCACAGGACATCGCGTCAGTGTGTCGGGGCGGACATGATGGGGCGGCAGTGAAAACACAGGTGCTGAGCCTGATTGACCTTGCTGAGGGCACCTATTCGATTGAGGTTCAAAACTTGGAGTCTAGACCCGATCTCGACACACTACACCCGAGTCTCATCATCCATGCGGGTGGGAAGTAATGTCCTAACAAGTCGGTCACCTCCAATGTTGAGAGGCGCGTCGGATCAAGTCTGCGCGGCTCCAATCCCCTCTGCAGCCGCCGAGCAGCACAGCCATGACGAGGAATCGCGCGTAGCGCGACGGCGAGTACTGTCTGAGCGAAGCGAGTTCCGCAGCCGCTCGTCATGGCGCGCAGCGCAGGGAACCGTGCGAAGCACGGCGGCGGAAGCGGGGCGGCTTTCTTTGGGTTCTTTCTTTGTCCGCACAAAGAAAGAACCTCGCCCGCCGGGGCGAGTCCCGGCGCAGCCTCACGATGAGCCGCCACCCCACGGCGTGAGCCGGCAGACAACGCCACAACACAAATCAAAGTCGCTGGATTCCCGCTTCCGCGGGAATGACGGTGCGTCAGGCCGCGCCGGAATGGATGTGCTTCAGACTGCTCGGAGTGACGAGCTTCGGGGTGCTGCCGGAATGACGGAGCGTCCGCGACGTCCGGGCAAGACCGCCGCGACGTGTCCCGCTACTGCGCCACCTTCTCCCCCAGCGCACTGCGTATCGCCGCCTCCACCACCATGCGCGGTAGCGGTTTGCCGAAGAGGTAACCCTGGTGGCGTTCGATGCCACGGCGCATCAGGTGTTCGAGCTGCTCGTGCCGTTCGACGCATTCGGCGAGGATCTCGATGTTCATCGCGCTGGCGATGGCGATCACGCCGGCGACGATGGCCTGGCTGACGGGGTTGTCGGTGATGTCGGCGACGAAGGCGGCGTCCAGCTTGATCTGGTCGAAGGCCAGGTACTTGAGGCTTTCCAGCGATGAGTAGCCGGTGCCGAAGTCGTCCAGCGCGAAGCGCACGCCGCGCTCGCGCAGCTGGTTGATGACGCGGGCGGCGTCCGGGAAGGACTGCGCCTTGAGGTGCTCGGTGAGTTCCAGGCACAGCAGGCCGGGCGGCAGCCGGTATTTGTCCAGCATGCCGATGACGGTCTCGGTGAAAGCGGGATGCTCGAAGGACCGGGCGGTGATGTTCACGGCCAGGGTCATGTTCCTGAGCACGGGGTCGTGCTGCCATTTGCCCAGCGCGGCGCAGGCGGTGTCGAGCACCAGTTCCTCGATGTCGTGGATCAGCCCGCTGGCGACAGCGTCGGGCAGGAACTGCATGGGGCTGAGCAGGCCGCGCACCGGGTGGTGCCAGCGCAGCAGGGCCTCGGCGCCCACCGGGCGCAGGTTGCGGTCGACCTGGATCTGGTAGAGCAGCTCCAGCTGGCGGGTCTTGAGGGCGGCGCGCAGTTCGGTCTCGATGTTGTCCTGGTACTGCAGCTCGGTTTCCATGCTGGGCTGGAAGAAGCAGTAGCGGTTGCGGCCCTTGTGTTTGGCGCGGTAGAGCGCGATGTCGGCGCGCTTGGTCAGCTCGTCCACCGTCCAGCCGTCGTCCGGGAAGCAGGCCACGCCGATGCTGCCGTAGGAGTGCAGCATCAGGTCGCCGACGACGTAGGGCTGCGCGAGGATGGTGAGGATGCGCGTGGCGAGTGCTTCGACGTGCGCGCGGAAGGGCGTGCCCGCCGTCTGCGGGTCGCGCACCAGCAGCACGAACTCGTCGCCACCGAAGCGCGCGATGAGGTCGGCGGAGTCGATGCAGCTCTGCAGGCGCTGCGCCACCTGGCACAGCAGGATGTCGCCGACGTCGTGGCCGTAGAGGTCGTTGGTCTTCTTGAAGTTGTCGAGGTCGACGAACAGCAGGGCGGAGGGGTGGCGGTCCACGCTGACCAGGCGATGCAGGCGTTCGTTCACCGCGCGGCGGTTGCACAGCTTGGTCAACGGGTCGGTGGTGGAGAGCTTTTCCAGGTGGGTGTTCATCTGGTCCAGCTGCTGGTTCTGCGCGGACAGCAGCTGGTTGATGCGCGCCAGTTCTTCCTCGCGCCGCTTGCGGTCGTCGATATTGAAGGTGACGCCGATGAAGCGGTGCATGCCGGCATCCGCGGTGCCGGTCATGACGCGGCCATAGTTGGCGTACCACAGCCACTCGCCGTCCTTGGCGCGCAGGCGGAACTCGCTGCGGTAGTTGTCGGCGCGGCCGTCGCGGTAGGCGGCCAGCGCTTCGCCCACCGAGGGCAGGTCGTCCGGGTGCAGGATGTCGAGCCAGAAGGCGAGGCTGTCGCCGACTTCTTCCGGCTGGTAGCCCAGCTCGCGGAAGGTACGGGTGGCGGGGTGGGTCACCTTGCCGGCGACGAGGTCGTTCTCCCACAGGTCCAGCCCTGCGGCTTCGAGGGCGAGTTGCAGGCGTTTGTGGTCGTCGCTGGCGCTCATGTGCTTCGGGTCCTTCTGCGTCACCGTCGTGGCACCCGGCCGGGTGCCACGCGTCTTGGTCGATCAGGCCTCAGGTGGGCAGGGCGCCGGCGTAGCCGATGGCGCGCAGCAGGGTGGTGAAGGACTCCATCACCCCCGGCGTGCTGACCAGTTGCGGGGCGGCGGTGACCTGGACGAGGCTGACCTTCTTGCCGGTGCTCTGGCCGGTGGTGAAGTCGTAATACACCGCCAGGTCCGGCGTGGCGTTGGAGAAGCCGGCCTTCTCGTCCTCGGAGTAGTAGCAGATCGAGTCCGGCGCGATGATCAGCGGCGTGGCCTGCGCCGTCGAATAGGCGATCAGGTTCTCGTTCATGTTGTAGAGGAACACGGTGTTGGTGCTGTGGGCCGGGTCCGGGTCGGTGTCCAGGCGGATCACCCCGGCATCGAGCGAGGCGGAGCTGGTGGCCTGCGTCACCTGGGTGATGTAGTAGTTGGTGACGACCGCGGCGGCGCTGCGCCCGGTGAGGCTGGCGATCTTCGCCGCCACCGTGGCGGTGTCGGTCTGCGCCGACGAGCGCAGGAAGTTGCCCAACGCGCGGCTCTGCTCCAGCGTGCCGGGAATGTAGTTGCCGGTCAGCGCGTAGCCGTTGCCGGACGCCGACTGCCACATCGACACGCCGGCGAAGGAGCCGAAGGCCTTGACGGCGGCGCCGGCCAGCGACTCCACCTTGGGGGTGCTGGTGGTGGTGAGCACGCCGGACTGCATCTGGCTGGCCACGGTGGCGTTGTCCGCCACCACGCAGGGGGCGACCGGCAGTGCCGAGCCGGCGTAGGTGGTCTGCGGGAGTTCGGGCACGGCGCGGCCGGCGCCGTCGCCGTCCACCACCCAGGTGACGCCACCCAGGTTGAGGGCCGCGGCGATCACCGGGGCCAGGGAATTGATCGGGCCGGTCTCGATGGGAATCGTGCAGGTGGGCGTGAAGCCGCAGACGTTGGTCTGCACGGTGAGCGCGTTGCCGATGCAGGCCGACAGTTCTTCCAGGCTCATCTGCCCGGCCGCGTCCGGCGAACCCATCATGAAGATGACGCTGCAGGGGCTGCTGCCGTCGTAGTCGCCCACGGGGACGACGCCGCTCCAGTCGGGGTTGCCCGCCAGCTGGTTGATGATCATGAGTGCGTCCTGGTAACCGCCGCCGCCGCCACTACCCAGAATGGCTGCACCCGCCGCGGCATCGTAGATATCGTTCAACTCCCATGATCTGCCCGCCATCGTGACCCCCGGTTGGTTGGCACCACCGGAAATCCGGCAGGCCGAAGCCTTCGTAGCGGACGGGTAGGGCAAAACTTTAAGAAAACAGCAGGCCGGGCGTGACGCCTGCGCACGGCCTGCCCGGAAGGGTGGGTCAAGTCCGATGTCATGAAGCCGAAACGCGCGGCCGGGCAGGTGTATCCGCGTGGAGCGCGGGCCGGACCGGCTACCGGCAAACCGGTTTCGTCCCAACAGGATTCAGGCGTGAATCAAGGGGGACGAGGCCCGCGACAAGCCCGCCACGAACCACGAGCCCGCGAACCCACGAACCACGGGCGTGACGGGCGCGTCACGCCCACCTGGCTGCAGGCCTACATCCGCACCCGCTCGCCGAGGAAGTCCAGGAAGGCACGCACCCGTGCCGGCAGGTGGCCACCGTGGCCGACGTACACCGCGTAGAAGGCCTCCGTCTCGCCGGGGTTGCAGTCTTCCAGCACCGGTACCAGCCGGCCCGCTTCGATGTCGGCGCGCAGCTGGAAGGCCGCCAGCCGCACCAGGCCCAGGCCGGCGAGCGCGAGGTGGCGCAGGGCCTCGCCGTCGCTGACGCGAGTGTTGCCGTCGATCTCCCACAGGATCTGGCGCCGCTTGCGGCCGGTGCCCTCCATCAGCGGCCAGCCCTCGATGGCGCGGCGGTAGGTGAAGCCCAGGCAGTTGTGGGCGGCGAGATCCGCCGGCACCCGCGGCGTGCCGTGTTGTGCGAGGTAGGCGGGAGAGGCGACGATGTACTTGCGCGTGTCGCCGAGCTTGCGGGCCACGAGTGCGGAGTCCTTCATCGGGCCGGCGCGGATGGCGACATCGGTGCGCGCTTCCACCAGGTCCACGATGGCGTCGGTCTGCATGATCTCCACCCGCACGCCCGGGTACAGCGCCATGAACGCCGGCATCAGCGGCAGCAGGAAATGGACGCCGAAGGACTGGCTGGTGTTCACCCGCAGCAGGCCCTGCGGCGTGGCGCTGGCGGCGACGCCGCGCTCGGCTTCCTCCATGTCGGCCAGCACCCGCAGGCTGCGCTCATGGAACAGGCGGCCCTCGTCGCTGAGTTGCAGGCGCCGCGTGCTGCGATTGAGCAGGCGGGTGCCCAGGCGCGCTTCCAGCCGGCTCACCAGCTTGCTGACGGCGGACGGCGTCATGCGCAGCGCGTGGGCGGCGGCCGAGAAGCCGCCCAGTTCCACCACGCGCACGAAGACTTCCATCTCGTGGGCGCGGTTGATTTCTTGTCTCGCCATGTCTGGCCTTTCCGGTGCGTGGTCGTCTGCAACGTGCCGCAGGCGCCTGTGGTGGGCCCGCAGTGCCCTCGCAGTACGCCACATCAATCTGTGAATCCAATTCACAGGAGTTTTGCTTGCCGGCAGTCTATATCACCAAAGCCGGCTTGCTTATGCTGCGCTCCATTCCAGTCTTCCAAGGTGGAGAAGCACATGCCGCTCGCCCTCTATGCCCTCACCGCCGGTGCCTTCGGCATCGGCGTCACCGAGTTCGTCATCATGGGCCTGCTGCTGCAGGTCAGCAGCGACCTAGCCGTGTCGATTCCCGCCGCCGGCCTGCTCATCTCCGGCTATGCGCTGGGGGTGGTGGTGGGTGCGCCGGTCATGACGGTGCTGAGCAGCCGCTGGCCGCGCAAGCAAGTGCTGCTGGGGCTGATGGTCATCTTCACGCTGGGCAACCTGGCCTGCGCGCTGGCGCCCAGCTACACCGCGCTGATGGTGGCGCGCATCGTCACCGCCTTTGCCCACGGCACCTTCTTCGGCGTCGGCTCGGTGGTGGCCACCGGGCTGGTGGCAGCGGACAAGCGTGCCTCGGCCATCGCGGTGATGTTCACCGGCCTGACGATCGCCAACATCCTCGGCGTGCCCTTCGGCACCTGGCTGGGCCAGCACTTCGGCTGGCGCGCGACCTTCTGGGCCGTCACCGCCGTGGGCGTCGTCGCCTTTGCGGTCATCGCGCTGCTGGTGCCGCAGGACAGGTCGGCTCCCGAGGCGAGCGACTGGCGCGCCGACCTGCGTGCGCTGATGCGCGCCCCCGTGCTGCTCGGCCTGCTCACCACCGTGCTGGGCTTCGGCGGCCTGTTCGCGGTGTTCACCTACATCGCGCCCATCCTCACCGAGGTGACCGGCTTTGCCGATGCCGCCGTGTCGCCCATCCTGCTGGTGTTCGGTGGCGGCCTCATCCTCGGCAACCTGCTGGGCGGCAGGCTGGCGGACCGTCGCCTCGTTGCCACCGTGCTGGGCAGCCTGCTGGCGCTGTCCGTTGCGCTGGGGCTGACGACATTTTCCATCCATGACAAAACGATGGCGGTGGTCTTCGTCGGCCTGCTGGGCATCACGTCGTTTGCCACCGTGCCGCCGCTGCAGATGTGGGTGCTGGAGAAGGCGCACGGCGCCGGCCAGAGCCTGGCGTCCAGCTTCAACATCGGCGCGTTCAACCTCGGCAACGCGCTGGGTGCCTGGCTGGGCGGCGAGGTCATCGCCCGCGGCATGGGTCTGCAAGCCCTGCCTTGGGTGGCCGCGCTGGTGCCGCTGGCGGCCTTTGGCGTGGCCCTGCTCGCGCTGCGGCTGGAGGCTACGCAACGACGCAGCCCCGCCGCGGTCACAGTGGCGAGTGCGGCAGTCGGCAAGTAGCAAGCAGGGCGTCACCGGCAGGCGGCGTGTCGCACCGCCATGTGCCATGAATCCATACTTCCCTAAACACAGACGCAGGAGTGTTCTCATGAAGATCGATCTCACCGGCAAGACCGCCGTCATCAGTGGCTCCACCGCCGGCATCGGCTTCGCCACCGCCAGGGGGCTCGCCGAGGCAGGGGCCACCGTCATCCTCAACGGCCGTTCGCAGGGCTCCGTCGACGCGGCCATCGCCCGTTTGAAACAGGTGGTGCCCGGTGCGCAGGTGCGCGGTGTCGCCGCCGACGTGGCCACCGCCGAGGGCTGCGCCGCGCTGGTGGTGGCCGAGCCGGTCGCCGACATCCTCATCAACAACGCCGGCATCTTCGGCCCGCAGGATTTCTTCGACATCCCCGACGCCGAATGGCAGCGCTTCTACGACGTGAACGTCATGTCCGGCGTGCGACTGTCGCGTGCCTATGTGTCCGGCATGCAGGCGAAGGGCTGGGGCCGCGTGGTGTTCCTGTCCTCCGAGTCCGGCCTCAACATCCCGGCCGACATGATCCATTACGGCATGACCAAGACCGCCAACCTCGCGGTGTCGCGCGGGCTCGCCAAGCGGCTGGCCGGCACCGGCATCACGGTGAATGCCGTGCTGCCCGGCCCCACCCTGTCGGAAGGCGTGGAGGCCATGCTGAAGGAAGACGCCGAACGCGCCGGCCAGACCATCGAGCAGGCCGGCACCGCCTTCGTGAAGGCGCACCGCGCCACGTCGATCATCCAGCGCGTGGCAACGGTGGAGGAGGTCGCCAACCTCATCGTGTACGTGTCCTCGCCGCAGGCCTCCGCCACCACCGGCGCCGCGCTGCGCGTGGATGGCGGGGTGGTGGACAGCATCGCGTGAGCATGGCCGCGGCGCGCACGCCCGCAGCCATGCCGGCGTCACTGCGCCCGCGCCACGAGGTGCAGGAAGCTGACCGCTGGCCGCGTCGGGCCGTGGCGCGTCGACTACCATGAGCGCATGAACCGTCGCCTTCGCCTGGGTCTGCTGATTGCCGTGCCGCTGCTCGTCGTTGCGGTGTGCGGCGGCTATTACGCTGCTCTGCATCTCCTGCGCGCGCAGATCGTCGCCGCGCTGGGACAGACCGGTGAGGTGGGCGAGATCCGCGTCGGCCTGGCGCGCATCGAGATCGACGGCTTGCGCATCCGTGCCAGCCAGCGAGGCTGGCCGACGCAGGACGAGTTGCACGCGGCGCGGGTCTTCGTCACGCCCGACCTGCGCAGCCTGCTGGGCGGCCGCATCGTCGTGTCGCGCATCGAGATCGAGGACGCTGCCCTGACGGTGCTGCGCAACCGCGCCGGCATGCAGATCGTGCCCGCCTTGCTCGACAAGCCGAAGCAGCCTGCTGCCGGCAAGCCGGCTGGCCCCGACGCCCCTGCCGGCAGCGGTCCGCAGGTGCGTATCGGCCACATCGCGCTGCGCGACAGCCGCGTCGACTTCTACGATGCGACGCTGGGTGGCAAGGCGCAGCACATCCCACTCGACGAGCTGGCGCTGGACCTCACGGATCTCGTGCTGCCCGCTTTCGACGCGCGCAGCCAGCTGGATGTGCGCGCGCGCGTGGGTGGCCAGGGCAGGTTGGCGCTCGACGGCTGGCTGGTTGCCGGCACGCTGGACTCGGACCTGCAGCTCAAGCTGACCGACACCCCCCTCAAGCTCGTCGGGCCCTACCTGTTCCGCAAGCCCTACGGCGACGTGAAGGCCGGTACGCTGGCGCTGGATGTCCGCAGCAGGATCGACAAGCGCCGCCTGCACGCACCGGGGCACATGCAGCTCAGCGGTCTCGAACTCGGCGGCGTGGCGGGCTTCACGCGCGAGGCCGCTGCGGTGTTTGCACGCTCGCGCGGCCTGGATGCCGACACGAAGCGTCCGGTCGCACTGGACTTCACCGTGCAGGGCAACCTGGACGATTCGCGGTTCTCGCTCAATGAAGCGATCTACGGACAGGCCGGCAAGGCGCTGGTACAGCTCGTCGGGCTGGGCGGTGGCAGCAGCGACGGCACATCGTCCGGCACCGGCATCGGCAGCCAGATCGAGGACGCCGTCGGCAAGCTGTTCGGCAAGTAGGTGTTCGCCGGGCAGGCGGGTTCGTCGCCAGCACAGGGCGGCATCTCCCGCCTGCCTTCGCGGCGTCGCTCATAATGCCGCCCATGGACACTCAACTCGAACAGGCGCGCGACTGGTTCCTGCGCGGCATCGAACACTTCGAAGCCGGCCGGCTGGAGCAAGCCCGCGATGCCTTCCAGACCGCACTGGGTTTCGCGCCGGGACGCCCGTCGGTGCTCGGCAACCTCGGCATCACGCTGTTCCGTCTCGGCCACATGGCCGAAGCCGTGCCGGTGCTGCGGCAGGCCACCGCTGCGGACCCCGGTTATGCGGACGCATGGACCAGCCTCGGCCTGTCATTGGCCGCGCAGTCCCGCTGGCAGGAGGCGGACAGCGCGCTGGCGCGTGCCGCGGTGCTCGCGCCGCCGCAGGCCGAAGTGCTTGTCCAGCACGGCCAGTGCCTGCTGCAGCTGGGTCGTGCGCACGATGCGATGGAAGCCTACGACCTCGCCATCGAAACGCGGCCGGCCTACGCCGATGCGTGGGTCGCGCGGGGCAACCTGCTGCGCGACATGCAGCAACTGGATGCCGCCGCGACCGCTTTCGAGAAAGCCCTCGCGCTGGGTGCGGACCCGGAGCTGACCGGCTATTACCTGGCGTCGGTGCGTGGCGTCACCACGGCAGCACCGCGGCGTTATGTCGAAACCCTGTTCGACCAGTACGCGCCCGACTTCCAGTCACATGTCATCAGCACGCTGCGCTACCAGGGCCACGAACGCCTGCTGCGGCCGCTCATCAACGTCGGCCAGCGTTTCGGCCGTGCGCTGGATCTCGGTTGCGGCACCGGCCTGTGCGGCCAGCTCATCCGCCCGCTGGTGGATGTGCTGGAAGGCGTCGACCTGTCGCAAGCCATGGTCGAGCAGAGTCGTGGCACCGGCCTCTACGACACGCTGGCCCATGCTGATGTCGGCGACTACCTGAAGACCGCGCAGGGCCCGTTCGATCTGGTCATGGCTGCCGACGTGTTCATCTACGTCGGCGACCTGACGGAGATCTTCCCCGCCGTGCGCCGTCTGTTGTCCGCGGGCGGCCGCTTCGTGTTCACCGCCGAGGCCTCGGAGGGCGAAGACGTGAAGCTGCTGCCCAGCCTGCGCTACGCGCACGCCGAGGCCTACCTCCGCCGGCTGGCGGAGGCGAATGGCTTCCGGGTCGACGCGATCGAGAGCGCACCGATCCGCTACGACCAGGAGAAGGCGATTGCGGGCATGTACGTGTACCTGGCTTGAACGGCAGCGATGATCTCCACCCACATCGACGGCCACCGCTTCCAGTTGCGTGCGGCCGCCGTGTTCGTGCACGACGGCGCCGTCCTGCTGCACCGCGCGCCCGGCGACGACTTCTGGGCGCTGCCCGGAGGCCGCGTGGAGGCCGGTGAGGACGCGGCGACGACGGTCGTGCGCGAGATGCAGGAAGAGCTGGGCGAAGCCGTGCAGTGCGAGCGCCTGCTGTACACCGTCGAGGCGTTCTTTCACCACCTCGGGTCGCCGAACCACGAGATCGGCCTGTATTTCCTGGCGCATCTGCCCGCGAGTTCGCCGCTACTCGACAAGCAGCGCATACACGCCGGTGTCGAAGGTGACAAGAAGCTGGAGTTCGCTTGGTTCAGCCTGAGCGATCTTGGTGACGTGAACCTGTGCCCCTCATTCCTGCGCGATGCGCTGAACGAGCCGGGCTTGCCGTTCAGGCATGTCGTGCAACACGGCTGAAGCAGGCGGGCGCGTGGCGCGCTTCAGTCGTTGTGAAGGATGCGGCCGAAGTTGTCTTGCAGGCGGGTGATCCACCACTGCGTCTGCCAGCCATCGGTACTGAAGCGCATGTGGGAGGCCATGTCCCGCAAGCGGCGGGCATCGGGTTCGAGCCAGGTCGCCAGATAGGCGAGCACGTCGTCGGCGATATGGGTGAACTCGAGGCCGTCATGATCGAACTCGAAGACCCGTCCTGCCATGTCACCTTCCGCCGGCATCAGGATGTAGTTGCCCGAGCGCGGGGTCTCGCCGATGACGATCGCATTCTCCAGCCAGTCCGGCAGGAGATCTTCTTCCTCGTCGTCGTCGACCCAGTCCCGGAAGCAGGCGTGCAGCGCAGCCCATTCCGCAGGGGGTGCCAGATAGCGCGCGGCATCGCCGCTTTCTGCGTCGTGATACAGGACCACGCTGCCGACGCGTGCGTAAAGATCGTTCAGCCTGCCGATGGCCGGCACCGTGGCGGAGGACAGGGGCGGCGTGACGACGTGCGCGAAGCGCACACGCTTGGTCGTGCCTTCATCGTGCATGCGCCGGCACAGGAATTCGCCGGTGTGCTCGCGCAGCGCGCGTTCGAGTTGGTCGATATCCATGATCGCTGTGACGGTGCGGATCGGCGTGGAGGGTGGCGTGGACGGGTTCAGCCCGGCGGAAAGAACAGATACGCCATCGCAATCGCCGCGATGATCGCCACTGCATCCGCGATCAGGCTGCACGGCACGGTGTGCCGCGTCTTGCGGATGCCGACGGCGCCGAAGTACACCGCGATGACGTAGAAGGTGGTGTCCGACGAGGCCTGGAACAGGGCGCTCAGGCGGCCGGCGAAGCTGTCGGGGCCGAGGGTCTGCATGGTGTCGATCATCATGCCGCGCGCGCCGCTGCCGGACAGCGGCTTCATCAGCGCGGTGGGCAGGGCCGGCACGATGTCGCCGGGCACACCGAAGAAACCCAGCACGTTCGCCACGCCGCGCATCAGCAGGTCCATCGCGCCGCTGGCGCGGAACACCGCGATGCCGACGAGGATGGCCACGAGGTAGGGGATCACCATCACCGCGGTGCTGAAGCCCTCGCGCGCGCCTTCGATGAAGGCCTCGAAGGCCTGCACCTTGCGCCGCACTGCCAGCAGCAGGAAGGCGACGATGACGCCGAACAGCACCAGCCCGCTGACCAGTGCGCTGGTGGCGGACAGCTCGGCGGCGGACAGGCGTGCGAAGTACATCAGGCTGCCCGCCACGGCGGCGACCATGCCGGCCAGCCAGGAGAGCACCACCGGGTGACGTAGCTGGATGTTCTGGAAGAAGCTCGCCGACACCAGCCCGGCCAGTGTGCCGAAGAAGGTGGCGAGCAGGATGGGCAGGAACACGTCGGCCGGATTCGCCGCACCGAGCTGCGCGCGGTAGGTCATCACGCTCACCGGAATGAGCGTCAGCCCCGCGCCGTTGAGGATCAGGAACAGCACCTGCGCGTCGCTGGCCGTGTCCTTGTCCGGGTTCAGCTCCTGCAGCTCCTTCATCGCCTTCAGGCCCAGCGGCGTGGCGGCGTTGTCCAGGCCCAGCATGTTGGCGCTGATGTTCATCAGCATCGAGCCGGTGGCGGGGTGGCCGGACGGAATGCCGGGGAAGAGGCGGCGGAACAGCGGGTCCACCGCGCGCGCCAGCATCTGCACCGCGCCGGCCTTCTCGCCCACCTTCATGATGCCCAGCCAGAAGGTCAGCACGCCGGTGAGGCCCAGCGCGATCTCGAAGGCGGTCTTCGACATCGTGAAGGACTCGGTCATCACCTTGCTGAAGACGCCGGCATCGCCCAGCACCAGCCAGTGGAACAGGCAGGCGACGAAGGCGGCGAAGAAGAACAGCAGCCAGATTGCGTTGAGGACCATGGGGTGGAGTGTAGCGGGGCGAGGCGCCTGCGAGGTGCCAAGGGCGTGGGTCGTTGGAGGTGGTCGATCAACCCACTTGCCTCGTCATTCCCGCGGAAGCGGGAATCCAGCGACTTTGATTTGTGTTGTGGCGTTGTCTACCGGCTCACGGCGTAGGTTGGCGGTTCATCGTGAGGCTGTGCCGGGACTCGCCCCGGCGGGCGAGGTTCTTTCTTTGTGCGGACAAAGAAAGAACCCAAAGAAAGCCGCCCCGCTTCCGCCGCCACGCTTTGCGTGGTCCCCTGCGCTGCTCGCCGTGACGAGCGGCTCCGCAACTCGCCCTCAGTCTGTCGCTTCGCTCGGCCTTCGGTGCTCAGACATGCTCGCCGTCGCGCTGCGCGCGATTCCTCGTCACGGCTGTGCTGCTCGGCGGCTGCAGAGGGGAGGGGGCGGTGCTTACATCGCCATGGCGTGCTGTCAGCGAAAGACAGGTCGTGGCCACCCCACGACCGTTGGACAATGCCGATTGAAGCCGGCGACTGGCAGGCGCATCATGCGACGTCCGATTGCTGCCCGACACCCATGGCCCGCGTCGTCCTCACGCCACAATTGCAGCGCTTCACCGACACGCCGACTGTGGATGCGCCAGCGGCTACCCTGCACGACGCCCTGGAGGCCAGCTTCGCCGCCAACCCGCGTCTGCGTGGCTATGTGCTGGACGAGCAGGGACACGTACGCAAGCACGTCGCCATCTTCATCGACGGCGAACTGATCAGGGATCGCCAGCGACTCGACGTCGCGCTGTCGCCGGGCAGCGAGGTCTTCGTGCTGCCGGCATTGTCGGGAGGTTGAAAGAGTTGTCTGAGATCGAGATGCTCGGCGCATTTGATCGTGCTGTGGCGAGTGGGCTATTCCAGCACTATCCGGACTGGGAGGTACATGCTCGGGCAGAGGACGACGGCGGAGAAAAAGCCCTTGTCGTGGCGATCCCGGTGCCTAACCCGCGTATTGCCGGCGACCTGGAGATCAATACCTTTGACCTGCAGGTAACTGTTCACTTCGACCGCTATCACGGGCACTTCGATGCGCTGGACGATGAGGCGCTGGCATTGATAGGAAAGATTGTCTCGGATAGTTGCTCGGTGGTTTCCTACTGGCGGGACGGCAACTTGTGCTTCTCCCATTTGTCCTCCGAAGCGGACTGGCCTGACTCGAACATTGATTTTCCCTACGCGGACAGGTTGGTTTTCCGGTCATGGTCCGGAGCATGGGACCGGGAGCTGATTTGCCAGCCGCGAGATTGAATCATCGTCTCGACGGTCCCTTGTCTGTATCGACGCGGCTCCCACATGAAAGGTGACTTCTCATGACACTGCGCGCCTGGGCATCCACCCGCAAAGGACTCTTCGAACTGCTGCGCGAGGGCAGGACCTGGCGCATCGGTCGCGTCAGTTTCCTCGCCGATCCGGTGACCATGTTCCTGCCGGCGGGGCCGGATCATCCGATGATCGCGGCGCTGAACCTCGGCCATTTCGGCGTGAAGCTGCACGCCTCGGACGACGACGGCGCCACCTGGCGCGAGATCGCCACGCCGGCCTACCCGGCGCAGCCCGACGGCGTGGAAGGTGACGTGCCGTGGAAGCTGGTGCAGGTGTGGTCGATGGCCGCGGCGGATGGCGTCATCTGGGCCGGCACCTTGCCGGGCGGCCTGTTCCGCTCGACGGATCGTGGCGAATCCTGGCAATTGGTCGAGTCCTTGTGGAACATGCCGGCGCGCCGCGAATGGATGGGCGGCGGCTACGATGTGCCCGGCATCCACAGCCTGTGCATCGACCCGCAGGACCCGCGCCGGCTGCACCTCGCCATCAGTTGCGGCGGCGTCTGGTTCACCGAGGACGGCGGCGCCGGCTGGCGTCCGCGCGCGCAGGGCCTGCGTGCCGACTTCATGCCGCCGGAGCGGCAGGGTGACGAGAACATCCAGGACGTGCACCTCATCGCGCAATGCGCCCGCTCGCCGCAGGTGCTGTGGTGCCAGCATCACAACGGCATCTGGCGAACCACCAACGGTGGCGCCAACTGGAGCGAGCTCTTCCCGCCACTGACCAACTTCGGCTTCACCGTGGCGGCGCATCCGCACGACCCGGAGACGGCATGGTTCGTCCCCGCAGTGAAGGACGAGCGTCGTGTGCCGGTGGAGAACGCGCTCTTCGTGCATCGCACGCAGGACGGTGGCAAGACCTTCGAGGAACTGCGCAAGGGCCTGCCGCAGGAGCACTGCTACGACCTCGTCTACCGCCACGGCCTCGCCGTGTCGCCCGACGGCCAGCACCTGATGATGGGCAGCACCACCGGCAACCTGTGGGCGAGCGGCGACGGCGGCGACAGCTGGCAGACGGTGAGCAACCACCTGCCGCCGGTGTTCGCAGTGAGGTTCGACGGGGTCTGCGGCTGACCGCCAGCGCCGTCACTGCAGCCCGCGCCCATGACGATCGACGTCCTCTTCATCCACAGCGCCGGTACGCAGGCCGGCGGCCAGGGAAGTTCGCTGCTCGTGAAGCACCTCCGGCGCGAGCTGGGGCCCGGCTACACGCTGACCTGCCCGCGGATGCCCGTGCCCGACGAGCCTTCCTGCGAACGCTGGAAACAGAAGCTGGAGAAACTGCTGCCGGCGCGACGCTCGCCCCGTATCCTCATCGGCCATTCCCTGGGCGGATCGATGCTGCTCAAGTACCTGTCCGAAACGCAGCGCACTGTCGGCGCAGACGCGCTCTTCGTGGTGGCCGCGCCTTTCTGGGGAAGTCCGGGCTGGCAGATCGAGGAGTTCGTGTTGCGCGATGACTTCTCGCACTTCCTGCCGGACGCGCTCCCGATCCATCTCTACCAGAGCCAGGACGATGAAGTGGTGCCGGTCGATCATCTGTCCCGCTATGCCAGAGCCATTCCGCGGGCCAGGGTCCGCCAGGTGAAAGGCGGCGGTCACACCTTCGCCAACGGTCTGCGCGAACTGGTGCAGGACATACGCGCGCTGCCGATACGCGACGACCGCTGAGCTGGGCCGACGTCCGGAACCGGTAGCGCCGGGTGCTCGCCGGACGCCGGTAAGATGCGCGTCGTCCTCCAGATACTTCCGGGTTGCAGTGGCATGAGTCGTCCGATGATCGTCGTCACCGAAATCACCCCCGCAACACTTTCGCCCGCCTTGCTGGCGATATGGCGGGACTCGACCGGCGCCACCCACCACTTCGTATCCCACCAGCACCTGGACGAGATCCACGCGTTGCTGGAGACGCTGTTGCCCGCTTGCGTGCCGATGTTCGTCACCCGCGGCGAGGACGGCCATCCCTGCGCATTCATGCACGCGAGCGAAGGCGAGCTGCACATGTTGTTCGTCGCCGACCGGTATCGCGGCAAGGGACACGGTTCGGCGCTGGTGGATCACGCGATCCGCCATCTCGGCGTGACGCGCGTGACGGTGAACGAGCAGAACGCGGAGGCCACCGCCTTCTACCGCGCACGCGGTTTCGTGGTGACGGACCGGCAGGCGCTGGATGACCAGGGGCGGCCGTACCCGGTGCTGCGCATGGCACTGGCCGACCCGGCGTGACGACACGCACGTACAAGGAGCAGGAGCATGGCGAACAGGTACCGGCAACCACAGGTGTGCGTGCTGGGCAGTGCCGAGCCATCTGCTGCCGAAGCTGAGGATCACGCTGGCAGAACTCGCCGATCCTGCCATGGTGTTCCATAGACGAACTATCGGGCCCGACTGGTGGATTTGCAGCTGACCTCCCAGGGCTGAGCCGGAACGTCCCGTTCCACTGAGGAGCAAGAAAATGCCGAACGGAAGATGTCTGTGTGGCGCTGTGCAGTACGAAACCAGCGCAGCTTTCATCTATGCGGGGAACTGCCACTGCTCCCAGTGTCGCCAGGCCTCGGGTGCCGCTTTCAACTCCTTTGCGGGTGTTCCGCTAGACGCGCTTCGTGTCACGGCGGGGGAGGAGCAGTTGTCGAGCTATGCAAAGGGTCGGGACAGCGTCCTGAGGTTCTGCAAGGTGTGTGGCTCGAATCTGTTCTCGATCAAACCGGAGGCCGGTGTCGCCCACATACGGATGGGGACCTTGACCGAGGAGCCCGGCATTGCGCCGAAGGCTCACCTCTTCGTGGGCTCAAAAGCTCCTTGGCAGGATATTACTGACGACTTGCCACAGTTCCAGGAGCACGCACCTCGTGTCCGTTGAGTCTTTCATCCTGCGCACGCCCCAACAATCCAGGAGCGATGGAGTGGATTCATGAAACCCGAAGCCCTTCATCTGCGCCGCAGTCGCTGGACGCTGGTGTTCACGCTGCCGTTCGTGGTCTTCATGCTCGCGGGCGGTATCTGGGCGCTGGTCATCGCGCTGACGAGCGATGAAAGGATCTGGATTGCGGTCGGTTGTTTCTTCGCATTCGCTGCGCTGTGCATTGGCGGCGCCATCGGCAAGGGGATGTGGGAGGCGCTGTCCGACCGGGGTGTGGCCCTGATCATCGACGAAGAAGGCGTGAACGACGTGAGAGGGGGCCGGGCCTTCGCGTGGAGCGAGATCGAGCGGATCGGGATCGTTGCCGGCGGCGCCCGCATCCTGCTGAACCTGAAGGCCAGTGCGATGCCTGCGGACACGGGCTTGCAGCACGGCATCCGGCGACTTGTCGGTGGCGCGGATCACGCAATCGAATTGCGCGGCCTGAGCTACAGTCCACGTGCGCTGGACTTCGCCCTGAAGGCATTCCCCCGCAACGCCGCGTCCCGCAGTACCTGGCGCTGATCACGGAGCAGCACGATGAAAACGAAACACGCTTTCCTTGTCACGTCGTTGATGGTCGCCGTGTCGCTGACGACTGGCTGCACGACCAAGCACTGGTACAACGCCTTTCAGAGCAACATGGAGACAACATGCAGGCTGAGACCCGCTGATGCCGAGCAGTGTCTGTCGCGTATCAACAGGATGAGCTATCCGGATTACGAGAAGGCACGCACCGGAACCAAGTAAGAAGTAGTGCAGGTCTTCGCCGAGGTCATGGTGCATGGGTGGACAGAAGCGCCGCCGACCCGCGCGCCGCCGGCTGTAACGTCTCCGTCATCGTCCTGAAATACGCTCCCGCAGCTAACCTGCCGGAGCGTTTCCCATGAACACCCTGTCGACCCGCCTGCGTGGCGGTCTGGTGGCTGTCGCCGCCGCGTTGCTGTCCACCGCTGCCTTCGCCCAGAGCGGCACCATCACGCTGTACACCTCGCAGCCCAGCGACCAGATGGCGGAGGCGATCAAGGCCTTCAACCAGCAGTACCCGAACGTGAAGGTGGAAGTCTTCCGTTCCGGCACCACCGAGGTGATGAACAAGCTGCAGGCGGAGTTCACGGCCGGCGCGCCGCAGGCGGACGTGGTGCTGATCGCCGATGCGGTGGCGGCCACCCAGCTGAAGAACGACGGCCGCCTGCTGGCCTACAAGGAAGCGCCGGTGGGCAAGCTGCCGAAGGCGCTGGTCGATCCCGACATGACCTTCTTCGGCACCAAGCTGATCACCACTGGCATCGTCTATAACCGCAATCTGGTGAAGACGCCGCCGAAGTCCTGGAACGACCTGCTGGCGAAGAACGTGGCGTCCTCGCTGATCATGCCCAGCCCGCTGTACTCCGGCGCGGCGGCCATCCACGTCGGCACCGTGGTGCAGAACAAGGCCTTCGGCTGGGGCTACTACGAGAAGCTGGCCGACGGCGGCGCGATGGCCAGCAAGGGTAACGGCAACGTCATCGAGGCGGTGGCCAAGGGCGAGAAGGCCTACGGCATCCTCATCGAGTACATGGCCTTCAACGCCAAGACCAAGGGCTCGCCGGTGGACTTCGTGTTTCCGGCGGAAGGCGTGAGTGTCATCTCGCAGCCGGTGGCCATCCTCAAGACCAGCAAGAACCTGCCGGCGGCCAAGGCCTTCGTGGACTGGCAACTGTCGGAGGCGGCGCAGCGCCAGTCGGTGGGCCAGGGCTACTTCCCGGTGTTCGCCGGCGTGGCGCCGCCTGCCGGCTACCCGCAGGTGGACGGCCTGAAGTTCCTGAACGCCGACAACGGCACGCTGCTGAAGGACGACGAAGCCAACAAGAAGAAGTTCGCCGACATCTTCGGAGGCTGATCTGTCCGGCAATGCCTTGCAGACGGTCGCGCCGCTGGCGCGGCCGTCGTCGTTTACCGGTGCCGCTCCGCGCTTTTCTGCCGAGCACGCCCTGACGGCCGCGCTGCTGCTGTGGGTGCTGGTGCTGTGCGCATGGCCGCTGGCGCGGCTGTTCGTGGAAGCCTTCAGCGCGGTGCCCGGCCAGCCCTTCGCGCTGTTCGCGGAAGCCTGGGACAGCACGCGGGTGTGGCGCGCCTTCCGCAACACGCTGGCGGCATCCGCTGGCGCCACGCTGGTGTCGATGCTGCTGGGTACCAGCGTGGCCTTGCTGCTCGGGCTCACCGACGTGCGGGCGCGGGCGTCGGCGGTGTTCGTGTTCCTGCTGCCGCTGCTGATCCCGCCGCAGATCCTCGCCATGGCCTGGGCGGAACTGCTGGGGCCGGGCAGTGCCATCCTCGCGCCGCTGGGGCTGGCACCGGCGCCGGGCACGCCCAACCCCTTGTACTCCGGCACCGGTGTCGCGCTGGTGATGGGTGTCGAGCATTCCGCGGTGGTGTTCCTCGCGGTGCGCGCCGCCATGCGCAACCTGCCGCGCGACCTGGTGGAGGCGGCGCGTCTCGCGGGCGCCTCGCCGCTCCTCGTCACCCGTCGCATCCTGCTGCCGTTGTTGCGTCCCGCCATGCTGGCCGGTGCGGCGGTGGCCTTCGTGTCGGCCATCGGCAACTTCGGCGTGCCGGCCCTGCTGGGCATTCCCGGCCGCTTCCCGATGCTCACCACGCTGATCTACCAGCGCCTCAACGGCTTCGGCCCCAAGGTGCTGGGCGAGGTGTCGGTCATCGGCGTGTTGCTGGTGCTGCTGGCGGCGGCGGGCCTGGGCCTGCGCGCCTGGCTGGTGCGACGCACCGGCAGCATCGAGCGTGGCGCGCCGCTGCAGCCCTTCGCGCTCGGCGCGCGGCGGCCGTGGGCGGAGGCGCTGCTGTGGCTGTTGCTGGGCTTCTGCTGCCTGCTGCCCCTGTTCGCCCTCGTTGCCGGCTCGCTGGTGCCGGCGGTCGGCGTGCCGCTGAACGCGGACACCGCGAGCCTGGCGCACTACCGCAGCGTACTGGGGCAGAGCAACGTGCTGCGCGCCTTCGCCAACAGCTTCATGCTGGCCGCGTCGGCGGCGCTGGCCTGCGCGCTGGTGGCGGTGCCCTTCGCCTACCTCGCCACCCTGCGCCGCGTGCGCGCCGTGCGGGTGCTGGACGCGGTGGCCGACGCGCCCTACGCGGTGCCCGGCATCGTGCTGTCCATCGGCGTGATCCTGGTGTTCCTCAAGCCGCTGCCGCTGCTGGGCGTGTCGCTGTACGGCACGCTGGGCATCATCTTCGTGGCCTACCTGTCGCGCTTCCTGCCGCTGGCCTTGCGGCCGGCGGGCGCGGCCTTCGAGACGCTGGACCGCGCGGTGGACGAAGCCGCGCAGATGGCCGGCGCCGGCGTGCTGACCCGCCTGCGCCGCGTGCTGCTGCCGCTGGTGGCGCCCTCGGTGGCGGCCGGCGCCATCCTGGTGTTCATGACCGCCTTCAACGAGCTGACCGTGTCCGCGCTGCTGTGGTCCACCGGCGCCGAAACGCTGGGCGTGGTGGTCTTCATGCTGCACTACGAAGGTAACTCGCCGGCGGCCTCGGCGGTCGCGGTCATGTCCATCACCGTCACCCTGCTGCTTGCCATCGTCATGTCGCTGCTGGCGCGCAGGCTCCCTCCCGGTACCGTGCCATGGCAAGCCTGAACCCCGCCGATCTCGCCGCCCCCACCGGTGCGGCTGTGCCCGTTGCTCCCCGCGTGCTGGCGCAGGGCGTCGTCAAGAGCTTCGGCCTGACGCATGCATTGCGCGGCGTCGACCTGCAGGCCGCGCCGGGGGAGTACATCGCCCTGCTGGGGCCGTCTGGCTGCGGCAAGACGACCCTGCTGCGCGTCATCGCCGGCTTCGAGCGGCCCGACGAAGGCAGCCTGCAGCTGGAAGGCCGCAGCATGTCCGGCGCACAGCATCATCTGCCGCCGGAGCAGCGCGGGCTGGGCATGGTGTTCCAGTCCTACGCGCTGTGGCCGCACATGACGGTGGCCGACAACGTGGGCTTCGCGTTGTCGCTGCGCAAGCTGCCGCCGGCCGAGCAGCGTCGCCGCGTCGACGAAGCGCTCGCGGTGGTGGGCCTGTCGGACCTGGCCAGTCGCCAGCCCGCGCAACTGTCCGGCGGCCAGCGCCAGCGCGTCGCACTCGCACGTTGCCTGGCGATGCGCCCGCCGGTGGTGTTGCTCGACGAGCCGCTGGCCAACCTCGACACCCATCTGCGCGAAGCGATGCAGCACGAGTTCCGCCGCCTCAACCGCGAGCTGGGCGCGACCTTCATCCACGTCACGCACGATCACGCCGAGGCCATGTCGTTGGCCGACCGCGTGGTGGTGATGGAGGACGGGCTGGTGCGCCAGGATGCCGCGCCGGAACAGCTCTACCGGGAGCCGTCCTGCCGCATGGTGGCGGAGTTCGTCGGCGGCGGCATGGTGTTGCCGGTGACGGTGTGGGCCGACGCCGGCGATGGCCTGACGCAGGCCGGGCTGTGGGGCATGGCCTGCCTGTTGCGCGGCGTCGCCGATGGACGCGCGACGGCAACGGCCTGCTTCCGCCCGCGCGACTTCAGCCTGGAGCCGGTGCAGCTGCCCGGTGGCACTTCGGTCGGCCTGCGTTGTCAGGTGGTGGACAGCGCGTATCGCGGCGGCGTGTACATCGCCACGGTGCGGCCGGATGCGGAGCCCCAGGCGCTGCTGCGGGTGGAATGCACGCAGCGGCCAGTGCCGGGGCCGGCGCGCCTGACGGTGCGCGACGGCTGGCTGTTGCCGGCCGCCTGAGCTGGAGGATCGGTGGGACGGGACGCACATCGCGGCCCTGACATCCGCAATCGGAAACCATCGAAAATCATCGGAAGTCACGGGATGCAACTGCACGCCATTTCCGGGCTGGGCAGCAAGGGGCCGGCCTGTTTCCTGCTGGAAGTCGCTGGCCGCCGCCTGCTGTTCGACCTGGGCGCCGGCCCGGACGCCGGCGTGCGGCCGGACGTGGAGGACGTGGGGCCGGTGGACGCCGTGCTGCTCAGCCACGGCCATGCCGACCACTGCGCCGCGCTGGACATGCTGGACCTGCTCGGCGATCCGCCCGTGTACGCCACCGTGGCGGCGCAGGCGACCGGCCATCGCCGCCTGCGCGAGGCCCGCATCGTGGAGCTGCCCCTGCAAGGCGCCACCACGGTGTGCGGCCTGCCGCTGCAGACCGGCCGCAGCGGCCACGCCCCCGGCGGCATCTGGATGCATCTGGGCGTCGAAGGCGGCTTCCTCTACATGGGCGACCACTTCGCCGCATCGCTGCTGTATGCCTGCGACCCGCCGCCGCCCGCGCGGGTGATGCTGCTGGATGCGTCCTACGGTGACGACGACACCGACGTGGACGCCGCGCGCGTGGCCTGGCTGGAGGCGGTGCTGCACAAACCCGCACTGCTGCCCGCGCCGGCCGGTGGCCGTGGCCCGGAGATGGCCGCCTTCGCCACCGCCTACGGCATGCGTCCCGCGCTGTGCCCGCAACAGCTCCAGCTCGTCGACTACCTGTCGGGTGACGGCAGTGCCGTGTTGCGGCCGGGTGCCGCCGCGCTGCTGCGGGACTGTCGCAGCACGGCGCTGGCGCTGTCCGCCGATACGCCGCCGCAGGCGCTGATGATTGCCGCCACCGCGGATGCCGAGGGCGGCGTGGCGGGGCAGCTGTGCGAACGCTGGCAGCAGCGCGCCGACGAGGTGGCCATTCTGTTCTCGGGGCACGTGGCGCGCGGCACGCTGGCGGAGTCCCTGTACGACAGTGGCCGCGCAGGTTTCGCGCGCTGGCATGTGCACCCCACGCTGACGCAGTTGCGCGACCTGGTGGCCGCGATGAAGCCGCAGATCGTGTTGCCGGCCTTCGGTGACGCGCGCCATCACCGCGCCTGGCAGGCGGCCTTCAGTCCGGCGCTGGTGTTGCTGGATACGCCGGTCGCGCTGTAGCGATCGGCACCGCCACGCCGTGGGCTTCAGGCTGCCAGCCTGACGACGTTGCGGCCTGCGCGCTTGGCGGCGTACAGCGCCTGGTCGGCCTGCTCCAGCCACTGCGGGCTGCTCTCGATGGACGAGGACAGCTCCGCGATGCCGATGCTCACCGTCAGGTACTGCTCCGCGTTGAAAGGCAGCGGCGAGGACGCCAGTGCATCGCGGACACGCTCCGCCAGGCGCATCGCGTGGCTGGCGTCGGTCTCCGGCAGGATCACCGCAAACTCCTCGCCGCCGACGCGGCCGGCGATGTCGCTGTGTCGCACCTGCACCTGGATCAGGTGGCCCAGGTGGCGGATCGCCTCGTCGCCACAGGCGTGGCCGTAGGTGTCGTTGATGGTCTTGAAGTGGTCGGCGTCCAGCAGCAGCAGGCTGGACGGGCGGCCGTGGCGGCTGGCGCGGGCGAACTCCTCTTCCAGGCGCTGCTGCCAGTGCGCGCGGCTGAACAGGCCGGACAGCGGGTCGCGTTCGTGGGCGAGCTTGAGTTCCTGCTTCTGCTGGCTGAGTTTCAGCGACAGCCTGTAGGTCACCACGCCGATGAGGATGGGATACACCACGAGGAAGGGAATGCAGGCGGCGATGGTGGCGAGGCTGGCGGTCGGCTGGTGGCGGACATCCAGCGCGATGAAGGCCAGCATCACGCCGGCGAGGTGCGCCACCAGTCCGCGCAGGAACAGGCGCACGCCACCGACGGCGATGTTGTCCATGCTCAGCATGGTGAGGATCAGCACGCTGGGCAGCAGGTTGAAGCTCATCGCCACCACCCAGAACCCGCCGGAAACGGAATCGATCAGCAGGTTGCGGTGCTCGGCCTCGAAAGGGTTGGCCGAGCGGCTGGCCCACCAGAAGGCGATGTGCGGCCACAGCAGGCCGTTGAGGATCACCAGCGGCCACAACCAAGCCGGTGCACCGACTTGCAGCAACGCCGCACCCACCGCGACGGCGCCGAGACCGAGGCCGACGGTGCGTGGTCCCCAGATGCGCCGCACCAGGCTCAGGCCACGCTGATGACGGATCTCCAGGCGGGTCGCTGCAAGTGGCGAGGCGAGGGACGAAGCGCGCTGATCCATGAAGCCGGCAAGGGTGAAAGCACAGAGGCCCTCACTCTACCGCGAGTGTCGCGACGGCTACCTGTCGGCGCTCAGATAAAGCCCATCGTCATGTGCGCTGATGCCGGCTCAGGCCGGATCAGCCCGGATGATCGCCGTCGACGTAGTACCAGCGGCCGTCCTCGCGCACGAAACGTGAATGTTCGCGCAAACGTTCCGCGCGTCCACCGATGCGGCAGCGCGCCTCGAAATCCACCGTGCCGTGATGGTCGTCCTGCAGCGCGCTGGACAGCACCCTGAGCCCGATCCACTTCGGCGAGCCGTCGCCGCCGAGTTCCGCGGGACGCGTCGAGGCATGCCAGGTCGACAGCAGGTAGCTGTCGATGCCAAGCGCATAGGCGCTGTAACGCGAGCGCATCAGCGCTTCCGGCGTGGGGGCGGTTTCGCCGCCGTGGTAGCGGCCACAGCAGGCGGCGTAGGTGGCGGGCAGGCCGCAGGGGCAGGGCTGCTTCGCGGGTTCAGGTCTGGCGGGCATAGATGTCGGGCGTGATCTGCGCGTGCAGCGCGTCGCCCGCAAGGTAGCGGCGGATGTTCGCCAGCGCAAACGCGCCGGCATCGCGGCGGCGGTCCACGGTCGGGCCGGCCATGTGCGGCAGCAGGGTGACGTTGGGCAGGTTGCGCAGCGGCGAGTCGGCGGACAGCGGTTCCACGGCGAACACGTCCAGCGCGAACTGCACCTGGCCTTCGCGCGCGACGCGGATCATCGCGTCCTCGTCCACCACCGCGCCGCGGCCGATGTTCACGAACACTCCGCCGGGGCGGATGCTGCGCAGCAGGGTTTCATCGACGAGGCCGCGGGTACGCTCGGTGAGCGGCGCCAGTTCGACGATCACGTCGTTCCGTGCGAACAGTTCGGCCAGCGTGTCCGCGCGCGTCACGCCGCAGGCCGCGAGTTCGGCATCCGGCACGCTGGGCGAATAAGTCTGCACCTGCACGCCGAAGGGCTGCATCAGCTTCACCAGTTCGCGCGCGATGGCGCCGAAGCCATGCAGGCCGACCCGCCGTTCGAACAGCGAATGGAATTGCGAGCCATCGTCCTTCCAGGCGCCGCGCGGCATCTCGCGTGCCCAGTGACTGGCACGGCGCAGGGCGGCGATGGCGAGGAACAGGCCGCACTCGGCCATCACCCGGCTTACCGAATTGCCCCAGTTGCTGACCCGCAGGCCGCGCTCGACTTGCTGCGCGCTGACGAACTTGCGCACCGAGCCGGTGAGGTGGCACAGGTACTGCAGGCCGTCCGCTGCGTCCGGTCCCACCGGGTAGTCGCCGGGCAGCGCCGGGGTCTTCCATCCCGACACCAGCAGCTGCGGTCGGCGTGCGGCGAGCAGGGCCGCCCAGGCCGTGGCATCCAGCTCGCGCGGGTCGACGATTTCCAGCGCTGGCAACAGCTTCTGCAGCTCGCCAAACAGAGGGGGCGGCAGGAAATCGGCGTGTTCCCGGGGGGTGATGGCGAGCAGGGTGCGGGGAGCGGTCATGACGGGAAAACCAGGTCAGATCAGGAAGGAAATCGTTTGCCTTGCGATTGTACGGGAGCGTGCTGAGGCAGCCCTTCACAATTTAATCCGGGTGATATTGCGTCGGGAATTAAATCCGGGTAAATTGCGCCTCGATCCGGAATTAAACCCGGGTAAATCATTCCCGTGTCGCGCAGTCCTCCCGTCGAGTACCCATCATGTCTTCCAGCTTCCAGGCCCGATCCAGCCCCTTCTTCCACACCGCGACACCGTGCGCCGCCTTCGCCGGCGAACGCCTGATCGCCGCTGGCCCGCTCGCGGCGGTGGTCACTGCCGTGAAGGCGGAACTGGCGCGGGCCGCCGACACGCAGGTGCTCGTCTTCGAGGATGCCCAGGGCCGGCCCGTCGACATCGACTGGCGTGGCGATGCGGCACAGGTGCTGGCGACGCTGCCGCCTGCCCCGGCGGATGACCCGGCCACCGAAGGCCCGCGTGGGCCGGGGCGGCCGAAGCTGGGCGTGGTCGCCCGCGAGGTGACCCTGCTGCCGCGCCACTGGGACTGGCTGGCCAGCCAGTCCGGCGGCGCCTCGGTGGCCTTGCGCAAGCTGGTGGACGCCGCCCGCAAGGCAGGCGAGCAGGGCGAGCGGATACGCCACGCGCAGGAGGCGGCCTACCGCGTCATGCAGGCCCTGGCGGGCAACCAGGCGGGCTTCGAGGAAGCCTCGCGCGCGCTGTTCGCGGGTGATGCGGCGGCGTTCGACGGCCACACGGCAGGCTGGCCGCAGGATGCGCGCGACTACACCCGCCGGCTCGCCGCGCCGGCGTTCGCCACCGACGCTACGGCCTGAAGCCGGCGCCGGAAACGAACAGGGCGCCGCCCTTGCGGACGACGCCCTGTTCAGTGGTGTGCGCTGGAGCCTGCGCTCAGCCGCCGACCACGCCGCCATCCTCGCGGCGGATCACCACCGTGCCGGAGCGCGGCCGGCCACCCAGGGTGGCGCCGAACTGGCTCGCCGGCCAGGCGCCGAAGGCGGTGGGCTTTTCCGGGTCCGCACGTTCGCTGGGGCTCTCGCCCGGGTGCTGGATGTTCACGAACAGCGTCTTGCCATCCGGGGTGCCGGCGATGCCGGTCACCTCGCAGCCCGAGGGGCCGGTCAGGAAGCGGCGGATCTCGCGCGTCACCGTGTCGGCCACAAGCATCTGGTTGTTGCCGATGTTGGCGTAGTCGCCCTTGTTGATCACCGAGGTGGACACGTCGGTCTGGATCCACAGGCGGCCGGTGCGATCGAACCACAGGCCGTCCGGGCTGCCGAACACGTCGCCCTTGATGTTGCCGCGCTGGGCTTCGTCCGGGTGCTTGGGGTCGCCGGCCAGCACGAAGATGTCCCATTCGAACTTCTTCGCGGTGGCGTCGCCTTTGGCTTCACGCCAGCGGATGATGTGGCCGAAGACGTTCTTGGGGCGCGGGTTGCTGGCGTTCAGCGTGCCGGGGTTCTTCTCGTCGGCGCGCAGGCTGTTGTTGGTCAGCGCGCAAAACACCTCGCCGGTCTTCGGGTGGGTGGCGATCCACTCCGGACGGTCCATCTTGGTGGCGCCCACCGCGTCGGCCGCCTGGCGGCAACGGATCAGCACCGAACCCTGGTCGGGAAAGCCGTTCTCCGCGGTCAGCTTGCCTTCGCCGTGCACCAGCGGCAGCCAGACGCCACCGCCGAACTCGTCGAACTTCGCGACGTACAGCGTGCCGCGATCCAGCAGGTGACGATTGGCTTCCGGGTGCTGGCGGTCGAACTTGTTCTCGCTGACGAATTTGTAGATGTACTCGAAGCGCTCGTCGTCGCCCATGTACACCACCACGTGACCGTTCTTCGCCACCTGCACGTCGGCGCCTTCGTGCTTGAAGCGGCCCAGCGCGGTGCGCTTCTGCGGCAGGCTGTCCGGGCGCAGCGGGTCGATTTCCACCACCCAGCCGAAGCGGTTCGGCTCGTTGGGGTGCTTCGCCGAATTGAAGCGCTCGTCGAACTCGTGCCAGCGATAGCCGGCGCCACCTTCCTTCAGGCCGTAGCGCTTCTCGTCGGCGGTCGGCTCCTTGGCGGAGCTGAAGTAGCCGTTGAAGTTCTCTTCGCAGGTCAGGTAGGTGCCCCACGGCGTCTGGCCGTTGGCGCAGTTGTTGAAGGTGCCGAAGGCACGCAGGCCGCGCGGGTCGTCCTTGGTCTGCAGCAGCGCGTGGCCGGCCGCGGGGCCGGACAGGCCGATGGGCGAACTGGCCGTGATGCGGCGGGCATAGGGCGAGGGACGCACCACCTTCCAGCGGTTGCCGGCGGCCAGCACCTCGATGACCGACACGCCGTGCGCGGCCTGCGCCTTGCGCACCTTCTCGGCGCTCCAGGTCTTCATGCCGTCCGCATGCAGCAGGCCGTCGTCGGTGTACTCGTGGTTCATCACCAGCAGGCCATGGGCGGAGCCTTCGCTGTTGCTCTTGCCGAGCGGGAAGTAGCTCATGCCGTCGTGGTGCATGCCGGCCTGGCGCTCCTGGTCGGCGGCGCTGCCGCTGCCGTCCGCCTTGAAGCCGGGACCGCTGGAGATCGGGTCGCCCCAGGCGTACAGCAGGTCGACGTTGTAGCCTTCCGGCACCGCGACCGCATCGGCGGTGGACACGGGCACTGCCTTGAAGCCCAGCTTCACCGAGGGCTTGTCGGTGGCAGCGGCAGCCATGCCGGGCACGAAGCCCAATGCGGCAGCGCCCAGGCTGCCCTGCAGCAGGCGACGGCGTGCGATGTCGGTGGCCAGGATGTCGGCGAAACTGGGGTTCGGGCTGTCATTGCTGACGCCCTCGTCGGCGGCGAAGTGAGCTTGGTCCATTGCGGATCTCCGTGGTTGTGCGGGCCGCTGGCGGGGCGGCCGGGAAAACCGGACGAAGCTAATCCGCGTGGGTTACAGATATGTGACCGTTCGATGAAACGTCACGCCGAGGTCACACACCCAGGGCAACACCGAGGTCATCCCCCCGGGTCGCGCAGCGGCAGGCGCATTTCGACACACAGGCCGCCCTGCTCGCGATTTCGGGCACGCACGCTGCCGCCGTGGGCTTCGATCGCCTGGCGGGTGATGGTGAGGCCCAGACCGTAGCCGTCGTTGCTGCGTGAGTCATTGAGGCGGACGAAGGGGTCGAAGATGGCGTCCAGCGCCGACTCGGCCACCCCCGGGCCCTCGTCCTCGACACGGATGCAGGCCAGCGGGCCGACACGGCGCAGTGAGATGGAGACCGTGCCGCTGGCGGGGCTGTAGCGCAGCGCATTGCGGATCACGTTGTCGATCGCGCGCAGCAGCAGTTCGCCGCGCCCCTCCACCTGTGCGTGTTCCGCGCAGGCGAGCACCAGATTGCAGTCTCTGGCCTCGAATTCGAAGCGCGCGTCCTCCACCAGCTCATGCAGCAACTCGGACAGCTCGATCCGTTCCGCCAGGCTGCCGAAGCCCCCGGCCTGCAGTCGTGACAGGGTGAGCAGCTCTTCGACCAGCCGGTTGATGCGGGCGGACTCGCGCTCCAGCCGCTGCATGCTCTCCGGGATGCGTTCCGGTTGCTGGCGCACCAGGTCGATCGCCAGCTGCATGCGCGCCAGCGGCGAGCGGATCTCGTGGGAAACGTCGTGCAGCAGGCGGCGCTGGTTGTCGATCAGCATCTTCAGCTGGGCCGAGGTGCGATCGAAATCGCCGGCCAGGTCGCTCAGTTCATCGCGCCAGCGGCCGGGTTTGCCGACCGGGTTGGCGGTGCTGAAGTCCCCGCCGGCCACGGCGCCGAAAGCCTTGCGCAGCCCGACGATGGGGCGCGACAGGTGGCGGGCGAGCAGGGCCGCGGAAATCAGGCTGGCGACGAGGCCGACAACCAGCGGTGGCCACGGGACGCCACGTGGCCCCGGGCCGTGCCCGGGGGAAAAGCCGGGGCGTGGCGCCGCGCCGTCACCGGGCGGGCCGGAGAAGGGCCTGTCAGCGATGGGGCCTTCAGGCGTGGGGCCGGGCGGGCGCCTGTCGGGCTGCCCCGGAGGCGGCGGCAGCAACGCCGCGCTCTGCTTGTCGGAGCGCTCGATCCAGATCAGCACGCCTACGCCCCAGACGGTCAGCACCTGGGTCAGGAAGATGGCGAGGAAGAGTTTCCAGAACAGGCGGCCCATGGCGGCGGGTGACGTGTTGTGTGGCGTGTCGTGCGGAGGTGCCGCCCAGTGGCGGATTCTTAGTGGCGAATCAGTTGGTAGCCCTGGCGGAACACGGTCTGGATCACGGAGCGCCCGTCATCCAGCGGGCCGAGCTTCTCGCGGATCTTGGAGAGGTGGACTTCGATGCTGCGGTCGAACTTCTGCTGCGGTCGTCCGAGCCCCTCGTCGGAGAGCTGCTGCTTGCTGATCGTGCGGCCGACATTGCGGGCCAGCACTTCCAGGAGGTTGAACTCGGTGCTGGTCAGTTCCAGTGCCTGGCCCCGCCATTCGGCACGGCGCTCGTCGGGCCACATGCACAGTTCGCCGGCGATGACCGGCTGCTCGCCCGCGGGCTCCGGTGCGCTACTGATCCGGCGCAGGATGGCGCGGATGCGCGCCGTGATCTCGCGCGCCGTGCAGGGCTTGGCGACGTAATCGTCCGCACCCTGTTCGAGGCCGATGATGCGGTCGATGTCGTCACCCTTGGCGGTGAGCATCAGCACCGGCATGCGGCTCTTCTGGCGGAGCCGGTTGAGCACTTCGATGCCGGACAGGCGCGGCAGCATGACGTCCAGCACGGCGATGGCGAAGTCACCACCGAGTGCCAGGCGCAGGCCCTCTTCGCCATCGTGGGCGGTCTCGACGTCGAAGCCTTCGCGCCGGAGATACTCCTTCATCATCTCCACGAGTTCGGCGTCGTCATCCACCAGTAGGACACGGCTCATGGAAAAGGCCTGTCTCGCATTGACATCATCGTTGAATGATAGCGGTTGACCGTCTGTGCCCCCTGCCGGGGAGAGGCGCCGCAGCGCCCGTCACGCGCCGCATCGGCAAGCTTTGCCGGTGCGGCCTTGTTCCTGACCCCGGCCGGATGGCCGAAGCGCCCTGCTGGCGCGGATCGCGGCCTCACGGACAGGATTGCCGCCACCCGGTATGCCCGTGGAATCCTGCCGCCCGACGCATCCAGCGGGCGCTGCATTATTCGTTCTCTTGAGCCCGGCTGCGTGTTTCTTGAGGAGTTTTTAACTGCTTTGAGCCGACCTGTCGGAGAGAACCGCGAGAGCTGGCCGATAACTTGCCATGTGCAGCGTGCATTCATGCCGGAACTGCCGGCATGGCGCAGGTGGCTGGCGTCGCCAGCCTTGAAGATCACCCGCAGGGCAAGGAGTTCATGATGATCAGTGGAGTCGGCAGCAATATCAGTTCGCTGGCCAGTCAGTTGTTTTCGAAGCTGGACAGCAAGAGTCAGGGCTACATCGAGCAGACGGATCTGCAGGAAGCCTTCGACAGGATGTCGTCGAGCAGCTCTTCCAGCAGCAATGTGGAAGAGATCTTCTCCAGCCTCGACAGTGACAGCGATGGCAAGGTCACCGAAAGCGAGATGAGCAGCAGCCTCACCCGTCTCGCGGAGGAGCTGGACAACCAGTTCAATTCCATGCGCATGAGCCAGGCGATTGGTGGCATGGGTGGTCCAGGCGGCATGGGCGGCATGCCCCCCGGCCCGCCACCGCCGGGTGGCCCCGGTGGAGGGAGGAGTGAGGACGATGCGGGCTTCACCCTGGAGGAGCTGCAAGGCCAGCTCGAGGAAACCGGCAGCACCGACAGCGAGCGCGCCAGCCTGATCTTCAGCGTGATCGAGAACTTCGACGAAGCCGATACGGATGGTGACGGCAAGGTGAGCTTCGAGGAGGCGATGGCGCTCGACCAGGCGAAGAACGGCAACGATGCTGCGTCGAAGACGGCCAGCGCCACGCAGGCGGGCAGCAGCACGGGCAATGAGCTGGCAGTGATGATGCGCATAATGCAGCTGGCGCAGTCCTACGGCGTGTTCGGCACGCAGCAGGAAAGCGCACTCTCCGTGGTGGCCTGAGCGGTACGCCAGGCGCTCTGGCGCCGCGCAGGGAAACGGCCCGCACATGGCGGGCCGTTGTCACTGCATCGCTACGGATACGTCAGGGATGCACGAGGTAGCGGATCAGCTCGCCCATGTAGGTGATGTAGGCCTGCGTGGAGATGCCCTGCACCGGTGTCGTGGTGTTGAAGGGCGAGGTGTCGTACTTGTCGCCCACCAGCGTCTGCGAGTAGTCACCCGGCGTCGGGGTCGCCGGGCCCGGCCCGATGTAGGGGTTGCTGGTCTGTGTCAGCGGCGTGACCCAGCGGCCCTTGTAGGTAGAGCCCGGCACCGGCTGCAGGGTGTCGATGAGCTGCTGGGCACGGGCCGCGGTGACCGGCGTGCCGATCGGCGTGCCGTTCGGATTGTTGAGATCCGACACCTCGATTTCCACCAGCGTGAAGTAGCGCGGCAGCGGTAGCCCCGTGACATACAGCGGCGAGCGGGCGCGCACCTGCTCCGGCGTGGTCGCACTCAGCGTGTTGTAGCGGCTCCACAGTGCGTTCAGGTCGATGGTGCGGAACGAGTTGTAATGCGTGATCGGCCTGGTGATGTCGTAGTCCGCGTAGTAGTAGCCGCTCACCACGTTGGAGCCGGTGCGGTGCACGTAGATGTGCCTGTTGGTACCGATCTCGATGAAGGTGGGATGGGTGCGGTTGAGCTGGGCCGCCACGTCCGGCGCCAGCCTGACGGTGTTCAGCCAGTTCAGCGCCTCGGGAATGCGGGCCAGGAAGTCGCGTCGCCCGGTCAGCTCGTAGAAGGTCATCATGTTCGACAGCGCCGCGGCCGTGGTGTGGGTGGCCAGCGCCAGCGGCTCGTACGAGCGCGCGCCGGCGGGTCGCAGGTCCGGCGTGTACTGCAGCGAGAAGCCCGGCTGCGGTTGTGGCTGCTGCAGGTTGAGGAAGACGTTCATCGCGCGGTTGATCGGGTCCAGCACCTTCGTGTAACCGAGGGTCTGGTACACCATCACGAGGAACTCGATGTTCTCCTGCGCGACGTTGTCGTTCAGCGTGATGTAGCCGGTGTAGTCCGGCTTGCCGCGGAAGGACCACTCCGGCGCCTTCGGGAAGCGCTGCGGATAGCCGCCGCTGGGGTACTGCGCGGCGAGGATGAAGTCGACCACCTTGTCCAGCGGCGCCTTGAAGCGGGCGTCGCGCTTCTCCAGGTAGAAGCGCAGCAGGAACATGGCGGCTTCCGAGGTCACCGCGTCGTCGAAGGTGGCGTTGCCGTAGTAGTGGAAGAACTCCTCCAGGCGCCAGCCGTTCTGGCCGATGGTCTCGTACCACTTCTTGATGGACGCCTCACCCTTGGCGTCGTACATGTAGTTCCAGCCGCCGGCCGGATGCTGGGCCTGCACCACGCCGAAGGCCACCTTCTCGGCGCGGCGGTAGTAATAGTCGTCGCCGGTGGCGTGATACGCGTCGAGCAGCAGGTGCCCTACCGTCGCGGTACCGGGTGGCTGCATCCAGATCATCGACGGATAGGCCTCCATCTCGCCGAAGCGGCGACTGCCATCGAGCTGGTACGACCATACGAACCCGCCTTTGTAGGCGATGTCCTCGGTCATGTACTCGGTGGCCTTCTTCATTGCCGCCTTGACCTGCGCGTCGCCTGGCCCCGTCTGCGCAGCCGCCGCTGGCGACCACAGAATGGTGGTTGCACTGGCGAGGCTGACGCACAGTCCGAGCGCGGTGTGGCGCAGGATGGCTTTTATCTGCGTCAGGGAACGCAGGGCGCGGTGGGCTCCGGTGTCGCGCGCAGGGCGCGACGGATGCTGCATCGATTGCATCATGGTGGTGTCTCCTGGATGGAGTGCATGGGAAGGCCGCCCGGAATCGGGACGACCGGTTTCCTCCCTTCACGTCTTGATGTGACGTTCTTCTGGAATGGCGCTGTCCGCATGGCAGCGCTGCCGTCGCAGCCATGCAGCATGAAAGCGCCGTCTACACGCTAGACGGCGCTTCCGGCAGGTGCGTATCAGGGTTTGGGCGTCGCCAGCACACGACGCCGCCATCGGCCTGGGATCATGCGGATGGCATTGAACGAAGCCTGGCGTGGCCGGGCGGCCGATGATGCCGAGCGGGGACGACGAGTGGGATTCAGGCGACGCGCTGGAGGTGCACGTCGCATATCACATCGAAACAACGCCAAATCGCCGGGAAAAGCCGAAGCCCTGGCGTTCAGGCACCCAAGCCGTCAGCGACGCGAAAAACGCCGATTCACCAGCCGCGTTCGGCGCGCAGCTGGGCGAGTACCGGCGCCGTATCGGGCCGGACTTCGCGCCACAGCGAGAAGGACTCCGCGCCCTGTTCCACCAGCATGCCGATGCCGTCGGCGGTGGTACCCGCGCCGGTCGCAGCGGCGTGCTGCATGAAGACGGTAGGCTGGGGCTTGTAGGCCATGTCGTAGACCAGGCTGTCGGCATCCCAGGCGCCGGCGGGTACCGGCGGCAGTTCGCCGGTCATGCTGGCGGCGCTGCCGTTCACGATCACGTCGAAGCGGCCGGCGATGGCTTCGAAGCCACCGCCTTCCAGTCGCGTATCACCACGCAGGTCGGCGAAGGCATCCGCCAGCGCGGCCGCCTTGTCCGCCGTGCGGTTGGCGATGAAGAGCAGGGCCGGTTGCTGCGCGAGGATGGGTTCGATGACGCCGCGCACCGCACCGCCAGCGCCCAGCAGCAGCACCTTGCGGCCAGCCAGCGGACGCTTGAGGTTGTGCACGATGTCGCGCACCAGGCCGACCCCGTCGGTGGTATCGCCGTAGATCTCCTCGCCGCGGAAGGCCAGGGTGTTCACCGCCTGCGCACGTTGCGCGCGCTCCGACAGGCGCGTGGCGAAGCGGAAGGCGTCGTCCTTGAACGGCATCGTGACGTTCATGCCGCGACCGCCGTCCGCCACGAAGGCACGCACCGCCTCCACGAAGCCATCCACCGGGGCGAGCAGGGCTTCATAGCGCAGGTCCTGCTGCGTCTGCTGCGCGAAGGCGCTGTGCAGCACCGGGGACTTGCTCTGGGCGATGGGATTGCCGATGACGGCGTAACGGTCGGTCATGGATTTTGCTTTTCGTCAGAGGGTGGCCGCATGTCGAACGGCCGCTCCATCCTGCCTTGGAAGAATGGTGAACCGGTGATCGCCTTCGTACCTTGTAACACCCACGCGATAGCGATCCAGCGACACCACGCCGATCAACAACGGGGGCAACCAAGTGACGAATTGCATGCCACCGAATTCGGCGGGATAGTCGGAGTGCGGATTCGGCGTATGCACATACAGAGCGTCGGAGCCGGGATCGTTGGGATAGATGGAAACGAAGACCTGGTGCGGTTTCGACTGCTGATGCAGTTGAGACTGCACACGCGCGAAGGCATGCATCAGCGGGCGCAGGTGTTTGCGATGCTCGAGACGGCTGCGCGTGCCCCGACTCTCCCAGTCGAAATGCTCGTGCCAGTAGTTGCACCAGTTGTCGCCGGCGATATCGACGGACAGGGTGCGGGCCGACTGCCAGACGCCGCGCCAGTATTCCAGCTCGGCGTCGTTACGCACCCCCGGACACGCCTTGCGATGCTTTGCGACACGGGACATCGCTACTCCGTCGTGACCTTCTCGTTGATGAAGGTCCAGGTCCGCGTCACCACCAGCACGTCGGTGTCCTTGCGGATGTTGTCCGGGAAGGGGGCGAAGGGCGAGGCCAGCTGGAGGATGCGCAGGGCGTGTTCGTCCAGCGCCTTGTTGCCGGAGGAGCGCTCGACGTGCTTGTTGATGATGCTGCCGTCGTAGCTCAGTTCCACCGACACCAGCACGCTGCCGTACAGCTTGTTGCCGGCGCTCTTGGGGAAGTTGAGGGTGCCGACGCGTTCGATCTTGGCGCGCCAGTCTTCCACGTACTGCGCGAAGCGGTATTCCTGGGTGCGGGCGCCGACGAACTGCTTGCGCGGGCGTTGTGCGTACTCGCGCAGCTGGCGGTCGATGACGGCTTCCTGCCGGGCGATGGCGCGGGCCTGGTCGCGCAGGTCCAGCGCGCTGGGCGCGGGCGTCTCGGCCGGTGGCGTTTCGGCCGGCGTGTTGCGGTCGACATTCACCTTGGCGCTGGCGAGCGCCTTGGTCATCAGCTCGCGTTGCGCGCGTTCCAGTTGCTGGACGCGGCGCTGGGTCTCGACCAGCGAGTCGCCTTCGCGGTTGGCGTTCTCCGGCGGCAGGGGCGAGGTGGGCATCGCCTTCTGGTCGACATTGCCGCCGCCATCGAGGTTGGCCTGGGCCAGCGCCTGGGCGTTCTTCGGCTTCTGGGCGTGCTTGGCGTTCACCAGCACGATTTCCAGCCCGCGGTCCTGCTGCTTCGAGAGCTTCAGCTCCGGCACCGTGAAGTTCAGGGCGCTGAGCACGGCGTGCACCGCCACCGAGCTGCAGATGCCGATGACCAGCGCGTTGACCAGCATCCACGGGCGCGCGGCGCGCGGTACGTGGTACTTGCGCCGCGCCTGCCTGTCAGGGGCGGGCGCAGCGGGCACCTTGGCTTTTGGGGGCTTTGCGGATGGCTGCCGGGGAGACATGCGGCGGAATTCTACGCGGGCGAGGCGGCGCCTTCCTGGCCGCCCGTCTCCTCGGCGGCGGGGGCGGCCCCGGCAGTTGCGGCGTTGTCCACGGGCGCATCGACGACGTCGCCGATGGCGTCCAGCTCGGCCTCGTCGACCGTCTCCGGCTCGGCGCTGCCATCCGGACCACCCAATGGAGGCAGGCTGGCGAGGTACTTGGCGCGCAGGTCGATGTCGAGCAGGTCGAAGCCGTCCAGCGACACCTGCACGCGGGTGCCGGGATGCACGTTGCCGGGCACGCCGCCCAGCTTGAACACGAAGGGCACTTCCTCCAGCCGCACGATGTTCTCGCGCAGCACGCGGGCGCTGGTCTCGCTGAGGCCGTGCTGGCGCAGCCAGCGCAGACACCAGTAGCGCTCCATGCCGCGCTGGAAGTCGTTGTAGGCGTTGTAGGTGGTGTCGAAGTCGTTCATCGCCGCCGCGAGCTGGGCCGAGCCAGGGGGGAAATGAGGCGTCTGACCGCGCAGGTGGGCGATGAGTTGCCACTGGTTGCAGAGGTCGACGTAGCGGCGCAGCGGGCTGGTGGACCAGGCGTAGCAACTGACGCCCAGGCCTTCGTGCGGCGCGGCGGCGGTGGTCATGCGCACGCGGCCCTGGCTCTGCGCGCGATAGATGGCGGGAATGCCGACGTCGGCCAGCACTTTGCCCCAGGTGGAGTTGGCCAGGATCATCAGCTCGGCCACCAGCTTGTCCAGCGGCGAGCCGCGCTTGCGGCGCTCGATGCTGACGGCGCCGGGGCCGTCTTGCGTCTGCGCGTCCCAGTCGACGTTGTAGTTGTAGTCGAGCAGGTTCTGGTTGGCGCTGGGCTTGCCGCGGCCGGCTTCCAGCACGGTGGCGAATTCCCACAGCACGGTCAGCTCGCGCTTGTACGGGAAGTCCGGGCCGCCGTCGGCCAGCGTCTCTTCGTTGAACACCGGCTCGATGTCGTGGTGCCGCAGGTTGGCGGCCACCGGCACGCGCTCGATGGTGGAGCGGTGGCCGAGGATGCGGTAATCGCTCGCCACGTCCACGTACAGCGACACGGCGGCGCGGGCCTGCCCTGCGCCCAGCGTGTAGTGGCCTACCGCGTCGTCCGGCAGCATGGTGATCTTGTTGCCCGGCATGTAGACCGTGGACAGGCGGTCGCGGGCGATGGCGTCCACCGCGTCGCCCGGCGCGATGCCCAGGCCCGGCGCGGCGATGTGGATGCCCACCACCCAGCCGCCGCCTTCGCGCGGCGTCAGCGACAGGGCGTCGTCGATCTCGGTGGTGCTGGCGTCGTCGATGGAGAAGGCCTGCACCTCGGCCAGCGGCAGCTCCGGCGGCGCGGCCAGCGGTGGCAGGGCCGGGAAGTCGGTGCCCTGCGGAAAGTGCTCGAACAGGAAGCGGCCGTAGTGGAAGTCGTAGGTCGAGGCCAGCGCGCCGACCTTCAACATCAGGCGGGCGGGCGACAGGCCGGTGTCCGCGCAGGCGGCTTCCAGCGCCTTGGTTTCCAGGCGGTTGCGGTCCGGCTTGTAGAGCAGTTGCGCGAGCAGCGGCTTCAGTTCGGCGGGCAGCGTGCCGGCCACCAGCTCGGCACCCATGCGCTCCACCTGTTCCTGCTGCAGGCGCTTCTTCTCCAGGCCGGCCAGGGCGGCCTGCAGGATCTCGGCCGGCGCCTTGCGGAAGCGGCCGCGGCCCTTGCGGTGGAAATACACCGGCGCCGAGAACAGCTTCACCAGCACGGCGCTGGACTCGACGGCGCTGGGCGTGTGGCCGAAATAGTCGGCGGCGAACTCGCTGAAGCCGAACTCTTCGTCGCCGCACATCTCCCACAGGAACTCGGTATCCATGCCCGCCGCCTCGGCCTCGGCACGCGCCAGCAATTCGCTGGCGGCGGGCTGGGTGTAGCGCAGCAGCACATTGGCGGATTTCAGTTTGACGCGCTTGCCGTGCGGGGTTTCAACCTGCAGGGACGTGTCGTTGTCGGTGAGGACCGTACCGGTGCGGAAGGCACCGTCCTCTTCAAACAGGACGTTCATGGAAATCCGGGGGGAAGGAACAGGGGACGCGGCGGGCCGCAGAACAGAGGCGCGATTATACCGGCGCCCCTTGTTTGTCCGACATTGCGCCCGCACATCGGGGGAATGCCTTCCGGCGCCCCACCTGCCCACCTTTTGCGACGAGGAGCTTCGCTATGCTGATTCCCTGCCCCCACTGCAGCACCCGCAACAACGTGCCGGACGAGCGCCTGGGCGACGGCCCGACCTGCGGACAGTGCAAGCAGGCCCTGCTGCCGGCCGAGCCGGTGACGCTGACCGACGCCAGTTTCGATGCCGTCGCGGGCCGCCATCCGCTGACGGTGGTGGTGGACTTCTGGGCCGACTGGTGCGGCCCCTGCAAGATGATGGCGCCGCATTTCGCGCAGGCTGCCGGCCAGCGCACCGGCAAGGTGTTGTTCGCCAAGCTGGACACCGAGGCGGCGCCGGCGATCGCCGGCCGCTACCAGATCCGCAGCATTCCCTGCCTGGTGGCGTTCCGCGATGGCCAGGAGATCGGCCGGCTGACCGGGGCGCGGCCGGCCGG
This sequence comes from Uliginosibacterium sp. H1, assembly GCF_036017065.1. Lineage (NCBI taxonomy): Bacteria > Pseudomonadati > Pseudomonadota > Betaproteobacteria > Rhodocyclales > Zoogloeaceae > Uliginosibacterium > Uliginosibacterium sp. H1. The sequence continues at coordinate 787,471 of NZ_JAYXHR010000002.1, forward strand.
GGAGATCCTGCGCTGGGTGGATGGTCTGCGCTGAGTGGTCTGGGCTGAGCGGGTCGGCCCCGAGCCCTGACCGGGCCTGCGGGGCGTCAGCGCTTCTTCGGCTGGGTGGAGCTGCGCACCAGCAGGCGCGGCTCCAGCAGTTCCACCGTGGGGCTGTGGTCACCACTCTGGATGGCGCGGTGCAGGCGCTCCATCGAGCAACCGCCAAGGTCTTCGCTGCGCATGTCCACCGTGGTCAGTGATGGCGTGACGTAGCGCGATACCGGGATGTTGTCGAAGCCGGCCAGCACCATGTCGTCCGGCACCCGCACGCCGAGCGCGCACAAGCCGTGCAGCAGGCCGATGGCGATCATGTCGTTGTAGCAGACGATGGCGTCGGTCTTGTAGTCGCCATAGACGAGGCTTGCGGCGATGGCTTCGCCGGCTTCCATGGTCTGCGTGTCGACCACCACCTCGCGCAGCTCTGCCCCGTCGGCGATGGAGCGCAGCGCGTTGATGCGATCGGCGTTCCATATGGATTTCGAGTAGCCCACGTAGGTGAGCCGGCGCCGCCCTGCGTCCAGGATGTGGCGACCGAGCAGCAGCGCCGCTTCCCAGCCGCGGATCTGGATCGACGGCGAGGGCGGTGGCGCTTTCGGTTCATGCAGCGTCTGGCCGAACAGCACTGCCGGCTTGCCCAGTTGCAGCGGCAGGTCGCGCGCGTCTTCGGGCAGGCGCAGGCTGAGGATCAGGCCGTCGACCCGGCGCGCCAGGTCGTCGATGGTCTGCCGGGCGTGCGACACGTCCTCCTTCAGGTCCACCACGATCAGGTTGTAGCCGTGTTCCTGCGCCTTGATGCTGGCGCCGTGGACGATGTTGGTGAAGTGGGGGTTGCGGATGTCCAGCACCACCAGCCCGATCGAACCGAACAGGCCGGTGGCCATGCTGCGCGCCCCCGGGTTCTGGCGGTAGTTCAGCGACAGGATGGCCTCGCGCACGCGCGCCTCCAGCTCCGGTTTGAACTGGTAGCGGCGGTTGAGGATCATCGACACCGTCGCGGTGGAGACGCCGGCGGCGGCGGCGACATCTTTCAGGGTTGCGGGTCGTTTCGACATGGGCGGATCCGGCTGGGCGGGCGGCGGGTTTCCGGATACCTGGCCGACCTGCCCCGTTCGTCATCAGTGTGCAATCGCACTTTTCCTGCAGTGTCGCATGGCGGGCTTGCCAGCCCGCGGGGTGATTGCGGCAGGCTGCGACCAGCTTCCGGCCGCACCGAAAACTTCCAAAAATTGATGCCTTTAAATTTCAAGGCAGTCTTTCCGCTCGCCGCAGGTTCGTGCGTCCTGCTTGGGGCGACAAGCCCTCGGCGTTGCTGCAAGGCAATGATTATATGTGATTTATACGCACGATCGAGGGTTGCATCTTGTATGGCAGGCAGGGGCCTCGTTGTGCTGCGCGCCAATTGATGCGCATCAAAATCACGATCTTCATACGGTAAACCCTAGGTCACGGACAAAAATTTAAGCGCTTTAATTGCGTCCGCGGTCGGCCTGGCGCGCATCGCCATCCAGGGGCGGGCCATTACCAAAGGAGAGCCAAGATGAGGGTGAAACAACTGTCCATCGTTGCCGCGCTATGCGCGACGATCTTCGCTGGCGCCGTTCAGGCGCGCGACTTCCGTTCGGCCGACGTGCACCCGCGCGACTACCCGACCGTCCAGGCGGTCGAGTACATGGGCAAGCTCATCAGCGAGAAGACCAAGGGCAAGTACGGCGTCAAGGTGTTCGTGAACAGCACGCTCGGTTCGGAGAAGGACGTCATCGAGCAGGTGAAGATCGGCACGTTGGACATGTCGCGCTTCAGCATCAGTTCCTTCCACGGCATCGTCCCGGAAACGCAGGTGCCGTCCTTCCCGTTCATCTTCCGCGACAACGCGCACTTCCAGAAGGTCATCCGCGGGCCGGTCGGCGAGGAGATCCTGGCCAGCTTCGAGAAGGCCGGTTTCGTCGGCCTGGCGCTGTACGACGCGGGGGCCCGCTCGGTCTACGCCAAGAAGCCGGTGCGGCAGCCTGCCGACATGAAGGGCCTGAAGATCCGGGTGATCTCCTCCGATCTGTTCGTCGGCATGATCCAGGCCCTGGGCGGCTCGCCGATCCCCATCCCGACTGCCGAGGTCTACACCGCCCTGCGCACCGGCCTGGTGGAAGCCGCGGAGAACAACTACCCGACCTTCGAGACCGCGCGTCACTACGAAGTCGCCACCTACTTCAGCGAGACGCAGCACACCCGCATCCCGGAAGTGGTGGTGTTCTCCAAGAAGGTGTGGGACACGCTGTCCGCCGAGGAGCAGAAGATCATCCGTGAAGCGGCGCGGGCCTCGGTGGATTACTACCAGAAGCTGTGGGACGCCAAGATGCTCGCGTCCAAGAAGATCCTCAGCGACGCCAAGGTCACCTTCGTCGAAGACGTGGATCACGACGCCTTCGTGGCGCTCGAAAAGCCCGTGTGGGACAAGTTCTCCACCACGCCCCAGGCCAGGGAACTCGTGAAGAAGATCACCGAGGTCAAGTAAGGCTTGTGACAGGACCTTCGTGGTCCGCATGACACGGGCGGCGGGTGGTGCGCAGCGATGCGCCGGCCCGTCGCCCGGGGAGAGGTAGATGAACTGGTTGACCCGCTTGAACGCCAGGCTGTCGCGAATGGCGATGTACATCGCCGTGGCAGCCTTGCTCGGCATCACCGCACTCGTCCTGTGGGGCGTGGTGATGCGATACGTGTTTCATGATGCACCCCCCTACGTGGAGCAGCTCGCGCTGATCCTCGTCATCTCCGTGGCGATGTTCGCCGCTGCCGCCGGCGTGCGCGAAGCCGGCCACATCGGCATGGATTCGCTGGTGGTGATCCTGCCGAAGAAGGCGCAATTCGCCATCGGCGTCATCGTCGGCCTGCTCAGCGTCCTGTTCGGGATCGTGCTGTTCGCCGGCAGCCTCCAGATGGCCATCGCCGTCTATCGCAACATGATTCCTACGTTGGACATCTCGGAGGCCGTGCGTTACACGCCCTGCGTCATCGCCGGCGTGCTCATCGTGCTGTTCTCGATCGAACATCTCATTGCCATGTTCACCGGCAAGGAAGTGGAGCCGTCATGGTACTAGCCGTCCTTTCGCTGAGCTTCCTGCTCTTCCTGCTGCTCGGCCTGCCGGTCGCCTTCGCGATCGCCCTGAGCTGCATCCTGGCCTTCATCGTCGAAGGCCTGCCACTGGCCACCGCCTTCCAGTCCATGGTGTCGGGCATGAACGTGTTCTCGTTCCTGGCCATTCCGTTCTTCATCTTCTCGGGTGAAATCATGCTTCACGGCGGCATCGCCGAGAAGATCGTGAACTTCGCCCGCAACATGGTCGGCCACTGGCGTGGCGGCCTGGGCATGGCCAACGTCATGGCGTGCACGCTGTTCGGCGGCGTCTCCGGCTCGCCGGGCGCCGACGTGTCGGCGATGGGCGGGGTGATGATCCCGATGATGAAGAAGGAAGGCTACAGCGCCGACTACGCCGTCAACGTGACGACGCACGCGGCACTGTGCGGCGCGCTGATGCCGACCTCGCACAACCTGATCATCTATGCCTTCGCCGCCCAGGGCGCGAGCGGCATGGTCAATGGCCAGATGGTGCGCGGCGTGTCCATCGGCGACCTCATGTTCGCCGGCCTGCTGCCGGTCATCTGCCTCATGGTGTGCATGCTGTTCGCCGCCTACTGGGTCGCCGTCAGAAACGGCTTCCCGAAGCAGGCCGACGGCACCACGGTGCTCAGCCGCTTCCCCGGCTGGGGTGCGGTGCTGATGTCCTTCGTCGCGGCGCTGCCCGGCCTGTTCGTGGTGGCCATCATCCTCGGCTGCATCATCGGCGGGGTGACCACCGCCACCGAGGCGGCCGGCATCGCGGTGTGCTACTCGCTGGCGCTGACCTTCATCGTCTACCGCACGATGAACTGGAAGAAGCTGATGATGGCTTCGGCCAAGGCCGCCAAAACCACCGGCATCGTGCTGCTGCTGATCGGGGTGTCCAACATCCTGCAATGGCAGATGGCCTATCTGGAGCTGCCCGACCTCACCGCCAAGCTGTTGCTGAGCGCGACCGACAACCCGCTCGTCATGTTCGCGCTGATCAACATCATCCTGTTCGCGCTCGGCACCTTCATGGACATGGCCGCGACCATCCTGATCTGCACGCCGCTGTTCCTGCCGCTGGCGATGCAGATGGGCATGGGCCCGGTGCAGTTCGGCATGGTGCTGCTGCTCAACTGCGCGCTGGGTCTGAACACCCCGCCAGTGGGCACGGTGCAGTTCATCGGTTGCGCCATCGGTGGCGTATCGGTGGGCCAGGTGATGCGCACCATCCTGCCCTTCTACATGGCGCTGTTCGTGGCCATGGCGGTGGTGACCTACGTCCCCGCCTTCTCCACCTGGCTGCCCAGCCTGATCACCGGCCACCAGGTGCTGTGACGCACGCCGGCCCGCGCGACGTCGCCGCGGGCCGGTCGTCCGGCATACCCGCAAGGAGTTCGTAGTCATGAGCAAACATTCATGAGCAGTCCCGACCCCGTCACGCCCGTACTCGTCACCTGCGGTGCCGAGTCCAACGACCAATTGCTGTACTTCACCAGCTCCAGCCTGTCGGCCGACGACACCTGCCTGGTGTTCATCAGTGACCGCAGCGGCCACCCCAACCTGTACCTCAAACGTTTGCCGGACGGCGAGGAGATCCAGCTCAGCGCCAACACCGAGGGCACGCTGAAGTCCTACGTCTACTTCAACGGCAATACCCGCCGCGGCTTCGGCAAGGCCAGCGTCAGCTTCGACGCGGCGAACCGCAAGCTGTACTACCTGCAGGGCGACGACATCGTCTGTTGCGACCTGGAAACCCGGCGTCGCGTGCTGGGCCGGATTCCCGCCGACCAGGTGACCGCCTTCACCCACGTCAGCGCGGACGGCAAGCGACTGTGCATTCCGACCACCGACGCACGCGCACTGGAGGCCGAGGTCTTCATCAACGACGCGCCCGGCTACAGCGTGGGCGACGGCGAGAAGAAGAACGAGGTGATCGCCGACAAGCCGGACTACGACATCGACGCCCGCGTGCAGGCCGAGAACCTCGCCTCCTACCTCAACGTGTACGACACGCAGAGCGGCGAACTGCTGAAGCGCGAACGTGTCCCGCGCGCATGGATCACCCACGTGCAGTTCAGCCCGGTCGACCCGGAGGTGATCCTCTACAACCACGAATGGCCCGGTGATTGCGGCATCCGCCGCATGTGGATCTGGAACGGGCGCGAGCACATCCGCTTGCGCAACGAGGGTGGCGACCGCTCCCGTGCCGACTGGACCTGCCACGAGATGTGGGAGGCGGATGGCAGCCACATCATCTACCACGGCAAGTACCAGGACGGCCTGGCCTACGTCGGCCGCGTCGATGCGCAGGGCCGCAATCCGGTGGAGATCGCCCTGCCGGCCGACTACCACCGCTATGGCCATTTCACCGCCGGCAACCGTCATGGCAACTGGCTGGTGTCCGACGGCTACTTCCATCCCGACGGCGTGCCGGAGAACGAGAACTGGGGCGGCGAGTGGATCTGCGTGCAGAAGGTGGACTGGGCGCGCGGCCACATCGAGTGGCTGCCGTTGTGCCAGCACAAGTCCATCTGGGACTGTCAGGACAGCCACCCGCACCCGGTCTTCAGCCACGGCGATGACGCCGTCTTCTTCACCTCGAATGCCAGCGGCCGCCGCGCCGTCTACCGCGTCCAGGTGCCCGCCTGAACACGACCGACACAACTCCCGCGCAGTCCGAAACGCAGTACGAAACGCAGTACGAAAGAGAGTCCGCATCATGAAGCGCATTACGCAGTCCGACGCCCTGCCTGCCGACGTCGTCCAGCCCCGCTACGATCGCAGCGCCCTGAAGCCGCGCATCGCACACATCGGATTCGGCGCCTTCCACCGCGCCCACCAGGCCGTGTATGCCGACGTGCTGGCGCAGGACCATGGCAGCGACTGGGGCTACTGCGAGATCAACCTCATCGGCGGTGAGCGGCAGATCGCCGACATCCGCGAGCAGGACCACCTGTTCACGGTGGCCGAGATGGCCCCCGGCCACTGGAACTGCCGTGTCGTCGGCGTGGTGCGCCAGGCCCTGCATGCGGCCGTCGATGGCATGGAAGCGGTGCTGGATGCCCTGTGCGGCCCGGACATCGCCATCGTGTCGATCACGGTGACGGAGAAGGGTTACTGCCATCAGCCGGCCAGCGGCCAGCTCGACCGCGAGCACCCGCTGATCCAGCACGACCTGGCGCATCCCGGTGTGCCGCAATCGACGCCCGGCGTCATCGTCGAGGCGCTGCGCCGACGGCGTGCGCGCGGACTGGCGCCGTTCAGCGTCATGTCCTGCGACAACATGCCGGAGAACGGCCACGTCACGCGTAACGTCGTGCTCGGCCTGGCGCGCGCGCAGGACCCGCAGCTCGCCGACTGGATCGAGGCGAAGGTGAGCTTCCCGTCCACGATGGTCGACCGCATCGTGCCGGCGGTCACGCCGGAGACGCTGGCGAAAGTGTGCGAGCTGCTCGGTGGCATCGACGATCCGGCTGCAGTGGCTGGCGAGCCTTTCCGCCAATGGGTCATCGAGGACAACTTCGTCGCTGGCCGGCCCGCCTGGGAGAAGGCCGGCGCCGAACTGGTGGCGGACGTGCTGCCCTACGAGGAGATGAAGCTGCGCATGCTCAACGGCAGCCACAGCTTCCTCGCCTACCTCGGTTACCTGGGCGGCTACGCGCACATCTGCGACTGCATGGAAGACGCCGACTACGCCACCGCCGCGCGGGCGCTGATGGTGAAGGAACAGGCCCCCACCTTGCGCGTGAGTGGCGTGGACCTGGAGACCTACGCCGACCTGTTGACCGAGCGTTACCGCAACAACGCGCTGAAGCACCGCACCTGGCAGATCGCCATGGACGGCAGCCAGAAACTGCCGCAGCGCCTGCTCGACCCGATCCGCTGGCACCTCGCGCACGGCAGCCGCTTCGACCACCTCGCGCTGGGCGTGGCGGCGTGGATGCGCTACGTGGGTGGCGTGGACGAGAAGGGTCAGACCATCGAGATCAGCGACCCGCTGCGTGACGTGATCGCGGCGCGCGTGGCGGCCAGCGCCGAGGGTGGCGAACGGGTGCATGCGCTGCTGTCGCTGGAGGCGATCTTCGGCCGCGACCTGCCGGACAACGAGCCCTTCGTGCAGGCCGTGAGCAACGCCTACAACGCCCTGCTGTCATGCGGTGCGCGCGAGGCCGTGCGCCGTCTCAACCTTCGTCACGCCTAGGGCGCGCTGCCTGCACACGCGTCATCCAGAACCCCTGCTCCGAGAGATGGAACGATCATGAAGATCAAGAAAGCCGAAGTATTCGTCAGTTGCCCGGGCCGCAATTTCGTGACCCTGAAGATCACCACCGAGAGCGGCCTCACCGGTGTGGGTGATGCCACGCTCAATGGCCGCGAACTGCCGGTGGCGTCCTACCTGCGCGACCACCTGTGTCCGCAACTGGTCGGCCGCGACGCGCACCAGATCGAGGACATCTGGCAATTCTTCTACAAGGGTGCGTACTGGCGGCGTGGCCCGGTCACCATGTCGGCGATCTCGGCCATCGACATGGCGCTGTGGGACATCAAGGGCAAGGCCGCCAACATGCCGGTCTACCAGTTGCTGGGTGGCGCATCACGCACCGGCGTCATGGTGTACTGCCACACCACCGGCCACACCATCGACGAGGTGCTGGACGACTACGCGAAGCACAAGGAGCAGGGCTTCAAGGCCATCCGCGTGCAATGCGGCGTGCCCGGCATGAAGACCACCTACGGCATGGCCAAGGGCAAGGGCCTGGCCTACGAGCCGGCCACCAAGGGTGACTGGCCCGAGGAGCAGTTCTGGTCCACCGAGAAGTACCTGGATTTCACGCCGAAGCTCTTCGACGCCGTGCGCTCGCGTTTCGGTTTCGACGAGCACCTGCTGCACGACATGCATCACCGCTGCACGCCGATCGAGGCCGCGCGCTTCGGCAAGGCGGTGGAGGACTACCGCCTGTTCTGGCTGGAGGACCCGACGCCGGCCGAGAACCAGGAGTGCTTCCGCCTGATCCGCCAGCACACGGTGACGCCGATCGCGGTGGGCGAGGTGTTCAACAGCATCTGGGACTGCAAGCAGTTGATCGAGGAGCAGCTCATCGACTACATCCGCACCACCATCACCCATGCCGGCGGCATCAGCGGCATGCGCCGCATCGCGGACTTCGCGTCGCTGTACCAGGTGCGCACCGGCTCGCACGGTCCCTCCGACCTATCGCCGGTGTGCATGGCCGCCGCGCTGCACTTCGACCTGTGGGTGCCGAACTTCGGCGTGCAGGAGTACATGGGCTACTCCGAACAGATGCTGGAAGTCTTCCCGCACAACTGGAGCTTCGACGACGGCTACATGCACCCGAGCGACAAGCCGGGCCTGGGCATCGACTTCGACGAGAAGCTGGCGGCGAAGTACCCGTACGAGCCCGCCTACCTGCCGGTCGCGCGCCTGGAGGACGGCACGCTCTGGAACTGGTGAGCGCGGCCCGTGTGGCTGCGTGCGCCCCATAGCGAGCCGGGGTTGGGCACGTCTGCTCTTGCCGGGTAGGTGCTTTCCCTATCACGAGGGTGGCGGCAGTGAAGTTGGTCACAGCGCGCAGCAGGCAGGGCCGGTAAGCCGACCCCCCGGCTTGCTGCAACCGCACGAACAGCGCCAGCCAGCATCGGCAGCGATGCTGCTCTCTGTCGGCTATATGGCTTGAAAAATGGTCGATCCAGCGGACTGTCCTACGACTAAAGGCATACGCTGCCCCGCAACAACATTGTTAGTTCGTTCGGCGTACGATCCAGCTCGCCCGACGCCGAGGTCGCCACACCGGATGCAACGAAGGCTGCTCTCCGCCGGGACATAAAAACCAGGAGACCACCATGATTCGTTACATCCTCGCGGGAGCGGTCGCGGCCGCCTTCTCGCTCGGCGCCCAGGCGGCTGCCGATTACCCGACCGGCTATACCAAGTGCGCGCAGAACACCGGCGCGACCTGCTCGTTCAGCGGCACCCGCCAGGTGGCGCTCGGCAAGTCCGGCAGCTTCGTCTACGGCACCTTCACCAACAGCGTGGCCTGTAGCGGCAGCAACTTCCCGAGCAACAGCTTCACCACCTCGGCCTGGTGCTCGTACGCCGGCACGACCAGCAGCAGCTCCAGCTCGTCCTCGTCGTCTTCCTCCAGTTCTTCGTCGAGCAGCTCGTCGTCCAGCAGCAGCTCCTCATCCAGCAGTTCGTCGTCGAGTTCGTCTTCGTCGTCCTCTTCTTCGTCCTCCTCGTCGAGCAGCTCCAGTTCCAGTTCATCGAGCAGCAGTTCGTCGAGCTCCAGTTCGTCGTCCGGTACCGGCAGCTCTTCCAGCTCGTCCGGCGGCGTGAGCAGCAGCTCCAGCTCTTCCTCCGGCGGCGGCATCGACGCCAAGACCCTGACTGGCGCCAGCACCCCGCTGCAGACCGCCCTGTACGGCGTGCGCAACTACTCCGCGCCGGTGACCGTCGACGGCCTGCACAACCCGAGCAACTACAAGGCCGCGCCCAAGCTGCCGACCTGGCAGTTCGCCACCGTCGACCCGACGGGGGGCGTGCTCACCTTCGAACGCGAGACCGCACCGGCCAACGGCTGGCACAGCTACTCGCGCAAGGGTCGCGTGGTGGTGAGCGGCGGTTCGTCCGCGACCGTCAGCCGCGTCTACACCGTGTTCAACGGCCAGCAGCTCATCTCCGCGATCAACGCCGCCGGCAACGACCCGAAGATCATCCGCATCGTCGGCCACATCGACCTGCGCTGGAGCAGCAACAACACGGTGTTCCGCGAATACACCAGCTACAGCGACCAGAAGTACGGTGGCTCCATCATGGTTCCGTCCAACACCACGCTGGTCGGCATCAACGACGCGCAAGGCCGCCCGGCCCGCATCACCGGCACCACGCTGCTGATCGGTGGCGAACTGGCGCTGGCCGCGGGTGGTGATCCGCAAGCCGACTACAAGGCCTGGGAAGCGGCCGGCAAGGATGGCGACGAGTACCCGACCTGGACCAAGAACGTGATCATCCGCAACCTGCAGATCGACACGCCCTGGGACGTGAATCCGGAAGACAGCGCCAACGCCTATGCCGACGGCGTGACCGTGTCGCGCGCGCAGAACGTGTGGTTCGACCGCATCACCATGAGCGACGGCGACACGCCGGACTCGCTGGCCAGCGACACCCGGCATGACGGTGCGCTGGACGTGGTGCGCGGCTCCGACTACGTGACCATCAGCAACAGCGTGTTCACCAAGCACCACAAGACCACGCTGATCGGCAACGGTGACAGTGGTCGCGCCTGGAGCGATGCCGGCCGCCTGCACGTCACCCTGCATGGCAACTGGTGGAACCACGCCGGTACGCGTCTGCCGCTGAACCGCTTCGGTCAGGTGCACATCTTCAACAACCTGGTGACCGGCAGCACCAACACCTCGGACAACGACCTGAAGTTCGAGGCCGGCTCCGACGCGCGCTACCAGTCCAACCAGCTCATCCAGAACAACTTCTACGGTTTCACCGGCATGAAGTTCTCGGAAGCCTGCGGCAAGGTCATCAAGGGCAAGGACTACCTGGGCTTCCGCTCCTCCGGCCACCAGTTCGTCAGCTACGACAAGGCCGACTCGTCGGCAGGCATTCCCGCCGGCACCGTCACCAACTGGGACGGCCAGTGCGGCATGTCGGCACCTACCGGTGCCAACCTCTGGACGCCGCCGTACAGCCACACGTTGCAGGCCGCCTCCGCAGTCGAGGCCTCGGTGAAGGCCAACGCCGGCGCGGGCAAGCTGCGCTGAGCGATCGCCAGCCACCTCCGGGTGGCTGCAGCAGTACTTCCTCAAAAGGCGGGCCTCCGGGCCCGCCTTTTTCATGTCATCAGGGTTTTCCCTTGTTCTCGTTCAGGCTTTGCTCAAAGGTTTGTCGGGAAACCTTACAAACTAAAAATCCCTATTTTTCATGGTCTTGTAGAAACAGGGATTTAGTTCGCCGGCAGGAAAATTGCTAGTGGACGCGCGTGGATGCCGCAGCGATCGGCATCACAGTGAAGCCACGAACAGACACAAAGGAGTGAGACATGAAACTAAGGGGCTATCTGTGCGCGCTGTGCTGCGCACTGGGATTGAGCGTTGCACAGGCGGGACCGCTGAGTGGCGCGACGGTGAGCGGGACATACTCGGACGGCGCGCTGATCCTTGCACCGAGCTCGCCGGTGGTGTGGGACGCAGAGTTCTACAGCGAGAACGGCGCCGGCGAGTTGTGGTTCGGCATCGACTTCCACGAAGACGGCACGGTTGATTTCTCCAGCCTGATGCCCGGCGTGAGCCCGGCCAACCAGATCTTCACCTTCGACTTCACCGGCATCAGCCAGGTGCTCGCAGGCGTTGCCATCGACTTCGGCACCATCACCCTGATCGACGCCGACAGCTTCTCGGTCGACCTCTCCGGGCTGCAGATGACCGATGACTTCGGCGTGTTCGCCACCGCCCAGCTGAGCTTCCGTGACCCGGCAGCGCAGGTCCCGCTGCCCGGCACCCTGCTGCTGGTGGGCGCCGGCCTCGGCCTGCTCGGCCTGCGTCGCCGCAGCTGAGCCCCCTCCCTGATTCATGACCCGTGCGCGCAGCCTGCGGCTGCCGCGCACGCCTGCCATCCTTCACCAGGACGCACCATGACCAAGATAGCCCTCAAGGGGATGCTGCTCGCAGCCCCCATGCTGTTTGCCGTGACGATCGCCCAGACCGTCACCCCCGACCCCGCCACGCAAAGCGCCCCCGCCGACGGCTGGGCCGGCCAGGACGGCGGCACCCAGGGCGGAGCCGCCGCCGCCGCCAACCGCATCTACGTCGTCAAGAGCCGCGCCCAGCTGCTCGCCGCGATTGCCGAAGGCAAGACCGACGCCAAGATCATCCGCGTACAAGGCCTCATCGACATGAGCGAAGGCACCGCCTTCGCCAACATGGACGACCAGAAACTGCGCGCCAAGATCGACCTCCCCTCCAACACCACGCTGATCGGCGAAGGCACCACCGCCGGCATCATCAACGGCTACATCAACGTCAGCAACAAGAGCCAGGTCATCGTCCGCAACCTCAAGATCGTCAATCCCTGCGACGTGAGTCCGGTGTTCGACCCCAACGACGGCCCCACCGGCAACTGGAACTCCGAGCTCGACGGCCTCACCGTGCAGAGCAACTCCCACCACGTGTGGATCGACCACGTCAGCTTCACCGACTCCCCGACCACCGACGATCTCGCGCCCATCGAGAACGGCATGCGCAAGCAATGCCACGACGGCGCGCTCGACATCAAGGGCGGCTCCAACTACGTCACCGTCTCCTACAGCGTGTTCGAGCTGCACAGCAAGAACAACCTGATCGGCTCCTCCGACAGTGCCACCAGCGACGAAGGCAAGCTCAAGGTCACCTTCAGCAACAACCTGTGGCGCGACATCGGCGAGCGCGCCCCGCGCGTACGCTTCGGCCAGGTGCACCTGTTCAACAACCTGTTCATCGGCAGCAAGAGCCACCCGGTGTACGCCCACAACTACAGCGTGGGCGCGGGCAAGGAAGCCAAGATCCTGTCCAACGCCAACGTGTTCGAAGTCGCCGGTGCAGCCAGCTGCGACGACGTGGTGAAGAACCCCGCGATCAACGGCGCGGCGGTGGGCAACTTCAAGGACAGTGGCTCGGTCCTCAACGGCAAGGCATTGGGCGCCTGCGCCGTGCCCAACGTCGTCACCTGGACCCCGCCCTACGCCTTCACGGCACGTCCGGCCAGCCTGGTGAAGATCAACGTGCTGGCCAACGCGGGTACCGGGAAACTCAAGGTCTCCACTACGCCGGAAGGCTCTTCTTCCTCGTCGTCATCCAGCTCCTCTGGTGCCGGTGCAAGCTCCAGTTCCAGCTCGTCTTCCTCGTCCTCGTCCGGTGGCAGCAACAGCGCCAACCTGTCGATCAGCGGACCGGGCGCCGGCGCCGATGGTTCGTCGAAGGGTTCCACCAGTTTCGGCAATCTGCGTGACGGCAACCTGGCCACCTTCTGGACGCCGGACGAAGGCGATACCGAGAAGCGTGCCTGCGTGAAGTGGAGCACTGCGCAGACCATCTCGCGCGTCGTGCTGCGTGAAGACGGCAGCGCCATCGGCCAGTGGATGATCTGGGACTACAACAACAGCTCCGCTCCCGTGCTGCTGATCTCCGGCAACGGAGGCGTGGGTGCCGAGCGCGTCATCGACCTGGACCCGGTGGTGAGCAGCAAGAAGCTGTGCGTGAGCATCCCGGGCTCCAGCGGCGCGAAGCTGACCGAACTGGAAACCTATGGCCTGGGCGGCAGCGCCTCGAGCTCTTCCAGTTCCTCCACCAGCTCGTCCTCGTCAGGTGGTGATACCGGCAGCAGTTCATCGACGTCTTCGGGCGGTGTGGGCAGCTCCTCCTCCTCCAGCTCCTCGGGTGGTATCAGCAGCTCGTCGAGCTCCGGTGGCGTCTCGTCCTCGTCCAGCAGTTCGGGCGGCACGAGTTCGTCCAGCTCCTCGTCGGGCAGCGGTACCGTTGTCGATGCGCAGACCCTGACCGGTGCCAGCACCCCCTTCCAGAGCGCGCTGTACGGCATCCGCAACTTCTCGGCGCCGGTGGCCATCGACGGCAAGCACTCGCCGGCCAACTACGCTGCTGCACCGGCATTGCCGGCCTGGCAGTTCGCCACGGTGGACCCCACCGGCGGCGTGCTGAGCTTCGAGCGTGAAGTGGCGCCGGCGACCGGCTGGCACGCCTTCTCGCGCAAGGGCCCGGTGGTGGTGACGGGTGGTGCCAATGCGGCAGCCAACCGCGTCTACACGGTGTTCAACGGCCAGCAACTGGTGGCCGCGATCAACCAGGCGGGCAACGAGCCGAAGATCATCCGCGTGGTGGGCCACATCGACCTGCGCTGGAACAACAACAACACGCTGTTCCAGGAATACACCAGCTACCTCGACCAGAAGTACGGTGGCTCGATCATGCTGCCGTCCAACACCACGCTGGTCGGCATCAACGACGCGCAAGGCCGTCCGGCCCGCATCACCGGCACCACGATCCTGATCGGCAGCGAGCTGGCCCTGGCCAGCGGCGGTGACCCGGAAGCGGACTTCAAGAACTGGATCGCCGCCGGCAAGGACGGTGACGACTACCCGACCTGGACGCGCAACATCATCGTGCGCAATCTGGCGATCGACACGCCCTGGGACGTGAACCCGGAGGACTCGTCGAACGCCTATGCGGACGGCATTACCGTGTCGCGCAGCCAGAACATCTGGTTCGACCGCGTCACCGTCAGCGACGGCGACACGCCGGACAGCCTGGCCGCCGGTCTCAACGGCAAGACCCGCCACGACGGTGCGCTGGACGTGGTGCGTGGTTCCGACTACGTCACCATCTCCAACAGCATCTTCCACAAGCACGGCAAGACCACGCTGGTGGGCAACGGTGATTCCGGCCGTGCCTGGAGCGATGCCGGCCGCCTGCACGTGACCATCCACGGCGTGCTGTGGAGCGGGGTGGCGTCGCGCCTGCCGCTGGTCCGCTTCGGTCAGCTGCACCTCTACAACAACATGATCGACGGCAGCACCACGACCAGCAATTCCGACCTGAAGTTCGAGGGCGGCCTGGACGTGCGTTACCAGTCGGACGTCATTTCGCAGAACAACTACTACCAATTCACCGGCCTCAAGCCGAAGGAGATCTGCGGCAAGCTGGCAGGTGGCAAGGACGCGATCAGCTTCCGCACCAGCGGCCACCGCTTCATCAGCGACAAGACCGATGACGGCAAGCCCTGGGTGGGCGCTGCCATCGACGCCGAGCTGACCGGCTGCGAAGGCCTCGCCAACACCGGCACCTGGCTGCCGCCGTATGGCTACGCGCTGAAGACCGCGGAAGAAGCGCGTGACTTCATCGCCGCCAACGCCGGTGCCGGTCGCCTCAGCCCGGTGCCATGCACCAACTGCGGCGTGCCGGGTAGCTCGTCGTCCTCGTCGTCTTCCTCCTCGTCGAGCAGCTCCTCCAGCTCGTCGTCGAGCTCGGGCGGCACGAGTTCGTCCAGCAGCTCGTCGGGTGGCGCTTCGTCCTCCAGCTCGAGCTCCAGTGGTGGTGGCTCCAGCAGTTCCTCCTCCAGCGGTGGTGGCGTGGTGCAGCACTCCGAGAACTTCGACAGTGCCACCACCACCAGCGTGTTCACCGCTGCCTATGCGGCGCTGCCGGACAACGCCGCGGTGCCGATGTACGTGAAGGCCGGCGGCTCGCCGGCCATCAACGCCGGTGTCATCACCCTGGCGGGTGCGCGCTTCACCATCGGTGCCCGTGCAACGACCACCACTACGGCCAGCAGCACGCCGGGTGGCATCTTCGACATGGTCGGCAAGAGCTGCACGCTGAGCATCACTTTTGCCGCAGCGGGGAGTGGTGCCGGCCTGTTCCAGGTGCAGGTGGACAACAACACCACCAGTGGCTCGGCCTCGCCGCACGGCAGTGCCTCGCGGGTGGTGAACGTCAGTGCTGCCGGCATTGCCGCGGGGACGGTGAACTACCCGATCAACCTGACGACGGCCGGCTTCAGCAGCGGCTCCTTCCTGATGCTGCGCACGGAGTCGTCGGCCACGGTGTCCATCGACGCGATGAGCCTGAGCTGTAGCTAAAACCGGCTGGGTCGATGCAAAGGGCGGTGGCCGCGAGGCTGCCGCCCTTTTTCTTTTACTGATGCCGTGGTCGCCCCACGGACCGGTTGGTATTGAAGGCGTCTTTTGATTTGTCGACAATCCTTACAAAATAAAAATATATATTTTTCAATGCCTTAATAAACATCCGCTTAGGCATTCGGCAAACAACTTGCTTCTGTGGCGGGGCGCCTTTCGCAGCGATCGAAGGGCCACGTTTATGCAATATCGATGAGGAGTGAGACATGAGCTGGAAGAAGTGGAGTGCGGCACTGTGCTGCGCATTGGGATTGAGCGTTGCGCAGGCGGGACCGCTGAGTGGTGCGACGGTGAGCGGGACATACTCGGACGGCGCGCTGATCCTTGCACCGAGCTCGCCGGTGGTGTGGGACGCAGAGTTCTACAGCGAGAACGGCGCCGGCGAGTTGTGGTTCGGCATCGACTTCCACGAAGACGGCACGGTTGATTTCTCCAGCCTGATGCCCGGCGTGAGCCCGGCCAACCAGATCTTCACCTTCGACTTCACCGGCATCAGCCAGGTGCTCGCAGGCGTTGCCATCGACTTCGGCACCATCACCCTGATCGACGCCGACAGCTTCTCGGTCGACCTCTCCGGGCTGCAGATGACCGATGACTTCGGCGTGTTCGCCACCGCCCAGCTGAGCTTCCGTGACCCGGCAGCGCAGGTCCCGCTGCCCGGCACCCTGCTGCTGGTGGGCGCCGGCCTCGGCCTGCTCGGCCTGCGTCGCCGCAGCTGAGCCCCCTCCCTGATTCATGACCCGTGCGCGCAGCCTGCGGCTGCCGCGCACGCCTGCCATCCTTCACCAGGACGCACCATGACCAAGATAGCCCTCAAGGGGATGCTGCTCGCAGCCCCCATGCTGTTTGCCGTGACGATCGCCCAGACCGTCACCCCCGACCCCGCCACGCAAAGCGCCCCCGCCGACGGCTGGGCCGGCCAGGACGGCGGCACCCAGGGCGGAGCCGCCGCCGCCGCCAACCGCATCTACGTCGTCAAGAGCCGCGCCCAGCTGCTCGCCGCGATTGCCGAAGGCAAGACCGACGCCAAGATCATCCGCGTACAAGGCCTCATCGACATGAGCGAAGGCACCGCCTTCGCCAACATGGACGACCAGAAACTGCGCGCCAAGATCGACCTCCCCTCCAACACCACGCTGATCGGCGAAGGCACCACCGCCGGCATCATCAACGGCTACATCAACGTCAGCAACAAGAGCCAGGTCATCGTCCGCAACCTCAAGATCGTCAATCCCTGCGACGTGAGTCCGGTGTTCGACCCCAACGACGGCCCCACCGGCAACTGGAACTCCGAGCTCGACGGCCTCACCGTGCAGAGCAACTCCCACCACGTGTGGATCGACCACGTCAGCTTCACCGACTCCCCGACCACCGACGATCTCGCGCCCATCGAGAACGGCATGCGCAAGCAATGCCACGACGGCGCGCTCGACATCAAGGGCGGCTCCAACTACGTCACCGTCTCCTACAGCGTGTTCGAGCTGCACAGCAAGAACAACCTGATCGGCTCCTCCGACAGTGCCACCAGCGACGAAGGCAAGCTCAAGGTCACCTTCAGCAACAACCTGTGGCGCGACATCGGCGAGCGCGCCCCGCGCGTACGCTTCGGCCAGGTGCACCTGTTCAACAACCTGTTCATCGGCAGCAAGAGCCACCCGGTGTACGCCCACAACTACAGCGTGGGCGCGGGCAAGGAAGCCAAGATCCTGTCCAACGCCAACGTGTTCGAAGTCGCCGGTGCAGCCAGCTGCGACGACGTGGTGAAGAACCCCGCGATCAACGGCGCGGCGGTGGGCAACTTCAAGGACAGTGGCTCGGTCCTCAACGGCAAGGCATTGGGCGCCTGCGCCGTGCCCAACGTCGTCACCTGGACCCCGCCCTACGCCTTCACGGCACGTCCGGCCAGCCTGGTGAAGATCAACGTGCTGGCTAACGCGGGCACCGGGAAACTCAAGGTCTCCACGACTCCTGAAGGGTCCAGCTCTTCCTCTTCCAGCTCCTCCGGTGCGGGCTCGACCTCGTCCAGTTCCTCCTCGGGTGCCGGCTCGACGTCGAGTTCCTCTTCCTCCGGCGGCAGCCTCAACCTTTCCGTGACCGGCCCCGGTGCGGGGGCGGATGGCTCCAGCAAGGGCACGACCAGCTTCGGCAACATCAAGGACGCGAAGATCGCCACCTTCTGGACGCCGGACGACGGTGACACCGAGAAGCGCGCCTGCGTGAAGTGGAGCACCGCGCAGACCATCGACCGCATCATCCTGCGCGAAGAGGGCACGGCCGTCGGCGAATGGCGCATCTGGGACTACAACAACACCGCTGCCCCGGCACTGCTGATCTCGGGTAACGGTGGCATCGGTGCGGAACGCATCATCGATGTCGTGCCGGCCGTCGTCAGCAAGAAGCTGTGCCTGGCGATCCCGGGCTCGCTCGGCGCGAAGATCACCGAACTGGAAACCTACGGCCCGGCGGGCAGCGGTTCGTCCAGCTCGTCGTCTTCGTCGTCGGGTGGCACCACCAGCAGTTCGTCCTCTTCGTCCGGCGCGGGCTCCTCGGGCACGGGCAGCACTTCGTCCAGCTCCTCCTCCAGCTCCAGTGGCGGCCCGGTGGCTTGCGTACCGACGCCGCTGAACATCCAGCCGATCGCCGGTGCGGCGGTCGCGGGCACGGTGAATCGTCCGCAGCTGACCGATGCCGAAGCCAGCAACGCCACCATCCTGGCGACGCTGGCCAAGGCCGGCCAGGTCGAGGCGCAGGTCACCGACAACTGGGATCCGGTCAGCAACGGCATCGGTGACGTGTGCGGCTTCACGCCGACCTACACCATCGCCGCCGATGGCTCCGGCACCCACACCACGGTGCAGGGCGCCATCGATGCCGCCACGGCGGCAGGCGGCACGGCACGCGTGTACATCAACGTGAAGCCGGGCACCTACCGCGAGCAGGTCTGCGTCAAGAACGCCCCGCCGATCACGCTGTACGGCACCAGCGCCGACGCCAGCCAGGTGGTCATCGTCAACAACAAATCCAACGGCACGCCGAAGGATGCCGCCCTGGTGCTGAACGCCTGCGAAGGCCGCGGCGGCCAGGCCACCTACGGCACCAGCGGCAGCACCACCTTCCTCGCCTACGCCGCCGGCTTCCAGGCGAAGAACATCACCATCGCCAACGACTTCGACGAGTCGACGTCCAGCAGCGGCCTGCAGGCCGTGGCGCTGACCACCTCGGCCGACAAGGTCATCCTGGAGAACGTGCGCCTGCTCGGCCACCAGGACACCTTCCAGCCGAAGTCGGGCAATACCGGTACGGTGGCACGCGTGTATGTCGCCGGCAGCTACATCGAAGGCGACGTGGACTTCGTGTTCGGCCGCGCGGTGACGGTGTTCAACGGCGTGACCTTCAAGCAGCTGGTCAACCGCCTCAACGCCAACGGCAACTACCAGAAGACCGGTTATGTCTTTGCGCCGGCCCACCCGCAGAACTACACGGCGGGCTTCCTGGTGACCAACAGCGTGTTCACAGCCGAGACCACCGCGCCCGACGGCACCGCCACCGAGAACACCCTGCAACTGGGCCGTGCCTGGGATGACAGCAGTGGCGCCTACACGGCCACCGATGCCACCTTCAACGTGCCCAACGGCCTGGCCGTGATCCGCAATTCGCTGATCGGCGTGCAGGTGCAGAAGGCCACCCCCTGGGGCCCGGCGGCCTCCACCAACCGTGCGTACAGCTCCACCACGCCGCAGACCATCACCTTCGGTGGCGTGTCGCGTACCTTCCCGGTGAACCGCCTGTACGAGTACTTCAACAGCGGCGCGGGCGCGACGCCCTGATGCTTTGAAGCGTATGGCGCCCCGGCGCCATACGCCGTGGTATGCGACCCCCGTCTCCTTGCAGAGCGGGGGTTTTTCTTTGGGCGCAACAGCGCCCCCAGCACTTTCGTTCGTAAATATTTGATTCCTGAGCCATCTGTCCGGACGGACGGCTTCAAGGCAACCCGGCGAGACCCGTTAGTGCGGCGATAGAGCGCAAAAAGCGCCGACCAACAACCCACTTGGATGACCGCCGACATGAATTTCCTGGAACACCTGCGGGTGAGCACCCGCCTGACCGTACTCGTCGTTGCCGTACTGATCGGCTTCGTCCTGATGACTGCCACGGTCGCCTTCAAGACCCGCGACGACGCCCTCACGGCGCACCGCGAGCGCCTGCACCACCTCGTCGATATCTCGGTGGGGGTCATCAACTACTACCAGGTCCTGGAAGCGGCCGGCAAGCTGCCGCGCGCCGATGCCCAGGCGCAGGCGCGCGAGACACTGCGCAAGCTGCGCTACGGCCACAACGACTACTACTACATCATCGATTTCGACGGCCGCATGGTGTTGCAGGACCCGGTCCCCGCCAACGAGGGCAAGGTCATGCTGGGCACCGCCGACGCGTCCGGCTTCCGCCTCTACGACGCCATCCTGGCGGCCGGCAAGCGCGGCGAAGGCTACGTGGACTATGTGTTCCAGCGCCCCGGCGGCACCGAACCGTCCCCCAAGCTGGCCTACATCAAGGGCATTCCGGCCTGGGGCTGGGCCGTCGGCACCGGGGTGTATGTGGACGACGTGTCGGCCGCCGTGCGCCACAGCGTGCTGATCATCTCGATCGTCTCGCTGGCGACGCTGGCCGTCGTCGTGCTGATCGGCGTCCTGATTTCCGGCAGCATCGTGCGCCAGCTCGGCGGCGAGCCGGCTGCCGTCATGCAGTACATGCGCCGGGCCGCTGCAGGAGACCTGCGCGTGCAGTTCGACGCACCCACCGGGCGCGACAGCATCCTGGGTGCGCTGCGCGACATGCTGGGCAGCCTGTCGGGCCTGGTCGGCGAGGTCAAGCGCAGTGCCCAGACGCTGACCGGCAATGCCGGCGAGCTCGCCGACAGCGCGCGGCAGATCTCCAGCGCGGCCAGCCACCAGTCGGATGCCACCTCTTCGATGGCGGCCGCCGTCGAGGAGATGACGGTGGCCATCAACCACATTGCCGACAACGCGCGCCAGACCGAAGAGCAGTCGGACGCCGCGGCGCAGATGGCGGGAGAAGGCGAGGCCCGCGCCAACGACGCGGTGGCGCAGATCGACGCCATCTCGGCGACGGTGGGCGAAGCCAGTGTCAGCGTCGGTGCCCTGGGGCAGCGCGTCGACGAGATCGGCGGGATTGCGGCGGTCATCAAGGAAATCGCCAACCAGACCAACCTGCTGGCATTGAATGCCGCCATCGAAGCCGCGCGTGCCGGCGAGCAGGGCCGTGGCTTCGCGGTGGTCGCGGACGAAGTGCGCGGCCTCGCGGAACGTACCGCCACGGCCACCGTACGCATCGAGCAGATGATCCAGACCGTGCAGCACGATACGCGGCAGGTCGTGGCGGTGATGGAAGCCGCGGTGCCGCAGGCGCAGACCGGCGTGAAGCAGGCCCGCGAGGCGGCGGCTTCGCTGGGCAGCATGCGCGAAGGCGCGCAGACCTCACGCATGCTGGTGCGCGAGGTGGCCGAGTCCACCCGCGAGCAGGGCCTGGCCAGCACCAGCATTGCGCAGCAGGTGGAGAAGGTCGCCAACATGGTGGAGGAAATGAGCGCCAGTGCCAGTAACACCAGTGGCACGGCCGACCACGTGGAGCAGGTCGCCCGCGACCTGCAGGGCATGGTGGAGAAGTTCCAGCTCTAGTCCTGCCGCAGCGTCGTGATGCAGGGGATGGTGCCGATGGAAAACGCCGGAGCGGTTACCCGGTCCGGCGTTGGCGCATCGGCGTAGCGATGCGATACGGGCCGCTCTTGCGCGGCCACTGTTGGCCCTGCATCAGGACTTCGTCACCTCCGTGTCACCCTCCAACACCTCCTGCAAGTGTCTTCGATGATTCAAGGTAGGCGCCCCGACGCGGGCGCGCCTTGAGCTGCGTCAAGTAGATCGGCGCGGTGGCCGCGTCCCCGGCCATGACCATGTGCTCGCGTGCCGGGATGGCGATTGGCGTCCGTAGCCCGCCACTGCCCGTGATGTCCCGGCTGCGCAGCGGGAACGGATGCCGCATCAGGCGCGTCTGACGCAGACGCAACCTCCGGAAGGCATCATGAACCCACGCTACCTGTCCCGGCGCCGCCTGCTCGCGGCCGCTAGCCTGCTCGTCCCCGCATTGCTCGCCTCACCGTCCGGCCACGCGCAGACCGAGCGCAAGCAACTCGCCAGCGAGCAGTTGCGCCTGCAGGTCGACACCGTCGCCAAAGGCCTGGAGAACCCCTGGGCGATAGCCTTCCTGCCGGATGGCCGCATGCTGGTGACCGAGCGCCCCGGCCGTCTGCGCGTGGTGGCCGCGGACGGCAAACTGTCGGCGCCGGTGGCCAATGTGCCGGCGGTGTCGGCGCGCGGGCAGGGTGGCTTGCTGGACGTGATCCTCGATCCCGACTTCGCCAGCAACCGCACGATCTTCCTGTCGTACTCCGAGCCGCGCGACGGTGGCAACGGCACCGCCATCGCACGGGGGCGGCTGAACGACGCAGCCACCGCGCTGGAGAACGTACAGGTCATCTTCCGCCAGCAGCCGACTTACGACGGCACCCATCACTTCGGCTCGCGCCTCGTCGTGGCGCGCGACGGCAAGCTGTTCGTCACCCTGGGGGAACGCAACAACCTGCGCGACAAGGCGCAGGAGCTCGACAACCATCTCGGCAAGGTGGTGCGCATCGAGCGCGACGGCAGCGTGCCCAGGGACAACCCCTTCGTCGGCCGTGCGGGTGCGAAGCCGGAGATCTGGAGCTACGGCCACCGCAACCCGCAGTCGGCGGCGCTGCACCCGGACACTGGCGTGTTGTGGACCGTGGAGCACGGCGCGCGCGGTGGCGACGAGATCAACATCCCGCAGGCCGGCAAGAACTACGGCTGGCCGGTGATCAGCTACGGTCGCCACTACAGCATGCTGCCGATCGGCGAGGGCACAACCAAGCCCGGCATGGAACAGCCACTGCACTACTGGGACCCGTCCATCGCGCCCTCCGGCATGGCCTTTGTGACCAGTCCGCTGTTCCCGCAATGGAAGGGCAACATGCTGGTCGGCGCGCTGGCCGGCCAGCACCTCATGCGCGTGACGCTGGACGGCAACAAGGTGACGGGGCAGGAGAAGCTGCTGGCCGATCTGGACGCGCGCATCCGCGATGTGCGGCAGGGGCCGGATGGTGCCGTGTGGGTGTTGACCGACGCCAGCGATGGCAAGCTGATCCGCATCACGCCGGCTAAGTGAAGCCCTGACAGAATGATTCTGGCGTTGTTGTGCCGCCTTGCCGTACCAAGTTGTACTGTCTGCGGCGGCACGCCTAGCCACTCATTTGCAACGTCGGCTTCGCTTCATCCTGTCAGGGATTCCAGGTCGGTTGCTCAGCCCTCGTGCAGCGCCTCCACGCTGTCGCTGAGCATCGCCGCGAGCGCGGCCGGTGCTTCCGGTTGGCGGCCCTGACCGGCCGCGGCGAGGATCAGGCGGCGCGGCTTCAGGCGGCTGTCCTGCAGCGGCACGAACACCAGCTCGCCGCGGCGTAGCTCCGGCGTCACGCCCAGCCGCGTCTGGAAGCTGATGCCGTGGCCGCGCACCGCGAAGGCCACCAGCTCGTCGATGGAGTTGGTGCGCGCCCGCACCTGGAAGCCGATGCCCTCGTCGGCGGCCAGTTCGTCGATGAGACGCCCCAGCGTGAGTTGTACGTCGGCCAGCAACACATGCTGGTTGGTGAAGTCGCGCAGGCGTACCGAGGCTTCCCCGGCCCTGGGGTGATCCGGCCGCAGCAGGGCGCCGACATGCGTCGTGGCGGCGGCCAGCCGGCGCGCGTTGCGCGGCACCCGTACGTCGAAGGCAATGGCGAGATCGCAGTCGCCAGCGGCCACCGCTTCCAGCGCCTCGCGTGAGCCGGCGGTACGCAGGCTCACGCTGACATTCGGGTGGCGTTCCCAGAAGGCCGACAGCACGTCCGGCAACAGGCCGCGCATCGCACTCTCCACCGCCACCACGCTGACACGGCCGCGCCGCAGGCCCTGCAGGTCGTCGATGAAGGCGCAGGCCTGGTTCAGCGCGCGGCTGCTGGCCTGGGCGTGGTACGCCAGCGTCTCGCCGGCGCTGGTCATGTGCAGGCGCTGGCGCACGCGCTCGAACAGCGGCGCGCCGAGGTCCTCCTCCAGTTGTCGCAGGCTGCGGCTGATGACCGACGGCGCGACGTTGAGGAACTGTGCCGCGCGGCGGATCGAGCCGTGCGTGACCACGGCCTGGAAGTACTCCAGCCGCGTCGAGACCAGGCCCAGGCGATACAGATCCATGTGCGTGTTCCTTCAGACGACATGTTGCTCGATGGGCAACAAGCTGTTCGATTTTATCCGTCTATCGCGAATGGAAAGCCGGCTCCTAGAATGCGGCTCATACACGGCAATGACGCCGGTCCCCGATGGAAACGTGTATGGCACCGCCGCCCTGCGACGCCCGGAGGTCCCTCTCTTTCCCCGAAGGACCCGTCATGAAACCGTTCCAACGCCTGCGCGCAGCCTTCCTCGGCGCGGCGCTCGTCCTGTCCTCCGCCTTCACCGCTGCCGTCGCGGCCGATCCGGTCAACGTGCGCTTCATCCTCGACTGGAAGGCGCAGGGGCCGCATTCCTGGTTCTACTACGCCCGCGACGCCGGCTACTTCAAGGAAGAGGGCCTCAACGTGGTGATCGACCAGGGCGATGGCTCCGCCGCAGCGGTGACCCGCATCATGACCGGCACCTACGACGCCGGCTTCGGCGACATCAACGCCAGCATCCAGATGGCCGCGCAGCAGCCCGGCAAGGCGCCGGTGATGGTGTCGCTGCTGTACAACCGCGCGCCCTTCGCGATCATCGCGCGCCGCGACACCGGCATCACCACGCTGAAGGCACTGGAGGGCCGCACCATCCTGACCCCGGCCGGCTCGGCCACCTTCAAGCTGTTCCCGGCGCTGGCGCAGAAGAATGGCGTGGATGCCGCCAAGGTGAAGGTGAACAACGCCGCGCCCAACCTCATCGAGCAACTGCTGGTGCGCAAGGAGTCCGACGCGGTCGCGCAGTTCGGCGCCACCAGCTACATGAACTTCATCGCGATGGGGCTGGACCCGGAGAAGGACTTCAACTGGTTCTTCTACAGCGACCACGGCCTCGATGTGTATTCGAACGGCATCCTCGTGTCGCCGCAGCTGCTGCGCGAGAAGCCGGAGGCGGTGCGCGGCCTGCTGCGCGCCATCCACCGCGCCATCCGCGACATCGCCGTCGCGCCGGACAAGGGCATCGCCTCCCTGAAGACGGTGGAGCCGCTGACCGATGCGAAGCTGGAGCGGCAACGCATGCTCTACATGCTGAAGCACCAGATGTACACGCCGGAGACCGCCGAGCTGGGCCTGGGCGATCTGAAGGACAGCCGCCTCGCGGCTTCCATCGACACCATCGCCGCGGCCTACGAACTGAAGCAGAAGCCCGCCGTCGGCGAGATCTTCAACCGCAGCTTCCTGCCGCCGAAAGCGGAGCGGGTGCTGCCGCCCCTCGCCAACTGAAGTTTCTTTCCCGATGGCGCCGGCCAGGGCCGGCCGGTGCCGTCATCACACCGCATACCGATTGAACCGTTTGCCGACGACGGCAAGGAGCACAGCAGAGCATGCAGAACGAACACGAGAAATTCATGGCGATGGCGATCGCCGAGGCCAAGGCCGGCGCCGCCATGGGCGAGCAACCCTTCGGCGCCGCGGTGGTGCTCAACGGCGAGGTGGTGGTGTTGAGCCGCTCGCTGAAGGTGTCGACCTCCGACACCACGGCACACTCCGAAACGCTGGCCATCAAGATGGCCACGCAGAAGCTGGGCCAGCGCCGCATTCCCGGCGCGGTCTTCTACTCCACCTGCGAGCCCTGCCCGATGTGTCTGGGCGCGGTGCTCAACGCCGGCATCCAGACCCTGGTGCTCGGCGCGCGCAACGAGGACATCAAGCAGCTCGCCACCCTGGCCTTCAACTTCAAGGACTACTCGGTGGAGCGCTTCGCCGACATGGTGGGCTGGAACCTGAACCTGGTCACCGACGTGCTGCACGAGGAGTGCGTGGACCTCTACCGCACGGCCAAGGTCGAGCTGTCGCGCTGAGCGGCCCTCCCTGCTACCCACACAAGGTGAAATGACATGAAGCAATCCGCTGTCGACGCGGTGCTGCGCGGCCTCAAGGCCGCTGGCGTCAGCGTCGTCTGCTACCTGCCGGACTCGCTGTTCAAGGAGCTGTACCCGGCGCTGGATGCCGACCCGGACATCCGCACCATCCGCGTCACCAACGAAGGTGAGGGCGCGGCCATCTGCGGCGGCCTGTTCCTGTCCGGCAAGCGGGGCGCGCTGGTGATGGAGAACTCCGGCCTGCGCGCCTCCATCGAGCCACTGGCGCGCATGGGCATGGGCGCCGGCATCCCGGTGGTGATGCTGATGAGCTATCGCGGCGAACTCGGCGAGAACAACTGGTGGGCCATCCCGCACGGCATGACCATGGAGCCGCTGCTCAATGCCATGCGCATTCCCTACAAGGTGGTGTCGGACGAGGAAGACATCGAGCGCGCCATCGCGCATGCCTTCGACTGGTCCTACGCCGCCTACTACCACTCGGCCATCGTCCTGGGCGGGAGCATCGTGCGATGAAACGTTATGACTGCATGAAGGCCCTCGCGGCCCGTCTGAAGGACGAGCTGGTGATCCTGTCGCTGGGCGCCAGCGTGGACGAGTGGTACAACGCCGCGCCGCACATGCGCGAGGCCAGCCTGTTCCAGCAGCAGCTGGGCTGCGTGACGCCACAGGCTTTCGGCCTCGCCGTCGGCCTGCCGCATCGTCGCATCGTGTCGCTGGATACCGATGGCGGCATGATGTTCAACCTCGGCATCCTTGCGACGCTGGGCAACGAGAAACCGGCCAACCTCTTCGTGGTGGTGTGGGACAACGAGTGCTACCAGTCCATCGGCGGCCCACCGACGCACACCGCCTTCGGCAACGTCGACATCGCGGCCATCGCGCGCGGCGCCGGCATCGCCAACGCGCACACCGCGCGCACGGTGGAGGAGTTCGACGCCCACTGCGCCGCTGGCCTCGCCGCGCAGGAACCCTACGTGGTGGTCGCCAAGGTTGCCGGCACCGTGCAGCCGGACATCCGCCGCAAACACAGCGACGGACGCGAGGACAAGTACATCTTCGTGCGCCACGTGGAGAAGACCGAGGGCATCGTCATCATGGGGCCGAGCGAGCACAACTAGCGGAGCAGGGCGTGCGCAATTCCCGGCCCGCCGGGCATTGCAGCACCCGGCCCGTGTGCGTCCTGATAGGCTTCGCGCCCGCAGTTCATGCCATGCGCAAACTGCGAGATGACGAACTCTGTTTTGGACAATCAAAATGAAGAATAGCTTTGGGGGAATTGCCCGACTGGCCTTGCTGGCCACGGGTCTGCAATTGCTGTCGCTGCCCGCGCAGGCGCTGACGGTGGAGGTACAGGGAGATGTGGCGGTGCTCGGAGGGTCGATGGATTACCCCGACGGGCGTCGTCTGAAGGCGGCGTATGAGCAGGGTGTGCGTACGTTCGTGCTGCGTCGAGTCGCGGGTGGTGATATGAACGCGATCTACGCAACGGCGGACGTCCTGGGTGACCTGAAAGTGCGTGTCGTACTCGATGGTGTGTGCTCCGGCGGTTGCGAGCAACTGCTGGCGGCTGGAGTGGAGCGTCGGTTCATGCCGCCGACGAAAGACGGCATCACCGCGGTACTGATCCGCGGCGCGATGTACTACGGCGACTCAACTGGGCCATCGAACATGCCGCAGTCGTATGCGCTCGCGCGCAGCATTCTCGCCCCGGCCATTCCCAGCGAGCTGATCCGCAAGCACACCAACGGTTCCCGGATTGACGGCGCACTGGTGATCATTCCCGATGGTTCCGATGCGGGAGTCCTCGACTGCGACAGCCTGAAAGGAGCTCCTGCCTCGTGCCGGCAGGTTCAGGGACTTGATGGTTCAAGCAGCGGGCTGTTCACGAACCTCGAACCGTGGGTACCGGCACTGAAGACCAGGGAGCCCGATGCCCGCTCTACCGACGCGAGCGGTGCCGGCTCGCGTCCTTAAGCCCCACGAAGCTTAAGCACGATCAAGTTTTCTTCGGACGGCCAGCGTTAGCCTAGGGCAAACCCTAGCAAACCAAGGCCGCCCACCATGGACCACGTCGCCGACCCGAGCGCGCACAGCGCTTCCGCTACCCTGGACTTCGCCCGCGACTGGGCCGAGCTGGGCCTGCCGCCGCATGTCATCGAAGTGCTGGGTGCGGCGCCGAAACTCTTCGTGCCGACCTGCCGCGAAGACCTGCTCGACTGGGCGCTGGGCCGCGAGGCCGGCAGCACCGACTGGAGCGCCGGCAACCGCGACGACAAGGCGGAGTACCGCGCGGTCTTCGACGTGGCCGGTCTCGGCGAGGTGACGGAGGCGGTGGTCACCAAGGCGCGCAACGGCCTGGCGATCAACTTCACCGATCCCAAGCTGCGCCGCCGCGACCCGGACGCGATGGTCATCGGCGACGACCTGCCGACCGACAAGCCGACCTACCAGACCCGCTTCGGCGAGCGCTTCGACCGCACCCGCCAGCAGACCCTGGACTGGCTGAAGGGTCGCGACCTGATCGTGGTGCCCTTCAACGCCGGCCCGCCGCAACTCGGCTACGGCGCGCTGCTGATCTGCCCGAAGGAAGCAGGCTTCTTCGCCGCCGCGATGGCCGATCTGCAGGGCATGATTCCCGGCAACGCGGTGCCGGCCAGCTTCCGCCTGAATGCCGGCGTGCTGTTCGTGGCACCGCCGTTCCGCCATACCCACTTCGACGGTCGCCAAGTGGTAGTGCACGCGCGCTGCGAGACGCACCAGGAGATCTTCGCCTACAACCTGTACCCCGGCCCCAGCGCCAAGAAGGGCGTGTACTCCCTGCTGCTGGACATCGGCGAGCGCGAGGGCTGGACCACCAACCACTGCGCCGCGGTGCGCGTGGTGACGCCCTACGACAACAGCCTCGTCATCATGCACGAGGGTGCCTCGGGCGGCGGCAAGAGCGAGATGACCGAGCACATCCACCGCATGGATGACGGCCGCCTGCTGCTGGGCCGCAATGTCATCACCGGCGAGGAACGCACGCTGGTGCTGCCGGAGGCCTGCCACCTGGAACCGCTGGCCGACGACATGGCGGTGGCGCATCCGCTGCTCAACAACGGCCAGCGCAAGCTGCGCATCCTGGACGCGGAGCACGGCTGGTTCGTGCGGGTGGACCACATCACCCGCTACGGCACCGCGCCGCAGCTGGAGCGCCTGTGCATCCACCCCGAGCGCCCGCTGATCTTCCTGAACCACTACGCGGTGCCCGGTGGCCAGTGCCTGATCTGGGAACACGTCGAGGACGCGCCCGGCAAGCCCTGCCCGAACCCGCGCGTGGTGATCCCGCGCGACATGGTGGAAGACATCGGCCAGGGCCCGGTTGCGGTGAACGTGCGCAGCTTCGGCGTGCGCTGTCCGCCCACGCACAAGGACAGCCCGCAGTACGGCATTGTCGGCATGCTGCACGTCCTCAACCCGGCGCTGGCCTGGTTGTGGCGTCTGGTCGCGCCGCGCGGCCACGCCAATCCCAGCATCCAGGATTCCAAGGGCATGCAGAGCGAGGGCGTGGGTTCGTACTGGGCCTTCTGCACCGGTCGCCGCGTGGACCAGGCCAACCTGCTGCTGCGCCAGATCGTCGACCACCCGGACACCCGCTACGTGCTGATCCCCAACCAGTACGTCGGCGCCTGGAAGGTCGGCTTCATGGCCGAGTGGGTGGCGCGCGAATACCTGGCGCGCCGTGGCGGCGCACGCTTCCGTCGCGAGCAGTTGTCCGACGCCGCGCTGCCGCTGCTGGGCCATGTGCCGAAGCAGATGCAGATCGAAGGCACGATGATCCCGCGCATGTTCCTCGACATCACCCGCCAGAGCGATTGCGGCGCGGAGGTGTACGAAGAAGGTGCCCGCCAGTGGCGCGAGTTCTTCGCCCGCGAGCTGAAGCCCTTCCTGGTGCCGGAGCTGGACCCGCTGGGCCGCCGCATCATCGAGGCAGCGATCGCCGGTGCCAGCCAGGACGAGCTGTGGAAGCTCATTCCGCACGCCATGTTCGAAGACTGAGCGGCAACGAGTAACCGGGAGTGGGGCCGATCGCCCCGGCTCCCCTGCGGCCTGCCTGCGATCCGGGCAGGCCGCTTTCTTTTGGTCCGGCCCTCGCCAGATCGCGCCCGGTGGCTGCTTGCGGCCGGCCGGAACGGCATACGGGCGGGCAGAACGGGACCACGCCTACTGACAAATCCACCTCATCGTGCTCAAAATGCGGGTCTACCCCATCAACGAGAAGACAGACATCGTGGCTGCCCTGACTGACCTGCTGACCGCCATGGAGGAGCGCCGCTCCCCCTTCGAGAACGCCGTTCGTGAATTGCCGCTGCCGATCTCCGGCGCTTTCGGCGATCCTGCCGCCCCCCGTGTGCCGAATTTCTGGCCGGGCGATGACAGCCTGCCCGGCGGCGACGCCCTGGTGCAGGGTGAATACCCCCGCTGCACCACCCGCAACGGCACCCGTGTGCTGGAGGCCAGCGGCGTGCTGGGCGCCGTGCCGAAGGGCCTGCGCGTCGCGGCGCTGTTCTCCGGCGGCCCGGCGGCTGGCGGCCACAACGTGCTGGTGGGCCTGCACCGGCTGCTGGCCCCGGCCTGCACCCTGCTGGGCGTGCGCGGTGGCCCCGGCGGCCTGCTCAAGGGCAAGCTGTTCGAGATCAGCGACGCGGACATCGCCCGCATCACCAACACCGGCGGTTTCGACTTCCTGGGTACCGACCGCACCAAGATCCGCAGCGCGGAACAGATCGAGGCCGTGCGCCAGGTCTGTGCCGACCAGTCGATCAACGCCATCGTCATCATCGGTGGCGACGACTCCAACACCAATGCCGCACTGCTGGCCGAGGCCCTGTTCGCCAACGTGCATGCGGATGGCCGTGGCGTGCAGGTCATCGGCGTGCCCAAGACCATCGACGGCGACCTGCAGTACGGCGACCTGCTGCCGATCTCCTTCGGCTTCGACACCGCCACGCGCATCTATGGCGAACTGGTGGGCAACATCGCCAGCGATACGCTGTCCTCGCGCAAGTACTGGCACTTCGTGAAGCTGATGGGCCGCGCGGCGTCGCACGTCACGCTGGAAGTGGCCCTGCAGACGCGCCCGGCGCTCACCCTGATCTCCGAAGAGGCGGCGCGCGAAGGCTGGTCGCTGGCCGCCATCGTGCAGCGCGTGGCCGACACCATCCTGGCGCGCGCAGACGCCGGCATCCATCACGGCATCGTGCTCATCCCGGAAGGCCTGATCGACTTCGTGCCCGAGATGCACGATCTCATCGAGGCACTCAACGACGCACTGGCCCACGCCACCGATCTCGCGGGCCTGTCTGCCGAGCAACGTCACGGCCGCATCGTCGGCACCCTGACGCCGGCGCACGCCAGGCTGCTCGCCAGCCTGCCCGGCTACCTGCAGAACGAGCTGCTGGCCGACCGCGACTCGCACGGCAACCTGCAGCTCTCGCTGATCGCCACCGAGCAACTGTTGATCGACATGGTGAGCGCCAAGCTGGCCGCCGAGGCGCCGGACGTGCCCTTCGCCGCGCAGGCCCACTTCTTCGGTTACGAGGGCCGCTGCGGCGCGCCCACGCTGTTCGACGCCGCCTACTGCTACAACCTCGGCCTCACCGCCGCGTCGCTGATCCTGGGCGGCCACACCGGCTACATGGCCACCATCGGCCACCTGGCCCGCGGCGGCCAGCCGCTGGCGCTGCCGCTCACCGGCATGCTGACGGTGGAGAAGCGCCACGGCCAGAATGCCTTCGTCATCGAGAAGGCACTGGTCAAGGTAGACGGCGCGGCGATGCGCTACTTCGTCAGCCGCCGTGACGACTGGGCGGCTCGCGACTGCTTCGCCTCGCCGGGCCCGCGCCAGTTGTGGGGCCCCACTTCCAGCCAGATTCCCGCCACCGTCGCGCTCGACCGGAGCCTGGCCTCGCTCGACATCCGCTTCGGCCGCAAGGAGGGCTGAACGCGCGATCCGATCACGCCCGGCAGCTTCGGGTATGCTGCCGGGCGCTACAAGAACAAGACCCGACAACTGCGCCACTGATGCGCTACCTGATCAAGGACACACCATGAAACGTATCGCTGTCACGGCCGCCCTGGCGGTCATCTCGTTCTCCGCGCTGGCCGCGGAGATGACCGAAGACCAGAAGACCCTGTACGCGCTGGGCCAGGCCCTCGCCCGCCCCGCCGGCCAGTTCACGCTGAGCCCGGCCGAGCAGGAAGTGGTCAAGCAAGGCATGGCCGACGGCCTGTCCGGCAAGAAGCCCGCCGTCGACATGGAGGTCTACCTGCCCAAGGTGCAGGCGCTGGCCATGAGCCGTCGTTCCGTCATCGCCGACAAGGCCGCCGCCGAGGGCAAGGCCTTCGCCGACAAGGCCGCCAAGGAAAAGGGCGCCCAGAAGACCGCCTCCGGCCTGGTGTACATCCCGATCAAGGCCGGCACCGGCGCCACGCCGAAGGCCGAGGACAAGGTGAAGGTGCACTACACCGGCACGCTGACCAATGGCGAAGTCTTCGACAGCTCCGTCAAGCGCGGCACCCCGGCGGAATTCCCGCTCAATGGCGTCATCAAGTGCTGGACCGAAGGCGTGCAGAAGATGAAGGTCGGCGGCAAGGCCCGCCTGGTCTGCCCTGCCGACATCGCCTACGGCGAAAACGGCCAGGGCCCGATCCCGCCCAAGGCCACGCTGAACTTCGAGGTCGAGCTGATCGAGATCGTGAAGTAAAGCGGTTCTGCTGTAGGGTGCATAACGGCCATCTGAGGGTGGCCGTTCGCATTTTAGATGCGAGCGTTTTGATGATGCCTTGGCTGAGCCCTTCGAATCCGGGAATGCCCGTGCGAGCACGTAGGTAGCCGGCGCACAACCCTTCGGCTATTGCGCTGTACACCACTGGGCGCTCAGATTCGAGCAAAACCCTACACACCGGTGTCGCTGAAAGTAGCAGTAAATTCGCTCCCACCGAAAACCGTAAATGGCAGAAAAGTGATGCCAAACGCTTGGGCCATCGGCCTTTACAGCTACTCAGCCTCTCATCCAGGGGCTGAGGGCTTCAACAGATTCTACGACTCTGTTCTTGCCGTCTTTCAGGCGGCTGGAATCACGCCAACATACTTTGCTGCTGAAGGCGCTGGCTATAGAGGCAATCTCACAAAGTATGGCGGACGTACTCACGCCAAAGCCCTGAGGACGGGCTTTTCTGACCTTCACGTGATGTCGTTGGTAGCCAATCCAGCGGAGAGCGATGAGCCTGCTTACGATAGTTTCGCTTCCGCTTCGTTAGCGTACGTGAAAGACACAGGTGAGACGTTGCTTTGCTTGGCACTGGAAGAGCGTCTCTTGGAATTCGGAGGTAGTGCTTTCGAGAATGTTCTTCAGTCTCTTGTCTGCTTGAACTCATGGGACTTTGGTTACGCACTCTCTCAGCCCGCTGAGAAGAAACCGGAGTTCCATGTTCTAGGGTTGGATGGTGGTGTTGTCAGCCAAGAAGACAGTCGGCGGCTAAATGCGTGGTACGCGGCCCCGCCGAAAGAGAGGCTGCGCAAGCTTAGAGATATCTATCCGTACCTTGTGCTTAATGCCGCACAGTTGGCCGCGCCGGTCTCCGGGGATCATGTACTAGAGAACGTTGCCCGATCAGAATCACTATCAACGCTGAACAGCCTTGACGGCACATCTCTTTGGCTTTGGAAAATTCCACCAGAAGCAGTAACCAACCTCAGAGCCAAGTTGGTTGGTTCTGGAGTCTTGATTACGTAGAACAAAGCCCCATCCACCCGCAGCTCGGGTTGTTGGATCGCGTACGGCGCATTAAGCGTAGCGCAATGCGCCGGATGTCTTCTTACAGCATGCGCACGTAGTCCCAGGGGTAAATGCCACGCTCATGTCCGTCGCTGAACACCGGGTTCATAGCCTTGTCGGCGACGAGGCGGATTTCGCGGATACGCAAGCCGTCCGCCACCACGGGCTCGCGCCCTTCGCGTCGGTCCTTCTCGCAGAAGGCGCAGCGGCAGGCGCGGCGCAGGGTGGCGACGCTGAGGCTGGTTTCGCTGCCGTCCTGCCAGCGGATGCGCAGTGTGTCGTCGTGGACGGCGATGTCCGTCGGGGTCATGTCGAGAGTCGTGGCCTGCATGTCGGTGTTCAGAGGGCGCGATTCATAGCACGGCCTGCATGCCTTCGCCGGCCAGCGTATTGTCGAAGCCTTCCAGTCCGCGCGAGCCCAGCTCGCCACCCATCGCGGCGAGGCTCTCTTCGCGGATGAGGGACTTGAGCTGGCGCACCAGCGCGAGGAAGGTGGGGGACGAGGTCATGTCCGGCGTGCGGGGGCGCGGTAGCGGGATGGGAATCTCGGCCTTGATGCGGCCGGGTCTGGCGGTCATCACGTAGACGCGGTCGGACAGGAAAACGGCTTCCTCGATGTCGTGGGTGATGAACATCACCGACAGGCGCAGTTGCTGCCACATGTTGGTGAGGATTTCCTGCATCACCACGCGGGTCTGCGAGTCGAGGGCGCCGAAGGGTTCGTCCATCAGCATAACCTGCGGGCTGGTGGCGAGTGCGCGCACGATGCCGACGCGCTGCTTCATGCCGCCGGAGAGCTGGTCGGGGTAGTGGTTCTCGAAGGCCAGCAGGCCGGCCAGCCCCAGCAGCGTGCGTGCGGCGGCGGTGCGCCCGTTGGCGGACACGCCCTGCATCTTCAGGCCGAACTCCACGTTCTTGCGCACGCTCATCCACGGAAACAGCGAGTACTGCTGGAACACCACGCCGCGGTCGGCGCCCGGCCCCTTGATCGGCGCGCCGTCCAGCAGCACCTGTCCATCGCTGGGCTTGAGGAAGCCGGCGACGATGTTTAGCAGGGTGGACTTGCCGCAGCCGGATGGTCCGATGACGGAGACGAACTCGCCGGGCTGCACGTCCAGCGATACGTTGCTGACGGCGTCGATGCTGCTGCCGCGCTGGGCGTAGCGCACGGTGAGATCGCGGATGGCGATGTGGCCGCGCGTGGCGGTGGAAGTTGTAGCACTCATCGCTCGCCTCCTTGCGTGCAAAACGCCAGCCAGGGCATCGCGGCCTTGCCGACCACGCGGATCAGCCCGCTGCACAGCAGGCCCAGCAGGCCGATGGTGATCATGCCGAGCACGATCTCGGAGTAGGTGATCAGCGAGTAGGCTTCCCAGGTGTAGTAGCCGATGCCGAACTGGCCGGAGATCATTTCGGCGGCGATCAGCGATACCCAGGCCACGCCCATGCCGACGGCCAGGCCTGTGAAGATCTGCGGCGCGGCGCCGGGCAGGATGACGTGCCACATCAGCGCGCCTTCCTTCGCCCCGAGGCAGCGACCGGCGCGCAGCAGCACGCCGTCCACCGCCTGCACGCCGCTCACGGTGTTGAGCAGGATGGGGAAGAAGGCGCCGATGAAGGTGATGAAGACGATGCTCACCTCGTTGTCCGGCCACAGCATGATGCTGATGGGCACCCAGGCGATGGCGGGGATGGGGCGCAGCGCTTCCAGTGCCGGAAAGAACAGGCTGCGCATCAGCTTGTAGCGGCCGATCAGCAGGCCCAGGGCTATGCCGACCACGCCGGCCAGCGCGAAGCCCAGGAAGATGCGGCGCAGGCTCAGCACCACGTGGGTGCCGAAGCGCTTGCTCTGCGTCACCTGTGCCACCTTGTCCATCACCTCGCCGGGCGTGGGGATGTTGGTGAAGCGGATGTAGAAGTCCAGCTTGTACTTCGTCGCCAGATGCCATATGAGTACCAGGCCGACCAGTGAGCAGGCGCCCAGAACGTAGCCCAGGAGGTGGTGGCGCGCCCAGGCAAGCAAACGGAAATACGGTGGAGAGGGCGGAGGCGGCAAGGCCGCGCTCGGTGGCCGCGGGGCGGCCCGCAGTACGTCCTCGGTGCGTGCCAGCGTGGGCGGGTTGGGGTGGTGCTCCCGTCCCGCCGGGGACGCCACGAAGTCGCTGCCGGACCGTTCTTCCTCGACGATGCGCAGATTGCTCGCTTGCATGCCTCCGCCCTCCCTTACTTGAGCGCCGCCAGCGCGGCGACGGCCTCGCTGTAGGTGGCCAGCTTGCCGCCGATGGCGGCGGCGCGTGCCTCGGCATCCTTCTTCAGCAGGAAGGGCAGCACCACCGGCCTCTTGGCATCGCTGACATTCACCGCGTAGAAGGCCTTGTCGGCGAACACCTTGATGTCCAGCACGTCGTCATATACATAGGCGGCACTCACCTTCTTGCCGCCACTCTCGGCCGACCTGATGGCCGACAGCGTGCACACCGGCGAGGCGTGCGCGGTGACGCCGCCGCCTTCCACCCACACTTCACCCGCATCGCGCGGCTTGGCGATGGGCAGCTTGCACAGCGGGTCGGTGCCGGACAGCTCGTAGTTGGCGTAGCTGGTCTTCGCCTTGTCGTAGTCCTGACCCAGCTCCTTGTAGGCCTGCCGCAGGTAGCTCTCGTTCACCCAGGCGTTGATGTTGAAGTCGCCGACGCGGTTGAGCTTCTTCAGCACACCGTGGGCGACGCCGATGGTCTCCAGCCACTTGGGCTTGATACTGGGGTCCAGCGTGTGGATGCCGCCGGGGCCGAGGTAGATGTAGGCCACTTCCTTTTCGATCTTCGTCCATTCCTCGATCTTCGTGGCGGCCTGCACCGGGTTCTTGCGCACCCAGTCGTTGGCTTCCATCAGGGCCTTGATGTAGGCGACCACCACTTCCGGATACTCGGTGGCGAAGTCCTTGCGGGCGACGACACCGTGGAAGGTCGGCACCTTGGTCTCGGCGCCGTCGAAGATCTTGCGGGCGAAGCCGCGGTAGGGCAGCAGCTCGGCGAAGGGCACGAAGTCACCGTGACCGTCGATTTTCTTCTCCTGCAGGTTGGTGGTGCCGACTTCCGGCGACTGGCTGACCAGGTCCCAGTAGGTGTCCGGCCAGCCGCGCGTCTGCATGGCCTGCAGCATCATGCCGTGCGCCGCGGAGCCGAAAGGCACCGACACCAGCTTCCCCTTGAGATCGGAGAGCTGGTAATAGGGTGAATCTTTATGCACCACCACGCCGTTGCCGGAGCCCAGCGCGTTGTAGGCGATGATGGCGATGAGCTGCGTCTCGTTGCCGGTCTGCTGCTGGCCGGTGGCGCCATTCACCAGCAAGGGGTAGTCCCCCATCATGCCGATGTGCAGCTTCTTGGCCATCATGCCGTTGGTGACCGGCGGGCCGGAGGTGAAGTTCTGCCAGTCGAGCTTGAAGTCGATGTCCGCGTACTTGCCGGTCTTCGGCAAGTGCTTCTCCAGCAGCTTCATCTCCTTGATGACGATGCCGCCGGTGACGGTATTGGTGGTGGTGTTCTGCGTGCCGATGCCGATGATGACTTCGGTGCGGGCCTGCGCGCCGGTGGCGAACAACAGGCCCGCGCAGGCAGGAAGCAGGGCGAGGGTGAAGCGGCGTACAGCGTGGCGAAGGGCGGGTGTCATGTGACTCTCCAGTAAGGGATGAGCGGGACACGTCTTTATGTCCTGCATTTAGCAAGTCAGATGCCACCTTCGGCGTCCCCGCATGCGCTGCGCTGTGCAGGCGGGCCGGTGCTGCGTAATGCGTTGTTCAAGTGCGCTTGCGGGCTACATGTATGAATCGGAGCGTAGGTTGGACTGAGCGGCGCGAAGCCCAACATTGATTCGTTGCGCACTGAGTTGGGCTTGCTTCGACTTGGCTCAGCACAAGTCGTTGTCGCTCAGCCCAACCTACCCGTCGTTGGTTCTTCACCCCTTCCGTTGAGCGATGTCTATCGCCGTGAGCGCCAGGCGCGCCAGCTTGCGCACGTCCGGGTCCGGGTCGTTGGCGGCAATCTCCAGGGGCGCAATCGCACGCGGGTCGCCGATCTCGCCGAGCGCGATCGCCGCTTCCTTGCGCAGGTTGGACAGATCGTGCGACAGCGCCTCCACCAGCACCGGCAGGCCGGCCTCGGCCTTCAGCCAGCCGAGGCTGCGCGCGGCCTTCACGCGTACCTGCCAGTAGTCGTCCTGCATCGCGCGAACCAGTTCCGGCACGGCGGGGCCGAGGCGCAGCTTGCCGATGGTCTGTGCCGCTTCCTCGCGCACCATCCAGGCGCTGTCACCCAGCGCGCGGGTGAGTGCGGGCAGCACGCTGACCTCGCTGGCGTAAGCCAGCGCGCCCACCGCGATGCGCCGCACTTCGACTTCCGGGTCGTGGGCGGCGACTTCAGCCAACTCGCCAAGTGCTTCCGGCTTCTTCAGGTAGCCGAGCACGCCCACGGCCTCGCGGCGCACGCCGGCGTCCGGGTCGCGCAGCGAGTTCATTGCTGGGGTGAAGGACTCGGCGACGCGCAGCGCGCGCAGGGCGCGGAAGGCAAGTGTGCGGACCTCTGCGTCCGGGTTCGATAGCACGGCCAGCAGTGGCGGGGCGGCGGAGGCCTGCTTCAGTTCGGCGAGCACCACGCCGGCGGCGGCACGGACTTCCGGCACCGGGTCATGCAGCAGCGGTGCGAGGGCGGATACCACTTCGATTTCTTCGTAGCCTTCCAGCGCCTTTGCGGCTTCGGCGCGCACGCCGGGGTCGGTGTCGGTCACGCGCGGCAGCAACAGCGGGACGATGTCGTCCTCGTCGCTGTAGGGCAGCTCCATGACGGCGAGGCGGCGCACTTCGGCGTCTTCATGTTGCAGGCGGTCCTGCAGGTTCAGGT
The DNA here is from genome assembly GCF_036017065.1 of Uliginosibacterium sp. H1. Taxonomy (NCBI): domain Bacteria; kingdom Pseudomonadati; phylum Pseudomonadota; class Betaproteobacteria; order Rhodocyclales; family Zoogloeaceae; genus Uliginosibacterium; species Uliginosibacterium sp. H1. The sequence continues at coordinate 826,205 of NZ_JAYXHR010000002.1, forward strand.
CCAGCATTCAATTCTCCTTGGCAGTTGTTCGCGGTCTGCCGACCTGCGCTCAACCAGTGCTCTTTTCTATGGTCAATTCCCTGGAAACCCGTCATTCCCGCGGAAGCGGGAATCCAGCGTCGTTGTCGGCCGTTGAACGGCACTGGGTTCCCGCTTTCGCGGGAACGACGAGGTTCTGGAATCTGGTCCGCTCGAGATGCTCCGTGCGGTCCTGCGCACCGACAGCGCAAAGCCGCCGGGTACCTGCCCGGGCGTAGCCGGTTCGCCTTGGGCACGTAGAAGGGCAGGAACGACGGACATGTATGTGCTCAACGAAGCAGGTACGGAATGTCTACGTGCACCGCACCGGTCGGGCAGTCCGTCTCGCAGGGCAGGCAGTACCAGCATTCGTCGAACTGCATGAAGGCTTTCTTCTTCACGAGGTCGATGGCGAGCACGTCCAGCGGGCAGACGTCGACGCAGACGGTGCAGCCCTTCTCGGCGATGCACTTCTCTTCATCCACCTTGACGGGAACCTGGGTGAGCGTGATGGCGATAGTCATTTCTGTTCCTCTCGTTCTGTCGACGTGTCAGGCGGCACGCGGAATGCGCATGCGGTTGTAGGCGTCGCGTTCCTCGTCTTCCACCGGCACGATGTAGGGCTCGATGTCCTTCTTGCGCATGGCATAGCCGCCGTTGGCGCCGCGCGACAGCAGGCTGTGGCAGAACCAGTTGGCGTCGTCGCGCTGCGGGTGGTCGACGTTCAGGTGGTACAGGCCCCAGCGGCTCTCCGTGCGGAACAGCGAGGCGTGGGCGGCCATCTCGGCGCAGTCGAGGATGGAGTGCGCTTCCATCGCGCGCATCAGTTCATGCGGGTTGGCGGCGCGCATGCTCTGGATGTCCTCGCGCACTTCTTCCAGGCGCTTGAGGCCGATGTGGTACTTGCGGGTGATCTTCGGCGGCTGGAGGTAGTCGTTCACCAGGCGGCGCGTCTTGTATTCGATCTGGAACGGTGTCGGGCCGTCGGCGCGTTGCAGGGGCGCGAGGATGCGCTGCGTTTCGGCAGCGACGGCGGCCTCGTCCAGCGCTGCACGTTCCACGCTGCCGCAGTACTCGGCACCGTTGTCACCGCAGTGCTTGCCGTACACGAAGGCGCCCAGCATGTAGTTGTGCGGCACGCTGGCGCAGTCGCCGGCGGCGTAGAGGCCGCGTACGGAAGTCTCACCGCGCGAGTTCGTATGGATGCCGGACGCGCTGTGGCCGCTGCAGAAACCGATCTCCGAGATGTGCATCTCGATCATCTCGCTGCGGTAGTCGTTGCCGCGCTTCTCGTGGAAGCGGCCGCGGCTGGGGCGCTCGTTGGTGTGCAGGATGGTCTCGATGTTCTGGATGGTCTCCTCCGCGAGGTGGTCGAGCTTGAGGAACACCGGGCCGTTGCCGCTCTGCAGTTCGCTGTAGAACTCCAGCATCATCTGGCCGCTCCAGTAGTCGCACTCGATGAAGCGCTCGCCTTTCGAGTTCGCCGTGTAGCCGCCGAAGGGGCCGGTGACGTAGGCGCAGGCGGGGCCGTTGTAGTCCTTGATCAGCGGGTTGATCTGGAAGCATTCCAGGTTGGCGAGATCCGCACCGGCGTGGAGGGCCATGGCATGGCCGTCGCCGCAGTTGGTGGGATTCTCGTAGGTGCCCATCAGGTAGCCGGAGGCGGGCAGGCCCAGGCGGCCGGCGGCGCCGGTGCACAGCACGGCGGCCTTGCAGCGGATGACGTAGATGTCGGCGGTGCGGCAGTCGAAGCCCATCACCGCGGCGATCTCACCATTCGGCCCGGTGATCAGGCGCGTGACGACGACGCGGTTGGTGATCTCCACGCGCGCCTTCTTCAGCTGGCGGTAGAGGATCTTCTTCATGTGGTGGCCTTCCGGCATCGGCAGCACGTAGCTGCCGAGGTGGTGCACCTTGCGGACGGCATAATCGCCGGTCTCGTCCTTCTCGAACTTCACGCCCCAGCGGTCCAGCTCCTCGATCATCGCGAAGCTGTTGGCGGCGTAGGCCATCACCGCTTCCTGGTCGACGATGCCGTCGTTGGCGACGGTGATTTCCTTGACGTACTGCTCCGGCGTGGCGTGGCCGGGAATCACCGCGTTGTTCAGCCCGTCCATGCCCATCGAGATGGCGCCGCTGCGCTTCACGTTGGCCTTGTCGATCAGCAGCACGCGCAGGGACGGGTCGCGTTCCTTGGCCTTCACCGCGGCCATCGGGCCACCGGTGCCGCCGCCGATGACGACGAAGTCGAATTCCAGGTCGATGCGTTTCATGTGGGTTCTCCGTTGCGACGGGTGCGTGCGGGTGGCGTGAGGGTCAGGTGCGATCGATGCGAAGCCGGTACTGGAAGGCATCGCCGCGGTAGTAGAGGTATTCGAAGTCGATCGGCTGCTCGCGGTAGCCGTCGTGGGCGTACGTGAGGCGCTCGATGCGCAGCAGCGGCGAGCCTTCGGTGATGCGCAGCTGGCGGGCCAGCAGCTCGTCGGCGAGGATCGCCTCGATCTGCACGTCGGCATGCGTCAGCGGGTGGCCGAAGTCGTTTTCCAGGATCACGAAGATGTCGCGCCGCGCGAGGTCTTCCTTCGCCAGGCGCTCGCCCAGCGATTGCGGGAAGTAGCTGACGTCCACCGAGATCGGCTCGCGGTTCAGGTAGCGCAGGCGCTGGATCTCGAAGACCTCTTCGCCGGGCGTGCAGCGCAGGTGGCCGGCCACCGTGTCGCTGGCGGCGACCGTGCGGGCCGACAGCAGCTGCGAGAAGGTCTCGTAGCCGGCCGGTGCCATCGCCTCGCCGAAGCCCTGCAGGCGCGACAGGTTCTGGAAGGCCTTGGGCTTTGCGACGAAGCTGCCCTTGCCCACCACCTTGAAGATCAGGCCTTCCTTCTGCAGGTCGCCCAGCGCCTGGCGAATGGTGATGCGGCTGACCCCGAAGCTCGCCATCATCTGGCTCTCCGAGGGCATCTGCGAATGCGGCGCGTAGCTGCCGTCGAGGATGCGCGCGCGCAGGATCTCGCGGATCTGGCTGTGCAGCGGCACCGGCGACATCGCGACCAGGGTTTCGCCTGCGCCGGGGAGGATCACTGAAGCGGGGGTGTCCGCCTGCGCGTCCCCCGCTGCATCCGTTCCCGCATTGGCCCTGCTTCTGCCGGTCTTGCTGGTCACCATGTCGATTGCTCCGCATCCAACCTGTTATGACAGGTTCTATTAAGCAACCATGATGCCACGCGATCCGCTAGACCCTTCTACGAATAAATGATTGATTTATATCAATCTCCGTATTTGCGGGAATAAGCCTGCGGTGCCGCGATGCACCGGGCGGGGGTGCGGAAGTGGTGCAATGGGGCGGTGACGAACGCCGCTTGGCACCCCGGAGCGACTTGGCTATCGTATGAGCAGAGGGAATCGAATCCCCATTCCGATAAGCAAGGGTTATTTACAGGCATTTTCACTCAAGGCCACCCATGAACCTGCATCTGCTTCGCGTCTTCGTCACCGTCGTCGAACAACAAGGCTTTTCCCGCGCTGCCGAGGTGCTGGACATCAGCCAGCCCGCCGTCTCCAAGGCGGTGCGCGAGCTGGAGTCCCAGCTCGACACCGTGTTGCTGGAGCGCGGCGGCAAGCAGCTGCGCCCCAGCGATCCCGGTCGCGTGCTGTACGACTACGGCCGCGCGATCTTCGCGCTGGAACGTGAAGCCGCCGAGGCGGTGCGCGCCTACTACGCGCTGGAACGCGGGCGACTGACCATCGGTGCCTCGACGACCATCGGCACCTACTGGCTGCCGCCGCTGGTGGCGACCTTCCACCGCGAGCATCCGCAGGTGCAGATCACCCTGCGCACCGGCAACACCCAGCACGTCGCGCAGTGGCTGCTCGACTGCGAGGTGGACGTGGCGCTGGTGGAAGGCCCGGTGGACGACGATCGGCTGGAGTCGCGCACCTGGCGCAGCGAGGAGATGGTGGTCGTGGCGCCGAAGCAGTCGGCGTGGAGCCGTGCCAAACAGGTGGAGCCGGCGCAGCTGAAGAACCAGGTGTGGGTCATGCGCGAACCCGGCTCCGGCAGCCGCGAGGTGGCCGAGCGCGTGTTGGCGGAGCTCGGCATCGACCACGGCCAGACGGTGGAGGTCGGCAGCAACGAGGCCATCGTGCAGACCGTCGCCGCCGGTGCCGGGCTGGGTCTCGTCCCCCGCGTGTGCGCCGAGGGCCAGCTCGCGATGGGCCTGGTGATGTGCCTGCCGCTGGTGGGCGAGGCGATCACCCGTCCGCTGTTCCGCCTGCGCCTGCCGCGCCGCCCGGTCAGCCAGGTGGCGCTGGCCTTCGAGGCGATGCTGGGGGCGGTGTGAGGCTTTCCCGGGGAGGTGCGCCCCAAGCCTGTCCCTGCCGTCGCCCGGCCGTTTGCCGCGCCGCAACCTCCACCGCGCGCGGCAGGCGCTAGCATGCGGCCTTTCCCAGTTCTACCACCGGAGTAACGCCGATGTCCGCCCCGATGTTCTCCCCCTTGCAAGACCGCCTCATCGCTCCGCTGCGCCGCATGCCCGCGCAGGACATCGGCTACTGGCTGATGACCGTCGTGCTGGTGCTGTTCGCCCTGTGGGGTATGCACACCCTGAAGAGCCAGGCCGAGCGGCGGGTGATGGATGGCGAGTGGATCGATCTCAACCGTCTCAGCGGCGTGAAGATCAGCCAGGGCTACGGCAATCCGCGCATGGATCGCTCTACCGACGACAACAACCTGCTGGTGGCGGGCCGTGCCTACGAGCGTGGTGTCGGCACCCATGCTCCCTCGACCATCACCCTGCCGGTCCCGGCAAGGGCGCAGAGCTTCACCGCCTATGTCGGGCTGGACGACGAGGCGCCCGGCGGCGAGGTGGCCTTCGAGGTGCGTGGTGATGGCCACACCCTGTGGCGCAGTGGCGTGGTGAAGAGCGGCCAGCAGGCGGTGCCGGTCAACGTGCCGGTGCAGGGCGTGAAGGAACTGGAGCTGGTGGTCGACTCGCTGACCGACCAGGACTTCGACCATGCCGACTGGCTCAATCCCGGTTTCCGCCTCGGCGCACCGGGCTCCTGAGCGCGGCGCCGCTCGCCGCGGCTGAGGGCGCGCGACTCAGCCGATCTGGCCCAGCCCCAGGCCCAGTTCGCCGGACAGCACGCGGCGGTTCTTGCCCCCCTGCTTGGCGGCGTACATGGCCTGGTCGGCGAAGTGCATCAGGTTGACCGGTGAGGTCTCCTCGCCGGGCGCATGCAGCGAGATGCCGATGCTGGTGGACAGCGTGGCGTGGATGCCGTCGCCCAGATCGAAAGGCTGCTCCATGGCGGCGATCACCTTGTCGGCGATCGTGCAGGCGTCGATGGCGCCGGACTGCAAGTTCTCCAGCAGCAGCACGAACTCGTCGCCCGCCAGGCGTACCACCATGTCGCTGCGACGTACCGAGTCGGTCAGGCGCTCGCCGAACTGGCGCAGCACCGCGTCGCCGGCCGGGTGACCGTAGAGGTCGTTGACGTTCTTGAAGCCGTCGAGGTCGAGGAACAGCACTGCCAGCGGCTTGCCGTTGCGCTGGGCGCGGGCCATGGCCATCGGCAGCTGGGCTTCCAGCATGCGGCGGTTGGGCAGCCCGGTCAGCGTGTCGGACAGGGCCTGCTCGGAGAGGACCTGTTCGCGCAGCTTGCTGTCGGTGACGTCATGCGCCATGGCGAAGAGCCCCAGCAGCCGGCCGTCTTCCATGTGCGGGATGAAGCTCAGGGCCAGGTGCCGGTTCTCGCCGCGCAACACGACATCGAGATCGAAATCCACCCGCCGGCCCTTCAGTGCCTCGGTGGCATGGGCGTACAGGGTGGTGTCGAACAGGCCGCCCGACATGTGGCCCAGCGGCTGGCCGACATTGGTGTCGGGGTCGACGTCGAACCACACGCGGAAGGTCTCGTTCATGAAGGTGTAGCGCAGCCCGGTGTCGAGATGGCCGACCATCACCGGCAGGTTGTCGGCGATGGTCCGCAGTTCGTCCTGGCTGCGGCGCAGCAGGGCTTCGCGCTCGCGTAGCTGCAGGCTGACCTCGGCCTCCTTCTCCATCGCCGCGCGCAGGGCATCGTTGGCCTCTTCCAGCGCTACGGTGCGGTTGGCGACGCGTGCCTCCATTTCCTCGCCGAAGGACTTCAGCGCCCGCGACAGGCGCTGTGCCTCGCGGTAGTCGTCCATCAGCGGCATGTCGCGGCGGCTGCCTTCGCGCAGCGCGTCGGCGGCCTGGCCCAGCCGGTGCAACGGGCCGGCGAGGTGGCGCGACAGGAGGGCGGACAGCAGCATCGCCAGCAGGAACACCAGCGCGCCCACCGCTGCGACCTGGCGCTGCAGGTCGGCGACCGTCTCGAAGGCGTTGCCGATGTCCTGCCGCAGCAGGATCACCCAGCCCAGGCCGGGGCTGGCGGCGCTGGTGCTGCCGGCGGCCTGGGCCATCAGGTACTCGCGGCCATCGTTGCCGGCGACCACGGCGTAGTCGCGTCCGCGCGACAGGGCGATCTGGTTGAGCTCCTCGCGCATCGACCTGCCCAGCGTCTCCGGCGGCCCGAGCAGCACTTCGCCGCTGGCGTTGAGCACCATCATCTCCAGGCCGGCGCGTTCGCGCGCCGGTTCCAGTGCCCGGTCGCGCAGCGCCTGTGCCCACTCCCAGCTGAAGTGCGCGCCCACCACGCCGACGAGCTGCCATTGCTCGTCGTGGATCGGCATGGCGACGTCCAGCAGGCGCAGGGGGCTGCCATCGGCCGGGCCCGGCACCAGCTTGGCGAGCAGCTTGGCCTCGTGCACATCCACCATGGCCGGCCCCTTGAGGCCGCGCTGGAACCAGTCGCGGGCCGACACGTCGGCGCCCTCCAGCAGGCCACCGGTGGCCGCCATGACCTTGCCGCTGGCGTCGGTCGCGCCGATCCACACGTAGGCCGGGAAGCTTGCCTGCAAGGCCTCCAGCGCCTGCCGCTGCTCCTTGCGGTCGGGCTTGCTGGTGTGGAACAGCGAATGCGCCGACACCTGCAGCACGTCGCGGTAGCGCTCCAGCAACGCGGCGGAGAACTGCTGCTCCATCTGTCGCGCCGTGGTGGCCATGCCGTGGCCGATCTCCTCGCGCAGCACGCGGCTCTCGGTGCGGCCGACCAGGAAGGTCAGGATCAGCGTCAGGCCGAGGGTCAGGCCGGCGAAGGCGAGCAACAGCATGAGGCGCAGCGACCACACGCGGGGTACGGCAGTGGTTCCGGATGCGGCGGTGGCGTAAGCGGCAGGGGTGGCAGCGGTGACGAGGGCAGGGGCGGTCGGTTCCATGCCCTTATATCGGCGCCACGGGCGCCAACTTCATGCTGTCCGGCCGGCTTCCTTGCGGGTGCGTCCGTTGCGACGCTCGACGAAATAGTTGCTGCCCTCTCGGGTCTTGGCGATCTTCTTGGCCTCGGCGGCACTGCGCGCCACCATGCGATGGCTGTCGAAGTCGCGCGGGCGCACGCGCGCCACGCCGGCGGCGATGCTCACCAGCGCGTGGAACATCTCCTGCCCCTGCCGGTTCTGGGTGACATAGCCGCCCACGGCCAGGTGCTCGTCGCTGAAGTAGGCCCGCACGCCGCTGTCGAAGCTGGCGATGGCGCGCTGGATACGCGCCTCCCAGTCCTGCGAGGTCAGCACCATGACGAAGTCGTCGCCGCCCACGTGGCCGAGGAAGTCGCGGTCCGGGTCGGCCGCCTGCGCCAGCACGCGGGCGCTGAACAGGATGATCTCGTCGCCGGCGCGGTAGCCATAGAGGTCGTTGTAGGCCTTGAAGCTGCCCAGGTCCCAGTGCACCACCACGAACTCCGCCTGCTGGCGCAGCAGGCTGTCGATGTGCTCGTCGATCGGCACGTTGCCGGGCAGCAGCGTGAGCGGGTTGGCGTAGCGCGCCGAGAAGAGCTGCAGGTCGGACACTGCCTTGATCAGGTCGCTGATCCGCCCCGAGCCAAAATAGCCGCCATCCTGGGTGACGATGAAGCCGTCCACCAGGAAGCGCTCGTCGATGTTGGCCACCAAGTCGGACATGGTGCGCAGGGAGGCGCTGGCGTCGAACACCAGCGGGCTGCGGTCCATGATCTCGGTGCAGGAGCGCTTGCCGAAGAGGTCCAGGAAGAAGCGGTCGGCCGCGCGGCTCATCGTGTCCAGGCTGCGCAGGATGCCGATCGGCCGCTCCTCGTCGTCCAGCACCGGCAGCGAGGACAGTCGCGGATCGGCGCGGAACATCTGCAGCACGCGGGCGCAGCTGAAGTCTGCCCGCACGGTGTGGCTGCGCTTGGCGAGCTGGCTGGCGGTGGTGGTCTTGAGGCCGCTGATGCTGTAGAGGCGGGTGCTGTCCTGGTACCCGCCCAGCAGGACGTCGATCTCCGGCTTCAGCGTCGTGCGCGGCGCCGGCTGCGGCTTGGAGAACAGGTAGCCCTGGCCGTTGGGCATGCCCAGCTGGCGCAGCACGCGCAGGTCGGCTTCCTCTTCGAGCCCCTCCGCGATGACGTTGCAGCCGCTGCTGGTGGCGATGTCGAGGATGGACTTGATGAACTGCTGCTTCATCGGGTCGCGCGACAGGCCATCGATGAAGTGGCGGTCGATCTTCACGAAGTCCGGTCGCAGTTCGGACCAGCGGCGCAGGCTGGCGAAGCCCTCGCCGAGATCGTCCAGCGCGATCACGAAGCCCATCTTGCGCAGGCCGTCGATGGCCTGGCGCAGCGCCACCTGGTCCAGCACGGCGCGGCTCTCGGTCAGCTCGATGACGATGCGCGACGGCGGCAGGTCCAGCCGCGCGAACTCGCGCCGCAGGACTTCCTCGCGATGCAGGCTGGCCACCAGGGTGTCCACCGACACGTTGAGGAAGAGCTGGCCCGGCAGGGCCAGTTCGACGAAGCGGCGCACGATCACGCGCAGCGCGCAGGTTTCCAGCTCCACCAGCTGGCCGCACTGCGCGGCGGCTTCGAAGAGGATCAGCGGCGAGTGTAGCCAGGAGTCGGACGGGCCGCGTGACAGCCCCTCGTAGCCAAGGATGCCGGCCCGCTCCAGGTCCACGATGGGCTGGAACAGCGGAGTGATGGCTTCGGTGTCGATGACGCGCGCGATGTCGCGGCGTTGCGCGTGCGGATTGGGCAAGCGGTCCACGTCGCTGATGGCTGGGGAAAACACGCCGCCAATATAGAGACGGACTGGGGCGGTTTTATTTCAGTTCGGCGACGGCGTGTGAAATGCCGGCACAGGAGCACGGATTCTTGATCGGCCGCAAATCCGGCCGAACGTGAAGAGGGGCGCCGTGGCGCCCCTCGTGATTCATCGTGACCGACCCTTCGCCTGCCGCGCTGCGTACGTAGCAACGCGGCGGCGCCGGTGCGGCCGCTGACGCCTACTTCGCGCCGAGCCTGAACTTCACGAAGCTGCCCGGCGCGTCTTCCAGCACCGGCAGCTTGCCGTCCTCCGGCTTGCGGGCGGCGACCTGTGCATCGTCCTGGCTGGTCAGCCAGGCCTGCCAGTCGGTCCACCAGGAGCCGGTGTGCTGCTCGGCACCGGCCAGCCAGTCCTCGCTGCTGTCCGGCAGGGCGTCGTCGGTGCGCGTCCAGAAGCCGTACTTGTTGGCCGCCGGCGGATTGACGATGCCGGCGATGTGGCCGGAGCCGCCCAGCACGAAGCGCACCGGGCCGCCCACCACCTGGGCGCCGAGGTAGGTGGTCTTCCACGGCGCGATGTGGTCTTCCACGGTGCTGATGAAGTAGGCCGGCACCTTCACCTTCGACAGGTCGATCGGCACGCCGGCGATCTCCACGCCGCCCGGTTCGCGCAGCGCGTTGGCCATGTACATGTTGCGCAGGTAGAAGCTGTGCATCTTGGCCGGCATGCGCGTGGAGTCGCTGTTCCAGTACAGCAGGTCGAAGGGGAACGGGTCCTTGCCCAGCAGGTAGTTGTTCACCACGAACGACCAGATGAGGTCGTTGGAGCGCAGCATGTTGAAGGTGTTGGCCATCTCGCTGCCTTCGAGGTAGCCGCGCTCGGCCATCTTCTTCTCCAGGTTGGTGACCTGGGCTTCGTCGATGAAGACGCCCAGTTCGCCCGGCTGCGAGAAGTCGATCAGCGTGGTGAAGAAGGTGGCGCTGGCGATGCGCTTGTCCTTCTTCGCCGTCATGTAGCCCAGCGTGGTGGCAAGCAGGGTGCCGCCCAGGCAGTAGCCGGCGGCGTTGATCTCCTTCACGCCGGTCTGCTCGGTGATGGCGTCCACCGCGCCGAGGATGCCCTCGGTCACGTAGTCGTCGAAGCCCTTTTTCGCCAGCTTGGCGTCCGGGTTCACCCAGCTGATGACGAACACCGTGTGGCCCTGGTCCACCGCCCACTTGATGAGCGAGTTCTTCTCGCGCAGGTCCAGCACGTAGTACTTGTTGATCCACGGCGGCACGATCAGCAACGGGCGCTTGGCCACCTTGGCGGTGCTCGGCGTGTATTGCAGCAACTGGATCAGGTCGTTCTGGAACACCACCTTGCCCGGCGTCGTGGCGACGTTCTTGCCCAGCTCGAAGGCGGTGGTGTCGGTCATGCGGATCTTGAGCTGACCGTCGCCTTCCTCGATGTCGCGCAGCAGGTTGTTGAAACCCTTCACCAGGTTCTGGCCGTGGCTCTTCACCGTCTCGCGGAAGACCTCCGGGTTGGTCAGCGCGAAGTTGGACGGCGACAGCGCGTCCACGTACTGGCGGGTGAAGAAGCTCACCTTGGTCTTGGTGGCCGGGTCCAGGCCGTCCACGCCGCCCACCACGTCATGGATGTGGCGCGCGGTGATCAGGTAGCTCTGCTTGATGAAGTCGAACAGGAAGTGGTCCTGCCAGCCTTCGTCCTTGAAGCGCTTGTCGTCCTTGGCCGGCGTGGCGATGGGGGTCGGCGTCAGGCCCATGAAGCGCTGCATGCTGTTCTGCCACAGCGAGAAGTAGTCCCACACCAGGTTCATCTGCGCCTGGGCGAGGCGGTAGGGGTTGGTCAGCAGCTTGGACATCATGTCCATGAACGCCTGCGCCACGCCCAGCTCGTCGGTGGGCGGCTTGAGGCCCTTCTGCACCTGGCGCTGCATGTGCTCGGCGATCAGCTTGGAGGCGCGCTGGGCAACCTCGGCGTAAGTCCTGGCGACTTCCTGCGGGTCGGGCAACTCGGGCTTTTGCTGCTCATTGGTGGGGGCAGGCATTGAAGGCTCCTTGAGTTTTCGTTGCTGAGGGGTAGATGGGTAGGGGGATGGGTGAAATGGTCAGGTGAGGCGCGGGGATTCTTCGGATTCAGTGCTGGACGGCCTGGAAGCAGATGACGCCCCTTGCGTCATGCAAGCGACGTGCCCGTCCGGTAGCGACCAGGTGGTTCAGGTGCGCAATGGCCTCGGCCAGCGCGAACATCAACTGATGTCGGTCCAGCGGACGGGAAAACAATACCGGCAGCAATTCCGATGCGGTATGGGGTACTTCCAGAACATCCAGCAACTGCGCGTCCCGTTCGGCGTGGTGGGCCTCCAGTTGCGCCACCCGCGCGGCGATGCCGCGGAAGGGCAGGCCGTGCGAGGGCAGCACCAGGGTATCGGCAGGCAGGCTGCAGAACTTGCGGATGGAAGTGAGGAAGCGGCCCACCGAGTCTTCCTCCGGCGTGCTGGCCGGGGCGTTCACGTTGGTGGAGATGCGCGGCAACAGCATGTCGCCGGAGATCAGCAGGCCCTGCGCGGGGCAGGCGAGGGCGGCATGTTCCGGCGAATGGCCGGTGCCGGTGATGACCTGCCAGTCGTGGCCGCCGATGCGCAGCACCTCGCCTTCCACGATGCGCCGGTACTGCGACGGCAGCTCCGGCACCCCGCGTGCGTAGATGTTGCCGCGGGCACCCTGTGCCTCTACCCGTTCGTCATCCAGCCCGTGCTCGCGGAAGTGCGCCTGCATGGTCGGCGTGTCGAAGCCCGCCAGCTGCGCGTGCACCACGTGGGCGAGCAGGAATTCGCCCATGGTCATCACCACCGGGGCCTGGCAGCGTGTGGCCAGCCAGGCGGCGTTGCCGATGTGGTCAGGGTGGAAGTGGGTGACGACGATGCGGGTGACCGGCTTCGGCCACCGCGCCAGCAAGGCGTCCCACAGTGCGCGCGTGGCCTCGTCGCCGAGGCCGGTATCGATCAGCGTGCAGCCTTCGCCGTCGTCCAGCAGGTACAGGTTGATGTGGTTCAACGCCCAGGGCAGCGTGAAGCGCAGCCAGTGCACGCCGGCAGCCACCTCCTGCGTCGCGGGGGCGGCAAGGGCGTCGGCGAGGGGATAAGAGAGCGCGAAGGACGGGTCGGGCGAATTCATGAAGCGAAGCGCATGGGGCGGAGCGGGCTTTGCCGGGCGGCGGCAGGTGCCGCCCGGCGGGGCGATGTGGCCGGGGGCACCAATGTTCCACGCATCCTGCGCCCTTTTTTGGTGCGTTGCAACAATCGGGCCGGCCTCGCCGGGACTGTCACGGATTGGCAACACGGGCGCGTCAGTCTGTCGGACTTTGCAACGGAGACACCCGACATGATCCCGGCTTCTTCCTTCTCCTTCTCCCGCCTCGCACTGACCGTGGCCGCCACCCTGGCCCCCTTCGCTGCCAGCGCCCAGACCGAAATCCAGTGGTGGCACGCGATGACCGGCGCCAATAACGAGGTCGTCGAGACGCTGGCCAAGGAGTTCAACGCCAGCCAGAAGGACTACAAGGTGGTGCCGGTCTTCAAGGGCACCTATCCGGAGACGCTGAACGCCGGCATCGCCGCCTTCCGCGCCAAGCAGGCGCCGCACATCATCCAGGTGTTCGACGTCGGCACCGGCGTGATGATGGGCGCGCGCGGCGCCATCAAGCCAGTGGCGCAGGTGATGAAGGAGGGCGGCGAGAAGTTCGAGATCAAGGACTACCTGCCGGGCATCGTCGGCTACTACTCCACCAGCCAGGGCGAGCTGCTGTCCTTTCCCTTCAACAGCTCCTCGCCGATCGCCTACTACAACAAGAAGGCCTTCGAGAAAGCCGGCCTGTCCACCACCAAGCTGCCGCAGACCTGGACCGAGGTTTTCGACGCCGCCCGCAAGATCAAGGCTGCCGGCTGGCCCTGCGGCGTGACGACGACCTGGCCGACCTGGATCGGCCTGGAGAACTTCGCCGCCTGGAACAACCTGCAGTACGCCACCGATGCCAATGGCCTGAACAGCCTGACGCCGAAGCTGAAGATCGACGGCCCGGTGTTCGTGAAGTTCTGGCAATCGCTCGCCGACCTGCAGAAGGAAGGCGTGTTCCAGTACGGCGGTCGTACCTCGGAAGCCAAGACCAAGTTCCTGTCCGGCGAGTGCGCCATCATGACCGAGTCCTCAGGCGGCCTCGGCGACGTGGTGAAGAGCGGCATCGACTACGCCACCGGCCCGCTGCCCTACCACCCGGACGCCGCCGGCGCACCGCAGAACACCACGCCGGGCGGTGCCTCGCTGTGGGTCTTCGGCGGCAAGCCGGCCAACGACTACAAGGGCGTGGCGAAGTTCTTCGCCTTCCTGTCGCAGACCCCGATCCAGGCGCGCCTGCACCAGGTGTCCGGCTACCTGCCGGTGACTTTCGCCGCCTACGAGCAGACGAAGAAGGACGGCTTCTACGACAAAAACCCCGGCCGCGACCAGCCGATCAAGCAGATGACCGGCAAGGCCCCGACCGACAACTCGCGTGGCGTGCGCCTGGTGAACCTGCCGGCCGTGCGTGACATCCAGAACGAGGAAATCGAAGCGCTGCTCGCTGGCAAGCAGGACGCGAAGACCGCGCTGAGCCGCGCGGCCGAGCGTTCCAACGCGGCGGTGGAGCAGGCGGCTAAGGTGCTGCAGTAAAAGCTATCGCGTAACTCACTTATCCGTCATTCCTGCCCCTCGACGAGCTCGGGGACCGAGCAGGAATCCAGTGTCGTTGATCGTCCTCGGCTGATCTGCCGGGTAACGTCACTAGGCTCCTGCCTTCGCAGGAGCGACGGGGCGGTGGCGACCTTCATCCATTCGCAACATGCGTCGCACCACCTTCCCGAACAAGGTTCTTCCCTACCTGCTGCTCGCGCCGCAGATCGCCATCACGCTCGTCTTCTTCTTCTGGCCCGCGGGTCAGGCGCTGTGGCAGTCGCTGTACCGGGAGGACCCCTGGGGACTGTCGTCCGTCTTCGTCGGCCTGGACAACTTCACGCGGGTGCTGGGCGACCCCAACTACCTGCATTCGCTGCAGGTGACGGCCACCTTCAGTGCGGCCACTGCGGTGCTCGCGCTGGCGGCGGGTCTGTTGTTCGCCGTCATGGTGGATGGCATCGCGCGCGGCAAGCGCATCTACCAGACGCTGCTGATCTGGCCCTACGCGGTGGCACCGGCGGTGGCCGGCATGCTGTGGCTGTTCCTGTTCTCGCCGGCGATGGGCACCTTCGGCATCCTGCTGCGCCGTGCCGGCGTGGCCTGGGACCCGCTGCTCGACGGCACACAGGCCTTCCTGCTGGTGACGGTGGCCGCGGCCTGGAAGCAGGTCAGCTACAACTTCATCTTCTTCCTGGCCGGGCTGCAGGCGATCCCGAAGTCGCTGCACGAGGCCGCTGCCATCGACGGCGCCGGCCCGCTGCGACGTTTCTGGACCATCGCCTTCCCGCTGCTGTCGCCGGTCAGTTTCTACCTACTGGTGGTGAACATCGTCTACGCCTTCTTCGACACCTTCGGCGTCATCCACGCGGTGACCGGCGGCGGGCCGGCCAAGGCCACCGAGACCCTGGTCTACAAGGTGTTCAACGACGGCTACGTGGGCCTGGACCTCGGCGCGTCCTCTGCGCAGTCGGTGATCCTGATGGCCATCGTCATCGCGCTGACGGCGGTGCAGTTCCGCTACGTCGAGAAGAAGGTGCACTACGCATGAGGCGCCAGCCATGATCGAACGCCGCCCGGTCGCCAACCTCGTCTCGCACTTCGTCCTCATCATCGGCGTGCTGGTGGTGGCCTTTCCCATCTACTACAGTTTCGTGGCCTCCACGCGCACCGTCGCGGAGATCCTCACGCCGCCGCTGCCGCTGTGGCCCGGCGCGCACTTCGTCGACAACTACGTGCAGGCCTTCACCGGCAGCCTGCACCGCATCGGTGGCGTGAACCTGGGGACGCTGCTGTTCAACACCACGGTGGTGGCACTGGCCATCGCGGTGGGCAAGATCATCATCTCGCTGCTGTCCGCCTACGCGGTGGTGTTCTTCCGCTTCCCCGGCCGCATGGTGTTCTTCTGGATGATCTTCATCACCCTGATGCTGCCGGTGGAGGTGCGCATCATGCCGACCTACCAGGTGATGGTGGACCTCGGCCTCATCGACACCTACACCGGCCTCACCCTGCCGCTGATGGCCTCGGCCACCGCGACCTTCCTGTTCCGCCAGTTCTTCCTGACCATCCCCGACGAACTGGTGGAAGCTGCCCGCATCGACGGTGCCGGGCCGCTGCGTTTCTTCCGCGACGTGCTGCTGCCGCTGTCGAAGACCAACATCGCCGCGCTGTTCGTCATCCTCTTCATCTACGGCTGGACGCAGTACCTGTGGCCGCTGCTGATGACCAACCGCAACGACATGAACACCATCCTCATCGCCCTGCGGAAAATGGTGTCCTTCGCCGACGCCGACACACAATGGCACATGGTGATGGTGACCACCATCCTCGCGCTGCTGCCACCGGTGCTGGTGGTGGTGCTGATGCAGCGCTGGTTCGTGAAGGGCTTGGTGGAGAGCGAGAAGTGATGTCCATAGCACTTCCGTTCTCGTCGTTCCCGCGGAAGCGGGAACCCAGCGACGTTTGCAGCGACAGCAAAGACACTGGATTCCCGCTTCCGCGGGAATGACGGCAAACACTCCCACGCACAAAACTCCATGGCCACCATCGACCTGCGCAACGTGCGCAAATCCTACGACCAGCACGAAGTCATCCACGGTGTGGACGTGCGCATCGCCGACGGCGAGTTCATCGTCATCGTCGGCCCGTCCGGCTGCGGCAAGTCCACGCTGCTGCGCATGGTGGCGGGGCTGGAGGAGATCAGCGCCGGCGAGATCGCCATCGACGGCCGCGTGGTGAACGACATCGAGCCCGCGCATCGCGACATTGCCATGGTGTTCCAGAACTACGCGCTGTATCCGCACATGAGCGTGTTCGACAACATGGCCTACGGCCTGAAGATCCGCGGCACGCCGAAGGACGAGATCCGCCGCCGCGTGGACGAGGCCGCGGCGATGCTGGAACTTGGCCACCTGCTGGAACGCCGCCCGCGCCAGCTCTCCGGCGGACAGCGTCAGCGCGTGGCGATGGGCCGCGCGCTGGTGCGTGCGCCCAAGGCCTTCCTGTTCGACGAGCCGCTGTCCAACCTCGACGCCAAGCTGCGCGTGCAGATGCGCCTGGAGATCCAGAAGCTGCATCGCCGCCTGTCCACCACCAGCCTGTTCGTCACCCACGACCAGGTGGAGGCGATGACCCTGGCGCAGCGCATGATCGTCATGAACGCCGGCCGCGTGGAGCAGGTGGGCACGCCGCACGAGGTGTACCAGCGCCCGGCCACGACCTTCGTCGCCGGTTTCATCGGCTCGCCACCGATGAACCTCGTGGAAGGTAGGCTGGAGGCGGACGGCCTGCGCTTCCGTTCGACTGCTGGCGAGTTCATCGAGCTGCCCCAGCCGCGTGTGGATCTCGCAGGCCGCGCGCTGGTGCTGGGCATCCGCCCCGAACACCTGCTGCCGGCCGACGACGGGCTGGTGCTGACGGTGCAACTCGTCGAATCGCTGGGTGCGGAATCCCTCATCCACGCCCGCCTGGGCGAGGCCGGCCCGGAGTTCATCGTGCGTGCCGGCGGCCTGGCCGCACTGTCCTTCGGCGAACTGGTGAGCTACCGCATGCCGGCGGATGCGTTGCACTGGTTCGATGCCGCCAGCGGCTTGCGGGTCGACTGAGGGATCGACCCAGACATCGACCGAGGCATCGCCGGAAGCGCCGAGCAGGCGCGCCGCACCTCCGTACGCGTGGTCGCCCGTGTCGCCGCAGCCCATAATGCGGTGAGGAGACATCGACGGGAAAAACCATGGCCACCACAGGCAACACGGGCAAGGCAGTCTTGATCGCGGGCGCCAGTCGCGGCCTCGGCCTAGAACTGGCGGTGCAGTACGCCGCCGACGGTTGGGAGGTGCTGGCTGCCTGCCGCGACCCGGAAGAGGCGCACAAGTGGCTGCCGCCCAGCGTCACGGTGCTGAAGCTGGACCTGACCTCCGCCACCTCCATCGGCGCGCTGGCCTGGGAACTGGACGAAGCACCGCTGGACCTGCTGATCTGCTGCGGTGGCGTGTACGGCGCCGACACCGAGTCCTTCCTCGCGCCCGGTGATGAAGAGTTTGACCGCGTGATGCACACCAATGTGCTGGGCCATGCTCGCGTCATCCAGGCGTTCGCGCCCTGCGTCGTCGCGGCGCGCGGCATGATCGTCACGCTGACCTCGAAGATGGGCTCGATCAGCGAAACTACCGGCAGCGGTGCGCTGGCCTACCGCGCCTCCAAGGCCGCGCTCAACATCATCGCCAAGGCGGCCGCCAACGAGTTCGGCCCGCAGGGTGCCACCATCGTCACCATGCACCCCGGCTGGGTGCGCACCGACATGGGCGGCACCGAGGCGCCGCTGACGGTGACCGATGCGGTGGAGCAGATCCGCGGCACGCTGGCCGGTCTGGGTCACGGCGACAACGGGCGCTTCATCGATTTTTCGGGGCGCAGCATCGACTGGTAGCGAGCAGATGGGCACCGAGCTGACGGGTTGGGAAATGGAGCTCTATCGCCGTGTTGATGAGGTGCTGCATTACATATGGGATCCCGCCGGCATTGCCGGCATCCCACAGGCTCGCAACGAGTACTACGGCTACCTTCCCACCGTGTATGGGCTCGTCAAGGCCGGTGCGGCGGCCGAGGACATTGCGCGTCATCTCGAGGAAGTAGCTGACGACCGGATGGGGGTTCGATCGCCCGCGGGGCGCTGCGCCGAGATAGCGCACATGCTTCTCGAATGGCGTGAGGTGCTTCGCAATCCCGATTGATCGATGCAAAAAAAGCCCGTCAGCTGACGGGCTTTTTTTGCTGGAGCGATCAGACGCCGTTCGCCTTCAACCACGCCAGCAGACGCTTCCAGCCGTCGTCCGCCGGCTCCTTGCGATAGCTGGGGCGGTAGTCGGCGTGGAAGGCGTGCGGCGCTTCCTTGTAGGTGACGATCTCCGATTTCGTGTTGCCGGCGGTCTTCAGCACCTCACGGGCGGCCTCCACGTCCTTCATGGGGATGCCGCTGTCGGCCTCGCCGTACAGGCCCAGCACCGGCACCTTCAGCTCCGGCAGCACGTCGACGACGCGCTTGGGCTGGTTGGCCGAGGGGTTGCCCATGAAGTTGCCGTACCACGCGACGCCAGCCTTCAGGTTCGGGTTGTGGGCGGCGTACAGCCAGGTGATGCGGCCGCCCCAGCAGAAGCCGGTGATGGCGGCGCGCTGCGTGTTGCCCTTGTTCTTGCCGGCCCAGGCCAGCGTGTGGTCGAGGTCGCGCAGCACTTGCGTGTCGCTCACCTTGGAGACGATCTCGCTGAGGATCTGCTGCACGTTGGCGATCTGCGAGGCGTCGCCCTGGCGTGCGTGCAGCGCCGGCGCGACAGCCAGGTAACCCTGCTTGGCCAGGCGACGACAGACGTCCTGGATGTAGGCGTGCACGCCGAAGATCTCCTGGATCACCAGCACCACCGGGAAGTTCTCGCCGGTCTTCGGGCGCGCGAAGTAGGCGGGCAGCTTGAAGCCGTCGGACTCGATCTCGACGATGCCGGTGTCCAGCCCTTCGCTGTCGGTGGTGATCGTCGTCTGCGCGACCACCGGGTGGGTGGCCAGCGCAAAGCCGCCGGCCACCATGCTGGCAATGAAGCTGCGACGGTCGAAGGTGATGGGCGGGAGCAGGCTGTCGAATTCGGCGCGGTGATTCATCGGGTCTCTCCTGGGGTTATGGGCGTGAGGCATCACGCGGGGGGCGTCGCACGGTCGCGCGACCTTGCTCTGACCCTAGCGCATCGCGGGCGGTTTCAGTCTCCGTACGACTACTGAGAATCGACGTCCGAAGCGGAATCGGGAGGGCTCCCCGGTCGCTGCGCCGCGGGGCTGCCGTACGTATGCGGATGGACCGCTGACATTGCACCAAGATGCATCGGGGAAGTCCGTGGCTGGGTTGCCTGCACCA
Organism: Uliginosibacterium sp. H1; assembly: GCF_036017065.1. NCBI lineage: Bacteria > Pseudomonadati > Pseudomonadota > Betaproteobacteria > Rhodocyclales > Zoogloeaceae > Uliginosibacterium > Uliginosibacterium sp. H1. Next base: position 845,475 of record NZ_JAYXHR010000002.1, read on the forward strand.
CGGGCGGGCACATCCGGCACCTCCTGGCGAGGCGTGAAAACGGTTGTTTTCGTAGTCATATCAACGAGATGACTAAGGGCGTGCAAGCGCCCATGCCGTGGCACGACGCTTGCGTATGCAATCTTGTATACAACAAGCCGCCGACAGCCATGAATGCCGTTTCCCAGTCCGCCTGTCCCGACCTCGCCATCGACCGCCTGCGCGAAGCCTATGCGCAGGGGAAGTCGTCCCCCGTGGCGACGGTGGAGGCGGTCTACGCGCGCATTGCGGCGCTGGGCGAAACCCACGCCTGGATCGCCCTGCTGCCACGCGAGCAGGCACTGGCCCGCGCCGCTGCCCTGCAGGCGGAAGGCTCCGCCGGCAAACCGCTGTGGGGCATCCCTTTCGCGGTGAAGGACAACATCGACGTCGCGGGCATGCCGACCACCGCGGCCTGTCCGGCCTTCGCCTACACGCCGCAGACAACCGCCACCGTCGTGCAGCGCCTGCTGGATGCCGGTGCGATCCTCATCGGCAAGACCAATCTCGACCAGTTCGCCACCGGGCTTGTCGGCACCCGTTCGCCCTATGGTGCGCCGAGCTCGGTGTTCAGCGACGCCCACGTCTCCGGCGGCTCCAGTTCCGGTTCGGCAGTGGTGGTCGCCAACGGCTCGGTGAGCTTCGCGCTGGGCACGGACACCGCCGGCTCCGGCCGCGTGCCGGCGATGTTCAACAACATCGTCGGCCACAAGCCCACCAAGGGCTGGCTGCCCACCACCGGCGTGGTGCCGGCCTGTCGTTCCATCGACTGCGTGTCGGTGCTGGCCCTGTCATCCACCGAGTGCTGGCAGGTGCTCAGTGTCGCCGGTGGCGTGGATGCCGCCGACCCTTGGTCGCGCGCGCCGGAACCGGCAGGTCTGCCGGCGCGTCCGCGTATCGGCGTACTGCGCGCGGACCAGCGTGAGTTCTACGGCGATGCGCAGTCTGCCGCCGCCTATGACAAGGCAATCCTGGCGCTGGCCGAGTTCGGAGACATCGTCGAGTTCGATTTCGCACCACTGCGCGAAGCCGCGCTGATGCTCTACGAGGGCGCCCCCGTTGCCGAGCGGCTGGAGGCGGCGGGCGACATGCTGGCAAACAACCCCGGGGCCATGGACCCGACGGTCGCGGCCGTCGTCGCCAAGGGCAAGCAGTTCAGCGCGCAGGACGCGTGGGCGGCGCGCAGCCGGCTGGAAGCGCTGCGCAAGCAGGCGATCGGGATCTTCGAGGCTGCCGACGTGCTGGCCCTGCCGACTTCGCCGACGCACAACACGCATGCCGCCGTGAAGGCCGATCCGGTGGCGCGCAACAGCCAGCACGGCCACTACACCAACTTCGCCAACCTGCTGGACATGGCCTGCATCGCCATTCCCACCGGCTTCAAGCCGGACGGCCTGCCGGTGGGCATCACGCTGTTCGGCCCCGCCTGGAGCGACGCCGCGCTGGCGGCGCTGGGCGAGCGCCTGCATCGCGCCTCCGGCCTCACCGGCGGCGCCACCGGGCACGCACCGGTCGCACCGACCACGCGCTTCGACTGGCCGGCGCAGGCCGACGAAGTGCACGTCGTGGTGGTCGGCGCCCACCTCAGCGGCATGCCGCTGAACCGCGAGCTGACCGAACGCGCCGCCCGCTTCGTGTGCGCCACCCACACCGCGCCCCACTACCGCCTGTACGCCTTGCCCAACACCACGCCGCCCAAACCGGGGCTCGTGCGTGTCGCGGACGGCGGCACCGGCATCGCCGTGGAGGTGTGGGCGATGAGTCGTGCCGCCTATGGCGACTTCGTGTCGCGCATCCCGCCGCCGATGGGCATCGGCAACGTGGTGCTGGCCGATGGCAGCACCGTGCAGGGCTTCTGGTGCGAGCCCATCGCCCTGCAGGGTGCGCAGGACATCTCGGAATTCGGCGGCTGGCGCGCCTACATCGCCAGCCTGAAGAAATAGCAGCAAGAGCCCCAACGCATTCAACGCAAACCCGTGCAGACAACCGCGCTCGCCAGACACCTCATGGACGGACGCGAATCAAGGAGAAGAGTCATGTCGATGTGGAAGCACGCCCTGCTCGGCGCCCTCGCGGCGCTGGGCATCGTCACTGCGCAGGCGCAGGACGCCCGCAAGGAAACCCTGCTGGTGGTGAACGAAACCGGCCCCAACAGCCTGGACATCCATGCGGTGGGCGCCAACCGTCCGTCATACGGCGTGGCCTGGCTGGCCTACGACCGCCTGATGAGCTTCGGCCGCAAGACGGTGAACGGCGTGGCCTACTACGACTACACCAGGCTCACCCCGGAGCTGGCCGAGAGCTGGGAGATCGCCAAGGACGGCATGTCCGTCACCTTCAAGCTGCGCCGCGACGCGAAGTTCCACGACGGTACGCCGGTGACGGCTGCCGACGTGAAGTGGAGCTACGACCGCGCGCTGGCCATGGGCGGCTTCCCGCAGTTCCAGATGATGGCCGGCTCGCTGGAGAAGCCCGAGCAGTTCGAGGCGGTCGACACCCATACCTTCCGCGTCAAGTTCCTGAAGAAGGACAAGCTGTCCATGCCCGACATGGCGGTGCCGGTGCCCAGCATCTACAACGCCACGCTCGCCAAGAAGAACGCCACCGCGCAGGACCCCTGGGCCGCGGCCTGGCTGAAGAACAACACCGCTGGCGGTGGCGCCTTCAAGGTGGCGAGCTGGAAGCCGGGCCAGGAGATCGTCTACGAGCGCTTCGACGACTGGAAGAGCGGCCCGCTGCCCAAGCTCAAGCGCGTGATCCAGCGTGAAGTGCCGTCTGCCGGCACGCGTCGCGCGCTGATCGAGCGGGGCGATGCCGACATGAGCTTCGAGATGCCGCCCAAGGACTTCGCCCTGCTGTCGCAGGAGAAGACCGGCAACCTGCTGGTGAAGAGCACGCCGGTGGAGAACGCGCTCTGGTACATCGGCATGAATGTGAACAACCCGCCGTTCAACAACGTGAAGGTGCGCCAGGCCATCGCCTACGCGGTGCCCTACGAGAAGATGTTCACCCGTGCCTTCTACGGCCGTGCCATCAAGCTGTGGGGTGGCAAGCCCGGCCCGGTGGCGACCGCCGCCTGGCCAGCCACGCATGGCTACAGCACCGACATGGCCAAGGCCAAGGCACTGCTCGCCGAGGCCGGCTATCCCAACGGCTTCGAAACCACGCTGTCCTTCGACCTCGGCCAGGGCACCGTGTCCGAGCCGATGGCCGTGCTGCTGCAGGAGTCGCTCGCCGAGCTGGGCATCAAGGCCACCATCAACAAGGTGCCCGGCGCCAACTGGCGCGCGCAGATGCTCAAGAAGGACATGCCGATCTTCATCAACCGCTTCGGCGGCTGGCTGAACTACCCCGAGTATTTCTTCTTCTGGAACTTCCACAGTTCCGACCCGGTGTTCAACACCAGCAGTTACAAGAACCCGAAGATGGACGCGCTGATCGAGAAGGCCCGCTACGAGACCGACCCGAAGAAGTACGAGGCCGAGGTGAAGGGCTTCATCGACCTGCTGCACGCCGACCTGCCGCGCATCCCGGTGGCGCAGCCGGTGATGGACGTGGTGATGGGCAAGCACATCAGTGGCTACCAGTACTGGTTCCACATTCAACCGGACTACCGTCTGATCGAGAAGCAGTGATGTGGCATAGGCCTGCTGCGGAACCCGATCTTGCAGCTGTGGTGCTCGCCGTACTCACGTACGACTCCGCTCCGCGCTTCAACCTCGGGCTCCTCGCTACGGCCTCTGCCACATCACTACGCGCAGTGAGATGAATCTGCGAGGAAGGGCTCGCCATGTCCTTCCAGCCCACACACAAAAGAGGCTGCGATGAAACTCATCCTGAAACGCCTGCTGCTCGCCTTGCCCAACCTCGTCGGCGTCATCGTCGTCACCTTCGTGCTGACGCGCGCGCTGCCGGGCGACCCGGCAGCGTATTTCGCCGGCGCGGCGGCGACGCCGGAGGCGGTGGCGCAGGTGCGCACGCAACTCGGGCTGGACCGGCCGATGATCGAGCAGTTCGTCAGCTACGTCAGCGATCTGGCGAAGGGCGACTGGGGCGTGTCGCTGGCGACCGGGCAGTCGGTGATCAGCGAGTTGAAAGGTCGCCTGCCGGCCTCGCTGGAGCTCACGCTGTTCGGCCTGGTGCTGGCGGTTAGTGTCGCGGTGCCGCTCGGGGTGCTGGCGGCAACGAAGCCCAACTCGGCCTGGGACCACGCGGTGCGTGCCATCACCACCGCCGGCGTGTCGCTGCCCACCTTCTTCACCGGCCTGCTGCTGGTGTACGTCTTCTACTACAAGCTGGGCTGGGCGCCGTCGCCGAGCGGGCGCATCGACGCCTTCGTGTCTTCGCCGCCAACGGTCACCGGTTTCTACATCATCGATAGTCTGATCGCCAGGGACTTCACCGCGCTGTGGGCCAGCATCACGCAGCTCATCCTGCCGGCCGGCACGCTGGCGCTGTTCGTGCTGGCACCGCTGGCGCGCATGACGCGGGCGTCGATGCTGGGCGTGCTGTCGTCGGATTTCATCCGCACCGCGCGCGCCTCCGGCCTCACGCCGGTGACGGTGCTCTACACCTACGCGCTGCGCAATGCGCTGCTGCCGGTGCTCACTACGCTGGGCATGGTGTTCTCCTTCCTGCTCGGTTCCAACGTGCTGGTGGAGAAGGTGTTCGCCTGGCCGGGTATCGGCTCCTTCGCCATCGAGTCGCTGGTCGCTTCCGACTACGCGCCGGTGCAGGGCTTCGTGTTGTCGATGGCGCTGCTCTACGTGCTGCTCAACCTGCTGATCGACCTGGCCTACACCTGGCTCGATCCGCGCATCGCGCTGGAGGGCTGAGATGAACCTGAAGCACTTCAAGTACGTGCTGAAGGAGAACCCGGTCACCGGCTTCGCCTTCGTGCTGTTCGGCCTCTTCGTGCTGCTGGCGATCTTCGGCCCGCTGATTGCTCCCTTCGATCCGCTGGACTCCAACGCCGGCGAGCCGCTGACGCCGCCCTCGGCGCAGAACTGGTTCGGCACCGACTCCTTCGGCCGCGACATCTTCTCGCGCGTCATCATCGCCACGCGGCTGGACTTCGGCATCGCGCTGTCGGCGGTGCTCATCTCCTTCATCATCGGCTCCAGCATCGGTTGCGCCGCGGGCTTCTGGGGCGGCTGGCTGGACCGGGTGTCCAGCCGCGTGGCCGACACCATCATGGCCTTTCCGCTCTTCGTGCTGGCGATGGGCATCGTCGCCGCGCTGGGCAACACCGTCGGCAACGTCATCTACGCCACCGCCATCATCAACCTGCCGTTCTACATGCGGGTGGCGCGGGCCGAGGCCAACGTGCGGCGCAATGCCGGCTTCATCGAGGCCGCGCGCCTGGCCGGCAATGCCGACGTGCGCATCCTGGCGGTGCACATCTTCCCCAACATCCTGCCGCCGATGATGGTGCAGGTCTCGCTCAACATGGGCTGGGCCATCCTCAACGCGGCCGGCCTGTCCTTCATCGGCCTCGGCGTGCGGCCGCCGGAAGCGGAGTGGGGAATCATGGTCGCGGAGGGCGCGACCTACATCATCTCCGGCGAGTGGTGGGTCGCGCTGTTTCCCGGCGCGGTGCTGATGCTGGCGGTGTTCTGCTTCAACCTGATGGGCGACGGTCTGCGCGACCTCATCGACCCGCGGAGGCGCACATGAGTCCCGAGACCATCATCCACACCGATCCCCGCGCGGCGGCCAACGTTCCGCCGCCCTTGCTGGGGGTCGATGGCCTGTCGCTGGAGTTCCGCACCCGCAGCGGCGTGGTGCGCGCGCTGGAGGACGTGTCGCTCAGCCTGCAGAAAGGCGAGCTGCTCGGCGTGGTGGGCGAGAGCGGTTCCGGCAAATCGGTGTTTGCCTACGCGATGCTGGGCATCTCGGATGCGGCGGCGAAGATCACCCGGGGCACCGCGGTGTTCGACGGCATGGACCTGCTGGGCGCCACCGAGCGCGAGCTGCGCGAGATCCGCGGCCGCGAGGTCTCGATGATCTTCCAGAGCCCGCGCACCTCGCTGAACCCGATCCGCAAGGTCGGCCACCAGATCGAGGACGTGTTGCGTCGTCACGCCGCCGTGCGTGGGCAGGACCTGCGCGAGCGCGCCATCGACTGCCTCAAGCGGGTGCGCATCCCCGACCCGGCGCGTCGCTACGAGGCCTATCCCTTCGAGCTGTCCGGCGGCATGTGCCAGCGCATCCTCATCGCCTTGGCGCTGGCCTGCCAGCCCTCGCTGCTGATCGCCGACGAACCGACGACGGGGCTCGACGTGACCACGCAGGCGGCGATCATGGATCTCATCGTGGAGCTGGCGCACGAGCGCCAGATGGCCACCTTGCTGATCACCCACGACCTCGCGATGGCCGCACAGTACTGCGACCGCATCGCGGTGATGCACGCCGGCCACGTGGTGGAAGTGGGGTCCGCGCAGGTCGTGCTGCATCAGCCGCAGCATCCCTACACGGCGCGGCTCATCGCCTCCACGCCGCATACCGCCGACAGCATTGCCGCCATGCAGCCCATCCCCGGCTCGCTGCCGGACCTGCGTGCGGCCAGGCTGCCGCCCTGTCGCTACAGCGCGCGCTGCGAATACCGCACCGAACGCTGCGACACCGAAGCGCTGCCGGCGGTGCCGATCGACGCCACGCACAGCGTGCGCTGCTGGAGGGCCGCAGCATGAATGCGCCGGACCGCAACATCCCGCTGCTGCGCGTGCAACGCCTGCAGAAGCACTTCAAGGTGGGTCGCAACGCGATGCTGCACGCGGTCGACGACATCAGCTTCGACATCGCGCCGGGCGAGAGCGTCGGCCTGGTGGGCGAGTCCGGCTGCGGCAAGAGCACGCTGTCGCGGGTCATCGCAAGACTGGCGGACCCCACGGGCGGTGCGCTGCAGTTCGAGGACGTGGACCTCGCTGCGCACCCTGCCGCGAAATTCGCCCGCGACGCACGCCGCGGCGTCATCCAGATGGTGTTCCAGGACGCCAACGACAGCCTGAACCCGCGCTACACCGCCTTCGACACCATCGCCGAATCATTGCGCCTGTTGGTGGGAATGAAGGATGCCGCGCAGATCAAGGCACGCGTCGAGGAACTGGCGACCTGGGTGGGCCTGCCGGTGGACCTGCTGTCGCGCTATCCGCACCAGCTTTCCGGCGGGCAGAAGGCGCGCGTCGGCATCGCCCGCGCGCTGGCGCCGTCGCCGCGCCTGCTGATCCTCGACGAGCCGACCGCCGCGCTGGACGTGTCGGTTCAGGCCACCGTGTTGCAGTTGCTGGCGGAGTTGCGCGACAGGCTGGGCGTGGCCTACCTGTTCGTGTCGCACGACCTCAACGTGGTGCGCCTGCTGTGCGACCGCGTGGTGGTGATGTATCTCGGCAAGGTCGTGGAGGAGGGGCCGGCGGCAGAGGTCTTCCGTGCGCCGCGCCACCCTTACACGCAGGCGCTGGTGGCCGCGATTCCGGACCCGGATGCGCGTGGCCGCAAGAGCGCCCGCGCCGAAGGCGAACCGCGCAGCCCGATCAACCCGGACCCGCGCGCCTGCCGCTTCCACGGCCGTTGCCCCAGGGGCGAGCCGAAGTGCGAGCTGACCCTGCTGGACCTGAAAGAAGTCGCGCCGGCGCACCGGGTGGCCTGCCACTTCGCCTGAACGCGAGCGTTCGTCAAAGGGCAGGCGCCGATGGCCGGCGCGCAGTGATGCGTGCCTGCGGCTGCGGTGCGGTTCAGGCGGCGTCGCTGCTGGTGTCGCTGCCGTGGCTGCGCTTCTCCAGCCATTGCGCGACCTGGTGGCGGTAGTTCATACCGACCACCACCGCGCCGACGCCGACGGCGAAACCGATGAGAATCCAGTTGGTGACTTCTGCCATGTTGACCATGATGCGTTCCTCTTGTCGGGTGGGTTCAGGGTGTGTTCCGGCTACGGCTGCATTACATTGCAGCGCCACAAACGCGGCAATCCGGCGGGCTACCGATTTCGACGTAAGAATGGTGCTGACTCGGGTTGACCCGAGTGTGCCGTGAGCCGCTTGCCAGAAGGGTTCACGGCAGGTGTCTGCCGGCAAGTGAGGTGTCGCCCGCGGGCGAACGTGACGGAATGCCGGGCAGGCTTGCGCAGCGCGGACTACGCATGAGGGGCTGGCTGGGGAGCTGGGGAGCTGGGGAGCTGAAGTGGGGCGCTCAGTCGCGCAGGCTCATCAACGAGGCGTTGCCGCCGCTGGCGGCGAGGTTGCGGGTCACCGCGCGTTCGCGGGGGAAGGGGTTGGCAGCGGCGTCGGTCGCGTCGCGTGGCGTGAAGTACAGCCTGTTGTCCTCGCCGGCCGGGCCGGGCAGTGACCACTGGTCCGGCGCCAGTGCTTCCGCGCCCACCACTGCGGGCAGATCGCTGGGGCCATTGCGCAGGCGGTGCAGGATCAGCGGCCCGCCCGCCTTCGGCCCGGTGCCGGAACGGCCCTCGCCACCGAAGGGTTGCACGCCCACCACCGCGCCGATCATGTTGCGGTTGACGTAGAGGTTGCCGACCTGCGCGCGGCGACGCACGTATTCCACCGTCTCGTCGATGCGGCTGTGCACGCCCATGGTCAGGCCGTAGCCGGTGGCGTTGATGTCGCCGATCAGCGCGGCGAGGCTGCCGCGCTGCCAGCGCAGTACGTGCAGCACCGGGCCGAACACCTCGCCTGGCAACTGGCGGATGCGCTCGATCTCGATCACCGTGGGCGGGAAGAATGTGCCCTGTGCGCAATGCGCCGGCAGGGGCAGCTGGGTCATCGGGTAACCCGCCGCGCGCATGCTTTCCGCATACGCATGGAGTTTCCGCCGCGCCCGCTCGTCGATCACCGGGCCCACGTCCGTGGCCAGCCGGGCCGGGTTGCCGATGGACAGCTCGCGCAAGGCGCCCAGCAGCAGCGGCAACATGCGCGGTGCGATGTCTTCCTGCAGGCACAGCACGCGCAGGGCGCTGCAGCGCTGGCCGGCGCTGTCGAAGGCCGAGCTCAAGGCATCCGCCACGGCCTGTTCCGGCAGGGCGGAGCTGTCGACGATCATGGCGTTCACGCCGCCGGTCTCGGCGATCAGCATGCGCGTGCCGGGCAATTTCTTCTGCGCGCGGCGGATGCTGTCGGCGACCTCGCTGGAGCCGGTGAACATCACGCCGGCCACCCGCTCGTCGCCCACCAGGGTCGCACCCACCACGTCGCCTTCGCCGGGCAGCAGGGCCAGCACCGCCTGCGGTACGCCGGCGTCATGCAGCAGGCTGACCATACGCGCGGCCACCAGCGGCGTCTGCTCGGCGGGCTTGGCGATCACCACGTTGCCGGCCGCCAGCGCGGCGGCCACCTGGCCGGTGAAGATGGCGAGCGGGAAGTTCCATGGACTGATGCAGGCGATGAGCCCGCGTGGCGTACCGCGCAGGGACATGCGCCGCACCTGCGCGGCGTAGTAGCGCAGGAAGTCCACCGCCTCGCGGATCTCGCCCTGGGCGTTGGGCAGCGTCTTGCCGGCCTCGCGTACCAGCAGGGCGATGAACTCGGCGTGGGCGGCCTCCAGGCGGTCGGCGGCGCGCTCCAGCAGATCCGCCCGCAAGGCCGACGGCACCCGGGCCCAATCGGCCATCGCGGCAGTGGTCTGGCGCAGGGCGGTTTCCACCGCAGCCGGCGTGGCGGGGCAGACCTCGCCGACCAGGTCGCCGTGATCGGCCGGGTTCACCACGAAGGCCGGCTTGCCGGCGAGGCCGACGCTGGGCGCGGCGAACCACTGGCGGGAGCCGGAGGGCCGCAGGGCTTCGTGGAGCTGGCGCAGGCTGTCCTCGTCGGCGAAATCCAGGCCCTGGCTGTTCCGCCGCAGCGGCGCGTACAGGTCGGCCGGCGGCGGGATGCGCGGATGCGGGATGCCGAGCTGGCGGCGGATCTGCACGGCCGGCTGTTCCAGCAGGCTGTCGACGGGCGTCGCGCTGTCGACCAGGCGGTTCACGAAGGAACTGTTGGCGCCGTTCTCCAGCAGGCGGCGCACCAGGTAGGCGAGCAGGCTGTCGTGCGGGCCGACGGGGTCATAGACCCGGCAGGGGTGGCGGGTGCCGTGGTCGCCGGGCGCGGTTTCCACGATCTGGTCGTACAGGCCTTCACCCATGCCGTGCAGGCACTGGAACTCCCAGGCCGGCGTGCCGTTTGCCGGGTGCGGGGCCAGGGCGCTGCCCATCTCGATAAGGGTGGCGACGGTCAGCGCGTTGTGGGTGGCGAACTGCGGGTACAGCCGCCCATCCCCGGCGGCGTGGCCGAAGAGGCGCGCTGCGCAGGCGAGGTAGGACAGGTCGGTGTGCGGCTTGCGGGTGAACACCGGGTAGCTCGCCAGGCCGGCCGCCTGCGCGCGGTGGATCTCGCTGTCCCAGTAGGCCCCCTTCACCAGCCGCACCATCAGGCGGCGACGATTCCGCCGCGCCAGGTCGGCCAGCCAGTTCACCACGCGGGTGGCGCGGCGCTGGTAGGCCTGCACCACGAAGCCGAGGCCGGTGTAGCCGCTGGTGCTGCCGTCCTGCGCCAGCGCTTCGAACAGGTCCAGCGACAGCTCCAGGCGGTCGGCCTCCTCGGCATCGATGTTGAGCCCGATGTCGTGCTGCGCGGCTTTCTGCACCAGTTGCTGCAGGCGTGGCAGCAGCTCGGCCATGACGCGACCGCGCTGGCTGCGCGAGAAGCGCGGATGCAGCGCGGACAGCTTGATCGACACGCCGGGGCCGGCTTCCACGCCGCGGCCGGCGCTGGCCCTGCCCACCGCGTCGATGGCATCGGCATAGGCACGGAAGTAACGCTCGGCATCCTCCGCGCACAGCGCCGCCTCTCCCAGCATGTCGTAGGAGTGGCGGTAGCCGCGCGACTCGCTGGCCTGCGCACGCAGCAGCGCCTCGTCGATGCTGCGGCCGGCGATGAACTGCTCGCCCAGCATGCGCATCGCCAGGTCCATGCCGCGACGGATCAGGCCCTCGCCACTGCGCAGCACCGCGCCGCGCAGGGCGGACGCGAGGCCGTGCTCGCCCACCGGGCTTATCAGCTTGCCGGTGATGACCAGGCCCCAGGCGGCGGCGTTCACGAAGGTGGAAGGACTGTGGCCGAGGTGCGCCTGCCAGTCGCCGTGGCCCAGCTTGTCGCGGATCAGCGCGTCGCGGGTGGCGGTGTCGGGAATGCGCAGCAGGGCTTCGGCCAGGCACATCAGCGCCACGCCTTCCTGCGAATCGAGGGAGAACTCGTGCATCAGCGCGTCCACGCCGGCGGCGTGCTGGCGTTGCTCGCGCAGGGTGTGGATCAGCCCGCGGGCGCGGGCCTCGATGCGGCGCTCGGCAGGGGCATCGAGCGCTACGGCGGCCAGCAGTTCGGCCACGCAGGCCGCCTCGTCGCGCAGCGTCGCCGCCGTGATGGCCGCGCGCAATGCCGCAGCCGGGAGCAGCACCTCGGCATGCAGCGATGCAAATGGATCGTGTGCCAGAGGCGCCGGCATTCATCCCCCGTCGGGAGCGGTTATGCGATCAGTTCCTGTTATCAGTATGGTTGCAACATAAATGGTTGCAAAGGCCGGTCAGGCGGCGCCTGCCGGCGAACGGACGGCAGCCGGCGGCCTGCCTGCCGGTCGTCGTCACGACCCGGTGCGGCCGGACGGGCGAGACGACCGGGCCTAGCCGGCCGCGATGGTCTGGCGCGCGGCCTGCAGGCGGTGGATGGTGATCTTGCGCACCTCCGCCTTGCTTTCCTCGATGTGGGTCTTCAGCAGCAGGCAGGCCTGGTCGGCGCGATGGCGCAGCACCGCCTGCAGGATCTTGCCGTGCTCGGCGTAGGTGCGTTCCACCCGGTAGTTCTGCGTGAAGTCCAGGCGCCGGATGATGCGGATGCGCTCGATCACGTCGCCGTGCACCCGCGCCACCTCCGGGTTGTCGGCGGCGTCCACCAGCGCGGTGTGGAAGGCCTCGTCCAGCTGGGCCACGCTCTGGCCGTCCATCTCGCGCGACTCCTCCGGCCCCAGCCAGATCTGGCGCAGCGGCTCCAGGCTTTCCAGCTCGGTCTTGTGCTCGCACAGGCTGCGCACGGCGGCGGCTTCGAGGATGTAGCGCAGCTCGTAGAGGTTCTCGAACATCTCGAAATCGAAGGGCCGCACGCTCCAGCCGTTGCGGAAATGCACGTACAGGTAGCCCTCCCGCTCCAGCCGGTACAGCGCCTCGCGCACCGGCGTGCGCGACACGCCCAGGCGGTCGGCGATCTGCGTCTCGGTGAAGCGGTCGCCCGGCAGCAGGCGGAAGTCGAAGATGTCCTCCTTCACGCGGCGGTAGACGTGGTCGACGCGGGAGCCGGCGATGTCGGGGGTGGCCGCTTCGGGCGATGAGCGTTCAGGCATGGTGCGGATGCAGGGTGGGTTTTCCGGCCGAGGGGATGATCACCGGCCGAACATGACAAAAGTCAGCCTTTGGCGCGAGTGTGCCGCAGCGGTCCGGCGCGTGCTGCCTATACTCGCGCGCCGGCGGGAGGAGCCGGCGTGTTTCAAGTCTCTCAACTTTGCACGTCAAGGAGCTGTAATGCAAAACAACATGCGCCCGGCAAAGGGCGCCCTGCTGTGGATCGGGGCCATCGCACTGGGTTTGCTGTCCGGTTGTGCCATCAACATGAAGGTGCCGCTGAAGGATCCGGCGCCCACCACCGCGCCGTACGCGAAGCAGGCGCCGGTGGCGCCGACCAGCCTGTCCTTCAAGGACGAGCGTCCCGCCACCGAGCGCGGCAAGCTGATGACCGGCTTCGTGCCGATGCAGCTGATGTACAAGGACCAGCCTTTCGATCCGATTCCCTACGTCGCCGACAACACCGTCAAGGAACTGGCCGCGCGCGGCATTCCGGTCCAGCTGGCTGCCGATGGCAAGGGTGCGCAGACCGTCGGCGTGAAGTACATGCACATCGAGTTGCACCGCGCCAGCGGCTTCTCGCCCTTCGTGACCTTCACCAGCCTGCGTGCCGACGTGGACACGCCTCAGGGCCCGCAGCGCGTGACGGCCTACGTCAAGCGCGGCAAGGTGCCGGTGTGGACCTTCGAGGAGATCATCGACCCGACCTTCAACGAGCCGATGTCCATCCTCACCAAGGAGCTGGCGGCCAAGATCAACCAGCGCGTGTATGGCCAGAAGGCAACGGACGAGCAGGTCGACGCGTGGATCGCCAACATCGGCAAGAACGGTGCGACGCAGGAGGCGGCGTACCACGACGTCTACCAGCTGGGCTTCAGCAACAACCCGAAGGCCGTGCCGGAACTGGTGAAGCTGACCAGGCACTCCGCCGAGTACATCCGCCTGGCGGCGATCTCGTCCCTGGGCATCCTGCGTGCCAACGACCAGTTCGGCCTGCTGAAGGGCCTGTTCGAGGACAAGACGGTGATCTGGCAGGACCGCGCGATGGCGCTCAAGGCCATCGGCGATCTGGGTTCGGCCGAATCGCGCGACTACCTGCAGAAGGAGTGGAAGCGCGTCGAGAACCTGAGCGACAAGGAGTCCGCCTGGAACAAGGAAATCATCGGCCTGTACCTCTGAGCCGGATGACGCCGGTGTCGCGCCACTGAACGGGCGCGCCCGTTCCTGCAGCCCCGCCCGGTACGCGCAGTACCCGGCGGGGCTTTTTCTTTGTTGGGGCGTCCGGCTATGCATGGCGCTCAGCCGTGCCTGAAGCACAGCCCCGTGTTTTCCAGCACGCCGGCAGCGGCCAGCGCGAGGTCTTCGCGGCCCGGCGCGGCGATGATCTGCACGGCGATCGGCAGGCCTTCCGGGGTGGGCATCGGCACCGCCACCACCGGCAGGCCGACGCTGGAGATTGGCTGGGTCAGCAGGCCGATGGAGGGACGGGCGGGCACGCGGCCGGTGGGCAGGTTGAGCCATTCCGCACCGACGCGGGTGGCGACGCAGGGCGTGGCGGGGGCGATCAGCAGGTCGGCCTGCTCGAAGAGCTTCAGCGCGGCTTCGCGGGCCACGCGGCGGGCGCGTTGGGCGTGCGCCAGCCAGGCGGCGGGCAGCAGGCTGCCGGCGAGCAGGCGGTCACGGTTGGCGGGTTCCATCTGCGCGTAGTGCTCGCGCAATTCGTCGCGGTACAGCTCGCCGGCCGTGCTGGCGGTGATGATGAAGGCGACGGCGCGGGCGAGTGCGGCCTCCTTGAACTCGACTTCACGGGTCCCACCCAGGGCCTGCGTGGCAGCGGTGGCGACGGCGCGCGCCTCGGGCATCGCCCAGTCGTCGAACCAGCCGGTGAGGCGCGCCACGCGCAGGCCGCCCAGGCCTTCGGTCTGCGCGTGCAGCAGGGCCGCTTCGGTGGGCTGTGCCGGGGCGGGACGGCAGGCGGCGTCCAGCGGATCGCGGCCGGCCAGCGCGTCGAAGATGCGGGCGAGGTCGCGCGCGCTGCGTGCGAAGGGGCCGACATGGTCGATGTCGTGCACGAAGGGTCGCGAGCCGCCGCGCGACAGTCCGCCGAAGGTCGGCTTCAGGCCGAAGGTGCCGCAGAAGGAAGACGGCACCCGGATGGAGCCATTGGTGTCGCTGCCCAGCGAATACGCGCACAGGCCGGCAGCCACCGCCGCCGCGCTGCCGCCGGACGAACCGCCGGCCACGCGGCTGTCGTCCAGCGGGTTGCGGGTGGTGCCGTGGAAGCTGTTCTCGGTGGTGAAGCCGTAGGCGTAGGCGTCCATGTTCAGCGCGCCCAGCAGCACGCTGCCGGCGGCGGCGCAGCGCTGCACCAGGGTGGCATCGGCCTGCGCGGGCGGGCCGGCACGGTCGCGGTGGCCGCCTGCCAGCGTGGGCATGCCGGCGATGTCGAACAGGTTCTTCACCGCGTAGGGCACGCCGGCGAGTGGCGGCAGCGTCTCGCCGTTCCTGCGGCGGATGTCGATGGCATCGGCCTCGGCAAGAGCGCGTTCGCTGGTGAGATCGGTGTAGGCGCGCAACTGGACGTCGCGGGAGGCGATGGCCTGCAGGGAGGCTTCGGCGAGTGCGCGGGCGGTCACTTCGCCGTTGGCGATGGCATCGGCCTGACGCCAGGCGGGCAGGTTGAGGTAGCTGCTGCTCATGGCGACCTCAGGCGCGGTAGACCGAGGCGGGTTCGATCCGGTCGGACAGGTCGGCGGCCATCAGCGGGGCCGCATTGCGGGCGATCAGCACGAGTTGCTGGGCTACCCGGCCGACCTGTTCGGCGTCCAGTGCATAGCCCTGCAGGGCGGCGGTCTGGCGCACGTAGGCGGCCCAGTCGAAGTCATCCGGCAGCGAAGTCAAACGAAGCTCCTCGTCATTGAGTGTTGCTTGCATACATGCGTGTGGACAAGCAAGGAGCGTTCCCCGGAGAGCCGTGCATCCATCGTCGAATGCCCTTGCCGGATGGCTGCGGCAGGCGGGCGGGCGCGGGTGCCGATGGTGGCCCGCGGCGACGCAGAGGCAGGCGCTGCCGCGTCGCTCCCCGCCATGGTGCGGGGATGCACGGCCGCGGTGCCGCGGGCCGCGGCGTGCAACGCCAGCGCGTGGGCGCGGCGGGCGGGGGCGGCCCTGCAGCATCGCTACGCGCCTCGCGGCACAAGGCTTGCAGCGCATCCGGGCGGGCAGGGCGGCCCTGTGGCGGAGGCGTGGCACAGGCGTTGCTTATCTTGTATGCAAGATCGTGCACAAAACTGGCCGGGCGTGCCGATCAGGTTTCCGGGCGTCCGCGCACGCGGCACATCGCAGTCCGTACAACTTTCATCCAGGGGTGGGGAACACATGAGCAACAGCCGTTTCGACCGTCGCAATTTCCTCAAGGCCGGCGCCGCCGCCGGCAGCGTCTTCGTGCTGCCGGGCATCGTCTCGGCGCAAGGCAAGCCGATCACCGTGGGCGTCATCTACGTCGGCCCGCGTGACGACTTCGGCTACAACCAGGCGCAGGCGCAAGCCGCCGCCGCAGCCAAGAAGATGGCCGGCGTGAAGGTGCTGGAAGAGGAGAAGGTGCCCGAGACGGTGGCGGTGCAGAAGAGCATGGAAGCGATGATCGAGCAGGACGGCGCCAGCCTGATCTTCGCCACCTCCTTCGGCTACTTCGACCCGCACATGCTGAAGGTGGCCGCGAAGTATCCCAAGGTGTTCTTCGCCCACTGCGGTGGCATGTGGACCCAGGGCAAGCACCCGGCCAACACCGGCAGTTACTTCGGCTACATCGACGAATGCCAGTACCTGTCCGGCGTGGTCGCCGCGCACGTGTCGAAGAGCAAGAAGCTGGGCTTCGTCGCCGCCAAGCCGATCCCGCAGGTGCTGCGCAACATCAACGCCTTCACGATGGGCGCCAAGTCGGTGGACCCGGCCTTCACCACCCGCGTGATCTTCACCGGTGACTGGAGCCAGCCGGTGAAGGAGGCGGAAGCCACCAACAGCCTGCTCGACCAGGGCTGCGATGTGTTCACCTGTCACGTCGACGGCCCCAAGGTCGTGGTGGAGACCGCCGAGAAGCGCGGTGCCTTCACCTGCGGCTATCACGCCAGCCAGGCCGCGCTGGCGCCCAAGGGCTACCTCACCGGTGCGGAGTGGGACTGGTCGACGCCGTACGCGACGTTGATCGACGCGGTGAAGGCCGGCAAGCAGCCGCCCAACTTCCTGCGCGGTGGCCTCAAGGAAGGCTTCGTGAAGATGTCCGCCTACGGCCCGGCGGTGCCGGACAAGGCGAAGAAGGCGGCGGACGACATCAAGGCGAAGATGGTCAAGGGCGAGTTCCAGATCTTCAAGGGCCCGCTGAAGGACAACAAGGGTGCGGTGGTGATTCCCGCGGGCACCACGCTGAGCCAGCAGGACCCGAAGCTGGAAGCGATGAACTACCTGGTCGAAGGCGTCATCGGTCAGATCTGACCGGACGAGTGACCAGATCCGGGCACCGGCGCGGGAGCTTGCCTTGCGGCGCATGCGCTGCACGCAGCTCCCGCCCCGGCGCACCAGGCAAGGCAGGGCGTCCCGGTGTGGGCTGGACAATGGGAGGCCCGCTGCTGCCGCAGAGCAGTGTCCGTACGCATGGACCCGTGAAACAGGGACGGGGCACGTCTTGGGTCCGGCGGCTGGGCGAGCGGATGGCGGGAACATGGTGTTCAACCCACACCGGGGCGCCTTGCAGTTCCCGTCGGCGCATGGCGCGTCGGCGGCTGCCGGTCTCGTGCCTTCCGGCGTGACCCTGCGCCGATGACCGTGTTTTCCTGATCGTGATGAGATGAGCACACCACGTACCTTCGAATGGCTTGAACGCATCCTCATCCCGGTCGGCGCCGTGCTGGCCGCGATGCTGCTCTTCGCACTCTTCGTCGGCCTCGCCGGCTACCCGCCGCTGGAAGTCTTCGAGCTGCTCTACAAGGGTGGCTTCGGCAGCAGCTTCTCGTGGAACAACACCCTGCAGCGCGCGGCCCCGCTGATCCTCACCGGGTTGGCCGTCGCCATTCCCGCGCGGGCTGGCCTGGTCATCATCGGCGGCGAAGGCGCCCTGGTGCTGGGTGGGCTCGCCGCGGCAGTAGTGGGCGCGTGGGGCATGGGCGGCGCGGCGCTGCCGGTGCAACTCATGATGCTGCTCGCCGCCACCGCCACCGGCGCGCTGTGGATCGGCCTGTGCGGCTGGCTGCGCCACGCGCGTGGCGTCAACGAGACGATCAGCAGCCTGCTGCTGGCCTACATCGGCATCGCTTTGCTGAACCACTTCGTCGAAGGCCCGCTGAAGGACCCGGCGAGCCTCAACAAACCCTCCACCGCACCGATCGGCGACGCGCTGATGCTGGGCATGACGCCGGGCTTCGACGTGCATCTGGGGCTGGGCATCGGCGTGGTCGTCGCGCTGCTGGCCTGGGTGGTCACGCGTTTCACCACCATCGGCTTCGCGCTACAGGTGGTGGGCGGCAATCCGCGCGCCGCACAGCTCGCTGGCCTGCGCACCGGCGCCTGGCTGATCGGCGCCTGTGCGGCCGGTGGCGCGGCGGCCGGCCTTGCTGGCGGCATCGAGGTGGCGGCGGTGCACGGCGCCGCCAATGCCTCGCTGATCGTCGGCTATGGCTATGCCGGCATCCTGGTGGCTTTCATGGCGCGCCACAACCCGCTGGCGGTCATTCCGGTGGCGATCCTCATCGGCGGCATCAACGCGGCCGGCGGCATGCTGCAGCGTCGCCTCGACATGCCCGACGCTGCGGTGCTGGTGCTGCAGGGCCTGGCCTTCGTGCTGATCCTCGCCAGCGAGACGCTGTACGGGCGCATCAGGTTCAAGCGCGCGGCGAAGGCCGCGCCGGCCGCCGCGACGGCGCCCATCGTCGTGGCCGCCACCGGAGAGAAAGCATGAACGAAACCGCGCAGACCCTCGGCCTGTGGAGCATCCCGCTGGCCGTCATCGGCGGCGCCATCCGCGTGTCCACACCCTTCCTGCTGGTGAGCCTCGGCGAGTGCATCACCGAGAAATCCGGCCGCATCAACCTCGGGCTGGAAGGCATCCTCGTCATGGGCGCGATGTCGGCCTACGGCACCTCGCTGGCCACCGGCTCGCCGTGGATCGGCCTGTGGGTGGCGGCGCTCGTCGGTGCCGCCTTCGGCCTGCTGCACGCCGGCCTGTGCAGCCTCAAGAAGGTCAATGACATCGCCATCGGCATCGCCATCATGATGTTCGGCACCGGTCTGGCCTTCTTCCTCGGCAAACCCTACATCCAGCCCAAGGCGCCCAACCTGCCGGCCATCGAGTTGGGCGCGTGGAGCGATTCGCCGCCGGTGCAGGCGGCGCTCGCCATCAACCCGCTGTTCCCCGCCGGCATCGCGCTCGCCATCTTCCTGCACTGGGCGTTCCGCAACACCGCCTGGGGGCTGAAGCTGCGCGTGGTGGGCGACAGCGGCGACGCTGCGCTGGCGCTGGGCATCCGCGTGCTGCGCATGCGCGTGGTGGCCACCATGCTGGGCGGCGCGCTGTCCGGCCTCGGCGGTGCCTTCCTGTCGCTGTACTACCCCGGCAGCTGGAACGAGGCGCTGTCCTCCGGGCAGGGCCTGATGGCGGTGGCGCTGGTGATCTTCGCGCGCTGGGAGCCGATCCGCTGCCTGTGGGCCGCGCTGCTGTTCGGCGGTGCCGGCGCACTCGGCCCGGCGCTGCAGGCGGCCGGCATCTCCAGCGGCTATCACCTCTTCAACGCGGCACCGTACGTGTTGACGCTGGTGATCCTCATCGCCAGTTGCTCGCCGAAACGCAGCCTGCAGGGCGCGCCGGGTGAACTCTCTCTGACACGTTGAATGGAAGCAGCATGAGCGGACTGGGTGGACTCAACAAATCGCCGCACGGCATCGTCGTCGGCCTGGTGCAGATCCAGAACCCCTGGATCGTCACGCCGGACGACGTGACGCGGCAGGCCGCGCGCATCGTCGAGCTGGTCGGCAAGGCACGTCGCAACAACCCCGGCATGGACCTCGTGGTGTTTCCCGAGTACAGCCTGCATGGCCTGTCGATGGACATCAACCCCGCCATCCTGTGCACGCTGGACGGCCCCGAGATCGCGGCCTTCAAGGCCGCCTGCGTCGAGCACCGCATCTGGGGCTGCTTCTCCATCATGGAGCTGAACCCCGGCGGCAATCCCTACAACAGCGGGATCATCATCGACGACAGCGGCGAGATCCGCCTGTACTACCGCAAGCTGCACCCCTGGGTGCCGGTCGAGCCCTGGGAGCCGGGCAACCTCGGCATCCCGGTGTGCGACGGGCCGAAGGGCAGCAAGCTGTCGCTGATCATCTGCCACGACGGCATGTTCCCCGAGATGGCGCGCGAGGCCGCCTACAAGGGTGCGGAGATCATCCTCCGCACCGCTGGCTACACCGCACCCATCCGGCATACCTGGAAGATCACCAACCAGACCAACGCCTTCCACAACCTCGCGCAGACCGCCAGCGTGTGCCTATGCGGCAGCAACGGCACGTTCGACTCGATGGGCGAGGGCATGTTCTGCAACTTCGACGGCACCGTGATGGTGGAAGGCAGCCACCGGCCGGACGAGATCATCACCTGCGAGCTGCGCCCGGACCTCGTGCGCGAGGCGCGCCTGCACTGGGGCGTGGAGAACAACATCTACCAGCTTGGCCATCGCGGCTACGTCGCGGTGAAGGGCGGCGCCCAGGACTGCCCCTACACCTTCATGCACGACATGGTGGCCGGCCAGTACAAGCTGCCCTGGGAGGCGGAGGTCGTGCACAAGGACGGCAGCTCCTGCGGCTTCGACGTGCCGGAACGCCGCTACAAAGGCCCGGGGGCCTGACCCCCGCATCCACAGAGCCATCATCATGAGCACACTGAACTCCACGCCCTACGCCTGGCCCTTCGACGGTGACCTGCGCCCGGACAACACCGCGCTGGTCATCATCGACATGCAGACCGACTTCTGCGGCATCGGCGGCTACGTCGACCGCATGGGCTACGACATCTCGCTGACCCGCGCGCCCATAGGCCCCATCGGCCGCCTGCTCGCCACCATGCGCGACAAGGGCTACTGGATCATCCACACCCGCGAAGGCCATCGGCCGGACCTCTCCGACCTGCCCGCCAACAAGCTGTGGCGTTCGCGCCAGATCGGCGAGGGCGGCGTCGGCATCGGTGACGACGGCCCCTGCGGCCGCATCCTTGTGCGCGGCGAACCGGGTTGGGAAATCATCCCGGAACTCGCGCCGCTGCCGAATGAAATCATCATCGACAAGCCGGGCAAGGGCAGCTTCTGCGCCACCGATCTTGAACTCATCCTGCGCGCGCGCGGCATCCGCAACATCATCCTCACCGGCATCACTACCGACGTGTGCGTGCACACCACCATGCGCGAAGCCAACGACCGCGGCTTCGAATGCCTGCTGGTGGAAGACGGCTGCGCCGCGACCGACGCTGGCAACCATGCAGCGGCGATCAAGATGGTGCACATGCAGGGCGGCGTATTCGGCGCCACCGCGTCGAGCGATGCGGTGATCGAGGGCTTGGCGTGACGGCCAACCCCTACCTTCGTCATTCCCGCGGAAGCGGGAATCCAGTGACTCTGGGGTGCGTTCAACCACGCTGGACTCCCGCCGCCGCGGGAATGACGGTACCGAGAGTGTTCATGAGGGACCACGCATGCTGAACATCGAAGCCGTCCAACCCAAAACCGGCGCCATGGCGCTGGAGGCCAGCGGCATGTGCAAGCGCTTCGGCCAGCTCGCCGCGCTGGACCAAGTGTCGGTGAACATTCCGGCGGGCAGTTTCCACGCGCTGCTCGGCGAGAACGGTGCCGGCAAAAGCACGCTGGTGAAATGCCTGGTCGGCTTCTACAAGCAGGATGCAGGTGTCATCCAGGTGGATGGTCGCGAGACGGAAATTCCGTCGCCGGTGATCGCCTCGCAACTGGGCATCGGCATGGTGTACCAGCACTTCACGCTGGTGCCGTCGATGACGGTGGCGGAGAACCTCGTCACCGCGCGCGGCAGGCTGCCCTGGCGCATCGACTGGAAGCGCGAGCGCGAAGAACTCGCCGCCTTCATGGACACCATGCCGTTCAAGGTGGCGCTCGACAAGACGGCGGCCTCGCTGGCGGCGGGCGAGAAGCAGAAGGTGGAGATCGTGAAGCAGCTCTACCTGAAGCGCCGTTTCCTGATCCTCGACGAGCCCACGTCGGTACTGACGCCGGACGAGGCCGACGAGGTGCTGGGCCTGGTGCGACAGCTCACCCGCGACGGCACGCTCACCGCGATGATGATCACCCACAAGTTCCGCGAGGTGACGGCGTTCGCCGATGCGGTCACCGTGTTGCGCCGTGGCCGGCTGGCAGGCGGCGGGATGGTCGCCGACCTCGATGCCGAGCGCATGGCGGCGATGATGGTCGGTAGCGATGCGGGAGCGTCCCATGCCGTACGCGAGAAGCGCGCCCCGCGCGTGGCGGTGCCCGAAGCTGCGCCGCGGCTGCGCATCGAAGCGCTGGAGGCGCTCAACGACACCGGCCTGCCGGCCGTGCAGCAACTGAGCCTGTCGATCCGCCCCGGCGAGATCCTCGGCATCGCCGGCGTGTCCGGCAATGGCCAGAAGGAACTGGCTGAAGTGCTCAACGGCCAGCGCGAGCGCGAGGCCGGCAGTGTGTTCATCGGTGATGCCGCGTTCACCGGCAGCCGACCGCAGCGTGCGGCGCTGAAGGTGTTCAGCCTGCCGGAAGAACCGCTGAAGAATGGCTGCGTCGGCACGCTGTCGGTGGCCGACAACATGGCCCTCCGCAACTTCGACCAGGTGCCGCTGGCACGGGGCGGCTTCGTCAACCGCCGTGCCTTGCGCGCGCAGGCCGCCGGCTACGTGGAGAAATTCCGCGTCAAGACCGAGGGCGTGGACGCCCCCATCGCGTCGCTGTCCGGCGGTAACGTGCAACGCGCGGTGCTGGCGCGCGAGCTGTCGCGGCCGGTGGATGTGCTGATCGTCGCCAACCCGGTGTTCGGCCTGGACTTCGCGGCGGTGGCGGAGACGCATGCACGCCTGCTTGCCGCGCGCGAGGCCGGCGCGGCGATCCTGCTGATCTCGGAAGACCTCGACGAATTGCTGGCGCTCGCCGACCGCATCGCGGTGATGAGCGAAGGCCGCCTCGTCTACGAAACGCCAGCGGAATCCGCCGACGTGCGCACCCTCGGCCACTACATGGGCGGCGGTGCACACTGACCATGACGTTGTCTAGCTTCATCGCCGGGCAGGCATGAAAATCATGCCGTGCGCGCCGCGTCCGCGGCGGGCCTGACCTGCATCAATGCCGCTGCCTGCGGCAGCCCCGACACTTCGACTCCGTACTTTCAATGTGGCAGGGAGAAGCAGGTCATGGCAACGGTGCAGTGGAGCGAGACGCTCAGCGTGGGCAACGCACAGATCGACGATGACCACCGGCAGCTGTTCAGGCTGCTGGACCGCCTGCAACTCGCCATGAAGCAGGGCAAGGCCAACACGGTGATGGGCGGCATCCTCGACGAGCTGGTGGGATACACGGTGACGCACTTCCAGCGCGAGGAGCAGTTCATGCGCCGCATCGGCTACGCCGATTTCGCCGCCCACAAGTCCGAGCACGACAAGCTGATCGCCCAGGTGCAGGACCTGCAGGCCCGCTTCAAGAGCGGCGCCATCACCCTGTCGATCAGCACCCACCAGTTCCTGGGCGACTGGCTCAACAGCCACATCATGCAGAGCGACATGAAGCTGGCGCGGGCCCTGGCCTCCGCAGCCTGAGGTCTGCCGGTGAGGCCGTGGCGGACGGCGCCGCCTCAGGCGTCCTTCGCCAGTGCCTGCGTCACGATCTCCATCAGCGTGTCCCACTCCACCGGCTTGGTGAGGTGGCGGGCGAAGCCGGCCGCAAAGGCGCGTTCCTGGTCGGTGCGCTGGCCGTAGCCGGTCAATGCCACCAGCACGCAGCCGCGGGCGCGCGGATGCGCCTTGATGGCGCCGGCGAGCTGGTAGCCATCCATGTCGGGCAGGCCGATGTCGAGGATCGCCAGGTCCGGCTGGAACTCGTCCAGCAGGCTGATGGCGGAGCCCGCATCGTAGGCCGTGCGCACTGCGTGCCCGTTCATGCCGAGCGCGGTGGCCAGCGTGTCGGCGGCATCCACGTTGTCGTCCACCACCAGGATGTTGCCGACCGGGCCGTCGGCCTGGGCGCGCTCTTCCTCGGCGATCTGCTGCGCGATGTCGGACACCAGCGGCAGGGTGACGGTGAAGGTGCTGCCCATGCCCGGCCCGGCACTGCTGGCCGAGACCGTTCCGCGATGCATCTCCACCAGGTTCTTCACGATGGCCAGCCCGAGACCCAGGCCGCCGGAGCGCCGCGCGAGCTGCTGGTCGCCCTGGGAGAACAGCTCGAACACCCTGGGCAGCAGGTCGGACGCGATGCCCGAACCGCCGTCCTCGACCAGGATGCGCACGCTGTCCTCGCGACGCTCCACGCTGACGTCCAGCGGCTGGTCGGGCGGGGTGAACTTCAGTGCATTGGTCAGCAGGTTGGTGACGACCTGCACCAGCCGCTCGCCGTCGCCGATCACCCAGGTGGGCTCGCCGGCCAGGCGCACGCCGATCTTGCGGCTGCGCTTGTCGGCCAGCGGCGATACGGCCTCCAGCGCGCGCTCCACCACCTTGTCGATGTCCACCGGTTCCGCGTTCAGCTCCAGGCGGCCGGCGGTGATGCGTGACACGTCGAGCAGGTCCTCGACCAGCCGCGTCATGTGCGACACCTGGCGGCGGATGACCTGCAGCTGCGGCTCCAGGCTGCGCTCGCCGCGCAGGCGCAATACTTCCAGCGTGGTGATGATGGGCGCCAGCGGGTTGCGTAGTTCGTGGCCGAGCATGGCGAGGAATTCGTCCTTGGCGCGCGAGGCCTGCTGGGCCTGCGTCAGAGCCTCGTGCTCGGCTGCGCGCAATTCCTCGCGCTCGTGGTTGGCGCGTCGCCGTTCCCGCGACGCGACGCTCAGCGCGAGGCCCAGGTCGTCCAGTTCGCGGATGCCGGAGCTCAAGGGCATGACGCGCTCGTCGCGGCCCAGCGCCATGGCGGATTCGCGCAGTTGCTCGATGGGCCGGCTGATGCGCCGCGCGGCCAGCAGCATCAACCCCGCGCACAGCAGGAACGAGGTGGCGATGCCGAAACCGAAGGCCGTGAGCGACCGCCAGGTGCTGCGCTGTACTTCGTTGGACGGTATGCCGACGGCAACCCGCCAGCCGGTGCCGGCCAGGCGCGTCATGCCGATGATGACCGACTGGCCCTCCAGCGTCAGCGTCACGTCGACGCCTTCCTCGGGATAGCGCTCCAGCAACTGGTACAGCTCGGTATGCGGTCGCGTGCCGATGTACCGTTCGTTGCTGCGGCTGCGGGCGACGATGTTCTTCTCGTCGTCGAGGACGCTGACCACCCAGCTTTCCGGCACGCGCTGCGCCGACAGGATGTGGCGGATGACATCCGGGTCGAGGAAGGCGGTGAGGGTGTAGCGCAACTTGCCGTCGCGGATGACCGGCATGCGCACCGGTACCGAGCTCACCTTCGGCGCGGTCCTGACGATGTGGCCCACCACCGGCGCGGCGGTGGCGAGCACCTGCCGGAGGCTGGACGGGTCGGCCATGGGGGCGCCACGGCTCTCCGGCCCCAGGTCGGTCTGGAACAGCGTGGTGCCGGCCGCGTCGGTCAGCGCGAGGCTGCGCCAGCCGGCGCGGGCATTCGTACTGCGCAGCGCGGTGCGGAAGAATTCGGTGACGCTGTCGTTGTCCAGCTTCTCGGACAGGCTCAGCGTCTCCAGTGCGGCCTGGGTGCTGCGCAGCTCGGCATCCACCGCGCTGGCCAGCGCGCGCGACAGTTCCAGGGCGGCCCGTTCGGCCTCGCTGCGGCGATCGGCAGCCAGGTTGACCATGGCCAGCGCGGCCAGGATGGCCAGCGGAAAGATGCCGGTGGCGGCCAGCAGGAAAAGGCGGTACCCCAGCGGTCGTTTGACGCGGGCCCCATCCATGTGAGAAACCATGTAAGAACGTCGTCCCGTACGGTAGCGGCGCGGGCAAGATAACACGCCGATGATCATGCCCGTCGGCACGCCCGCCAACGCGCGCCCGTGAGCAGGGCGCCGGGTCGTGGCAGAGACAGGACGGTGGCCGATCCGCGATACTTGCCGCCTTGCCCCATCCGACAATCCTTCACCCGGAGCCCGCACATGACCACCACCCTGGATGCCATCGAGCTGGAGAGTGCTGCCGATCCGCGCTTCGCCGTCATATGGCTGCACGGCCTGGGCGCCGACGGCAGCGACTTCGTGCCGGTGGTGCCGGAGCTGGGCCTGCCGCCGTCGCCGGGCGTGCGCTTCGTCTTTCCGCATGCCCCCGCCATTCCGGTGACCTGCAACGGCGGCTACGTGATGCGCGCCTGGTACGACATCCTCAGCCTGGGCGGCCTCAGCCGCGAGGTGGACGAATTCGGCGTGGTACGCAGTTGCGACGCGGTGCGCGCGCTGATCGCCCGTGAGAATGCGCGTGGCATTCCCTGCGAGCGCATCGTGCTGGCCGGTTTTTCGCAGGGTGGGGCGATTGCCTACACCACCGGCCTGACCCACCCGGAGAAGCTGGCCGGCATCATCGCGCTGTCCACCTACATCCCTTCGCTGAAGCTGCTCGACGACAGCTTCAGCGAGGCCAACCGCAGCACCCCGGTGTTCGCCGCCCACGGCAACTTCGACGACGTGGTGGCGCCGCAGCTCGGCCTGCGTGCCCGCGACGCACTGGTCGAGCGGCAGGTGCCGGTGGCCTGGCACAGCTACGACATGCTGCATTCCGTATGCATGGAAGAGATCGGCCACATCGGCACCTGGCTGCGTGCCCGCATGTCGGCCTGAACTGCCATGCTGAGCACGCTGGCGGTTGCCAACTACCGTTCGCTGCGCGACCTGGTGTTGCCGCTGAGGCAGCTGAATGTCGTGACCGGCGCCAACGGCAGCGGCAAGTCCAGCGTCTACCGCTCGCTGCGCCTGCTGGCCGAGACGGCGCAGGGCGGCCTGATTGCCTCACTGGCGCGCGAGGGCGGGCTGGACTCCACGCTGTGGGCCGGGCCGGAGAACCACTCCCGCGCCATGCAGCGTGGCGAGCAGCCGGTACAGGGCACGCGGCGCAACGAGCCGGTGCACCTCAAGCTGGGCTTCGCCGGCGAGGACTTCGGCTACTCGGTGGAGCTGGGCCTGCCGGTGCCCGTGCCGGGCTCGGTGTTCGGTGGCGACCCGGAGATCAAGCGCGAATGCGTGTGGGCTGGCGCGGTGATGCGCCCGGCCGCGGCGCTGGTGGATCGCCGCGGCCCGCTGGTACTGGTGCGCGAGGGGCGTGGCGACTGGCGCAACCTGCAGCCGGCGGTCGCCACCTTCGACAGCATGATGACCCAGTGCGCCAGCGCCGACACGCCGGAGCTGCTGGGCCTGCGCGAGACCATCCGCGGCTGGCGCTTCTACGACCACTTCCGCACCGACGCCGCTGCGCCCGCGCGCCTGCCGCAGATCGGCACGCGCACCACGGTGCTGGGTCACGACGGGGCGGACCTGGCCGCAGCGCTGCAGACCATCCGCGAGATCGGCGACGAGGCGGGGCTGGATGAAGCCGTCGACGACGCCTTTCCCGGCGCGCGCGTGGAGATCAGGGTGGAGGGCGGCCGCTTCGAGGTGGCGATGTACCAGCATGGCCTGCTGCGCCCGCTCAGCGCCGCGGAGCTGTCGGACGGCACCCTGCGATACCTGTTGTGGATTGCCGCGCTGCTGACGCCGCGCCCGCCACCGCTGCTGGTGCTGAACGAACCCGAGACCAGCCTGCACCCCGACCTGCTGCCCGCGCTGGGCCGGCTGATCGCGCGCGCCGCGTCGCACACCCAGGTCATCGTGGTGTCGCACGCCTCGCGCCTGATCGCCACGCTGGAAGGCGAGCGCGACTGCAATTCACTGCACCTGGAGAAGGAGCTGGGCGCCACCGGCGTGCAGGGCATGGGCCGGCTGGAGCGGCCGGCCTGGCACTGGCCGGCACGCTGAACACGTAAAGGCGCCCGCCTCGACAGGAAAAGGTGGCACAACCCGGGCCGTCGCCGAACGCGGAAGCCAATTCAACGCTGCGCCAACAGCAACGCCCCCCGGATGACGACCTGCGGCCTTATCCAGGCTGCGCGCTCGAGGAGCCACGGTGCGCCCCCCGCTCCGGATAGGTTGGGTTGAGCGCAGCGAAGCCCAACATCAAGGTCCGCAGCCGGCACACCGGCGCACAATTTCGGATGTGGTCGTGTTGGGCTTCGCTGTGCTCAACCCAACCTACGCCATAGCGCCAGATGACCCGCTGCGTTACTCGGTTGCTCAGCCCGCCCCCGGCAAACTGATCGCCGTGCCGAACTTCGCCCGCTTCACCGAGAAGAAGCTGCGCACCGTGCGGACGTTGGCGTCGCTGTTCAGCACCTCGTTGGCGAAGCGGTGATAGGCCTCCATGTCGCGCACCTGCACCACCAGCACGAAATCCGGCCCGCCGCTGACGCGGTAGCACTGCTGCACGGCCGGCACGCTGCTGGCACGTGCCTCGAACTTCGCCAGCATCTCGGCCGCCTGGTGGTCCAGCGTCACCTCCACGATGGCGGTGAGGCCGGCACCGAGCGCGTCGGGGGACAGGATGGCGACCCGTCGTTCGATGATGCCTGCCTCTTCCAGCCGCTTGACCCGGCGCAGGCAGGTGGCCGGCGACACATGCACCCGCTCGGCGAGGCTCTGGTTGGACAGGGATGCGTCGTCCTGCAGCAGCTCCAGGATGCGCAGGTCGGTGGCGTCCGGCGTCTGCTCGCCCGGAAGGCTGGGGGAAACTGGTAGATCGGCAGGCATGATGATTTCACGTTAGACGACGTAAAGAAATAATATTGCATGTCGGGGTTGGCGTGAAATTACATTGCGAATCGGCGGAAATTTTGCACGCCTCGTTCGCGGTCGCCGGACTACCATCGCCGGCATCTCATCCTTTCCGGGAGTCCGGTCATGTGTGGCATCGTCGGCGCCGTCGCCCAACGCAACATCGTCCCCATCCTCGTCGAGGGCCTGAAGCGCCTCGAATACCGTGGCTATGACTCCTGCGGCGTGGCCGTGCACCAGGACGGCGCCCTGCGCCGCGCCCGCAGCGTGTCGCGCGTGGTGGAACTGGATGCCCAGGTGCGCGACGAGACGATCACCGGCTTCACCGGCATCGCCCACACCCGCTGGGCCACCCACGGCGTACCCGCGGTGCATAACGCTCACCCGCATTTCTCGCGCGACAGCATCGCCCTGGTGCACAACGGCATCATCGAGAACCACGACGAGCTGCGCGCCGAACTGAAAGGCCGTGGCTACGAATTCCTCAGCCAGACCGACACCGAAGTCATCGCCCACCTCGTGCATCACTACTACGAGGGCGACCTCTTCGCTGCCGTGAAGCGCGCCGTGCTGCGCCTCAAGGGCGCCTACGCCATCGCCGTGTTCTGCCGCGACGAGCCGCACCGCGTGGTGGGCGCGCGCGAAGGCTCGCCGCTGATCATGGGCGTCGGCCAGGGCGAGAACTTCATCGCCTCCGACGCCATGGCGCTGGCCGGCGTCACCGACCAGATCATCTACCTGGAAGAGGGCGACGTCGTCGACCTGCAACTCGGCAAGTACTGGATCGAGGCACGCGTCAGTGCCGGCGACGCGCAGGGCTTCGAGCGCGTGCAGCGCCCGGTGCGCACCGTGCATGCCCACACCGGCGCGGCCGAGCTGGGCCCGTACCGTCACTTCATGCAGAAGGAGATCTTCGAGCAGCCGCGCGCCATCGCCGACACCCTGGAAGGTGTGGAAGGCATCAGCGCCAGCCTGTTCGGCGACCAGGCCGAGCAGGTCTTCAACAGCATCGACTCGGTGCTGATCCTCGCCTGCGGCACCAGCTCCTATGCCGGCATGACGGCCAAGTACTGGCTGGAGTCCATCGCGCGCATCCCGTGCAACGTCGAGATCGCCAGCGAGTACCGCTACCGCGACAGCGTGCCCAACCCGCGCCAGCTCATCGTCACCATCTCGCAGAGCGGCGAGACGGCGGACACCATGTCAGCACTGAAGCACGCGCGCAGCCTGGGCATGGAGCAGACGCTGACCATCTGCAACGTCGCCACCAGTGCCATGGTGCGCGAGTGCAAGCTGGCCTACATCACCCGCGCCGGCGTCGAGATCGGCGTCGCCTCCACCAAGGCCTTCACCACCCAGCTCGCCGGCCTGTTCCTGCTGACGTTGACGCTGGCCAAGCTGCGCGGTCATCTCGATGCCGGACAGGAAGCGCAGCACCTCAAGGCCATGCGCCATCTGCCGGTCGCCCTGCAGGCCGTGCTCGCGCTGGAGCCGCAGATCATCGCCTGGAGCGAAGACTTCGCCCGCAAGCAGAACGCTCTCTTCCTCGGCCGCGGCCTGCACTACCCCATCGCCCTGGAGGGCGCGCTGAAGCTCAAGGAGATCAGCTACATCCACGCCGAGGCCTACCCCGCCGGCGAACTGAAGCACGGCCCGCTGGCGCTGGTGGATGCCAGCATGCCGGTCGTCACCGTCGCGCCCAACGATACGCTGGTCGACAAGCTCAAGAGCAACATGCAGGAAGTGCGCGCCCGCGGCGGCGAGCTGTACGTGTTCGCGGATGCCGACAGCCGCATCGAAAGCGACGCCGGCCTGCACGTCATCCGCCTGCCAGAACACTACGGCCCGCTGTCCCCCATCCTCCACGTCGTGCCGCTGCAACTGCTGGCGTACCACACGGCGTGCTCGCGCGGGACGGACGTGGACAAGCCGCGCAACCTGGCGAAGTCGGTGACGGTGGAGTGAGGACGGAGCGGTCTTCGGGACTACTGCTGCGCCAGGCCTGAATCTCGCCCCCGGCTGACTGCCAGTGTCCAGCCTTGTCGAGGCGGCGCACGGCTATGACGTGCCACGCCTCGCAGGCCGCAGCCGTGCCTTCGCCAGTTCGATGAACTCGCGCGTCTTCGTCGGTGGTTCGCCACGCCCGGGCCACGCGGCGTAGAGCCATACCTGCGGCAGCTTCACGCCGGGCAGCAGGCGGACGAGCCGGCCTGCAGCCACTTCCGGCTCGAGTGTGAATTCCGGTGCGGCGAAGATGCCGGCGTCGGCCAGGGCGAGTGCCCGTCCGCCGGCGGTGCTGGAGGTGCTTACGCTGCGCCGCAAGCGCACCGACTGACTGCCGTCGCGCGTGCGCAAGGTCCAGGGGTGCGAGATCGGCGTGAACGCGATCCAGCCGTGCGCGGCGAGATCCGCCAGCCGGCGCGGCGTGCCACGCTCGGCGAGATACTGCGGCGAGGCCACGCACCAGATGTCGAACTGCGCGAGATTCGCGGCGCGCAGTGCCGAATCCCGCCTGCCCGTGGTGCGCAGGCTCAGGTCGATCCCTTCGGCCGCGAGATCGAGCAGGTGATCGCTCGGTCGGTAGTCCACCTGCATGTCGGGGTGGCGGCGCAGGTATTCGGCGATCAGCGGCGCTGCCCAGCTGGCCGTGTCTTCCGCCGACGTGAGACGCAGCACACCGGTGAGCTGCGCCGCCTGCCCGCGCGTGCGCTCGACCAGGCGCTGCGCTTCCTGCAGCAGCGCCTGTCCCTCCACGAGCAGGCCGTTTCCCGCATCGGTCAGCGTGAGCCGGCGGGTGCTGCGATGTAGCAGCTGCACCCCCAGCTCCCGCTCCAGCGTGGCCACGTGCTGGCTCACGGCGGACTTCGTCATGGCCAGGCCTTCGGCCGCGCGCGTGAAACTGCCGGTGTTGCACACCGCCACGAAGACTTCGAGTCGAACCAGGTTCATCTGTGCAGAATTACTGAACAACGGATTCCAGGAAGGATACTTTTTCTGGACAGCATGCGGGGCCACCATGCACTCACATCAACCGTGTGTGAAAGGCGTTCATCATGTATGTCCTTCTCGGATCCAGCGGGCAGATCACCTCGCAACTCGCCCGCATCCTGCTCGACGGCGGCCACCCGGTACGCGTGATCGGCCGCAACAGGGAGGCCCTAGCCGGCCTCGAAGCCGCCGGCGCCCGTATCGCCGTGGGCGACCCGGCGGATGCTGCATTCCTCGCCAGCGCCTTCGCGGATGCGACCGCTGTCTACACCATGCTGCCCCCGTGCTACCAGGAGCCGGACATGCGCGTGGCGCAGCACCGCATCGGCGAGGCGATCGCGGAAGCGCTGCGCCGGGCGACGGGCCGCCGCCTCGTGAATCTCTCCAGCGTCGGGGCGGAGCTGCCGCACGGCACCGGCCCCATCGAAGCCCTGCACGCCCAGGAGCAGCGGCTAGACGCGATCGGCACCGTCGATCTGCTGCACCTGCGCGCCGGGTACTTCATGGAGAACCTGCTTGCCGCGATCCCCGAAATCGCAGCGGCCGGCGTGATCTCCGGCATGGAATCGCCCGATGCCCCCATCCCGATGGTGGCGACCGCAGACATCGCGCAAACCGTCGCACACGAACTCGTCACGCCACGGCATCGCGGCGTGCTGCGGCTCCAGGCGCCGCGACCCGTCACGCTGCGCGAAGCGGCGCGCGTCATTGGTTCCGCCATCGGCAAGCCGGATCTGCAGTACCTGCAGGCCGCGCCGGAAGAGACCAAGCGCATGTTGCGCGCGCACGGCATGTCGGCCGATGCGGCGGATCAGCTGGAGGCCCTGTCGCGCTGGTTGTCCAGCATGTCCGTGGAATCAGCTACGGCTGCTCCCGTGGCTGTGCAGGCCACGACCATCGAGGCGTTTGCACGGGAGCGGTTTGCGCCGGCGTATGCGCGAGGCGTGACGGAGGGCGCCTGAGCGAAAGCCGGGCGACGCGCGTCTCGTGAATGGGGTCTGTCCAGCCCCCGTCGAAGGGGAACCGCCGGCGAGGCACGCACGGTATTGCGCCTGTGCAGGCGCTGGTGCCGGCTGACCGTTGGGTCGACCTACTCCCCGTCGCTATCCTGCGGCTGCACTTCCACGAAGCGGTTGTGCGCATCGAAACTGCAGACGAAGGTTTTCGTACCTTCGCTGCCTTTGTCGGCCGTGCCTTTGACGGTGTAGCCGCCGGCTGCCTTCGCAGGCTTGCCGGTCGTGATGTAGGCGGGGCGGGTGCCGTACAGGCTGGAGGCTTCGCCACGGCAGAAGGCCGGCATGTTGCCGGTGGAAACCGGAGCGCCCTCGCCTTGCGGGCCGTGCGCGGAAGGGGTGGCAGCGTGCGCGTGCGCTGGTTCGTTGCCGGGCGTCGCGTCGGGCGTGATCGTGCAGATGCCGTTGGCCTTGCCACGCGTATAGGTGACGCCAGGCGAGCCGTCGGGGTTGATGCTGAGCGACACGATGGCGTTGCCCTGGCGTGCTTCGTAGTAGTTCTCGTTGAAGCGCTTGAGCTTAGCCTCCTTGCCATTGAGGTAGACCGGGCCGCCCTGGTCGACATGGACGCTGATGTCCGTCGGGCAGGTGGCGTTGAGGAGGGGCAGCCCGGCGAATGCGGAACTGGAGGCTGCCAGTACGACGGCAGCGATGAAGAATTTCGTCATGATCGGACTCCGGGAAATACCGTGGCGCAGGGGCATGCAGACATTCAAGGGCTGTGCCGGATCGCCCCTCGTGGCCCGGCACCCACGGGTGCTTTTTTACTCCTCGTGCAGCAAAAATCGGGTCGGAACAGGGCTTTTGTTTGGACCTGCAAACATTCACGGAGATGATTTCTGGGAGCGCGGCAGACGGCCGTTTGATCCAGGACAGACCGGCAAGCCGGATTGGCGCGAACCAAACTCCCGACCGGCTGCCAAATTCTTCATCCGGATGTTCATGGACCAGCTGCCATGGTCGTGTTGCCGCCATCGCCTCCCGTCGTCTCTGCCGCAGTCGAAAACGTCGCGCGTGTCGCGCCGCTTGCGCCTGCGAGTGGCGCGCGCAGCACCGGCGCGGCACTGCCGGTCAGCCCGGAGTCCACCAGCGTCTTTCTGTCCGGCATCGCCCAGCGCTTGCTGTCCGAACTGCAGCGCGACCCGTCGCTGGACATCGATGCCGCGTTCACCAGGAGCCTCAGCGATCCCGTGCTGACCGAGGCGGATGACGGCGGGCTGTTCTCGCCTGCCGGGCTCCTGCAGCCCTTCGTGCCGTCGCCCTTGCTGCCGCAACCGGCCGATGCGTCCGCCAGCATCGTGGATCCGCAGGCGCCGCTCGACACGCTGATCGAACCGCCGCAGCCGGACCGGGCCGGGGTGCTGAACCTGGTCGACCTGACCGGCAACGAAACTGACGATGGCCTGACCGTCACCAACGACAACGAAGCGCCCCTGCGTGGCACCACCGCTGTTCCCTTCAACAGCACCGGCACGCTGGCGCAGCCTGTTGCTGCCAACGTGGCCAGCACGCTTACCGTGACGCCGCCGGAGCCGGTCAGCGTGGCCCCTGTGGCGCTGCCCGAAACCCCTGCAGTAACACCGGTGACGAACCCGATTGACGTCGCGGACAACCCGGCACTGCTGAACGCGTCGGCCGTCGCCGCGCAACCGCTGGCGACGGCCCGCGTACTCGACCCCTACCAGCAGGCAGCCCTGATCGCCGGACTGACCTCGTTCGGCAAGGATCAGGCGGTCTTCCGGGCCGGGGCGCCTGATGACGGCGGAAGCATCCCGGGCGTGGCGACCGTTGCGCCGGTGCGCGGCAGGAGCGATGAATCCACCGAGGCCTGGCTGGACGCACGACGGTAAGCAAGGGCAGGGCGGTGACGGCCGGGTAGTGGGGATCAGCCACCAGCGCGATCAGGCACGCGCGCCGGTACGTGATGCCCGAGCTGCGTGAGCGCGGCGCGCCTGCGGGCGCTACCATCCGCCCGTGCCGGAAGAGCCGGCGCGTCACGCACGGTGTCAGACCATGAGCACACAACCCCGGCACGACCTCCGCCTGGCCTGGCAGTGGCTGCCCTTCGATGCCCTCACCGTCCCCCGCTTGCATGCGCTGCTGCGCCTGCGGCAGGACGTCTTCATCATCGAGCAGGAATGCCGCTTCCATGACATCGACGGACTGGACCCGGTGTGCTGGCACGGACTCGGCACTTCGCCGGCTGGCGAGCTGGTGGCCTGCGCACGCATCGTGCCGCCGGCGGCGACGGATTCACCGGTGCCGAAGATCGGCCGCGTGGCGGTGGCGCCGGGCTGGCGAGGGCAGGGACATGCACGGGTGCTGATGATGTCGGCGATCGATTTCACGCGCGGGCAATACCCGGCCACGCCGATCTTCCTCAGCGCGCAGATCCATCTCGAAGACTTCTACTCGAGCCTCGGCTTCCGGCGTAGCGGGGCCGACTACGAGGATGCCGGCATCATGCATTGCGACATGCTGCTGCCTGCCGGGGCGTAGCGCAGGCGGCCTGCCTCTCGCCGTCGATGATTGCATCGACGCGTGTTGAGCCAGATCGTCATGGCCATGCCCGCTTCGGGCTAGGCTGGGGCTCCCTCTTCATGGCGTCCCGCATGTCTGGCCCCTGCCTTCCGCACATTCCTCCCCACTTCGGCGCGCGGCGCTATTACGCGTGGAACGACTGGGTACGGCAGGCGCATGGCGGGCGCCTGCAGAAGGTGTCGGTCGATGCCGGCTTCACCTGCCCCAATCGCGACGGCAGCGCCGGGCGAGGGGGCTGCAGTTTCTGCAACAACCTCGCCTTCACGCCGGCCTACCTGCGCGAACAACGCGACATCCTGGCGCAGCTCGACACGGGCATCGGCTTCATGCGCCGGCGCTACCCCGACACACGGGGCTACCTGGCCTACTTCCAGGCCTACTCCAACACCTATGGCGGCGTGGCGCAGTTGCGCGAGCTGTACGAGCGGGCGCTGTCGCATCCGCAGGTCGTCGGCCTCGCCATCGGTACGCGGCCCGACTGCCTGCCGGACGAGGTGCTGGACTACCTCGCGGAACTCGCACAGCGCTGCGTGCTGGAACTGGAGATCGGCATCGAGTCCTGCGACGACGCGGTGTTGCAGGCCTGCGGGCGTGGCCACGACTTCGCGTGCACCGTCGATGCGCTGCAGCGCGCGGCCGCCCGCCATCTGCCGGTGACCGGCCACCTGCTGCTGGGCCTGCCCGGCGAGAGCCGCGACAGCATCCGCAAGGGCGCCAGCGCACTGGCGCAGCTCCCCCTGGCGGCGCTCAAGTTCCACCAGTTGCAGGTGGTGCGCGGGTCGCGCCTGGCGCTGTACCGCAAGCGTGATCCCGCCGCCGTGCCCTTGCTGGAGCTCGAAACCTACCTGGACTGGGTGGCGGACGTGCTGGAGCGCATGCCGCCCACGCTGCGGGTGCAGCGCCTGGGCAGCGAAGTGCCGCCCGCCCTGCGCGCCGCGCCCGGCTGGGACCTGCGCCTGTCCGCCTTGCCGGGGCTGCTCGACGCCCACATGCGGGCCCGCGACACCTGGCAGGGGCGCCTGCATGGCGGTGCCGGCGGGGCGTCGTAGGCGGGGTCGCCCAACGCGTCCGCGGCGGTCGGCACAGG
Source organism: Uliginosibacterium sp. H1 (assembly GCF_036017065.1). Taxonomy (NCBI): domain Bacteria; kingdom Pseudomonadati; phylum Pseudomonadota; class Betaproteobacteria; order Rhodocyclales; family Zoogloeaceae; genus Uliginosibacterium; species Uliginosibacterium sp. H1. Next base: position 881,494 of record NZ_JAYXHR010000002.1, read on the forward strand.
GCAGATGGCCGGCCTTCCGTTTCCCGGATTAGCGGCGTTTTTCCGACGCATAGCGGCAGCGCCGTTCAAAGTGGGAGGTCGCAGAATGTGCCGTTACGCAGGCTGCCGGAATTGTGGCCACGACCTGCGCCCGGCCGGGGAAGACGGAAAGACGGAAAGACAGGAAGAACAGGGAGACGCATGGACATGGAACACAACGGGACGATCGCCACGCTGCCGGCGGAGGAGATTTCGGGCTACCCCTACAGCGGCACGCTGATCGAGCAGATCCTCTTCCTGCTCAACTCGGACATCGTCTTCAGCGACCTGATCATCCACCAGAACAGCCCCATCATGCTGCGCCAGCCCAAGCGGCTGGCGGCGGTGTGCGACTCGCCGATCTCGGGCGAAGACCTCAAGGAGTTCTTCGAGGTCATCGAGCCGGCCTGGGAGGAGCGCATCGCCGACCGCGCCTTCGATCGCGCCAAGGATCTCTACAGCGCGCGCATCCGCGTCAACTGCTTCACCTTCCAGGGCAAGAAGCGGCTGGGTTGCGTGATCCGCCGCTTCCCGGCCGAGCCGATCCCGCTGGAAGACCTGGGCGTGCGGCCGTGCATCCAGGACTTCGCAAAACTCACCAGTGGGCTCGTGCTGTTCGTGGGCGACACCTGCCAGGGCAAGTCGACCACCATCGCTTCGCTGCTGGATGAAATCAACAAGACGCGCTCGGGCCACATCATCACCATCGAGGACCCGGTGGAGACGGTGATCCCGCAGCGCCGCTGCATCATCACCCAGCGCGAGGTGGGGGCCGACGGCGACGTCGAGAGCTACTACCACGGCGCGCTGGATGCGCTGCGCGAGCGGCCGGACGTCATCGTCATCGGCGAGATCCGCGACGCGCAGACGGCGCAGGAGGCGCTGGCGCTGGCCGAGGCCGGTCCGCTGGTGTTCGCCACCCTGCATGCGCGCTCCACCGAGCTGGGCCTGCAGAAGCTGCTGCGCCTGCTTGGCAACAGCGAAGCGCAGGCGCAGACGCTGGCCAGCACGCTGCGCGGCGTCATCTGCCAGGCCCTGCTGCCGTCGAGGGCCGGCGACTCGTACTACCTCGCGACCGAGTGCCTGACCATGAACCCCGAGGCCGCGCGCCTCATCGAGACGCGCAACCTCGGCGGCATCCGCCCGCTGATCGAGAAGCTCAGCGCGGTGCCGGACTCCGGCTCGCACACCATGAACGACGACCTCGCGGTGCTCATCAAGGCGAAGCGTGTGGACCTGGAGCATGCGCGTCGCGGCACGACCGACCCGCTGAAGTTCATCAGCCTGTTCGAGCGCGACAAGGCGCCGGCCTGAACCCTGCGCGGCGGGCGCGGCTCAGCGCGGCGCGTCCGTCGTCGGCTGGTAGGTGACGTGGATGGTGGAACGTGCGGTGCCCGCCACGCAGCTCATGCTGACCTGGGTCTGGCCGCCCGGCAGCAGCCACTCGGCCTGGGTGTGATCGGCCACGGCCGTCATCCACATGTCGTGGCTGGCAGGCTCGCCGTGCCGCTCGACCAGCTGCCGGAAGGTGAGATGGCAGCCCGCCAGCGCGCGGGCCTTGTCCTGCTGCGTCGGGTTGTGGATGAGGCTTACCCGCATCAGCCCCTGCGTCTCGGCGGATAGCCAGAAGGCCGCGTTGAAGCGCAGGTCGCCGATGCGGTATCCGCGCAGCACATAGCCCTGGCAGTCGACCTTCCACTTGGCGTACAGGCTGGCCGGGTCGTTGCAGCCGATGAAGCGTTCGCGCGTGGCGGCGGGGAAGCGCGACAGCAGGTCCAGCTTGCCGGCGCCCCAGGCCAGGCCGTCGAAGTCACCGTTCGCGGCGGCGGGCGACACGGCACCGGCCGCGGCCAGCAGCGCAAGCGCGAGTTTCGGGACAAGTTTCGGGAGGTATGTCTGCAGGCTGGCCTGCGCGTCTGTCAGCACGTTCGGAGTTGGGCCGGCGTGGCCCGGTGGATGGCACGAACGCCATGGTACGCGAGCCGGCGTGCTGGTCCCGTGGCACCCGGGCAGCCAGGCCGTTCGCGAGACTGCCGTCACCGTGGTGGCGGGCGCCCCGCGGTGAAGCAATATATGCAGTCTGGATGAATTGGGACTAGGATAGCCGAAGGGCCGACAGATCGATCCTGTCAGGGGAAACCGGTATGCCCCGGACATCAACCGTCGCACAGGTGCTGAATGCAAGGTTCCTACGATGCCGTGCTGGTGCTGCTGTCGGTCCTCACGGCCGTGATCGCCTCGTTCGTGGCGCTGGACATGGCGTCCCGCGTCGCCTCGGCGGTGGGCAGGGCGCGCCGCGCAAACTTCTGGCTCGCCTGCGGTGCCCTGGCGATGGGCTCCGGCATCTGGGGCATGCACTTCGTGGGCATGCTGGCGTTCTCGCTGCCGGTGCCGCTGGCCTACGAGATCTTCGTGACCGTCGCCTCCTGGCTGGTTGCCGTGTTGTCGTCCGCGCTGGCGCTGCACACCGTCAGCCGGCCCTCGATGGGCTGGCGGCGTCTCATCGGTGCCGGCGTGTTGATGGGCCTTGGCATCGCGGCCATGCACTACCTGGGCATGGAGGCCATGCGGATGTATCCGCGCATTGCCTACGACCCCTGGTTGTTCGCGCTGTCCGTCGTCATCGCCATCGCAGCGTCCACCGTCGCCCTGCTGATCTCCTTCCGCCTGCGCCACGAAGGCGTGGTCACCGGCTTGCGCAAGCGCCTGCTGGCGGCGCTGGTGATGGGCCTGGCCATCGTCGGCATGCACTACACCGGCATGGCCGCTGCCGGCTTCGCGGCAGACAGCATCTGCCGCGCAGACCTGCCCGACGCATTCAGCGTCGGTGGGGCCTGGCTGGGCATCATCATCGCGGGCATGGCCGTGGTGGTGCTGGCAGCCATCCTGCTCACCTCCGTCTATGGCGCCATTCCGCCCACCGTGCGCTCACGGCTGGTGTTCCTGGTGGTGGCGGCGGTCCTTCCGGTATCGGTCATGGCCATTGTCGCCATGCTCTATGGCTATCAGCGCGAGCATGGCCAGCAAGGGGAGAGTCTGGTCGTCACCGCGCGCACGCTGGTCACGAGCATCGACAAGGAGCTCGGTGGCATCGAGTCGGGCCTGCGTGTGCTGGCGACCTCCCGCCCGCTGGCCAGCGGTGATCTGGCTGCCTTCCGTGTGCAGGCGCGCGAGGTCAGCCGCCACCTGCGGGTGGACGCCATTACCCTGGAGAACGCTCATGGCGATGTGCTCGCCAGTACCTATGCCCTGCCGGAGGACTCGCTGCCACCCGACCGTGTCACCCGTCACCGTCGCAGCGTGGCCGTGCCGGTCAAGCTGCCGGCCGCCCTGGCCGCGACGATGGGTTCGCAGGGTCTGCTGCGAGCCGAGTTGCGCGCAGGCGGCATGCTGGATTTGCTGGGGCGCCAGCAGCTTTCCAGCGACTGGATCGTGGCGGTTTACGACCGGCAGGACGCCATCGTGGCGCGCAGCCGCGACAATGCCCGCTTCGTCGGCCTCAAGGGCCCCCTGCTGTTGCAGCAGCGGGCGCAGGAGGTGCGCGAAGACGTGCTGGATGCCGTGTCGCTGGAAGGCATTCCCGTCCTGTCGGCCTTCAGCCGGTCACCGGAGACCGGCTGGTCGGTGTCCATCAGCATTCCACGCAAGTCGATCAGCGCGCCGCTGACGCGCTCGCTCAGCTGGTTGCTGGCCGGATTGCTGTTGACGCTGGTGATCAGCACCCTGCTGGCATGGCGCATCGGCGGCGGCATCGCCAAGGCGGTGGAGGCGCTGACCGTACCCGCGCTGGCGCTGGGCAGTGGCACGCCGGTGTCGGTACGCGCGCTGGGGCTTACGGAAGCCGACAAGGTCGGCGCTGCGCTCACCCGGGCCTCGCAGCTTCTGGACACGGCCCAGCACGAAGCCAACCACGACGGCTTGACCGGCCTCGCCAACCGTTCCCTGTTCCGTCAGATGGTCCAGCAGCAACTGGCCCTGGCCCAGCGCAGTGGCACCGCCCTGTCCGTGCTGTACATAGACCTCGATGGCTTCAAGCCCATCAACGACCTGTACGGGCACGCCATGGGTGACGCCTTGCTGCAGCAGGTGGCGCAACGCCTGCTGCAGGGCGTGCGCGCCGGCGACCTGGTGGCGCGGCTGGGGGGTGACGAGTTTGCCGTCGCATTGGTGAACTCGGGGCCACAGGGGCTGGCCAAGGTGGCAGGAAAACTGGTGGACAGCCTGTCCCAGCCGTTCGTGATCGCCGAAGTGAAGCTGGACATTTCCGCCAGCATTGGCGCTGCCAGCTACGGGCCGGATAGCGCCACCGTCGCGTCGACCTGCGAGGCGCTGCTCGAGCAGGCAGACGCCGCGATGTACCAGGCCAAGCAGGCCGGCAAGCGTCGATTCGTGCTGGCCACGCCGCAGACGGACTTCTGAGCGACGCAGCCTGCACGGGCGTGCGCTGCCCGGTCCGGGCGCCTTCCGGTTTCAGTCGGGAAAGCGCTCCACGTGGCTCTCGCCGCGGCGGCCGTAGTAGGTGACGTGGCGGCCGGCCAGCCACACCGTGTAGCCGATGCAGCCCGCCGCCATCGACAGCCGTTTGAACTCCGGGTACTTCACCTCGCCACGCTGCGAACCGCGTACCGCCGCCTGTACCGCCGTCGCATCGAACTGCTGGCCGATGGGCGTGTCCGGCACCGGCAGTGCGATGTCCAGCGTGGCGCCGTCCGGCAGGTAGTAGGTGGTGAGGCGGCTGCGGTAGTCGGCGTGATACGACTCCACGCCGGCAGCCAGCAGCGCCTGCACGATCTCGCCGAAGTGCGCGGTGCCGTCGCTCGATGCCTGCGCGCAGCGTTCGATGGTGTCGCGGGTCTGCGTGTCCATGTTGGGGTCTCCAGTGAGGTCCGTGGGGCTGTGAGCGTTGTGGCCGGCCTCAATCCACCGGCAGGTCCTTCAGCTGGTGCCGCTGCACCAGGTCCTGCAACAGGGCTACCAGCGCCTTGCGCTCAGTGGCATCCAGGTGGCCGAAGAAATGCGCGTCGTTGGCGTCCGCCAGTGACGCCAGCCGGGGCACCAGCGCGCGGCCCGCGGCGGTGAGCGCCAGCACCTGGGCCTTCGCGCTGTCCTCGCCGTAGTGGCGCTGCGCCAGCCCCTTTTCCTCCAGCCGGGTGAGCACCTTGGAGGCGGCGCCCTTGGTCATGCCCAGCGCGTCGATCAGGGCGGCATGGGTGGTCACCTCGCCGTCGTACAGCGTGCGTAGCGCCACCCACTCGGTGACCGACACGCCGGCTTCCTCCACCGATCTGCGGAAGCGGCCCGACACATGATTGGAAACGAAGCGCATCCAGAAGCCGACATGGGCCTCCAGCGGCTGGGGCAGGGCAGGGTTGCGTGATCGCGCCATGTTGGTATCCGTGGAAACCATGCCAACATAGTTTCTCCGGAAACCATCGTCAAGCACTGCTGGACAGGTGGCAAACCCTTGCGTGGCGCGGGCTGCCACGGGAAAGCCAGGGGGATTGAATTTCCCGCATCCGCCTGCATCTAAGAGGACCCGGCGGCACCATCCAGCCAAGGAGCCCAGCATGTCCCAGTACCGCAAGACCGACGACGCCATCGCCCGCCTGACGCCCGAGCAGTTCCGCGTCACCCAGCAGAACGGCACCGAGTACCCCGGCACCGGCGAGTACCTGCACAACAAGCAGCCCGGCATCTACGTCGACATCGTGTCCGGCGAACCGCTGTTCGCCTCCAGCGACAAGTACGAGTCCGGCTGCGGCTGGCCCAGTTTCGTGAAGCCGCTGGAGCCTGCCAACGTCGCCGAACTGCGCGACACCACCCACGGCATGGTCCGTACCGAAGTGCGCTCCGCCAACGGCGACAGCCACCTCGGCCATGTCTTCGAGGACGGCCCGCGCGATCGCGGTGGGCTGCGCTACTGCATCAACTCGGCCTCGCTGCGCTTCGTCCATCGCGACGACATGGCGACACAGGGCTATGGCGATTACCTGGACCAGGTGGAGGACGTGAAATGAGTGCGATCACCACGGCAGCACAACATGCGTCGGCACGCGAGACGCCGGGCACCGAACGCGCGGTGCTGGCCGGCGGTTGCTTCTGGGGCGTGCAGGAGCTGGTGCGCCAGTTGCCCGGCGTCATCTCCACGCGTGTCGGCTACACCGGCGGCGACGTGCCGAATGCGACCTACCGCAACCACGGCACGCATGCCGAAGGCATCGAGATCGTCTTCGACCCGGCGCGCATCAGCTACCGCACGCTGCTGGAGTTCTTCTTCCAGATCCATGACCCCAGCACGCTGAACCGCCAGGGCAACGACCGCGGCGCCAGCTACCGTTCCGGCATCTACTACACCAGCGAGGAGCAGGAGGCGATTGCCGAGGACACCATCGCCGACGTGAACGCCTCCGGTCTGTGGCCGGGCAGGGTGGTCACCGAGGTGGCGCCGGCCGGCCCGTTCTGGGATGCCGAGGCTGAGCACCAGGACTACCTGCAGCACTACCCCACCGGCTACACCTGCCACTTCATCCGGCCGGGCTGGCGCTTGCCCCGGCGCGGTTGAGGCAGACGGGGCGGCAACTCAGCCTGGGCGGGCCTGCTCCAGCGCCAGCAGATGTGACTTCGCCGCCAGGCCACCAGCGAACCCTGTCAGCGCGCCATTGCTGCCAATGACGCGGTGGCAGGGGGCGATGATGGAGATCGGGTTCCTGCCGTTTGCCGCACCCACGGCACGCACCGCTTTCGGCCGCCCGATCTGCAGGGCAATCTCGCTGTAGGAGCGGGTCTCGCCGAAGGGGATGCCCAGCAGCGCCTGCCACACTTCCCGCTGGAAAGCCGTGCCCGCGAAGTCCAGCTTCAGGTCGAAGCGCGTGCGCAGGCCTGCGAAGTACTCATCCAGCTGGGTGCGTGCTGCCAGCAGCACCGGATGACGATCGTCGCGACCTGCGATGGCCAGGCGCACCCGCAGCGGATCGTCGTTTTCCCACAGGACGGCGACCAGCGCATCGTGGCTGGCCACGAGTTTCAGCTCGCCGACTGGCGAAGGGGCCAGCGTGTAGTGGCAGGTGCGGGCCGATGGACTGTCGTATCGCTTCATCACGAGCCTCAGCGTGAGTATCCGGGTGCAAGGGGACGGGGCCGTGCAAGCATAATCCGTCGGGCATCCTGTTCATCAAGTCATTGTCGCAAGGAGTCTCATGGATAGCCGGACCGCTGACCGCCACATTGCGCCGGTCGAACTGGGCAAGGCCTACCGCCTCATCAACCACGGCCCCACCGTGCTGGTGTCTGCCCGCCATGACGGTGTCGACGACGTGATGGCCGCGTCCTGGTGCTGCGCGCTGGACTACGCGCCGGCGAAGCTCACCGTCGTGCTCGACAAGGCCACCGCGACGCGCGCGCTGGTCGAGCGCAGTGGTCGCTTCGTCATCCAGGTGCCGACGGTCGTACAGGCGACCATGACCCACGCGGTCGGCAACCGCAGCCTGCGCGACGAACCGCACAAGCTGCGGGACTGCGGGGTGGAGCTGTTCGATATCGAAGGCCACGACCAGCCCTTCGTCGCCGGCTGTTCCGCCTGGCTGGCCTGCAGGCTGGTGGCGGAGCCGCACAACCAGCAGGCCTACGACCTGTTCATCGGCGAGGTGGTGGGCGCGTGGGCGGACGACCGCGTGTTCCGCGACGGTCACTGGCACTTCGAGGCGGCCGACCCGGCGCTGCGCAGCCTGCACTACATCGCGGGCGGCCACTTCTACGCGATCGGCGACGCCGTGGTGGTGAAGACGGGCGAGGCCTGATCGGACGGCCGTCCTCCGTCAGGCCGGGCAGGCTTCAGTCCGCAGCCTTGCGCGCGACGGCGAGGCGGATCAGCCGCTGGTTGTCCGATCCGCGCCAGGGCTTGCTGGTCGGCTGGTCCTGCAGGTAGCGGCCGTCGATCAGCACATCCACGTCCCGCAGCAGTTCGAGCTGGCACACCTCCTCGTAGAGGTAGCCGGTCCACATCCAGATGTCCTTGTCCGGGTAGCGCTGCTTGAAGCGCCGGCACAGGTCGGCGACGGCCTCGCGATTGGCCGGCATCAGCGGGTCGCCGCCGGACAGGCTCAGGCCGTCGTGGTCCGCGCACAGGTCGAGCAAGCGCTCGCGCACCTCATCCGTGAAAGGCTGTCCGCTCAGGCGGTTCCAGGTGGAACGGTTGTAGCAGCCGGGGCAGGCATGCGCGCAGCCGCTGACGAACAGCGTGACGCGCAGGCCTTCTCCATTTACGACATCCTGGCTGTAGTACCTGTCGTAGTTCATGCGGCCTGCGTCATGCCACCTGCGGCTCGGGCTCCGTGCTGCGGTCCGGGTGAGTCGATGCGGCGGCGGGAGCGGCCTCCGGCGCCTGCGCGGCAAGGTGCTTCACCCGGCGGATCACTTCCTTCTGCTTGCCAGCGTTGAACGGGCGCGCGTTCGGGCTGCCGAGGTAGCCGCACACGCGGCGCGTCACCGACAGGCTGGCGCCGTCATGGTTGCCGCAGTCGGGGCAGGTGAAGCCTTCGGCAGTGGCCAGCGCTTCGCCCATGAAACCGCACTTGCCGCAGGAGTCCACCGGCGTGTTGGTGCCGAAGTAGGGCACGCGATCGATGGCGTAGTCCCAGATCCGTTCCAGCGCCTTCAGGTTGTGGCGCATGTTGGGCAACTCGACGTAGGTGATGTGGCCGCCGGAGGCCGCGTCGGCGAAGCCCTTCTCGTACTGGATCTTCTCGAAGGGATTGACCTTGCGCGCCACGTCCAGGTGGAAGGAGTTGGTGTAGTAACCCTTGTCGGTCACGCCGGCGATGTCGCCGTAGCGCGCGGCGTCCAGCTTGCAGAAGCGGTGGCACAGCGACTCGCTGGGCGTGGAATACAGCGAGAAGCCCCAGCCGGATTCGATCTTCCATTGCTTCGTGGTCATTGCCAGGTGCGACACCACCTTGCGCAGGAAGGCCTGCAGCGCCTCGTTCTCGAACGGATGCTCGCCGTCGGACATCAGCAGCGCCACTTCGTGCAGGCCGATGTAGCCCAGCGAGATGGAGGCGCGACCGTCGCGGAACAGCGTCAGGATCTCCTCGTCCGGATTCAGGCGCACGCCGAACGCACCTTCCGTGTAGAGGATGGGCGCGATGTTGGCCTTGACGCCCTCCAGCCGCTCGATGCGCGTCATCAGCGCCTTGCGCGCAAGCACCAGGCGTTCGTCGAGGATCTCGAAGAAACGCTTCTGGTCCTGCCGTGCCTCGATGGCGATGCGCGGCAGGTTGATGCTGACCACGCCCAGGTTGTTGCGTCCGTCCAGCACTTCGCGCCCGTCCTCGTCGCGCCACACCGACAGGAAGCTGCGGCAGCCCATCGGCGACACCGGTGTCGAAGAACCGGTCAGCTGGCGGTTGAGCTTGGCGGAAATGATGTCCGGGTACATCCGCTTGGACGCGCACTCCAGCGCCAGTTGCTTGATGTCGTAGTTCGGGTCGCCGGGCTGCAGGTTCAGGCCTTCCTCGATGAAGAACACCAGCTTGGGGAACACCGGTGTGATGCCCTCCTTGCCCATGCCCTTGATGCGCACCTGCAGGATCGCGCGTTGCACCGCACGTTCCTGCCAGCTCGTGCCCATGCCGAAGGAGAAGGTCACGAAAGGCTGCTGGCCGTTGGAGCTGAACAGCGTGTTGATCTCGTACTCGCAGGCCTGGATGCCGTCGTAGGTCTCCTTCTCGGTACGCTCGCGCGCGTAACGCTCGGGCTCGGCGATACCGTACTGGCGTGCCACCTCCATGTTCTTCTCGTAGGTCTTCTGCACGTACGGCGCCAGCGTCTGGTCGATGTTCGGGATGGTGGTGCCGCCGTACTGGTGGCTGGCCACCTGCGCAATGATCTGCGCGGTGACCGCGCAGGCCACGCCGACCGACCTGGGGCTCTCGATACCGGCGTTGCCCAGGTGGAAGCCCTGCTCCAGCATCCCCTCCAGGTCCACCAGGCAGCAGTTGGTGAAAGGCAGGAAGGGCGAGTAGTCCATGTCGTGGAAGTGCAGGTCGCCGCTGTTGTGGGCGTGCAGCACCTCCTTCGGAATGAAGTTGCTGGCGAACTGCTTGGACACGATGCCCGCCATCAGGTCGCGCATCACCGGGAAGACGTTGGCGTCCTTGTTGGCGTTCTCCGTCACCGCCTCCTCGTCGGTCTTGTCCACCAGGCCCATCAGCTGGGCGTGCAGGTTCGACCCCTTCACGCGGATGTTGTCGCGGTCGTGGCGGTACTCGATGTAGATCCGCGCCACCTCCGGGTGCAGGCGCATCAGCGCGTCTTCCACGTACTGCTGGATGGTGGGGATGTCGAGCACATCACCGCTGTTGCGGCGGCAACGCTCCTCGACTTCGGCCGCCACGTTCAGGGCGACGGAGCTGGGGTTCTCTGCGCCTGCCGCCGTCGCCGCCTTCTGGCAGGCGACCGCGACTTTCAGGATGTCGAACTGTGCGGCCGTGCCATCGCGTTTGAGGACCTGAAGCATGGATACGTCTCCCTGGAGAATGCCGGCTGGCGTGGACGATCGGCCCCTGCGGGAGCCGCGAAACAGCCGGTGGATACTATATGTAGTAGGTGTCGCCACTTCGGCGACTACATATAGGGTTTGAGCCAGGTCAACTTCTGCTGCGGAGGGGCTTGGCAGCGACCGATCCAGGGTCTGGACTGTGGGGGCCGTCCGCCGGGCGCTGGTCTCGTGGCCGGGCGTCCCCGAAGGGGCGGCGGCGCCAGCGGGGCGACCGCAGGGATGCCTAGCCGCCTTGCGCCCGGCGTGACGACTCCAGCGCGCTGATGAAGCGCACCGCCGGCCACAGCAGCGCCAGGTAGATCGCCGCCGCCAGCACCAGTGGCGTGGGATTGAACAGCACCGACTGGGCGGACTGCGCGCTGTACAGCAGCTCCGACATGCCCAGCACGCTGGCCAGCGAGGTGCCCTTGAAGATCTCGATGCTGTTGCCCAGCAGGTCCGGCAGCACGTTGCGGAAGGCCTGGGGCAGCACCACGTGGCGCAGGGTCTGCGCTGCGCTCATGCCGGTGGAGCGCGCGGCTTCGGTCTGGCCGGGCGGAATGGCGGTGATGCCGGCGCGCAGGATCTCGCAGTAGTACGCGGAGGTCGACAGCATGAAGCTGATGGCCAGCGCGACCACGGGTGACAGCTCGATGCCGATGAAGGGTGTCGCGAAGGACACGAAGATCACCAGCACCAGCTGAGGGAACGAGCGGAAGAAATCGACGTAGAGGTTGATCGCGATGCGCAGCTTGCGCGAGCGCGTCTGGGTGTGGGCGAGGGCCAGTGCCAGTCCGCCGAGCAGGCCCAGCGGGATGATCAGCGCGGCCAGCTTCACGGTCATCCACAGGCCGCTGAGCAGCATCGGCAGGACCTGGGCCGCGACGGCCGGGTTGAAGAAGGTGTCGAGGATTTCCTGCATTACCGGATTCCTGCCCGATGTTCGAGGTAGCGCGACGCCAGCACCAGCGGATAGATGAGGCCGATGTAGAGGATGGCGCACAGCGTCAGCGGCGTCGGGTTGGCGTAGTCGCTGCTGGCGGCCTGGGCGGATCCGAGGATTTCGGCGAAGCCGATGACGGAGCCCAGCGCGGTGTTCTTGATGGCGGCGATGCAGCGGTTGGTGATCTGCGGCAGCGACAGGCGCAGCGCTTGCGGCAGGATCACGTGGCGCATGCTCTGCCACCAGCTCATGCCGGTGGAGCGTGCCGCTTCCATCTGGCCTTTCGGCAGGGTCATGATGCCCGACCACACGCATTCCTCGATGAAGGCGGAGAGGATCACGCTCAGGCACAGGAAGGTGGCGAGCACCGACCCGATGGAGATGTTCACGTAGGGCAGGGCGAAGTACACCAGGATCAGGATGACCAGCGGCGGCATCGCGCGCAGCACGTCGACATAGCCGACGATCAGCGCCCGGAGCACCCGGCTTTGCGTATGGAAACGCCAGGTCGCCAGCGCGGTGCCGAGCAGGATGCCGGCGACGATCACCAGCACGCCGACCACGATGGTCTGACCGACGGCCTCCAGGACCATCGGCGTCGTCTGGCGGACGATGTCGGCGTTGAAGAAGGTGTGGATCAATCCACTGTCGGCGGCCTGGCTCATGTCAGCGCTCGTTCAGGAACCGCGACAGGAAGCTGCGCATGCGCTCGTTGCCCTGCGACGAGAAGATGACGTCGGGCGTGTCGTTCGCCGCCACCACACCGCCGTCCATGAAGATCACGCGGTCGGACAGGTCGCGCGCGAAGCCCATCTCGTGCGTCACCACCAGCATGGTCATGCCGCGTTCGCGCAGGCTCTTCATCACGGCGAGCACGCTGGACACCAGTTCCGGGTCGAGCGCGCTGGTCGGCTCGTCGAAGAGGATGATCTTCGGGTTCAGCGCCACCGCGCGGGCGATGCCCACGCGTTGCTGCTGACCGCCGGAGAGCTGGCCGGGAAACGCGTCGCGCTTGTGCGCCATGTCTACCTGGGTGAGCGCTTCCATGGCCACCGCGTTGGCCTCCGCCTTGCCGAGTTTGCCGACGCAGCGCAAGGCAAGGCTCACGTTGGCCAGCACGTTCAGGTGCGGGTACAGGTTGAACTGCTGGAACACCATGCCCATGTTCTGGCGCACGCGGTTGATGTTCACGGTGTCGCGCGTGATGTCCTCGCCATCGAAGATGATCTGGCCGGCGGTCGGGCGCTCCAGCAGGTTGCAGCAGCGCAGCAGGCTGCTCTTGCCGGAGCCCGAGGGGCCGATGATGGACACCAGTTCGCCCTCGCGGACCCGGATGTCGACGCCGTTGAGCACGCGCAGGTCGCCATAGTCTTTCCTGATGTCGACGGCTTCCAGGATGATCTTCTTCTGCATGGTCAAGGCAACTTCACAGGTTTCATGAGGGCCGGGGGGCGGGTGGCTTACTTGCAGACCGGCTTGGGCGCGTCGGGCTTGTAGCCCTCGAAGCCCTTCACGCCGATGCCTTCATACACGACGACCGTCGGCGAGGTCGGGGCCAGCTTGCTGCCGGTCCACTTCTCGTAGATGGCGGGCAGCACGCCGTTCATCTTCAGGCACTTGAGTGCGTTCGATACGCGCAGTTGCAGCTCCGGGTTGTTCTTCGGGAATGCAATGGCGGCGACCGCACCGGTGCGCACGCGATAGCTCGTCTTCAACTGCGGGTTGTTGGCACCGATCCACTCGGCCGCCTGCAGGCTGGACAGCGTGGCGAAGGCGCGGCCGGACTGCACGGCCTGGATGGCGTCGGCGCCCGAGCCATAGGTGTCCACCTTCAGGTCCAGCTCTTCAGCCTTGCTCTTCACCCAGGCTTCGAAGGACGAGCCCTTGTTCACCGCGATGGTCTTGCCCTTGAAGCCGACCGGATCGGCGATGGCCGGTGCGTCCTTCTTCACCAGGAACAGGAAATCGTTCTCGAGGTAGGGCTCGCTGAACAGCAGCATCGCTGCGCGTTCCGGCGTCACGTTGACCGGCGCCAGCAGCAGGTCGTACTTGCCCGAAGCCAGGCCCGGCAGCGCGGCACTCCACGAGGCCGGGTCGATATTGAGTTTCTGGCCGATCTGCTTGGACAGCTCGGCGGCCAGGTCGATGGTCAGGCCCTTCATGCCACCGCCGAGGTCGGACATCGAGAACGGCGGCAATGCGGAGTCGGCTGGGGATAACAGGTTGTCGGGCGTGGCCTGCGCGATGGCGCTGGCCAGCATGGCGGCGACGGCAAGAGAGGACAGTTTCAGGACGGAACGGCTACGCATGATGCTTCCTTTACGAAGAGAGGTCGGCAGAGGGACTGAGGGTGCTGCGCGCCTTGTTGATGGCCGCAAGCAGGGGCTGGATGACGGTGATGTCCGTGGACTGGTCCAGCGACTTTGCTGCGGCGGCGACGGGGCCGCCGCCGATGACCAGGACCTTCGACCCATCCTCGTGGATGGCACGGGTGATGGAGGCGGCGACGCGGGCGACCAGCGTTTCGTGGCTGCGCGCCGTCTCGGTGGCGTCATCGGCGGTGATGACGAGGGTGTTGAAGTGAGCCTCGCAGCCGTAGCGACGGAGCTGCGCCAGCGTCGATTCGCGCAGGCGTGGCGTGATGGTGAGGACGGAGAAGGGCAGGCCCAGTGCGTCGGCCTCGCGCATCGCGCACTCGCCGATGCCGAACACCGGGATGTCGAGCGACTCGCGCAGGGTCTGCATGCCGGGGTCGCCGAAGGCGGCGACGATGACCGCGTCCGGCTGCAGGGCGCGGATGCGTGCCTCCATCGCCACCACCTCGGCGGCGGCGACGTTCAGCGCTTCCGGGTTGTCGATCAGCATGGCGCCACGCTCGGCCGTCAGCGCCTCCCATTCCCAGTCGGCGGGTGCCATCGAGCGCGCGAGCTCCAGCATCATGCGGGTGGTCGCGGCGTTCGTATTGGGATTGATCAGCAGCAGCTTCATGGCCTGACTCCCGGTGGTCTCCGTGGGCGGCTCAGCAAGCCGGCCACAGGTCCTTCCACTCGTGGTGCTGTTCGTACTGGCTGGCGAGGTCCAGCAGGCGTTCGTCGGCACCGAAGTCCGCCACCAGCTGGAAGCCGATCGGCATGCCGGACGCCGTGGGCGCGGCGGGCAGGGTGAGGCCGGGATGGCTGCAGGCGTTCACCCAGTTGGTGAACACCGCGTGGCCGCGTGGGCCGGCAGTCTGGCCGTCGATGACTGGCGGAAAAGGCTCGTTCTTCGGCCAGGGGTTGGCGGCCGAGGACGGCGTCATGATGATGTCGTACTGCTCGAAGGCGAGGCCGACGGCGGAGCGCAGCTGGTACAGGATCTCGATGACGCCCTGGTACTCGCCGCCGGAGATGCCGTCGCCGGTGATCGCGCGGTCGCGGTACTCCGGCGTCACCAGGTCCTTGAAGCCGGCGTTGTTACGCGCCATCAGCGACATGCACACGTTGCCGATCTTGGCCCAGTTGTCGCTCACCGGCTTGATGTCGAAAGGCAGCTCGCCTTCGGTGACCTCGTGGCCCATGGCGCGGAAACGCTCGGCGGCCTCCGCACAGCTGCGGCTGATCTCCGGGTCCACCGGGCTGTCGCCGAAGCGCGGCACGTAGAGGATGCGCAGCGTGCCGGGTGCGCCGGTGAACTCGGTCATCGGTGCGAAGCCGCGCGAACGCTGGTCGCGACGATGCGGACGGGCGATCGCCGACATCATCAGGCGCACGTCGTCGACCGTGCGGCCGATGGGGCCGACCACTTCGCAGTCGTACAGCACGGAGGAGAAACCATCCGCACGCGGGATGCGCGACAGCGTGGGCTTGAGTCCGACCAGGCCGGTATAGCCGGCGGGGCGGCGGATCGAGCCGCCGCCATCGGTGCCCAGCGACAGCGGCACCATGCCGGCCGCCACCGAGGCCACCGAACCACCGCTGGAACCGCCGGTGGTCAGCTCGGTGTTCCACGGGTTCGACGTGACACCGAACACCGGGTTGTAGGTCGATGCACGGCTGGCGAATTCCGGCAGGTTGGTCTTGCCGATGATGATCGCGCCGGCCTCGCGCAGCAGCTCGATGGGCAGCTCGTCGTGCGGGGCGATGTTGTCCTTGAACAGCGGCGAGCCGAACACGAAGGGCATGCCGGCCACGTAGATGTTGTCCTTGATCGACACCGGGATGCCTTCCAGCCAGCTGCGCGGCTCGTCCTTCGCGAACAGCGCGTCGCTGTGCTTCGCCGCGGCACGGGCGCCTGCCACGTCGACATGGATGAAGGCGTTCAGCGTGGGCTGCAGCGTCGCGATGCGGGCGAGGAAATGCTCGACGACCTGCGTGGCGGTCAGTTGCTTCGTGCGCAGACGCTCACCGATTTCGCGGACGCTCAGCTTGTGGATCTCGACGGTCATGGAAGGCTCTCTTCAGGAAAACGTAAGACGGGGGCGATGTAGCTCACGCGATGGCGTAGGTGCCGCGATGGGACAGTGACAGGCCGACGCGCTCCACCGTGGCTTCCAGCTCGCGCATCGTGATCGGGTCCATGCGCATGCCGGGCGAGCGGATCACGTCGCAGGCGATCACGCCACGGCGCATGTAGGTGGCCTTGCGCAGCGCGAGGCCGACCTTGGGCTGGAATTCGTAGCGGATCAGCGGGCAGTAGCGGTCGAAGGTCGCGGCGGCGGCGGCGAAGTTGCCGGCAGCGTGGTGCTCGTAGATGCGCACCAGGATCTCGGGGAAGGCGAAGCCGGTCATGGTGCCGACGGCACCGCGCTGCAGTTCTTCCAGGAAGTACACACCACCCAGGCCACCGAAAATCTTCGTGCTGCCCTGCGCGAGTTCGAGGATGCGCGAGATCTTCTGGCCCACCGGCGGCTCTTCCATCTTGATCATGCCGACGCCGCCTTCGCGGCCGAGGCGCGCCACCAGGTCGGCGCCGATCTCGGTGCCGAAGGAATCCGGGAAGTCGTGGATGACCACCGGGATCTTCACGGCCTGCGCGACGCTGCGGTAGTAGTCGAACTGCACCGCGTCGGCGGTGGTATCCAGCGGCGCGACGAAGACTGCTTCGGCGCCGAGCGCTTCCGCTTCGCGGGCCTGTTCGATGGCACCGGCCACGCCGAGTGCGCGCACGCCGACCCATACCGGCACGCGGCTACGGGTGTGCTTGATGAATGTGCGGATGACCTGGCTGCGTTCGTCCTGCGACAGCTTGTGCGACTCGCCGAGGAAGCCGAGGATGGCCAGGCCGTTGACGCCGGCTTCGATCTGGAAATCCACCAGCGAGGCGATGCTGGCGAGGTCCAGTGCGCCATCGGTGGCGAAGGGCGTCGGGCAGATCGTGAAGACGCCTTTCGCGTTGGCGAGGCGGTCGGAGAGAGGGGCTTGCGTGCTCATGTTTGAATGGCCGTGTGGTGTTGCGTTGAGGCCATTATTCGAAACCGCCCCGCACGGTGTCGCGTGCTTTTATGAGCGACACCCTTAACATCCGCTCATGCCTTATCCCTGCGCAGACGCCTGCACCATAGCGGGGTCCGGGCGGAATCCTTCGCTTTGCATGAGCTGCTGGAGCACCGCGATGAAAGTCTGGGCGATCTGCGACAGCGGTTCGAAGCGGGTATGCACCAGGTTGGCGCGCACGCTCGGTGCGTTTTCGATCGGACGCACCGCCAACTGGCTGCTCGGCCAGCTGCGTACCGAGAATTCATCGACGATGGCGATGCCCGCGCCGGCCATCACCAGCGCGCAGGCGTTCTGCGGCGAGCCCACTTCGATGGCGGTGCGGTAGGTGGCGCCTTCCGCCTCGAACATGCCGCTCACCAGTACACCGAAGGGTGAGGCGCGGTCGTAGGCGATCAACGGATAGGACAGCAGGTCGGTGGCGACCAGCGAGGTCTGCAGCGCCAGCGGGTGGTTGACCGGGCAGATGCACACCAGGCGGCCGCTGCCCAGCGGCGTGGATTCGATGTTGGGATGCTCCACCGGCAGGATGGTCACGCCGAGGTCGGCCTGGCGGTTGAGCAGGCGCTCCACCAGCGGCGCGAAGCCGAGGAACTGGAAGCCCAGCTTCACCTGCGGGTGTGTCTCGCGGAAGGCCGCCATCGCCAGCGGAATCACCATCTGGCCCACGCTGGGGCTGGACACGACGTTGAGGATGCCTTCCTGGTGCTCGCTCAGCTCGCGCGCCAGCGTGTTCACGCGCTGCACGCCGGCATAGACATGCTCCACTTCGAGGAACAGTTTCTTGGCCTCGGGCGTGGCGTAGAGCCGGCCCTTGATGCGCTCAAACAGGGCGAAGCCGACGCGCGACTCGGTGTGCGACAGCAGGCGGCTGACCGCCGGCTGCGACACGAACAGCAGTTGCGACGCGCCACTGATGGAGCCGGTGATCATGACGGCCCGGAAGACTTCGATCTGGCGCAGGTTCAGCGACATGGCGGACGCGGTGACGGGCAGCAGTGCCCATAACCGGATGTTAATGACGACTACGACTAGCAATCGCTGTGCCGAAGTCGCGTCGATCGACCCATGTCGATGTGTCGGCATGTGTCCCCGTGTGCCGACGGTTCGCGACGCGGCGCATAACGGCGCGTTAAGAGCGGCCCACAAAAAGGCAAGCGACGCGCCGTGGGCGAGCGCCGAGAATGGCGGCACAGGGCGGTGTCTCGCGTCGTGCGTGCCTCGTGTCGTGCGTCGCGATCCGTCTCTCCCCACCCACCAACCGGAACACACGCGATGGATCTCGGAATCTCTGGCCGCAACGCGCTCGTCTGCGCCTCCAGCAAGGGCCTCGGCCGCGCCTGCGCCCTCTCGCTCGCCCGCGACGGCGTCAATCTCACGCTGGTGGCCCGCGGTGCCGAAGCGCTGGAACGCACCGCCGAGGAAATCCGCCAGAGTACCGGCGTCAAGGTCGTCACCGTTGCCGCCGATGTCACCACGGAAGCCGGTCGCGCCGCGGTGCTGGAAGCCTGCCCGCAGCCGGACATCCTCGTCACCAACGCCGGCGGCCCCAAGCCCGGCGACTTCCGCGACTGGGACCGCGACGCGTGGATCGCCGCGCTGGACGCCAACATGCTGACGCCGATCGCGCTCATCAAGGCGACGGTGGACGGCATGATCGAACGCCGCTTCGGCCGCATCGTGAACATCACCTCCGGCGCGGTGAAGGCGCCCATCGACATCCTGGGTCTATCGAACGGCGCGCGCTCGGGCCTCACCGGATTCGTCGCCGGACTGGCGCGTGTTACCGTGGCCCACAACGTGACGATCAACAACCTGCTGCCCGGCCCCTTCGACACCGACCGCCTGCGCGAGACCGCTGCGCAAGGTGCCGCGAAGAGCGGCAAGACGGTGGAGGCGGTGATCGCCGAGCGTGGCGCGGCCAACCCGGCACGTCGCCTGGGCGACCCGGCGGAGTTCGGCGATGCCTGCGCCTTCCTGTGCAGCGCGCAGGCCGGCTTCATCACCGGGCAGAACCTGCTGCTCGACGGCGGCCACTATCCCGGCACCTTCTGAGTCCGCGCAGTTCCAATCCTCTTTCGTACCAGTCCTTCTCGTCGCACGGAATCCGCAGCATGGACACGCAGTTCGACCTCACCATCCGCAATGGCCGCATCAGCAATGCGGACGCGACATTCCATGCCGACATCGGCATCTGCGATGGCGTGATCGTCGCCGTCGAACCCGGCCTGCCGCCGGGGCTCGAGAACGTGGACGCGACAGGTCGCTGGGTGCTGCCCGGTGGCGTGGACAGTCACTGCCACATCGAGCAACTGTCCGGCATGGGCGTGATGTGCGCGGACGACTTCTACAGCGGCACCGTGTCCGCCGCTTTCGGTGGCACCACGACGATCCTGTCCTTCGCCGCGCAGCACCGCAACGACCGCATCCCCGACGTGCTGGCCGACTACCATCGCCGCGCGGCGGAGAAGGCGGTCATCGACTACGGCTTCCACCTGATCCTCACCAACCCGGACGAGACCGCGCTGCGCGAGCATCTGCCGCAGGCGGTGCGCGACGGCATCAGCTCGCTCAAGGTCTACATGACCTACGACAAGCTGAAGCTGGACGACTACCAGTTGCTCGAGGTGATGGACACCGCCGGTGAGCTGGGCGCGCTGGTGATGATGCATGCCGAGAACCACGACATGATCCGCTGGATCGCCCACCGCCTGCTGGAGCGCGGCCACACCGCGCCGAAGTTCCACGCGGTGGCGCACGACCCGCTGGTCGAGACCGAAGCGACCAATCGCGCCATCACGCTCGCGCGCCTGGTGGATGTGCCGGTGCTGATCGTGCACGTGTCCGGGGGCGAGACCATCGAGGTCATCCGCAAGGCGCAGCAGATGGGTGCGCCGGTGCTGGCCGAGAGCTGCCCGCAATACCTGTTCCTCGAAGCCAGCGACAGCGATGTCGACGGCATGGAAGGCGCCAAGTACTGCTGCAGTCCGCCACCGCGCGACGTGGCCTCGCAGGAGGCGGTGTGGGCCGGCCTGCTCGACGGCACGCTGGGTGTGTATTCGTCGGACCACGCACCGTATCGCTTTGATGCGTCAGGCAAGCTGCCGAAGGGCGACAAGACCACCTTCAAGGAGATGGCCAACGGCGTGCCCGGCATCGAGCTGCGCCTGCCGCTGCTGTTCTCGGAGGGCGTGCTGAAGGGCCGCATGACGATCGAACAGTTCGTCGCACTCACTGCTACCAACCACGCCCGCATCTACGGCATGGCGGGGCGCAAGGGCGTGATCGCGGTGGGCGCGGATGCCGACATCGCGCTGTGGGATCCGACGCGCAAGGTCGATGTCAGTGCGGCCATGCTGCACGACAACGTCGGCTACACGCCCTACGAAGGCCGCCACATCACCGGCTGGCCGACCGATGTTTTCAGCCGCGGCCGCAGCGTGGTGCGCGATGGTGAACTGCGGGCCGAACGGGGTAGCGGCCGCTTCGTGGCACGCGGTCGGCCAGACCTGCCACAGAACCCCGCGGCGAGCGACGCGCGCAGCGGCTTCAAGGCGCTGCTCGGGCTGGACCACGCGCCTCGCTATCGCCGCTGAGCGGCCCGGCCGGTCGTTGCGGGGACGAGGCCCCCGCAACCGCTGGCCTCAGATGCGGTACTGACGCACCGCCTTGCTCATGCGGTCGACGTTGTCGTCCAGGCGATGGGCGAGGGCCTGCGTGGCGCGGGCCACCTCCACGTTCTCCTCGGTTTCGCGGGCAATCCGCTCCAGGCCGCGGGCCATATGCTCCATGGCCGTGGTCTGTTCGTTGGCGGTGTGCGAGATCTCGCCGACGCGTGACTGCAGGCCGCGCGCCTGGGCCTGGATCTCGTCCAGCGCGACGCGTGCGTCGCGCACCAGCGCCACGCTGCCCTCGACCTGCTGCGCGCTCTGGCGCATGCCCTGCACGGCGGCCTCGGTGTCGTTCTGGATGCGCGCGATCACGTCGTCGATCTCGCGCGTCGCAGTCGTCGTACGCTCGGCCAGCTTGCGCACTTCATCGGCCACCACCGCGAAGCCGCGGCCCTGTTCGCCGGCGCGGGCGGCCTCGATGGCGGCGTTGAGCGCCAGCAGGTTGGTTTGCTCGGCGATCTCCTTGATGACGCGGGCGATCTGCCCCACCTCCTGGGTGCCGTCGCCGAGCTTCTCCACCGTTTCGGCGGAGCTGCCCACGGTGTGCGACAGCGCCTCGATGGCGGCACGCGCCTGTTCCGACAGACTGGCCCCGCGCTCCGCGCAGGCTTCCACGTCCCGCGAGATGCCGTGCGTGTCGCGCACATGGGCGGCCACCTCGCTGATCGACACCGTCATCTCCTCGATGCCGGCGGCGGCGGTCGAGGTCTCGTTGCTCTGCGCGTCGGAGGTGCCGACCAGCCGACCCATGTCGTCGTTGAGGTTGACGGTGGAGGTGGACACCTCGCGGGTGGCGTCGCCAATGATCTGCAGCGTGGCGCGGGTGGCGGCCAGCAGGCTGTCGAGGCGGGTGCCGATGCGGCCGATGATGTCGCTGCGCGGCGTCGCCATCGACGTCGCCAGGTCGCCGCGGGACAGCACACCAGCCAGCGTCTCCTCGATGTCGTGCAGGTGCCGGAAGCTCCGCGGCACCAGCCAGCCGCCGGTCAGCAGGCAGGCGAGCAGCAGCACGATGCCCAGCCCCTGGCCGATGCCGGCGGGCACTGCGTCGCCGGCCAGCAACAGGCCGGCAGCAAGGGCGGCGAGGAGGACCAGCGTGTAGAGCTGGAAGGAAAGATCGCGCGCACGCAGGGACAGCGCGCCGTGGCGCTGGCGCACGCGGCCGTTGTCGACCTCGATGCTGCGGTCACCTTCGCGCAGGCGCCGGTAGGCCTCCGTCGCACCGTCGATCTGCTCGCGGCTCGGGCGCGAACGCACCGACTGGAAACCCACCACGTTGCCGTTCTCGCGCACCGGCGAGACGTTGGCCTCGACCCAGTAGTAGCCCCCGTCCTTGCGGCGGTTCTTGACGATGCCCTTCCACGGGCGGCCGGACTTGAGGGTGCGCCACATGTCGTCGAAGGCCTCGGGCGGCATGTCGGGGTGGCGCACGATGTTGTGCGGCTGGCCCAGCATCTCCTCGCGCTGGAAGCCGCTGATCTCGGCGAAGGCTGCATTGGCCTCGGTGATCAGGCCCTTGAGGTCGGTGCGGGAATAGATGAAGACGTCGGGGGGGATCGGCGTCTCGACGTCGATCACGGGAAGATTGGTGCGCATGCGGTCTGACTGGGTCAAGGCCGCGTGCCCTTGGGGGTCTATCGCGTGCCGGTTAGCTCCTTTCGACAATCATCGCCATGACACTGCGAAGACTTGATGGCCCAGAACATGAACATACGTAAAAAGACATAGGTCACCTGCCGGTCGATGGCCCGGGAAGCCGCCTCCTGCCTGGGTTCCCGGCCGGGTGTGCGCATGATGGCGCGGGCGGCCCGGCGTTGGCGGCGGCTGTGCATTCCGTCACGCTTGCGTGGTTGCGTCGTCGTCTGCCGCATCCGCCAGCAGCCCTTGCGCATGGGTGCGCAGGGCCGCGCGCAGGGGCGCCGGCTCCAGCACCGTGAAGGAGAAAGGCAGGCGCGCGAGCTGGCGGGCAAACCAGTTGAGGCTGTCGGTGCGTGCCTCCAGCAGGATGCCGTCCCGGTGGGGCAGCAACAGGCCGATCTGCGTGCCCAGTTCAGCGACGGCCCGGGCTGCGTCCGTGCGCAGCAGCACCCTCACGGCGATCGGCCGTGGCAGTGTCGCGATGCTGTGGTCCAGGTGCGCCGCTGCGTCGAAGTCGTCCGGCCGCAGAAAGCTGTGTGGCAACGGCAGCACGTCGCGCAGGCGGTCCAGCCGGAACGACCGCAAGCCGTTGCGCAGGTGGCAGTGGCCGCTGACGTACCAGTGGCCACGGCGGAACACCAGGCCGTAGGGATCGATGTCGCGCGTGCTGGCCGCGCCGGCGTCGTCGCTGTAGGCCATCCGCACACGTTGCTGCGCCTGGATGGCGAGCGCCAGCGCCATCAGGTCGGCGTCGCGGCCGGTCGGTCGCGCACCCGCCTCCGCACTGGCGGGTGCCACCTGCGTCAGCGTGGCGTGGTCGGCCAGTGCGCGCAGGCGCTTGCGCAGGGCCTGCGGCATCACCCGTTCCAGCTTGGCCTGCGCACCTTCGATGGCGGGGGCCGCCTGTTCCATGCCGAGTCGTCGCGCCGCCAGCAGGCCGAGTGCGACCGCCAGCGTCTCGTCCTGCGTGAACATCAGCGGCGGCATGCGGAAGCCCGGCACCAGGCTGTAGCCGCCGAAGCGCCCGCGTTGCGTGGTGATGGGAATGCCCAGTTCTTCCAGCGTGGCGACGTAGCGACGCAGCGTGCGCACGTCCACCTCCAGCCGCCCGGCCAGTTCGGTGCCGCTGATCTGGCGATGCGTCTGCAGCAGTTCCAGCAGGGCGAGTACGCGTGTCGTGGGCTTCGCCATCGGTTCCTCCCGCTTTTCCGCCCGGGGCAGGGTGTGCTCTATACAGGGCGGAATCTAACCTGTTTCGGGCGCAGGCTGGGCCCTCCACGACCCCCAAGGAGGATCGACATCATGAATGCCCCTGTCCTGTTCTATGGCGTGCCGCAAGGCTGCTCCTTCGGCTCCATCGTCGCACTGGAGTGGCTGGGCGAGCCCTACCAGCTGTGCCGCATCGAGATGCTGGAGCAGCCCTGGCCAGCGCTGTACGCGAAGATCAACCCGCGCAATCTGACGCCCGGCTACCTGGATGCCGACGACCAGCCGCTCAGCGAAAGCGCCGCCATCCTGTCGCACATCGCGGCGCGCGCGCCGCAGCGTGGGCTGGGCTTCGCGCCCGGTACGCGCGGCCATGACGAGCTCAACCAGATGCTCAGCTTCCTGACCACCGACTTCTTCGCGGCCTTCGCGTCGCTATGGGCTGCATACGAAATGGCGGACGCCGACGAAACCACGCGTGCGGTTCTCACGCGACTCGGCCGCGTGGAGGTGGCGAAGAGCTTCGCCACGCTGGATGCGATGCTGGCGTCGCGCGAATGGCTGGTGGGCGGGCAGCGCACGGTGGCGGACGCGTACCTGCCGGGCATCGCGCGCTGGGCGGACCATCACCGCCTGTTCGACATCGCGACGGACTACCCGCAGGTGGCGCGTTATCTCGCGCGCATGCGCCAGGACCCGGCCTGGCAGTTCGCGGCCGCCATCGAGCGCAAGGCGGTGGCGAGCAGCCTGGGTGGCTACGAGGGCCACGTGACGCTGGAGGCGCTGCGTCCGCGCCTGGAGCAGATCCCCTAGCGCGGAAGGTGTTGCCGGATCAGCGCATCCAGCTCGTTCGGATCGGCCGGCTTCACCAGGTGGGCGACGAAGCCGGCGGCGGCGACGCGTTCGCGCACGTCGTCGCCGTATCCGGTGACGGCGAACACCGGGCAGTGCGCCGTGCGTGCGTCCTCGCGCAGGCGCGCGATCACTTCGTAGCCGTCCCAGTCCGGCAGGCCGATGTCGCAGATGACGACGTCGGGCCGCCAGCGCTGCGCAAGGGCGACGCCGCTGCGACCGTCGCCGGCGATCTCCGTCGCGTGGCCGCACAGGCCGAGGAACATCTGCATGCTCGTGGCGGCGTCGTGGTTGTCCTCGATGATCAGCACGCGGGCCTGGCCGGTGGCCGGCTGTGTGTCATCGATGTCATCGCCGCCCTTGGCGTCACTGTCGCCATCGACCGGCGGGGTGGCGTGAGCGGCGGCGCGCGCGCCATCGTGTGTGCCGTGCGCGTCGGCCGCGAGCGGCAGCCACAGCGTGAAGCTGCTGCCCTGGCCGATGCCGGAGCTGCTGGCGGAGATGCCGCCACCGTGCAGGGCGATCAGTCCCCGTGCCACCGTGAGGCCGAGCCCGATGCCGCCCGCCGTGCGCGACAGGGAGGTGTCGACCTGCGAGAAGGGTTCGAAAATCGACTCCAGGTGATCCGTCGCGATGCCGCAGCCGGTGTCGCTGATCCGCAGCGTGGCACGGTCGCCATCGGCGTGCAGCTGCGCGGTGACCCGGCCCTGCCGGGTGTACTTGATGGCGTTCTCCAGCAGGTTGACCACCGCCTGCTCGATCCGCGACGGATCGGCGACGACCCAGGTCGACCGCTGCGGCAGTTCGAGCCCGAGTGCGAGGCCGGCCGCGTCGGCCAGGTAGCGGCGGTCGTCCAGCACGCCGGCCACCAGCGCGTTCAGTTCGACGCGGACAGGGGCCAGTTCCACCTGCCCGTTGGCGATGCGGGAGGCGTCGAGCAAGCCGTTCACCAGCCGCCCCATCTGCGCGGCCTGACGTTCGATGACGGCGGTGGCCTGCTGGATGTCCGGACGGTCGGCCGACAGCCGCGAGATGGTCTGCCCCGCGTTGCGGATCGGGCCCAGTGGCGAACGCAGTTCGTGCGCCAGCATGGACAGGAAGCGGTCCTTGCGCGTGCTCTCCTCGGACAGGCGCGAGATGAGTTGCACGTTCTCGATGGCGAGCGCGGCAGAGTCCGCCAGCGTCTGCAGTGCCAGCACTTCGTCCGCGCTGGCGACGTGGCCCTTGGCCCAGTACGCCCCCACCGCGCCGATCGGGTCGGCCGCGCGGATCGGCACCAGCGCCAGGCTCTTCACGAAAGTGGGCCGGTAGGCGTCGTGCGGCACGCGGCTGTCGGCGTAGATGTCCTCGATGCAGATCGGCGAGCTGTCGATCATGCACATGCCGGACACGCAGTCGCCCATCGGGAAGCGGCGCCCTTTCCACAGCGGGCTGATGGCGTCCTCCTCGATGTAGTGGCAGAGGTCGCCATCCCGCAACACCACCGAAATGCCGTCCGCCCCTGACGCAGCACGCGCGGCATGCGACAGCACGTCGACGATCTCGCTCATCGTGCGGGCGTAGGACAGGCGCTGTGCGGCGTGAACCAGCGATAGGTCGAGACTCATGGGCGATCCATGGGCAGGCCGGGCGGGCGGTTGGTCGGGCCCGGAAACTCTAGCAGACCCTTGCGGTTTTCAATCGCCCCGGGCCAGCGGGCGCATGGTGTGAGGGGCGTGTATCGTGGCGTGCAGCGGCGCCGTTGCACGTCCGCGGCATGCCATGCCCATGTCGTAAAAATGTGTGAGCTGGCGCGTGCATGCCGCGGCGGAGCCATTCAGGCCGGTCCGGCCTGCGGCGATGTCGTCAGCCCTGCCGCGGGCTGGCGCCGCGCCTCGCTGGGCGAATGGCCGATGATGCGCTTGAAGGCCCGGCTGAACGAGGCCTCGGAGTCGTAGCCCAGGCGGTTGGCGGCCACCGTGATGCGCATGCCTTCCTGCGCGATCCAGCGGCGCGCCTGGAACATCTTCACGCGCGCCACGTACTTCGCGGGCGTTTCGCCCACCGAGCTGGTGAAGGCTTCGGCGAAGCGCGAGCGGGAGGCGCCCATCACGCCGGCCAGCATCGGCACCGTCCAGTCGCGTTCCGGTTCGCGGTGGATGGCCGCCAGCACGCGGCCGATCTGCGGGCAGCGCACCGCGGCGATCCAGCCGGTGGGGTCGGCGCAGCCGCATTCCACCCACGCACGGATGATGCTCGCCGCCAGCACGTCGGCCAGTCGCGCCAGGATGCCGCAGGCGCCGATGCGGTCCAGCGCCACCTCGCGTTCCATCGCCTCCAGCAAGGCGGGCACGGCCGGGTCGCGCCGCGCCAGCTCACCGGCACGCATGGCGTCCGGCATCATCGCCACCAGCGGATGCAGCGGGTCGAGGTTGAAGCGCATGCTGCCGCAGAACATGGTGTGCGACGGCGGCGTCACCGTCGGCGTGGCGCTGTCGCTGACCAGATAGATGTCATCCGACACCGAGGCGCGCGGCAGGCTGCAGATCGTCACCGGTGCCACGTCCGGGTCGCTGGCCAGCACGTGCGCGGTGCCGCGCGGCAGCAGCACGGCATCGCCGGGGTTCATGCGCACCCAGTCCTGCTCGCCGGTGCGCAGCCAGCAGGCGCCACGGGCCACGAAGTGGAAGCGCGGCGTGGCCTGGGCCGGGAAGGCGATGGCCCAGGGGCCGTGCAGTTCGCAGCGGCCGTACTCGACGCCGTCCAGGCGTAGGCCGCGAAGCATCTCGGTGAGGGCATCGCCGGCCTCGGGCTGGGGGCGTCGCGGCGGTTTTCTGGAGGGGCTGGACGAATGAGCAAGCATTCCGGCTGTTCCGGCATGGAAACGCCGGAATCATACCCCTAAGCTGCGCCTACCCACTCCTGCCCACAGAAGGCGTCCTCCCCCATGCACACCCCCACCCGTCCCGAGGCCGCGGCCGCCGCCGAACCGGCCGTTGCGCAAACCGCGACCTCCGCCCCTGCTCCGGCAACTCCCGCCGCCCCCGCCAACTGGCCCGGCATCGCCGCGCTGTCGCTGGGGGTGTTCGGCCTGGTCACCGCGGAGTTCCTGCCCGCCAGCCTGCTGACTGCCATGGCGACCGATCTCGGCGTCACCGTCGGCGCGGCCGGCCAGGCAGTCACCGCCACGGCGCTGATCGCGGCCGTCGCCGCGCCGGCCATTCCGTTGCTCACGCGCCGCCTCGACCGCAAGCGGGTGCTGGTCGCCCTCACCTTACTCCTGGTGCTGTCCAACATCCTGTCGGCCACCGCTTCCGGTTTCGGCGTGCTGCTGGCGGCGCGCCTGATGCTGGGCGTGGCGCTGGGCGGCTTCTGGTCGATGGCCGCTGCGCTGTCGATGCGCCTGGTGCCGGACGCCCTGTTCGCGCGCGCCCTGTCGGTGGTGTTCACCGGCGTATCGATCGCCACCGTGTGCGCGGCGCCCATCGGCGCCTACATGGGTGAGCTGTGGGGCTGGCGCAGTGCCTTCGTGGCGGCCGGCGTGGTCAGCGTGGCGACCTTGCTGGCGCAGCTCGTCACCATCCCGCGCCTGCCACCGCGCGACAACCCCAGCCTGCGGGTGCTCTTCGAGCTGATGGGCCGCAACGACGTGCGCGTGGCCTTGCTGGCGGTATTGCTGGTGATCTCCGGCCACTTTGCCGGCTTCACCTACATCCGTCCGCTGATGGAGGAAGTCACCCACCTGTCGGTCGCCGCCATTTCCGCCGTGCTGCTCGGCTACGGCATCGGCGGCTTCTTCGGCAACTTCGCCGGCGGCTTCATCGCCGAGCGCAGCGAGCGCCATGCCATCGTCTTCGGGGGCGTGGTGGTGGTCGCGGCGGCCGTCGCCCTGCTGCTGGCCGGTGCGTCCGCCGGCGTCACCGCCGTATCCATCGCCGTGTGGGGCTTCGCCTTCGGTGCCTTCCCGGTCGGCTTCCAGACCTGGATCGTGCGCGCCGCGCCGGACCACGCGGAAGGCGTGGGTGGCCTGCTGGTCGCAGCCTTCCAGATCGCGATCGCCAGCGGCGCCATCGGCGGTGGTTTGCTCGTCGAGCACATCGGCGCGCTGGGCGGGCCGGTCTTCGCCGCCGTCGCGCTGACGCTGGGTACCTTGCTGGTGTTCGCCTTCGGCCCACGCACCGGCAGCGCCGTGCGCGTGCAGGCCGCCCACTGACAACCGCAGTTACAACCGCAGTACAACCGGAGCCACCCATGCCGCAAACCGCAGAAGTGAACCGCCGCATCCTGCTTGCCGCACGTCCGCAGGGGCGGCCGGTGCCGCAGGACTTCCGCCTCGATCAGCAGCCAGTGCCGACACCGCAGGACGGGCAGGTGCTGTTGCGCACCGAGTACCTGTCGCTGGACCCGTACATGCGCAACCTGATGGAGGAAATCGGCCCCGCCTACGCACCATCCGTGGCGCTCGGCGCGCCCATGGTGGGCGGCACGGTGAGCCGCGTCGTCGCCTCACGCCACGCCGGCTTCCATGAAGGCGAACTGGTGCTCGCGAACGGTGGCTGGCAGGACTACGCGCTGTCCGATGGCAGCGACCTGCTGCCGCTGGGCGACCTGGCGCAACCCTCGCTGGCACTGGGCGGGCTGGGCATGCCGGGCTTCACCGCGTGGGTGGGCCTGGACGACATCGGCCAGGTGCAGGCCGGCGAGACGCTGGTGGTCGCGGCGGCCACCGGCGCGGTGGGCTCGGTGGTGGGACAGCTCGCGAAGCTGCGCGGCGCGCGCGTGGTGGGCATCGCCAGCGGCGCCGACAAGTGCCGCCACGCGGTGGACGTGCTGGGCTTCGACGTGTGCCTGGACCGGCGCGTGCCGCAGCTGGCGGAACGACTGGCCGCCGCCTGTCCCGACGGCATCGACGTGTATTTCGAGAACGTCGGCGGCGAGGTGCTCGACGCCGTGCTGCCGCTGCTGAACATCGGCGCACGCATTCCGCTGTGCGGCTTCATCGCGCACTACAACGACGGCGCATCGGCGGGTCCCGACCGTACACCGCAACTGCTGGCGGCCGTGCTGCAGAAGCGCGTGCGCATGCAGGGCTTCATCATCCTCGACCACTACGGCGAGCGCTTCGAGCGCTTCCGGCGGGAGATGGGCGAGTGGGTGGCCGCCGGCCAGGTGAAGCTGCGCGAGACCGTCGTGGACGGTCTGGAGAATGCGCCAGCGGCATTCACCGGCCTGCTGGAGGGCGACAACTTCGGCAAGCTGGTGGTGAAGCTGTGAGCGCTGCTCAGAGCTGGTCCAGGCCGGGATTGAACACGACTTCCCAGAGGTGGCCGTCCGGATCGCGGAAGTAACCGGCATGGCCGCCGTAGAAGGTGGGTGCGGCGGCCTTCACGATCTCGCCGCCGGCGCGTTTCGCCTGGCCCATCACCGCCTCCACCTCTTCCACCGAGCCCACGTTGTGGCCGAGCGACATGTCCGGCCACGACGATTTGCTCACCGCGATGCCGCTGTCGGCGGACAGGCTCGTGCGTGGCCACAGCGCCAGCTTCAACCCGGCCTGCAGTTCGAAGAACGCCACCGCGCCGTTCTCGAATTCAGTGCCGATGATGCCCTTGGTGGCGAGCCCCAGACCGTCGCGGTAGAACGCCACGGCGCGTTCCAGTTCATCGACGCCGAGGGTGATGACGGTGACGTGCGGTTTCATGATGCGTCCTTTCCTGAAGATGCGTGTGTCGGGTGTCGCGTGCTGCGATGTGGATGAGGGCTCGGCGTGAGCCCGCGCAGGCTCACAGCGGTTTCTTCATGAACAACGCCACCTCCCCATCCGGGAAGTCGTCGTTGGAGTACAACGACAGGTCGATGCCATCGACGGTGAAGCCCTGGCGTCGGTAGAAGTCGATGGCAGGCACGTTGGTGTTCTGCGTTTCGCACACCAGCGTACGCAGCCCGGCCGCGCGGCCGGCGTCTTCCACGGCTTCCAGCAGACGCGCGCCGATGCCCTGGCGGTGGCAGTGCGGGGCCAAGTGCAGCTCCAGCACATGCAGGCTGCGGTTCCAGTCCTGCGGCTCTGCCAGCGCGAGGGCGACGCAGTTGCCATCCGCATACGCGCCAAAGCAGAAGCCGCCGGCGGGCAGCCCGTGGTAGTGAGCAAGGTCCTCCTCTTCGAGGGGCGCGTAGCGTTTGACGTAAGGCTGTTGCAGCGGCACGCGTGTCAGCGTCAGGGAGAGCAATGCCGGCGATTGCGCATCCGCTGGTGTCCTGTCGACCTAGTAGCGATGCTGTGAGGTGTAGCCGACGATCAGGCTTCTCAGGTCGTCGTCGGCAAGCTGTGTCAGCGGTCGGATGTCGGTCATGCGCGGCAGCGTAGTGTCAATGGCGACTGCGCAGCAAGCCGTGCGTGGCGAGTGTGTCCGGCGCCATCAACGCAGCGCGCCTTCCAGGAAGCTACGCACGCGCGGCAAGGCGTGTTCGAAGTGCGTCTCCAGCAGCCAGTGTCCGGCGTCGGGCAGCAGGTGCAGCTCGGCATCCGGCAGGTCGCGCAGGTAGGCCCGCGCGGCCGGCTCCGGCATGTAGCCATCCTTCGGCCCCCACACGATCAGCGTCGGCGGCCGGTGTTCGCGCAGGTAGGCCTGGTAGCGCGGAAACCACGCCAGGTTGTCCTTCAGTTTCTCCATCAGGCGCACCGATGCCTCGCGCCGCACCGGGTGGTCCATCAGCGGCCAGTGCAGCTTCCACAGGTCGGGCGGCACGCGCGCGGCAACGTCCTCGTCCACCTCGCCGATGAACTCGTCGCGGAAGCCATGCTCGCTCACCGCCTCTTCCAGCGTGCTGCGCTTCGCCTGCGTCGGTGCGGCCCAGTAGGCCTGGATGGTCTGGTACTTCGGCCCCAGCGCGTCCTCGTAGATGTCGCCGTTCTGGATGATCAGCGCGGTGATCCGCTGCGGATGCGCGATGGCGTGCCGCAGTCCGATCTGCGAGCCGTAGTCGTGCAGCCACAGCGCGTAGCGGTCCAGTTGCAGGGCGTCGGCGAAGCGGCCCAGGAAGCGGGCGTAGGCATCGAAGTCGTAGCCGAAGGCGTCCAGCGCCGGCGTGTCGCTGTAGCCGAAGCCGGGAAAGTCCGGCGCGACGGTACGCCAGCGGTCGCCCAGCCCCGCCATCAGCTTGCGGTACTGGTAGGACGAGCAGGGGTAGCCGTGCGGCAACAGCAGCACCGGTGCATCCCGCGGTCCGGCTTCGCGATAGAAGATGGCCAGCCCGTCGAGATTCAGCGTGGCATGGCGCGCGGTGGCACTGGATCGATCCTTCTGCATCGGAGGCTCTCCTGCTTTCTGGCTGGTGCGGGATCGACAGGGCGGCGCAGGCCGGCGTTCCTTGGCGTTCAGAAGTGCAAGCCCGCCCGCCGCTGCCATTCGCAGCGCGCATCACGCGGCGTCGATGATGACAATCTGCTGACAGAAGATGTCAGCAGTCACGGCGTACAGTGGGCCGGCCTCACCCCAACACCTCGACCCACTCGTCAGGTCCCACACAACGCCGGAGAGAAGCCATGTCCCTCATCGCCAGCTGCCATTGCGGTGGCACGAAGATCGAACTGCCCGACACGCCCACCCACGCCAAGGAATGCAACTGCAGCTTCTGCTTCCGCACCGGTGCAATCTGGGCCTACTACCCCGCCGGCGCGCTGAAGCTGCTGTCGACCGAGTCGCAGGGCATGTACTCGCAGAGCGGCATGAACCTCCACTACCTGTGCAGCCGCTGCGGCATGCAGACCTGGGGCGACTCGCCGGACTGGGCGTCGATGTACAACGCCGACGGCACGCCGAAGGAGGGGGATGGAAACGACGATGGCAACAAGGATGGCAATGGCATGCCGACGCAGCGCATCCACGCTGTGAACCTGCGCCTGGTCGACGGTCTCGATCTCGCCACCGTGACGATCGAGCAGATGGACGGCCGCAACAACTGGTAGCGCGCGTGGCTCGGGCCGGTGCTTCTCGCACCGGCGTTCCGCCTAAGTTCCGGCGCGTGCCGCGTACTTGCGTGCCAGCACCGCGCACACCAGCAACTGCAGCTGGTGATAGAACATGATCGGCAGCACGATGACGCCGATGGCCGGGTGGCTGCCGAACAGCAGCTTGGCCATCGGCACGCCGGAAGCCAGCGTCTTCTTGCTGCCGCAGAACACCGCGGTGATCTCGTCCTCCACGTCGAAGCCGGCGCGCTGGGCGGCGAACTTCGTCAGCTTCAGCACGATGAAGAGGATCAGCGCCGCGCCGATCAGCGTCTGCACGATGAGGCCGACGCCGTACTTGCTCCACAGGCCGTCCGCCACCGAGTCGCTGAAGGCGGAGAACACCAGCAGCAGGATCACCGCGCGGTCGATGACATTGGTGTACTTCTTGTAGCGCGCGAACCATGCGCCCCACAGCGGGCGCAGCAGCTGCCCGATCACGAAGGGCAGCAGCAACAGCTTCGCGATCTTCAGCATCGCGTCGGCGAGATCGAGCTGGCCACTCTGGCCCATCAGCAGGCTGACCAGCAGCGGCGTCAGGAAGATGCCCAGCAGGGTGGACAGGGTGGCGTTGAAGATGGCCGCCGGCACGTTGCCGCGCGCCAGGCTGGTCATCGCCACCGAGGAAGAGATCGTCGAGGGCAGGGCGCACAGGTAGAAGAAGCCGAACATCAGGTCCTGCGGCAGCCAGCGGCCCACCGCCAGGTTCAGCACCCACCACAGCGCAGGGAACACCACGAAGGTGAACAGCTGCACCAGCACGTGCAGGCGCCAGCGCGACAGGCCGCTCAGCAACGCGCCGGTGGACAGGCCGATGCCGTGCAGGAAGAAGATCAGGAAGATGCCGTAGTCGGACAGCACGTCGGCATGCAGCAGGCCGCCGCTGCGGCCGATGTCGGGCGCGAAGGACGCGACGATCACCGCCAGCAGCATGCCGAGCAGGAACCAGTCGCGGCCGAGTTTCTTCAGGGTGTCCAGCATGGTCGTTCCGCGCCGGGGGGCGCGGCAGGGTGAGGATGACTGTCGCCGATTGTCGCGCCTGGCCGGCCTGCCGGCTGTCGCTACAATGACAGGATATGCCGCAAAACAGACATCGCAAGGCGGGTGGTCCGCGTCCTGCGCCGGGTGTCGCCGCCGTAGGCGCCGCCGACTTCGCCATCACCGCTGCGACGAACCGGGCCACCCGCTCCGCCACCAGGGTCGCCACGGAGGGCACCATCTCTGTCGCCCCCGCGGTGGAGCGCAGCATCCCGCGCCTCGCGCGCCTGCCGCGCCCGGTCTATGCGCGCATGGAGTCCCTGCCCGCCGGCTCGCTCGCGCGGCCGCACACCCACGCCTGGGTGCAGCTGTCGTACGCCATTTCCGGCGTGCTGGAGATCCGCACCGCGACGGCCAGCTTCGTCGCCCCGCCGCAGCGCGCGATCTGGATTCCCGCCGGCATCGAGCACGAGGTGCGCACCTCCGCGCGCACCGAGATGCGCAGCCTCTACCTCGACAGCGCAGCCACCGCGTGGGCGCCGGCGGACTGCCACGTGCTGGCGGTGAGTCCGCTGGTGCGCGAGCTGATCCTCGCAGTCGGCGCCTTGTCGGTGGAATACGACGAGGCGGGGCCGGCCGGCCGCCTGGTCGCCACCCTGTTCGACCAGCTCGCCGCCCTGCCGCAGGTCGCCTTCAACCTGCCACTGCCGCGCGACGCGCGCCTGCTGAAAGTGTGCAGTGCCCTGCAGGCAGCGCCGGACGACACGCGCAGCCTCGCTACCTGGGGCGAGGTGGCGGGTCTTGGCGAACGGTCGCTGGCGCGCCTGTTCCGCGCCGAGACGGGACTGTCCTTCGGCGACTGGCGGCTGCGTCTGCGCCTGTTGCTCGCGCTCGGCGCGCTGGAGCGTGGCGAACGCGTCACCCGCGTCGCGCTGGACTGCGGCTATGCGTCCACCTCCGCCTTCATCGCCGCCTTCCGACGCGCCTTCGGCAGCACGCCGCTGGCCATGTTCGGGCGCGGTGCAGGCTAATGCGTGCAGCGTGCCACGGCGCTGTCGCGGGCCCGCCTCACGCTTCGCCACGGAACGCGCCGTTTCGTTCATCATCCGGCCCTGAAGGACTTTCCCGCCGCCCACGGCAACTGCCATGCAACTCTCCGTTTCCAGCATCGTGCTGGCTGCCAAGCAGCACGAGATCGAAGAACTCCGCCGCCTGGGCGCACGCAGCGAGCTGGTGGCCGTCATCGGCCACATGGTTCACGTGCTGCAGCTCGAACGCGGCGCGACCAGCATCTTCCTCGCTTCGCAGGGCGGGCACTTCGCCGATACGCGACAGGCCGCGCTGACGGAGTCGCAGGCGGTCGAGCAGCGGCTGCGTACCGGCCTTGCCGCGCAACTGCAGAGCGCGGCCCACAGCGCCCGCTTCCTGTCGCTGATGGCCTGGGCGCTGCTCGGGCTGGACGGCCTGCCGGCGCTGCGTGCCAGCATCGACCGGCGCGCCATTCCTGCCCGTGAGGCCATCGACAGCTACGGCCGCATCATCGCCGGCCTGGTCGCACTGGTGTTCGAGGTGGCCGACAGCGCGGTGGACCCCGGCATCTCGCGCCTGCTGGTGGCGCTGTTCAACCTCGTGCAGGGCAAGGAGCAGGCCGGGCAGGAGCGCGCGCTGGGTGGCCTGTGCTTCGCCTCCGGCCAGGTCGACGCGGCAGACCGTGACCGCATGACCGACCTCATCGAATCGCAGGAGCGCAGCTTCCAGCTGTTCGCCGAGTTCGCCGACGAGGCGCTGGCGGCGCGCTGGCAGGCCGCGCAGGATGCGCCCTTCGCGGCGCAGCTGGAACGCCTGCGCCGCGTGCTGCACAGCACGCGCGCCACCACGCTGGACGCCGCGCACAACGAGAAGTGGTTCGACGTCTGCAGTGCCCGCCTGGTCGAGGTGTGGTCGCTGCAATGCCTGCTGGTCGAGGCGCTGCAGGGCCGCTGTGCGGCGCTGGTGGCGCAGGCGCAACAGGCGCTGACCGACGCCGAGGGCCTGCTGCGCACGCTGCGCGACAACCCGCCGGCGGCGCGCCTGGATGACAACGCGATGACGGGCGCGGAGGGCTCGCAGGCATTGGTGCAGGTGCTGAAGGCGCAGGCCGAGCGGCTTGCCGGCATGGAGGCCGACCTCGACACCGCGCGTCGCGTGCTGGACGAGCGCAAGCTCATCGAGCGCGCCAAGGGCATCCTCATGGAGCGCTTCCAGATCAGCGAGGACGAGGCCCACGTGATGATGCGCAAGGCCTCCATGGACCAGAACCGCAAGCTGGTGGAGGTGGCGCAGGCGGCGCTTTCGCTGCCGGCTTTTCTGGTGCCGCCGCGCCCGGGCAAGTGATGCCGGTCTGACCAGCGGCCGCACCAAAGGCGGTCAGTGCTGCGGCGCAAGGGCACCAGCGCGGGGCGATCCGCCGGGCTGCCATGAAGCCGCAAGCCGCCCGCCGATACCCCGCAACGCCAGGGCTGGCGCCGGTTGCGGCGATATCCCGGCGCCGCGCGCGCAAATGGCACAGAACCTGCTGACGCTTACCCCGCGTCGGGCTAATGAAGGCCCGGCAACGGGCAGCGAGACAACGCACGGCCCGTCGGTTTCACCTGGATGATGGCGTCCATTCCTGTTCCCTCCCTTTTTCCGGGGTGGGATCAGGAATGGGCGCCATTTTGTTTTCTGGTCGGCCGCGGCCACCACACGACACAACGGGACAACAACATGGCCTACCTGGCACCCTCGGAATTCGTCACCAAGATGATCGACGCCGGCGAATCGAAGATCTTCATGTCGACGCGCGACACCATCATCCGTGCCTACATGGCCGGCGCCATCCTCGCGCTGGCCGCCTGGTTCGCGGTCACCATCAACGTGCAGACCGGCCAGCCGCTGCTGGGCGCCGTGCTGTTCCCGGTGGGCTTCTGCATGCTCTACCTGCTGGGCTTCGACCTGCTCACCGGCGTGTTCGTGCTGGCGCCGCTGGCCCTCATCGACAAGCGCCCCGGCGTCACCATCGGCGGCGTGCTGCGCAACTGGGGCCTGGTGTTCACCGGCAACTTCCTGGGCGCCTTCACGGTGGCGATCATGATGGCCATCTACACCACCAACGGCTTCTCCACCGAACCGAGCGCGGTCGGCAAGGCCATCGGCATCGTCGGCGAGAGCCGCACCCTGGGCTACAAGGAATACGGCGCGGCCGGCATGCTCACCCTGTTCGTGCGCGGCATGCTGTGCAACTGGATGGTGTCGGCCGGCGTGGTCGGCGCGATGATCTCCACCCACGTCAGTGGCAAGGTCATCGCCATGTGGATGCCGATCATGCTGTTCTTCTACATGGTGTTCGAGCACTCCATCGTCAACATGTTCCTGTTCCCGTCCGGCCTGCTGCTGGGCGCGCACTTCACGATCATGGACTACCTGATCTGGAACGAAATCCCCACCGTGCTGGGCAACCTCGTCGGCGGCCTGGCCTTCACCGGCCTCACCCTGTACGCCACGCACGCCCGCACGGCGCCGCGCCGCGCCGCCTGAGCAGGCGCGCCAGGCAAGTGAACATGGCCCGGGGCAGTGGATGCCCGGGCCACAACGAGAAGAGCGTGCAACCGGCTCCGGGAAGATGGGGATCCGACCGGCTACGGGAAACGCCAGGCCGTACAATTCTTCAGGGCTCCGGTTTCCTGCGAAACCGGGGCTTTTTTCTTGTGTGGTTTCTTGTGTGATCGGGGAGCAGCGAATCCATGTCCGGCGAACTGCGTGTCAGCATCGGCCAGCATTCCGACAAGGGGCGCAAGCCGCTCAACCAGGACTTCCACGGCGCCTGCGTGCCCACCGGTGCCCAGCTCGTCAGCAAGGGTGTCGCGCTGGCGCTGGCCGATGGCATCAGCAGCAGCGAGGTGAGCCAGGTCGCCAGCGAATTCGCCGTGCGCGGCTTCCTCGACGACTACTACTGCACCTCGGACGCCTGGTCGGTGAAGACCGCCGCGCAGCGCGTGCTGGCCGCCACCAACTCCTGGCTGTTCGCGCAGACCCAGCGCAGCGAGTACCGCTTCGACCGCGACCGCGGCTACGTGTGCACCTTCAGCGCGGTGGTGGTGAAGGGCAGCAGCGCGCATCTGCTGCACGTCGGAGACACGCGCATCTACCGCGTGCATGAGCAGTCGCTGGAACAGCTCACCGACGACCACCGCGTGCATGCCGGTGGCGGGCAGAGCTACCTGGGCCGCGCGCTGGGCGCCAGCCGCGAACTGGAGATCGACTACCGCACGCTGACGCTGGACGAAGGCGACGTGCTGCTGCTGGCCACCGACGGCGTGTACGAGCACGTCGACCCACGCACCGCGGCGCGCATCATCCGCGAAAACGCCGGCGATCTCGACCACGCCGCGCGCCTGATCGTGGCGGAGGCGTTCGCCCGCGACAGCACCGACAACCTCAGCGTGCAGATCCTGCGCGTGGACAGCCTGCCCGGCCACTCCGCCGACGCGCTCTACCACCACCTCGCCGGCCTGCCGTTTCCGCCGCTGCTGCAGGCGCGCATGCACTTCGACGGCTACCGCATCGAACGCGAGCTGCACCACAGCCACCGCAGCCACCTGTACCTCGCCACCGACGAAGAGAGCGGCGAGCGCGTCGTCATCAAGACGCTGGCCACCGAGCTGCAGGCCGACCCCGGCAGCGTGGAGCGCTTCCTGCTCGAAGAATGGGTGGCGCGCCGCATCGACAACGCACACGTGCTGAAGCCGCGCGGCCAGGCGCGCAAGCGCGGCTACCTCTACGTCGTCATGGAGTACGTGGACGGCCACAGCCTGGCGCAATGGATGACCGACCATCCGCGTCCCTCGCTGAATGCCGTGCGGGACATCGTCGACCAGATCGCCGCCGGCCTGCAGGCCTTCCACCGCATGGAGATGGTGCATCGCGACCTGCGCCCGCCCAACGTGATGGTGGACGCCGCCGGCACGCTGAAGATCATCGACTTCGGCTCCACCCGCGTGGCCGGCATCAT
Source organism: Uliginosibacterium sp. H1 (assembly GCF_036017065.1). NCBI lineage: Bacteria > Pseudomonadati > Pseudomonadota > Betaproteobacteria > Rhodocyclales > Zoogloeaceae > Uliginosibacterium > Uliginosibacterium sp. H1. The sequence continues at coordinate 919,821 of NZ_JAYXHR010000002.1, forward strand.
GGAAGCGGCTGCGCCGAAGCAGGCCGGCGCCATGCTGGCTACTGCGCAGTACGCCGCGCCGGAACTCTTCCTCGGCGAGGAAGGCGACGCCCGCAGCGACGTCTTCTCGCTGGCGGTCGTCGCCTACCAGCTGCTGACCGGCCGCCTGCCCTACGGTACGCGCGTGGCGGCGGCGCGCACCCGCGCCGAGCAGGCACGCCTGCGTTATGACAGCGCGCTGTCCGACGAGCGCGACATCCCCGCCTGGGTGGACGAGGTGCTGCGCAAGGCCCTGCACCCGGACCCGCGCAAGCGCTACGGCGAGCTCTCCGAATTCACCTACGACCTGCGCCACCCCGGCGCCACCGCGCTGGGTCCGCGCCACACCCCGCTGATCGAACGCAACCCGCTGCTGTTCTGGAAGCTGCTGTCGCTGCTGCTGGCTGTGGCGCTGGTGCTCGCGCTGTGCCTGCCACGCATGCGGTGATGAGCGTGCCCGTGGCCGTGGTGAGGTCCGTCGGGCGTGGTGCGGCCGGCTAGCGGCGCACTTCGCGGAGCTGCAGCACGTTGCCCTCGGGATCGAAGCCGTCCAGGTGACGCTGGCCGCGCCATTCCCAGGCGGTGTCGGGCGGTTGCGTGCCACCACCGGCCGCGATGACGCGCTCGCGCGTCGCCGCGAGGTCCGCGACAAGGAAGCTGTGTTTCAGCGGTGTGTCCTCGCGCAGCACCGGCGGCGTGGCGATCAGGATCGTTGCGGCGATCTCCTCCGGAATGCGCACGATCGCGATCTCCGCTCCTTCGCCGCCCAGCAGCACGAAGCCGGCGTCCTGCTCCAGCACCTGCAGCCCCAGCACCTGCGCGTAGAAGTCCGCCATCCTTGCGAGGTCCTTGGCGTAGATGACGAGGCCGATTGCTGCGGGATGAGCGGTGTTCGTCGGGGCGATGTTCATGTGTGCGGTGACCGGCAGGGAGTCGAGTCAGTGGCCGAAGGCGGCCCGGCAATCGTAGCCGAGCTGCGGTGCAATAGGCTCGCGTGACCGGGCTCGCGTGACCGGGCTCGCGCGACCGCGAGTGCGGCGCGCGGCGCGAGGACACCGCACAGCCCGACAGACCCCCGCGATGGCGTTCATCCACGCAGCGACGGCCACGGCGTGCGCCAACGGCATACACTGCGCGGGAGTCCTGTCCGAGGCCCGTCATGGCGCACCACGCCCACCTCCTGATCATCGATCCGCAGAACGACTTCTGCGACCTGCCTGCCGACTACCTGCCCGAGATCGCGGGGCACCGGCTGGCGCCGGCGTTGCCGGTGCCGGGGGCGCATGCCGACATGCTGCGCGTGGCCGGCTTCATCCGGCAGGCTGCGCCCGCGCTGGCGGCGATCAGCGTGACGCTGGACTCGCACCAGCACATCGACATCGGCCACCCGACTTTCTGGCGCCTGGCGGACGGCAATCCGCCGGAGGGTTTCACACCGGTCACGCTGGCGGACTTCGACGCCGGCCGCATCACGCCGCGCGACCCTGCCGCGCGCGACCGGGTGCGGGGCTACCTGCACGCGCTCGAAGCCACCGGCCGCTACACGCACATGGTCTGGCCGCTGCATTGCGAGATCGGCAGCTGGGGACACAACATCCACGCGGCGGTGCTGGCCGCCTGCAACGCCTGGGAGGATGCGCGTGGCCTGCCGGTGGCGCGCGTCATGAAGGGCAGCAATCCGTGGACCGAGCACTACAGCGCCATCAAGGCCGAGGTGCCCGATCCGGCCGACCCCGCCACCCAGGGCAACCCCGTGCTGATCGCCGCGCTGGCGCAGGCGGACACGGTGTTCATCGCTGGCGAGGCGGCCAGCCATTGCGTGAAGGCCACCACCGAGCACATCGTCGAGGCGCTGGGCGCCAGCCAGCTGCGCAAGCTGGTGCTGCTCACCGACTGCATGAGCCCGGTGGCCGGCTTCGAAGCCGCGGCGCAGGGCTTCCTGGCCGACATGCAGGGACGCGGGCTGCGCATGGCCACGGCGGCCGAAGCGCTCGGCATGCTGCCGGCCCGCCGCTGACCTGCCGCTGTGGAGCGGCCACGCCTTGCCAGCACCGCGTCGCTTCGCGCCACGTCATCCCGTTAGCCACTCGTTAGCCGCTCTTGTCACACCCGACCCGACCCACCGCAGACACCTCGCATGAACGCCACCGACAAGCCCGTCGTCCGCAGCCTGCTCGAGAACGACCTGTACAAGTTCACGATGTGGCAGGCCCTGTTGCACAGCCATCCCGGCGCGCAGGCCGAATACCACTTCGTGTGCCGCAACACGCCGGCCTTTCCGCTGGCGCAGCTGAAGCCGGCGGTGGAGGCGGAGCTGGAGCAGTTGTGCGCGCTGTCCTTCACGCAGGACGAGCTGGACTACCTGCGCACGCTGCGCTTCATGAAGAGCGACTTCGTCGACTTCCTGTCGGTGTTCCACTTCCAGCGCCGCTTCGTGGACATCACCGCCGAAGGCGACACGCTGCGCATCGTGGCGAAGGGCCCGCTGGTGCACGTGATGGGCTTCGAGATCTTCATGCTCTACATCGTCAACGAGCTGTACTTCCGTCGGCTCGGCGGCGGCGAGCAGATCCTCGACGAAGCGCGGCTGCGGTTGCGGCGCAAGGTCGACCTGCTGCGCAGCCAGCAGGCGGAACTGGCCAGCCACCCGGACCATCCCTTCGTGTTCTTCGACTTCGGCCTGCGCCGCCGCTATTCGGCGGACTGGCAGGAGGAGGTCGTGCGCACGCTGGCGCAGGAACTGCCGGGCCACTTCCGCGGCACGTCGAACGTGCACCTCGCGCGCACGCTGGGCGTCACGCCCATCGGCACCATGGCGCACGAATACCTGCAGGCCTACCAGGCCTTCGGCATCCGCCTGCGCGACTTCCAGAAGGCGGCGCTGGAGAGCTGGGTGCAGGAGTACCGCGGCGACCTCGGCGTCGCGCTGACCGACGTGATCGGCATGGACGCCTTCCTCGCCGACTTCGACCTCTACTTCGCCAAGCTCTTCGACGGCCTGCGCCATGACTCGGGCGACCCGGTCGTGTGGGGCGAGAAGGCCATCGCGCACTACCAGGCGCTGCGCATCGATCCGCGCAGCAAGCGCCTGGTGTTCTCCGACGGACTGGACCTGCCGCGTGCGATGGCGCTGTACCGCCACTTCATCGGCCGCATCACCACCACCTTCGGCATCGGCACCAACCTGACCAACGACACGCCGCACAAGGCGCTCAGCATCGTCATGAAGATGGTGTCCTGCAACGGGCAGTCGGTGGCCAAGCTGTCCGACGCGCCGGGCAAGACGCTGTGCGAGGACGAGACCTTCCTCGCCTACCTGCGCCAGGTGTTCAACCACCCGGCCCGCTGAGCCACCGCCGGGCAGGTGCTGCGCCGGCGGCGGGCTGCAAGCTCACACCAGCGGCGGATTCAGGCGCGCGAAAGCGTCCTGCCGGTAGTACGGGAAGTGAGGGTAGGGGGCCTCGACACGGCTGGCGGCATCCAGCCGCGCCACTTGCTCCGCGTCCAGGGACCAGCCGACCGCGCCGAGGTTCTGCCGCAACTGCGCCTCGTTGCGCGCACCGATGATGACGCTGGACACCGTGGGTCGCTGCAGCAGCCAGTTGATGGCCACCTGCGGCACCGTCCTGCCGGTTTCTTCGGCGATGGCATCCAGCACGTCGATCACGCGGTACATGCGCTCGTCATCTACCGGCGGTCCGAACTCCGCAGTGGCGTGCAGGCGGCTGCCTTCCGGCAACGGCTGGCCGCGGCGGATTTTGCCGGTGAGGCGGCCCCAGCCCAGCGGGCTCCACACCAGTGCGCCGACGCCCTGGTCCTGCGCCAGCGGCATCAGGTCCCATTTCGTAGTCGCGGCCCAGCAGCGAGTAATACACCTGGTGCGCGACATAACGCGACCAGCCGTGGCGTTCGGATGCCGCCAGCGATTTCATGATCTGCCAGCCGGCGAAGTTGGACACGCCGATGTAGCGCAGCTTGCCCGCGCGCACCAGCGCGTCGAGCGTGCCCAGCACTTCCTCCACCGGCGTGGCGGCGTCGAAGGCATGCAGTTGCAGCAGGTCGATGTAGTCGGTGCCCAGGCGGCGCAGCGCGTCGTCCACCGCGCGCAGCAGGCGCGGCCGCGACGAGCCGGCGTCGTTGGGCCCGTGGCCCGTGGGCAGGGTGGTCTTGGTGGAGATCAGAACGCTGTCGCGGCGACCCTTGATGGCCGCGCCCAGCACTTCTTCCGAGGCACCGGCCGAGTACACGTCGGCGGTGTCGAAGAGGTTCACGCCGGCGTCCAGGCAGATGTCCACCAGGCGCCGCGCCTCCTGCGCGTCGGTGGTGCCCCAGTTGCTGAACAGCGGTCCGCTGCCGCCGAAAGTACCGGTGCCAAGGCTCAACGCCGGCACCTTGAGGCCCGAGCTGCCCAGTCTTCGATATTCCATGTCCATGATGCCTGTCCTCGATGAAGCGTGATGTCCGCGATGGCGGACGGGCAGGTCATGATGAGCGCGCAGCGCGCCGGGAAACAGGCAGGGCGAGGTCACATCAGCTGTGACGCCAATTCATGAATCCGGATGCGGAGCAGCGCGTGAGCGGGCGGCAGCTCGCGATGCGAAAAATCGTTCGCGCGTTGCACACGACACGAAGCGGCGAGGCGGCGTCACCGGCGGCACAGGCACCACCGGGCGCCATGAACAACTAGTGAGGCCGCGATGGCGCCTGCGGCGTGGTGGACAACACCTGTTGCAGCATGGCATGCACCTGCTCGGGATCGGCAGGCTTCACGATGTGGGCGGAGAAGCCGGCCTCCAGCGTGCGGCGGCGGTCGGCCTCGGCGCCGTAGCCGCTGAGCGCGACCACCGGCACCGTCTTGGACAGTGCGCGGCCGATCTCCACGCCGCTGCCGTCCGGCAGGCCGAGGTCGGTCAGCACGATGTCGAAGTCGCTCTCCTGGAAGGCCAGCATCGCCTCCGCCACGGTCGCGGCATGCACCACCGCGTAGTCGTAGGACTCCAGGCACATCTGCAGTGCCCAGGCGGCGCTGACGTTGTCTTCCACCAGCAGCACGCGGAAGCTGCCGTGACCGTTGCCACCGCCGTGGCTGCCGTCGGCCTGCACCGGGCTGGTGGCGGCATCCGCCGCCCTGGTGGTGCAGGGCATGCGCAGCGTGAAGGTGGCGCCCTTGCCCGGGCCATCGCTGGCCGCGTCCAGTTCGCCACCGTGCATGGCCACCAGGTGGCTGGCGATCGCCAGCCCCAGGCCCAGCCCGCCGCGTTTCTGGGCGCCGTCGCCGTCGCTGGCGGCGCCTTGCTCGAAGGGCCGGAAGATGCGCTCGATGTCCTGCGCGGCGATGCCCACGCCCTCGTCGCGGCAGCTCAGCGTGAACTGCTGGCCGCGCACTTCCGTGCGCAGGGTGATGTGCCCGCCGGGGTTGCTGAACTTCACCGCGTTGCGCAGCAGGTTGGAGATCACCTGCTGCATGCGCACGCGATCCGCGTTGACGACGGCGGGCGCGTCGGCGATCTGCAGCGACAGCGTGAGCTGCCGCTCGATGATCTGGTCGTCGAAGAGATCCACCGTCTCCTGCAGCAGCTCGTGCATGTCCACCAGGTCCGGCTTCAGGTTCAGCTTGCCGTTGGAGATGGCGGACACGTCCAGCAGGTCGTCGATCAGCCGCGCCTCGATGGCGATGTTGCGACGGACCATCGGCAGCAGGTGCTCGTACTTGTCCGGCACGGTCGCCACCTTTTCCAGCAGGTGGGCCGCGAAGGAGATGGACGACAGCGGGGTGCGCAGCTCGTGCGACAGCACGGCGATGAAGCGGTCGCGCGCATGGATGGCGCGCTGCGCTTCGTCGCGCGCCGCCTCGGCCTGCAGGCGGGCGTTGCGCATGTTCTCCTCGGCCACGAACTCGGCCGTGGTGTCGCGCAGGATGCAGAAGAAGCCATGCGATTCGCCCTGCTCGGAGGGCAGCGTGGACAGCGAGCCCACCGCCCACAGCGGGGCACTGTCGCGCCTCACCATCCAGCGCGCGGTGCGCAGCCGGCCCATCTTGCGGGTGGCGGCGAGGTCGCGCTGCAGGCCGCGGGAGGCCACATCGATGGAGGACATCAGCAGCTCCAGCGACTGGCCCAGCATCTCGTCGCGGCCGTAGCCGAAGGTGGCCTGCGCGCCGGCGTTCCAGCCTTCGATGCGGCCCTCGTCGTCCACCAGGATCACCGCGTAGTCGGTCAGCGATTCGACCAGCCGGCCATAGGTGGCGTCGGCCTCGCGCAGCTTGCGCTCGGCGTCGGCACGGCCGCGCCGGGTGGATGACTCCTTGAGGGCACGGTCCAGCACCAGCGGCAGGCGCGCCAGGCGCGACTTGCTGACGTAGTCGGTGGCGCCCATCTTCATGAGCTCCACCGCGTTGTCCTCGCCGATCACCCCGGACACGAAGATGAAGGGCGTGTCGATGCCGCTGTGGCGCACGATCTCCAGCGCCTGCGCACCGCCGAAGCCGGGAATCTCGAAGTCGGACAGGATGGCGTCGTAGCGTTGCAGGCGCAGCGCGTCGAGGAAGCCCTGTTCGGAGTTGACGTGCTTCGTCTGCACGTCGGGGAGGTAGCTCTTCAGCGTCTCGGTGATGAGGTCGACGTCGAAGGCGGAATCCTCCAGCAACAGGATCGATGTTCCGGCTCGCTTCGCCGTTGCTGGTGTGTCTGCCCGCGCGTCCATGTCCTGTGCCTTGTCTCCGTCTGTTCCGTTTGTTCGCTCAGCGCTGTCTCAGTGCTTGCGTCAATGCTGCGGGGGCTTCACTCGTAGCGGCGGTGCGCCTTGGTCGATCCGGGCGGCGGCTCGTTCAGCACCGCCCAGAACACGCCCAGGTCGGCAATGGCCGCCACGAACTGCTTGAAGTCCACCGGCTTCACCACGTAGGCGTTCACGCCCAGCTCGTAGCTCTTCAGCACGTCGGACTCCTGCTGCGAGGAGGTCAGCATCACCACCGGGATGCTGCGCAACAGCGGGTTGTTGCGCACGGTTTCCAGCACTTCCAGGCCGGTCACCTTCGGCAGCTTCAGATCCAGCAGGATGACCGCCGGGTTGCCCTCGGCACGCTCGGCGTACTCGCCTTCGCGGCGCAGGTAGTCCAGCGCCTGGGCGCCGTCACGCAGGATGACCACGTCATTGGCGAGCTGGCTGCGCTCCAGCGCAACCAGGGTCAGTTCAAGATCGCGCTTGTCGTCCTCGACGAGCAGGATGGGTTTAAGCATCGGGTACTCCGGGTGGTGCCTGGCTGGCAGTCGCCTGCTTGGGTACGGTGAAGCCGAAGCGGGCGCCCTTGCCCGCCTCGCCGTAAGCCCAGACGCGGCCGCCATGGCGTTCGATGATTCGTTTGGTGTTGGCCAGTCCGATGCCCGTGCCCTCGAACTCCTCGGACTTGTGCAGGCGCTGGAAGACACCGAACAGCTTGTCGACGTACTTCATGTCGAAACCGACGCCATTGTCGTGCACTTCCAGCCCGTCGCCATCCTCATTTGACACAGCGGTCACCGCGATGTGGCTGCGGTCTTCGCTGCGGCTGTACTTCACCGCGTTGGACACCAGGTTGCGCACCGCCATCTGCAGCAGCAGCGGGTCGGCATCGATGTCCGGCAGGTTGCGGTCGACCGCCCATTCGATGTCCTGGCCGCGCTCCTGGCGGGTGATTTCCTTCACCAGGTCGTCCACCAGCAACTGGGTGTTCACGTTGCGTCGCTTGAGTGCGGCACGCCCCATGCGCGAGAAGTCCAGCAGCGCATCCACCAGCTGGCCGGCGTACAGCGCCGCGTCCTTCACGTGGCCCAGGTAGCGCAGCGAGCGTTCGCTCAGCGCGGCCTCGTCGGTGTCCAGCACCAGGTCCACGTAGCCGGTGATGTGGCGCATCGGCGCGCGCAGGTCGTGCGACACGGTGTAGGAGAAGGCTTCCAGCTCCTTGTTGAGCCGGCCCAGTTCCTGCGCGACCACCGCCATCTCCTCGGCGCGGCGCAGCACGATGCCGATCAGCGCCTCGCGCAGCTCGCGGGCGGTGGCGATCTCCGCCGCGCTCCACGGCTCGCTGCGGCCCTTGATCTGCTCGGCCCAGCTGTCGAAGCTGCGGCGGGGCTGGATGCGGCCGTTCTCGATGATCTTGGCGCGCGGGTCGCCGGCCCAGCGCACCGTCTGCACGATCTCCGGGCGGAACCACAGGATGGCGTGGCGGTGCACCTGGGAGATGGACAGCGCCAGCACGCCGGCGACGTTGTGGCCGGACGACGCGCGGTCGAACTGCGCCGCCGGCGAGAAACGGGCCGTCAGCTCGTGGCTCTCGTACACGTCCTGGCCGAGGCCGACGATCCAGCCCGCCAGTTCCTCGATCTGTTCGCGCGCCGGCACGTCGCCCACCGACCACACCTGGTCGTCCAGCACGATGGCCGCGCCGCTGGCGCGCGCCAGCCGCAGCAGGGGGGCCGGCTCGGCAAGGATGCGTTGCAAGGTGGCGTCGCTGTCGCCCAGGCGCGAGACGATCTCCAGCGTCAGCTTGCGCAGCTCCAGCCGCTCGGCCACGTCGGCGTTGGCTTCCTTGGCGGCGATCTGCAGCGACACCAGCTGGCCCAGGTGGTCGCAGGCGTTGCGGCATTCCGGCGTCAGGCTGCGCGGCTGGTGGTCGTGGCAGGAGATCAGCCCCCACAGCTTGCCGTCGACCACGATGGACACCGACATCGAGGCCAGCGTGCCCATGTTGCGCATGTATTCCAGGTGCACCGGCGACACTCTGCGCAGGAAGGCTTGCGACAGGTCGATGTCGGTGGGCCCCAGCGCCGGGTCCAGCGACATCAGCGGGACCGGTTCGTAGTGCGCGTCGGGAATCAGGCGGAAGCGGTTCAGCAGGTACAGCGCGCGCGCCTGCTGCGGAATGTCCGGCGCCGGGAAGCGATGGCCGAGGTAACGGTCGTAGCCTTCGTCGGCACGCTCGGCCAGCACCTCGCCGTGGCCTTCGTCGTCGAAGCGGTACAGCAGGCAGCGGCCGAAACCGGTGAGGCGCTTCAGTTCCAGCGTCGCCAGTTGCGCCAGCTCCAGCACCGTGCCGGTGTTCTGCAGCTCCGGCAGGAAGCTGCGGGCCAGCGAATAGATGGGCGCGAGGTTGCCGGTCTCGCTGACGGCCGGTTCCAGCTCCACGATGAGATGGCGCGGCGTGCGGTGGGCGGAGGCATCCCACAGGCCGTCCACCATCGCCAGGCGGCCGATGGACACTGAGGCGCCACCCACCGGCAGCCCGTCCGGAACGCGCACCGCGGCGGCCATCTCCTGCGCCTGCGTCAGCGACTGGCTGCCGCCGTAGGCCACCAGCCGGCCGGTGGCGCCATCCAGCACGAGCAGGTGCCCGTGCGGCTGCACGGCACCGGGGGTGCGGATCGGCTCCTGGTCGCAGGTCGTCAGGTCCACGGACATGGCGCAGTTCTTGGGGTGGGCAAACAACAACGGTCGGCGGTCGAGTCTGCCCGAATTTTTTCGTCGTTTTTGTAGGACAACGCCTCGCCGTGCATGCTGCAGTGCGCTGAAGAGTGGCGCCGTTGCTGGGCCTGCGCACTACTGCTCCCCGGCTTCTGTCGCTTTGTGCCAACACGACTGATGGGTCTGGCGGCCCTCTCTATCTGCGTCTGTCTACGCATGCGTCGCGCAGGCGGCCGCAGGTGCGGCGTAGGAGGCAGCAACGTCCCGCTGTCGGCGCCGTCCTTTTCGGGCCGGGGCATGCAACCCGACCGGGTGCCGTCGCTCCCAGACGCGTGCGCACGCTCGCTGTGCCCATGGCGCACCGGCATCCAGGACGAGATCCCCCGGGCAATCGCCCCGCGGCACCTGCTCACCACCCTGCGACGGCCGGTCAGGGCGCGCACGCCTTCTTCCTTCGCCACGCACCGGCCGGTGCGGTGGCGGTCCGTTCGCGGGCGGTAGTGACGAGCCGCAGACGCTGCAGCGCGGCCGCTAGAGGTTAACCCCAGCCACCCGGCTCTCCCCGCCGCACGGAGCCGGGAGTGACACCGAATGACACGGAGTAGGGGGTCAAGCCCCGCGGCGCGGATGCCGTGAACACCTCACCGCCTCTGCCGAGAAGTGTCGTCATGTTCAATACCCAGTTGAAGAACGAAATTGCCAGCCTGCGCGAGGAGCTGTCCTCCATCGAGCAGATCCGCGCCAGCCTCGACCAGGAAATGATCTTCGTCGAGCTCGACATGCAAGGTCGCATCGAACGGGTGAATGCCAACTTCGAGAAGGAGATGCTGCACCGTGGCGACCAGCTTTCCGGCCGCAGCCTGCTGGACCTCATTCCCGAACACGTGCGCGGCTCGGACTTCCACCTGCGGGTGAAGCGCGCGCTGGAACGCGGCGAGCACCTGGCCGGCGTCATCCGCCTGCTGCGGGGCGACGGCGAGGAAGCCTGGCTGCGCAGCATCCTGCAACCGGTGCTCAACAGTGCCGGCAAGCTGCTGCGCTTCACGCTGTACGCCAGCGACCTCACCCGCACCATCGAGAATTCGCGCGAGCACGAGAACCTCATCCAGGCGCTGCAGCGCTCCATGGCCGTCATCGAGTTCAACCTCGATGGCGAGGTGCTGACCGCCAACGACCGCTTCCTCGACGGCATGGGCTACAGCCTGGCGCAGATCCAGGGCAAGCATCACCGCATGTTCTGCGAGCCGCAGGAATACAACTCGCCGCAATACGAGGCCTTCTGGGGCAAGCTGCGGCGCGGCGAGTTCGTCACCGACCGCTTCAAGCGTGTCGACAGCCACGGCAAGGTGGTGTGGCTGGAGGCGTCCTACAACCCCATCATCGACGCGCACGACCGCCTGTACAAAGTGGTCAAGTTCGCCACCGTGGTCACCGAGCAGGTGGAGCGCGAAGCCGCCGTCGCCACCGCCGCCAGCATCGCCTACGACACCTCGCGCGCCACCGACGCCAGCGCCAAGCAGGGCGCCGCCGTGCTGCAGCAGACGGTGGACGTCATGCACGAACTGGCCCGCCACATGCAGGAGGCGGTGCAGGGCATCCAGGCGCTGGACCAGCAGTCGCAGGCCATCGGCTCCATCGTCAGCGCCATCCGCGGCATCGCCGACCAGACCAACCTGCTGGCGCTCAACGCCGCCATCGAGGCCGCCCGCGCCGGCGAGCAGGGCCGTGGCTTCGCCGTGGTGGCCGACGAGGTGCGCCAGCTCGCCGCACGTACCAGCTCCGCGACCGAGGAAATCACCCAGGTGGTGCTGAAGAACCAGCAACTCGCGGGGGACGCGGTGGCCACCATCGACCGCGGCAAGCAACAGACCGAACGCAGCCTCGAACTCTCCCGCCAGGCCAGCACCAAGATCGTCGAGATCCAGGACGGCGCCCAGCGCGTGGTGGATGCCGTGGGGCAGTTTGCCAACCAGTTGTCCACCTGAGCGCAGCCCGCCTCGCGGTTTGCACGCGAGGCGCACCGCATGACGAAGAAGGCCGCGCAATCACTTTGCGCGGCCTTCGCATTCCGGCTCGTCCTTCTTCGCTTACGGTGTGCGTTCCGCGCGCGCCCTGCGCGGCATCACCCTTCGACGGCCGGGCGCTCCACAAGCCGCTGTGCCAGCACCATCGCGCCGCAGATGCCGGCATCGTCCCCCTGCGTCGGCGGCACGATGTAGTCGTCGATGCCGCCACTTCCCTTGCCCGTCAAAGCCGCCGACGCCACGTAGCCGTTCAGGCTGCGCTGCAACTCGCGACGCAGCCCCGCGAAGAACGCTGCCTCACCCAGCGCCCCTGCCTTGCGCACACTGCCACCCAGGATGATCCGCCGCGGCGACAACGCGCACACGATGTTGCCGATCGCATACGCGGTGTAGCGCAACAAGTAGTCCCAGGCCGGGTCATCCGCCGCCAGCGCACTGGCCGCCTTGCCGGTACGCGCCTGCAAGGCCGGCCCCGAACACAGCCCTTCCCAGCAATCCCCATGGAAAGGGCACACGCCCGCGAAGTCATCCCCCGCGATGCGCGGCACCCGCATGTGGCCCATCTCCGGATGCAGCAGCCCATGCACCAGCCGCCCGCCCACCATCGCGCCACCACCGATGCCGGTGCCCATCGTCAGGTACACGAAGTCATCCAGCCCCTGCGCCGCACCCCACTGCCACTCCCCCAGCGCCGCGCCATTCACGTCCGTGTCTATCGCCACCGGCACCTGCGGCAAGGCCCGCGCAAACGCCCCCAGCCAGTCCGTATCCCGCCAGCCCGGCTTGGGCGTGGAGGTGATGGAACCGTAGCTGGGCGAAGCCGGGTCCAGGTCCAGCGGCCCGAAAGACGCGATGCCGATGGCCTGCAGCGGCTCGCGCGCATGCTGCGCGGCGAACCACTCGGTGATGCGTGAGAGCACCTGCTGTGGCCCGGCATCGCTGGGTACTTCCAGGCGGTTGGCGGGCAGGCGCAGCTCGACTGGTGTGCGACCCACCGCACAGATGCACTTGGTGCCGCCGACTTCGAGGGCGGCGATGCGCGGGCGTGTCTGATCTGGAGCCATGTTCTTTCCGCTGGGGGATTGAGCGGGCAATCGTAGCGACAACGGCCTGGAACGGAACGAGCGTGGCTGCAACTTGTGACGTGGCTGGAAGGCCTGTGCGTCCGGCAATGCCGTACCTTCGCTCCGGAAAGCTGCTCTGTCGAATGCAAGTATTGGAATAAAAACGGTTTTCCGTATAAATTGAAATTTATGGAAGATGTACCGAAAAACCTCCCTTGGGTCGAACTGGGCGACAACGCACGGCGGCAATACATCGATGCCATCACCGCGTTCGACGCCTGGCGCGAAGCCGTGAAAGCAGCGCTCGCCGTGCGCGGGGGGATGTACTGGAAAGCCGCTGGAAAGACGGATTACCTGATCAGGACCTCCGTCGCCAACGCACAGAAAAGCCTCGGGCCGCGTTCGGAAGAGACCGAGGCCATGTACGCCAGCTTCATCAACCGCAAGCGCGGGGCGGAAGAGCGCGAAACCTCACTGCGCGCCGCCGTGCAGGAACACCAGCGCATGAACCGCGCGCTCCGCGTGGGACGCGTGCCGGCCATCGTGGTCGATGTGCTCAACGCAATCGACGCGGCCGGCCTGTCCGAGTACTTCACGGTGGTCGGCACGCATTCCCTGTACGCCTACGAAGCCGAGGCCGGTGTCAGGTTCCTCGATGCGGGGGCACTCGCCACGCAGGACATCGACCTGCTGTGGGACACGCGAAAGCGCATCCGCTTCGTCACGACCATGAAGCAACGTGGCGCATCGATGATCAACGTGCTGCGCAAGGTCGACCCCTCATTCACCATCGTCGAAGGCCAGACCTACACGGCGATGAACAAGAACGGCTTCGAGGTGGACATCATCCGTCGCGAGCAGGCGGAAGACGACGCTCACCCCATCCAGCTGACCGATGCCGCCGACGACTTCTGGGTCGTCCAGGCACGCAATGCCACCGTGCTGCTGAATGCGCCGCCCTTCTCCAGCGTCGTCGTCTCCGCAACCGGCAGGATGGCGCGGATGAGCACCGTGTCCCCCGTTGTGTTTGCGAGCTTCAAGCACTGGCTTGCCGAGCAGGCCTCACGCGATCCGCTCAAGCGACCGCGGGACATCGCGCAGGCGAAGTTGGTTGAGCGACTGACGGAAGAGTACTTCCCGCACCTGGCCAGATAGCGCTGCGCCGATGACGCCGTCCTATAGCTCTGCAGTTGCTCGTTTCGTGAGAGGTTGCCGTCCTTGGCGAAAAATGAAAACTTGTCCCCTTCTCGGTTACAAGGTTGTTCTCGAATGTGGTCCACTACACGGCCGCGTCGTTGCGTAGCTTTTCTGGCCGTGCTGTTATGGGAGCGGCAGTGTGTATGGCGTTAGCGGTAGCAACGGATGGCTCTGCCAACTGGAGGCATAGTGACTAGCGAAGTTCTTATCCTAAACAAGCGCGCTGTGGTAATTGGCGCGGATAGTGCTGTCACCACTTCAGGTGGCGATCACCCGCGATACTCTAAATCGGCGAACAAAATCTTCGAGCTCACCAAGAATGGCTCCGTAGCGGCGGCTATATATGGAAGCGCTCTAATTGATATGGTTCCATGGGAGTTAGTTATAAAGCTCTTCCGGTCTCAGCTTGGAGCGGTTTCGTTCGGAAGAATAAATGAATACGGATCGGTTTTAATTTCATTCTTGAATGCCAATGAGAAGCTGTTTCCCAAAGCACTGAGAAACGAATGGGTTGAGCAGCAATTTGATTTGGCACTTAAGAATATTTTTATAGAAGTGAAGCGAGCGAATCCTACCTTCTTTGATCAGGACACTCTGCAGGACGAGCGTGCCGCCACCTGGAAGGTTGAGGCCCAGCGCTTGCGTCAGCTTTTTCTCGACGAGGGCGTTGCGCAGCCCCTTACGCAGAACGCACTAGATGAGCTTCTTCAAAATTCTATCCCTTGGGTCGCCCGTGCTCAATCACAGATTGATGCCGTTGGATTTCTAGGCGGAATCGATGCCACGGATTTGGCGGAGCTGGGCCATCGAATGCGTTACTCTTATCCCGAATTGGTCCTTCAAAGCACTGGCCTGGTTGTTGCGGGGTATGGTGAAGAGCAAATTTTCCCGGCTTACGAGCAAGTGGATATATTTGGGCACATCGGCGATGAACTCTATTTCAAGAGTGCTGGGAACTATGAAGTTACCCATACTGGCATCGCAATGATTAAGCCATTGGCGCAGACGTCTATGATTGACATGTTTACAGATGGATTTGGCAGGTCGTTGGAGCAGATCATAGAAATACAAAGCAACAAAGCTCTCGCCAGTGCCTTTGATAAGCTCGAACAAGAGGGTGTTCGGGTTGCTCCCGATACATCAGAAAAGATCAGAGCTGCATGCCACAAAGAATTTATGATTGAATGGAAGAGGGCTAATTGGAAACAAAATTTCAACCCTTTGATTGATGTGTTACAAACACTGAACGTGCAGGAAATGGCGCATCTGGCTGAGTCTCTCCTAAACTTAGAGTCGCTTAAGGAGCGTGTCACATCTGCCTCCGAGTCTGTTGGTGGTCCAATTGACGTCGCGGCGATTACAAAAAGCGAAGGCTTGGTGTGGATAAAAAGAAAGCACTATTTTGATGCGGGGCTGAATGTGCGATACATGGCGCGCTTGCAGCGCTCTCTAAACTAATCAAGTAAAGAGGCTGTGCTTTGGAAAAAATTGAAATACTGCTTTCGATTGCGTCGAGTGGGTCCGACTCTATATTCGATACTGCAGAAGTCGGCTCCGAGAGTAGTCGCGACCAGATTTATGCTGGGTTCGCACATGATGAAAAGGAGAAGGGCTCCCAAGCTTCCTGCAGCCCGCTGGTGCGTTGGGTGCAAGAGAATGCCAAGCGTTGATTCTCGGTACTACCAATAAACACTCAGCTTTTGGAAACTCGCTAGATAATAATTAGCGCCGCGCAACGCGCCTACTGCGCAAATGCCCGCCCCGTGAATCCTGCCCACCGCGCTCACCATGCTTCCCACCTCGCTGCGGTCCACGATGATGTCCCCCCGCCTTCCCACCATTCGCCGCCGCCAGCATCCGGTCCACGCGTTCTGACGTCTCCCGCGCAATCTCCACCGCCGCTTCCGCGTCCGGGAAGAAGTCGGGCAGGCGGTAGCCGAGCCAGGCGTAGGCGGAGTATTTCTTGCACGCGTCTTCGGCGGTCTGTAGCGGGTACTTAGTGCGTTCGAAGGATTCGATGTCTTCGCTGAGGTAGCAGGCGCGCTGGTTGGCCACCTTCTGCGCCCAGCTGCGCCAAGCGGATTCCAGGCTGGCGACGCGGGTGGAGATGGGCACCAGGGAGAAGGTGAAGCGCTGCGCCAGCGTGAGGCGCAGGGTGTCGAGGTATTGCGCGCGTTCGATCTGTTCGTCGAGATTGCCGGGCAGGAAGAAGTCGTCGCTGAGGTCGATGTTGCGGGTGAACAGGTTGAGCAGTTTCGCCAGCGACTGTTCTCGCGTGGCCTGCGCGATGCTCTCCAGTTGATGCAGTGAGGGCGTGACGAAGAAGCCGCGTTTCGGCAGGTCGTCGGCGTGGGTCTTCATCAGCCGCGCGATCTGCCGATGGGTGTGGTCGTCGAAGCCGGCGACGTGGCCGGCCTCGTGGATGCCGTAGCGGCCGGCGCGGCCGGCGATCTGGTGGGCGAGCCAGGCGGGCAGGATGTCTTCCGAGATGCCGTCGTACTTCTTGGCGGTGGTGAACACGACGCGGCGGATCGGCATGTTGAGGCCCATGCCGATGGCGTCGGTGGCGACCACCACGTCGGCGTCGCCTTCGCGGAAGCGCTGGGCCTGGGCGCGGCGCACCTCGGGCGACAGGTTGCCGTAAATAGCAGCGACCTTGAGGCCGGCCTTGGCGGCCTGCGCGGACCAGTCCAGCACGTCGCGCCGCGAGAAGGCGATGAGCGCGTCACCGCGCTTCAGCTTGCCGAGGTTGCCCACCGCGTTGGGCTCCATTTCCAGCGGCGACTTGCGTTGCAGCGTAGTGACCTGCAGCGGGCAGCCCAGGCGTTTGGCCAGCGCCTCGATGGCGGGCCGTGCGGCGAGTGCGCCCAGCAGGTACACGGTGTGCGCCGGCACGCCGCACACGGCAGCGGTCCACGCGGCGCCGCGGTCCAGGTCTTCCAGCATCTGGATTTCGTCGATGACGGCGATGTCCACCTCGCGCGTGGTGTCCAGCATCTCGATGGTGCTGGCGACGTGGGTGGCGCCTTCGGTGAGGCGGCGCTCCTCGCCGGTCACGAGGCTGACGGGTACGTCGCGTTCCACGAGGCGCTCGTAGTTCTCCAGCGCCAGTAGACGCAGCGGTGCCAGGTACACACCACTGTCGGCCAGCGCCAGCGCTTCCATGGCCTGGTGGGTCTTGCCGGAGTTGGTGGGGCCCAGGATGGCGATGAACTTGCGCCGCATGCCGGCGGCCAGCTCGAAGGATTCCGGGTAGCGCGCCAGCGGCACGCTGCGCAGCGCGGCCTCGGCATGCGTGGTCTGCTGTTTGCGGTGGATGGCTTCGGCCAGCCGGTCCTCCGCGACGCGGAAGCGCCGGCTGGCGAGTTCGCGCCCGACGGTGAGCGCGCCGAGGAAGTCGTCCGCATCCAGCCCCGCTGCCTTCGCACGGTTCTCGATGTCGCTGACGAAAGCGCCGATGCCGGCGACCAGCTCCGCCAGCGTGTCGTCGTTGAGCCGCTCGCGCACCAGCTCCAGGCGCTGCGCCGGCTTGAGTTTTCGCCACTTGCCGATGCGCGCCAGCACGCCGCGATCCGGCACCAGGCGGAAGGGATGCCGCGTGCCAGCGTGGCCAGCGACCTCGCCACTCACCTCGATGGCGACGCTCTCGTAGGAATGCAGCAGGCGCGCGTTGAAGCCGGCGAGGTAGCGGTCGATACGCGCGGCGATCTGCTCGTCGATGTCGTCGAGGATGGCGCCGTCATCGGGGGCGTCCGCGGACAGTGCTTCGTCGGCGGGGGAGGAGTCGAGGTCGTCGGTGGGGTGGGGAGGGCGGGGCACGGTGGTCAATGGTGGCTTTGCGGGGGCGCAGGGTGTCTGGCGAAGGTTGTACCACGACGGTGATGCCGTTGCCGCGGCGCATGCAGCGGGTTGCCCGCAGGCGTTTGCGCGGCATGCATACAGGGGCATGATCCGCCGCGTCGGTGCATGTTTCCGGGCCACGCCGGAGCACACCCATGGATGTCGTCTTGTTGCTGCTCGCTGCATGTGCCATTCCGCCGGGATTCAACATCCGGGCCTGCGTGCTGATCCACCGGGATGACCTGTCGGAGAGGTCGCAGAAGCTGTTCCAGCTTCTGCTCGTGTGGCTGGTGCCCTTGTTCGGCGCAATCATCGTCCTGTGGGTGCATCGGGCAGACGAAGAGCCGTCCGGTACGTAGCCGGAGGACAAGGATGCGGGAGAGGATTTCGGCTCGTCGGCATCCGCGCTTCGATCGGTCCGCGGAGCCATTGACGGGGACTGACTGGTCCTGTGACCAGCGCGTGGGCGGTAGGTTGGGTTGACGCGAAGCGAAGCCCAACACTCAGTCGATGTAGCCAGCGGATGCCATCGTTCTGTTGGGCTTCGCGTAGCTCAACCCAACCTACCCCTTCATGTAGGTGTGTCGCCCAAGCGAACAGGGATGCCGGAGCGCATCGGCGTTCGACATACAGTGACTAGCTACCAGACGATCTCATACCCCGCACTGCGTCCGCGCCCGTCGAGTGGCTGCAGGCAGCCCTTGTCCACCAGATCGCTCAGCTCGCGGAATGCCGTGGCGCGGCTGCTGCGGGTGAGGCTGACGTACTTGCGGGTGGTGATGCCGCCCTCGAAGCGGTCCGGGCCGGCATCGAGCAGGCGGTTGAGCACTTTGCGCTGGCGCTCGTTCAGCGGCACCTGGGCGTGACGCAGCCAGAAGCGTGCTTTCGCCAGCGTCCGGGCGATGGTCTGGCCGGCGGCGTCGGCGGCCAGTTGCAGTTGCTGCAGGAACCACACCAGCCAGTCGGTGACGTCCAGCCCGCCACGCTGCGTGCGTTCCAGCATGGTGTAGTAGGCCTCGCGCTCGCGCAGCAGTTGCGCGCTGAGGCTGAACAGGCGCATCGGTTGCTGCTCGTCCTGCGCGATGGCCATATCGGTGATGGCGCGCGTGAGGCGGCCGTTGCCGTCCTCGAAGGGGTGGAGCGTGACGAACCACAGGTGTGCCAGCCCGGCGCGCACCAGGCCGTCCATGTAAGGCGCGGCGGCGAACCATGCGAGGAAGTTGTCCAGCTGCGCGTCCAGGCCTTCGCGGGGCGGGGCGGTGAAGTGGGTGCGCTCGCGGCCCGCGCCGCCGGAGATGACCTGCATCGGTGCGTCGCCCCGCAGCTCAGCCGTGCGGATGCGCTGCAGGCCGGAGTAGCCGGACGGGAACAGCGCGGCCTGCCAGCCGTACAGGCGCTCAGGTGTGAGGGGCGCAGCGTAGTGGCGTGTTGCGTCCAGCAGGAGCTGCGTCAGCCCTTCCACGCTGCGATCCGGCACCGGCAGGCCGGCATGCGGCAGGCCGAGGTGCCGTGCGACGGAGGAGCGCACCGCATCCACCGGCAGGCGCTCGCCTTCGATGGCGCTGGTGGTGACGCTGTCCTCGATGAGGATGTCGGCCATGGCTTCGGCCGACAGCGTGCCGTCGAGTACCGCCGTCATGCCGAGCACCCGACTCTGCGCCTGGCGAGCAGCGGCCAGTGCGGGCGCAACCACGTCCTCGCGCCAGGTCAGCGCGGGCCAGCCGGCGTGTTGCCAGAGCCAGTCGGGAGAGGGAGAGACTTGGTTAGGAGCATCACTGCTCCTGTGAGGCGTTTGCATGGGATAATCGCTTCAGAATGTGAAGCGATTATGGTCGATAATCGCTTCAGCCTCAACCCGCCCCCGGCGTCAGCTCGC
Source organism: Uliginosibacterium sp. H1 (assembly GCF_036017065.1). Taxonomy (NCBI): domain Bacteria; kingdom Pseudomonadati; phylum Pseudomonadota; class Betaproteobacteria; order Rhodocyclales; family Zoogloeaceae; genus Uliginosibacterium; species Uliginosibacterium sp. H1. The sequence goes on from NZ_JAYXHR010000002.1 coordinate 939,278, forward strand.
CGCTGTGGTCCGGGAACACCGCCTTGCGGATCACCGCGTGCACGCCGAGGTTGCCGTCCACCACCTGGGTGATGCCGAAGTCCACAGCCACGGAGATGAGCGAGATGGCTTCGTCCTCGCTGAGCTGGTGGGCCTTCATCAGGAAGTGGCGGGCCTTGTGGAAGGCGTCGCGCATGGCGGCTTCCAGCGAGGACTTCTTGTACACCTGCGTCTGTGCGTGCGGGCCGAGTTCGGCGAGGTAGTCGGGGTAGCTGAGGCCTTGCAGCACCCATTCGTCCGGGGTGTCGAGGAAGGGGTAGTCCAGCTCGGACAGGAAGCTGTCGGCGAGCGCGGCCTTCTTGTGCAGCACCAGCTGGAACACGCCGGTGAGCGAGCATTCGATGGCGGTGCCGCAGGCCTCGGCGTCGCCTTGCGAGGCGTGGGGGTCGCCCACCGAGAACAGCGCGCCGTCCACCGCCACCGGCAGGAACAGGCGGGCGCCCTTGGTGGCGCGCCAGTTGTCCAGGTTGCCACCGAAGTAGCTCGGCGGAATGGAGTCCACCATGCCTTTCTCGCGCGGTGCCACGGCCAGCACGCCGAAGTGCGGGCGCACCGGCACCACGGCTTTCTCCAGCACGCCGAACTGCTTGTCGATGGTGGCGTGGTCCACCGGTACGCCGGGGTAGTCGATGGTGTCGTGGCGGATGCCGAAGGGGTCGGTCTGCGGCGTCCAGCGGTAGTTGTAGACGGCCTTGGCGTGCGGGTGCGCGTGGCCGTGGTGGATCTCGTACACGGTGATGACCTCGCGCTTCTTCGGCTCGGTCAGCAGGTCGTTGTACTGGAAGCCCCACCACGCGGCGGCGTTGCTGCCGTACAGCCGGCCTTCGTGCTCGGGGTGGCGGCTGGGGCGGGGCTGGATGTCGAGGATGCGCACCTCCAGCACGTCGCCGGGCTCCGCGCCCTGCACGTACACCGGGCCGGTGCAGATGTGCACGCCGAAGCCCTCGCCGGCACCACGGCCGTAGATGGAGGCATCCATCGGCCCGGCGCCGCGCCGGTCCACCGCCTTCTTGTCGGCGGTCCAGTGGAACACGCTCTCGGCACCGGGGTCGCCGGCGATCATGCGCTCGCAGTCGTCGGTGGCGTGCTGGGTCAGCGTTTCGATGGTGACGATGTCGCCGGAATGCACCGTCAGCACCGGCTTGATGCTGCGGCTGAAGTAGCCCCAGTGCACCGTCTTCGCCGACACCGGCAGGTAGTAGTGGCCGGGTGGTGGCTGGTGTTCGTCCGTGGGCGGATGGTGTGGATGCTGTGCGTCGTGCGACGTTGGCGTGGCGCGCTTGGGCGACAGCGCCAGCGCGATGGCATAGCGGGCGTGGTCGCTCAGCAGGTTCTGGAACTGGCGGCGGGTGTCGTCGCCCGCGGGGGCCGATCTGTCCACCGGCGGGGCGACGGGGCCGGCAGTCTGCGCCGGACGGCCGCGGCGCAACTGCTCCTCGATGTCCTTCGGCGGTGCGGCGCGATAGGCCTTGGGCGACTGGCCGAAGCGCGCCGAGAAGGCGCGGCTGAAGTTGGCGGCGTCGCTGAAGCCCCAGCGGTAGCACAGCTCGGAGATGCTGAAGTGCGCCAGCGCCGGGTTGCCGAGGTCCAGCCGGCAGCGCTCCAGGCGGCGCGACTTGAGGTACTCGGTGAAGCTGGTGGCGCCCGCCTTGAACAGCTTCTGGATGTAGCGGGTGGACAACCCCTCCAGCCGCGCGATGTCGTCGATCTGCAGTTCGGCGTCGCCCAGGCGCGACTCCAGCGTGCGGCACACGCGGCGCAGGTGGGCGAGCTGCACGGAGGTGGTGTCCGGGTTGGTGTCCTCAGGCTCGGCCCGTTCCTGCGCGTCCTGGCTCCTGTGCGACAGGCAGGTGACCAGCAGTTCGATCAGCGTGGCCTCGATGGGCGGCAGTTCGTCGCGGCCGATGTAGGCCAGCTCGTCGGCCACCGACTGGATGAGGCCGAGGCACACCGCGCCGACGCCGACGCGGGTGGAGATGCGATTGAGCTCCTGAGCGCCGGTACGCACCAGGCGCAGCACGAAGCTGGCGGACTCCAGCTTGACCAGCATGGCGCGGAAGTCGGTGTGCAGCTCGATCCGCCAGGCCTGCGCCGGGTCCAGCAGCATGATGTCGCCGGCGTGGATGCCCACCGGGCTGGCGTCCGCCTGCTGGGTGTCGGTCAGGGTGCCGTGGCCGGCCTGCAGCGCCAGCACCAGGACCGTGCCGGCGTGCTTGCCGCGTGCATGACCGTGTGCGCCGTCGGCCAGCGGCAGCAGCACCTGCGGCGACGAGGCGAGTTGTGCGAACACCGAGTCGAAGGCGGAGCTGCACGCCGAGATGTGGCCACTAAGATGACCATTCAGCGCCGGCTGGCCGCGTGGTGCCGGCTCGTTGGCGAGCAGCAGCCGCGCCAGCACCTCGGACCACGCGGACTGGCGCAGTTCTTCCGGATAGGCGCTGGTGGAAAAGCGGCGGATGTCGTTGAGGATCATGGCGTGAGACAAGCCAGTGCCGTGCCAGGAGGGCGGGCGCACGGGCCGCACGGCGACCCATGCACCCGTCGCTCCGATCAGGTGCCCCGCGCCGGGAAGATGCTCTTCTTCACTACGGCGTGCACGCCCCAGTTGCCATCCACCACCTGGGTGATGCCGAAGTCCACCGCGATGGACATCAGCGAGATCGCCTCGTCCTCGCTCAGGCCCTGGGTGGTCATCAGGAAGTGGCGCATCTTGTGGTAGGCGTCGCGCAGCGCCTTGTCGACCGAGGACTTGCTGTAGATCTCGCTCTGCGCCTTGGGGCCCAGCTCGGCCAGGTAGTTGGCGTAGCTGAAGCCGTGCAGCAGCCATTCGTCCTGCGTTTCCAGCAACGGGTATTGCAGGTCGGCCAGCGGCGTGCCGGGCAGGCTGTTCTTCTTGTGAAGGATGAGCTGGAAGGTGCCGGTCAGCGAGCACTCGATGGCCGTGCCGCAAAGCTCGGAGTCGCCCTGCGAGGCGTGCGGGTCACCCACCGAGAACATCGCGCCCTTCACCGCCACCGGGTAGTACAGCGTGGCGCCCTTGCCGATGCGCCAGTTGTCGATGTTGCCGCCGGTGTAGTTGGGCGGGATGGAGGTGACGAACTCGGCTTCCGCCGGGGCCACGCCCATGGTGCCGAAGTGCGGCCGCACGGGGATGCGGATGTTGCGCAGCACGTTCTCGTTCTTGGTGATGGTCTTGTGGTCCACCGGCACGCCGGGATAGTCGATGGTGGGGTGCACGATGCCGAAGGGGTCGGTCTGCGGCGTCCAGCGGTAGTTGTACAAGGCGCGTGCCCAGTTGCGCTCGCCGGTGGCGTCCACCTCGTAGATGGTGATGACCTCGCGCTTCTTCGGCTCGGTCAGCGTGTCGCCGTAGTGGAAGCCCCAGTTGGCGGCGGCGTTGCTGCCGAAGGACTTGCCCTTGTACGCCGGGTTGCCGCTGGGGCGCGGCACCACGTCGATGATGCGCACCTCCAGGATGTCGCCGGGCTCTGCGCCCTTGATGAACACCGGGCCGGTGCACACGTGCACCCCCTCGCCACCGCCGGCGCCCACCTTGGCATCCATCGGGCCGGCGCCGCGGCGGTTCACGTTCTTCTTCTGCTTGTCCCAGTAGAAGACGCTCTCGGCACCGGCGTCGCCCTTCACCATGCGCTCGGCGTCGTCGTTGGCGTGGTGGGTCAGGGTCTCGATGGTGACGTAGTCGCCGGAGTCCACCTCCACCACCGGCTTGGCCGATTTGCTGAAGTAGCCCCACAGCACGGTGTTGGCATGCGCCGGAATGTAGAAGTGCCTGGTCATGCCGCCGCCGGGCTGCGCGCTCTGCGCGAAAGCCGCGGGCGACATCGACACGCCCAGCGCGCCGATGGACATGGCGCTGCCACCCATCACCATGGCGTCGCGCAGGAAGCTGCGCCGCGCGGTGTGGAACTCCTCCTTGATCTCGCCTTCGTTTTCCTTGGTCACGCCGTGCGTGCAGCCCGGTCCGCAGATATGTCCGTCCATGTCGCTTCCTCTCGCTCGTCAGGGGAGGCCCGGCTGTGGCGCAAACGGCCTGCCGGGCACGGGCCCAGTATTGGCGACGGCCCGGGCGGGACGCTTGTCGTGGCACGCACGAATACTTGTCGGCGCACGTGCACGGCGGTAATTTGCGGCAGGGCACCTGCACCCCGCGTGCCCCCGATGGACCCCATCCACCCATGAGCGCGGAGGATTGCGATGCGTACCGGACTGTTCCTGCTGGCGGGCTTCCTCCTGCTGGCCGCGCTGTTGATCCTGGCGCGGCTGTTCTCCACCGAGTACCCCGCGGCCTCGCGCGTGGCGACCATCGGCTTCGTGGCGCTGTGGCTGTTCGCCGCCGGTTTCAACATGTGGGTGGGCGTGGCGAAGGCCGGTTACCCGGTGGCGGAGGAGCTGCCGATCTTCCTGCTGGTCTTCGGCCTGCCGGCGGTGGCGGCGGTGCTGCTGAAGTGGAAGCTCGTCTGAGCGTGCCGGCACGCACTTTCTGGTGCATGCTGCGGGCCCGACCCGTCATGACGCCTGCCCGCCGATGAAGAAGAAAGGCCCCTCCAAAGCCGACACCGCCCTGCTGGACCCGTTTCCGGCGCTGGCGCTGGCGCAGATACACGTGCCGCGCACGGCGCAGGAATTCGCTGCCGCTGCGGCGGAGCTGCTGGCGGCGGGTGCGGCCGGCTTCGACACCGAGGCGCGGCCGACCTTCAAGGTGGGTGAAGTGAGCGACGGGCCGCATGTCGTGCAGTTCGCGACGGCGGACCGCACGGGGGCGGGCAAGGCCTTCATCTTCCAGGTGCATCGTCCCGAAGGCCGTGACGCGCTGGTGGAACTGCTGCGGTCGCCGGCCTTGCTGAAGGCCGGCTTCGGCCTGAAGTCGGATCGCGGGCAGATCAAGGCGCGGCTGGGCGTGGAGCCGGCCGCGCTGCTGGACCTCGACCTGGTGTTCCGCAAGGACGGCTACAGCGGCGACATGGGGGTGCGGGCCGCGGTGGGGCTGGTGCTCAGCCAGCGCTTCCACAAGTCCAAGCACGTGACGACGTCCAACTGGTCGCTGCGTGAACTGAACGGGCAACAACTGCTGTACGCCGCCAACGATGCCTACGCGGCGTTCAGGGTGCTGCAGGGCCTGGGCGAAACGCGGCCGGAGCTGCTGGCCGCATCACGCGCCTGAACCGGAAACGCAACTGTAACGTCTGTAACGCCTGTCCTGCTGGTGTCGTCGTACGCCAGCGCCGACAATGCGCGCATGCCTGCCCGCCCGGCGCCGCGCGCGCCACTGATCTCCATCGACCTGTGCAGCGACGGTTTCGTCGTCGACGGCGAGCGCCTGCCCCGGCGCCTGCTGTCACGCCTGCTTGCCGCCCTGCTGCAAGCCCACGCAGAGGGCCTGGCCCGCGATACGACGCCGTGCACGCGCGCGGCCTTGCGTGACCGCATCGTCGGCTTGCCGGAGTTGCATCGCACGCAGCTGTGGCGCGCCTTGCAGGGCCTCGACGATTCGCCACTGCGCGGGCTGGTGTGCTGCGCCGGCCGCAGCGCCGGGCCGTTCTGGCTGGACGACGCATTGCTGCGCCGCTGTCGCATCACGGTGCAGGGCAAGCGGCTGACCACGGCATCGCTCGCCGCCTTCCTCGGCCAGCAGCGTGACGCCGCGGATGTCGTGCCGGTGCTGTCGCTGCCACCACGGCGAACCGCGCGCAGCACGGCGGGCAGCCTGCCCTCGCTCGGCTACGTCGCGGCGCTGGCGCGTGCCGACCTGCTGATCGATCGCGGCGAACTGTACCCGGCGCGGCAGGCACTGCAGGACGCGCAACTGCATCTGCGTGCCGACGACGCGCTGGAAGCGGCGGCATTGTCGATGCGGCGCGCGCGGGTGGCGCGTCGTCTCGGCGACTGGGCGGGCGTGCAGGTGGAGCTGCGCGAACTGGCGGTGATCGCGCAGCGCGCGCGCCTGTCGCCGGCCGCCCGCCGGCAACTGGATGCGCGCCAGCACCTGCTGGCGGCCTGGCACCTGTACGGCAGTCTCGGCAACACCGCCGCCGCACTCGCCCGCCTGCTGCAGGTGGATGCTGCTGCACAGGCGGCGGACCTCCACCTGTGCAGCGACTGCTGCAACCTGCGCGGCATCCTGCTGCGCGAACTGGCCTTGTCGGAAGCGGATGCGACGCGCGCGGCGCAGGCCATGGCCTGTCTGGGCGAGGCGGTGCGCAGCGCGGCGCTGGCCGGCCTGCCGGACGCTTTGCAGATCGCCGCGGCGAATCTCGCCAACAGCCTGTCGGCCCTGCACGAGGCCGGGTTGCTGCCGCAACAGCAGGCCGGCACCGCGGTGGACTGGCTGCTGCTCAGCGAATCGGTGTGCGCGCAGTGGTCCATCGGTCGCAGCTCGCTGCTGAACATGGTGTTCCTGCTGCGCCTGGCCGTCGCGCACGATCTCGACTTCGCCCGCGTGAGTGCCGCCGCGCGTGCGCAGGGGCAGACGCTGCACGCGCGTAGCTTCGCGGCGCTGGCCGCCGACACCTGGACGGCGCGTGAGCGGGTTCATTCGCAGATCCCCGTGGAGCAGCGCTGCGCCTTCTTCCTGATGTGGGCGACCCATGCCACGCGCGAGCAGGACCGGGTGAGTGCGCTCGAACTCTGCGGCCGCGTGCTGCGCGAGAAGCGCAAGTTGCGCGACGCGGTGGCACGCAGCCGCTACGAGGAGGAGGTGCAGCGCCTGCGCGCCATGCTGACCGCCGTCCCGTCACCCGCGCGTGAGGCATCGACAACGCGCAAGGCGGTGCGCGTGGCGAAGCCGCGTTGAGGCGGCGCTGCCGTTGCGGCCAGGCGAAACGCCTGTAACGCGCATTCGCGACGCGTCGCTCGCCGCGGCTGCCGATACTGCCGGCATGGCATCACCGCGCGGTCCATGTCGGGCCGCGCGGCGATGCCGCAGCCAAGGAGAAACTTCCACGATGTTCAGCTCACCGATGTTCCGCACCCCGACGCTCCACACCTTTGTCGTCGCCGCCTTCCTGGCGACGTCCGGTGCCTGCCTCGCGACGGCTCCGTCCATCGCGTCCGCCGATGCCGGCACCGCGCGCAGCGAGTCCTGGCAGGACCAGCCCGCGCTGCTGAAGCGCTTCGAGGAGCGCGGCATGCGCGGCACCTTCGTCGTGCTGGACAGCCAGGACCGGCGCTGGATCGCGGCGGATTCGAAGCGCGCCTTCCAGCGCTTCCGCCCGGCGTCCACCTTCAAGATTCCGAACACGCTGATCGCGCTGGAAACCGGCGTGGCGCGCGACGACAAGCAGGCGTTCAAGTGGGACGGGCAGAAGCGCTGGGTGGAGGACTGGAACCGCGACCTCGACCTGACCGAGGCCTTCCGCGTGTCGGCGGTGTGGGCGTACCAGGAGATCGCGCGTGGCGTCGGCAGCACGCGCATGCAGCAGGCGCTGCGCGATTTCCGCTACGGCAATGCGGCCATCACGCCGAAGGTGGACAACTTCTGGCTGGACGGGGACCTGCGCATCTCCCCGGTGGAGCAGGTGGAGTTCCTGCGCCGTCTCGACGAGGGCCGCCTGCCGCTGTCGGCACGCACGCTGGAGATCGGCCGGCGCGTGATGCTGCGCGAGGAGAAGAACGGCTACCGCCTGTACGCCAAGACCGGCTGGGACAACAACAAGCCGGCCATCGGCTGGTATGTCGGCTGGGTGGAACGTGGCGAGCGGCGCACCTGGTTCGCGCTCAACGTCGACATGACGTCGGTGGACGTCGCGCCGAAGCGCGAGTTGCTGGTGCGCCAGTTGCTGAAGGAACTGGGTTACCTGCCGGATTGAGGCAACTGAGGCTTGAGGTCCAGGCGACGGGCCAGCTTGTGCAGGTTGCTGGCATCCACGCCGAGCGCTCGCGCCGCCTGTGCCCAGTTGCCGCCGTGTTCGGCCAGCGCGCGCTGGATGGCGGCGCGCTGGCAGGCGTCCACCGCTTCGCGCAGCGTGGCACCTGCGAGCGATGCGTTGATGCCGTCCATGCCGGAGACGCGGGCATGGGGGGCCGCGTCGTCGTCGAGGTCCGCGGAGGGCGAGAGCGATGAGGGCAGGCGTTCGTCGTCGAGATCCAGCAGCGCGGCCTGCAGGGTGACGATGTCGCTGCGGTCCACGCCGTGGCTCAGCGCCTTCAGCGCAGCGCGGCTGATGACGTGCTCCAGCTCGCGCACGTTGCCCGGCCAGGGGTAGCGGCGCAGGGCTTCCTGCGCGTCCGGCGACAGGCGCAGCGCGCGCAGGCCCAGGCGCGCGCGGTTGAGTTCGAGGAAGCGGCCGGCGAGCAGCAGCACGTCGTTGCCACGCTCGCGCAGCGGCGGGATGGGCACCGGGTACACCGACAGGCGATGGAACAGGTCGGCGCGGAAGCTGCCCTCGCGGACGAGCTCGCGCAACTGGCGGTTGGTAGCGGCGATGATGCGCACGTCCACATGGCGCGGGCGGTCGGCGCCCAGCCGCTGCACCTCGCCGTTCTGCAGCGTGCGCAGCAGCTTGGCCTGCACCGACAGCGGCAGCTCGCCCACTTCGTCGAGAAACAGGGTGCCGCCCTCCGCTGCCTCGATGCGGCCGGCGCGGTCGGTGGTGGCGCCGGAGAAGGCGCCGCGGGTGTGGCCGAAGAGTTCGCTCTCGGCCAGTGACTCAGGCAGCGCCGCGCAATTCACGTGCACCAGCGGCTTGTCGCGTCGCCGCGAATGGCGATGCAGGCGGTGCGCGAACAGCTCCTTGCCGACGCCGGTCTCGCCGAGCAGCAGCACCGGCAGGCCGGAGTCCGCCACTACATCGAGCTCGTTGAGCAGGCCGGCGATGGCTTCGCTGTGGCCGACGATCTCGTCGTCCATCCGCGCCGGCATGGCGTCGCTGGCGGACGGGGCGGCGCGCGCCAGGCGCAGCGCCTGCAGCTCCTGTTCCAGCAGGCTGACGCGCACGCTGGCGGCCACCGCCACGGTGCCGCGGCGCAGGGCGTCCAGCACCTCGGGCCCGAAGGTGCCGGGCTCCAGCGCGTCCAGCGTCAACACGCCCCAGGGGCGTCCCTCGATCTCCAGCCGGATGCCCACGCAGTCGTGCACCGGCAGGGCCTCGTGGCCCAGGGTTTCGACCAGGCCGTCATAGGGGTCGGGCAGGGCGCTGTCGTGTTCGAAGCGGGTGATGCCGCGCGCGGCGAGGATGGCGGCCAGACGGGGATGCTGGCTCACCACGAAGCGCCGCCCCAGCGCCTCGCGCACCAGCCCGTCCACTGCCAGCGGTCGCAACACCGGGTCGTGGCCGGCGTCCTCCAGGCGCAACAGGGCCACTGCGCCGCAGCCGAAGTGGCCGCGCAGCGTGGCGACCAGGCGCTGCAGGCGGGTGCGTTGTGGCAGGTCGGCCACGAGGTCGGGCAGCAGCAGGTTTTCGATCATGGTGGTGAGGTAATAAAAACCCTGTGTGGTTGATATGACCATAGACGGATGCGGTTAATTCTACCTTGATCCGTCGCAAGTCCTTGATATCCGGTGCCGTCGGCGGTGGTGCGCCTCTTGCGAAAGAGAGGGTGTCCTTCCCTTTCACTCCGCAGGAGCCGGCCATGACGATCACCGCCACCCTTCCCGATATCGACCAGTCGCTGGGCGCGCTGGCGCGCAGCATCCCGGGCGCGACCCGCATCTTCAACGAGTACGCGCTGGACTTCTGCTGCGGCGGCAAGCACAGCCTGCGCGCCGCTGCCGCCGAGCGCGGCCTGGATGCGCAGGCCATCGCCGAGCGCCTGGCCGCGCTGCAGCCGCAAGCGGACGAGCAGGACTGGCAGCAGGCCAGCGACGAGCAGCTGATCGACCACATCCTGACCCGCTACCACGCGGTGCATCGCATGCAGCTGCCGGAGCTGATCCGCCTCGCGCGCCGCGTGGAGACGGTGCACGGCGAAGACCGCGCCGAATGCCCGGTGGGTCTCGCCGATCACCTGGAACACATGCTGCAGGAGATGGAGAGCCACATGCAGAAGGAGGAACAGGTGCTGTTCCCCATGCTGCTGCGGGGCCTGCGCCCGATGGCCGGCGGACCGATCGCGGTGATGCGCCATGAACACGACGAGCACGGCGTGGCGCTGCAACGGCTGGCCGACCTCACCGACGACATCACGCTGCCGCGTGGCGCCTGCAACACCTGGCGCGCGCTCTACGTCGGCCTGCGTGCCTTCCGCCAGGACCTGATGGAACACATCCATCTGGAGAACAACGTGCTGTTCGAGCGCGCCGCCTGAGCCGCGCGGACACCACACCGCAAGACACGACGCAACGACAAAGCAACAGGGAGACTTTGCAATGGGACCTTATCGCAAGCTGTGGTTCACGCTGATCGGCGTGTGCGCAGTGATGTTCGGGCTGCTCGGCTTCTACGGGCGCGAGGTGTATCGCCAGGCGCCGCCGATCCCGGACCTGGTGCAACTGCAGGACGGCACAAAGCTGTTCACCGAGACCGACATCCTCGACGGCCAGACCGCCTGGCAATCGGTGGGTGGCATGCAGCTCGGCTCGATCTGGGGGCACGGTGCCTACCAGGCGCCGGACTGGACAGCCGACTGGCTGCACCGCGAACTCACCGCCTGGCTGGACATCGCCGCGCAGGAGGCCCAGGGCAAGCCCTATGCGCAACTCGACGTCGGCCAGCAGGCCACGCTGCGCGCGCGACTGAAGGCCGAGTACCGCGCCAACAACACCGATGCCAATGACGTACTGGTGCTGTCGCCGCGCCGTGCGCAGGCCATCGCGCAGACCGCTGCCTACTACGACGCATTGTTCTCCGACGCGCCGGAGCTGGTGCAGAGCCGCGAGCACTTCGCGATGAAGGAGAACACGCTGCCCAGCGCGGAACGCCGCCAGCAGATGACCCGCTTCTTCTTCTGGACCTCGTGGGCCGCCGCCACCCAGCGCCCCGGCCACGACGTGACCTACACCAACAACTGGCCGCACGAGCCGCTGATCGACAACGTGCCCAGCGCGGAGAACATCATCTGGTCGATCGCCAGCGTGGTGCTGCTGCTCGCCGGCGTCGGCTTCCTGGTGTGGGCCTGGGCTTTCCTGCGTGACGAGGAGGAAGAGGCGCCGCATCCCGGCGCCGTCGACCCGCTGACCACCTTCGCGCTGACGCCGTCACAACATGCGCTCGGCAAGTACCTGTTCCTGGTCGTCGCGCTGTTCGGCTTCCAGGTGCTGGTCGGCGGCTTCACCGCGCACTACACGGTGGAGCGTTCGTTCTACGGCCTCGACCTGTCGCAGTGGCTGCCGTATTCGCTGGTGCGCACCTGGCACATCCAGGCGGCCCTGTTCTGGATCGCCACCGGCTTCCTCGCCGCCGGCCTGTTCCTGGCGCCGTTGATCCACGGCGGCAAGGACCCGAAGTACCAGAAGCTCGGCGTCGACGTGCTGTTCTGGGCGCTGGTGCTGGTGGTGGTCGGCTCGTTCGTCGGCAACTACCTGGCCATCGCGCAGATCATGCCCAAGGGCCTCAACTTCTGGCTGGGTCACCAGGGCTACGAATACGTGGACCTCGGCCGCATCTGGCAGATCGGCAAGTTCGTCGGCATCCTGCTGTGGCTGGTGCTGATGCTGCGTGGCATCGTGCCGGCGCTGCGCACGCCGGGCAGCGACCGCAACCTGCTGGCGCTGCTCACCGCCTCGGTGGTCGCCATCGGCCTGTTCTATGGTGCCGGCTTCTTCTACGGCGAGCGCACCAGCCTGTCGGTGATGGAGTACTGGCGCTGGTGGATCGTCCACCTGTGGGTGGAAGGCTTCTTCGAGGTGTTCGCCACCACCGCGCTGGCCTTCATCTTCTCGACCCTGGGCCTGGTGTCGCGCCGCATGGCCACCACCGCCAGCCTCGCCTCGGCATCGCTGTTCATGCTGGGCGGCATTCCCGGCACCTTCCACCACCTGTACTTCGCCGGCACCACCACGCCGGTGATGGCGGTGGGCGCCAGCTTCTCGGCGCTGGAGGTGGTGCCGCTGATCGTGCTGGGCCACGAGGCCTGGGAGAACTGGAGCCTGCGCCAGCGTACGCCGTGGATGGAGTCACTGCGCTGGCCGCTGATGTGCTTCGTCGCCGTCGCGTTCTGGAACATGCTGGGCGCCGGGGTGTTCGGCTTCATGATCAACCCGCCGGTCGCGCTGTACTACATCCAGGGCCTCAACACCACGCCGGTGCATGCCCATGCCGCGCTGTTCGGCGTGTATGGTTTCCTGGCGCTGGGCTTCACGCTGATGGTGCTGCGCTACGTGCGGCCGGATCGCGAGGTGGATGCGGCGACCATGCGTTTCGCATTCTGGTCGCTGAACGCCGGCCTGGTGCTGATGATCGCCACCAGCCTGCTGCCGATCGGCATCATCCAGTTCCACGCCAGCGTGAGCCAGGGCCTGTGGTACGCGCGCAGCGAGGCCTTCATGCAGCAGCCGCTGCTGGTGACGCTGCGCTGGGTGCGCACATTCGGTGACCTGGTGTTCATCGCCGGCGCGCTGACCATGGCGTGGGAAGTGGTGCGTACGCTATGGTTGCGGACCCCGCGCGCGGCAGACGTGAGGCCTGTCGCAGGGCACGCGTGAATCTTTGAAGGAGCAGTAACATGGCGCTGATGCAGATCGAGGAAGCGGCTGGAGGAGGAGGGCGGCCGAGCTGGAACGCCTTCCTCGAGATGGGCTTCCGCCCGCTGTACCTGGCGGGCTGCGGCTGGGCCGCCATCGCGGTGCTGGTGTGGATCTTCGCGCCGCAATGGCTGGTGGGCACGCTGGGCGGCGTGGCCTGGCACGCACACGAAATGCTGTGGGGTTTCGTCGCCACCATCGCGGTGGGCTTCCTGCTCACCGCCAGCGCCAGCTGGACCAACCGCAACCCGCTGCACGGCCCGGCGCTCGGCGGCCTGCTGGTCGTGTGGCTGGTGGCGCGCGTGGCCTTCCTGCTACCGGGGCCCAAGGCCTTCGGCTTCGGCGTGCTGGCCGAGCTGCTGTTCTTCGCCGTGTCGGTGGTGGCGGTGGCGCGGGTGATCATCCTCGCGCGTAGCCGCCGCAACTACTTCGTGCCGGTGCTGATGGCGGCGCTCGGCGTCGCCGACCTGCTGTTCCTGCTGGCCGTGGCGGGTGGCGACTACCTGGCGCTGATGCGCCACGTCGGCACCGGCATGCTGGTCATGAGCGTGCTCACCCTGCTGATCGCCCGCCGGGTGATTCCCTTCTTCGCCAGCCGTGCCGTGCAGGGGCTGCAGATTCCGCTGCACGAGCGCTCGGGGCACTGGCAACTGGTGGCGGCCAGTATCGCGGTGGTGTGCGCGCTGCTGCAATGGCGCTGGCCGCAGGCGGCGGCGCTGACCGTCGCGGGCGTCATCGGGCTGGTGCAGGTGCGGGCCTGGCAGCCGCGCGCGGTGCTGGGGCGGCCGCTGCTGTGGGTGCTGTACCTCGGCTACACGTTGCTCGCGGTCGGGCTGATCGTCGCCGCGGTGCAGGCGCTGGGTGTCGGCCGCGCAGCGCTGCCGCTGCACCTGATCGGCATCGGCGGCTTCTCGATGCTGATCATCGGCATGGTGACGCGCACCGCGCTGGGCCACTCCGGCCGCGCCCTGCAGACCGACCGCAGCATGGTGGCGAGCTACGTCTGCGTGGTCGTCGCGCTGGTGCTGCGGCTGGCTGCGCTGTGGCCGTCGGTGTGGGTCGCCGAGCTGTGGCGTGCCTCGGCCCTGGCGTGGGGCCTGGCCTTCGGACTGTACCTGTGGCGCTTCGCCCCGTGGCTGGTGAGCCCGCGTGCGGATGCCGCATCGCGTGTCATCCCGGTGCGCGCGGCCGGTCCGGCAAAGGGCGCCTGAGATGCTGGCCGAACACTACCTGACCATCAAGTCGGCCCACGTCGGGCTGGTGATGCTCAGTGGCAGCCTGTTCTTCCTGCGCGGCATCGCCGTGCTGTGCGGCCTGCGCTGGGCCATGCACGCCAGCGTGCGCTACACCAGCTACCTGATCGACACCGGGCTGCTCACCGCCGCGCTGATGCTGCTGGGCATCCTGCGCCTCAACCCCTTCACCCAGCCCTGGCTGCTGGTGAAGCTGGGCCTGCTGGTGGCCTACATCGTGTGCGGCAGCTACGCGCTGAAGCGTGCGCCCACGCCCGTGGGCAAAGCCGTCGCGTTCACGGCGGCGCTGGCCTGTTTCGTCACGATCTACCTGGTGGCGCGCGGTGCCTGGGGTGTGCGCGCCTGGTAGGTGGCGCCGCGCGGCTCAGGCGCTGAAGCGCTGCTGGGACGCGGAGCCGATGCGGTAGGCCTCCTCAAACTGCTCGGACGGCAGCGGACGGTTGAACAGGTAGCCTTGGGCTTCCTCACAGCCGGCCGCCTGCAGCGCCTGGCGCTGTTCCTCCGTCTCCACGCCCTCGGCAATCGTCTCCAGGTCGAATGCGCGTGACATGTCGAGCACCGCGCGGATCACCGAGGCGTCGCGCTCCGACTCCAGCATGCCCTGCACGAAGGAGCGGTCCATCTTGATGCGGGTCAGCGGATAGCGCTTCAGCAGGCTGAGCGACGCGTAGCCGGTGCCGAAGTCGTCGAAGGCCACGCCGACGCCGTAGTCGCGCAGGCGCTGGAAAGCCTCGACCACCAGCTCGTCATGATCCAGCGCGATGTTCTCGGTGATCTCCAGTTCCAGCGCCTGCGGTGGCAGGCCGTGGCGATCCAGCGCGGCGATGACTTCGTCGGCCAGCCGGCTGACGCGGAACTGCGCGCCGAAAAGATTCACGCCCATGCGGAAATCCGGCGCGCCGGCACGCCGCCAGCGCGCGGCCTGTGCACAGGCCTCGTCGAGGATCCAGGCGCCCACCGTGGCGGCCAGCGGGCCACCATCCAGCGCGGGCAGGAAGGCCGCCGGGGACAGCAGGCCACGCAGCGGGTGGCGCCAGCGGATCAGCGCCTCGGCACCGACCAGCGCACCGTCGTCGAGGCGGATCTGTGGCTGGTAGAACAGCACGAATTCGCCATCGGCCACCGCGCGATGCAGCTCCATGTTGTACAGGCGTCGTGCGGCGGCTTCCATGCGCAGGGCGGTGACGAAGGCGAAGGCCTGTCCGCCGCCGAGGCGCTTGGCCTGGAACAGCGCAAGGTCGGCGTTGCCGATCAGTTCCAGCGCCTCCTGTGCGTGCAGCGGGGCGACCGAGACGCCGCAGCTTGCAGCGACGTGCACCTCGTGGCCGTCGATGACGATGGGCCGGGCGATGTCCTGGATGACTTCCCGCGCCAGCGCCATGGCCTCGTCCGGCTCGGCCGCGGCGGTGAGCAGCAGCGCGAACTCGTCGCCACCGATGCGCGCCGCGATCCCCAGGTTGGCGACGAGCGCCTGCAGGCGATGCCCCACTTCGCTGAGGATGCCGTCGCCGACCACATGGCCGAGGGTGTCGTTGAGATCCTTGAAGCCGTCGAGGTCGATCATCACCACCGCGGCGGGTTGCGAGCTGGTCAGCGCGCGCTCGGTGCGGCGGTAGAAGCGGGCGCGGTTGGCCAGGCCGGTCAGCAGGTCGGTGCTGGCCATGCGGTGCAGCTCGCTTTCCTCCAGCCGGCGGGCGGTGACGTCCTGCAGGTGCGCGTTGAAGGTGAGGCGGCCATTCTCGCGCCAGCAGAACAGCGACAGGCCGAGCTGGAACTCCGTGCCGTCCTTGCGCACGCCGTGGGCCTCCACCGGCATCTCGATGCCGTCCACCGAGCCGGCGGCGACCGCGTGGGCCACCAGGTCGCGGAAGGCCTGGCGCTCGCGTTCCACCAGCAGGGTGTCGGCGCTGCGGCCCTGGCTCTCCTCCATGCCATGGCCATACATGCGGGCGGCGGCCTCGTTCCAGGCCACGATCCTGAGTTCCTCGTCGAACCACACGACGGCGGTCGGCGAGTTCTTCGCGAACTCCTCGAAGGGCTGGCGTGCCTGTTCGGTGGACAGCTCCACGCGGCGCAGCTCCAGGCGGTCGGAGGCCATCTTCGCCAGCTCGCGCAGGCGCTGTCGGTCCTCGGCGGAGAAATCATCGTGCGGCTTGCCGTCGATGATGCACAGCGCGCCCAGCGCATGGCCGTCCGGCGACAGCAGCGGCACCCCGGCATAGAAGCGCAGGTTGGCGTCGCCGGTGACCAGCGGGTTGTCGTGGAAGCGTTCGTCCAGGCGGGCGTCCGGCACCACCATGACGCCGTCCTGCGTGATGGCGTGGGCGCAGAAGGACACGTCGCGGCCCATGTCCACCTCGCCGACGCCGACGCTGGCGGCGAAGAAGACGTGGTCGTTGCCGATCATGTTCACCGCCGCGACCGGCATGTTGAACATGCGCGCGGCGATCTGTACCACCGGGTCCAGGCTGGGCAGGGGTCTGTCCGGGCCGAGGCCGTAACGCGATAGTGCGACGAGCCGCTCCTTCTCGGTCGCCATGGCGGGGGGACACTTCATTGCGATCCTCCGGGGTCTTGTTTTCCTGCCTCCTGAGCGTCGGGCATGAAGCAGCCCGCCGAAGTTCCCGCGGGGCGCGAGTGCGCCCGGTGCGGAGTCACGCCCTTCCGGCATGTGAAATCTACGGCGAGCAGCGCGCGACTCTGCATGGTGATGACGCGGGCATCGCTTCTGCCGATCCGCTGGAAGTCCCGCGCCACGGGGCTTGCGAGGCCGCACTTCCCTTATGGGCAGGTTGGCTGCCCGCGCAGCCATTTATGCCGGTCATGGCAACGGCGAGGACAGCGTCGCGCGGCCTGCGGGCGGTCCCGGGCTGCCGGTGTGCGCGTCGCCGTGTAGGACGGACTTACCTGCCCCGGTCAGCACTGTCTCTTGTTGCGCCTGGGGCGAAACCCTCGCGCATCGGCCTTCTCCAACCAACGTGTGCGCCGACCCGTGAGGCTGGCCCCGCCCCTCACCGGGGCTCCCCTGCACGGGCTCGTGCGCACAACCACACCGACAATCGAGAATCAGGAGACCGTCATGCGTAACAGGCTTCTCAGCAAACAGTTCGGGGCTGCGATCATTGCGTCGTCCGCCATTTTCATCGGCGCCTGCGCCACGCCCACCGGCCCGGCAGTGGCCGCCAGCCCGGGTAGCGGCACGGTGCAGTCCATCGAGATGGTGCAGGAGGATGCCCGCAACGGCGTCGGCCTCGGCACCGTGGCCGGCGCCGTCATCGGCGGCGTGCTCGGCAACCAGATCGGCGAGGGCAGTGGCAACACCGCCGCCACCATCGCGGGTGCGGCCGGTGGCGCCTACGCGGGCAACCGCATCGAGAACAGCCGTCGCCAGCCGTCGGACGCCTACAAGATCACCGTGCGCATGGACGGCGGTGGCTACCAGTCCGTCGTGCAACGCTCCGCCACCGGCCTCAGCGTCGGCGACCGCGTGCGCGTCGGCAACAACAGCGTGACCGAGTACTGATCCTCCCGGATCGGCTACCCGGCGCCGCGATACGCGGCATCGCTGAAGAAGGGCGGCCTGCCACGCAGGTCGCCCTTCTTTCTGCTCTTCTCTTCCCGTGCCTCCTCGCTTCGCGCAGGGGCGCTTGCCGTTATCCGCCCGCACGGTGAAAGCAGCGCGCCGCGTGATGCTGGCGGAAGAGGCCCTGCGCCATCACCTGCACGCCAGGACTGGTTGGAATGTCGGATGAGTGAAGTCGATGGATCAGGCGCAGCAGGGCGGAAAGACCTCGCGTGGCAAGGCGCAGCGCGTCTGCTTCGCGCCCGGTATCGACATCCACGCGCTGGACGACGCGTCACGCCGCATGGGGGTGTCCGGCGCGCCCACGCGTGGCCATCAGGCCTGTTGCTGGCGGTAATACCAACATGAATGACGGCCCCCGGCGGCGCTTGATCCGTATCAACACGGGGGCAGAGGCGGGCGCCTAGGCTACGTACATGGAAAACGAGCACAAAGAGGAGGCTCACCATGTACAAGCATCTGTTGGTGCCCACAGACGGATCTGAATTGTCCCACGCGGGCGTACTCGAGGCGGCGCAACTTGCCGCCAACATCGGCGCACGCGTTTCCCTGCTCTACGTCCAGCCGGCCCCGCCCAAGCTGCCGCGTGGCGAAGCGGTGATGGTCGACATCTACAAGCAGGACTTCCTGCGCAAGACTGCCGCCGAAGCCAACGTCATCCTGAGCGAGGCACGTGCGGCCGTCGAGGACGCCGGTGTCGAATGCGACGTGTGCACCGCGATCAGCGACGAGCCCTGGCAGGACATCATTGCCACCGCCCGTCACGAGTCCTGCGACCTGATCGCCATGGCCTCGCACGGTCGCAGCGGCATTGCCGGCCTGCTGTACGGCTCGCAGGCGCAGAAGGTGCTGACGCACTGCGCCACGCCGGTTCTGGTACTGCGGCCGCAAGCGGCCATCCACTGAGGACGCGCCGTGAGAACCAGGGCGGATGTCCCCGTGACGGCGTCCGCCCCGGTGGCGGAGCTTCCACTGTCGCTGTTGCGGCAGTTCGATGTGCCGGGGCCGCGCTACACGTCTTACCCGACGGCTGACCGTTTCATCGAGGCCTTCGACAGCGAGGCGCTGGAGAGCTGGCTGCATGCACGCCGCCTCGGCACGCCGTCGCCGCCGGCCGGGGTGTACGTGCATGTGCCGTTCTGCGCGTCGCTGTGCCACTACTGCGCGTGCAACAAGATCATCACGCGTGACTACAGCAAGGGCGTCGCCTACCTGGACGACCTGCGTCGCGAACTGGACATCTACCGTCGCCTGCTCGGCAATCACCTGCCGGTGTCGCGCCTGCACCTGGGTGGCGGCTCGCCGACCTTCCTGGACGACGAATCCCTGCAGCGGTTGATGACGATGCTGGGCGAGCACTTCCGCCTGGACCCGGACGGCGAGCACTCCATCGAGGTGGACCCGCGCACCGTGGATCGCGACCGCGTGCATGCGCTGGCGAAGATGGGGTTCAACCGCATCAGCTTCGGCGTGCAGGATTTCGATGCCGACGTGCAGCAGGCGGTGCATCGCGTGCAGTCCACCGAGCAGGTGTTCGCCGTGGTGCATGCCGCCCGCGAGGCCGGCTTCCGCTCGGTGAATGTCGACCTCATCTACGGCCTGCCGCGGCAGACGCTCGCCTCCTTCGCCAAGACCCTGGAGACCCTGCGCACGCTGCGCCCGGACCGCGTCGCGCTGTATGGCTACGCCCACCTGCCGGCGCGCTTCAAGCCGCAACGCCGTATCGACGCGGCCGAGCTGCCCGACGGCGAGAACAAGCTGAAGATGCTGCACCAGGCCATCCTGCTGCTGCAGGACGCTGGTTACGAGTACATCGGTATGGACCACTTTGCGCTGCCGGAGGACTCGCTGACGCTGGCGAAGCGCCAGGGCCGCCTGAAGCGCAACTTCCAGGGCTACACCGACCAGCCGGACGGCGACCTCATCGGCCTGGGCGTATCAGCGATCGGAAAGATCGGCCCCACCTACAGCCAGAACGCCCGCACGCTGAGCGAGTACCGCGAGCTGCTGACCCAGGGACGCCTGCCGGTGATGAAGGGTATCGAGCTGAACGCCGAGGACCTGATGCGCCGCGCCATCATCATGGCGCTGATGTGCCAGGGCTGCCTGTCCTTCGAGGCCATCGAGGTGGCCCACCTCGTCGACTTCCACCGTCACTTCGCGCACGAGATGGCCGAGCTGCGCGCCTACCGCGACATGGGGCTGGTGGAGATCGATGACGAATGGATCAGCGTGACGCCGCAAGGCTGGTATGTGGTGCGTGCCATCGCCATGGTGTTCGACCGTCATCTGCAGCATGCACAGGACAGGGTGAAGTTCTCGCGCGTGCTGTAGGGCTGCGTATTGGCGCCGCGGGTGACGATGCCCGCTGCAAGGAATCCGTAACGACTGAAGGAAGATGATGCAGTTTGCTGCCAACGAAGCGACAATGAAGTCGCCCTATACAGAAGCCCACGACATTGCCCATGCCCGCGCACTTGCCGGAACCACCAGCGCTGCCCGCGACGCCGCCAACGATCCGGACCTGCCCGGCTACATGAACGAGGTCTACGACTGGGCCTACGTCAGCCCGCGCAACGTCCGCTGGCTGGACCGCAACATCGTGGTGAAGACCCTGCTGTTCGGCAACGACCAGCGGCTCATGCGTGCCTACCTGGAGCGCATCCGCCCCGGCATGCGCGTGTGGCAGGTGGCCCACGTCTACGGCGACCTGGTGCGCCGCGCCGCGCAACGGGTCGGCCCCGATGGCGACTTCGTGCTGACCGACGTGACGCCGGTGCAGCTGCGCCATGCGCGCCGCAAGCTCGACGACCTGCCCTGGGCGCAGACCGAGTGGGCCGACGCCGCCAGCTTCCGCACACCCGGTAAATGCGACCTGATTTGCAGCTTCTTCCTGCTGCACGAAGTGCCGGACGCCTGGAAGCAGCGCATCGTCGACAACATGCTGGCGCAACTGCCGGAGGACGGCGAAGCCCTGTTCGTGGATTACCACAAGCCGGCCTGGTGGCATCCGCTCAAGCCGGTGCTCGCGGTGGTGAACCGCCTGCTGGAGCCCTTCGCCCACGCCGTGTGGAAGAACGAGCTGTCCTATTACGCCACCTACCCGCAGGACTACGTGTGGGAGAAGCGCACGGTCTTCGGTGGGGTGTACCAGATCCTCAGCGTACGTCGTCGCAAGGTCTGAGGTAGGCCGTCGGCAGCAGCGCATCGCTGCCGGTCGGCCGTCTCTGCCTTAGGGAACAGGCGGGCCTGCCTCCTGCGGCAGGTGGGGCGCTAGGCCGGGTGCGTGTTGGCGGACGCGGCGCAAGTCGCTAGCCTTGCGAGGCCAGGACCCTGCACGGCGCGGTTGCGCTGCGTACATCGCGATGACGTGCAGGGCGCTACAGGAGCCCTCATGCCCGCCTCCGCAGGTCCCGCCACCGGCGCGACGAGTGATCTCGTCGCGCGCCTCGACCGCCTGCCCCTCACCCGCATGCACCTGCTGGTCATGGTGGTGTGTGCGGCCGGCTTCGCCTTCGACCTGATGGAGATCGCGCTCGGCAGCGTGATGTCCGCGGTGTTCTCCGCGCCGCCCCACGCGGTGGGCGCGACACAGCTGTCCTGGCTGCTGGCGGCGGTGTACATCGGTGCCGTGGCGGGTGCGCCCCTGCTGGGTCGCCTCGCCGATCGCGTCGGCCGGCGCGTCTGCCTCAGCGGCGTGCTGCTGTTGCTTGCGGTGTCGTCCTTCGCCGCCGCGGCCAGCCCGGACGTGTTCTGGCTGACGGTCTGCCGCGTCATATCCGGCATCGCGCTCGGCGCCTTTCCGCCGCTGATGATCGCCTACCTCACCGACCTGCTGCCGCCGCTGAACCGCGGCAGGCTCATCTTCGTGGTCGTCGCTTTCGCTTCGCTGGGGCCGCCGCTGGGCGTGCTGATGGTGCGTGCGCTGATGCCGGTGCAGCCGCTGGGCATCGACGCCTGGCGCTGGGGCCTGTTCGTCGGCGGCGTGGGCGCCCTGGTCGTCGCCGCACTGTTCCGCCGCCTGCCCGAGTCGCCCCGCTGGCTCATCGCGCAGGGGCGCGAGCAGGAGGCGCTGGCCGCGGGCGGGTGGTTCCTGCGCTCACGCCCCTTGCGCGCTGCGGGCGCCTTCACCCGGCTGGTGCCGCCGCCTACGGAAATGGCGACAGGGCGTGGCCGCCTGTCGCTGGTGGCGGCGCTGTTCTTCCTCAGCCCGTGGTCCACGGTGGCCTTTCCCCTGCTCAGCGGCGCGCTGCTGGTGGGCAAGGGCTTCCGCCTGCAGGATTCGCTGCTCTACGTCGCCTTCTCCTCCTTCGGCCCGGTCGTCGGCACGCTGGCGGCGGCGCTGGTGGTGGACCGCATGGAGCGGCGTGTCGCGATGGCGCTCTGCGCAGTGGCCATGCTGGCGTCCGGCTGGCTCTTCATCACCTGGGACAGCCCGGGCGGGCTGGTGGCGGCGAGCATCCTGTTCTCGCTGTTCGGCGCGCTGTACGTGCCCTCGATCAACGTCTACGGCGCCGAGCTGGTGCCCACCCGCGGGCGCGCCGCGGCGATTGCCGGCTGCTGGGCGCTGAACCGCCTGGGGGCCGCCATCGCACCCTTGCTGCTGGTGCCGCTGCTGCGCAACAGCGGGCCGCAGACGATGTTCGTGGTGATCGCGGCCTCGCTCATCGCCACCCTGGCCTTGCTGAGCATCGCCCCGCGCGGCGCCGCCCGCCAGGCCGTGGCCTGATCTCCCGCACTCCGCGTGCGTTCGGCACGCGTCCTGCGCGGGGCGTCGTCGCTGCCGCGGGCGGCGGCCGTCAGGGCGCCAGCATGGTGAGCAGCGTCTTCGCGCGCTGCAGGTCCTCGGTGTCGAAGCCTTCAGTGAAGCCTGCCAGCACCGGGGCCAGCAGGGCGGCGCCTTCCGCGTTGCGGTCCTGCCGCTGCCTGAGCCGCGCCTGGCTCATCGCGGTGCGCAGCATCCAGCTGCGGGCGGATTGTTCAGTTGCCATCGTCATCGAGCGCCGGAACCAGGTCTCGGCGGTGGCTTCCGCGTCCGCCGTGGCGAGGATGCCGTGCTCGTTGTCCAGCACCGCCTCGCCATGCAGGCGCATGGCCTCCGGCCCGCACCAGGCCACCAGCCCGTCTTCCACCCGGCACAGGGTCTCGGCGCCGGGGTAGGTCTCGCTCAGCGTGAACATCATGTCCTGCTGGATGCCCGTGGCGGCGGACAGACTGTCCGCGCGCCCCTGGCGCAGGTCCAGCACCTCGGCGTAGCGGTGCCCCCAGCTCAGCCAGTAGGCCTGCTGGTGTTCGGTGCAGTGGGCGATCAGCCACTGCACGTGGCGGGCTGCCCCTTCATCGTCGCCGCTCCACATCGCCACCGGGATGACGCCCAGTGCCAGCACCTGGCACAGCGCGGCGTTGCGGTCCTGCAGGGCGTACTCGATGCTCTCCTCCGCGGTCTGCCGCGCCTGTTCCGGGAAGCCCTCCATCCACTGCGTGCGCGCCAGCAGGATGCGCATCGAGCAGCGCACGTCGATGGGGCCGGGCAACATGCTGAGCGGGTACTTCACGCGCGGGTGCGCCAGCACCGCCGCCACCATCGAGCGACAGGTGGCGTGGTGGGCCAGGAAGTGGTGCGCCTGCGCCAGGCTGCGCAGGCCGACGAAGCTCACCAGCGGATCGTCCAGCTTGCCGCCGCACTCGCACAGGCGGGTGCCCAGCCGCAACGCGGTCGGGTAGTCGCCACCGACCATGGCGACGACCCAGTTGCCCAGCAGGGGCAGCACGAGGTGGCGCGGATCACCCACCTGGTAGGCCAGCTCCAGCGCATGGCGGGTCCAGCCGATGGCGATCCTGGGGTCGCCGTTGCTCTGCTGCGTGAAGTCGCCCAGCAGGCTGCTCAGGCGCAGTTCCAGCACCGGCGAGCGCGGCACCAGGCTCGCCTCCACCTCGACGGCCTTCTCCAGCCGGCCGCGGAATTCCGCGACCAGCGAAAACTGTTCGACGATGGGCGCGGCGTCGGCGCTGATCTCCACGCCGAGGCGTGCGTCGCCGTCCGGCGAGAAGCACCAGTCCAGCGCCGCGCGGATCTCGTCGAGCAGCAATCCGTAGCTGGCACGCCAGGATGCGGGTGTCATGCCGGCCCAGTCCGGCTCGGCGTTCAGCACGCGGCGATGCACGTGGCGGGCATGGCGGCGCAGGGTCTCGTCGTGGTCTGCCTCGTCGGCCAGCTTGGCGAAGGCGTACTCGCGCGTGGTCTCGAACAGGTGGTAGTGGATCAGTTCGTCGAGGACCTCGATGGCCAGCAGGGATTTCGCCGCCAGGCTTACCACCAGCGCATCCGTCTCCGCCCTGCCCATCGCGGGCAGGCCCGCCACCGTGGCGGCCGCCTCCAGCGTGAAGCGGCCGCGGAATGCGGCCAGCCGGTGCAGCATCGCCTGCTCGTCGGTGCTCAGCAGGCGGTAGCTCCAGTCCAGCGCGGCGCTCAGTGCCTGGTGGCGTCCCAGGCTGTAGCGCGTGCGGCGGGTCACCTGCAGCAGGTGGGCGCGAATCTGCTCGAGCAGTCCATTGACACCCAGGTGCTCGATGCGCGCCGCGGCCAGTTCGATGGCCAGTGGAATGCCGTCCAGGCGACGGCAGATGTCGACGACCGCGGCGGTCTCGGCGTCCGTCAGGGCGAAGCTGCCGACGCTGCCGCTGGCACGCTCGACGAACAGGCGGACCGCGGGGTACTGCATGGCCTCCGCGGCGGTGAGCGTCGACTCGGCGGGGGGCAGCGCCATCGGCCCGATGGCGTGCAGGTATTCACCCTTGATGCGCAGGGGCGCGCGGCTGGTGGCCAGCAGGTGCAGCCCCTCCACCGCGCGCAGCAGGAAGGCGGCGGCGCTTGCCGCTGCGCCCAGCAGGTGTTCGCAGTTGTCCAGCACGACCAGGACGCGCTTGCCCCCCAGGAAGTCCACCAGGCTGTCGAGCGGATTGTCCTTCACCGCGTTGACGCCCAGCACCTGGGCAATGGCGCTGGGCAACAGGTCCGCGCTGGCCAGCGGGGCGAGGTCCACGAAGCCGATGCCATCGGCAAAGCAGGGCGCCGCCCGGCGGGCCACCGCGATCGCGATGGAGGTCTTGCCGATGCCGGCCGGCCCGGTGACGGTGATCAGGCGCTGGTCCATGGTCCGCAGCGTCAGCGTCGCGATGGCCTCTTCGCTGCCGATCAGCGGGTAGGGGCGCTGCAGGGGAAAGCCGCGGAAGACCACCCCGTCCGTGGTGGTGACATCACCGGTCTCCACGCGCGCGGTGAAGCGGTAGCTGCCGTCGGCCAGGGTCTCGATGCACGGAGCGGGAGGCGTCGGGGCCGTCGACACCGCCTCGCGCAGGCAGTCGTTCAGCGCCGCCACGTGATCGGCGATGGTGAGCTGTTCCGCCGGCAGGTCCGGCCAGACCTCCGCGAGGATGGTTGCGCCCGCCACCGGCCGGCCGGCGTGGCGCACCAGCAGGACCAGCAGGTCGATGGTGCGGCGGCTCAGGTGCAAAGGCCGCTGTTCATCGAGCAGCAGGCGTTGCGACGGAAACAGCCGGAAGCGCCGGAACCTGATCGGCCGGTCGCTCGCCTCGCCGTGCGCCGGCGCGTTGCGCGAGTTGCTCGTGTTGTTCAGGGCGCCGCGGTCCGGCTCACCGGTGCTCATGCGCAGCGGCCCGTGGCGGCAGGAGACGGGGAGGAGTCATCCGGCAATGAACGAGCCGGAGAGGAACGAGCCGGGAAGGAACGGGGACGAACAGGGCGCATGGAGGTCGGCGGCGTGAGCACGCGGGGCATCAGGCGGCCAGCGTGGCGAGCAGCGCCCGCGCGGCCTGCACGTCGGGGCCGCCCTGGCCATCCTCGCAGCCGGCCAGCAGTGCCGACAGGCTTGCACGGGCTTCGCCGGCCTGGCCCTGCGCGGCCTGCAGGCGCGCCAGGCTGCAGGCCGCACGCAGGCTCCAGGTGTTGGCCGACTGCCGGGAAGCGAGCGCGAGCGCCCGCCTGAACCACTGCGCCGCCACGGCCTGCGGGTCCCCTTGCCGGTCGTCGCCGGAGCGCAGCACCGCCTCGCCTTGCAGGCGGAATGCCTCCGGCGCGCACCAGCCCACCTTGCCGCGCTCGATGCGTGCCAACGTCTCGGGCGACGGGGTGTGACCGCAGTAGGTGAAGAAGGCGTCGCGCAGGAACGGGTGCGTCGGCTCCTCGTAGGGAATCTCGCCGGCGCGCGTGCGCAGCGCCGCCTGCAGGGTCTGCCCCCAGGAGATCCAGTAGGCGAGCTGGAAGCGCGTGGCGTGCGCGACGAGGTGGTCGGTCAGGTGGCGGGCCGTGGCGTCGTCGTCGTTCCAGATCAGGATCGGGATCAGGGCCAGGCCGAGCACCTGGCACAGGGCGTAGGCGCGATCGTCGCTGGCGAAGCCGGCGGCCTCCTCGGCAAGGTGCAGCGCGCGCTCGGGAAAGCCCTGCATCCATGCCGAGCGGGCCTGGATGATGCCCATCGCGCAGCGGATATCCACCGGTGCGGAAAGCTGGTCCAGCCCCTTCGTCTCGCGCATCGCGAGTGCCCAGCCGGCCAGGCGTTGCGCTGCGAAGTGCTCGCCGAGGAAGTGGCGGCACTGGGCTTCGATGCGCTTGGCGAACACCACCGTCGGGTCATGCTGCGCGCTGCGGCCGAAGGCGTACATGCGTTGCGAGGTGTGCAGTGCGGTCAGGTAGTCCGCGCTGCTGAAGGATGCGACCCAGCGCGACAGCAGCGGCTCGAAGAAATGGCCCGCCTGTCCCAGCTTGCTGGCGAGCAGGCAGGCCCGGTCGACGGCGGCATCCAGGTCTTCGGCGCGGCCGAGCTGCTGGGCGGCGGTGGCCAGCATGCTGGCGAGCTGCAGCTCCATCACCGGCTCCGGCGGGTCGAGCTGCACCACGGCCTCCAGGGCCGCCTCCATGCGCTCCAGGAACTCGGCGTGCAGCGCGAGGCGCTGGGCCAGCAGGCGCGCGGCGATGGTCAGCGCCACCGCGTCGTGCCGGTTGCCGGTGGGGGACAGGCCCCAGTCCAGCGCACTGCGCACGTCGTCCATCAGCGGCAGGTAGCGCTTGCGCCAGTCGGGCAGGCTGCAGCTGCCGGCGTCGCGGTCCGCCACTGCCAGCCGCTGGCGGCAGTAGTCCATGTGGCGCTGGAAGACCTGCCGGCAGTCGTTGTCCTCCAGCAGCTTGGCGTAGGCATACGCGCGGGTGGCCTCGAACAGACGGTAGTGTGCGACGTCGTCGCGCAGCGCGACGCTGAGCAGGGACTTGGCGGCGAGGCTGGCCACCAGGCCGTGCGCCGTGCCGCTGTCGAACCTGTCGTCGCCCGCCACGGTGGCGGCGGCGTCCAGCGTGAAGCGCCCACGAAACACCGCCAGCCGGCTGAGCATGGTCTGCTCGTCCGCCGACAGCAGCCGGTAGCTCCAGTCGAGTGCGGCGCTCAGCGCCTGCTGCCGGTCCGAGCGCGCACCGGTACTGCGCGCCAGCCGCAGCACGCGCTCACGGATCTCCCGCAGCAGGCCCTGGATGCCGAACTCCTGCAGGCGGGCGGCGGCCAGTTCGATGGCGAGCGGGATGCCGTCGAGCCGCAGGCAGGTCTCGGCCACGGCGGGGGCGTCCGCATCGACGAGGGTCTGCAGGCCGGTGTCCCGTGCCCGTTCCATGAACAGGCGCACGGCGTCGTAGCGCAGCGCGCTGGCCGCACTCAGGTCGGCCACTTCCGCCGGCAGCGCCAGCGGCGGCACGCGGAACAGCTGCTCGCCGTGGATGCGCAGCGGCTCGCGGCTGGTGGCCAGCACGGTCAGGCCGGGCGCCGCCTGTACCAGCAGCTCGGCGAGATGCGCCGCTTCGCTGATGAGGTGCTCGCAGTTGTCGAGCACGATCAGCAGGGACTTGTCGCGCAGGAAGGACACCAGGCTGTGCTGCGCATCGCCGCTGGCATACGGCACGCCCAGGGTGGCGAGCAGGGCGCTGGCCATCCGCTCCGGTTTCTCCAGCGGTGCCAGATCGACCAGGCAGGCGCCGTGGGGCAGCGCCGGGCCGCGTGCGTGCGCCGCGGCCAGCGCCAGCGAGGTCTTGCCGATGCCGGCCGGCCCCACCAGCGTGAGCAGCCGGTGCTGCGCCAGCCGGGCGGACAGCGACGCCAGCACCTCGTCGCGACCGATGAGTTCCCTGGCCGGTGCCGCGGGAAGCTGGGCGTGCCACGGCGGCGGCTGGTCGCCGGCTTCGAAGCGGACCGGGCCGGTGTAGCGGGCGCTGTCCGCCGTGGTCTCGATCCACGATATGCCGTCGTGCTGGCGCAGGCAGGCATGCAGCGCCAGCAGGTGGCCGTCGAGCACCTGGTCGGTGACGGAGCGGGCGCCGTCGTTCCAGACGCGTGTCAGCAGTTGCTGGCGCGGCACCGCCTGGCCGGCGCTCTCTACCAGCACCAGCAGCAGGTCGATGGCGCGGCCGTTGAGCGGCTGGCGCTGCCCGTCCTTGTGAAGCGCGCGCAGGTTGGGGAACAGGCGGAAGGCGCCCAGTTCGACGTGGCCACCGAAACTGCCGCTCCCCAGCTTTGCTTGCCCGGCCTCCACCTGCTCACTCCTGCGGTGGACCGCTGCGCGCCATCAGTTCGGCCAGCTCGGCGTCGGCCTTGCGGACGGCCGAGATCTGCCCGCGCGGTGCCGCAGCGTTGGCGCGGTCCAGCCACTGGCGGTACTCGCCGAGCAGGGCGTGGTGGCTGGCGAGGCGCAGGGCCATGACGGTGAGGTGCACCGCGAGGGCCGGCTGGCCGGCGGGCGAATGGGCCCACTCCAGCGCGGCGCGCACGTCGTCGATGTTGCAGCAGGCCGCGGCCGCATCGGTGTCGCCGGCAATGCTCAGCTGGTCGCACAGATGCTCGGCGTAGCGACGCATCACGCGGTCGCGCTCCGGGCGCTCGGCCAGCTTGTAGGCGGCGTAGGTGCGGGTGATGTCGAGCAGGTAGTAGCGTGCCTCCGGGCCGCTGGTCTCGGCGATCAGCAGGGACTTGTCGGCCAGGCCCATCAGGCAGCCGAGGATGTCGTGGATGCCGTCGCGCGGCCCGGCCGCGACGGCCTCGGCCGCCTGGATGTTGAAGTCGCCGCGGAACACCGACAGACGCAGCAGCACCAGCTGCTCCTGCGCGGTGAGCAAGTCGTAGCTCCAGTCGAGCAGGCCCTGCAGGGTGCGGTGGCGCGACTGGGCGGTGCGGCCGCTGGGGGTCGTCAGCAGCAGGCGGTTGGTCAGCTTGGCCACCAGTTCGTGCACGCCGAAGACATCGACGCGTGCGGCCACCAGTTCTATCGCCAGTGGCACGCCGCCGAGGCGACGGCACAGCTCGCCGACCGCCGGTGCGTTGCCATCGGTGAGCTGGAAATTCCCGAGCACCGCCTCGGCCCGTTCGACGAACAGCTGCACCGCCGGGTAGGCCATGGCGCGGCTGGCGGTCAGGAAGGGCAGGTCGGGTGGCATTTCCATGGACGGCAGGCGGCGCACCCGTTCGCCGTCCGCGTGCAGCGGCTCGCGGCTGGTGGCCAGCACCGTGACATCGGGGGCCTGCCGCAGCACTGCCTCCACCACCAGCACGGCGGCCTCGACGACGTGCTCGCAGTTGTCGACCACCAGCAGGACCTGCCGCTCGCGCAGGAAGGCCAGCACGGCGTCCAGCGTCCGCGCCTGCATCGATTCCTGCGCTGGTTCCTGCACCCGCTCCTGCGCCGACGCTGCCAGGCCCGGCAGGCCGAGGGCGGTCTGCAGGGCCACCACGACCTGCGAGGCTTCGTCGATGGTGCTGAGGTCCACGAAGCACACGCCGTCGCGCTGCGCGGCGACCAGCGATTCCGCCACCGCCAGCGCGACCGTGGTCTTGCCGATGCCGCCCGGTCCGACCACCGTCACCAGCCGGGCGCGTGGCAGCTCCGCACGGATAGCGGACACGATGGCGTCGCGCCCGATCATGCGGGTCAGGCGCAGCGGCAGGTGACGCATCGCACTGCGCATGGCCGGCACCGGCAGGGGCGGCGGCGCGGGCATGCGCTGGCTCTGCCGCAACACCGGGGCCACGAAGCAGTAGCCGCGGCCCGCCACGTTGGCGATGTAGCGGGCGCCCTGCTGGCCGTCGCCGAGGATCTTGCGCAGCGTCGAGATGTGGACCCGCAGGGCGTTGTCTTCCACCACCGTGGTGGGCCAGACGGCGGCCATCAGGCTGCGCTGGTCGACGATCTCGCCGGGCTGTTCCAGCAGGGTGACGAGGATGTCCAGCGCCCGCGCGCCGACGCGCAAGGGCTGGCCGTCGCGCACGAGCTCGCGCTGCGTGCGCCGCAGCTCGAACGGCCCGAAGATGAGGATGTCATCGTCGTCACGCACGGCGCTGGCCTTTCACGGCGGCAATGCCGTGGCGCAGGCGGCGCTTCTCTGGCGCAAGACTGTGCCTGCCTTCAGGGCTTGCGTCCGGAAGTGCGCGAAGAACCGTGCGAGCGACTGCGCAAATAACTGTGCGAAGGACTGCGCCAACCTGTGCCATGCCTGCCGCCGGAGGAGTGACCTTGCGGTGGATTGTGCAGCCGGTGGCGCCGTCGCGCACCAGCGCGTGGGACGGCCGTCCGCGACGGGCACGCCCGGCCGTCGCCCTGTCGCCACGGCGACGGACACCGGCCGTTGCAGGGAACGGCGTGCAGGGATGCAGCAGGCGTCTCGCGTCGGCGGGCGTGGCGGAGGTGGCGGGCGTGTTGCGGCCGCGGCTCACGAAGGCATCCCGCGCGACGGACTTGATCGTCGGGCGGGCCATGCTTGGCGGTTCATGTCGGTGGGCTGATGTTGTTGTTATGGTTTCAGGGGGAAGCGGCCCGCATCTTATGCCGCGATGGCGGGCAGCCCGAATCCGCGTGAAGCCGCTGGCGCGCGCGCGGCCCCCGCGGCGGTCTCGTCCAGCGTCTGCGTTCCCGCCAGCATGCCGCGCTTGACGGCGATGGAGGCGGCTTCCGTGCGCGAGCTGGCCTGCAGCTTTTCCAGGATCGCCCGCACATGCGACTTCACCGTGCCGACGGCGATGCCGAACTCCTTGGCGATCGACTTGTTGCACAGGCCCTGCGTGATGAGGCGCAGCACGTCCGCCTCGCGCGAGGTGAGCGCCCCATAGATCAGGCTGTCGGCCAGTCGTTGCGCGATGGCCGGGCTGATGTAGCGGGCACCGCGGCTGACCGTGCGGACCGCGTCGGTCAGCTCCGCGGGCCGGCAGTCCTGCAGCAGGTAGCCGTGCACGCCGCGTTCGACGGCGAGGCGGATCTCGTACTCGGTCTGGCGGCTGCTGATGATGACCACGCGCATGCCTGCCTGATCCTGGCGTCGGCCTTCGCGGGGCCGCGCCAGGTATTCCAAGGCGGAGCTGTAGTCGGTGAGCAGCAGGTCCGCGTGCGGCCGGGCGGTGGCCTCGGCCATCGACCCCGGCGTGGTGGCGACGTGAAGGTCGATCCCCGTCTGATCCGTCAGCAGGTAGGCGAGACCTGCATTCATGACCGGATCGCGATGGGAAACCAGCGCCGTTGTCTTGGCAGAGGACGGCATGGCAACTCCTTGTTCTGTGTGGGGTAGAGCGCTTCGGTTGCTGGGCGGATCGCTACGGCGGCGATGAATATATTTTCGGGAACAGAACGATTACCCGCCAGTTAATCGATGCTAAGCCTCGGGTGTGCGGAAAGGCCGTCTGTAAGTGTCTTGTAAGACACAACCTACAAATCGCAGCCGTCGGACCAGCGTCGATTCCGATGCAGGAATCCGCGCAAGCATTTGTTCGACATGGTGAAATGGCGGGGCGGCCGTGGCCGATGGCGGGTCCCGTCCGGGTGCCGTCCTGTAACAATCCGGCGGGGTGGTCGTACGACCGGCTGGCGTGTATGACCACCCTCCCGGACGCGTGCCGGGGCAAGCGCTTAATCGGCTGGCTGGCGACTCGTCCGTCGCCGACTCACGCCTGGCCGGACCCGTGACGCGTGTCGTCCGGCAGCGCAGGCAGCCATCGAAGCACCAGCACCGCCAGGAAGATGATCGACGCCGTCATGGCCGCGAGGGGTACCAGGCCCGCGGTGATGAAGGGTGCCACCAGCGCGGTGCCTGTCGAGGCGGTGAACAGCACCGCGAGCACCACCAGCGCGGAGCCGCGCGAATCGTCGCCATGCGCGGCCACCACGGCACGGTGGAAGCCGGTGGGGCCACGCAGGCCCAGCCCGATGTTGAGCACCGCCGAGGGCGCGATGATGACAAGCGGATTGCGCCCGCCGAGCAGCGCGTACAGCAGGATCAGCGCCGCGCCGCAGGCCGCCAGCAGGGTGCCCGTCCAGATCAGCCGCTCCGCGCCGAGACGCGGCAACAGGCGGCCGGACAGGTTGGCGGCGAGGATGAAGAAGCTGATGCCGCAGATCTGCAGCACGATGAAATCACCCAGTCCGCCGCCCAGCGCCACCACGATGACCGCCGGCGCGCCGAACACGAAGACCAGCAGGCCGCCGAGCACGAAAGCCTGGCTCAGCGCGTAGCGCAGGAACACCGGGTCGCGCAGCAGCACCGCATAGCCACCGGCGCGACGGGCTGCGCTGCCGGCCGGCAACAGCGGGTGGCAGACCGCGATGGCCAGCGCCAGCAGTACGGCCAGCACGGTCACCAGGTGGAAGGAAGCCTGCCAGCCGAAGTGCAGCAACAACCATGCGCCGAAGATGGGCGCGAGCGCCGGGGCCAGTGCCTCGATGCTGCCGAGCAGCCCCAGTGCGCTGACCGCCTTGTCATGCGTGAACAGCCGGTTGATGAAGCCCGGCGCGAACACCGCGCCGGCGGCGCAGCCCAGGCCCTGCACGAAGCGCAGGCCGATCAGGACTTCCATCGTCGACGCCCGCGCGGCGAGTTCCGAGCACAGCGCGTAGACCAGCAGCGATGCGACCAGCAGCCGGCGTGGATCGAAGCGCGCCCCCAGTTCGCCGAGCAGCAGCAGGCCGCAGGCCGTGCCGGCCACGTAGGCCGCGATGACGAGCTGCGCCAGCGCGGGCGTGCCGCCCAGCACACGCGGCAGACTGGGCACGGCCGGCAGCACCAGGTCGATGCCGGCAATGCCCAGCATGGTGGCGCTGACGATCAGCAGGAAGGCGAGGGTATTACGGCGCGAGGCGAAGCCTGCGGGGGAGCTGCTCGGAGACATGGGTGGTGCAGGTGTGGTGCAGGTCTGGCGTTTTTTCCGCTTGTGGCGAAGGACGCTGACCGTCTGATCGTGTCGGGGCCGCGCATGGTAGCAGAGCGTTCCGCCACGCCGTCGCGGGAGCCGTTCGCGTCTGCCGCGAGGATCAGTCCAGGCGCCCGAACAGCGCCACCGCCCAGTCGATGAATGCGCGCAGCCTCGCGCTCAGGTGGCGGTTGGGCGGGTACAGCAGGTGCACCTCGTGGGGCGCGTGCTGCCAGTCCTGCAGGATGGGCACCAGCGCGCCGCTGGCGATGTGCGGCGCGGCGAGGAAACGGAAGGTCTGCCCGACGCCCAGTCCGGCGAGGATGGCCGCGAGGTGCGCGTTGCTTTCGTTCACGCTCAGCACGGCCGGGCCGTCCAGCTCGAAGTGATCGTCGCCGCGGCTGAAGTGCATGGGCAGCACGCGGCCGCTGCGCGCCGAGAAGTAGTTGATCAACCGGTGGTCCTCCTGCAGCTGGCGCGGATCGTCCGGCGTGCCGAAGCGTTCGAGGTAGGCCGGCGTCGCGCAGGTGACCCAGGCCAGCCGGGCGAGGCGGCGCGCCACCAGCGACTGGTCGTTCAGTGCGCCACCGCGGATCACGCAGTCCACGCTCTCGCCGATGAGGTCCACGCGGCGATCACTGACGCCCAGGCTGAGCTGGATGTCCGGGTAGCGGGCATGGAAGTCCGGCAGTGCCGGAACCAGCAGCACGCTGGCCAGCGAGGAGCCGATGTCCACGCGCAGCCTGCCGCGTGGCCGTGTCTGCGCGCGGGTCAGGCCGGCGTCGATGTCGTCCAGTTCGCCGAGCAGGCGCGCGGTGTGCTCGTAGTAGGCGGCGCCTTCCGGCGTCACCGTCACGCGGCGCGTCGTGCGTTGCAGGAGCCGGGCGTGCAGGTGCGACTCCAGGCCCTGGACCAGCTTGGTGACGGTGGCCTTGGGCATCTGCAGCGAATCCGCCGCGCGCGTGAAGCTGCCCGTCTCGACCACGCGGGCAAAGACGCGGATGGCCTGCAGTTGGTCCATGTGCGGTTTCCTTTCCGGGGGCGTGACGGTGTCGCGGCCTTCGGTCGTCGCCGTGGTGATTGGCGCGGGCGGCTGGTCGCGATTATTCCCGTATGGAAACAATGAAGCCACCGCCAGCGGATTTATCGCCCGCGGCCCGCTCCCTACAGTGCCCTCACGCCGCAAGCAGGCGGATGAACGGATGCACGGACCAAGGAGCGGATCATGAGCAAGAGACTGGCAGGCAAGGTGGCACTGGTGACGGGCGGGTCGCGCGGGATCGGCGCGGCCATCGCGCGGCGTCTGGCGCAGGAGGGCGCGCAGGTGGCGATCAGCTACGCCGCCTCGGCGGACAAGGCGCAACTGCTGGCGAGCGAACTGGAGCGCCACGGCGTGCGCGCCGCGGCCTACCAGGCCGACCAGGCGGACGCCACGCAGGTGAAGCAACTGGTGGACGGCGTGAAGCGCCGCTTCGGCCGCCTGGACATCCTGGTGAACAGCGCAGGAGTGTTCGCGATGGGCCCGGTGGGCGAGCCGGTGGCCGACCCGGCTGCGCTGGAGCGCCAGTTCGCCGTCAATGTCGGTGGCGTGGCGGCGGCCGTGCGCGCTGCTGCGCCGCTGATGGCCGATGGCGGCCGCATCGTCACCATCGGCTCCGGCCTGGCGAGCGCGACACCCTGGGCCGGCATCGCCGACTATTCCGCCACCAAGGCCGCGGTGGCGGCGTACGGCCGGGGCTGGGCGCGCGACCTGGGGCCGCGCGGCATCACGGTGAACACCATCCAGCCCGGCCCGGTGGACACCGACATGAACCCGGACAGTGGCGACTTCGCCGAGCTGCAGAAGCGCACCACCGCGCTGGGCCGCTACGGCCGGCCGGAAGAGATCGCGGCCGCGGTGGCCTTTCTGGCCAGCGACGAGGCCGCCTTCATCACCGGCGCGACGATCGACGTCGATGGCGGCTTCAACGCCTGAGCGGGCAAGCCGCGGACCGCTGCAGGAATGCCGGTGGTCTAACTCTTCCGGCAGGTGACGAGGGGGGCGATCCCGGCGCATAGTCGCCGGCGGTTGCCCTGTCAGCCGTACCCGGACGGCATGTTCCGCACTGCCGGCCCGGCCCTCCGCCAGATTCACTCCAGTCGGGAGAACGCCATGAAAGCCATGAAGACCCTTTACACCGCCCGTGCGAAATCGACCGGTGGCCGCGAAGGCAAGTCCGCCACCGATGACGGCAAGCTGTCGCTGAACCTGTCCGTGCCGAAGGGGCTGGGCGGTGACGACGGCCCGGGCACCAACCCGGAGCAGTTGTTCGCCTGTGGCTATTCGGCCTGCTTCCTCGGTGCCCTGCGCTTCGTGGCCGGCAAGGCCGGCGTGGCGGTGCCGCCGGAGGCCAGCGTCGCCGCGGCGGTGAGCATCGGCGCGCGCGACGACGGCAGCGGCTTCAGCATCGAGGCGGCGCTGACCATCACCGTGCCGGGCGTGGAGCGCGCCACGGTGGAGAAGCTGGTGGAGCAGGCGCACATCGTGTGCCCGTACTCGGATGCCACGCGCGGCAACATCAAGGTGACGCTGACGGTGGCCTGACGCCGTCGGAGGGTTGATCGGGGCGATCGTCAAAACCGATCGGTGGATGCGGTAGGCTCGCGCCATCCCTGCCTGATCCCTGCCCAACCGCCGCTCACGCCCCGCTGCCATGGATGCCCTGATCCGCCTCTTCGACCAGCACGGCCCGCTGCTCGTCTTCCTCAACGTCTTCGTCGAGCAGCTGGGCGCGCCGGTGCCGGCCGTGCCGACGCTGATGGTGGCCGGTGCGCTGTCGGTGGACGGGCGGGTCGCCTGGCAGTCGGTGCTGATCCTCGCGGTGCTGGGTTCCAGCCTCGCCAACTTCGGCTGGTACCTTGCCGGCAAGCGTTACGGCACCCGCGTGCTGGGCGTGATGTGCCGCATCAGCCTGTCGCCGGATGCCTGCGTGCGCCGCACCTCCAACGCCTTCACCAGGTGGGGCGTCATGGCGCTGCTGGTCGCCCGCTTCGTGCCGGGCCTGTCCGCGATCTCCTCGCCGATGGCGGGCGCGCTGGGTTTCAAGGCGGGACGCTTCATCTTCTTCGACACCCTGGGCACCACGCTGTGGGCCGGCAGTGCCATTGCCGCCGGCGCGCTGCTGCACCGGCAGGTGGACGCGGTCATCACCGCGCTGTCGGACATCGGCGGCTGGGCGCTGATCATCCTGCTGGCGGTATTCGTGCTGTACATCGCCTATCGCTGGATCGAGCGCCAGCGGCTGCTGCGCTTCGTGCGCGCGCACCGCATCGGGGTGGAGGAACTGCATGACATGGTGGAGCAGGGCCATGCGCCGGTGATCGTCGACGTGCGCTCCGCCGCCACGCGGGCGGGTGACGCCCGCCGCATTCCCGGCGCGCTGGAGGCCGAGCTGGACGAGGTGCAGACCCTGCTGGCGCACGTGCCGCCGGATCGCGACATCGTGTTCTACTGCAACTGCCCCAACGAGGCCTCCGCCGCGAATGCCGCATTGCGCCTGCAGCGCATGGGCTACACGCGGGTGCGCCCGCTGCTGGGCGGGCTGGATGCCTGGGACCTGCTCGTGGAGCGGCGCCGTGCGCCGCGGCGGGCGGACGACCTGGCAGGCCCGGCGGCGACGCTCACCCCGGAGGGCTGAGCCCCGTCGCCGGTGAGCCGCCTGGTGCGGGTCGGGCGTGCCTAGTGCGGGCCGGGCGTGTACAGGTCGGTATCGCCGCCGGCATTCGGCGTGCTGCCACCCGCCGGTTCAGCCTCGCTGGCTTCTTCCTGCAGGGTCTTCAGCATGTCCCAGGCGAACTCAACGCTCGCCCCCGCGCTGATCAGGCGACCGCCGCTGGCCTGGCCGGCCATCACGTTGTCCATCTCGTCGACGTAAGCCTGGACGGCGATCTTCCACAGGTCGTACTGCTGGCGCAGGCGCGCATTGTGCTGTTCGTTCATGGTGTGTCTCCCGGATGAGATGGCCCGCTTCACGCTAAGGCGCTGGCGATGCGCCGCCTAGCCCCGGGTGGCGGAAAGCGGCGTGGGATTCTGCCTACGCCTGCCGGGGCGGTTTTTCAGTAAGCTCACGCCTTGTGCCGCCGAGGCAGGGCGGCGAGCACGACGGCCGGTGTGAGCATCCGCCGTTCCCCATCCCCCACCTACCCCTGCCGCGATCCCCAAGCCCGGAGAACCGAAGTCCATGAAGACCCTGACCGTCCGCATCACCGCCGAGCTGCAGATTCCCGATGACTGGGAGCTGGTCGAGCACGCCTCCGGCATGACCGTGCTGAAGATCGGCGATCAGTTCGTCGACTTCGACATCACGCCGCTGGCCACCACGCAGGACGACCCGGACGCCGAGTGGAGCGACGACGACCAGGGCCTGGTGGGCGAAGTGCTGGACTGCGTGACCGGCCTGGATGCCGACCTGGATCTCGCGTATCACCAGTAATCACCACCCGTAAGCCACCGGGGGCGCATCCACTCGCCCCGCTTCCATGGATTCCGTTTCCCAGTTCGCGCTAGGCGCGGCCGTCGGCGTCGCCACCATGGGGCGCCGCACCGCGCCGTGGAAGGCCGCGCTCGTCGGTGCGGTGTGCGGCACCCTGCCGGACCTCGATGCCTTCATCGATCACGGCGACCCGGTCAGCAACATGACGCTGCACCGGACCGAGAGCCACGCGCTGTTCTACCTCACCCTCCTGGCCCCCGCGCTGGCGTGGCTGGCCGACCGCGTGTGGCGCGGCCCGGCCGGTGAATCCCTGTTCCGCCGCTGGTGGCTGGCGGTGTGGCTGGCGCTGATCACCCATCCGCTGCTGGACCTGATGACGGTGTACGGCACCCAGCTCGGCCTGCCGTTCACCGACCATCCGTACGCGGTGGGCAGCATGTTCATCATCGACCCGCTGTACACGCTGCCGCTGCTGGTGGGCCTCGTCGCGGTGCTGTCCTGGCGCGACGCGCGCGGCCTGCGCTGGAACGCGGCCGGTCTCGCGCTCAGCACCCTGTACCTCGCGTGGAGCGCGCTCGCCCAGCATCACGTGCGCGGCGTGGCGGAGGAATCCCTGCGCGCGCAGGGGCTGGACGCCGGCCATGTGCTGGTGACGCCCACCGCCTTCAACACCGTGCTGTGGCGGGTGGTGGCCATGGGCGGCGACACCTATCGCGAAGGCTTCTATTCCCTGCTCGACGGCGGGCGGGCCATCCGCTTCGACAGCTTCCCGCAACACGACGCGCTGCGCGCCAGCCTGGCCGACAGCCCCTACCTGCGCCGCGTGGTGTGGTTCAGCCACGGCTTCTACGCCATGCGTGAAGACGACGGCCGCGTGCTGGTGAGCGACCTGCGGATGGGGCAGGAACCGCATTACAGCTTTAACTTCGTGGTGGCACAGCGGCAGGGCGACAACCTGCAGCCGGTGACGCCCGAATGGATCAGCCGCCGACCCGACATCCGTAGCGGGCTGGCGTGGATCTGGCAGCGGGCGCGCGGTGACGCCGTGCCACCGCCCCGGCAATGAAGGCGGGGCCGCACACAAGAAGAACCACAAGCAAGAACAACAAGAACAGCGCCACAAGAAATGATGCGACAGAGACAACTACAACTTCCTCTACCACATCGCAGAACAGGCAACCCACGATGCACAGAACCTTCACCGGGGCAGACACCGACGCCCGCTTCCCCCGTATCACGCCCGATTCCACGCATGACTCCACCCGCTGCGCCCGACCCTGGCGCAGTGCGCTGCTGGTCGCCGCCATCGCCGTGCTGGCGGCCTGCGACAGGCCCGCACCCAGCGCCCCCACGCTGACGGCCGAGGGCTTCGAGAAAGCCCGTTTCGGTGCCAGCGCCACCGAGGTGGCCGCCGCACTGGGCGAGGCGCTGCCGGCAAACGCGGCGACGGCCGCCTGCACGCAGGTCCGCTTCAAGGCCTACCCCGGCCTGCTGTTCATGGTGGAGAAGGGCCGCATCACCCGCGCCGACGCCGATGCCGGCGTGAAGAACAGCGCTGCCGTGGACCACGGCATGCTGCAGGCCGACGTGATCACCAAGCACCCGCGCATCGAGGTCTGGCCGCACAAGTACGACGAGAAGGCGCATGTGCTGGTGCTCGCCGAAGAGCACGGCGTGTTCGTCTTCGAAGAGAAGGAAGGCCGCATCAGCGCCGTGCGCGCGGGCGTGCGTCCGGCGGTGGAATACGTCGAGGGGTGCTCCTGACATGCGTTTCGACGGGCAGGGCCGCCGCTTCGCGCTGGCCTGCATCGCAGCGGCCGGCTTCGTCGCCCTCACGACGCCGGACCTGCCCGCAACCGTGGCCACCCACTTCCGCATGGACGGCACGCCCGACGGCTACCTGTCGCGGCGCGCCTACGCCATCGGCGCCCTGCTGCTGGTGGCGCTGTTGCCGGCCCTGCTGGCCGTGCTGGCGGGCCTGCTCGGCCGCCTGCCCGACGCGCTGATCAACCTGCCGCACCGGCAACACTGGCTGCACCCGGAGCGCCGCGAAGCGTCCATCGGCTTCCTGGCCGGCCTGTGCCGCTACTTCGCCGCGACGCTGCTGCTCTTCCTGTGCTTCGTGCATGGGCTTATCGTGATGGCGCACCGGCAACAGCCGCCCCTGCTGGACACGGGCAGCCTGCTCATCGCCGCCGGCGTGCTGCTGCTGGCGATCGCCGCCGGTGTCATGCTCATGCTGAGGCGCTTCCGGCATCCGGCCTGAGGCCCGCCCCGCCAACCCAGGAGGTCCGCGCCATGAAGATCACCACGTTCCTGATGTTCCAGGGGCAGGCGGAAGCCGCCATGGTGTTCTACCTGTCGCTGTTCGAGC
This sequence comes from Uliginosibacterium sp. H1, assembly GCF_036017065.1. Taxonomy (NCBI): domain Bacteria; kingdom Pseudomonadati; phylum Pseudomonadota; class Betaproteobacteria; order Rhodocyclales; family Zoogloeaceae; genus Uliginosibacterium; species Uliginosibacterium sp. H1. The sequence goes on from NZ_JAYXHR010000002.1 coordinate 978,857, forward strand.
GCTCGCGCATCGCCTCCATCCGTCGTTACGGCCCCGGCGAGGCCGGCAAGGAAGGCAGCGTGCAGGTCGCCATCTTCGAGCTGAACGGCGAGCCGCTGATGTGCATCGACAGCCCGGTCGCCCAGCCCTTCACCTTCACGCCGGCCATCTCGCTGTTCGTGTCCTGCGACGACGAAGGCGAGGTCGACCGCCTGTTCGCCGCGCTGGCCGAAGGCGGCCAGATCAAGATGCCGCTGCAGGAATACCCCTTCGCCCGCCGTTTCGCCTGGGTGCAGGACAGGTTCGGCGTGTCCTGGCAACTCAACCTGCGCTGACCGCGTCGGCGCCGCCAGCAGCCAGCGTGCCCGGCCAACGTGATAAGGTTGGCCGCAGGTTTTTGTGAAACCTTAGTAAGCCAACTTAGCAAGCCAACATCGGGGCCTGGGACAACGACGTCCGCCACGCGGTTGATCGTTCGTCATATTCGTTCCGGGGGCTACATGGCAGTCATTCATCTGGTGGGTGGTGAAAAGGGTGGGGTCGGCAAATCGGTCGTGGCGCGCCTGCTGGCGCAGTACATGATCGACCACGAGATCCCGTTCATCGGCTTCGACACCGACCGTTCGCACGGCTCGCTGCTGCGCTACTACAGCGACTACGCGTCGCCCACGGTGATCGACAGCTACGAGAGCCTGGACACCATCATCGAGGCCGCCACCGAGCATCCCGAGCATCGCATCCTGGTGGACCTGGCGGCGCAGACGCACCACCCGCTGGCGAAATGGATGGAAGAATCCGGCGTGCTGGAGCTGGCGGCGGAACTCGGCATCCCCGTCATCTACTGGAACGTGATGGACTCCGGCAAGGACTCCGTCGACCTGCTGAACCGCCTGCTGGACCAGTTCGGCACGCGCATCCACTACGTCATCGTGCAGAACCAGCTGCGCGACGACGACTTCTCCATCCTCGAGGAGTCCGGCGCCAAGGCCCGTGCCGAGGCCGTCAGCGCACGCAGCTTCACGCTCAAGCGCCTGCACCCGCCGATCATGACCAAGATCGACCGCAACAGTCACAGCTTCTGGGCGGCCCGCCACAAGGCTGCGGACCCCGGCGGCCTGGGCCTGCTCGAACGGCAGCGCCTCAAGGTATGGCTGGCCCACGCCTACGAAGAGCTGGGCAAGATGCCGGTGTGAGCCTGTGCCGCACCGGGGCGGACCCGGGGCGCGCCGGCCCTGTCCTGCGGTGCTAGCATCGCCCCCCTCATGTCGCTCACCCGCATCGAATACCTCCGCCAGCGCCTGCGCGCACTCGGGGCCAAGCCGGCCCATGAGCAGCGCGTGCTGCGCGCCTGGGTGCAGGGCCACGCCCTGGACCACGGACCGCGCGCGGCGGAACACTCCCTGCCACTGGCCCTGCGCAACGCCCTGCCGGCCTTGAGCGCGGAGCTGGACGGCCTGGTGCGCCTGCGCTCCGAGCACCCCGGCGAGGACGGCTCCGCCCGCCTGCTGGTGGAACTGGGCGACGGCCAGACGGTGGAGAGCGTGCAGTTGCTGCGCGATGGCCTGTGCGTGTCTTCGCAGGTCGGCTGCGCGGTCGGCTGCGTGTTCTGCATGACCGGCCGTGACGGCCTGCTGCGCCAGGTCGGCAGTGCGGAGATCATCGCGCAGGTGGTGCTGGCGCGTCGACGCCGACCGGTGAAGAAGGTGGTGTTCATGGGCATGGGCGAACCCGCCCACAACCTCGACAACGTGATGGAAGCCATCGAGCTGCTGGGCCTCTACGGCAACATCGGCCACAAGAACCTGGTGTTCTCGACGGTGGGCGACCCGCGCGTGTTCGAGCGCCTCCCGCGCGGCCCGGTGAAGCCGGCGCTGGCCCTGTCGCTGCACACCACGGACGCTGCGCTGCGCGAGAAGCTGCTGCCGCGCGCACCGCGCATCACCCCCGACGAACTGGTCGAACTCGGCGAGCGCTACGCGCGCGACACCGGCTATCCCATCCAGTACCAGTGGACGCTGCTGGAAGGCATCAACGACAGCGAGGCGGAAATCGACGGCATCGTTCGGCTGCTGGCCGGCAAGTACGCCATCATGAACATGATTCCGTACAACACGAACGAAGGCCTCGACTTCAAGCGCCCGGACGCGGAGCGCGCGGCGGAAATCGCCCGCAGCCTGCACCGCCGCGGCGTGCTCACCAAGCTGCGCAACTCCGCCGGGCAGGACGTGGAAGGCGGCTGCGGGCAGTTGCGTGCCCGCCATGATCCGTCCGTGGTGAAGCTTGTGCCGCGCACGCGGCGCGCGGCAGCGTCGCCGCTGGCCGGCAGCCAGTGAAAACGGGACGGCTCAGTACCAGAGGCCGCCCCACACGGCGCCGATCACCGCCGCCAGCACGCGATTGAAGATGCCGAAGGACTTCACCCCGCCCCGGTAGCGGTAATAGATGTCGCCGAAGATGACGAGGCAGACCGCGAACGGCGTCAGCAGCAGGAAGCTCAGCCAGAAGAACCACTGCCGCCGGTGCGTCGGCACATCGGCGTAGTCGCGATACTCCATCTGGCGGTACGTTCAGCGCGCAGCGTGGATGCAGGTGGGCTTGGCGATCTGCAGCGCACTACCGCTGATGATGCGTTTGCACAGGTCGTCGCTCTCCGCGACGCTCACGCCCCATACGATGAAGCGCATCTCGCGCAGTTCCGGCTGCGTGCGGGCGAGGCTCACGTAGCTCACATGCGTCGGCTCGTTGTCGAACAGCCGTGCGTTGCGGGCCGTCAGTTCCGGTTTGCATTCGGATGACACGATCTTGCAGTTCACCTTCTCGCAGCTCGACTTGTCGATGATGCCGGTGAACTTTCCATTGTTGCTCCGGCATTCGGCCTCACTGACGTTCCTGACGAACATCACCCCTTCGAACTCCCGGCCACCGATACCCAGCTTCACGCGCGTTTCGCCGTAGACCGGATTCTCGATGACGACGGGATTCTCCTTCTTCCTGTAGCCCTCCCAGCCGAACTTGGCGACGACGGCAATCACGAGCAGCAGCAGGATCTTCTTCATTTTCTTGTCTCTTGTTTTGTCCGATAGGAAATCGCTGCGCCCCACGCAGCGGCGGCACGCTAGCACGCGTGCATGGGCGGACTGGCTGGCTGTTCGGGCAGAAGAAGGGGGCGGAGTGTGGCGCGATGTGACGTGACATGACGTGACGTGAGACGCCACGTGAAGGGCCACCGCAATCGACGCGCATCGATCACGGAATGGTGTGCCACCAGCGCCTTGCACGCCGGCGACATCAGCAACGCGCTACGGCGCCTTCCTGCAGCGCATCGCCGGCTTGCCGTAGCCCCACACCACGCTCAGCACCCCATCGTCGCCGCGCATGCTCTCGTTGCGGCCCTGGTAGAGCGTGCCGTTGGCATCGCGCTTCAGCACCATCAGCGAGGAACTGGTACCGCGCTCGGCGAGCAGCGCGGGCGGGTCGGTCTGGAAGTAGGTGGCCCACAGTTCGTTGTTCCCGCCGCCATCGCAGGTGAAGCGCACCGGGCCGGTGGACGGCACCAGCCAGTAGCCGGCCTGCAGTTCGACGATGCGTTGCTGGTAGGCGTCGCGCACGCAGGCGCGCCTGTCGCCCTGCTTCCAGCAGTCGTTGCGGCCCTTCACCCAGCCGCTCTGTTCGGCACGCAGGCGTGGCGGCTGCTCGTTGACGGCCTTCTTCGTCGCGCCCGCATAGGCATCGGCCAGCCTGCGGTCCAGCGCGGACAGCTCGGCGTCACTGCAGACCAGCGCTTCGATGCTGTCGGGCGCCACGCGCGTGCACGAGAAGGACGGCCCGCTGCCGGCGACCGGCGCCACCGGTGGCGTGGCGACGCGGGCGCGCACCAGCTGGTCGACGCGGCGGCACCAGGTGTCGCTGCCGCGAGGCGTCACCGTGGCGGTGCCGCGGATTCCCAGTTTCGATTCCAGCGCCGCACGCCATTCATCCGAACCGATGTCGGGCCCGTGGCCCTTGCCGTCGCTGGTGACCAGCAGCCGGTCGACGCTGCGGTTCCAGGCCTCGGAACAGGGCGGCGAGGGCAGCGGGTCGGTGGTCGTGCCGTTGGCGGTGCCGGCCGGCTGGGCGCCGGCGGTGGTGGCGAGCAGCAGGGCCGGGAGCAGCAGGGCAGTCAATGGTTTCATGTGCGGTCTCCTTTCCATGACGAGGAGGTATGCAGCTGTGACCGGGGCGCCCATCCATCGTTCATCACGGGCAGGCCCCGGCGGCGCGATCCGGCGTTTGACGTATGGGCGCCGCCCGCTTGCCGCGCCATGCTGTGGGCCCGGTGTCCGCCATGAGAGTACGCCCATGTACGCCCTGCAACAGCTCTACCGCTACCCGGTGAAGGGCCTGTCGCCCGAGCCCTTGCCCGCCCTCACGCTCACGCCTGGCGAAGCCGTGCCGGGCGATCGCATCTACGCGCTGACCAACGGCAACTGGCGCTTCGACCCCATCGACCCGCAGCCGCAGCCCAAGACGCAGTTCCTCATGCTGATGAAGTACGAGAAGCTGGCGAAGCTGCGTACGCAGTTCGACGACGCGACGCAGGCGCTGCGTATCGATGCGCCGGACGGCACGCAGATCGTCGCCGACCTCACCGGCGAGGCGGGCCGGCAGCAGGTGGAACACTTCTTCGCCGACTACATGGGCAGCCTCATCGACGGCCCGCCGCAGCTGGTCGCTTCACCCGGCCATCACTTCACCGACGTCAGCGTGGTGTCGCCGCAGATGATGCGCGCAGTGTCGCTGGTGAACCTCGCCTCGGTGCGCGCCCTGGGCGAGCGGCTGGGCGCGGAGGTCGACCCGCTGCGCTTCCGCGCCAACCTCTACATCGACGGGCCGGCGGCCTGGGCCGAGTTCGACTGGATCGACCGCGAGTTCAGCATCGGCGACGTGCGCGTGAAGGGCGTGCTGCGCACCGTGCGCTGCCTGGCGGTCAACGTGAACCCCGCCACCGCCGAGCGCGACATGGAACTGCCCAAGGCGCTGAAGCGCGAGTTCGGCCACGCCGACATGGGCATCTATCTGGAGGTGCTGGACGGAGGCGTGCTGCAGCCGGGGGCCGTGCTCACGCCGCCATGAGGGTGGCGCGCGCCCGCGTAGCCGCGCGGTGTTTCATCTCGCGTCCGCAGGCTGCGGCTTGTTGCCGAACAGCGTGAGCAGCGGCCCGGTCATGGCGGTGGTCACCAGCGCCATGATGACCAGCATGGTGAAGATGCGCGGCGACAGGATGCCCAGGTCGTAGCCGATGTTCAGCGCGATCAGCTCCATGAGGCCACGCGTGTTCATCAGCGCGCCGAGCTGCAACGACTCGCGCCAGGACATGCCGGTCATGCGCGCGGCGATGGCGCTGCCGCCCAGCTTGCCCAGCGTCGCCACCGCGATGACCAGCGCGCACAGCAGCCAGCCATCCAGGTCGTTCAGCAGGTTGATCTGCGTGCGCAGGCCGGTGAAGGCGAAGAACAGCGGCAACAGCAGCACCGAGCTGAAGTGCTCCACCCGCACATGGATTTTCTGCCGGAAGTTGTTGGCCTCCGGCATGATCGCGCCGGCCAGGAAGGCGCCGAACAACGCGTGTATGCCGATCACTTCCGTGCACAGCGCCGCGGCCACCACCACGCACAGCACGGTCGCCAGCGTGCCCCGGGACGGCTCCTCGCTCGCCAGCCGGTCCACCCCCAGCCAGCGCGGCAACGCGCGGCGCACGCCGAACACCATCACACCCACGAAGCCCAGCACCAGCACCAGGTTGAGCGCCGACGCGGCCAGGCTGCTCGCCTGCGTGATCGCCACCACGAAGGCCAGGATGCTCCACGCCGTGACGTCATCCACCGCCGCGCAGGTAATCGCCGTGCTGCCCAGGAAGGTCCGGGAGATGCCGCGCTCCTGCAGGATGCGGGCCAGCACCGGAAAGGCCGTGATGCTCATCGCGATGCCCATGAACAGTGCGAAGGCCGTGAAGCTCGCGCCGGTCGCCGCCAGATCGCTGAACAGGAAGTAGGCCAGCAGCACGCCCAGCATGTAGGGCAGCACGATGCTCGCGTGGCTGACCGCCACCGCCGAATGCGCCTTGTTGCGCACATGCGACGCGTTGAAGTCCATGCCCACCGCGAACATGAACAGGCACACGCCCACCTGGCTCATCAGCCGCAGCGTGCCCAGCGAATCCCTGGGGAATACGAAGCCGAACGCCTCCGGCGCCAGCCAGCCGAACAGCGACGGCCCGAGCAGGATGCCCGCCACCATCTCGCCGACGACCGCGGGTTGTCCGAGGCGCGTGAACAGCATGCCCATCAGGCGTGCCGCGCTGATGACGACCAGCAACTGCACGAACAGGTGGCTCAGCGGGTGATTCAGGTTGGCCTGCAGGTTCGTCGTCATCGCCGACAGGGCTGAGTCGTCGGCCGGTGCCGCCGCCGTGTGCGCGGCCGCTGCAGTCACGCTCTTGCCACTGCCGGTATCGGTCGGTGCCGGCAGCGTCGCGCCAAAATGCAGCACCGCCGCGATGACCAGGCCGGTCACCAGCAGCATGAGGAAATAGGAGAGGGAGGCCTTCTTCATGGAGGCTTTGATGTTTGTGAACCGAAGAGGCGGGATGGTAATCCGCTTTATGGGGGAGTGCGGTCGGGAGCCTTTGTTGCGGGCGTTCGCAAGTGCGCATTACTTCCGCGCCACCCCCAACCCTCGTCATTCCCGCGAAGTGGGGTAAGCAGGCATTTCGGCAAAAGCCGAAAGCTCGCAAAGCGGGAATCCAGCGTCGTTGGTTTTCGTCTTTGTCTCTTACCGGCTCACGCCGCAGGACCGCGGCCCATCGTCACGCCCAGCCGGGAGTTCGCCCCGGCGGGCGAGGTACTTTCTTTGTGCGGACAAAGAAAGTACCCAAAGAAAACCGCCCCGCTTCCGCCGTCGCGCTTCGCACGGTTCGCGGACGGCTGGAAAGTGCCAAAGCCGAAGTGGCGCCCCTTCTAAAGCGGTCGTCTCTCTTTCGGCGACCTGCCCGAATCAAGCCGTGTCTGCAGCGCATCCAGAAAGACTTTCACCCGGGCCGGCGTGTATCTTCGGGTCGGTGTGATCGCCCAGATCGACAAGTCTTCCATGACAGCGTCCTGCAACTCGATAGGTTCCAGCGATCCGGTTGCGAACTGAGGCAACACGTCCCAGTAAGTCAGCATCGCAATCCCGAGGCCCTGGACAGCCGCAGCACGCACTGCATCGACGCTGGTGGTGCTGACGCGAGCAGCAACCCGCTGCCGCTTCAGTTCCCCCTGGACCACCACGGGCCACCTGGGAACCGCCTGGAGAACGATGCAGTCATGCGCCTGCAGATCGGCCAGCGTGCTTGGTCGGCCATGACGGCGCAGGTAGCTCGGCGCGGCAAAGATCACCCGGGGATTCGCCGCCATCCTGCGGGCCACCAGTTCGGAGTCGGCCAGCGGCGCCACGCGCAGCGCAAGGTCCAGCCCCTGACCCACGATGTCGACCACGCGGTCCGACAGGTCCAGGTCCACACGAAGGTCCGGGTGGCTTTGTAGAAGGTCGGCCAACAGCGGCACTACTACGAACTGTCCGAACACGCTTGGAGCTGTCATGCGCAGCACGCCAGACGCCGCAGCCCCAGACGAACTCAGCGCGCCCCTGGCGCTTTCCTCCGCCTCGGTCATGGTGGTGGCATAGGGCACCAGCGTCTCGCCCTCGGCAGTCAATGAGACCGACCGGGTGGTCCTGTGGAACAGCCGAACTCCCAGTTCATCTTCAAGCGCAGCGAGGCGGCGGGACACCTGCATGGGCGGAAGATCCAGAAGCCGGCCAGCGGCCGACAAGCTGCCCGCCGTGACCACGGCCAAGAACATTCGCAGATCGGAAGTCAGCACTTTTTTATAACGATTTCCGTTAAGCCGGCTTCACGGGGTGACGTCTTGGTTTGAGCCTGCTTGATCCCTAATACTCACTCATGAGCGTGCTATTGGCAACGATCAAAAACAGGAAAAGAAAGAGCATCATGGAAAACCAAGCGACCAGCCGATCGGCTGCAATTTTATCAACCCAGGATATTAAGGGGGCCAGGCTTCGCAATCGGCTTGCTGTGGCCCCGATGACCCGCGTGACCGCCACAGAGCAAGGTGTGGCGACCCAGGCCATGCACGACTACTACCTGCGCTTCGCCAAAGGCGGCTTCGGTTTGATCGTGACCGAGGGCCTCTACACCGACAAGGCGTTCTCGCAGGGCTATCTCTTCCAGCCCGGTCTGGCGGACGATGAACAGACCCAAGCCTGGGCCGGCATCACCAAAGCCATCCATCAGCACGGCGCCAAGATGTTCGCGCAGATCATGCACGCGGGCGCCCTCAGCCAAGGCAACCGCTTCCGCACGCACAACGTGGCCCCCTCGGCGATCCGCCCCAAGGGCAAGCAGATGACCTTCTACTACGGTCAGGGCGAGTACCCCGTGCCCGTGGAAATCAGCCAGGAGCAGATCGACGAGGCCGTTCAGGGCTTTGTGGATACCGCCGTTCGCGCCGTCACGGCCGGCTTTGACGGCATCGAGGTTCACGGAGCCAACGGCTACCTGCTGGACCAGTTCCTGACAGCCGAGACGAATCAGCGTACCGACCGCTGGGGCGGCGACGCGAAGAACCGCGTAGCCCTGCTGGTCGAGGTCGTCAAGGCCGTGAAGGCGGCGGTGGGTGACGCTGTCCCCGTGGGCATCCGCCTCTCGCAAGGCAAGGTCAACGACTTCACCAGCAAGTGGGGCGGCAGGGATGAGGACGCCAAGATCATCTTCGGCGAGGTCGCAGCGGCCGGCGTGGACTTCATCCACGTCACCGAGTTCGAAGCGTGGAAGCCAGCCTTCGAGGGCGGCCAGGACAGCCTGCTTGTCCTGGCACGTTGCTTCGCGCCAGGAGTAACCATCATCGCCAACGGCGGCTTGCATGGTGCGGGTCGTCCGGAAGAAGCGCTGGCCGCCGGCGCCAACGTGATCGCGTTGGGCCGTGGTGCCCTGGCGAACCCCGACTTCCCTGGGCTTCTTGAGGCTCAACGTGAGCCACGAGCTTTCGATAGCTCGGTCCTGGGACCGATTGCGAACATCAAGGACGTTGAGCTGGCCTTTGACAGCCAAGCGTGACCGATACGCACGGATGGCCCCTTGGACAAATTCATCGCCTGCACAGGCTCACCTCGTGAAACTGTTCAGTGCAGAAATCCAGGAAGGTCTTTAGCTTCGCGGTCATGCGCCTGTCTTTAGCTTAGAGAAGGCTCAGAGGCGGGCCGTGTGGAACGTAGGTAGGAAGTACCTCGACCAGCCTTCCTTGTCGCAGCGCTTCCCTGACCAGCACGCGTTGGGCGCAATAACCGAAGGGCATTGCGCCGGATGCTATTGGGTACGGCCGGTAAACTTGGCACGGCCCCATCTCCCCTCTGTAGCCGCCGAGCAATACAGCCGTGACGAGGGATCGCGCGTAGCGCGACGGCGAGGATGTTTGAGCGCGCAGCGCGAGTTCCGCAGCCGCTCGTCATGGCGCGCAGCGCAGGGGACCACGCGAAGCGTGGCGGCGGAAGCGGGGCGGCTTTCTTTGGGTACTTTCTTTGTCCGCACAAAGAAAGTACCTCGCCCGCCGGGGCGAACTCCCGGCTCGGCTTCGCGATGAACCACCGTCCCACGGCGTGAGCCGGTAGAAAAACAAGTCAAAGACAACGTCGCTGGATTCCCGCCTGCGCGGGAATGACGGGTGCGTGAGGCTGAGCCGGGATGGAGGTGCTTCAGCCTGCGCGGGAGGACGAGGTTCCGGGGCTGCGACAGTGCGGCGGGCTGCGGGCCTCAGCGAGCGCCGATCACCTCGTCCGTCAGCCGATCCAGATTCTGCTCATTGGCGGATTCCACGAAGTGCGCAACCCGTGCCTTCTCTTCCGCCGTGTCGAAGCACTGATGCCACACCACACGCGTGCGGCCATCGTCGTCATGCAGCCCCACCGTCAGCACGAAGTGATGCGTAGCTGAAGGGTGGTCGATCACCACACGCTCAACACCCAGTTCGAGGAACACATACTCATTCGGATAGTCACTGCCATCCGGCCCGTGCAAGGTGACCTGCCAGCGACCACCCGGACGCGCATCGAAGTGTTGGGTGCTGCTGCGGAAACCCGCCGGCCCCCACCATCGTTCGAGGCGCGCAGCGTCGGTAAAGGCGGCGAGCACCTGCTCGCGTGGTGCGTCGATGACGCGGGTATGCGTGAAGCTGCGGTCGGCGTCCTGCGTGTCTGCGGTCATGCCAGGGCCCTGTGCGTGAGGCGTGTCAGAACACGCTCTCGGCGATGTTGTGCTGTTCGATCAGCGAGCGCAGCGTATGCCCGCTGGGTTTCCCCGCGAACTCGCAGACGGCGTTGGCGTCCATCGTGCAGCCGCTGAGCAGCGGGCATTGCTGGAAGAGTTCGGCCACCCAGTCCACGAACACGCGCACCTTCGGCGACAGGTGCCGGTTGTGCAGGTACACGGCGGAGATGGGCATGGGCGAGGGGCTCCATTGCGGCAGCACTTCCACCAGTTCGCCGGACGCGAGTTGGTCGGCGACCATGTAGCGCGGCGGCTGGATGAGGCCGAAGCCTTTGACGCCGCAGGTGATGTAGGCGTCGCCGTCGTTCACCGACACCACGCCCTGCATCTTCACCTCGACGATCTCGCCGTCGATGACGAAATCCCAGTCGATGTTGCGGCCGGTGCGGCTGGAGAAGTAGTGCACCGCCTTGTGCTGCTGCAGGTCTTCTATGGTCTTCGGTGCGCCGTGGCGGGCGATGTAGCTGGGGGAGGCGCAGGTGACGCCCTGGAAGGTGCCGATGCGGCGCGCGACCATCGACGAGTCCTGCAGCTCGCCGACGCGGATCACGCAGTCCACGGCCTCGCGCACCATGTCCACCGGGCGGTCGCTCATGCCGATGACGAGTTCCAGGTCCGGGTATCTGGTGTGGAACTCGCACAGGTAGGGAATCAGGATCTGCCGGCCGATGGTGGGCGGCACGTCCACGCGCAGGCGGCCGCGCGGGCCGCGTGTCACGTCGAGGAAGCTGGATTCCGTGTCTTCCAGGTCGGCCAGGATGCGCACGCAGCGGTCGTAGTAGGCGGCGCCGTCCGGCGTGAGGCTGAGGCGTCGCGTGGTGCGGTTGAGCAGGCGCACGTTGAGGCGCTTTTCCAGCCCCTGGATGGTGGTGGTCACCGTGGTGCGCGGCAGGCCGAGGCTGTCGGCGGCGGCGGTGAAGCTGTTGGCGTCCACCACCCGGGTGAACACCTGCATGGCCTGGAAGCGATCCATCTGCGAACTCCTCGTGCCTGCCTGACGGGGCGGCGGTCTGCGGCGTGCCCGCCCAGCCGGGGCGCGCCGTGTACACGCGGAATCCGTCGTCCCCACGGACAGAGGCCGGAACGGCGTGTGCGGCCGACTATACGCCGATTGTTCGACAGGGGCGAATAGTGTTGTTCAATTTACGATGTTTATTCCGCGTGGCCGTTCAACCAAGATTCAATCCGTCGCGGATCGCAGTGCACAAATCCGCCGCCAGAAGAATCGCTCCCACGGAAGGTGCCGCTGGGAGCCCCACAGAACGAACCCCCCGGAGCCGAACATGCCGTCGCCCACTCCCCAGTTGCCTACTCCCGACCCCATCGGTCGCCCGGCCGATCCCGGCCTTGCCCGCCGTCCCCTGCTGAAGACCCGCCTCGGACTGGCCGCCACCATCGCCGGCGTCATCGCCTTGGCGGCGGCCGGTGGTCTGTTCCAGGTGCATGAAGCCGAGGCGCAGACGCCCGCCACGCCGCAGGCCACGCCGGTGGAAGTCGCCGCCGTGCTCAACCGGCAGATCACCGACTGGCAGAGCTACTCCGGCCGCATCGAGGCGGTGGATCGCGTGGAGATCCGCCCGCTGGTATCCGGCACGTTGACCGCGGTGCACTTCCGCGACGGCAGCCTGGTGCGCAAGGGTGATGTGCTGTTCACCATCGACCCGCGCCCCTTCGAGGCCGAGCTGGACCGCGCCCAGGCCAACGTCGCAGCGGCCGAGGCGCGCGTCGCCTACACCGCGTCCGACCTCGCGCGCAGCCAGCGCCTGCTGGCCGACAACGCGATTGCGCGACGCGACCATGACAGCAAGGACAACGCCGCGCGCGAAGCCCAGGCCAACCTGCAGGCCGCCCGCGCCGCGGTGGAAACGGCGCGCCTGAACCTCGCCTACACCCGCATCACCGCGCCGGTCGCCGGCCAGGTGTCGCGCGCCGAGGTGACGGTGGGCAACGTGGTGGCCGCGGGCGCGCAGTCGCAGCCGCTCACCACGCTGGTGTCGGTGTCGAAGATGTACGCGTCCTTCGACGTGGATGAGCAGAGCTTCCTGAAGCACATCAACGCCGCACGCGCCGGCAAGGCTGCGCCGGTGCCGGTGTTCATGGGGCTGGCCAACGAGGACGGCTTTCCGCGCGAGGGCCGCGTCAGTTCGGTGGACAACCGCCTCGACACCTCGTCCGGCACCATCCGCGTGCGTGCCGAGTTCGCCAACCCGGACGGCCTGCTGCTGCCCGGCCTGTATGCACGGGTGCGGCTCGGTGGCAGCAGCCAGCGTGACGCGGTCCTGATCGACGAGAAGGCCGTCGGCACCGACCAGGACAAGCGCTTCGTGCTGGTGGTGGCGCAGGACAACCGCACCGCCTACCGCGAAGTGAAGCTGGGCGCCGCGCAGGACGGCCTGCGCATCGTCGACAGCGGCCTGAAGCCGGGCGAGCGCATCGTGGTGAACGGTCTGCAGCGCACGCGGCCGGGTGACGTGGTCGCGCCGCAGGTGGTGCCGATGGCGGGCAACGCCGCGCCGCCGCCGGCGACCAAGTCCGGCGCGGTAAAGCGCGACACCACCAAGACCTGAACCTCTCTCGCACCGTCATTCCCGCGAAAGCGGGAATCCAGTGACGTTGGAAGCGTAACGACACTGGATTCCCGTCACGGCGAAGCCGCGCCACGCGCTCTTCCTGAGCAGGACGGCACTGGCGGGGCAGGGCGCGGGCACGTACTGAAATCAAAAAGCACGACGCTGGATTCCCGCTTTCGCGGGAATGACGGCGAGGGTGTGTCCGCCTGGAATGCCATAGGCATTCACCGGCCGCCCGCCAGAACAACAAGGGGCCTCCCATGAACATCTCGAAATTCTTCATCGACCGCCCGATCTTCGCGGGTGTGTTGTCGGTGATCATCCTGCTGGCCGGCTTGCTGGCCATGTTCAACCTGCCGGTGTCCGAGTACCCGGAAGTGGTGCCGCCCTCCGTGGTGGTGCGCGCGCAGTACCCGGGCGCCAACCCCAAGGTCATCGCCGAGACGGTAGCCTCGCCGCTGGAGGAATCCATCAACGGCGTGGAGAACATGCTGTACATGCAGTCGCAGGCCAACAGCGACGGCAACCTCGCGGTGACGGTGCACTTCAACCTGGGCATGGACCCGGACAAGGCGCAGCAACTGGTGCAGAACCGCGTGGCGCAGGCCATGCCGCGTTTGCCGGAAGACGTGCAGCGCCTGGGCGTGACGACGACCAAGAGCTCGCCGACGCTGACCATGGTGGTGCACCTGCTGTCGCCGGACGACCGCTACGACCTGACCTACCTGCGCAACTACTCGCTCATCAACGTGAAGGATCGCCTCGCGCGCATTCCCGGCGTGGGCGAGGTGGTGATGTGGGGCGGCGGAAACTATGCCATGCGCGTGTGGCTGGACCCGCAGAAGGTGGCGCAACGCGGCCTCACCGCCAGCGACGTGGTGGCGGCCATCCGCGAGCAGAACGTGCAGGTTGCGGCCGGCGTCATCGGCGCGTCGCCGACGCTGTCCGACGTGCCGCTGCAGCTCTCCGTCAACGCGCAGGGCCGCCTGCAGACCGAGGAAGAGTTCGGCGACATCATCCTGAAGACCTCCGCCGACGGTGGCGTGACGCGCCTGTCCGACGTGGCGCGCGTGGAGCTGGACGCTTCCGAGTACGGCCTGCGCTCGCTGCTCGACAACAAGCCGGCCATCGGCATCGGCATCATGCAGTCGCCGGGTGCCAACGCGCTGCAGATCTCCGACGACGTGCGCGCGGTGATGGCCGAGCTGGAGAAGGATTTCCCGCCCTCGGTGGAGCAGCGCATCGTCTACGACCCCACGCAGTTCGTGCGCGCCAGCATCAAGGCCGTGGTGACGACGCTGCTGGAGGCGGTGGCCCTGGTGGTCATCGTGGTCATCGTGTTCCTGCAGACCTGGCGCGCGTCCATCATCCCGCTGCTGGCGGTGCCGGTGTCCATCATCGGCACCTTCTCGCTGCTGCTGGCCTTCGGCTATTCCATCAACGCGCTCTCGCTGTTCGGCATGGTGCTGGCCATCGGCATCGTGGTGGATGACGCCATCGTCGTGGTGGAGAACGTGGAGCGCAACATCGCCGCTGGTCTGTCGCCGCGCGAGGCGACCTACCGGGCGATGCAGGAGGTCAGCGGGCCGATCATCGCCATCGCGCTGACCCTCGTCGCGGTGTTCGTACCGCTGGCCTTCATGACCGGCCTGACCGGCCAGTTCTACAAGCAGTTCGCGGTCACCATCGCGATTTCCACGGTGATCTCCGCCTTCAACTCGCTGACGCTGTCGCCGGCCTTGTCCGCGCTGCTGCTGAAGGGCCATGACGAGAAACCGGATGCGCTGACACGCGTGATGAACACTGTGTTCGGCCGCTTCTTCGCCGCCTTCAACCGCTTCTTCAACCGCGCCTCCGACAGCTATGGTCGCGGCGTCAGCGGTGCCATCCAGCGCAAGGCGGCGTCGATGGGCGTGTATGCGGTGCTGCTCGCGCTGACTGCCGGTATCTACTACCTGGTGCCCGGCGGCTTCGTACCGGCGCAGGACAAGCAGTACCTCATCAGCTTCGCGCAGTTGCCCAACGGTGCTTCGCTGGACCGGACCGAGGCGGTCATCCGCCGCATGGGCGAGATCGCCATGGCGCAGCCCGGCGTGGAGGCCGCGGTGTCCTTCCCGGGCCTGTCGATCAACGGCTTCACCAACAGCTCCAGCGCGGGCATCGTGTTCGCTACGCTGAAGCCGCACTCGGAGCGCAAGGACCTGTCGGCCGACGCCATCGCGGCCGCGCTGAACCAGAAGTTCGCCGGCATCCAGGACGCCTTCACCGCCGTGTTTCCGCCGCCGCCGGTGATGGGCCTCGGCACGCTGGGTGGCTTCAAGATGCAGATCGAGGACCGCGGCGCGCTGGGCTATGCCGAACTCGACAAGGCGACCAAGGCCTTCGTGGCGGAGGCGGCGAAGACGCCGGAACTGGGGCCGACCTTCTCCAGCTACCAGATCAACGTGCCGCAGCTGAACGTGGACCTCGACCGCGTGAAGGCCAAGCAGCTCGGTGTGCCGGTGACCGACGTGTTCGACACCATGCAGATCTACCTCGGCTCGCTGTACGTGAACGACTTCAACCGCTTCGGCCGCGTGTACCAGGTGCGCGCCCAGGCCGACGCGCAGTACCGCGCACGCGCCGAGGACATCCTGCAACTGAAGACGCGCAACCGCGATGGCGACATGGTGCCGCTGTCCTCGCTGGTGAAGGTGAGCCCCACCTACGGCCCGGAGATGGTGGTGCGCTACAACGGTTACACCGCCGCCGACATCAACGGCGGCCCGGCGCCCGGCTTCTCGTCCGACCAGGCACAGCAGGCGGCGGAACGTGTGGCGGCCAAGACGCTGCCGCGCGGCATCAAGTTCGAATGGACCGACCTGACCTACCAGAAGATCCTCGCCGGCAACGCAGGCATGTGGGTCTTCCCGATCAGCGTGCTGCTGGTGTTCCTGGTGCTGGCCGCGCAGTACGAAAGCCTCACCCTGCCGCTGGCGGTGATCATGATCGTTCCGATGAGCATCCTCGCCGCCCTCACCGGCGTGTGGATGACCGGTGGCGACAACAACATCTTCACGCAGATCGGCCTGATGGTGCTGGTGGGGCTGTCGGCGAAGAACGCCATCCTCATCGTGGAGTTCGCCCGCGAGCTGGAACTGCAGGGCGCCACGCCGCTGCAGGCCGCCATCGACGCCAGCCGCCTGCGCCTGCGCCCCATCCTGATGACCTCCATCGCTTTCATCATGGGCGTGGTGCCGCTGTTGCTGTCTTTCGGTCCGGGCGCCGAGATGCGTTATGCCATGGGCGTGGCCGTGTTCTTCGGCATGCTGGGCGTGACCCTCTTCGGCCTGTTCCTCACGCCGGTGTTCTACGTGGTGCTGCGCACCCTGAGCGGCGCGCACGCGCTGCACACCGCCCGCCCGCACGCCGCGCCCCTGGTGGCGCAGCCGCAGCACTGAAATCGAAGGACCATGAACATGACTGATGTACGCAACTTATTCCAACTCCGTCATTCCCGCGAAGGCGGGAATCCAGTGTCGCTGGATTCCCTTGACGCAACGCGAGAGGGTTCCCGCGCCACGCCCGAGCTTCGTTCCCTGAGCCTGTCGAAGGGAGCGAAGCGGTCGAAGGGCAGCAACGACGGCGCGACAGGTCGTGCCACGAAGCGCTGGCCCCACCTCCTCACCGCGATGGCCACTGCCCTCATCCTCGCCGGCTGCTCGCTGGCGCCGACGTACGAGCGCCCCGCCGTGTCGACGCCGGCCGCCTTCAAGGAGGCCGCTGTCGACAACACACAGTGGAAGACCGCGACACCCGCCGAAGCCCAGGCGCGCGGCGAATGGTGGAAGCTGTTCGGCGACGCCACGCTGGACGCCCTGCAGGCGCAGGCCGCCGAGGCCAACCAGGACCTCAAGGCCGCCACCGCGCGCCTCGTCCAGTCCCGCACGCTGACGCGAACCGCGCGTTCCGAGCAGATGCCGCAGGTCGGTGTCGGCTTCGGCCCCACGCGGCAGAAGCCGTCACCCGCGTCGCAGGGCCTGCCGGCGGACGCCGACACGCCGATCACCACCGTGTGGCGCGCCCAGGCCGGCGTGTCCTACGAGGTGGACCTGTTCGGCCGCGTCGCCTCCTCGGTAGACGCCGCCCAGGCCACCGCCGCGCAGAACGAAGCGCTGTTCCGCTCCGTGCAGCTCGCGCTGCAGGCCGACGTGGCGCAGGCATACTTTCTGATCCGAGAGCTGGATGCCGAGCAGGCGCTGCTGACCCGCACCGTCACGTTGCGTGAGGACGCGCTACGCCTGGTGCAGAAGCGCTTCGATGCCGGCGACATCGGCGAGCTGGACGTCGCCCGCGCCCGCACCGAACTCGCCGCCGCGCAATCGCAGTCGCAAGGTGTCGCCCGCCGCCGCGCCAATGCCGAGCACGCACTGGCCCTGCTGCTGGGCAAGGCACCCGCCGAGTTCGCGCTGGCGCCCGATCCGCTGACGCGCCTCGCGGTGGCCGACGCCGTCGCCATTCCCGCCGGCCTGCCGTCCGCGCTGCTGGAGCGCCGCCCCGACATCGCCGCCGCCGAACGCGCGATGGCCGCCGCCAACGCCCGCATCGGCGTCGCGCGCGCCGCCTTCTTCCCCAACCTCACGCTGACCGGCGCCGCCGGCTTCGAGTCCAACGATCTCGGCGACCTCTTCAACTGGTCCAGCCGCAGCTTCCTGCTCGGCCCCATCGCCGGCACCATCCTGTCGCTGCCCATCTTCGACGGCGGCCGCCGCCAGGCCAGCCTGGACCGCAGCCGCGCCGCCTACGAGGAGGACGTAGCGAGCTACCGCCAGACCGTGCTCAACGCCTTCCGTGAAGTCGAGGACAACCTCGCCGGCCTGCGCATCCTCGCCGAGCAGACTCGCACCCAGGACCAGGCCGTCACCGCCGCCGCCCGCGCCGCGCAACTCTCGCAGGTGCAGTACCGCGAAGGCTCGGTGAGCTACCTCGACGTCATCGAGTCCGACCGCAGCGTGCTGACCCACCAGCGTGTCGCCGTGTTGCTGGACGGCGAGCGCGCACGTGCTGCCGTCGCACTGGTGCGCGCTCTTGGTGGTGGTTGGGATGCGCCGGTGGTGGCGGATGCCTCCGCGCCCATGCGTCTCCCCGCGCGTCTTGCTGCCGCGGAAGGCAAGCACTGAGTCAGCCTCACACCGTAGTGCCTCCTTCGGTGTGTTCCTTCGGCGCCTGCGGGCGCCGTTTTTTTGGTGGGGCGGATTTTGCTCCGACTTAAGCACCGTCATTCCCGCGAACGCGGGAATCCAGTGACTTTGGTTTGCGTCTTTTATGTTCTACCGGCTCACGCCGCAGGACAGTGGTTCATAAACACGCCGAGCCGGGAGTTCGCCCCGGCGGGCGAGGTACTTTCTTTGTGCGGACAAAGAAAGTACCCAAAGAAAGCCGCCCCGCTTCCGCCGCCACGCTTCGCGTGGTCCCCTGCGCTGCGCGCCATGACGAGCGGCTGCGGAACTCGCGCATCGCGCTCAGACATCCTCGCCGTCGCGCTACGCGCGATCCCTCGTCACGGCTGTGCTGCTCGGCGTCTGCAGAGTGGGAACTTGCGCCGCGAGGCAACACGCGACTAGATTGCGCCACCTCATCGCTACGCTTCTGCCACTTCGCCCACAAGCTGCACTGAACGCCCTTTGTGGCCCCCGCCCTGTGTCGATCCTCACGTGTCAGGCGTCGAGAGCGCACGCTGTTGTACCCTTGTATCCTATTTCACCTTGCGACTCAGGTACTTCATGTACTCAAAATCCGAAGCGACCATGTGGGCCATCCCACCCAAAGATCGAATGGGGTCACCGAGCGTCACTCAGATCAACGAGAAGTACGAGCGTGGCGAGCAACGCATCGTGACCGAGATGAACAGAGAGAAGCTTCCGAACTTCGTCGAGGCGCTTGCTCGAAATGAGTACATGGAGGTACGACCGTTCTATCAACGCCGATCACGGTGGGATGATGAGCGGCAATCTAAACTCATCGAGTCCTTCATTATCAACATTCCCGTGCCCCCAATATTTCTATACGAAAGGGCTTATAACTCGTATGAAGTGATGGACGGTCAGCAGCGAATCACAGCAGTCTCCGATTTTTATAAGAATCGCTTCAAGCTTAAAGGTCTCGACCTCTGGCCCGAGTTAAATGGTCTGACCTACACCGAGTTGCCGAACAAGATCCGTGCTGGCCTCGATCGTCGATCTATCTCATCTATCGTTCTGCTCAAAGAGTCAGCGCCCGACGAAGAGGAGGCGATACTCCTAAGGCAACTTGTGTTCGAGCGTCTCAATACCGGCGGAATCAAGCTGGAGCGGCAGGAGATCAGAAATTCGCTCAGCCATGGCCCCTTCAATGAGATGCTCTATGAACTAGCCCGCGGTACCCTGTTTCGCGAGATATGGGGTCTTCCTCCCTTCGTCGAGGAGGAGCTAACGAACCATCGCTTGCCCATCTTCCGGTCGTCTTTTTTTAAGACGATGGAAGACATTGAAGTAGTACTCCGCTTCTTCGCCCTTCGGCACATGGCGCACTATAAGTATGGAATCCAAGGGTTCCTTGACCTGTATATGGTACGAAGTAAGGTCTTCGACGAAGAAGATTTGGCCGTACTCAAGCCGCTCTTTGAGCGCACGCTTGCTTGCGCGCACGAGATATTTGGCAACCATGTTTTTCGCGTCTACGAGGCCGGTAAGTGGTCCGACAAGCCCGTTAAGGGAATGTATGACGCGGTCATGGTGCCTCTTTCCGAGTTTATTGATCATTCCGAGAAGCTGCAGGCAAAGCGAGAGATCATCCTCGCTAGGACTGTCGATCTCATCCAAAAGGAAGGTGTATCAGCGATTACTGGCCGGGCGAGCACTAAAGGTGACCTAGAGAATCGCATCAGCCTATTTCGGACACTCTTCCGGACGGCGCTTGAGGAATGATCCATGTTTGGTGGACTTCAAGCTAACGCTCTCGGTCAGATTGACGTTGCTCGCTTACTCATTGGCAGTCACGAAGAGATTCTGAAAGCTCAACCGTCTGAGCGCAGAGGCTCCATAAAGATCTATGCCGTAGCTTCTTGCGTCACTCGTCTGTATGCAATCTACGAGCACTTTGTTGAGTCGCTACTATCTGATTTCCTCGACGCAATTCCTGAGTTACTTCCGTACTCCAGCCTATCTGAAGGACTGAAGAAGGAATATCGGTTTGGTATCTCCCACATACTCGGAAAAATAGACGGCGAGCGCTACAGCCATTTGACGCATGAGAACATCATTCTCTGGTATCACGAGGCAATCTCAAATGCGCCCAAGTATCGATTCGTCACTGAGGCACTAACGCGCCATGACCACAACCTCCGACTTAATATAGTCGAGAATCTGGTTTCTCGACTTGACCTCCGCGACCTGCGTGGTTGGCTGAGCAGCAATGACCGTGTTGTTGCGCTGTATGAGGAGAAAAGCGCGGTTGCTGAACAACTCGATGCGGAGCTTGGCGGCTTCGTCCAATTGCGCAACGATGCTGCGCACGGAACTCTGCAGACACTCGAAGGCCGCGACAATCTTGAGCGCTACTGCGACCTAATCTCCGCGTTAATAGCTGCTTTAGCCGAGTACCTTGCTAAATGCCTTCTGGAGCATCGCGTCAAAGCCGGCAAATCCAAGAAGGTGGGCGTGGTGACAGAAGTCTTTGCGAGAGCAAACGCGTTCATTGTTCAACTCGACTCCGGTTCGGTACTTGCCCGCGGATTGTCGATACATATGGTGTCATCCAACCAGTACCGATCCGACGCGATACTGTCGATGCAGGTTCTTGGTCAAGAAGTAGATCAGGTAACGGCGGACGGCCAAGCGTTCGAGGTGGGACTGCAATGCACCTCCAATCCAAGGAGAAACGTTGAACTCTACGTTGACGCCTAACAGAGTTGAGGGAGTCGACCTGCTACGGCGGCCTGCGCAGGCCGAACTCTGGGGTGTTTGCACTAGTGTGCTCAGCAGTGGGGCGCCTTAGCGAAGCGTAATGCGCCGGATGTTTGCCGAGAGCACGGCTGCACAAATCAGCACGGCCTCAAGTCCCCTCTACAGCCGCCGAGCAGCACAGCCGTGACGAGGGATCGCGCGTAGCGCGACGGCGAGGATGTCTGAGCACCGAGCCTAGCTAGGGCGAGTTCCGCAGCCGCTCGTCATGGCGCGCAGCGCAGGGAACCACGCGAAGCGTGGCGGCGGAAGCGGGGCGGTTCTCTTTGGGTTCTTTCTTTGTCCGCACAAAGAAAGAACCTCGCCCGCCGGGGCGAGTCCCGGCACAGCCTCACGATGAACCGCCACCCTACGGCGTGAGCCGGTAGACAACGCCGCAACACAAATCAAAGTCGCTGGATTCCCGCTTTGCGAGCTTCCGGCATTCGCCGGAATGCCTGCGAAACCCACTACGCGGGAATGACGATGCAACAGTGGGTATGTGATCGATCCGCCAGGAAGCCGGCAGCCCGTCGCTGCCGTCCCGGCTTCACGGTGCGAACACCGGCCTCACGCAGGCCACCCGCCCACCATGTGGCTTGCCGTAGTTGATGCTCCAGTAGCAATTGCGGGCACCGCGCTTGCTGCACTCCGCGTGGATCCACGAGCCGAGGTGCTGCTCCGAGCCACGGATGTCGCTGTTCGTCTCGGCGTAGTCGCAGCGCAGGTCGGTCTTCTCCGGCGTCTGGAAGAAGTCGGTGATGGAGGAGCGCTGGAACAGCGGCGGTTGCCAGCCCATCACTTCCTTGCAGTAGGTCTGGCAGTACGCGTCACGCTCGGCCACCGGTGCGTTGGCCAGGCGGTCGATGGCCTGGTCGCGTTGCGCTGCATAGCTGGGGAAGTTGGGGTGGGCGTTGGGGCCGGGCGTGCCGCTGGGCGGGACGAAGTTGCCGTCGTCGCTGCAGGCGGCCAGCAAGGTGAGCAGCAGGACGCCGAGGCCCGCGCGGGCGCTGCGGGGCTGGTGCGGCTTCGGGATGCGGACTTGCATGGTGCGGCCTCCTTGTTGATGGCTGATGCAGCTGGGCATGCGCAGGACGCGTGATTGTGGCGCGGGCGTGCGGCGCGCAGCGTGGCGCCGCGACGAGCGCGCTACCATCGGCGGCCCTGCGGTGCGTCGTGCCGTCGCCGTGTGTCGCCCTCCACCATGTCCAGCCTCGCTGCCTCCGTTTTCTCCGTGCTCGCGCTCGCGGGCTTCGCTTTCCAGGTCGCCCTGGTGGCTGGCGCGCCCTGGGGCGAGCTGACGCTGGGCGGCCGCTGGCATGGGCGGCTGCCGCCGGTCGGTCGTGCCATCGCGGCCGGGTCGGCGGTGCTGATCCTGCTGTTTGCCGCCATCGTGCTGGCCCGCGCCGGGCTGGCCTTCGACGATAGCTGGCTTGCCCGGCGCCCTCTGGCGTGGGGCGTGGTCGCGTACTGCGGGCTGGGTGTGCTGGCCAATGCCGCGACGCGCAGTCGCCGCGAGCGGGCGCTATGGCTGCCGGTCGTTGCGGTGATGCTGCTGTCCAGCCTGCTGGTCGCGCTGGCCTGAGCGGCGGGGGAGGCGCGGATGCGCGGGACTTGAGCCCACCCGTCGTCCGACCGGCGCCGGAAAGGGCGCCCCGACCCCTGCGGTATCATCACCCGCCCGTTTTGCGGCGCTCTTTGCGGAGTTTTTCTTCCCGTGTCCACGCGCATGTCCAGCTTCATCCGCGCCCTCGGCTTCCTGTCGGGTGGGGTGGTCACGACCTTTGCGGCAGT
Organism: Uliginosibacterium sp. H1; assembly: GCF_036017065.1. Lineage (NCBI taxonomy): Bacteria > Pseudomonadati > Pseudomonadota > Betaproteobacteria > Rhodocyclales > Zoogloeaceae > Uliginosibacterium > Uliginosibacterium sp. H1. The sequence continues at coordinate 1,001,518 of NZ_JAYXHR010000002.1, forward strand.
GATCCTGGTGCTGTGGGCCGGCTTCGACGGCCGCAAGCTGCGTACCGACTTGGTCGAGCATGTGCGCACGCACTACCAGCGCACGCTGCGGCTGGACGGGCCGGTGCGGCTGTCCATCTGGCCGCGGCCGGCGCTGGTCACCGGGCGCATGTCGCTGTCCGAGCCGGGCCGGGAGGACGTCTTCGCCGCGGTGCAGTCGGCGCGTTTCCCCATCGCGCTGTGGCCGCCGCTCAGCGAGCAGCACAGCATCGTCGGCGCCAACCTGGAAGGGCTGGAGCTGCGCCTGCGCCGGCAGGCTGCCGGGGACTGGAACTTCAAGGATCTGCTGGACACCACGGATGCGCCGCTCGGCTGGGGGCTGGAGCGCGTGCGCGTGGCGCGCGGCCGCATCGTGCTGCGCGACGAGGCCAGCAAGCGGCAGATCGAGTTCGGTGACCTGCGTTTGCTCACCGATGCCCTGCTGCCCGGCAGTGGCGGCCGTATCAATGCCAGCGGGCAGGTGTTCGAGGAGAGCAGCGCGACCCAGGCGCAACTGCAGATCAGCGCCGGCTACCAGTTCGGCAATGCGCTGAGCGAGGCGCGCAGCACGGCCGTGTCGCTACGCATCACCGGCCAGGTGCTGGGGCTGGAAGGTGCCGAGGGGCTGCTGTCGCTGGACAGCCTGGCCTGGCAGGCGCAGGGGGACACCGGTGACCTGGCCAACGCGCGCGGCAGCCTGCGCGGCGCGCTGGGCACGCGCAGCGCGGATTTCCGCATAGCGCTGCCGAAGCTCAGCTGGAGCACCGCCGGGCCGACGCTGGAAAAGCTGGAGGGCACGCTGGCCCTGCGTGCGGCGCGCGAGGACAGCCAGTACACCGTCAAGCTCGCACGCCTCGCGCCCTGGGTCAGCACCGGCGGCGGCCTGCTGCGCGGCGAGCCTTTGCAGGTGGAATGGCGCAGCCGCGTGGCCGACGTCGGCTACCAGGGCCGCCTGCAGGCGCCGCTGAACATCGAGTACGGGCAGGGGCGCGCCCGCCTGTGGCCCATCGCCGGCGAGCTGATGCTGATCCACCCGGCGCTCAACCAGGCGAATGCGCGCGCGGAGCTGAGCGGTGAGGCGTTCTGGAACTACGACATGGTGCTGGCCGCGCCGCCTCCGCCGGCCAAGGGCAGCAAGGCGGCGGCTGCGGCAATGGCGGCATTGGCAGCCGTACCGGCGGCGGGCGGGCAGCTGGAGGCGCGTTTCGGCGAGGACCGCATCGCCTTGCAGACCCGCCTCACCAGCCTCAGCCCGCTGGTCGGCAGTTTCAGCCTGGACAGTGCGCGGCTGGACATGGATCGCCTGCTGGCCGGCAGCGCCTCGGCGCGTGCCGCAGGCACCACCGCGCCGGCCGCGGCGCAGCCCGATGCGGCCGCCTGGTTGCCGGCGAATGCCGCCGTGCTGGACGGCAAGCTGCGGCTGCGCGAACTGCGCGTGCGCGGCCTGCGCATCGACGAGCTGCAGTCCGCCGCCAGGCTGGCCGACAGCCGCCTTGAACTGGGGCCGCACACGATGTCGCTGTACGGTGGCCAACTGGCTGGCAACGCGGTGGTGCAGCCGGACGGCAAGCTGCAATGGCGCGCGGCGGCCAGGGACGTGCAACTGGCGCCGCTGCTGGCGGACAGCGGCAGCGCCTTCCCGCTGGAAGGACTGCTCGCCCTGCAGGCCGACCTGGCCGCGGCGCCGGGCGACTGGACGCAGGCAGCCGGCAACCTGCGCTTCAGCCTGAAGGAGGCCGCCTGGCGTGGCGTGGACATGGCGCAGAGCCTGCGCGAGTTCCGCGACGACGTGAAGGACAAGCGCGACGCTGCGCGCACGCCGGTCGATGGCGAGCGCACGGTACTGATGCAGGCGCAGGGTGTCGTCAGCCTGCAGGGCGGGCGCGGCAAGTTGCAGGGCTTCAGCGCCAGCAACCCCTGGTTGAACCTCAGCGGTGGCGGAGAACTGAACCCGGCCGACGACACCCTGGACCTGAACCTGCGCGCGAGCATCGGTTCGCCCGGTCCGCGGTCGTCCGCGCACGACCTCGGCGAGCTGCGCGGCAAGGTGCTGCCGCTGCAACTGAAGGGCCGCATCGAGCGGCCGGACGTGCGCCTCACGCTGAGTGCACCGCCGCCACGGGTGGCGACCCGGCCCGCCGCCCGGCCGGCACCCGCGGGCAGCGCGCCGCTGGCTGCGAAGGCACCGGCTGCGGCCCCCCTTCCTGCCGCGGCCCCGGCGGAGGCGACGCCGTGAGCGGTTTCAAGGCCTACGTGGTTGGCGGCGCGGTGCGCGACCGCCTGCTCGGCCTGCCGGTGGAGGACCACGACTGGGTGGTGGTGGGCGCCACGCCGGACGACATGGTGGCAGCCGGCTACCGCCCGGTCGGCCGCGACTTCCCGGTGTTCCTGCACCCGCAGACGCAGGAGGAACACGCGCTGGCACGCACCGAGCGCAAGACGGCGCCGGGCTACGCCGGCTTCGTGTTCCACACCAGTGCCGACGTGACGCTGGAGGAAGACCTCGCGCGTCGCGACCTCACCATCAACGCGATGGCGCAGGATGACGATGGCAACATCGTCGATCCCTACGGCGGCCAGCGCGACGTCGAGGCGCGCGTGTTCCGCCACGTCAGCCCGGCCTTCGTGGAGGACCCGGTGCGCATCCTGCGCGTCGCCCGTTTCGCGGCACGCTTCCCGGACTTCACGGTGGCGCCGGAGACGCTGGCGCTGATGCGCGAGATGGTGGCCAACGGCGAGGTGGATCACCTCGTCGCCGAGCGCGTGTGGCAGGAGCTGTCGCGCGGCCTGATGGCGCAGCGGCCCTCGCGCATGATCGAGGTGCTGCGCGATTGCGGCGCACTCGTGCGCATCCTGCCGGAAATCGACGCGCTGTTCGGCGTGCCGCAACCCTTGCAGCACCATCCGGAAGGCGACACCGGTGCGCACCTGCTGCTGGTGATCGATCGCGCCGCGCAGCGTGACGAACCCCTGCCGGTGCGGGTGGCGGCGCTGCTGCACGACCTGGGCAAGGGCATCACGCCGGCCGACATCCTGCCGCATCACTACGGCCATGAAGGTCGGGGCGTCGCGCTGGTGGAAGCAGTGTGCGAACGCCTGCGCATCCCCGTGGAATGCCGCGAACTCGCCGTGCTGGATGCGCGCGAACACGGGCTGGTGCATAGCGCCATGAGCCTGCGTGCGGTGACGCTGGTCAAGCTGCTGGAGCGTTGCGATGTGCTGCGCAAGCCGGCGCGTTTCGAACAGTTGCTGGCGGCCTGTGCCTGCGACGCGCAGGGGCGCACCGGCTTCGAGGAACGCCCCTACCCGCAGGCGGATTTCCTGCGCGGCGTGGCGGCCGCATTCGCCAGCGTGGATGCCGGTGCCATTGCCCGTGCGCAGACCGACAAGGCGAGGATTCCGCAACGCGTGCACGAGGCGCGCGTCGCGGCCGTCAAGCAGGTGCTGAAGCCGGAGCAGCAGGGCGACGAGGACTGAGTTGGGCGGCACCGTGGCACCTCTGGCAATAGCGGAAGTCCCCGCACTTCCGGCGACTCCAGCACCGCCGGCAAGCTCCGCAATCCGCGGCCGCTTGCTGGCGCTGGTCCTGCAGGCCTGCCTGGCCTGCGTGCTGGGCTGGGGCGGGCCGGTGGCCCAGGCCGCCGACAGCCTGCCGCCTTTCGAGCTGGTGCGTACCACCCATCTGCCCAGCGTCGCGCTGCTGCGCGACCGCCAGGGCGAGCTGCTGACGCTGCGCCAGTTTGCCGGCCAGTCGCAGCGGCTGGACTGGATCACCCTGCGCGAACTGGCGCCCGCCATGCGCGAGGCCCTGCTGGTCGCCGAGGATCGCCGCTTCTTCGAGCATGCCGGCGTGGACTGGCGCGCCATCGTCGGGGCGGCCTGGCACAACCTGTGGCATCGCAATGCACGCGGCGCCTCCACGCTCACCATGCAGCTCGCCGGCCTGCTCGACCCCGCGCTGCGCCTGCCGGCCAATGCACGTCGCAGCTATTCGCAGAAGTGGGACCAGTCGGTGGCGGCGCGCCAGCTCGAACAGCGCTGGAGCAAGCCGCAGATCCTCGAAGCCTATGTGAACCTCGCACCCTTCCGCGGGCGCATCGAGGGCCTGGCGGCGGCCAGCGAGCTGATCTTCGACCTGCCGGCCCACGCGCTGACCCGCAAGGAGGCGGTGATCCTCGCGGCCCTGCTGCGCGGCCCCAATGCGGCGCCGGAGGTCGTGGCGCGGCGGGCCTGCCGGCTCGCCGAGTCGCTGGGCAGCGGCGATCTCTGCGAGCCCATCCTGCGGCTATGCCGCGAGCGCCTGCGCCCCCTGCCGGCAGCGGCGCGTTCCACCCTTGCGCAGGCCGTCCTGACGCAACCCGGCCAGCGCCTGCGCACGACGCTGGATGCGGAGCTGCAAGGCGAACTGCAGGAGGCCGTGGCACGCATCGGCCAGTCGGCCGCCGCCGTGGTGCTGGACACCGCCAGCGGCGAGGTGCGGGCCTGGAGCAGCACCACGCCGGAAGGCTACGCACAGCGCTACTCCTTGGGCGACGCGGCCTGGCCCTACCTGGCCGCCGAGGCGCTGGCGCAACGCCGCCTCACCGCTGCCAGCCTGCTCGACGACCTGGCCGACGGCGGCCCGCCGCAGGCCAGCCTGCGTACCGCCCTGGCGCAGGGGCGCAGTTCGGTGCTGCTGCAGGTCTGGCACGAGCTCGGCCCGGCGTCCGCCAGCCACCGGCTGGAGGCACTGGGTTTCGAGCTGATGAGCCTGTCGGATGGCGGCGAACAGCCCCTGCAGGCCGGCCTGCTGCAACTCGCGGCCGCCTGGCGCGCGCTCCATGACGGCCGCCACTACCTGCCGCCGCGCTGGCAGCAGGGCGAGGTGCCGCCCGCGCCACGCACGGTGCTGGATTCCGACGCCAGTTTCATCGTGGCCGACATGCTGCAGCCGCTGTCGCGTCCCGGCTGGCCGCTGGTGTGGCGGATGGGCCCGGCGCGACCGGGCGAGCCGGCCTTGCTGCTGGCCGCCAATGCCCGCTACGTGGTGGCCCTGGCGGTAGCGCCGTCGGGCGGGATGCGGCCGGCGCCGGAGGCGGGTGTGCTGGACATGCTGGCGGCCACGGAGGGCGAGGGGGGCGAAGGGGGCCGGCCGCGCGCCGTGCCCGCTGGCGTGGTGGGGCGGCTGGTGTACTTCGAGCCGCCGGTGGAGACGCCGCGCCGCGAGTGGTTCCTGCGCGGCACGGAGCCCGCCAACAGCCTGCCGGGCGCACCGGCCGCAGCGGGGCGCACGTCCGCCTCGCGGACACCCCGGCTGTCCCAGGCCGGGCCTATGCCGCGACCCTGACGAACGCCGGCAACCGTACAGGTTCGGAAAGAAAACGATTTACTGTACGACGACAAAACGAATTTGCCGAATGTGTCATTTTTCTCAATATAAGGACTTTCAATTATTTCATAAGTATTGTTAAGCGATTACCTTGAGTTCACGGGCAGGCAGCCACGCCAGGCATGCATGCCCCGGGAAGCGGCAGTGGCAGGGGGCCACGCCGATCCCGCCAGAACAACAGGAGAAACAACAATGAAGGTGTTTCGTCGCAGCATGCACGCCCTGGCCATCGCCGGCCTGCTGGCTTCCGCCTCCGCCCACGCCGTCACCGTGGACTTCCGCCTGAAGAGCTCGTCGTCCGGCAGCTACACGACCGACGTGTTCATCACCAACGACAGTGGCGCGGCCATCAACGGCTGGAGCCTGAGCTTCCGCCTCGGCACCACGGTCAAGAGTTCCTACAGCAGCACCTACAGCGGCAGTGACCCCTACACCTTCGTCAATGCCAGCCACAACGGCAGCATCGCGGTCGGCGACAACAAGAGTTTCGGCTTCACCGCCAACGGCAGCTTCAACGCCGCCGGCCTCGCCGGCTGCAGCATCAACGGGCAGGCCTGCAGCTTCCTCGTGAATGGCCAGCCGGTGGGCGGCGGTTCATCGTCGAGCAGCAGCTCCAGTTCGTCCTCGTCCAGCTCCTCGTCGTCTTCGTCGTCATCCTCGTCGAGCAGTTCCAGCTCCTCCTCGTCGAGTTCTTCCAGCTCCTCGTCCAGCAGCAGCTCGTCCTCCGGCGGTTCCTCCAGCGGCGCCCCGGTGTACTCGGAGACATTCGAGAGCCTGTCCGGCAAGTGAGCATGGTGCCGATCCCCTCCGGCAAGGAGTACTCGTTCAGCTACGACCTGATGTTCGAGAACGGCTGGGAGTGGGTGCGCGGCGGCAAGCTGCCGGGCCTGGCCGCCACCGTGCATGACAGCGGCTGCAGCCAGAGCCCGGGCACCGACAAGTGGAGCGCGCGCATCATGTGGCGGGCCGACGCGGACAACGAGACCTACGTCTACCGCCAGGGCCGTGCGCCCGGTGTGTGCGGCGACCGCACCGCCAGCAACCGCAAGTTCGTGGTCGGCAGCTACCAGGCGGTCACGGTGTACGTGAAGGTGAACAGCACCGCCAGCACGTCCGACGGCATCGTTCGCCTGTACATCAACGGCGCACTGGCGGCAGAGCAGAGCGGCGTGAAATTCCGCGCCGTCGGCACCACCGCGTCGGAAGTATCGAACATCATGTTCAGCACCTTCTTCGGTGGCACCAACAAGGCTGGCGACGCCACCTGGTCGCCCAGCAAGACGGTGTATGCACGCTTCGACAACCTGGTGGTGACGCCGGGGCTGCGCGTGCGGGCCGCGCCGGGGATGTGACGACGAAAACTGCGCAGACAGTCGATGCAGTACGGAAAAAAGCCCGGCCAGTGCCGGGCTTTTCATCGGGCTTGTGGTGGAACGAGGGCAGGCGGGCCAACCGGCCTATCCCGTTCGGGCACGTGATTGCCTTGGCCGTTCCCGGGAGGCAATCTGCACGGACTTGTCTCCGGGGCCCGCAGCATGTCGATCCTCTACCACTACACCAGCGTCGAGGCTTTCCTGGGCATCGTGCAATCCAGGTCGCTCTGGCTGAGCGGGCACACCTCGATGAACGATACCCACGAGGGAAAGTGGGTGGACGATCTGCTGCAGGAGGCGCTATCCGCATCGAGCGAACTGGACGAAGAGGAGAAGGCCGAAATTTCGGCGTGCTACCACCGGGCCAAGGCGGAATTGCTGCTGTTCTCCATGTCGGACCAGCCGGATGTGCTCAGCCAGTGGCGTGCCTACGGCAACGATGGTCGCGGCGTGGCGATGGGGATCAATCGCGATGTGGTGGAGAGAGCGGAGGGGCCACGGGATGTTCCTCCGTCGGTACTGGCGGACACGTGGCTGGGCAAAGTGATCTACGACCGTGATGAACAGATCAGGCAGATCCGGCGGTGGATCGATCCGCCCGACAAGCGATACCGCTTGATGCCCAAGGCGTTCCTGCTGCCCGACATCAACGGTCGCATGCTGGCGCACCTGAACGCGCTCTTCAAGAATCCAGCCTTCGACGAGGAGGCTGAACACAGACTGGTGCTGCCATTGCACGCGGGCCGGGCTTACGAGCTGGTCGATGACATGCCGCAGTTCAACTACCCGCTCCGGCAGCGGGCCGCACGCGGCAGGATCATCACCTTCGTCGAGTATCCCCTGTTGCGCGATCGACGCGACGTGTTCGGCGAAATCTGGCTTGGCCCGAAATGCGAGATCGATGAAGATGAGGTGGCGCTCGCCTTGCACCTGAACGGCTACGAGGTGCCCGAGATCAGACGATCTTCCGCCACGTATCGTTAAAGCCGGTTGGCCTGCGCTATCTCGTCGAGCTGCGACGTCGGGAAGCCGCTTTCCCGCAGGATGTCCAGGAGCATGTCCGTCTTGCCCGCAACATAGGCATCGATGTCGTGCGGGAAAGCATCGGCCAGTTGCATCTTCAGGCGGCCGTACCTTTCGGCAGTCGCCGGATGCGCGCGCAGGTAGTCGCGCACGGCCAGGTGGTTGGCGAGTGCCACGCCATCGACCACGCAGGCGTACAGGTGATGGGCCGGCAGCCCGGGTGGATGCTGGAAGGCCTCGCGGCCGTCGATGCCCAGGTTGCCGCGGTGCTGGTAGCCCAGGTGGCCGAGTCGCTCGATCACTTGCGCCATCGCTGCAGGCCCCGGCACGACGATGTCCATGTCGATGACCGGCTTCGCTGCGAGCCCCGGAACCGAGGTGCTGCCGACGTGCTCGATCGCCGATGCGAGGTCGCGCAGTGCCGGCCAGAGGCCGGCGCACAGCTGTTCGAACAACGCTGGCCATGCCGGGTCGTAGGCCACAACCACGATGGGGCTCGATCGCATGACGGAAAGGCGCTGGCCGCGCTCAGAAGTACCAGGCCACCACCGCGCGCAGGCGGCCGTTGCTGTTGACCGGCAGGGCGACGGCCTGGGCCAGCTTCGCCTGCGCGGCCGAGCGGCCCACCACGGTGTCGCTGGCAGCGATGTCCTCGCTCAGTGCCGGCAGGCCGCTCATCCACACCTGGCCGGGCAGGGCTTCGCCCCGCTTGAGCTGTACGCCGTCGTAGTCCAGTGCGAGATCCGGCGTGCTGTCGCAGCGGCCGGCCTGGAACACCAGCGCGTCGCGTGTCGCGGTGGGCACCCAGATCTCGAAGCGCCGCGCGATCGGCGACGAGGCAGCCGACAGCAGCGTCATGACGTAGGTATGGCCGGGATCATCCATGAAGGGGATGCCGAGGCCGTGGTCGATGCCGTTGTAGCGGGCGATCTCGCTGCGCAGGAAGCCGGGCGTGCTGCCCAAGTCTTCCATGATCAGCGGCATGTTGCTGTGCCAGACCGCGCCAGGGATGCCGAAGCCGCAGCGGAATTTTGTGTGGCGGGCGATCCACGCGAAGGAGTCGGCGGTGCCGAAGTAGCCTTCGACGAGGCTGAGGTCGGGGCCTTCCTCGGCGTCGTTGTGCCACAGCTCGATGGCGCCGATGTGCGCCTCGCTGTCGCCGCAGAAGAAGCACAGCACGGCCAGCAGGTAGTCGCCTGCGAACACCGGCACGGCCACGCCGCAGGTGAGGCCGGCTTCGCGCGCGGCGTCGCCGCGGCCGAACCAGGGTTGGTCCAGGTCCCTCAGGATCATCGGGTGGCGGGCGGCCCAGGCACGCCCGGCCAGGCCTTCGTCGTAGCCGAAGCGCAGGCCGGCGCTGAATTCGCGGAAGGCATCGAGGCGGCCGTAGAGGCCGGCCGACAGCTCCAGTTGCGTGCGGTCGCGTGAGGGCAACCAGATTTCGATGACGCGGATGAAAGTCTTCATGACAGGGCGAAGCGCTGCGACGGTCAGGCGCTCCGGCAGGGATCCCGGAGCAGCGGGGTCATCCGCTCCGGCCTTGCTCTGGCAGGCGCCATCGCGCATCCTACGCGCGGCCCGGAACGGCTCCAAGCATCGTTGTCGTATCCCGGGTATCCATTGTTTCTCTGGAGTTGCAGCCATGACCCTTGAAGAAGAAATCAGCCGCGTTGCCTTGCAGGAGAAGACCCTGCAGTTCGAGCGCTTCAACACCACTGTCGCCTGGGAACTGGGCAGCCTGGTGAAGGCCAAGGCCGAGGCGCGCGGCGTGGCGGTTGCCATCGACATCACCCTGGCCGGTGCGCCGCTGTTCTTCTACGCGATGGCCGGCACCAATCCCGGCAATGCCGACTGGATACGCCGCAAGCGCAACACCGTGATGCGCTTCCACAAGAGCTCCTACCTCGTCGGCATCGAGACCGAGAAGGCCGGCACCACGCTGGAGGCGCGCACCGGCTCCACGCCGTCGGAATACGTTGCCGTCGGCGGCAGCTTCCCGATCCGCCTGCTGGGCAGCGGGGCCGTGATCGGCACCGTGTCGGTGTCCGGCCTGCCGGCGCGCGACGACCACAACCTGCTGGTCATCGCCCTGGCCGACTACCTCAAGGCCGACCTCGCCAGCATCGCGCTGGACCACTGAGTGTCTGTGTTCCCTGCGCCGGCAACGATTGCCGAGGCGCTCGCGCTGGCGCAGGGGCGGGTGGCCCGTACGGACGCCCGCATCCTGCTGCGCGAGGCAGCGGGTGTCAGCGACGTCACCATCGCCGCCTATGCCGAGCGCGTCCTGCCGGTGGAGCACGCCGCGCGTTATGCCGCATGGCTGGCGCGTCGCGAGGCCGGCGAACCGGTGGCCTACATCCTCGGCTGGCGCGAGTTCTACGGCCGCCGCTTCGCGCTGTCGCCGGCCACGCTGATCCCGCGGCCGGACACCGAGGTGCTGGTGGACACCGCGCTGGCCTGCCTGCAGGCGGTCGCCGCGCCCCGCATCGCGGACCTCGGCACCGGCAGCGGCGCCATCGCGGTGACGCTGGCGCTGGAGCGCGCCGACGCGGAGGTGTGGGCGACCGACTTCTCGCCCGCCGCGCTGGCCGTGGCGGCGCGCAACGCGCAGACGCTGGGCGCGCGCCTCACCACTCGCGAGGGCAGCTGGTTCGCGCCGCTGGCCGGCGAGCGTTTCCACCTGGTCGCCAGCAATCCGCCCTACATCGCGGCGGCCGACCCGCACCTGGCGCAGGGCGACCTGCGCTTCGAGCCGGCGACCGCGCTGGCGGCGGGCGCCGACGGGCTGGACGATATCCGCCAGATCGTCGCTGCCGCGCCGGACCACCTGCACACCGCTGGCTGGCTGCTGATGGAGCACGGCTACGACCAGGCTGCCGCCGTGCGCAGCCTGCTGGCCGCACGCGGCTTCGATGAAGTGCAGTCCTGGCGCGACCTCCCCGGCATCGAGCGGGTGAGCGGTGGGCGCTTGCCGGGCCGGCGACCTGCCTGAGAAAAACCATGGATTACACCTGCCCCTTGTGCACGGCCGACCTGAAGGGCCAGCGCCTACGCAAGGTTCCTCGCGAAGGAGAGTTCCGCTTCCTCGCCTTGCGCTGGCATCTCGAATGCCCGTTCTGCGACGGGGCCTTGATGCTGAATCAACATCCGTCCGAGAAAGCCGCTTTCCCGCTGGTGATGCTGGTCGTCGTCGCGATCAATGGTGTCGCATGGCTTGCCGGTTCCCGGGCATCCGGCTCCGTGCTGCTCGTCGTGCTTGCTGCCATGATCGTCGTGCCGTACGTGATCATCCGCTTCGCCACGCCTGAAACATGGCTGCGCTATGTGCCGTGGCGGGAAGTGCTCGTTTGAAGGCCGGCAGGCGCAGCACGAATTCCGCGCCGGGCCGGTTGCGCTGCTCCGTACGAAACTTCTCTAGCAGAGACGCGCTCCAGTTCGTTCTCCGGGATGCCGGGGCCTTCGTCGATGACGCGCAGTCCTGGCGCGACCTCCCCGGCATCGAGCAGGTGAGCGGTGGGCGCTGGCCACATGGCTGAGCGGCCCGCCGGGCTGCGTATGGTTTTGTAAAGCCGGCAAGGAATTCTCCCGCGGCCAGGGTTCACGGGCTAGAATCGCAAACGCAAATGGTTCTCAGTTTCGAGGCCCCGCCCGCGCGCATCGCATCCTGCGCGCCATCGGGGCCTTCCTGTCTCTCCCTCTGTCCAAACAATGGAGTTTTCATGAGCAACAAGCTTCCTTCGGCGCGTTCCGCGGTACTGGCCGCGTCCGTGGCGCTGGCCCTGTCCGCCTGCGCAAGTGCACCGCAATTCGGCGCCAGCGACGTTGATTTCAACGGCCGCGTCAGCGTGGTGGACACGCCCGTGGTGCTGGCCGGCAAGCCGGTCACCCTGCAAGGCCAGAGCTTCAAGCCCGGCCAGCAGGTCACGCTGAGCTACGGCGGCGCCAGGCTGGGCGACACCGTCACCGTCGACAAGGATGGCAAGTTCCGCTCGCAGTTCGTGCTGCCCGCCGCGGCCGAATCCGGCCGCTACTCGCTGGTCGCCAGCGCCGCCAACCCGGCCGCTTCGCTGCTGGTGCCGCTGAAGATCTCGCCGGCCGTGCCGCTGTCCGGCGCCGACAAGTTCAGCGTGGATGCCAAGCCGCTGGTGCCGGGCCTCTACCAGGTGGCCTACTCCGCCAAGAGCGACCGCCTGTTCGTGACCTCGTCCGGCCGTGAAGGCAGCTCGCTGGTGAAGGTGAACCCGCAGACCCTGGCCATCGAAGGCCGCGCCACGCCGCCCGCCGCGCCGGCACCCACGCCGCGCCCCGGCGCCGCACCCGCACCGGCAAACGCAACCCCGGCCCCGGCTCCGGTCTTCGCCGTGTTCGGCGTCGGCGTGGATGACGCCAACGGCAACGTGTGGGCCACCAACACCCGCCAGAACACCGTCGCCGTGTATCGCCAGTCCGACATGTCGCTGGTCAAGCAGTACCCGCTGGGTGCCGTGCCGCACGCCCGCGACGTGGTGATCGACCAGAAGGTCGGCAAGGCCTACTCGTCCGCCACCGGCAACCCCTTCATCGTCGTCTTCGACGCCAAGACCCTCGGCGAGCCGAAGCGCATCGCGCTGACCAGCAGCGTGCGCGGCCGTGACGCCAAGGAGTTCTCGCCGATGAGCCTGGCGCTGGACGAAGCAGGCGGCCGCCTGTTCACGGTGAGCATGACCACCAACGAAATCGCGATCATCGACACCAAGACCGACACCGTCACCAAGACCTTCGTGGTGGATGGCGCCGTGACGGCTTCCGGCGTGGCCTACGACTCCAAGAACGACCGCATCCTCGTGGCCTCGCAGGGTTCGGACAACCTGGTGATCGTCGACGCCAAGACCGGCAAGGTGGTGCATGACGTGCCCGTCGGTGCCGGTTCGCTGAACGTGACCTACGAGCCGGTCCGCGGCCTGGCCTACGTGTCCAACCGTGCTGCCGGTACCGTCACGGTGGTGGATGCCAATGGCAAGATCGTCGGCAACCTGAGCGGTGGCACCCTGCCGCAGCACCTGGATGTCGACGGCAAGGGCGCCGTGTTCGCGGTGAACAAGTCGCGTGGCGAGAACGACGAGAGCGGCGACCGCATTGCCCGCATCGCCTCGCGCTGATAGCGCCTGACGCTACCCCGACGCGCGCCGCTGGTCAGTGACCGGGGCGCGCGTTTTCTTTTGTCGCGGCGGTGCTGCTTCTTGCCCTGGCTGCGTACAGGCCTGCCTGTCTTTTTCCTCCAGGTCGCCAACCATGCACACCCCATCAGTCCCGTCGTGCCCCGTGTCCCGTCGCCGCTTCCTGTTCGCTGCCGCCGCGCTGGGCGTGCAGGGCTGCGTGGCACCCGCTGTGCCGGCACGCGACGTATCGACCGGCTCATCGGCCAACGCATCGGCCCACCCGTCGGCCTATCGCTTCGAACGCTTCGAGCTCGACTCGCGGGACGGCAAACGCCACAACCGGGTGGAACTGGCGATCCCGGGCGTCGCCGCGCCGGCAGGCGGTTTTCCCCTGCTGGTGATGCTCGATGGCAATGCGGCGTTCGCCGCGCTGGACCGCGCGGAGCTGGGCCGGCTGGCGGAGGCCGGTCGCCCGCTGGCGGTGGCGACGCTGGGTTACCGCACGGAGGGGGACGTCGACCTGGTGGCGCGGGCCTACGACTACACGCCGCCGGTGCCGGGCCAGGACCCGACCTGGGAGAGCGCGCGCCACAAGCGCCTGGGTGGTGGTGCCGACGTGTTCCTCGACCTGTATGCGGATCGCATCCGCGGCGAGATCGCGCGCCGGGTGCCCACGGATGCCGCGCGCAGCACCCTGTGGGGGCACTCCTACGGCGGGCTGCTGGCGCTGCATGCCCTGTTCACGCGGCCCCAGCTGTTTGCCCGCTACGCCACCGCCGATGCATCACTGTGGTGGCATGACGGCTACATCCTGCAGGCGGCGCAGCGCGCCGTGGCGCTACCCGCCGGTCGCGAAACCGGCTTGCTGATGATGGTGGGGTCGTCCTGGCTGGAAGCGCCGTCGGCCGGCGCGGCATCCCGTCGCAGCGAGGACCCGCGCCTGGCCGTGCCGCCGGACAGCGCGCAGCGTCTCGCCGACGAACTGGCGCGTCGGCCCGGCCTGAGTGTGAGCTGGCGGACGTTCCCGGGCGTCGGCCATGGACCGCTGCGGGCGCAGTCCATCGCGCCCACCCTGCAGTTCGCCACCCGCTAGGGCGTCGCGACAAGACGGTTCTGGCGTCGTTGCATCGTCTGGCCGTACTGCCCGTACTGTCTGCGTCGATGCGCCTGGCCACCTGATTGCCTGAACCGGCGTCGCGCCATTCTGGCGCGGCTTCCAGCGCTGGCAGGCAGCAGCGGGGTCAGCGCACCCGGCCGATCATCCGCTGCGGCACGTCGTCGCGCCACAGCCAGCGGTGCAGCACCACCATCAGCACATGGCCGACGATCAACGCCAGCAGCGTCCACGCCAGCAGGCCATGGGCCGCGTTGGCCGGCGCCATCAGCGCTTCCTGCTTCGGGCCGGCGTCGAACAGCGGCAGGGTGTTGAACCACGCGAAGGGGCGGCCCGAACCGTACAGCCGCACCAGCGCCAGGCTGGGGATCACCAGCATCAGCAGGTACAGCAGCCCGTGCCCCAGCGCCGCGGCCTTGCCCAGCCAGCCAGTGCCGTGCGCCGGCCGGCGTGAGCGCTGGCTCAGCCCCCAGGCGCCGCGAAGCAGCACGAGGATCAGCAGCAGCAGGCCGACGCTGGCGTGCAGGCCGACGAAGAAGGACACCAGCGGCGTCTTGCCCAGCGCCAGGCGCAGGCCCATGCCGACGAACTGCCAGAGGAGCAGGAACGCCATGCCCCAGTGCAGCCAGCGGCTGATGCGGCCGTAGCGTTGCGGGCTGTCCAGCCAAGGGGACGGGGAGAGTGTGTTGAGGTTTGCGGACATCGACTCGAAAGCTCGGGGCAGGGAGTGGGTGGGATGTGAGAGCGTGCGAATGTGGGAGCGTGCGAATGTGCGAACGGAAGGCACGGACGGCGCATGCCGGGCACCGCTGGCGCGCGCGAAACTCGACCGCAACAGTGACTGCCCCGGCCCCGGCCGGGTTCCGCGCACGGCCCGCACTGTACGCCAGCGGCCCTTGCCGGAAGCTGCGGAAGGGCGTGCGCGACCCCGCCAGAACGCCGCGCATCCCTTGCCCGGCATGGGCCGTGCTGCATATGCAAAAACGGGTAAAGACCGGCGAAAACGCCGCCGGGCAGGCGGCCATGCCGACGCGATTCTGAGACAATTCAACCCGTTCTGAAACAAATGAGAATCAGACGCATCTGCTATCCTGTCTACCTGTGTCCATCCGCGCAGGTGTTCCGGATGGCCTGATGTGCGACGGAAGCGCTCCCGCAGAGGAGCGCCGCAACAGCCGGCCTGCCTCGTCATGGCCGACCGTTCACCCGTCAAGGATTCTCCCTCCGGCAGTACAAGCATGCATTCCCGTCCTACCGTTCAAGCGCTGCCCATCCTGTTGTTCACGGCCCTGTCCGGGACGATGGCGATGATGGCCTTCGTCGCCGTGATCGGCCCGGTGGCGCGCATCCTCGGCCTGGCCGAATGGCATGCCGGCCTGTCGGTGACCGCCGCGGGCCTGTTGTGGATGCTGGCGGCGCCGCGCTGGGGCGCGCTCAGCGACCGCATCGGGCGCAAGCGCGTGCTGCTGGTGGCCCTGGCGGCCTACGCGCTGATCTATCTGGCCATGGCGCTGTTCGTCGGCTTCGCGCTGGCCAGCCCGCCGGCGGTGCTGGTGTCAGTGCTCGCGCTGGTCGGCGCGCGTGCCCTGGTCGGGCTCTTCTATTCCGGCATTCCCTCGACGGTCGCTGCGGTGGTGGCCGACCAGATGCCGCCGGGCGAGCGTGGCGGCGTGATGGCGCGGCTGGGTACGGCCAACGCCGTGGGCCTGGTGATCGGCCCTGCCGCGGCAGGCTGGCTGGCCGTGCAGGACCTGTCCCTGGCGCTGCATGCCGCCGCGGTACTGCCCCTGCTGTCCTTGCTGATGGTGTGGTGGCGCCTGCCGGACGCGCCCCCCGCAGCCGGTGGCCGACCCGGCAAGCGTGCCGGCATGGCGTGGACCGACCGCCGCCTGCGGTTGCCGCTCTACGCGGTGTTCGCGGCGATGGTCGCCGTGGCGGTGGCGCAGGTCGCGGTCGGCTTCTTCGCCATCGACCGCCTGCAACTGTCGCCTGCCGACGGCGCACGCATGGCCGGCATGGCGCTCACCGCGGTGGGCTTCGGGCTGATGGTGTCGCAGGCGCTGGTGATGCGCCTGCGCCGTGTGCGGCCGGCGCGCTGGATCGCCGTGGGGGCCTGGATCGGTGCGGTGGGCTTCGCCTCGGTCGCGCTGGTGCAGCAGCCTTGGCAACTGCTGGCGGCCTACGCCACGGCGGCTTTCGGCATGGGCTTCGTATTCCCGTCTTTCCAGGCACTGGCGGCCGACTCGGTGGAGGCGCACGAGCAGGGCGCCGCGGCCGGTACGGTCGCCTCGGTGCAGGGGCTGGGCATGGTGCTGGGCCCGCTGGCTGGCACCCTGGTCTATCGCTGGGCGCCGGGCGCCCCGTACCTGATGATCGGTGCGCTGCTGGTGGTGCTGGGTTGCGCCGCCACGCTGCATGCCGCCGGGGACACGCAATGACGAACCTGCGGACAACAATGGAAATGCTCGACGACACCCTCCCGGATGCCGGCCCGCATGCAGCACCGCATGCTTCACTGTTCCTGCTGCGTGCCCCCTTGCGCGGGTTGGAAACCACCGGCTGCCTGACTCGCCTCCCGTCCGGCCCCACCGATACGCTGGGGGAGCGGGTGCGTGCGTTCTTCGCGCAACGCAGCGCCGGCCCGACCCTGCTGGTCGGCGCGCTGCCCTTCGATCCGCATGCGCAGGACGCGCTGTTCCAGCCGGCCGCCTTCGCGGAAGCCGCCATCCCGGCGGCCATGGCCTTGCCGCCCGTTCAGCGCCTGGCTGCCGAGCCGACCGCCGCCGCCTATGCCGACGCCGTGTCGAGCGCGCTGCAACACCTGCGTGCAGACGGCGATGCCCTGCGCAAGACGGTGCTGGCGCGCAGCCTGCACGCGGAACTGGCGGGCGAGATCGACCCGCGCGCGCTGGCCTCGCGGCTGGCGCTGGATCCGAACGTGGCCACCTACGTGGCGCCGCTGCCGGTGGCGGACGGAGAGTCCCCCTCCTGGCTGGTGGGCGCCACGCCCGAGCTGCTGGTGTCGCGCCGCGGCCTGGAGGTCACGTCCTACCCGCTGGCGGGCTCCGCGCGCCGCAGCGCCGACCCGGATGAGGACGCCCGCATCGCGCAGGGCCTGCTGGCCTCCACCAAGGATCTGGACGAACACGGCTACGTGGTGGACGCCATCGTCGCCGCGCTGTCGCCGCTATGCGGATCGGTGGACGCACCGGAGCGCCCGACCCTGACGGCCACCGCCACCATGTGGCACCTCGGCACGCGCATCAGCGGCAGGCTGAAGGACCCGTCCGTGTCCGCCGCGGCGCTGGCCGGCCTGTTGCACCCCACGCCGGCCGTGTGCGGCACGCCGCGCGAACTCGCCCTGCAGACCATCCGCGAGCTGGAGCCGGTGGATCGCGGCTTCTACGCCGGCGCCGTCGGCTGGGTGGACGCCGAAGGGGATGGCGACTGGTACGTGGCGATCCGCTGCGCGCGCGCGCAGGGCAATGCGCTGCGCTTGTTCGCCGGTGCGGGTATCGTGCGGGACTCCCAGCCGCAGCTCGAAGTGGAAGAAACCGCCGCCAAGTTCGGCGCGCTGCTCAATGCGCTGGGGATCGATCCTGCGCAAGCCCTCTGATGACTGACGAAAAATCCCTGACCCCGACCCGGGACGCCGCCGGGCTGCTGCCGCTGCGGCAGGTCTGGCCCGACGAACTGGTGGCCCGCTACCGCGCTGCCGGCTACTGGCGTGGCGAGACCATGCCCGCCTTCCTGCGCGACCGCGCGCAGCGCTACGCGGACAAGACTGCCGTAGTCGGTGGCGACATCCGTTTGACTTACGACCAGCTCTGGCAGGAAGCCGGCCGCATCGGCGCCGGCCTGCTCGCACAGGGGCTGGTGCCCGGCGAGCGCGTGGTGGTGCAACTGGCCAACGTGCCGGCCTTCATCGCCGTCGTGTGCGGCCTGTTCCGCGCCGGCCTGATCCCGGTGTACGCGCTGCCGGCGCATCGCATCACCGAGATCGCCCACTTCGCGCGCAAGGCGCAGGCCAGTGCCTACGTGACGCACGCGTTGCAGGACGGCTTCGACTACCGCACGCTGGCCCGCGCGCTGCGCGACGAGCTGCCGGCGGTGAGGCAGGTGATCATCGCGGGTGAAGCGGGTGACGGAAATGAAGAATTCCTCTCGCTGGACGCACTGCAGGGTGACGAAACCACGTTGCCGGCCGACCCCGATCCGCAGTCCGTGGCCTTCCTGCAGATATCCGGCGGCAGCACCGGCCTGTCCAAGCTGATCCCGCGCACCCATGACGATTACATCTACTCGTTCCGCGCCAGCAACGAGATCTGCGGCATCGACGAGCACAGCGTGTACATGGTGGCCCTGCCGGCCGCGCACAATTTCCCGATGAGTTCTTCCGGCTGGCTGGGCGCGCTGCACGCGGGCGCCACCACCGTGCTGAGCCCGGGCGCCGGTCCGGATGCGGCCTTCCCGCTGATCGCCCGCGAGCGCGTCACCTGCGTCGGCCTGGTGCCGCCGCTGGCCCTGCTGTGGTCGGACGCGGCCACGAAGACCACGCATGACCTGTCCAGCCTGCAGGTGATGCAGGTCGGCGGCGCCAAGCTGGTGCCGGAGGCCGCACGCCGCGTGGTCAGCGGCATGGGCTGCACGCTGCAGCAGGTGTTCGGCATGGCCGAAGGCCTGGTGAACTACACGCGGCTCGATGATGCCGACGACATCGTCCTGAACACCCAGGGCCGGCCGATCAGCCCCGACGACGAAGTGCTGGTGGTGGACGACCACGGCAACCCGGTGGCGGACGGCACGACCGGCCACCTGCTGACGCGCGGGCCGTACACCATCCGCGGCTACCACAACGACGACGCGGCCAACGCCCGCAGCTTCACCAGTGACGGCTACTACCGCACCGGCGATATGGTGCAGCGCCTGGCCGGTGGCTACCTGGTGGTGCAGGGCCGCGCGACCGACCACATCAATCGCGCCGGCGAGAAGATCTCCGCCGAGGAGATCGAGGATCACCTGCTGGCCCACCCCGCGGTGTTCGATGCCGCCGTGGTGTCGATCCCCGACGACTACCTCGGCGAGCGCAGCTGCGCCTTCGTTATCGCCCAGGGCGACGTGCCGCGCGCCGCGCAGCTCAAGGCCTGGGTGCGCGGGCGGGGGCTGGCGGCCTTCAAGGTGCCGGACCAGATCGTCTTCGTCGACGCCTTCGGCACCACCGCGGTCGGCAAGATCAGCCGCCGCGAACTGCGCGCCCAGTTGCGCGAGAAGTACCTGTCTGACCTGTCCGAACAGAAGGATTTGTAATGGGATTGCCCAGGATTGCCCCCTATGCGCTGCCGACCGCGGCGGAACTCCCCGCCCCGCGCGGCCCCTGGCAGCCCGAGATCCGCCGTCTCGCCCTGCTGGTGCACGACATGCAGCGCTACTTCCTGGCGGCGTACGCGGCTGACGACGCGCCGCTGAAGCCGGCCATCGCCAACATCCGTCGCCTGCTGGCGCATTGCCGCACGCGTGGTATTCCGGTGTTCTACACCGCCCAGCACGGCAACCAGGACCGTCGCGACCGTGGCCTGCAGGCCGACCTGTGGGGGCCGGGCATGCGTGCCCTCGACGAGCACGTCACCATCATCGACGAGCTGGCCCCGGCGGAAGGCGAGCACGTGCTGGTGAAGCACCGCTACAGCGCCTTCCAGCGCAGCAACCTGGAAACCATGATGCGCGCGCGAGGCCGCGACCAGCTGCTGGTCACTGGCGTGTACGCCCACATCGGCTGCACCGCCACGGTGGTGGAAGCCTTCCAGCGCGACATCGAGGCCTTCATCGCTGCTGACGCGGTGGCCGACTTCTCGCGCGAGGACCATGACATGGCGATGCGCTGGATCGCCCGCACCAGTGGCGTGCCGATGACCACCGACAGCTTGCTGGAAGTACTGAAATGACGAACGTGACGAATGCCATGCCGCTGACCCTGGAGCGCATGCGCGCCGACATCGCCAAGGCGCTGGACGAGTCGCCCGAGATCGTCACCGACGACGAGAACCTGATCGACCTAGGCCTCGACTCCATGCGCGTGCTGGTGCTCACCACGCAGTGGGCCGAGACGGGCATTCCGCTGCAGTTCTCCGACCTCGCCGCGCACGTGACGCTGGCGGGCTGGTGGCAGGTCGTGCAACGCCTGCAGGCCGGGAGCGCCGCACCGAAATGAGCGAGGTGAGCACTGGCGCGGACAGCGGATCGGCCGGCAGCGTACAGGCGCGGCCCCTGACCGAAGCCCAGGCGGGCATCTGGTACGCGCAGCGGCTGGCGCCGGAGAACCCGGCCTACAACACCGCCCACATCCTGTGGATCGACGGCGAGCTGGACGTCGCCGCCTTCGTGACGGCGGCCGACCGCGCCGCAGGCGAAGCGCCGGCGCTCAGCCTGCGCATCCGCGACGAAGAGGGCGGCCCGCAGCAGTGGGGGGACGCCGACTACCGTCCCGCCATCGAGGTTGTCGATCTCGCTGGCGAAGCCGATCCTGCTGCAAGCGCGCGCGCGCAGATGCGTGCCGACTACCTCTCGCCGGTCGACCCCGGTCGCGACCGCCTGGCCCAGCAGCGCCTGTTCGTGCTCGGGCCGCAGCGCTTCGCGTGGTACCTGCGGGTGCATCACCTCGTCACCGACGGCTACGGCATGGCGCTGTTCAGCGAACGCGTATGCGCGCTGTACGGTGCGGCCGATGCCGGTTCGCCGCTGGGGCCGCTGGCCCCGGTGTTCGACGAGGACACGGCGTATCGCGCCTCCGACAAGCGCGTGCGCGATGCGGCCTACTGGCGCGAGCATCTCGCCGGCGTGCCGGCTGCATCCGGCCTCGGCCCCGGCTTTGCGCCGCCCGCTGCCGAGGCGCTGCGCCTGGTGCGGCCGCTGGACGCCAGCCTGCGCGAGCGCCTGCTCGCCACCGCCGCGCGGCTCGGCCAGCCCTGGCCCGACCTCGTCACCGCGCTGACCGCCGACTATTGCCGTCGTCATGCCGGCGTGGCCGAAGCGGTACTGGGCGTGCCCGCGATGGGCCGGCTGGGCAGCGCCTCGGCCAGCGTGCCGGCGATGGTGATGAACGTACTGCCGCTGCGCGTGGCGCAGTCTGCCGCACCCGTCGAAGAATTCGTGCGCAGTGTCGGCGGCGCGATGACGCGCGCGCGTCGTCACGGCCGCTATCGCAGCGAGCAGCTGCGCCGCGACCTCGGGCTGGTCGGTGCGCAGCGCCGCCTGTACGGCCCGCTGATCAACGTGCAGCCCTTCTACCAGCCACTGCTGTTGCGTGGCGTCACGTTGCGCACGGAGATCCTCAGCACCGGCCCGGTCGACGACGTAACCCTCGGTTTCCGTGGTGACGCGAAGACCCTGCTCGATCTGGAGATCGAAGCCAACCCCTCGCTGTACACGCCAGCCCAACTGGAAGCGCATGGCGCACGCCTGCCCGCCTTCCTGCATGCCGCGCTGGCCGCCTGCGACGCCGGCCGCAGCCTGGACGAAGTGCCGCTGGCAACGCCGGCCGAGACCGAGCATTTCCTGTACGCGGTGAACGACACCGCACACGCGGTGCCGGACACCACGCTTGTGGCGCTGTACGAAGCGCAGATGGCTGCCACGCCGGACGCACCCGCACTGGAGTTCGAAGGCGAGGTGCTGAGCTATGCGCAACTGGAGCAGCGCAGTCGTGCACTGGCGCTGCAACTGCGCGCACAGGGCGTTGGCCGCGAATCGGTGGTGGCGGTGGCGCTGCCGCGTTCGCTGGAACTGGTCATCGCCCTGCTGGCAGTACAGCGCGCTGGCGGCGCCTACCTGCCGCTGGACCTGGCGCATCCCGACGCCCGCCTCGCGCGCATCCTCGACTCGGCACAGCCGGACTGCGTGCTGGCCTTCGATGAGGCGGCGGCGCGTTTCCCGGGGCGTGAGGTGCTGACGCCCGCGCAGTGGTCGCCGGCCAGCCAGGCAACGCTGATCGCCGACGTACGTCCGCAGGACGCCGCCTATGTCATCTACACCTCCGGCTCCACCGGCGAACCCAAGGGCGTGCTGATCGAGCACCGCGCCATCGTCAATCGCCTGGAGTGGATGCGCACGCACTACGCCATCGGTGCCGGCGACCGCATCCTGCAGAAGACGCCGGCGACCTTCGACGTGTCGGTGTGGGAGTTCTTCCTGCCCTACCTGTGTGGCGCGACCCTGGTGGTGGCGCCGCCGGATGCGCACCGCGATCCGCGCGCCATCGCGCAGCTGATCCGCCAGCGCAACATCACCACGCTGCACTTCGTGCCGTCCATGTTGTCGGCATTCCTCGCGGCGCCCGATGGGCAGGGGCTGTCGGTGCAGCGCGTGTTCGTCAGCGGCGAGGAGCTGGGCGCCGAGCTGCGCGACCGCTTCCACGCCACCGTGCGCGGCGAGCTGCACAACCTCTACGGTCCCACCGAAGCGGCGGTCGACGTCAGCTACTGGCCGGCCGGCCCGGACGACCGCTCGCGCCCGGTGCCGATAGGCTTCCCGGTGTGGAACACCCGCCTGTACGTGCTGGACGGCCGCATGCGGCCGCTGCCGCCGGGCGTGGTCGGTGACCTCTACCTCGGTGGCGTGCAACTGGCGCGGGGCTATCTCGGCCGCGCCGACCTCACCGCCGAGCGTTTCCTCGACGACCCCTTTGTACCCGGTGCGCGCATCTACCGCAGCGGTGACGTGGCGCGCTGGCGCGAGGACGGCGCGGTGGAGTTCCTCGGCCGTAGCGATCACCAGATCAAGCTGCGCGGCCTGCGCATCGAACTCGGCGAGATCGAAGCCGCAGTACGTTCGGCGCCCGGCGTCGCGCGCGCCGAGGTGATGCTGCGCGACGAGCGCCTCGTCGCCTACCTGCAGGCCGAGGGCGGCAGCGGGGTGGATGAACAGGCGCTGCGCAACCACGTGGCCGCCCGCGTGCCGGACTACATGGTGCCGTCCGCCTTCGTGGCGCTGGCCGACTGGCCACTGACCGCCAATGGCAAGCTGGACCGCGGCGCCTTGCCGGCACCCGCGGTGCACACCGGCGAGAGCGCGCCGCGCACGCCGACCGAGCGCGAGCTGGCGGCGCTGTACGCGCAGGTGCTGGAGCTGGATGTGCCGATCGGCGCGGAGGCGGATTTCTTCGGCCTCGGCGGCGACTCACTGTCCGCCGTGCGCCTGCTGATGGAGATCCAGAAGCGCTGGCGCTGCGACCCCGGCCTGGGTGCGCTGTTCGCCACGCCGACGGTGACGGCACTCGCCGCCCTGATCGACGCCCAGCCGGCGCAGGCCGACCACGGCCTCGCACCGCTGATCCGCCTTGCGCCGGAAGTGTCCGGCCCTGCGCCGCTGTTCGCGGTGCACCCGGCGGGTGGCATCGCCTGGAACTACCGCGACCTGGCCCGCGCCCTGTCGCCGGCCCGCACGGTGTATGGCCTGCAGTCGCCGGCGCTGGACCTGGCCGAGCCGCTGCCGGAGAGCATCGACATCCTCGCCGCCGACTATGCGGATCGCATCGCCAGCGTGCATCCGGCCGGGCCGGTGCATCTGGTGGGCTGGTCGGTGGGCGGCATCATTGCGCAGGCGATGGCGGTGGAGCTGGAAGGGCGCGGCCGCGAGGTCGGCGTGCTGGCCCTGCTGGACGCCTACCCGGCGGAATGCTGGCGGGCCGAGCCGGAGCCCACGCCGGTGGCGGCGCTACGCGCGTTGCTGGCGATCGCCGGCTACGACCCGGAGGCGCATCCTGAACTGGACACGCGCGAGCGCGTCATCGCCTTCCTGCGTCGCGGCGACAGCGCGCTGGGCAACCTGCCGGAGCCGGTGCTGGATGGCGTGGTGCGTGCCGTGACCGGCACCAACCGGCTGGTGCGCGGGCATCATCACGTCGCCTGCGAGGCGACCGTGCTGCACTTGCGCGCCGGCCGCGACCACGCGACCCGGCCGCACCTGCAATCGGCGTTGTGGGCACCGTACGCGGCGAAGGTGGAAGCGGTGGAGCTGCCCTTCCTGCACGCCGAGATGACCGGCCGCGACGCGGTGGCGCGCATCGCGCCGCTGCTGTCGCAACAGATGTCGCGCCACGATGGCCTCAGCGGAGAGAACACATGAAACTGACTGGATTCGAAGGCACGGTGGCGCTGGTGACCGGTGCGGGCGGCGGCATCGGCGCGGCGCTGGTGCGCCTGTTGCAGGACAGCGGCAGCATCGTGGTGGCGACCGACATCGCCGCGCCCACGCAGCAGGGGGTCACCCGCCATGCCGAGGCGCTGGACGTGACCGATGCCGCCGCGGTGGATGCGCTGGTGGCGCGGGTGGAGCGCGACATCGGCCCCATCGGCTTCGGCATCAATGTCGCCGGCGTGCTGCAGACCGGCACGGTGGACAGCATTAGCGACGCCGAATGGCGCCGCGTGTTCGCGGTGAATGCCGACGGGGTGTTCCACGTGTCGCGCGCCTTGTCCCGAGTGATGGGGCCGCGCAGGCGCGGGGCCATCGTCACGGTGAGTTCCAACGCGGCCGGCGTGCCGCGCCACGGCATGGCGGCCTACGCGGCGTCCAAGGCCGCTTCCACGATGTTCATGCGCTGCCTCGGCCTGGAACTGGCGCCGCTGGGCATCCGCTGCAACATCGTGGCACCGGGTTCCACGCTGACGCCGATGCAGACCGGCATGTGGGCCGACGACAGCGGGGCCGCGAAAGTCATCGCCGGCCTGCCGGAGATCTACAAGGCCGGCATCCCGCTGGGCAAGCTGGCGACACCGGAAGACGTGGCCAGTGCCGTGATGTTCCTGCTGTCCGACCAGGCCGGCCACATCGCGATGACCGACCTGTATGTTGATGGCGGTGCAACTTTGCGCGCCTGAACCGTCGCGGGTGTCGCCGACGCCCGCGTTGCCGTGGCACCATCGCGGGTTTGCGCGATCCGTCGCTCCCAGGGGTTTTCCGAGGATTTTCATGAACATGTGCCCGACAAAGCGCACGACCCGTCTTGCTGCCCTGTGCGGCCTGCTGCTGTCCTTCGCGGCCGCCCTGCTGCCAGCGAACGCGGCCGAGATCACCGACCTGCGCGGTCGCAAGGTCACCGTGCCCGACCAGGTGCGCAAGATTTCCATCGACGACGGCCGCTACCTGGTGGCGCTGTCGCTGGTGCAGGCCGATCCGGTGAAGCCGCTGGCCGCCTGGCCGCGCGACATCCACCGCATCGGTGACGCCACCTATGCGCAGTTCGTCGAGAAGTTCCCGGCCCTGCGCAACCTGCCGCAGGTGGCGAGCTCCGCCGGCGCCTTCAGCCTGGAGTCCGTGCTGTCGGCCGCGCCGGATGTGGCGGTGGTGTCGCTGGGCGGCGGCCCGACCGATGCCCAGGTGGCACAGTTGCAGGCCGCCGGCATCGCGGTGGTGTTCATCGATTTCTTCAACCAGCCCTTCGAGAACCAGGAGCGCAGCCTGCGCATCCTCGGCCAGCTGACCGGGGGCTCGGCGAAGGCGGAGAGCTTCATCGAGTTCCGTCGCCAGCACCTGGAGAAGATCTCGCAGCGCGTCGCCAAGCTGCCCGCCAGTGCGCGCCCGACGGTGTTCCTCGAAGCGCACGCCGGCCTCACCGGCGACTGCTGCAATTCGGTCGGTCCGGGCAACGTCGGCGACTACATCGAGTTCGTCGGCGGTCACAACATCGGTGCCGACGTGCTCAAGGTGCCGGCCGGCAAGCTGAACCTCGAATACGTGATGTCGCGCGACCCGAAGCTGTACATCGCCACCGGCGGCGTGCATCTGGAAAAGGCCGGCGGCCTGGTGCTGGGCGCCGGCTATGACGCCGCCCGCGCCCGCGCCGCGCTGCAGAAGATCAGCAAGCGCCAGGGCATTGCGCAGCTGAGTGCGGTGAAGAGCGGCAACACCTTTGGCCTCGCGCACCAGCTCGTCAACTCGCCGATCGACATCGTGGTGATCGAAGCCTTCGCGACCTGGGTGCATCCCGAGCTGTTCAAGGATGTCGACCCGGCGAAGACGCTGGACGAGATCAACAAGCGCTTCCTCGCCGTGCCCTACGTGGGCACCGGCTGGATCGGCCTGAAGTAGGCGCATGGACTCCGGAACGCACGCCCGGCCCTCGGCAGGGGCACAGACGGCATTGAATGCCGACGCGGTACTGGCGCAGTACCGACGTCTGGTGGCGCGACGCATGGCCATCGTGGCCGGGCTGGCCCTGGCCTGCATCGCCGCCTTCGCGCTGGACCTGGTGACCGGCCCGTCCGCGCTGACAGCGCTGCAGGTGCTGGGCGGGGTGGTCTCGCCCGACAGCCTGACGCCGCCGCAGGCCGCCATCGTCTGGCAGGTGCGCCTGCCTTACGCCTTGATGGCCGTGCTGGTCGGTGCCTCGCTGTCGCTGGCGGGCGCCGAGATGCAGACCATCCTCAACAACCCGCTGGCCAGTCCCTTCACGCTGGGCGTGTCGTCCGCCGCGTCTTTCGGCGCGGCGTTGGCCATCGTGTCCGGCATCAGCCTGCCGTTCATCCCGGCTGACTGGATGGTGCCGCTCAACGCCTTCGCCTTCGCCTTCGGCTCGGTGTTGCTGCTGCAGCTGATGGCGAGTCGGCGCGGCGCTGGTGTCGAGACGGTGGTGCTGCTGGGCATCGCGCTGGTATTCGCCTTCAACGCACTGGTCGCGCTGATGCAGTTCGTGTCCTCGCAGGAGGCGCTGCAACAGCTGGTGTTCTGGAGCATGGGCTCGCTGTCGCGCGCGACCTGGGGCAACGTGTGGGTGCTGGGGCTGGTGGTGCTGGTGGTGATGCCGTTCTCGATGCTGGCGGCTGGCCGCCTCACCTCGCTACGGCTCGGCGAGGACCGCGCGCGCAGCTTCGGCGTCGATGTCGGCCGCCTGCGCTTCATGGCCCTGCTGCGGGTCAGCCTGCTGGCCGCCACCTCGGTCGCCTTCGTCGGCACCATCGGCTTCATCGGCCTGGTGGGGCCGCACATGGCCCGCCTGCTGCTGGGCGAGGACCACCGCTTCCTGCTGCCCGCCAGCGTGCTGTGCGGCGCGCTCATCATGTCGCTGGCTTCCGCTGCCAGCAAGGCGATCGTCCCCGGCGTGCTGATGCCGGTGGGCATCGTCACGGCGATTGTCGGCGTGCCGGTGTTCCTGTTCCTGATCTTCCGCCGCCCGGAGCGTTCCTGATGGAGGCCACCGCCGTGCGTGAAGACAGCTTGCAGGTCAGCCACCTCTCCACCGGCTACCGCGACCGCAAGGTCATCCAGGACCTGAGCCTGCCGGTGTTCCGCGCCGGCGAGGTGCATTCGCTGGTCGGCCCCAATGCAGCGGGCAAGAGCACCCTGATGCGCGCACTGGCCGGCCTGCAGAAGGCCACCGGCTCGGTGCGCCTCGGCGGGCAGGAGCTGATCGGCCTGAGCCTCGCCGAGCACGCCCGCCGCGTCACCTACATGCCGCAGACCCTGCCGCAAGGTGTCGCACTGTCTGTGCTGGAGAGTCTCGTCGCCGCGCTGCGCGCGTCGGCCATCGGTGATCGCAGCGAGAGCCACGACGCCGCCGAGCGCCGCGCGGTGGCGGTGCTGGAGCGTGTCGGCATCCTGCACCTGGCGCTCGAAGGCCTCGATCATCTTTCCGGCGGCCAGCGCCAGCTGGTGTCGCTGGCGCAGGCGCTGGCGCGCGAGCCGCGCGTGCTGCTGCTGGACGAACCCATTTCCGCGCTGGACCTGCACCACCAGCTGCGCGTGATGCGCCTGGTGCATGACCTCGCCCGCGAACGCGGCATGATCGTGCTGATGGTGCTGCACGACCTGCAGATCGCGGCACGCTGGTCCGATGGCATCGTCATGCTGTCGCGCGGCGCCGTATCCGCCACCGGTCGCCCGGCCGAAGCGATCACGCCGGCCGCGCTGGCAAGCGTGTATGGCGTGCAGGCCCGCGTGGAGCACTGCTCGCGCGGCGGCCTGCAGATCATGGTCGATGACGTCGTGACCGCGGACGCGATGTGATGAGCACATTGCCGGACTGGGAACCCGTCGTCCTGCCGCAGGCGCGCAGCCGCCTGTGGCGCGCGGGCTCCAACGGCCAGCAGTACCGCGTCAGCCTGTGGCTGCCCGCCGGCACGCCACCGCCCGGTGGCTTCCCGGTGGTGTGCGTGCTGGACGCCAACGCGATGTTCGCCAGCTTCACCGAAGCGGTGGCACGCATGTCACGGCGCACCGATGCCACCGGCATCCTGCCGACCGCGGTGATCGGCATCGCCCACGACGAGGCCGACCTGTACGTCGACGCGCTACGCCGCCGCGACTACACCAACGGACCGCAAGGAGGCGGCGTCGCCCACGGTGGTGCGGACGCCTTCCTGTCCTTCATCGTCGATGAGCTGCTGCCCGCACTGGAGGCCGAGGCGCCGCTGTCGCCGTCGCGGCGGACCCTGTTCGGCCATTCGCTGGGCGGCTTCTTCGCGCTGCATGCGCTGGCGTCACGGCCGGCGGATTTCGGACTGTTCGCCGCCATCAGCCCCTCCGTGTGGTGGGACGAGGCGAGCGTGCATGAACGCCTGTCGCGGCTGGACCATCCCACGGTGCGCAGCTTCCTGTGCGTGGGCGAGTGGGAAGGCGAGGTGCCGCCCTGGCAGCGTAGCGCGCCGGGTCACGCGGAGCTGGTCGAGCGGCGCGCGCAGCGACGCATGCTCGCCAACACCGAGTCGGTCGCCGCCTTGTTGCGCGAGAGGCTGGGCGAAGCTCGCGCGGCCTTCCATCTCTTCCCCGGCGAGGATCACGCCTCGGTGGTGATGATCGCGACCCAGCGCGTGCTGCGCTTCGCCTCCGCTCCCGGCCTGACGGCCTGAGCATCCACCGTCCTGCGGCGGCTCAGTGGTTCTCGCGCAGGCTGGCCAGGGCTTCCGGTGTCGCGGCAGGCAGGCGCAGCACGAACTCCGCACCCGGCCCGGTCGCGCGGTTGCGCGCGAAGATGATGCCGCCGTGCAACTGCACGATCTCCCGGCAGATCGCCAGGCCCAGCCCTGTGCCGCCCGCCTGCGTGGCGGTGACGCTGCTCTGGACGAACTTCTCGAACACGCGTTCCAGCTCGTTTTCCGGAATGCCCGGACCCTCGTCGATGACGCGCAGTTCGATGGCGGGAACCATCGGCCCGTGGCCGGTGTGCGGCGGCAGGGTGCCGGCCGCCATGGTCACCCCGATGCTGCTGCGCTCCGGCGAGAACTTGGCGGCATTCGACAGCAGGTTGCGCAACACCTGCGCCACCATGGCGGGGTCTCCCTGCACCCAGGGCTCCTCGTGCTCGACGATGTCCGCCGTCAGTCCGCGGCCGTCGAGGACTGCCGCCTGCTCGGCCAGCACTTCGTCCAGTGCGTTGCGCAGGTTGAAGGGCTGCACCTTGATGTCCACGCGGCCGGCTTCCAGCTTGGACAGGTCCAGCAGGTCGTTGAGCAGGCGCAGCAGGTTCTCGCCGCTCTGCACGATGCGCGCGAAGTAGCCGTGCAGTTTGTCGCTGCCTTCCACGTCGCGGGTGCGGCCTTCGCCGAGGCGGGCAAAACTCAATACGGCATGCATCGGCGTGCGCAGCTCGTGCGAGATGTTGGCGAGGAAGCGTGACTTGGCCTCGTTGGCGCGTTCCGCCGCTTCCTTGGCGCGCATCCAGCGCGCTTCCGCCTGCCGCCAGCCGGTGACGTCCACGATGGCGCAGACGATGACCGGCCGGCCTTCCGCGTCCGCGCAGCTGCCCTTGGCCACCACGCGGTAGCGGTCCTGCCCGGTGAAGGGGTGCGGGCGATGCTCTTCCTTCAGCACGAACTTGCCGGCCAGCACGGCCATGTCCTCGTCGCGTACGGTCTCGTTGAAGCTCGGGTCCTGGCGCGGGCTCAGCGAGGTCTGCCCGACCAGCTCCTCCTTCGGCTGGCCGCGGTCGCGGGCGTAGGCGTCGTTGACGATGGCATAGTTGCTGTCGGCATCCTTGACGTACACCGGGTGCGGAATGACGTCGATGAGACGCTGGATGAACTGCTGGACCTGTTGGCGGCGTTCCACCTCGCGTTCCAGCGAGGCTTTCAGTTCGCGCTCGGCCTGGCGCCAGCCGGTCACGTCGAAGATCGCGCAGACGATCACCGGCTGGCCGTCCGGATCCAGGCAGCTACCCTTGGCGACGACGCGGAAGCGCTCGCGACCGGTGTAGGGATGGGGCCGGTGCTCTTCCTTCAGCACCACTTCGCCGGCCAGCACGTCGACGTCCTCCTGGTGCACGACGCGACGGAATTCGATGTCGCGCGGCTCGCCCGCCGGCTGGCCGACCAGCGCCTCGCGCGGCTTGCCGCGATCCTTCACGAAGGCCTCGTTGACCATGAGGTAGCGGTTGTCCGGTGCCTTGACGTACACCGGATGCGGGATCACGTCGATCATGCGCTGCACGTACTGCGCGATGCGCTCGCGGCGATCCACCTCGCGTGCCAGCGCTTCGCGCACCGCGCGTTCCGCCTGCCGCCAGGGCGTGACGTCGAAGTTGGCGCCGACGATCACCGGGCGACCTTCCCTGTCCAGGCAGGCCGCCTTGGAGATGAGGCGGAAGCGTTCCTGTCCGCTGTACATGTGCGGCAGGCTCTCCTCCTTGAACACCGGTGTGCCGGCCAGCACGCTGGCATCCTCGGCGCGGATGCTGTCGGCCAGCGTCTGGTCCTTGGCCAGTGCCCAGGACACCTGGCCCACCAGCTCGGCGGCGCTGCGGCCGCGCTCCTTGCAGAAGGCCTGGTTGACCGCCAGGTAACGGCTGTCCGCGTCCTTGATGTAGACCGGCTGCGGAATGACGTCGATGAGCCGCTGCACGAAGGCGTCGACCTGGGTGACGACGTGGGGCTGGGCGGCCAGTGCCCGCGCGTGGCGGTTCATGTAGCGCAGCAGCGCCCAGGTGGGAAAGGCGAAGGCCGCGACGGCGCTCGTTGCCACCGCGGCCCACTGCGGCCACGGCAGGATGGCGCTCGCCAGTGCGAGCAATGCGGCGGCACCGAGCGAGAGCCCGAGTGCACGCTTCAGTTCGACGTCCATACCGCTACTGCGCATATGTCTCCTTGCAGCCTCTTGGCGGGCTGATGACGGACGGAAATTCCGGCGACGCTGCGGGCCTGTTCACCCTCTGTTGTCCTGCGGCCTTTGCAGCAGGCCCTGCGGGACCGTGGTCGCTTCGATCCGTGCTCCGGTCCGGCATGTCCTGATGCCGGGTGTCCTCCCCGGGATGATGCCGGAATGCCACCGCCACGACCACGGCGGACTCCCCGCATGCGACCGGTGGCGCCGGCCGGGTTGAAGGTGATGCGGCCGGAGTATGCTTGCCGCCATGTTGCGCACACCAATGCTGGTTGCGCTGTTTGTCTGTTGCATTGCAGCGGGCGCCAGCGCGCAGACATCCGCCCCCGCCGTCATACCTGCGCCCGCGTCCATGCCCGTTGCCGTTTCCCTGCCGCCGTCTGCGCCGGGTCAGCCGGCGCTTGGCGCCTTCCTGTGGCTGCCCGCCGATGCTCGCTCCGGCCCGGCCATCGTCATGGCGCACGGTTGTGGTGGCATCGGCAAGGGAGGCAAACCCTCGGCTCGCTTCAGCGACTGGGCGCTGCGTTTCCGTGATGCCGGCTTCCGGGTGCTGCTGGTGGACAGTTTCGGCGCGCGCGGCATCCAGGAGTTATGCACGGTGAAGTTCGCCGACCGCAAGCTGAAGCAGCGCCAACGCGTGTCCGACGTGCTGGGCGCGGCGGACTGGCTGCGCGCGCGGGGCGATGTCACCGGTGTCGTGCTGGCGGGCTGGTCGCATGGCGGCGGGACGGTGCTGGACACCTTGCAGGACAAGGGGGCCACCCGCTTCGACGCGATGCTGGCGTTCTATCCCGGCTGCACGCGATTTGCCGCGAAGGGTGGGCGCTTCCGCGCGCCGGTGCCGCTGGTGATCCACATCGGCGAGGCCGACGACTGGACCCCGGCCGCGCCCTGCGTGCAGTTGCGGGACGCCGCGCAGGCCAGGGGGCTGGACGTCACCGTCCACACTTACGCAGGCGCGTACCATGACTTTGATTCGGCGACCGGCAAGCTGCATCACCGCGCCGAAGTGCCGAACGGTGTGAATCCCGGTCAGGGCGTGATGGTGGGACCGAACCCGAAGGCCCGCGCGCTGGCGCGCGAGCGGGTGATGAACTGGCTGGAGGCTTACCGACCCGGCAAGCCCGGTGCCGGTGGCGAACCTGCCTCGCCGTCGGCAGGGCAGGACGGGCTGCCACTACCGCGATCCGCTTGATGCGGCGCGGTGTGTGGCGCTGTCCATGACTGCGGGTTCAGAAGGATTTCTTGATGATCGGCACCGGCTCGGTGCCGCCGTCCAGCCGCGTCGGCGAACCCTGGGGATCGCTGCGCAGCAATTGCTCGTAGTAGGCCTGGCGATCCATGCGGCGCTGCGCCGTGGCGTTCGGCGGCACCTGCAGTACCGGCGCCGTGTCGCTGGCGGGGGCCGAGCTGCCGCCGGGTGCGACGCCGGCGGGCAGGCTCATGGCGCGATCCATCGCCCGCTGCCAGGCGGCGTCGACTTCGGCCAGGGTCATGGCGCCGTCGCGGTTGGTGTCGATGTCGTCCCAGTAGCGGCCGATGTTCGGGAAGGCCTTGAGCGCCTGGTCGCGGCTCAGCGCGCCCTTGCCGGCCTTGTCCGCGCTCTTGAAGCGACGGCTGAACTCTTCATGGCTGATCTGCGGCGGTGCCTTGGCGGCGGGGGTGCTGGCCGTCTGTGCAGCGCAGGGACCGGCCAGCAGGATGCCGGCGGCGAAGCCGGCGAGCAGGATGTTTTGCTTCATGGAGAGTCTCCCGACAATGACGGCCGATTGTAGCCGGGCGCCGGGGCGGCGCTGCGGCGATGTGCTGCAGGGTGGGGGCAGCATGACCGCGCCGCCGGCAGGCCGGACGTCAGCGCGCCAGCCACAGCATGGCCAGTTCGCCGGCGGCGATGGCTGACACCGCCAGCATCAGCCACAACATGCGGCGGTTGCTGGCGCGCTGGCGGGCTTCGATCTGGTCCAGCCGCGTCAGCCACTGTTCGCGGGCACTGTCGCCCAGGGCGCGATGCAGCAGGCGCGGCAACTGCGGCAGGGTGGCGGCCCAGCCGGGGGCCTCCTCCTGGACGTGGCGCATCAGTGCGCGCCAGCCGACCTGCTCGTTCATCCAGCGTTCGAGGAAGGGTTTGGCGGTTTTCCAGAGGTCCAGTTCGGGGTCCAGTTCGCGGCCCAGGCCCTCGATGTTGAGCAGGGTCTTCTGCAACAGCACCAGTTGCGGCTGGACTTCCATCTCGAAGCGGCGCGCGGTCTGGAACAGCCGCAGCAGGGTCTTGCCGAAGGAGATGTCCTTCAGCGGTTTGTCGAAGATCGGCTCGCACACCGCGCGGATGGCGCTCTCGAACTCGTCGACGCGGGTGTGCGGCGGCACCCAGCCGGCATCCACGTGGGCCTGCGCGACACGCTTGTAGTCACGCTGGAAGAAGGCCAGGAAGTTCTGCGCCAGATAGGATTTGTCGCGGTCGTTCAGCGTCCCCATGATGCCGAAGTCCAGCGCGATGTACTGGCCACGGTTGGGGCCACCGGTGGCGACGAAGATGTTGCCCGGGTGCATGTCGGCGTGGAAGAAGCCGTCGCGGAACACCTGGGTGAAGAAGATCTCGACCCCGGCACGCGACAGCGCCGACAGGTCCACCCCCTGTTCGCGCAGGCGCGCAGTCTGCGAGATGGGTGTGCCATGCATGCGCTGCATGACCATGACATTCGAAGAGCAGTAGTCCCAATGCACCTCGGGGACGGTGAGCAGCGGCGAGTCCTTGAAGTTGCGCCGCAACTGGGAGCAGTTCGCGGCCTCGCGCATCAGGTCCAGCTCGTCACGCAGGTGCTTGGCGAATTCCGCGACGACCTCGCGCGGTTTCAGGCGCCGGCCCTCGGCCCAGAGCTTCTCGACCAGCACGGCGGCCACTTCCAGCAGGCCGAGGTCGTGCCCGATGATGCGGTCGATACCCGGCCGCAGCACCTTCACCGCCACTTCGGTGCCGTCCGGCAGCTCGGCGAAGTGCACCTGGGCGATCGATGCGGAGGCGACCGGCGTGCGCTCGAAGCGCGTGAACACCTGGTCCACCGGCATGCCGTACTCGGCCTCCAGCCGCGCCAGCGCCTGCTCGGTGGGGAAGGGCGGGACGCGGTCCTGCAGCTTCGCCAGCTCGTCGGCGAGGTCCGGCGCCAGCAGGTCGCGGCGGGTGGACAACATCTGCCCGAACTTCACGAAGATCGGGCCCAGCGACTCCAGCGCCTGGCGCACGCGTACCGCGCGCGGGTCGGCAAAGCGGCGGCTGGGGATCAGGCGACGCAGCCATTCGCCCACCGGTGTGGTGGAGGCCCGGTCGAGGATGATCTGGTCCAGACCGAAGCGCAGGGAAACCGAAGCGATCTTGGCAAGACGTAGCAGGCGCACGCGGCGGGCCTTTGTGGGGGAAAAACCCCGCAATCTTAGCCCGGATGCACGACGGCCGTTGTGGGACTGCGCGCCGTCCTGATCTGTGTCGTGCCGCCGCCAGTGCGGCGGTTTACCAGCTGGCGCGCAGCGAGTCGGCGTTGAAGTGCGGGTGTTGCGTCACGCTGCGTATGTCCACGAACTCGAAATGGCGGCTGGTGAAGCTGCGCAGCTGGGCCATCGTGTCGTTGCTCCAGCGCACGCTGGGCTCGCCCGGCACCTGGAAGTCATCGCCGATGTCGGCGACCAGCAGGCCGTACTGCTGCATGGCGCGGGCGACCACCTTCGCCTGCGGCGTCCATTCCGGCGGAATGGCGATGTCGCTGCGCAGGCGCAGGCGCGCACCGAAGGGAATGCCGCCCGGTGTCGGGCCGCCGTCATGGTGGCGGGCCGGCCACACATGGGCGTCGTCCAGCACGCTGTCGCGGAAGCTGACGCGCAGTGCATGGCGGATCTCGCCGAGCTCGGCCTCTTCCGCGCGCAACAGCAGGGGCAGCACCGGCAGGCCGCCGGCGTCGCCGGTGCTCCAGCCGTCCGGCCGCATGCCGTGGCTGTTGAGATCCCAGGCAGCGGTGGCGCGTGCATGCCACTGGTTGCCCACCTTCTCGCTGGCACTGGCTTCCCACAGCCTGCAGGCGCCGGATTCCAGCACCACCCTCCGCCGCTCGCCGCAGCCTTGCGGCCCGCAGGCACCCTTGCTGGCCACCGCCGCATCGGTCGGGAAAGGGAAGCGCTGCTGTTGCTGCGGTGCGCGGATGCATTGCTGCACGGCCAGCCCGCTGTCCGGCGTGAACACCGCGCAGTCGCTCTGCTCCATGGCGGGCTGTGGGTCGTCGGTGGCGGCGTAGGGCTGGCGGAAGGAAACGGTGGCCCAGTCCGGCGAGCTGCCGACGAGATGCCAGGGCACGCCGCGGTAAGCCTCCGAGTCCGGCCCGCTCTCGGTATTGGCCCAGGCGGTGCGCAGGTTGGTGTCGCCGATCATGCCGATCCAGTGATCGCTCATGGCGTGCGCGGGAAAACGCGCCGCGTCGTCGATGCGCTGGTTGAATACCGCGTCGCCGGGGAACATCTGGCAGCCCGCGAGGAGGGGGCCGTCCACCGCGTCGGTGGGCACGTCGCTACTGGCGATGCGGGCGCGCGCCGTCAGCGCGTCATTGCGCTGTACCGCTGCCGCTGTCGTCGCCGCGCTCGCCGCCTTGTCGCCACCCGCCGAGGGATCGCCCATCCCGCAGGCCGTCATCGTCGTCATCACTGCAGAACATGCTGCCCACCGCACTACACCTTGCCACGTCGATACCACTTGCTTGCCCCTTGCCAGACCGTTGCCCACTACATCGGCGCCAATGCCCGGTGCGACATGCCGGCGGCGGCGCGGCTCGTGTCAGCGGAGGGCAAAGCGGGACCAGCGTGGCCTGCAGCGGTACGAACGGCGGATGGCGGCCGCCGGTCCGCGCGAAACCCGAAAATAGAAGGGTGAACAGGTCTGGCGGAAGCGATATGTCTCGGTGGCGTACGCAGGGGTAGTACCCAAGTCCGTGCGGGCCTGACTCTTCACGCAAGCCGGACCTGCGAGCGATCGCCCGGGCCATCTGCTGTGAGTGCCGCTCTCGATGACCGCGAGCAATGCCCTGGCGTCGCGGGTGTCCGTCGGCGCTCCGCTCCGCGCGTGCCCCGGCAACTTGCCCCCGGCCCGTGGCGGTCCTGCAACGGTCCTCCTTCCAGGTCGCCGTTTGCTTTCCGGTGCCGCCGCGGGGCAGGGGTAGAATCTCGGTCCCCCGTCTGTCCGCCAGAGCCATGACCCGTCCCGTCAACGACACCCTGCTGCGTGCACTGCTGCGCCAGCCCACTGATTACACGCCGGTGTGGCTGATGCGTCAGGCCGGGCGTTACCTGCCGGAGTACCGCGAGACGCGCAAGCGTGCCGGCGACTTCATGAGCCTGTGCCGCGACGCCAGCCTGGCCTGCGAGGTGACGCTGCAGCCGCTGGCCCGCTTCCCGCTGGACGCGGCCATCCTGTTCTCCGACATCCTGACCGTGCCGGACGCGATGGGCCTGGGCCTGTACTTTGCCGAGGGCGAGGGCCCGCGCTTCGAGCGTCCGCTGCGTGACGAAGCCGCCATCCGCGCGCTGCAGGTGCCGGACATGGCGAAGCTGCGCTACGTCTTCGACGCGGTGGCCGAGATCCGCCGCGGCCTGAAGAACAGCGTGCCGCTGATCGGCTTCTCCGGCAGCCCCTTCACGCTGGCCTGCTACATGATCGAAGGCAGCGGCTCGGACGACTTCCGCAACGTCAAGGCGCTGGCCTACTCGCGGCCGGAACTGCTGCACCACATCCTGGCGGTGAATGCCGAGACGGTCGTGGAGTACCTCAACACCCAGATCGCCCACGGCGCGCAGGCCGTGATGATCTTCGACACCTGGGGCGGCATGCTCAACGGTGCCGCCTACCGCGAGTTCTCGCTGGCCTACATGCAGCGCATCGTCGATGGCCTGCAGCGCCGCGTCGATGGCGAGGACATCCCGGTGGTGCTGTTCACCAAGAATGGTGGCCACTGGCTGGAAGACATGGCGGCCACCGGCTGCGACGCGCTGGGCCTGGACTGGACTGTCGACATCGGCGTGGCCCGCGCCCGCGTCGGCCACGAGGTGGCCTTGCAGGGCAACCTGGACCCCGGCGTGCTGATGGGTTCGCCCGAGGCCGTGGCCCGTGAGTGCGAGCGCATCCTGGACGCCTACGGTCCTTTCCCCGGGCATGTGTTCAACCTGGGTCACGGCATCTGGCAACACACGCCGCACGACAATGTGCGGGTGCTGGTGGACACCGTTCACCGCCATAGCCGGGCCGTCCGCGCGGCGGCGAGATTGCCGGAAGCCTGATCTGGCCTGGCTTTGGCGGGACGCAAACGGGGAAAATCGATTCTGCCGGCCGTTTCCTTACCCATGGCTTACCGAAACCCCCGCCGGAAGGGCCTCTGCGGCCTATGCCGATGGGGTGATGCAGTGCACGCGGCGCGCGCCGGGCGCTTGACTTATGCACAACAATGGGCGCTGCGGCGCAGCATCCGCTGTCAGACATTGCTGACACGCGAGCTGAATTCAAGTTGTTGAAATAAAAGGGGTATTTGTGTAATGGATGGCTTAGCACGGTTTTTTGTGGCCGCGCAAGCCCCCCATAAGCCTCTTCGCGCGGGTGTCTATTCACATTTTTATCCACAGAATCTGTGCACAAACAGCCGCGGTAACGTTCCTGCAATGTGTTGCGCGAAAAACCCGTCAAAACACTTCATGAGTCGCGCATAACCTGATGATTGAAAAAGAAAAACATTCATCGTCAGGGGGCGCTCTGAAGCGCGTCGTGCGGGTGGCATTGCCCCTGCCGAAACCGCAACTGTTTGATTACACGGCAGAAGATGCGGATCTGGGGCCCGGCCATTGCGTTCGCGTCCCTTTCGGCCAGAGCGAAAAAACCGGGGTCGTGATTGCTGTAAACCCCGAGGATTCACACCCTTCGCCGCGGCTCAAGGCTGTCCTCGAAGTGCTCCGCGAAGCGCCGCCCCTGCCTTCGCAATGGCTGGCGCTCGCCGACTTCGCGGCACGCTATTACCAGCATCCGCTGGGCGAAGTCGTGAGCACCGCACTGCCGCCGGGCCTGCGTCGCGCGGTACGCCTGCCACGCGACGACGACCCGCTGCTGGCGGCAACGCCGGAGGGCCAGTCCGCCCTCACGGCGGCCAGGAAGCTGACCCGCGCCCTCGCTGCCGTGCTGGCGGTGCAAAGCGCGGGGCCGCAGCGACGCTCCGTCTTGCTCGACCGCCTGGACGGCGACGGCAGCGCGGCCATCCGCGACGCGCGCGCACGCGGCTGGCTGGTGCCCACGGTCGCCAGCTTCGATGCCACCGCCAGCGGCGCGCTGACCCTCAACGCGGAACAGGGGGCGGCGGTGGAGCGCATCGCCGCCACGCTGGGCCGCTTCGAAGCGCTCCTGCTGTTCGGCGTCACCGGCAGCGGCAAGACCGAGGTGTACCTGCAGGCCATCGCCCACGCACTGTCCGCCGGCAAGCAGGCCCTGCTGCTGGTGCCCGAAATCGGCCTCACGCCGCAACTGCTTGAACGGGTGGCCGAGCGTTTCCCGGCTGCGCGCTGGCTGGCCCTGCACAGCGGCGTGCCGGACGGCGAGCGCTCGCGCGGCTTCCTCGCCGCCCTGCGCGGCGAGGTGGACATCCTCATCGGCACGCGGCTGTCGGTGTTCGTGCCGTTGCCGCGCCTGGGCCTGATCGTCGTCGACGAGGAGCATGACGCCTCCTTCAAGCAGCAGGACGGCCTGCGCTATTCCGCGCGTGACCTCGCCGTGTGGCGCGCCCACAACGAAGGCCTGCCGATCGTGCTGGGCTCCGCCACGCCCTCGCTGGAAAGCTGGCAACGCGCACAGGCCGGCCGCTACACCCGGCTTGACCTGCCGCGCCCGGCGCTGGCGCCGCAGCCGCCCACCATGCGGCTCATCGACACCCGTCGCTGCAAGCTCGACAACGGCCTGTCCCCGCCCTTGGTGGAAGCCCTGCGCCAGCGCATCGAGCGCAACGAGCAGAGCCTGGTCTTCCTCAACCGCCGCGGCTACGCACCGGTGGTCACCTGCACCTCATGTGGCTGGGTCAGCGCCTGCGAGCACTGCTCGGCCAACATGGTCTTCCATGCTGCCGATGGCCGCTTGCGTTGCCATCACTGCGGTGCCGAAGAGCGCGTGCCGCGCGCCTGCCCGCAATGCGGCAACCAGGATATCCAGGCACACGGGCGTGGCACCCAGCGCCTGGAGGAGCGGCTCGGCGAGTTGCTGCCCGGCGCGCGCATCCTGCGCGTGGACCGCGATGCCATCCGTAGCCCGGCCGAGTGGGCGGCCACCCGCATGCAGATTGCGGAAGGTGACGTGGACATCCTCGTCGGCACGCAGATGCTCGCCAAGGGCCACGACTTTCCCCGCCTCACGCTGGTGGGCGTGGTGGGGGCGGACGCCGGTCTCTTCGCCGCCGACTACCGCGCGCCGGAGCGGCTGTTCCAGCAGTTGATGCAGGTTGCTGGCCGCAGCGGCCGGGCCGAGTTGCCGGGCGAAGTGCTGATCCAGACGGAGTTCGGCGAGCATCCGCTCTACCAGCACCTGATGCGCCGCGACTACACCGGCTTCGCTGCGCGCGAGCTCGGCGAGCGCAAGCAGGCCAGCTTCCCGCCCTGGACCTACCACGCCACATTGCGCGCCGAGGCCCCGCAGCTGAATGACGCGCTGGAGTTCCTGTCGCGGGCGCGCACCGCCGCCGAAAGCCTGCAGGCGAGTGTTCACCTGTTCGACCCGGTGCCGATGCGCCTGGTGCGGCGCGCCCGCCTGGAGCGCGCCCAGTTCGTCATCGAGTCCGACCAGCGCGGTGTGCTGCAGGCCTTCCTCACCGCATGGACGCCGCTGCTCTACGCGCTGAAGATGCCACGGGAATTACGCTGGCATCTGGACGTGGACCCCGCCGAACTCTAGCGCCGCACCTGTTCCGGCCAGTGGATCGTCTGCGCCGCTCATGCATCCCGCATGCCCATGTCGGCCACTCCACGGCCCCGTCCGCGCCACGTACGATGGCGGGGCCGCACAAGACGGCATCACAGGGAGAAACAACAATGTTTGAACGATCAGTCATGCAGGGGCTGCGTGCTTGTACGCGCGCTGCATTGTGCGCAATCCTGAGCTGCGTCACGCCAGCGGCTATTGCTGCCGACCCGTCGCCACAGCAGGCCGAGGTGCAGGCGGCGATAGAGGCGGCGCGCAATGCGGCACAGGACGGACCGCGCGACGTGCCGCTCGGCCAGCAGGCCGTACTGAAACTGCCGGAGGGCTTTGCCTACATCCCGGTCGCGGAGGCGCGCCGTTTCATGACCGCAATGGGTAACCCCACCGGCGACGATTTTCTCGGGCTGGTCGTGGGCGAGGGATTGAACGGTTTCGTCTCCGTCCGTTTCGAAGCTTCGGGCTACGTGAAGGACGACGACGCCCGGAGCTGGGACGCCGCCGAACTCCTGAAGAACCTGCAGGAGGGAACGGAGGCCGGCAACGAGGAGCGTCGCCGCCGCGGCATCCCGGAATTCGTCGTCAGCGGCTGGGTGGAAAAGCCTGCCTACGACGCCGCCACGCACCGTCTGGTGTGGTCGGCCTCGCTGCGCAACAAGCAACAGCAGCCGGGCGAGGACCAGGGCGTCAACTACAACACCTACGTGCTGGGGCGCGAAGGCTACCTGTCGCTGAACCTGGTGACCGACATGGGCGCCGTGGAAGCCGAGAAGCCACTCGCCAGGGACCTGCTGGCGGCGGTCAGCTTCAACGACGGCAAGCGCTATGCCGACTTCAACGCCAGTACCGACAAGGTGGCCGAGTACGGACTGGCCGCGCTGGTCGGCGGCATCGCCGCCAAGAAGCTGGGCCTGCTGGCGGCCATCGGCGTGGCGCTGGCAAAGTTCTGGAAGCTGATCGCCATCGCTGCCATCGCGCTGGGTGCAGGCGCGCGCAAGTATCTTGGAAGGAAGAACGCGCAGGCGGATAACCAGGCGCAGACGGACAGCCAGGCGTGAAGCTGCTGTTGCTGCTGCTCTCCGGCGCAAAGCTCGGCAAGCTCCTCACCACCGGCGGCACGATGTTGCTGTCGGTGGCGGCCTACGCCCTGGTCTATGGCTGGCGGTATGCGCTGGGTTTCGTCGCGCTGCTGTTCTGCCACGAGATGGGGCATTACGTCGCGGCGCGGCAGCGGGGGATGAATGTCGGCGCGCCGACTTTCATCCCCTTCGTCGGGGCATGGATCGAGCTGAAGGAAATGCCGCACGACGCCGAGACCGAGGCCTATGTCGGCATGGCGGGGCCCCTGGCCGGCACGCTCGCCGCGGTGGCCTGCTACTTCTGGGCGCGCTGGCAGGACAGCGAACTGCTGCTGGCCATCAGCTATGCCGGGTTCTTCCTGAACCTGTTCAACCTGATTCCGCTGCACCCCTTCGATGGTGGGCGCATCACGGCCGTCATCTTGCAGCGCGTGTGGCTGATCGGCGTGCCGGTGCTGGTCGGCCTGTTCGTGTGGCGGCCCAGCCCCATCCTCATCCTGATGGCATTGCTGGCAGCGCCGCATGTCTGGCAGTCGGTCACCGGGCGTATCAATCCTGGCAGCTACTACCAGGTTGCCGGCGCCAGGCGGCTGGAATACGCGGTGCTGTACCTAGGCCTGCTCGCCTACCTGGCGATGATGAGCTTCCAGGTGCACGAAATGCTGCCGAGGCGCGAGCTCTTCGAGTGAGCGCCGACATGGCCATGCCGCACCGGCTGGCGTGCCCATGTCACTTCACACGCGATACCGCGCCATCTCCTTCTTCATGCTGTCGGTCAGCAGGTCGAGGCGGTGAGCGGCGTCTGCCGTGCTGGACGCGGCGGCGTTGTTTTCCTCCGAGATCTGCGCGATGCGCTCGACCTGCTGCGAGATGGCATTGCTGGCCTGGGCCTGCTCGCTGATCGCCTGGGCGATCTCGGAGACCATGTGCAGTGCCTCGTTGGTGCGGTCGCGGATGCGTGTGATGGTCTCGCCCGCGACCTGCGCGCCTTCGGCGCTCTCGCGCACACGCTCGGCGACGCCACCCATGTGGTCGACCACGGTCAGCGCGCCGTTCTGCACGCCGCCGATCATGCCCTCGATTTCCAGCGTGGCCTTGGTGGTGCGCTCGGCCAGCTTGCGGACCTCGTCGGCCACCACCGCGAAGCCACGGCCCAGCTCGCCGGCGCGAGCGGCCTCGATGGCGGCATTCAGCGCCAGCAGGTTGGTCTGGTCGGCAATCTCCTTGATGACCCGCACCACGCCACCGATGGCGTCGGCCTGTTGACGCAAGTCCTCGACGCCACTGGCAGCACTGCGTACCGTCTCCACCGCGGCGTTGATGCGGGCCACGGTGTCGAGGATGACGCGTTCGCCGTCGCTGGCCATCTGGCCGGCATCGCGTGACATGCTGCTGGCATCCTGCGCGCGGTCGCCCACGTGATTGATGCTGACGGTGAGTTCCTCGATGGTCGCCGCGATGGACGAGGCGGACTCGGCGGCCAGGGCTGCGCTCCTCGACACTTCGTCGGCGGTGTGGCTCATGCTGCGGCTGGAGTCCACCACGCCATCGACGGTGTTGCCGATGCCGCGGAAGCTCTTCTGCAGCGTGCCGAGCAGGCCGTCGAGGGCGCGTGCCGTGTCGGCGATCTCGTCCTGCTGCTGGCTGTTCACGCGCAGGGTGAAATCCAGCTGCGTCGAGGCGTTGGCGGTGGCGTCGCGAGCGGCTGCCAGCGGGCGGGTCACCGAGCGCTGCAGCCAGACTCCCAGGCCCAGCACCAGCGCGCTGGCGATGACGATCAGCGTGATCATCGTCGTGCGGGTGCGTGAGTACGCGGCCTCCGCGGCTTCGCGCGCGGCAGCGGCGCTTTCCTGGCTGCGCTGGACGATGCCGTCGATGGTGTCGTTGACCAGCCTGGCCGTGGCGACGGCGCGCGGGTCGGACACCGGCGGCGGGTTGTTCGGGTCGAGTGCCCGCGATACGTCGAGGATGGGCTTCACCACCTCCATGTATTCCGCGGTGGCCTTGCTCAGTACCTCGGCCTGCTTCAGGTCGTCGGCCGCCAGCGGCAGCTTGCCGTAGGTGGCCAGCAGTGCCTGGATGCGCGCCACGCGATCCTGCATGGCTTTCTCGGCGGTCAGCTTGGGGGCGACGTCCTTGGCGGCGATGTGGCGCAGCACCTCCATGCGGATGCTGACCATCTGGGTATTGAGGTCGCGTGCGATGTCCACCGCCTGCAGCGTCACGTCGCTGATCTGGCGGAGGTTGTCCTGCGTGGCGGCCAGGCGGTTTACCGCCATGGTGCCCAGCATGACGAGGGCGACGACGGACACGGCAATCATGCCGGCGATGCGCCGGCCTACGGTCAAACGGATCATTTGTGGGCTCCCGCGCGCCTCGGTGGGCGCTGCAAGACGGGAATAGCGACCGTTCGTGATGATTCCTGAAGCGTCTATTCCGAGTATTTATGCTCAGACGGCCGGGCGCGCCGGCGCCGCCCGCGCCGGAACAAGGCGGCTCAGCCCAGGAACAGGCGGTAGGCGGGGTTGGCCGTCTCGTCGACGTATTCGTAGCCGAGCCGGTCGAGGAAGGCCTGGAAGCGCGCCTGGTCGGCGGCCGGCACCTGCATGCCCACCAGCACGCGGCCGAAGTCGGCGCCGTGGTTGCGGTAGTGGAACAGGCTGATGTTCCATTCACCGTGGAGTGTGTCGAGGAAGCGCATCAGGGCGCCCGGCCGCTCGGGGAAGATGAAGCGCAGCACGCGTTCGTCCTGCGCCAGCGGCGAATGGCCGCCCACCATGTAGCGCACATGGCTCTTGGCCAGTTCGTCGTCGGTGAGGTCCAGCGCGGCGCAGCCCTGGGTGTTGAGCCGGCTGAGCAGATCGCAGGACTCCGCGCGGTTGCGTACCGAGACGCCGACGAAGACGTGGGCGGCGCTGTGGTCGGCGAAGCGGTAGTTGAACTCGGTGATGTTGCGCGCACCCAGCTGTGCGCAGAACTGGCGGAAGCTGCCGGGCTGCTCGGGAATCGTCACCGCCAGCACGGCTTCGCGCTGCTCGCCCAGCTCGGCGCGTTCCGCCACGAAGCGCAGGCGGTCGAAATTCATGTTGGCGCCGGAGGCCACGGCAACCAGCGTCTTGCCCTGCGCGCCTTCGCGCGCGGCCCAGGCCTTGGCGCCGGCGACTGCCAGTGCACCGGCCGGTTCCAGGATGGAGCGGGTGTCCTCGAATACGTCCTTGATCGCGGCGCAGATGGCGTCGTTGTCGACGCGGATCACTTCATCCACGTACTGCGCGCAGAGGCGGAAGGTCTCGTCGCCGACGCGCTTCACCGCGGCGCCATCGGCAAACAGGCCCACGTGCTCCAGCGTCACCACGCGACCGGCCGCCAGCGACTGCGCCATGCCGTCGGCATCGTCGGCCTCGACGCCGATGATGCGGGTGTCCGGCTTGAGGCGCTTGATGTAGGCGGCGACGCCGGCGATCAGGCCGCCACCGCCGATACAGCAGAACACCGCGTCGATGGGGCGGGGGTGCTGGCGCAGGATCTCCATTCCCACCGTGCCCTGTCCGGCAATGACATCCGGGTCGTCAAAGGG
Organism: Uliginosibacterium sp. H1; assembly: GCF_036017065.1. Classification (NCBI taxonomy): domain Bacteria; kingdom Pseudomonadati; phylum Pseudomonadota; class Betaproteobacteria; order Rhodocyclales; family Zoogloeaceae; genus Uliginosibacterium; species Uliginosibacterium sp. H1. The sequence continues at coordinate 1,046,264 of NZ_JAYXHR010000002.1, forward strand.
GTGCACGAAGCTGAAGCCTTCGCGTGCTTCCAGTTCGCGGGCGTGTGCGTAGGCTTCGTCGAAGGACTCGCCGTGCAGCACCACCTCGCCGCCGCGACCGCGCACGGCGTCGATCTTGATGGCCGGCGTGGTCACCGGCATCACGATGACGGCCCGGCAGCCGAACTTCTGTGCCGCCAGTGCGACGCCCTGCGCGTGATTGCCGGCGGATGCGCAGATGACGCCACGCGACCGCGCCTGCGGCGACAGCTGCGCCAGCTTGTTGTACGCGCCGCGCAGCTTGAACGAGAAGACGGGTTGCAGATCCTCGCGCTTGAGCAGCACGCGGTTGCCGGTGCGCCGGGACAGGCCCGGCGCTTCGTCCAGCGGTGACTCGATGGCGATGTCGTAGACCTGTGCGTTGAGGATGCGCTCCAGGTAATCGTTGTTGCTGGCGACGTCGCTCAAGGCAGCTCCGCAGTTTTCACTTCACGCACGCCGATGACGTAATAGCGCGTCTCGGCAAAACAGTTGGTGGGCACGCCGACGTGCTCCTCGTAGCTCAGCGAGACGCGCTTGCCGATCAGTGCATTGATCTGCGCGGCCACTTCGTCGTCACGCACCGAGAAGGCGAAGATCTCCGCCGGTTGGCCGGGCAGGTTCACCAGCGCGAGGTCGCCCTCCCAGGTCTTGCAGATCCAGCCCTTGCGGGAAATCTTCTGGATGTAGCCCGCGCGCTCGCCGTCCGAGTAGTTGTAGCTGAGGGTGATCCAGGTGTAGAGCAGCGCCAGTCCGAAGAGGACGACCAGCAGGAGGAGGAAGATCCTGAGCGCCTTGCCGGCTTGCCCGGCACGATGGAAGTGCGTGGTGTGCAGCATGGAGGCCCCTGTATTTTTGTACTGCGCGCGTGTCGCGTGCCCGATCTTAACCGCCTTTGGCGGCCCGCTTTCCATCTTTATTGCGCTGCGTCACCGGGCAGCGCGCGGCGGTATTGCAGGGCTTCGGCGACATGGACGCTGGCGACGTCTTCGGCCCCGGCGAGGTCCGCCACGGTGCGGGCCACCTTCAGTACACGGTGATAGGCGCGCGCCGACAGGCCCAGCCGTTCGATGGCCTTGCGCAACAGCGCCAGCCCGGCATCGTCCGGTGTGCAATGCGTGTCGATCTCGCCGGCGCCCAGTGCCGCATTCGGCTTGCCCTGGCGGGCGAGCTGGCGGTCGCGGGCGCGCTGCACGCGCTCGCGCACGACAGCCGTGGTCTCGCCGGGCGGCAGGCTCTGCAGGTCGTCGGCACTGAGGTTGCCGACTTCGATGGACAGGTCGATGCGGTCCAGCAGCGGGCCGGAGATCTTGCCGCGATAGCGCGCCACCTGGTCCGGCGTGCAGCGGCACTGGCGTTGCTTCGAGCCCTGGTAACCGCAGGGGCAGGGGTTCATCGCCGCGACCAGCTGGAAGCGTGCCGGGAAGTCCGCGCGCTGGGCTGCGCGCGAGATGGTGATGTGGCCGGTTTCCAGCGGTTCGCGCAGGGCCTCCAGCACGCGGCGGTCGAACTCCGGCAGCTCGTCGAGGAACAGCACGCCGTTGTGGGCCAGCGATATTTCGCCGGGGCGCGGCGATGCGCCACCTCCGACGAGCGCCGCGGCAGACGCGGAGTGATGCGGGGCGCGGAACGGCCGTTGGCCGAAGCAGGCCGGATCGAAGCGCCCCTCCAGCGATTGCACGGCGGCGCTTTCCAGTGCCTCGGCCTGTGGCAAGGCCGGCAGCAGCCCCGGCAGGCGGCTTGCCAGCATGGACTTGCCGACCCCGGGCGAGCCGTAGAGCAGCGCGGAGTGTTCGCCGGCGGCGGCCACTTCCAGCATGCGGCGCGCCGGCCCTTGCCCGCGTACGTCGGCGAGGTCGGGGTAGTGCGGCGTCGCCGGCAGGGCCGCGTGGTCGACCAGCGGCAGTTCGCCATGCCCGTTGAAGTGCGCCACGACTGCCAGCAGGCTGTCGGCGGCCAGGATGCGCAGCCCCGGCACCAGCGCGGCTTCGGCCGCGTTGTCGCGTGGCAGGATAAGCGTGCGCCCGGTACTCGCGGCACGCCAGGCCATGGCGAGTGCGCCGCGTACCGGCCGCAGTTCGCCGGAAAGCGACAGTTCGCCGACCACCTCGTACCCGGCCAGCGTGGTGGCCTTCATCTGGTCGGATGCGGCCAGGATGCCCAGCGCGATGGCCAGGTCGAAGCGGCCGCTTTCCTTGGGCAGATCGGCAGGGGCGAGGTTGGCCGTGATGCGGCGCTGGGGGAATTCGAACTGGCAGGTCTGCAGCGCCGCGCGTACGCGGTCGCGGGCCTCTTTCACCTCGGTGTCTGGCAGGCCTACCAGCGAGAAGCTGGGCAGGCCGTTGGCGAGATGCACTTCGACGACGACTTCCGGTGCATCCAGGCCGGCGAGGGCGCGGCTTTTGACGAGGGCGAGCGACATGGCAGCGAGTCTAGCTCAGCGGTCCGCGCCGTCAGGAGCGCTTGCCCTCAGGTCGTGCAGCGGGTCTATAGCAATCCATCCAGTCGCAATCCATCCAGTCCGAGCAAGGCGGCGATGCCCAGCAGCGCGAACACCACGGCCGCCACCTTGTGCACCACGCCGATGGGTACGCGCTTCATCAGTGCGTCGCCGGCGAAAACCGCCGGCGCGTTGGCCACCATCATGCCCAGCGTCGTGCCGGCGACGACGGCCACAAAGGCCTGGTACTGCGCGGCCAGCGCCACCGTGGCGACCTGTGTCTTGTCACCCATCTCGGCCATGAAGAAGGCGGCGGTCGTGGTCAGGAACACGCCGAGGCGGCGCGGCGTGGCGCTGTCCTCGTCGTCGAGCTTGTCGGGAATCAGGATCCATACCGCCATGGCGAGGAAGGACAGGCCGAGGATCCAGCGCAGGACATCCGGCCCCAGCACCGTGGTGACCCAGGCGCCGACGGCGGCGGCGAAAGCGTGGTTGGCGAGGGTGGCCGCGAGAATGCCCAGGCAGATGGTCCAGGGCTTGCGGAAACGGGCGGCGAGAACGAGGGACAGAAGCTGGGTCTTGTCGCCCATTTCTGCCAGGGCGACGACCCCGGTCGATATCAGGAAGGCTTCCAAAATGACTCCATGAACCGGCGTGAACGCACCAATGACCGCAGCGCGCGCCGGTTCATCGACGTGCCGCGGTCAAAGGTCTCGCCAATCCAGTGAAGTCGCCTGTGCCATGTCCCGGCGGACAAGTCTGTTGACACAGGCCCCGTGCAGTTCCGGCGAACGACGGGCGGCTACTCCCCAATGACGGCGGCGATTTTAGCGTTTTGCGCCAAAACGCGCCACGGGCATTTATCGAACGGAGGTTGTCCGATAAAATTACTCGGGTATTGCCGGCAGGAGCGTTCCGCGGCCGGCCCATCGAACCACGGAGCAAACCATGAGCGTGCAGGACACCATCCGCGAAACCGTCACCAACAATCCCGTCGTGCTGTACATGAAGGGCACGCCGAGCTTCCCGCAGTGCGGCTTTTCCGCCACCGTCGCGCAGATCCTCAAGCTGTCCGGCGTAACCGAGTACGCCTCGGTGAACGTGCTGGCCGACGACGACATCCGCCAGGGCATCAAGGAATACGCCAACTGGCCGACCATTCCGCAGCTCTACATCAAGGGCGAGTTCGTCGGCGGCTGTGACATCGTCAAGGAGATGTACCAGGCCGGCGAATTGCAGACCCTGCTGAAGGATGCGGGCGTCACGGCTGCCTGAGTGCCGCCAGCCCCATGAAAAAGCCGCCTGCGGGCGGCTTTTTCATGGGCATCGCCCGCTGGCGCTGCTCAGGGCTGTTCGGCCTGAAGCGGCTCGCCCGCGTCGCTGACGCGCATCCAGGCCTTGCGCGCGAGATGCTGCGCCAGCAGCCCGGGCGGCATGCGCAGCCAGTGCGCGCGGATGTACAGGGCTTCGCGCGCTAGGGGGGTCAGCAGGTCTTTCGTCGAGCTGTGCAGCGGGGTGAAGATGCGGCCGTACATCTGGTCGCGCAGCAGGCGGCGGGCCATGTTGCCGGCATAGGGCGACAGGGCGTGCGTCACGGCTGCAGGGACGGCCACCCCCAGCACGCGGTCGAGATAGCGCAGCGCCAGTGCCAGCACTTCGCACAGGTGGTGGCGATGCGCCTGTTCCACCAGGCGATGCCAGAAATCCGCATCGCCGGCGAGGAACTCGGCGATCAGGCTGCGCAGGTCCACCAGGTCGCGCAATGCGTTGTCGCCTTCGCCTTCGTGGAAAAGGTGGGCGGCGGAATGCAGCACCATGTCCGCGGATGACAGCACCGCCAGCCCCGGCCAGCCTTGCAGTGCCCGGGCGTTGGCGACCAGGGCGGCGGGGTCGGGGTGGGCGCGCGAGGTGGGCGGCAGGATGGTGTGATGCACGTCCACCACGCTGCCGCGCTGCAGATGCTGCATCGGCGGCAGTTCGTGCATCCACTCGCGGTAGTAGCGCTGGTTGTAGGCATCGGCCTCACCGCTGACCCAGCCGGCCAGCATCAGGGCGGCCTCGGCCTGGGGTAGTTGCCCGTGGGGCACCAGCAGGTCGACGTCCGCGAAGACACGCCCGCGCGCCGCGTTGAGGTCGGCCAGCACATAGGCCGCCCCCTTGAGCAGCACCGGGCGGATGCCAACGGCATTGAGCGCGGCGGCCAGCTCCTGCGCCTCGTGGCGTACCGACTGCTGCTGCCGCTCGGCCAGTCGTGCGCCGGCCAGCAGGTGCGCGCGCGCGACTTCCGGCACTGACGTGGCGTTCTCCAGCAGATCGTGCAGATGCCCCAGCAGGTTGGCGTGGCGGGCCTGGCGGATCAGCAGGTCCCACTGCGGGAGGCTCAGCGAGGCGGTCGTAGCAGGCTCACGCAGGGCCCGCAGCAACAGGACTTTCATGCGGCCTGCTCCGTGCGCCCGGCGAGTTCGTCGAAGCAGGCGATGGCCTCGTCGAGGTGCCCGTATTCGAAGCGCCAGGCCGGGGCGCCATCGAGCAGCGCGCACAGGCCGGCGAAGCCGTGGCGACCCTGGATGTGATAGTTGAACGCATTGTCGGCCAGTGCCAGCAGGGCCTCGGCTGGCTCCATCGGCGTCAGTCGTGCCGGGGCGTCCGCAACGTATTTCGGGAACACCACCCAGGCCGGCCGTCTCGGCCGGGCGGCTGCCGCGACGCTGCTGGCAGGCGGTCGCAGCAAGGCGACCGTGCCCTTGGTGGTGTCCAGGTACGGGCCGCATACCTCCACCCCCGGGGCAAAGCTGCGGATGACCGGGATCGACGCGTTCTTCAGGTTGATCGGCCGTGCCAGCCCGTGCAGCAGGCCGGTGGCCGGGTCGAGCAAGGCCAGCTCGTCGGACAGCAGGTCCCAGCCGCCCGATAGCGCCAGGGCTGCGCACAGCGTGCTCTTGCCGGAACCGGCCGGGGCCGGCATCACGATGGCGCGATCGCCACGGCCCAGCACGGCGGCGTGCAGCATGAGGAGGTGGTTGGCGTAGCCGGCGATGCACCAGTTGAGGCCCCACTCCAGCATCGGCATGGCCTGGTCGGCCGGCAGCGGCTTGAAGGGCTCCAGCCCGTCCACGACGAAACGGACCTGGGGCCGCAGGAGGCGACGCAGGCCACGACCGGGCCGGATGGCGACGTGGAAGTCGATGAAGTCGTCGTCGCCACGCAGGGGGTGGGCCGCATAGAGCCGGGCGATGCCCTCGGCCACGTCGCGTCGCGGGCTCTGCACGCGGAAGGCAAAAGGCCCGGCGGCGAAGCGCAGGCCGGCACCGGCGAGGCGTGCCCGCAGGGCAGAAGGCGACAGGTCGGCGACGATCATTCGCCGGATTGTGCCAGCAGCCGGGCTTGTAGCAGCGTGTCGAGTGCCGCGTCGAAGGCTTCGTCGGACAGGCCTTCGCTCAGGGCGTCGGCGCGCAGGGTATCGAGGGGGAGTCCGCTGGAAGGCGCCTGCTGCACAGTTTCATACAGCCAGCGTGCGGCGCCGTGGAGGACATGCGTACTGCCGGGGCCGGGCAGGAAGACCGTCAGTGCGTCGCCCAGCACATGGGCCAGCGGGGTCAGGCCGGCGGCTGTCTGTGCAGAAGGGGCGTGCAGGCGCACGCCACTCCCGTGATCAGAGCTCACCCGTGGTGTGCTTGAGATAGCTGAGCAGTTGCGAGGTGGTCCAGGTCACCCCGGCGGTCGGGCTGTAGTTGCCGGTACGGTACTGCCACATCTTGCGCACTTCGGTCGGGCTTGCCGGGGTGCGGTTGTTCAGCGAGTTCAGGTAGGCGGCGATGATGTACTTCTCGCATTCCGTACGCGCCGAGCCCGGTGCGATGCAGCTCAACAGGGTGGTGGTGGTATCGCTGCCGCTGGTGGCGCCGGACAGCGAAGACAGCTTGGTGCTGGTGCGGTCGCAGGGCCAGGTGCCGGTGGTGTACCACTCGCCCGGCTTCTTGCCCATCTTGCTGTCCTTGCAGCTGAACGCTTCAGGACGGCTGAGGTTGCCGGAAATGGAGAACCCCGACGGTTGCTTGCAGGTCGCGTAGGCAGGACGGCCTGCCAGGGTCAGCAGCAGCGGACCGGCAGACAGGCCGCCCTGGATCAGGCGGCGGCGGCCGGAAGCCGGCGGTTGCGGCGTGATGCTTTCTTGCGACGGGCTGTCGGACTCTGGCTTTTGCATGGCTTGTGACCCTGGAACGGTGGCATCCGGTGGCGCGCATGGTGCCGCAGGCAGTTTAAAGCTGCATGGCAAGGCATCACGTTTGCCCGTGAGGACGCATGACTGCCTAGCAGGAAGCAAGTTGGATGCCCATTGTAAGACTTGATGAAGGCCTTTGTTCCATATGGATTTTCGACCGCTGTGCACTGGGGGTCAGGGCGCCGGGTCCGGAAGTGTCAATTCCGTCGACGCGGCCGTGGAAAGGGACGGTCGGTCAGCGGGAGAGTTCCATGGCCAGCCGCTCGGCCATGCGTTCAGCCTGTGCCAGGTAGCCCCGGCCGAACAGGTTGAGGTGGTTGAGGACGTGGTACAGGTTGTACAGCGGCTTGCGGCGCTCGTAGTCGACATCCAGTGGCCAGGCTTCGCGATAGGCGGCATAGAAGGCTAGCGGGAAGCCGCCGAACAGCTCGGTCATCGCCAGGTCGGCCTCGCGGTCGCCGTAATGCACCGCCGGGTCGAACAGCGCCAGCCTGGGGCCGTCAGGCCCGTCGACGATGCCGGCGTTGCCGCTCCAGAGGTCGCCGTGCAGCAGGCTGGGGCGGGGGCGGTAGTCGAGGAACAGCGCATTGGCGCGTTCGGCGATCCGTTCGCCAAGCTGCTGCAGACGGCCGCCGTGACCCTGGCTGGCGGCCAGCGCGAGCTGCGGCTGGAGCCGGCGCTGCACGAAGAACAGCGCCCAGCTGTCGTGCGGTGCATTGGCCTGGGGCGTGGGGCCGATGAAGTTGTCGCGCGGCCAGCCGTAGTGCGGGCCTTCGTGACGGTGTAACGCGGCGAGGGCGGCGCCGGCCCGGCGCGCGACGTCGTCGCCGGCCAGTGGGCGCAGATCCAGCCATTCCAGCAGCAGGGCCGCCTGATCGGCGACCTGGCCAACGGCGAGTACCCCGGGTACGCGGATGGCCGGGCACTGGGCGAGCGCCGCAAGGCCGTCGGCTTCGGCGGTGAACATTGCGCTCCCCGCCGACGGACGCAGCTTGAGGAAATAGCTGTGATCCTCGCCGGTCACGCGCAGGCTGGTGTTGATGTCGCCGCCGCTGACCGGCGTGAGCTCGCGCAGGCGGAAGCCGCTGCCGGCCACCGAGCGGACCAGCGTTTCGATGTCGCCACGCAGGGCGGGGGTGATCACGGCCACTTACGGGTGGGTCAGGCGGACATTGGCCGCCGCCAGGCGCTCGGCCATGGTGTCCAGGAAGGCGCGGTAGAAACGCAGCTGGCAACCGCTGGAGGCACGCCCCAGCGCCTCGGCGCGCAGCTCGACGAAGGTGCAGTCGGAATCGGCGATCACGTCCGCGCTGCGGGTGCCGGGATGGGCGCCGAACAGCGACATCTCGCCGAAGCACTCTCCCACCGACAGCCGGTGCAGGCGCTGGCCCTGCGAGCAGACCGCCGCCTGGCCATGGGCCAGGATCGCCACGTAGTGGCCGGGTTCGCCTTCGCGCATCACCAGTGTGCCGGCCGCCACCTCGCGCCACTCGGCCAGGCGCAGCACTTCCCAGATCTGCACGTCGTCGAACTGGCGGAAGAAGGGCATGCCACGCAGGGTCTGGAAGCGGTGGGTCTCGGAATGCGGTTGCGACTGCGCCACGAGGCGCCGGTTGCGGGCGGCCTGGGCGAGGTCGTGGGAGAACTCCAGCCAGCTCTGGTAACGCGCCGACAGCGACTTGTGCATGGCACGGGCGCAGATCTCGTCCAGCGCGACCGGCACTTCCGGCCGCAGGCTGGAGGGCGCGGGCGCCTCCAGGTTGCTGATCTTCCAGGCCAGGCTCAGGTGGTTGTCGGTCTCGAACGGCAGGCGGCCGGTCAGCAGCTGGTACATCACCACGCCCAGCGAATAGATGTCGGTCTGGTGGTTCAGGCTGGCATCGCGCACCTGCTCCGGCGACATGTAGGCGGGCGAGCCCAGGCCCATGACCAGCGTGCGGTCGGAGTCGTGGAAGATGGCGGCGCCGAAGTCCGACACCTTCACCTCCGCGCCGTCCGGGTCGGTCAGCAGCAGGTTGCCGGGCTTGATGTCGCGGTGGGTCACGCCTTGCAGGAAGGCGTACTCCAGCGCGCGGGTGCACTTGAAGAGGATTTCGATCAGGCGATCGAAGGGCAGCAGGTTCTCCGGCCGGCAGAACTGCTCCAGCGTGCCGCCGGGCACGTACTCCATGGCGAGGTAGGCTTCGCGCTCGGTGACCGCCGCGTCATACACCTCCACGATGTGGGGATGCGACAGACGACTGGCGAGGGAGGCCTCGGTCAGCAATTGCTGGCGATGGGCCTGGGCGCGCTGCGGGTCGCGCAGCACTTCGGCGAACACCCGCTTGAGCGCGATCGCACGCTGCGCGAAGGGGTCGCGGGCGAGGTACACCGCGCTGGTGGCCCCTTCTCCGAGCAGGCTCTGGATCTCGTATTTGCCGATACGTTCGACCAGCTGCACCGTCATCTCAGCCCCCCGTTTACCAGCACCAGCGTCAGCGCGACGGCTGCCGGTGCCGCCTGGAACCACAGGATCTTGCGGCTCGCGGTAGCCGCGCCGTAGAGGCCGGCGACGAGCACGCAAGCCAGGAAGAACACCTCGACCGCGCGGCCGGCGCCGAGCAGCCCCCACAGCAGGCCCGCCGCGAGGAATCCGTTGTACAGCCCCTGGTTGGCGGCCAGCACCCGCGTGCTGGCGGCGTATTCCGGCGTATGCCGGAAGGTACGCAGGCCGAGCGGCTTGTCCCACAGGAACATCTCCAGCACCAGGAAATACAGGTGCAGGAGTGCCACCAGGGCCACGGCGATGTCGGCGAACGTGCTCATCCGGTCCATTCGCCGCGGGCCGGTATTACGCCAGCCGCTTGCGCGCGCGGGCGATGGCGGCGCGCACCTGCGCCGGTGCGGTGCCACCGATGTGGTTGCGCGAATCCAGCGAGCCTTCCACCGTCAGCACGGCAAACACATCGTCACCCAGCCGTTCGCCGGCGCCATTCACGTGTGCCATGCAGGTGCGCAGGTCGGCCAGCGCCATCTGTGGCAGGTCGACGCCGCGTTTCTCGGCCTCGCGCACGGCCAGCGCCACGGCCTCGTGGGCGTCGCGGAAGGGCAGGCCCTTCTTCACCAGATAGTCGGCAAGGTCGGTGGCGGTGGCGAAGCCCAGGCTCAATGCCGCCCGCATCGCGTCCGCCTTCACGCGGATGCCGGGGATCATGTCGGTGTAGATGCGCAGGGTGTCGATGAGCGTGTCGGCGGCGTCGAACAAGGGCTCCTTGTCCTCCTGGTTGTCCTTGTTGTAGGCCAGCGGCTGGCCTTTCATCAGGGTCAGCAGGGCCACCAGATGGCCGTTGACGCGGCCGGTCTTGCCGCGGACCAGTTCCGGCACGTCCGGGTTCTTCTTCTGCGGCATGATCGAGCTGCCGGTGCAGAAGCGGTCGGCCAGGTCGATGAAGCCGAAGCGCGGGCTCATCCACAGGATCAGCTCTTCCGACAGGCGCGACAGGTGGGTCATGGTCAGCGCGGCGGCAGCGCAGAATTCGATGGCGAAGTCGCGGTCGGACACGGCGTCCAGCGAGTTCTCGCAGACTTCGTCGAAACCCAGCTCCTTCGCCACGAACTCGCGGTCGATCGGGTAGCTGGTGCCGGCCAGCGCGGCGGCGCCTAGCGGCAGGCGGTTTACGCGGCGACGGCAGTCTGCAAGGCGCTCGGCGTCGCGGCGGGCCATTTCCACGTAGGCCATCAGGTGATGGCCGAAAGTGACCGGCTGGGCCACCTGCAGGTGGGTGTGGCCGGGCAGGGGGGTGGCGGCGTGCTGCTCGGCGGTGTCCAGCAGGGCGCGCTGGAAGTCGGCCAGCAGGACCACGGCCTGGTCGATGGCGTCACGCAGCCACAGGCGGATGTCGGTGGCCACCTGGTCGTTGCGGCTGCGGCCGGTGTGCAGGCGCTTGCCGGCGTCGCCGACCAGGGCGGTCAGGCGCTTCTCGATGTTGAGGTGAACGTCTTCATCATCAAGATTCCAGTTGAAACTGCCGTTGGCAATTTCGTCACGGATCTGCGCCATGCCGCGCTCGATGTCGGCCAGGTCCTGTGCGCCGATGATGCCCTGGCGCGCCAGCATCTTTGCGTGGGCGAGCGAGCCGCGTATATCCTGCGCGGCCATGCGATTGTCGAAGAACACCGATGCGGTGTAACGCTTGACGAGGTCGGAGACGGGTTCGGAGAAGCGGCCCGACCAGGCCTTGGTGGTCTGCTCGTCACCGGAACTGCCCGGTGCGATGCCATTGGGATGGGTCATGATCGAAGCGAAAACCGTTTGCAGCGCGGGCTCCGGGCGAGCTCCGGCGCGAGTGAAAAATAGATGGCAAGTATAAAGCAATCGCCCTCGCGCCCTGCGCCGGACCCCGCCCGTTGCGCGATTCCGGACTTCCGCAACGTCGGCGCGATCCTGCGCATGCTGTTGCTGGTGAACCTGCTGGCACTCGCCACTGCGCTGGTCCGCGCCAACCGCGCGGAGGACATCCTGCGCGATTTCATCGTCATGGCCGGCCGCCTGGAGTTGCCGCTGCTGCTGTGCGCGCTGCTCGTCTACCTGATCGCCCCCTGGCTGGCACGGCGCAGCTGGGAGGGTTTCGCCTACGTACTTGCCCTGATGGCGGTCGGCATGACGCTGCTCACCCATGCCTTCATCTCGGCCGAGAGTTCCGAGGCGGTGGCGCGGCGCGCGCTGTGGGCGGCCAGCGCAGCGCTGATCGTCACGATCTATTTCCGCTGGCGGCAGATCGAGCAGATCCCCGCGCTGGACGAGGCGCGCATCCTTGCGCTCACCGCGCGCATCCGGCCGCACTTCTTCTTCAACAGCCTCAACGGGGTGCTGGGCGTCATACGGTCCGACCCGAAGCGGGCGGAGCATGCGCTGGAGGCGCTGGCCGAACTGTTCCGCGAGCTGATGCGCGACTCGCGCGAACTGGTGACGCTGTGCGACGAGATCGACCTGTGCCATCGCTACCTCGACCTCGAGCGCCTGCGGCTGGGCGACCGCCTCAAAGTGGAATGGGACCTGAAGTACGCGCCGCTCAACGCCAAGGTGCCGCCGTTCATGCTGCAGCCCTTGCTGGAAAACGCCGTCTATCATGGGATCGAGCCCAATCCGGAGCCGGGGGTCATCACCGTGCGCATTGCGCGGCGCGGCAACGGCGTGAAATTCGAGATCAGCAACCCCGCGACGACGCATGCCCGGCGTGCCAGCGGCAACCGCATGGCATTGCAGAACATCCGCGAGCGCCTGATGCTGTTCTTCGACCTGGACGCCAACATGGTCACCGAGGAAGTGGAAGGCAAGTTCCGGGTTACGATCCGCATTCCCTTGCGGCGAGAGGAAAAATGAATGGACAACCAACCGCTCGATGTACTGATCGTCGACGACGAAGCGCCTGCGCGTGAGCGCCTGCGCGACCTGCTGGGCGACATCTCTGCCGAGCAGCCCACCCGCATCGTCGGCATGGCCGGCAATGGCGTGGAAGCGTTGCGCCTGCTGGAGACCGTGCAGGCCGACCTGCTGCTGGTGGACATCCGCATGCCGGCCATGGACGGCATCGAGTTCGCCCAGCATGCCACCCGGCTGGACCCGCCGCCGCGCATCATGTTCGTGACGGCCTATGACGAATACGCGGTTCAGGCCTTCGAGCTGAACGCCGTCGACTACCTGCTGAAGCCGGTGCGTGCCGATCGCCTGTCGCAGGCGCTGGACAAGGTGCGCCGCTCCGCGCCGATCACCCGCGAGGCGCTGGACCGGGTGGCCGAGCCGCGTGGCCACCTGACCTGCAGCGAGCGTGGCCGCATCCACCTCATTCCTATCGAGGAAGTCCTGTACCTGAAGGCCGAGCTGAAGTACGTCACCGCCCGGACTGCGGAACGCGAGTACCTGCTGGAAGAGTCGCTGGTCAAGCTGGAGGAGGAGTTTCCCGACCGCTTCGTGCGCATCCACCGCAATTGCCTGGTGTCCCGCGCCGCGGTGACCGGCTTCGAGCGGGTGTCGGCCGATGACGGTGGCGAAGGCCACTGGGCGGTGCGCCTGGCCAACGTGCCGGATGCGCTGCCGATCAGCCGCCGCCAGTGGGCCAGCGCGCGGGCTGCCCTGGGGGGCTGACCCGCCCGGACTGCCCCCACGGGCTGCCCGCCAATACCCGCTCCGGTTACACTGCGCTCTCGTCGCTCGTGGCAACCGGAGCAGCCCTCGTGTACACCCTCTATTACTGGCCGACGCCCAACGGGCAAAAGGTCTCCCTGATGCTGGAGGAACTCGGCGTCACCTACGAGGTGAAGCCGATCAATATCGGCCGTGGCGACCAGTTCGCCCCCGAGTTCCTGGCGCTCAACCCCAATCACAAGATCCCGGTGCTGGTCGACAGCAACGGCCCCGAGGGCAAGCCGATCACCCTCGTGGAGTCCGGCGCGATCCTGCTGTACCTGGCCGGCAAGTACGGCCGTTTCTTGGCCGATGACGTACGCGGCAAGTACGAGGCCCTGCAGTGGCTGATGTTCCAGATGGGCTCGGTCGGGCCGATGCTCGGGCAGGCCCACCACTTCCTGCGTGCTCCGCAGGTCGTGCCTTATGGCGTGGCCCGCTACGTCAGCGAAAGCCGGCGCATCTACGGCGTGCTGGAGTCCCGCCTGCAGGACGAGGAGTGGCTGGCCAGCGATGAATACTCGGTGGCCGACATCGCCACCTGGCCGTGGATCCACCGCCACGCCATGCACCAGGCCCGGCTGGCGGACTTTCCCGGCGTCAAGGACTGGTATGAGCGCATCTCCAAGCGTCCCGCCGTCCGGCGCATGCTGAAAGTGCAGGGCTGACGCGGAGTCTGCATGCTGTCTGGCGACCTGGAAGTCATCCACTGCCTGCCCAAGGCTCCGGCGCGGCCTACCCCCCTGCTGTTCGTGCATGGTGCCTACGCCGGTGCCTGGCAATGGGCCGACGATTTCCTGCCCTATTTCGCGCAGCAGGGCTGGTCGTCCTACGCGCTGTCCCTGTCCGGTCATGGCGCCAGCCGCGGGCGGGCGCACCTCGACATCCTGAGCATCGAGAACTACGTCGACGACGTGCGCGAGGTTGCCGCCGGCCTGGGCGCCCGCCCGGTACTCATCGGGCACTCCATGGGCGGCATGGTCGTGCAGAAATTCCTCGAGGTCGAAGACGTGCCGGCCGTCGTGCTGATGTCGTCGGTGCCGCCCACCGGCCTCATCAGCTCCACGCTGGGCATGTTCATGAACACGCCCAACGTCCTGCTGGACCTCAACCGCATCATGGGCGGCGGCCTGCCTCACCTCGCCACGGTGCGCGAGGCCCTGTTCCATCTGCCGGTGGACGGGGATCGCCTGCAGGAGCTGTTCCTGCGTTTCCAGCCGGAATCGATGCGCGCGGTATGGGACATGACGTTTTTCAACCTGCCCAACCGTGCGCGCATGTACCGCCCGCCGATGCTGGTGCTGGGCGCGCAGTACGACCGCATCATCCCGGCCGAGCAGGTGCGCCACACCGGTGAAAGCTACGGCGTGCCGGTGGAGATACTGCCGGACACGGGGCACGCCATGATGCTGGAATCCAACTGGGAAATCGGCGCAGCGCGCATCGCCGCCTGGCTGAACGAGCGCGGCCTGTAGCGAGACTGCGGCCCTGGGGCCGGACTCAGCTACCGCTGGCGGTCGTCGCACGCACCGCGTGGGCGCGGCGCTCGAACTCCTGCCGCAACTCCTTGCGCAGCTTTGCCGCCTCGAAACGGCGGATCTCATCCGGTGTGACAGGCGTGCGTGGCGGCACCGGTGTCGGCTTGAAGTCCTCGTCCACCGCCACCATCGTGAAGAAGCAGCTGTTGGCGTGACGCACCACGCGCTTCTGGATGTTCTCGGTGATGACTTTCACACCGATTTCCATCGAGGTGTTGCCGGTGAAGTTCACCGAGGCCAGGAAGGTCACCAGTTCGCCGACGTGGATAGGCTGGCGGAAGTTCACCTGGTCCACCGACAGCGTCACGACGTAGGTGCCGGCGTAGCGGCTGGCGCAGGCGTAGGCCACCTGGTCCAGCAGCTTCAGGACGGCGCCGCCGTGTACGTTGCCGGAGAAATTGGCCATGTCCGGCGTCATCAGCACGGTCATGGAGAGTTGGTGAGAGGGCAGGCCGTCTTCCATCTTCTTCCGGTCCTTTAGTCGAGTTCGCCGAGATAGGCGGCGCGTACGCGCGGGTCGTGCAGTAACTCGCTGCCGGTGCCGGTCAGCGTCATCAGGCCGCTTTCCATCACGTAGCCGCGCTGGGCGAACTCCAGCGCGAGGTTAGCGTTCTGCTCCACCAGCAGCACGGTGACGCCCTCGCGCATGACGGTGCGCACCACTTCGAAGATCTTCTCCACCACCAGCGGGGCGAGGCCCATCGAAGGCTCGTCCAGCAGCAGCAGCTTCGGGCGCGACAGCAGGGCGCGGCCGATGGCGACCATCTGCTGCTCGCCGCCGGAGAGCGTGCCGGCCACCTGGGCGAGGCGTTCCTTCACGCGCGGCAGCAGGGTGTAGACGCGTTCCAGATCCGTTTCCACACCGTCCTTGTCGCGACGGGTGTAGGCGCCCATGCGCAGGTTCTCTTCCACCGTCAGGCGGGTGAAGATGCCGCGCCCCTCCGGCACCAGCGCCAGGCCACGACGCAGGCGCTGGTGGGCGGGCAGCCCTTCGATGTGCTGGCCCTGGTAGAGGATGTTGCCGGTGGCGATCGGCAGCGTGCCGGCAATCGCGTTCAGCGTGGTGGTCTTGCCGGCGCCGTTGGCGCCGATCAGGCACACCAGCTCGCCGGTATGCAGTTCGAGGTCGATGCCCTTCACCGCGGCGATCTGGCCGTAGCTGATCCTGACGCCCTTCAACTGCAGGATCGGTTGCGTGGCAGTGGCTGCGGCGGTCGGGGTGCGGGGGGTGTCAATGAGCATGATGTGCTCCGCCCAGGTAAGCCTCGATCACCGCGGCATCGCGCTGCACCACGCCGGGCACGTCCTCGGCGATCTTCTTGCCGAAGTCCAGCACCGCCACGCGATCGCACAGGCCCATCACCAGCTTCACGTCGTGCTCGATCAGCAGCACGGTGACGCCGTCGCCGCGGATGGTCTCGATCAGCGTGCGCAACTGTCCCGTCTCGGTGGCGTTCATGCCGGCGGCGGGTTCGTCGAGTGCGAGCAACTGTGGCTCGGTGGCCAGCGCGCGGGCAATTTCCAGACGACGCTGGTCGCCGTACGACAGGTTCTTCGACGTGGTGTCGGCGTAGCGCTCGATGCCGACGTACTTCAGCAGCTCGTAGGCGCGCAGGGTGGCCAGGCGTTCCTCTTCGCGGGTGGCGCGGTTCTGCGTGAGGATGCCCCACACGTTGGCCTTCATGCGGATGTGATGGCCGGCCATCACGTTCTCCAGCGCGGTCATGTCGCGGAACAGGCGGATGTTCTGGAAGGTGCGGGCGATGCCGCGCGCCACCACCTCGTGAGGCTTGCCGCGCGGGAGCTCGGCGCCCGCGAAGATGAACTCGCCCTGATCGGCGACGTAGGCACCCGTCAGCACATTGAAGAAGGTGGTCTTGCCGGCGCCGTTGGGGCCGATCAGGCCGTAAATCTCGCCTTTGTTGATCGACAGCGACACATCCGACAGCGCCTGCACGCCACCGAAACGCTTGGCGATGCCGCGGGCCTCCAGCAGGCGGATCATGCGCGACCCTCCGCCGGCGTCGGCTCGGCCTTCAGGAGTTCGGGACGCGAGTAGCGCGAGTGGGCCGGGATCAGGCCGGCTGGCCGGAGGGCCATCATCAGGATGAGGGCCAGCGCGTAGATCAGCAGGCGCAGAACCTCCGGATCGAGGATGACGGTGCCGAACACCGCCTGCTGCAGCGGCACGGCGTGATGGCGCAGGATCTCGGGCAGGAAGGACAGGATCAGCGCGCCGACGATGACGCCGCCGAGGTTGCCCATGCCGCCGAACACCACCATCGCCAGCACCATGATGGATTCCATCAGCGAGAAGCTCTCCGGCGACACGAAGCCCTGGAAGGCACCGAACAGGCCGCCGGCCACGCCGCCGAAGGTGGCGCCCAGCGAGAAGGCCAGCAGCTTCACGTTGCGCACGTTGATGCCGATGGCCTTGGCGGCGAGGTCGTCGTCGCGGATCGCCGCCCAGGCACGGCCCATGCGCGACACCTGCATGCGCTGGATGAAGATCACCGAGCCGATCACGCAGGCGAGGAAGGCGTAGTAGTAGAAGAGCAGCGAGTTGACCGACAGGTTGTCGGTGACCTGCCAGTTGCGCGAGATGTCCCAGCCGAAAATGATGATCGGGTCCAGCGCGTTGATGCCCTGCGGCCCGTTGGTGATGTTCACCGGGTAGTTCAGGTTGTTCATGAAGATGCGCACGATCTCGCCGAAGCCTAGCGTCACGATGGCGAGGTAGTCGCCACGCAGGCGCAGCACCGGCGTGCCGAGGATCAGCCCGGCCAGCGCCGCGAAGGCCGCCCCTGCCGGCAGCACGATCCAGAACGGCAGGTGCAGGCCGAAGTGCGGCGAGGCGAGGAAGGCCCAGGTGTAGGCGCCCACCGCGTAGAAGGCGATGTAGCCGAGGTCCAGCAGGCCGGCGAAGCCGACCACCAGGTTGAGGCCCAGCGCGAGCATCACGTAGAGCAGCGCGAAGTCCAGCACGCGCATCCAGGTGCGGCCGAAAAAGGCGGCGATCAGCGGGGCGGTGATCATCAGTACGATGACCAGCCAGCGGGCGGCACGCGGATGGCGCGTGCCCAGCCAGGGAATGGCGGCAGCGAGTTCGTTCATGGTTGTGTGCGGTCCCTGAGGGCCTCAGGCCCGGTCGGCCACGCGTTCGCCCAGCAGCCCGGTGGGGCGGAAGATGAGCACGGCGCCAAGGATGATGAAGGCGAAGATGTCCTGGTAACTGGAGTTCAGGAAGCCGAAGCTCCAGGTCTCGATGTAGCCGGCGCCGATGGATTCCACCAGGCCCAGCACGATGCCGCCCAGCATGGCGCCACCGATGTTGCCGATGCCGCCGAGCACCGCTGCCGTGAAGGCCTTGAGCCCCGGCAGGAAGCCCATGGTGTAGTGCGCGATGCCGTAGTTGGACGCCACCATCACGCCGGCGATCGCGGCCAGCGCCGAGCCGATGATGAAGGTGATGGCGATGATCTTGTTGGTGTCCACGCCCATCAGGCTGGCCACGCGGTGGTTCTCCGCGGTGGCACGCATGGCGCGGCCCAGCGGCGTCCGGTTCACGATCAGCAGCAGGGCGGCCATCAGCGATGCCGACACCAGCAGCGTGGTGATCTGCACCGGCGTGACGAAGACGCCTTCGACGGGCTGCATCGGCACCGTGGAGATCAGCTGCGGGAAGCTGTGGTAGCCGCGCCCCCAGATGATCATCGCCAGCGTCTGCAGCAGGAAGGACACGCCGATGGCGGTGATCAGCGGGGCCAGGCGGGGCGCGTTGCGCAGGCGGCGATAGGCCGTGCGTTCCACCACGTAGCCCAGCAGCATGCAGGTGGGGATGGCGACCGCCAGGCCGATGCCGACCAGGGCCAGTGGGCCGAGCGAGGGCCACATCTTCTGGGCGAAGAGGATGGCCTGCAGTGCGACCAGCGCACCGATCATCATCACGTCGCCGTGGGCGAAATTGATGAGGCCGAGGATGCCGTACACCATGGTGTAGCCGAGCGCGACCAGCGAGTACACGCTGCCGACCACGAGGCCGTTCACGATCTGTTGCAGGAGGGTTTCCATGAGCGGGCCGGGATGTGTCTGGAGAGAGGTGCGTTGCAGGGCGATTCTGGCATGAGCGGCCCTGGCCGCTCACAACGAAACGGGGCGGCCGCCTGCGCAGTCGCCCCGTTCGTGGTCATGCCGTGAGCTGGATCAAGATCCGGCTTACTTCATCGGTTCCCATTTGCCGCCAGTGGCCTGGTACAGCGTGATGGCACCGCCCTTGATGTCGCCCTTGTCGTCGAAGCTGACCTTGCCGGTCACGCCGTCGAAGCTCACCTTCTTGAGCGCCGGCAGGTACTTGGCCGGCTCCACCGAATTGGCGGCCTTCATGGCTTCCACGATGGCGGAGGCAGCGTCGTAGGCATACGGCGCATACACCTGGATGTCGACGTTGAAGCGCTTCTTGAAGCGCTCGTTGAAGGTCTTGCCGCCGGGCATGCTGGCCAGCGGCACGCCGGGGTTGGAGCAATAGGCGTTGGCGCCGATGGCGTCGCCGGCGAGCTTGAACATCTCGGACGAGCAGCCACCGTCACCGGCCAGGAACTTGGCATTGATGCCCAGCTCCTTGATCTGCTTCAGCATCGGGCCGGCCTGCGTATCCATGCCGCCGTACATGATCACGTCCGGGTTCTGCGCCTTGATCTTGGTGAGCTGTGCCTTGAAGTCCACCGCCTTGTCGGTGGTGAATTCGCGGTTGGTCACGGTGCCACCGGAAGCCTTGACGGCCTTGTCCACCTGGTCGGCGAGGCCCTGGCCGTAGGCGGTGCGGTCGTCGATGATGGCGACCTTCTTGCCCAGCTTGGCCACCGCGAACTCGCCCAGCACCTTGCCCTGGTGCACGTCGTTGGCCATCACGCGGAACACGCCGGGGTAGCCCTGGTTGGTCAGCGTGGGGTTGGTGGCGGACGGCGAGATCTGCACCAGGCCGGCCTGGTGGTAGATGCGCGAGGCGGGGATCGAGGTGCCGGAGTTCAGGTGGCCGACGACGCCCTTCACGCCGGCGTCCACGATGCGCTGGGCAACCGTGGTGGCGGTCTTCGGATCGGCCTGGTCGTCCTCGCTCATGATCTCGAACTTGACCTTCTTGCCGCCGATGGTGAGGCCCTTGGCGTTGTATTCCTCCAGCGCCAGGCGGGCGCCGTTTTCGTTGTCCTTGCCCAGGTGGGACTGACCACCGGTGAGCGGAGAAACCTGGCCGATCTTGACGACTTGCTCCTGCGCGTTTGCAACACCGAAACCGAGCAGCGCGAGGGCGATCAAAGACTTCTTCATTGCTTCCTCCAGTCTGACGTGACAAGGAACCAACAGGGCAACGCGCCCCGACGGCCGACATACACGTGCAGTCTTATAAATAAAAAACGGTGGCGTAACAAGCGACGCCGGGCGGACCCGCTGCAAGTTGCGGGCCAGCGGCAACAGCTTCGGCGTCAAACAGCGACTATCATGCAAGTGCAATGATCACGCGCAACGAAGCGATATCGGCAGCGGTACGGCAAAGGCTTTTGCCGGTGGCTTCGCTGTGCCGGCCGACCGCGCGCATCGCCGGCCTCGCGCCAGATTCCGATGCCCGCTGCGCCGAAGCCGTGCATGCGCAAGCCGTGCGCCCCACGATGGGGTGGCATCGCGTGCAAGGAAGGGCGGACCGGGTGCATGCCGGTGCGCCGCCGGGGCTTCAGACCCGGGTGTGTGTCGCGGATCGTGCCGGTTTGCTGCGTCGACTGCCGGAGGCATTTCAAGGCGCCAGCCTTTCACGGGCTGCGCTCAGGCATGACAGGCGAATCCGTGCAGTGTCTGTCGTGCCGACCCGTCACTGCGAGCGCTTTCCCGCCGCGGTCGTGGGCGGTGCGACGGGCCTTCATGAACGGGTGATCGCGCCCGAGCATCGTTTCAACGCCCATTCCGGTGCCGACGGCACCGTGATGGACACCGGCGCGTCCGGGCGCCATCGTGGCCCCATCGCTTTCTAAGGAGGCAGGAACGTCATGCGTACCCGATCGCTTCTCCAGTCCGTCCTGATGTGCACTGCGCTGGCCATCGGCCTGACCGCCTGCGCATCCTTCATTCCTTTCACCATCGAGCAGGGCCAGACACGCGAGCATGTGGTGTCAAAGGCCGGCCGGCCGGCGCATGTCTGGAAGAACGCCGATGGCACCGAAACGCTGGAGTACCCCCAGCAACCCTACGGGACGGCCTGCTACATGGTCACCGTCGGGGCGGACGGCAAGGTGCTGCGGGTGGACAACGCGCTGCAGCCGGAAAACCTGGCGCGCGTCGCCGCCGGCATGAGCGAGGAGCAGGTGCTGCGCCTGCTGGGTTCGCCGCGCCAGACCAATACCTACAAGCTCAGCGGCGAGACCGTGCTGGACTGGAACGTACGCGACCCCGGAGTCATGTCCGGCATGCGCTTCAACGTCCACTTCAAGGACGGCAAAGTCGCGCGAACCAGTCAAAGCTACTATGATTCGCGCGACTTCTGGACGCTCACCGATTTCTAGGACTGACCATGCCTTACTTCAATGCCCGTTGCAGCCGCCGTTTCCGTAGTGCCTTGCCGGCGGTGATGGCCGCGTTGCTGCTGTCCGCTTGCGGTAGCTGGAGTACCGAGGGCGCCTTCATGGCCATCAAGCCGGGCATGTCGCTGGCAGAAGCCACCCAGCGCTTCGGCAAGCCCAAGCGCATTCTCGACAACGGCAACAAGACTCGCACGCTGGAGTTCTCCAACCAGCCCCTCAGCGACCTTTGCTACTTCGTGACCGTCGATGCCACCGACAAGGTGGTGTCCACGCTGGACGGATTCTCCGGAGAGAACCTGTCGAGCATCCAGAAGGCGATGACGAGGGACGAAGTGGAACGCAAGCTCTGCGCGAACCCGGAGAAAGTCCATTCGCGCATGACGGACGAGGACGTGTGGGACTGGACCATCCGCAATGTAGGTTCCCGCGATGGCCGCCATTTCGTTGTCTATTTCCGCAACGACCGGGTGACACGGACGGCTTACTACGACGTGCTTCAATCGATCAACTGATTGTTTTGATTGACAAACTTCGGCGCTTGGCGGCATATTCCCGCCTTCGCGCCGATTTGACGGATCAGGCTTCGTTCAGCTTGCGGGCGCGTAACAAATACGGCTAAAGCGAGCGAGGTTCCCGTCTGCTTCAATGAACCCGTTGCGCCCACTGGCCAACGGGTTTTTTGTTTTTCCGGCGCGGCTTCTTGCCGCGCCCTTCGTGAGTCCGCCATGCAACCAGACCGCACATCCGAAATCGCCGCCCTGCTCAAGCAACGCATCCTGATCCTGGATGGCGGCATGGGCACCATGATCCAGCAGTACAAGCTGGGCGAGGCGGACTATCGCGGCGCGCGTTTCGCGGACTACAACCGCGACATCAAGGGCAACAACGACCTGCTGGTGCTGACGAAGCCGGAGGTCATCAGCGAGATCCACCGCGAATACCTCGAAGCTGGCGCGGACATCATCGAGACCAACACCTTCAACGCCACCCGCGTGTCGCAGGCGGAGTACGGGCTGGAAGAGGTGGCGTACGAACTGAACGTCGAAGGCGCGCGTCTGGTGCGCGAGCTCTGCGACGAGTACACCGCGAGGAATCCGGCCAAGCCGCGCTACTGCGCTGGCGTCATCGGCCCGACCTCGCGCACGCTGTCCATCTCGCCGGATGTGAACGACCCCGGCTTCCGCAACGTCAGCTTCGACGAACTGGCGGAGGACTACTACCAGTCCGCCAAAGGCCTGATGGAAGGCGGCGCGGACCTGCTGCTGATCGAGACGGTGTTCGATACGCTGAACGCAAAGGTCGCGGTATATGCCGTGCAGAAGCTCTTCGAGGACATCGGCCGCACGCTGCCGATCATGATCTCCGGCACCATCACCGACGCCTCCGGCCGCACGCTGTCGGGCCAGACCGCGACCGCCTTCTGGTACTCGCTGGCGCATGCCAATCCGATCAGCATCGGCCTCAACTGCGCGCTGGGCGCCAAGGAGCTGCGCCAGTACGTCGCCGAGCTGTCCGGCGTGTGCAACACCTACGTGTCCGCCCACCCGAACGCCGGCCTGCCGAACCCACTGGCGCCCACCGGCTACGACGAGACGCCGGAACAACTCGCCGGCGACATCCGCGAGTGGGCCGCGTCCGGCTTCCTCAATATCGTCGGCGGCTGCTGCGGCACCACGCCCGCCCACATCAAGGCGGTGGCGGACGCTGTCGCCAGCATCGCGCCGCGCGCGGTGCCGAAGCTGGAACCGCGCCTCAACCTCTCCGGCCTGGAGCCCTTCTCGGTCGGCGCCGGCAGCCTGTTCGTGAACGTCGGCGAGCGCAACAACGTCACCGGCTCGCGCGCCTTCGCCAAGATGATCATCGAGGGCCGCTTCGATGACGCGCTGGCCGTCGCACGCCAGCAAGTGGAGAACGGCGCGCAGGTCATCGACATCAACATGGACGAGGCCATGCTGGACTCCAAGGCCGCGATGGAGCGCTTCCTCAAGCTCATCGCGTCCGAGCCGGACATCAGCAAGGTGCCGATCATGGTGGACTCCTCCAAGTGGGAGGTCATCGAGGTCGGCCTGCAGTGCATCCAGGGTAAGGGCATCGTCAATTCCATCTCGATGAAGGAGGGTGTCGAATCCTTCCTGCATCACGCACGCCTGTGCATGCGTTACGGCGCTGCGGCGGTGGTCATGGCCTTCGACGAGAAGGGCCAGGCCGATACCTATGCGCGCAAGATCGAGATCTGCAAGCGCGCCTACGACCTGCTGGTGGGCATCGGCTTCCCGCCGGAAGACATCATCTTCGACGCCAACATCTTCGCCATCGCCACCGGCATCGAGGAGCACAACAACTACGCCGTCGACTTCATCGAAGCCGTGGGCTGGATCCACAAGAACCTGCCCTATGCCAAGACCAGCGGCGGCGTGTCGAACGTGAGCTTCAGCTTCCGCGGCAACGAGCCGATGCGCGAGGCGATTCACACCGTCTTCCTGTACCACGCCATCAAGAATGGTCTCTCGATGGGCATCGTCAACGCCGGTCAACTCGGCGTGTATGACGACCTCGACCCTGTCCTGCGCGAGAAGGTGGAAGACGTGGTGCTCAACCGCCACCCGGACGCCGGCGAGGCGCTGGTGGAGATCGCCCAGACCGTGAAGGGCCAGGCCAAGGAATCCGGCCAGGACCTCGCCTGGCGCGAATGGCCGGTCGAGCAGCGCTTGTCGCATGCGCTGGTGAAAGGCATCACCCAGTTCGTCGTCGAAGACACGGAAGAAGTACGCGCCAAGCTGGAGGCTGCGGGCAAGCCGCCGCTGTCCGTCATCGAAGGCCCGCTGATGGATGGCATGGGCGTGGTGGGCGACCTCTTCGGCGCCGGCAAGATGTTTCTGCCGCAGGTGGTGAAGTCCGCCCGCGTCATGAAGCAGGCCGTCGCGCACCTCATCCCCTACATCGAGGAAGAGAAGAAGCGCACCGGTGCGACCAACAAGGGCAAGATCGTCATGGCCACCGTGAAGGGTGACGTGCATGACATCGGCAAGAACATCGTCGGCGTCGTGCTCGGCTGCAACGGCTACGAAGTGATCGATCTCGGTGTGATGGTGCCCACCGAGAAGATCCTGCACGCCGCCAAGGAACATGGCGCGCAGGTCATCGGCTTGTCCGGCCTCATCACGCCGTCGCTGGAGGAGATGAGTTTCGTCGCCAGCGAAATGAAGCGTCTCGGCTTCGGCGGTGATGGTGGCAACAGCGCACTGCCGCTGCTGATTGGCGGCGCCACCACCAGCCGCGCCCACACCGCCATCAAGATCGCGCCGCACTACGACGGCCCGGTGGTGTACGTGCCGGACGCCTCGCGCGCCGTCGGCGTCGTCACCAGCCTGTTGTCGAAGGACCAGCGCCACACCTACGTCGCCGAGATCGCCGCCGACTACGAGCGTGTCCGCCAGCAGCACGCGCAGAAGAAGGGCGTCAAACTCGTGACGCTGGCCGAGGCCCGTGCCAACCGCTTCAAATGGAACGGTGACCCGGCCTATGTGCCGGTCAAGCCTTCGCGTCCCGGCATCCAGCGCCTGCGCAACATCGACGTCGCCACGCTGGTGGACTACATCGACTGGGGCCCCTTCTTCCAGACCTGGGACCTTGCCGGCCCGTATCCCGCGATCCTCACCGACTCCGTCGTCGGCGAGACGGCCACCAACGTCTTCAACGACGCGCAGAAGATGCTGAAGCAGGCCATCGACCAGCGCTGGATCGAGGTGCATGCCGTATTCGGCCTGTTCCCCGCTGCCACGCAGGACGACACCGTGCTGATCTACAAGGACGAGTCGCGCAGCGAGGTCATCGCGCGCTGGCACGGCGTGCGCCAGCAGCACGAGCGTCCCGAGGGCAAGCCGAACTACTGCCTGTCCGACTTCATCGCCGATGCGGGCAGCGGCGTGCCGGACTGGATCGGCGCCTTCGCCGTCAGCGCCGGCCGCAACCTGGAAAAGCGCATCGCTGACTACGAAGCCCAGCACGACGACTACCAGGCCATCATGCTCAAGGCGATTGCCGACCGCTTCGCCGAGGCCGCGGCCGAATGGCTGCACCAGCGCGTGCGCAAGGAGTACTGGGCGTACGACGCAAACGAGAGCCTGACCAACGACGAGATGATCGCCGAGAAGTACACCGGCATCCGCCCCGCGCCCGGCTACCCGGCCTGCCCGGACCACACGGCCAAGGGCGAGCTGTTCCGCCTCATCAACCCGGAAGAAGCCATCGGCCTCACGCTGACCGAAACCTTCGCGATGAACCCGGCCGCGGCGGTGAGCGGCTTCTACCTCGCGCACCCCGACTCGCACTACTTCGCCGTCAGCAAGATCGCCGAGGACCAGTTGAAGGACTGGGCGCAGCGTGCGGGCTTCAGCGAGGCGGAGGCCAGGCGCTGGCTGGCGCCCTTGCTGTGACGGGGTGAGAGGTGTCCATGCAACGGGCCGCAATCGCGGCCCGTTGCCTGTCGGTCGTCGCCGACAGGCGTCTGGCGCCGCGTGGGCGGCCGCCCGCCCGGCTGGCAACAGTCGGGGGCGCAGAGCCTCTTTCCCGCCTTTGTTGACGGAGATGCCCTCCGGACGGCCGTAGTCGCAAGATAATGACCCGACTGCAGGCAGCCGGCTGGCATGCGGCCCGCGGCAGGCAGTGCATCAGGCGGTGCTTTTCAAAGCCACGAAAGTCGGTTTGACCGGGAAGGCGCCTCATCGACGCAGCATCACAGACCCAGGGCCCGGCTCCATGCGCATCGTTTCCCGAATCTTCTCCGCCTACATGCGCGGCAACCTCGTGCTGCTCATCCTCGCGGGCATGATTTGCGGCGCGCTGCTCGCGTTGGCCTGGCCCGACGCAGGCAAGGCCGCATCCCTGTTCGGCGCCCTGTTCGTCGGCGCACTGAAGGCCGTGGCGCCGCTGCTGGTGCTGTTGCTGGTGGCGTCGTCGATCGCCAACAAGCGGCGTGGCAGCGCGACAGGCATGCGCACGGTGCTGCTGCTGTATCTGATCAGCACCTTTGCCGCGGCGGTGGTGGCGGTCTGCGCCAGCTTCCTGTTTCCCTCTACGCTGACGCTGGTGAGCGCCGCAGACGCAAGCAATCCACCGAGCGGCATCGGCGCAGTGCTGCGCAGCCTGTTGCTGCAGGTGTTCGACAACCCGGTGCACGCGTTGGCCAACGCCAACTACATCGGCGTGCTGGGCTGGGGCGTCGCGCTGGGCTTCGCGCTGCATCACAGCAGCGAGCCGACCCGGCAGCTCCTCGCCGATGTCTCGAATGCCGTGTCGCGCATCGTGCAGGTGGTGATCCGCTTCGCGCCGCTGGGCGTGCTCGGCTTGGTTGCGGAATCGGTGGCCGAGACGGGCTTCTCGGCGCTCGGCCGCTATTCCCATGTCCTGCTGGTGCTGCTCGGTTCGATGGCCTTCGTCGCGCTGGTCGTCAACCCGCTGATCGTCGCCGTGGTGACCCGCCGCAATCCGTATCCGCTGGTCTTCACCTGCCTGCGCGAAAGTGGCATCACCGCGTTCTTCACCCGCAGTTCGGCGGCGAACATTCCGGTGAACCTGCAGTTGTGCGAGAAGCTGGGCCTCAACGAAGACACGTACTCGGTGTCGATTCCGCTCGGCGCCACGATCAACATGGCCGGCGCGGCCATCACCATCACGGTGCTGACGCTGGCGGCGACGCAGACACTGGGCATCCCGGTCGACCTGCCGACGGCGCTGCTGCTGTGCGTGGTGGCAAGCCTCGCCGCATGCGGGGTCTCGGGTGTCGCCGGTGGCTCCTTGCTGCTGATTCCGATGGCATGCAGCCTGTTCGGCATGTCGAACGACGTCGCGATGCAGATCGTCGCCATCGGTTTCATCATCAGCGTGATCCAGGACTCAGCTGAAACCGCGCTCAACAGTTCGACCGACGTGCTGCTGACCGCCGCAGCTTGCATGGCCCATCCGCAAGACCAGCCGGCCACCCGCCAGGCCGGGCACGGCGTGGGCTGACACCGCAGCGGTGTTTTCGAGGACCGAACGACAAAGGGGCCGATGGCCCCTTTGTCGTTTGAGGTGGACCTTCGGTGCGGACATCCAGCGCCTGGTGAACTTTCTGGTGTGGCTGGCGCAGGTGCAGCAATCGGGCCCATGCGATTCCGTTGTCACGTGAATCTGAAGGGTTGCGGCGCAGCATCGAAACAGTGTTTCTTGCGTTCATGACGTTTGCCGCATTTGCTGGCGTGGCGGCCCGAAAGCGGGGGTTTTCTCGTGTGCTAGCCTGACTCTGGCCGCGCGTTTCCGGCGGCATCACAACAACCAGAATCAGAGGCAACCCGTCCATAAGGAGGACACAGAGATGACTACTTACCGCGCAGCAAAACTGCCCGTGCTGGCAATCCTGATGATTGCCCCGGCTGTCGCCTTCCAGGCCCACGCCGCCGACACCAGCAAGATCCCCTCGAAGCCCACGTCGCCCATCGTCGTGGAGAGCGGCCAGACCTACGACTTCGGCGGCCGCACGCTGGACGGCAGCAACATCAAGGACAACGGCCTGTTCCGTTGCTGGGGCAAGGACAAGGTCACCATCAAGAACGTCACCGTGACCAACAGCCCGCGCTACGCCATCCTGGCGCGCAACTGCACCAACGCCACCATCACCAACTTCAAGATGACCAACATGAAGAACAGTGTGGGCGGCATCCGCTTCGACATCGACGGCGATGCCAGTGGCCTGGTGATGGACAAGATCACCGGCAGCGACGTGGGCGGCCAGGCCATCGAGATCTGGAATGCCAATGGCTTCAAGATCGGTGACGTGACCATCGACCGCTCGGGCGGCAGCGGCCTGCTGCTGAACAAGAGCAAGAACGGCACCGTGGGCACCGTGAAGGGCACCTACAACAACCAGGGCGGCGGCTACGCCACCTTCCGCGTCGCCAACGGCAACGGCCCCAACGTCAAGGTCAAGAAGATCTACTCGCGCAACTCCGGCCGCGGCTTCTTCAGCGTCAGCAACAGCGGCGGCACCACCGTCGAGAGCGTGGACATCGCTTCCTCCACGAGCGAAGGCATCTACATCCAGGACTCCACCAACACCAAGGTCCAGGGCGGCAAGGTCCGCAGCACCGGTTCGGCCAACTGCCGCATCCGTGGCGGCTCCGGCAACTCCATCAGCGCGGATTGCGGCGGCACGATCCACAACTGATCGGTATTGAAGATGTAACCAGGGGAGGATGACCCGTCCTCCCCGCATGGTTCAGACTGAAGGGCGGCCCCGCGAGGCCGCCCTTCGCATTCATGGAGCACGCAACATGGCAGACAGCACATCCCTCACCCCCGATCCGCTGGAATGGGGTCACGGCAGGAAAGTCCTCGAAGTCTTCCTGGAGCCGACCTGTCCGTATTCAGGACGCGCCTTCGGCAAGCTCGACGCACTGCTCGCGCTGGCGGGCGCAGACAAGCTGACGATCAGGATCCGGCTGCAGCCGCAGCCCTGGCACATGTTCACGCCGGTCACCACGCGCGCCATCCTCGCCGCGGCCACGACTGCAGGTGGACGCGAAGCCGCGCGCAAGGTCATGGCCGCCATCTACGCGCATCGTGAAGAGTTCGAACCCACCGACCACTGCCGCGGCCCGCTGCTGGACAAGTCGCCGGCCGAATTGCTGGCGCGCATCGAGGAACTGAGTGGCATTGCCTTGCGTGCCGCCTTCGAGGACAGCGCGCTGACGCAGGCCGTGAAGTGGCAGGCCCGCTACGCGCGGCAGAACGGCATCCATGTATCACCGAGCTTCGTGGTCGATGGACTACTGGTGCCGGACATGAGTAGTGGGGATGAGGTGGGGGTGTGGCTGCAGAAGATCGGACTGGCTGCGTAAGCGCTATTGCCAGCCCTGAGAGAGTACGCCGGTCGGCAGGGATATCTGCAGACCGGCGTCTGTTGCCGTGCTACTGCGTGAGACCCAGCGTCAGGCTGTAGGCACCCGTGGAGCCCGAGTAATAGCTGGTCACCTCGATGGAATAGACGCCCGCGCTGCCAGCAGGCAGCGTGAAGACACCACTGCCGGCGGGAATCCGAGAATTGGTGCCGCCGCCCCCGTCATCGTTGGCGGCGATCACCGTGCCGCTCGGATTCTTCAGGTAGACGTAAGTGTCGAATGCCGAAGAGCTGAGTTGAATGGAAACGAGATTTCCCGGTGCGGCATTGAAGGTGTAGCGATACGTGTTGTACGACGAGCCGCGCGCACCTGCCGGACAGCCGGCCACCAGATTGCCGGTATAGCTGCCGCTCGTGATGTGCGTGCTGCAACTTGCCGGGGGCACCACGGCTGCAGCCTGATTCAGGTTGAAGGTACTCGTTACGCCCGAGGCGGACACTTGGGCGGTCGCGTAGCGAGCACTGCCGGTATTCGCTGCCACCTGGAACGAGACAAAGCCGTTGCCCGTGCCGCTGGTCGCGGATGTGGCCGTCACCCAGCTCGGCAGGCCGCTGAGACTCCAGGTGCAGGTCGACGCCGCGCTCACCTGGATCGACGACGATGTAGCGGCCGCGCCGAAACTGAGGAAGGTCGGATTCAACATCAGCACGGAAGTACAGGTTCCGGCCGCTGCCTGACTCACCTGCACGCTGCTGCCATAACCGCCGCTGGAGACCAGCAGGGACGCATTGCGCGCGCTGCCGGCATTCGCTGCAACCTGGAAGGTCACGGTGCCGTTGCCGGAACCACTGGTGGCTGAAGTCGGTGTGATCCAGGACGGCAGGCCGCTCAGGCTCCACGCGCAGCCGGCATTCACACTCACCTGCAGCGAACTGGTCGTGGCCGGCGCGGTGACGCTCAGGCTGGGCGGTGACACCGTCGGTGCCGGGCACGAAGCGCTCGAAGGCTGGGTGATGCTGGCGGCATTGTTGCCTAGCGACAGCGTCACGTTGCGGGAGGCGCCTGTAGAGTTGGTCGTGGCCGTAAACGTGAGGGCCAGGCTACCGGAAGCCGGCATGGTCTGCGGGCCCACCGCGCTCGCCGTCAGCCAGGCGGGCACGTTGGCGATCTCGAACCGGCAGCCCGGTGCGGCTGTCAGCGTAAAGATGACCTGGCCACCACTGGCAGCCAAAGTCTGCGAATTGCTGCCGGACAGCGCAATGACTTGCGGCGAACATGCCTTGGCCCAGATCTGCGCCGTGCTGTTCGCATCGTTCAGCTCCGCCCCGCCGACCAGCAGCAGGTCGCCGCCGGGCAGTAATGACGCCGTGCTGCTACGTACGGCCGCCCGTTTCGGGCCGGTCAGGTTCCATTGTGCGGAGGCCGCCTGATAGCGAATCAGATTTCGCGTGTAGTCGCCCATCACGATGACGTCGCCATTGTCGAGCACCGTGGCGGACGTTACTGCGGTGGCGATAGGCATTGCCGGGCCGGCCAGGAACTGGCCTGTTGCGGGGTCGTATATCTCGGTGCTCGAGAGGGAGGAGGTGTTCCTGCCACCCGGCACAAGTACCTTGCCGTCGCTTAGCAGGAAGGGGCGCACGTCCTGGCGGGGCTGTCCCATCGATCCCGTCGCGCTCCATTGATTCGTTGCCGGATCCCAGATCTCGGCGCGGTTCAGATAGTTGCTTGCATAGCCCCCCACCTTGAGCACGCGGCCGTCCTGCAGCACTACCAGTCCGTGCCAGCCGGTGACATCAATCATGCTGCCGGTCTGCGTGAACGTATTTGTAGCCGGGTCGTAGATCTCCGCAAACCGGACTGTGCTGTAGCTGTCCGGATTCATGACGAAGACCTTGCCGCTTGGCAAGAGGCGCGCCATCGCTCGGGCTCGTACGACATGCATGTTGGCCGCTGCGGTCCATTGATTCGTGGCGGGGTCCCAGATCTCGGTGCTCGCCGTGCCAACGAGCCCCGGGCTTGTCACGATCGAACCGCCGAAGACCATCACTCGGCCGTCCCTCAAGGTGACAGCTGCGTGCTCTGTCCGTGCCTGCAGCATCGGCGCAACGGCAGTGAACACGCCTGTCGCCGGGTCATAGCGCTCTACGCTTGCGTAAGGTGGGGTGCCGGGCCGGGCATAACCGCCGGCGAGCAATATCTTCCCGTCGGCCAGCGTGCTCGCGCTGTGCATCATGCGTGGCACGGTCGTGCTGCCCGTGCTGGTCGTGGCCGGGGAGAGAGTAGAAAAGAGGGAAAGAAAGAAGAGAACGAGGACTGCCAGAATGCTGCGGTGCTGCCGGTTGGACGTGCGGAGCCTGTGCATGTGTCATTCCATGTGAGTGAGTGCGCGCCCCTGCGGACCCATTTCCCCAGGGTGGCAGGACTATAACGACGGCGCCATGCAGGACATTGTTGGCATGCCCGCAAGAGCGGGCAGCCACCTGATGAGCGGCGGCCGGCAATGCCCGGACGCAGGAGCCGTTTGTTTTGGTGAGGCGGTGCGCAGCAGGGAGCTTCTGCATGGCCTGTCGACGAGCCCACACGCAGCCCGCATTGCTTGTATCGCGGGTGTTGGGAGGCCGTGCCGATCTGGCCTACTGCAGCCGTATGGCGTTGTCGAACACCCAGCTCCGGCGCAACTCGATGACGTCGTACTCCCGCGCCAGTCCCGCTGAGAAAGGCGGATAGGGCGCGGCGCTTTCCACGATCTTGCGGACGGCGGCATCGACGGCAGGCACGCCGCTGGACACGACGAAGGTGACCGCTTCCACCGAGCCGTCGCTGCGTAGCGCCACGGTGACCAGCGGCTGGGTGTGCGGCTGCCTCGCCAGTTCGCGCACGGTGTCGATGGGCGTGTTGAGCTGGATCTTGCGGGCCCAGGCTTCGGCGTAGAGGATCAGTTCCTGGTTGGGGTCGCTGCGGCCGAAGAGGCGGGCGCGGCGGATGCTGCTGGCGCTGGGCAGGGGCGGGCGCGGTGATGTCAGGGCGTCGGCGGCAGCGTCGCGTTGGGCGCGTTCTTCGTCGAGCTGGCGGCCGATGGCGCGTAGACGCTCTTCGCGGGCGGCCTCCTGTGCGGCACGGGCAGCGTCCTGCTGGGCCCTGGCTGCTCTGGCCTGTTCCTGTCGCGCGCTTTCCTGGCGGGCGGATTCCTGACGTTGTGCTTCGGCGCGTTCGCGTTCCTGTCTGGCGGTGGCTTCCCTTTCGGCTGCGATGCGCGCCGCCTCGGCCCGTGTAGCGTCCTGTCGGGCGGTTTCGGCTCTCGCCGCTTCCTGTCTTGCGGCTTCCTCCGCACGTTCGCGCTGCAGCTGCGCCTGCCGGGCCTGTTCGGCGCGCTGGGCTTCGAGGCGTTCCGTTTCCCGGCGTTCGGCCTCGCGACGTTCCGCTTCGCGGCGCGTGGCTTCGAGGCGGGCGATCTCCTGCTTCTCGGCTTCGAGACGGGCTGCTTCCACCCTGGCGGCTTCTGCGCGCGCCGTCTCGATCCGCTCGGCCTCGCGTTGCGCGGCGAGACGCGCCTGTTCCTGTCGTATCGCTTCCAGGCGCTGGGCCTCCTGCCGCAGCGCCTCGGTGCGTTCGCGCTCGGCGACGGCGGCGGCTTGTCTGACGGCTTCGACGCGCGCGGCTTCCTGGCGGGCGAGTTCCTGCTCGCGTTGTTGCCGTTGCTCGGCCTCGATGCGTGCCGCCTCGCGGCGCTCGGCATCCCGTCGCCGGGCATCGGCCTGCTCGCGCTCCAGTTGGACGGCGGCCTGGCGGGCGGCTTCGAGGCGGGCGGCCTCCAGCAGTGCGGCTTCGCGCTCGGCGGCGGCCTGCCGCGCCTGCTCCTGTCGCATGGTCTCGCCGCGTTCCGCAGCGAGGCGGACGGATTCCTGCCGGGCCTGTTCCTGTTGTTCGGCCAGTCTCTGTGCTGCCTCGGCGGCATGTACCGGCGCCGGTTTGTCGATCTCGGCGACCGGCGCGCTCTGGTCGGGCGCGATCTCCGGCACCACCGCTGGCGGCGTGTCGGGCGTGACCAGTACGGTGGCGGGAGAGGGCTCCGGCCTGGTGAGCACGGGCGGGCGGTTGGGGCTGGGGAGTGGTGGGGGCCGGGGCGGCGCCGGCGGCTCGGGCGCGACGGCCTCGGCAGTGCCGGCCGTGTCGCTGCCGGGTGTCGGCAGGGTGACGGTGGTGGCGTTGGCGGCTGGCTGCGCAGACGGAAAGCCGGAGGGCGGGGGGGGCAGCGGGGGGGCGTTGCTCTCCGTGGCGGACGTGCTGGCGTCCGGCATGGCGGGCCCGGGGGCGATGGCGGGCGTGGGAGGTGGCGCCGTGGCAGGAGTCGTGGCGGGTGCGGGGGCGAGCACGACGCGCAGGTCATCGGCCTGGAAGCGGCGTTCCCGCCAGAAGTCGAGCCCCGGCAGGCCCAGGCCCTGACCGCTGAGACTGAGGTTGAGCAGCAGGCCATGCACCAGCAGCGAGAGCAGCAGGGCGGCGCCGAGGCGTCGGCGCTCGCGCAGCGAGGCGGGGTCGGTTCTCAAGTCAGGCCCTGTTCGGTGTGCGGGCGTGGCGCCGGGGAGGTCGTAGCCTGCTTTTTATCATCCTTCGGTGCGGAACATGGCGGGGACAGTCTCTCGGGGCCGTGCGGTGACCGGCGGTTGATGTGGCGTATGGGCTGGATGCGCCACTGCCGCGCAGCGGGAGTCCGGCGGGCTTCTGCCTGTGACGCCGGGCGTGGGCGGGCCTTGCATCGTCCTCGGCGGCCAAGGAAAAAGGCCCGCGCGATGCGGGCCTTTCAGGCAGCGTGATGCGCGCTGCAGCGCGCGCAGTACCGGTCAGCCGGGTTGCTTGGTGGTGCGCAGGTACGGCTTGATGGTCTTGAAGCCGGGGAAGGCTTTCTCCGCGTCTTCGTTGGTGACGGCGGGGGTGATGATGACGTCGTCACCCTGCTTCCAGTTCACCGGGGTGGCGACCTTGTGCTTGGCGGTGAGCTGCATGGAGTCGAGCACGCGCAGGATTTCGTCGAAGTTGCGGCCGGTGGTCATCGGGTAGGTGAGCATCAGCTTGATCTTCTTGTCCGGCCCGACGATGAACACCGAGCGCACGGTGGCGTTGGTGGCGGCGGTGCGGCCTTCGCTGGTGCCAGCCTCGTCGGCGGGCAGCATGTTGTAGAGCTTGGCCACGGCCAGGTCGGTGTCGCCGATCATGGGGTAGTTGACCTTCGCGCCCTGGGTCTCCTCGATGTCGACGGCCCACTTGTCATGGTTTTCCACCGGGTCGATGGACAGGCCGATGAGCTTGGCGCCGCGCCTGGTGAACTCGGGCTCGATCTTCGCCATGTAGCCCAGCTCGGTGGTGCACACCGGGGTGAAGTCCTTGGGATGCGAGAACAGGATGGCCCAGCCGTCGCCGATCCACTCGTGGAAGTTGATGGTGCCCTGGGTGGTATTGGCGGTGAAGTCGGGTGCGGTGTCGTTGATGCGCAGGGACATGGTGACCTCTCTGTTGTACGTATTCACGTATGGCGTGGGTGGGAACGGGAAGGCGGTCCGCCTGCGGGCGCCGGTGACGTGCCGCGCAGGTGCGAGCACCTTCCCGGGGTGTTCTTGCGAAGTGGAGCCGGAAAATACTAGCACCGCGTCGCGACGCGCTTCATGACTTTCCGGCACTTGCAAATGCCTGGATGTCGCTGCGGAGCTGAGGGGGCCGGCGTTTGGCCTCGCGTGCCGATGACCCTGCAGGGTGAGGGCTGGGCGGAGTGGCAAGCCACCATTGTGCGTTGTCCGGGCATCACGCAAATTCAGTGCCGTTGCCGTGACTGTCGCATCTCCATTGGGCCGGCGACGCCTGCCCGGGGGCGGCCCGAGGCGGATCGGGATGCCGGGGCCGGGCTGAGATGCGACGACCTTGTCGACCTCACAGCTAGAGAGCTAGAGAGCTAGAGAGCTAGAGAGCTAGAGGGCGGTCATCGTCGCGCGCGAAGGCGACTCTGTGTGTGCGGGCCGTACCGCACGGATGCGCATCCACGGCCGCGCGCTGCGACGCGGCCGGCTGAGACGAAATGGGCGGCCCCGGGAGGCCGCCCGACCTGTCATCTCGCTGCGAAGCAATACAGGAAGCCACCGCCGCCCGTGGCGGCCAGCAATTCCGGGCTGCAGCCGCGCGAGGGATGCGACTGCACCCAGGACTTGGCGGGCGGCAGGTCGTTCAGGCCCTGGCGGTCGTGGTGGCCGACCATCGCCGAGCCCGTGCTGCTGGAGGTCCAGTTGCTGCAGGTGGTGTCGCCGCTGCCGGCGAAGGCCATGCCCATGGAATCGGTGCCGGTGAGGATGTCGTGCAGGTTCGGCTTGTCGCCGCGGCCGTTCACGACTTCACCCTTTTCGGTGAGCGCGGTCTGCTTGGTGAGCTTGTTGTCGCGGTGGAGTTCATCCACGTTCTTCGCGATCAGCTCGCCCTTGGCGTTGTACCAGGGGCCTTTGCCGATGCGGTCGCGCGCATTCACGGCCTTGCCGCCGCCGCTGGCCTGCGTGCTCAGGTAGGCGCGCCAGGTCTTCTTGCTGGAACCCGCGGCGTCGGCAAGCGACTGGCACAGCTTGTCGGCTCCGGCCAGCCCGCCGAGGTCGCCACCTTTGCCGCCGCCCTTGCTGCTGATGAAGAAGCTCATGGCCGGTGGATCGGCGGCCAGTGCGGCGGGGGTGAAGACCAGCGCGGACAGCGCGAACGTTGCGCCAAGGGTCGTGACATGCAGATGCCTGTTCGTCATCTTTCTCATTGCAGCACTTCCTTTCCATGTATGTCGGTGGAATCCACGGGCGTGAGCCGGGCCCGGGCTGCGCGGCGGTGGGGCGTCGCGTGTATTCACTATAAGCGCCGCTGCGCAGAAAGCACGGACAGCCGCAGCGGGCACCGGTTCAGCTGGCGCCATCGCCATGCCGGATTCATGGCAGTGTCGGCGGCACGCCTGCTGCCGGCCTCGGCGCTCAGGCCGGCGCGTGCTGCAGGCCGCTGTCGCGCGCGATGCGTTCCATCATGGCCTCGGCCACCGGCTGCCCGCGCAGGGTGTCGGCCACGACGATCTGTCCGCCGTCATCGAGTTTCGCGACCACGCGGTAGATCGTCTCGTGGCGCGCACCTTGCCGGGAGCGGTAGCCGACATCCAGCGCCAGGTGGCGGATGTCGCGTCGGTGGGCGCTGCGTCGATTCACGACGAAACCGAGGAAGCGGCGCTCGGTGCGCAGCCCGTGGCGGTCGATGTGCACGCGCAGGCTGTTGCCGAGCCCCCACAGGCCGGCGCCGGTGATCAGGACGCCGAAGAAGCAGAAGATGATGAAGAAGAAGACCGGCGCGCCCATCATGCGCGCACCGACGCCGGCGCCGCTGAAGATCAGCCCGACGACGGACCAGCCGATGGACAGGCCGGCCTGGCGGGCCGGGCCGAAGTACAGTTCCAGCGCATCGCCACGCCGGGTGATCTGCGCCAGCTCCTCTACGGCAGCGCGACGCTGTGCCTGCACGGTGGGCTGGTGCTCGCTGTCCTGCGTGATCAGGCGTGCGCGCGAGCCGGTGGCGAACACCGGAATCGCGAAGCGACGCGAGAAGCGTGGCGTGCCTTCTGTGCTGTCCAGTTCGACGCGCCAGCCGTGATGGCTGCCGTCCTCGTCGGGATCGCTGCTCGCCGGCAGGTCGCCCGGCACATCGAAGCGGAATGACAGGCGGGTTCCCTCGGCTGCCCACGCCGTCTGCGCCAGTCCGTCGGTCTGCCACAGCAGGCGTTCTTGCCAGTCCGTGTCGTTGCCGGTGCGATCGCGCCAGTGCTCGATGCAGCTGAGCACCACCTTGTAGCGGTGCTGCGGGTCGTGTCGTGTGCGCAGCGTCAGGCTGCCGCCGACATGGCCGCCAATCGAACCGGGGAAGGGGTCCAGCTGCAGGCGCAGGTCGCCATGACGTCGCCATTCAAGGGTGGCGCGGATGGCCCACGCCAGCACGCCGACGCCGGCGATGGGGAAGAGCATCGCGATGACCAGGCCGGGCGGTGGGTTGTCCAGCATCCTGTGGTCGTGCAGATACACGATGGGCGCGCACAGCAGGTTCCAGAAGATAGCCATGCCCCAGGCGACATAGACCTCCATGCGCTTGTCGGAGCGGATGCGGTTGTCCACCCATTCACGCCTGGCCAGCCACGGTTCGCCCTCGGTGCCGGGCGGCACCAAGACAGGCCCGGGCCTGCGCCACAGGAACCAGATGAAGCCGATGCCGAAGCCGCCGAACGCCAGCACGAACATCATGTGGAACAGCAGCAGGGGGATGCGCAGGCTACGGTCCAGCACGGCATCCTGCGGCGCGCCCGGGTTGACCCAGGCAGTGACCGGCATGCCGTTGGCAAGGCTGCGCTGCAGCGCATGGGCGAGGCGCTGGTGAAAGTCCCCGATGTTGTCGGCGCGATCCACGACCGCCACGCGCCTGCCCTCGTGGTCGAAGCCGTTGAAGCGATAGCGGTAGCGTGCCGTCGCGAGGTACGACGAGCCGTTGTTACCGCTGCCGACCTCCAGCAGTTCTGCCTGGACCGGCACCCAGCTCTTCATGCGTGCCCAGTCGTAGACCATCGGCATCACCATGAGGAACAGCACGGTAAGTCCGGTGGCGGCGAAGGGCAGGGAGAAGAGGGTACCGAGCCAGCGGGTGGCGGTGTGTCGGAAGCGGTTCATGCGGACGGGATGGGTGGCAGCATCGAGCGGTCACCGCCAGGGCGATGCCACGCTCAATACTGCCATGCCCCGTTTGCACGGGCCGCTGCTGTGCTGCTCAGTGCGCCTGATGGGCGCTGATCGCGGAGAAGCGGTTGATAACCCCCACCACTTCGCGCGTGCTGTCGTTGATCTGCGCGATCGCAGCGCCGGCGTCGTTGGCCAGCGCCACACCCTGCTGCGCCTGGTCGCGTGCGACGGTCATGCTGTCGATACCGCTCTGGGTGCCGGCGCGGATCCCGTCGATCATGCCGGTGATTTCCCGCGTGGAGCGATTGGTGCGCTCGGCCAGCTTGCGAACTTCGTCGGCCACCACTGCGAAGCCGCGCCCCTGTTCGCCGGCACGCGCGGCCTCGATTGCGGCGTTGAGCGCCAGCAGGCTGGTCTGGTCCGCGATCTCGTGGATGGTCTGCACGATGGTGGTGATCTGCTCGGACCGGGCGCCCAGTTCTTCGATGGCGCGCGAGGAATCGCAGATGCGCTCGGCGATGTTGCGCATCGCTCCGGTGGCGGATGCGATGACTTCGCTGCCGCGCTGGGCGATGGCCTGGGTCTGCTCGGAGATGCGCCAGGCTTCGCGGGCGTTCTCCATGTCGCGTTGCGTGGCCAGCTTGCGCGCGGTGACGTCGCTGGCGAACTTGACGATCTTGTACGCCTTGCCGTCCTCGTCGAGGATCGGGTTGTAGGACGCTTCCAGCCAGATCGGGCCGCCGCTGCGGTGCATGCGCTCGAACTCGCCGGACACGAATTCCCCGTGGTTCAGGCGCGCCCAGAAGCTGGCGTAATCCGGCGAGCCGACGATTGCCGGCGGGCAGAACATGCGGTGGTGCCGGCCCTGTACGTCGGCCAGGCGGTAGCCCACCGTGTCCAGGAAGTTCTGGTTGGCGGTCAGGATGTTGCCGCCGAGGTCGAACTCGATGACGGCCATCGAACGGTCCAGCGCATCCAGCTTGTGCGTCTGCTCCAGCGCGAGGTGTTCGCGCGCGGTGATGTCGCTGGCGATCTTGATGATCTTCAGCGGTCGGCCGTCCGGGCCGGGCACCGGGTTGTACGAGGCCTCCAGCCAGATGGTCTTTCCGTCGCGGCCGAC
Source organism: Uliginosibacterium sp. H1 (assembly GCF_036017065.1). NCBI lineage: Bacteria > Pseudomonadati > Pseudomonadota > Betaproteobacteria > Rhodocyclales > Zoogloeaceae > Uliginosibacterium > Uliginosibacterium sp. H1. The sequence continues at coordinate 1,084,931 of NZ_JAYXHR010000002.1, forward strand.
GCGGCGGAACTTGCCGGAGATGTACTCGCCCTGGTTCAGCTTCTGCCAGAACTGCGCGTACTCCGCGGACCCCACCAGTCCGGGTGTGCAGAACATGCGGTGATGCCGGCCCACGATTTCCTCCCGCGCATAGCCGACGGTGGCGAGGAAATTGTCGTTGGCGCCGAGGATGGCGCCGTCCGAGCTGAACTCGATGAGTGCTGTCGAACGCTGGATGGCCGCGAACGCGGACTCCAGCTCCTGCATGCGCTCTGACGGCGCTTCGGGCTGGCGAGCCCGTTTGAAGCTGAACATTCCTTCTCCCTGTGCAACCTTGCTGCAAGGCGCGCAGGAGATTGCGCCTGCCCGCCCGATCCACAGCTGCGTGGATTTATGTGTCTACGGCCAGGCGAAAGATTTCCGCAATGAATACAGTGAATGTCATAAGCAGCAGGAACGGTAATCGCTTTACAGCAGTTTCAGGACGGCTTGCCGTGGCGGCCTTGGTCTGGGCCGCCGGCAGTGTTTCTTGGGGACCCCGATCGGGCGCGACCAATGCCGCGCCGGCCGGAAGCGTGAGGGCTTACGTAAGGTGCTGCATCAGCGGGGAATTGAGCTCACGCAGGCCATCGACCACCAGCTTGCCGACGGCGATGGCGCCGGTTTCGCGGAAGTGGGTGTTGTCCTGGGTGTCCGAGGTGTAGCCCGGGAAACCCTCGGACGCCTTCACCCACATGAAGTGGGCCCTTGAGTCTTTCTCGCCGACGCTCATGAAAAAGGCCATGCGCGCTGCGAGTTGATCACCCGTGCCGGTGGCGCTCAGCCGAAACGCAGCTTCATGGCCAGGATGAAGCCCGACAGCACGAAGGTGACGACATTGGCCAGGAAGAGTGGCCAGGACCGGATATAGAAGCCGTACACCAGCCAGCAGCCGATGCCGGTGACGAACAGGCTGTACATGCCCAATGACACGCCGTCGGCGGAACGGCGCTTCCACACCATCCAGGCCTGTGGCGCGAAGGAGATGGTGGTCAGGCCGGCGGCGATGAAGCCAAGTATCTCGATCGGCGGGATGGACATGGCGACACGTCCTTTCGGGAGGCGGTGCTGAAAGAATGGCATGCCATTTGCAAAATACCAGCAAAAGTTGCCTACACTGGTTGAGGGGGGCTGCGAGCCGGCGGTCACCGCATCTACCGCCGGTTCTCGCAGGGAGGGCAGGCATGCGCTCGGATCACATATCCTTCGTCAGCCTGCCGGGGGTGCGGGAGGGCATTGGCGAGACCCCGCGGAGACAGCGTGACGCCCGTTCATGTCGTTCCACAAGACGCGATTACAACGACGGAATCATCATGAGCCAACAGATCCTCCAGCCTATCGATTCTTCGCGCATCGACCCGCTGCTGGCGCACCACACGGCCGCGCTGGGCGCCGACCGGGAAGACTACCAGGACGCGATCCATCGCCTGATCGACAACCTGATCAACATCCGCGACGAGACCGGGCAGTTCCTGCTGCGCCTCGATGACGGACGGGTGCTCGACACCAAGAGCTGGAATGGCTGGGAGTGGACGCAGGGCGTAGGCCTCTACGGCGTCTACAAGATGTGGGAGATGACCGGTGATCCCAACGCCATGGAGATCATCACGCAGTGGTTCGAGGCGCGTTTCGCGGAAGGCACGCCCTCACGCAACATCAACACCGTGGCGCCCTTCCTGACCCTGGCCTACCTGTACGAGCGCAGCGGCAACCGCAGCTACCTGCCCTACCTCGACGTGTGGGGACAGTGGCTGTACGACGGGCTGCCGCGCACCGAGGAAGGCGGCTTCCAGCACGTCACCTACAACCTCGTGAGCCACCAGCAGCTGTGGGACGACACCCTCATGATGTCGGTCGTGCCGCTGGCCAAGATCGGCCTGGTACTGAACCGTCCGCACTATGTGGAAGAGGCCAAGCGCCAGTTCATGGTGCACATCAAGTACCTCGCCGACCGCAAGAGCGGCCTGTGGTTTCACGGCTGGTCTTTTGAAGGTCGCCACAATTTCGCGAACGCCCTGTGGGCGCGTGGCAACTCCTGGGTCACCATCGTCATCCCCGAATTCATCGAGCTGCTGGACCTGCCGGAAGGCGATGCGTTTCGCATGTTCCTCGCCTCCACGCTGGAAGCCCAGGTCAAGGCGCTGGCGAAATTCCAGGCGCCATCTGGCTTGTGGCGCACGCTGCTGGACGACCCCACTTCGTACGAAGAAGCCTCGGCTTCGGCAGGCTTTGCCTACGGCATCCTGAAAGCCGTGCGCAAGGGCTACATCTCAAAGGAATACGAGGCGGTCGGCATCAAGGCCGCCAAGGCCGTGCGCGCCAAGATCAACGCGGCCGGTGAACTGACGCAGGTCAGCTTCGGTACGCCGGTCTTCAACACCCTGCAGGAGTACAAGGACATTCCCCTCACCTCGATGCCCTTCGGGCAGGCAATGGCCCTGCTCGCGCTGGGCGAGTTCATGTACCGCTTCATCTAGCAAGCCTTACCCGCACGCAGATCACGCAGCGGGAGCACCGACTGCGGCAGACAACGCATGACTATCAGAGGGGGTGCGCATGAGTGGCGTCACACAAGCTCGCAAGCCAGGCTGGATCAATTACTGGGGCTGGGGGTCTGGCGACATGCTGGGCAGCGGGGCCCAGGCAGTCATCAGCGGTTGGCTGTTTTATTTCTTCACGACCTTCTGCCATCTCACGGCCGTCGAGGCCGGGCTGATCCTCGGGCTGCCGCGCTTGCTGGAGGCGATTACCTGCCCGCTGATCGGTTACATATCCGACAACCTGCGCCACACCTGGATCGGCCACAAGATTGGTCGACGCAGGTTGTTCCTGCTGATCACTGTGCCGCTACTGCCCAGCTTCGCGCTGATCTTCCGCACCGGCCATACCTTCACCTACTACCTGCTCTGCTTCATCTTTTTCGAGCTGCTCTACACCATGTTCCTCATCCCGTGGGAAACGCTGGCGGCCGAAATGAGCAAGGACTACAAGGAGAAAACCCGCTTTGCCGGCGCGCGGCTGATCATTGGCCAGGCGGCGGCGATCGTGGCGTCCTACCTGCCCACGCTGATCATCAACCAGGTCGGCGGCAAGGATTCGCCGGACACCTTCTTCATCATGGCGGCCATCTTCGGCCTGCTCTTCTCGACCGTCGTCGTGATCGTGCTGCTGACCACCTGGGAGCGCCCCTACAGTGCCGGCGAACTGGCTGCGCCGCCTGGGCAGCAGGCGCTGAGCCTGAGCAGCATCGTGAGCATTCCCGTCAAGATGTTCCGCGACCTGTTCTCGACGCTGCGCATCCGAGCCTTCCGCCAGCACCTGAGCCTTTATCTAGGCGGCTACATCTCGCAGGACATCTTCAACACAGCCTTCCCGATCTTCCTGGCGACCGTCCTGCTCGGTTCCACGCTGGTGATCTCACAGCTCATGACGGTGATGTATGCGGCGCAACTGGTGTCCGTCATCTTCGCCATCCAGATCGTCATCCGCACCGGGCCGATGCTGGCCTACCGCATTGCGATGTCCCTGTTCGGCATTGCCCTGCTGCTGTACCTGGCGTTCTACCTCCACTTGCCGCCCGGCGCCGGAACCGTCGTGCAGGGGCTGAACGACAACATCTTCAACGCGCTCGACCCGAGTCATCCCGCCTCCCGTTTCATGGTGGTGTTCTGGTTGTTCGTGCCGGTCCTGCTCGCGGGCCTGGGGCGCGGGACGCTGAACTTCGTCCCCTGGTCGGTCTACAACTACCTGCCCGACATCGATGAAGCGGTCACCGGTCAGCGTCGCGAGGGCATCTTTGCCGGGGTCATGACCCTGGTGCGCAAGTTCGCACAATCCGGCGCCATCATCGCCGCAGGCTTCATCATCGGTCTGGGCGGCTACGTGTCACCCACGGAGGGCGGTCAGGTGGTCCAGCAGACGCCCGAAGCGATCCGCACCATCTGCCTGCTGATGGTGCTGGCACCTCTCGCGGTGATGGCGCTGGGTCTGTACGCCGCGCGCTCCTTCCGCCTCAACGCGGCTACGCATGCGGTGTTGATACATGAAGTCGAACGCCTGCGCGGCGGCGCCCTGGAGCCTGAATCCGAAGAAAGCCGAAAAGTCGTCGAGGGCCTGACCGGCTGGAAGTACGAAACGCTCTGGGGGCGTGGTCGCTGAGCGGCATGCATTGCTCGCCGGGTTCGCCGGCGCCTACTACGAGGGCCGCACTTGCGGCCCTCGTGTCATGTCTGTCTCATCCCGGAGGCGGGAATCGGACAGCATGTGCGCGCGCTCAAGGAAGGCCGCCCGGGTGCATGGGAAACACCCCGGGCAGATCCGCAACGCTCACTTCAGGTGCTGCACCAGCGGGGAATTGAGCTCACGCAGGCCATCGACCACCAGCTTGCCGACGGCGATGGCGCCGGTTTCGCGGAAGTGGGTGTTGTCCTGGGTGTCCGAGGTGTAGCCCGGGAAACCCTCGGACGCCTTCACCCACATGAAGTGGGCCTTGGAGCCTTCCTCACCGACGCTCTTGAAGAAGGCCATGCTGCGCGCGGTGAGGTCGATCACCGGCGTGCCGGTGGCGGCGCCGAGGTTGCGCACCGCCTGCGGGTAGTCGCCGCCCTTGGTGGTGATGTGGCTGTTCTTCATGTTGCCGGAGCCGTCGGTGGCGAAGGTGCGGCGCGTCACCGGGGTGATCAGGATGGGATGGGCGCCCACGCTGCGCGCGTAGTCCACGTAGCTGGTCTTCAGCGTGTTGTAGAAGGTGGTCGCTGCCGGGTTGCCGTCCTCGTCGTTGTGGCCGAACTGGATCAGCAGGTAGTCACCGGCGCGGATCTGGCTCTTGATGCTGGTGTAGTTCGAGGTGCTGAGGAAGCTGGTGGTGCTGGCGCCGGACTTGGCGTGGTCCACCACGGTGGCGGTGTCCTTGAAGTACATCTGGAACGGCTGGCCCCAGCCCATGCGCGGATAGCGCGCGGCTTCGTACAGGCTGGCGGTGGAGTCGCCGGCGATGAAGATGCGGATGCCGGTGCTGCCCCCGGAGCTGCTGGAGGACGAGCTGCTCGACGAGCTGGAAGAGGAGGAAGAACTCGACGACGAACTGCTGGACGAGGAGGAGCTGGAGGAAGAAGAGCTCGATGACGAGGAACTGGAGGAAGAACTGGAAGAGGAGCTGGACGATGAACTCGACGAGCCCGCGCCGCTGGGCACCGAGCATTCATTGACGCCGCCCGCGATCTTGCCGCCGAAGGTGGCCTCGCTGCAGGCGAAGGCGCCGTTCAGCGTCTTGTAGAGGAATTGGTCCGCGCGGCCGAAGGCGACGCTGGTCGTTGCCGCCACCGAGCAGGCCGTACCTTCCTTGCAGATCGTCACGTAGCCCGAGGGCCGGTTGGCAGCCAGTGCGCTGCCCGCGGCGACGGCCAGCACGGCCGTGAACCACCATTGCTTCAACTTCATTTGTCGTCCTCCTGTGCAGGTCGGCGCATGGGCGTCGGAACGCCTTGGCCACGGCCGCCTTGTCGTGATGTGTGGGTGTCGCGCAAGTCACGCCGGGCCGCGAACGGTTCCGGCGCGCTCAGCGCCGGCGGAGCCTGGCGCGCGTATGTGCTGGCGTCTTGATCGGAATTGCGCTTTACGGCGTCTTTGCGGGCGTGGCGTGACGGCATTCACGCGGTGGCTTGCTGCGCTGCCAAAACCGCGGGCGCCAAAGGCGTGACAGCATGCGCGTCTTCTGCAACCCGAGATGTCCGTCATTCCCATGCGTATCACCCTCACTACCTTTGTCGCCGCCGCCACCATCGCGCTGGCCCTGCTCACCGGCTGCGCCAAGGAGCCCGCCATCGACGCCGACCAGGCCGAGCGTGCCGTGCCGCAGTTCCACACCGCCCTCAACGACGGCAACTTCGACGCCATCTACGAAGCCGCCGCGCCCGCCCTGAAAAGCAGCCAGTCGCAGGCCGACTTCGTGCGCTACCTGCAGGCCGTGCGCGGCAAGCTCGGCATGATCCGCGGCACCGAACGCACCGGCACCCGGGTGGAAGGCCAGCAGGCCACGCTGACCTACAAGTCGGCCTACGAGGGCGGCGAGGCGACCGAGGAATTCGTCATCCTGCTGGAGCCGGAAAAGGAGCCGGTGGTGGTCAGCTACCGCATGCTGTCGCCGGCGCTGTGAGGCCACGCATGGCGTCCTGAAACATCGACGCGCCATGCTTGCCGGCGCGCGGCAAGGTCGCCGCGCGTGGATAACAACAACAGGAGCGTGAAGATGAAGTGGATGCAGGGATGGATTGCCGTCGCGATGCTGGCGGCTGCGGGGAGCGCAGCGGCCGCCAACCGGCCCGCGGGCTACGTGACGATCTGCAAGGAGAACGCCGCCTGCTCGGTGGCGGTGGCGAGCAACGTCGCCTTCGGCCGCGCCGACCAGTTCCTCTACAAGGTGGTGACGGGCAGCTTCACCTGCAACGAGGCGACGTTCGGCGGTCGCATCGGTGGCGGGGTCAATGAGTGCTCGGTGCCCAACGGTTCCGGTTCGTCCAGCTCTTCGTCGTCCTCATCCTCGTCGTCTTCATCGTCCTCTTCGAGCAGCTCCTCGTCGAGCTCCTCTACATCGTCGTCCTCGTCCTCCTCCTCCGGCTCGTCGGGTGGCGTCAGCGGCAGCGCGCTCAACCTCGCGCGCTACGCCCTGGCCGGAAACCATGCACTGCCGTCCTCCAACGCGGCCGAGGCCTCCGGCGTCACCTGGAACTGGGACACCGACACCCTCTTCGTCATCGGTGACGAGGGCAAGCGCATCGTCCAGGTGAGCAAGCAGGGCGTGCAGATCGACAGCATGACGTTGTCCGGCTTCGAGGACACCGAGGGCATCACCTACGCAGGCGGCGGCAAGTTCGTCGTGACCGAGGAGCGCCTGCAGGACGCCTTCGAAGTGAGTTACCTCGCCGGCGCCACCGCGAAACGTGGCGACCTGACGGCGCTGTCCATCGGCGCGACCGTGGGCAACGAAGGCATCGAGGGCATCGCGCTGGACCGCATCTCCGGTCGCTACATCGCGGTGAAGGAGAAGTCGCCGCAGGCGGTGCATGACCTGGGCCTCAACTTCGCGGCCAGGAGCATCAGCGTCGCAAGCCTGTTCTCGTCGACCCCGCTGGGCCTGGTCGACCTCTCCGATGTGCAGCCGCTGGCGAACGTCGCCGGCCTGGACGTCACCGGCAAGATGAACCTGCTGATCCTCAGCCAGGAGTCCTCGCAACTGCTGGAGGTCACCCGCAATGGCCAGGTGGTCAGCCGGCTGGACATCAGCGGCATCTCCACCGACATCGAGGGCGTGACGGTGGACGCCAACGGCACCATCTACCTGGTGGCACAGACGCCGCGCCTCTACGTGCTCAGGCCGAACTGACGGCAAAGCCGGGCCCTGCCGTGCGGGCAGCCGTCGCCCGCACGGTTATCATCGGGCCCTGATCGCCAGCACGGAGCGCGTCGTGGTCCATCAGGAAGTCTTCACCGTCAGCACCGCCCGTCGCGGCAGCACCGAAGTGACGGACGCCGTCGCCGCCGTGGTGGCGCGCGCCGGCTTCGCGGCCGGTGTGGCGCATGTGTTCGTGCGCCACACCAGTTGCTCGCTGCTGATCACCGAGAATGCCGACCCCACCGTGCGGCGCGATCTCGAAACCCTCGCCCGGCGTTGGGCGCCCGACGGCGACCCGGCCTACCAGCACGACACCGAAGGCGACGACGACATGGCCGCGCACGCCCGTGCCGTGCTCACCGGCACCTCGGTCAGCGTGCCGCTCGCGCAGGGCAGGCTGCTGCTCGGCACCTGGCAGGGCATCTACCTGTGGGAGCACCGCAGCAGCCATGGCCACGATCGCGAGATCGTCGTCACGGTGACCGGCGAATGAACCCGCTGCAACTCGTGGTGCCCGCCCGGCCCTTCCTCGAAAGCTATCGCGACGCCCTGCTGCGTGGTTGGTCGCCGAACAACCTGCGGCCGCAGACAGCGGTAGAGGAACTGGCGCTCATCGCCGCCGACGCGGATTCATTTCTGCACAGCCTCGATGATCGCGATCCGGTCGGGCAGACCGTCACCTTGCCGGATGGCTCCCGTGTGCCGAAGCTGCCGGGCTTCCGCCGCTGGATGTGGGACGGCGGGTTCTGCGGCAGCATCGGTCTGCGTTGGCAGGCGGGCACGGCGGAGTTGCCCGCGTATTGCCTGGGGCACATCGGCTATGCCGTGGTGCCGTGGAAGCAACGTTGTGGCTACGCCACGCGGGCGCTGGCCCTGCTGCTCGACGAGGCGCGCACCCTGTCTCTGCCGTACGTGGAGCTGACCACCGAGCCGGACAACACCGGCTCGCTCAAGGTCATCGAAGCGCAGGGCGGCGAGCTGGTGGAGGGTTTCGACGCACCCGCCCAGTACGAGGCCGGACAGATGCTGCGCTACCGCATCACGCTAGGTTGATCGCGGCAGCGCATCCGCCATGCTGTCAGTCCATTCCTTCATTCGTCCGCGCTGCCGGCCGACGCGTCGCTGCGTGCGCACTCCGTAGCATCGGTCGCACACACAATGACGAGGAGACAAGCATGCCCCCGCTGACCATGAAGGACATCAGTGCCGTGATGCGCGACATCGACATCTGCATGATGACCACGCGCACTTCGTCGGGCGAGCTGGAAGCGCGTCCGATGAGCAACAACCGGCAGGTGGAGTACGAGGGTGATTCCTGGTTTTTCGCGCGCGACGATGCGTCTGCCGTGCAGGAAATCGGTGCCGATCCGGGCGTGGGCCTCAGCTTCCAGCGGGAAGCGACGCTGGGCCTCTACGTCTCCGTCACCGGCCAGGCCCGCGTGGTGGACGACCGCGATGAAATGGCCGAGCACTGGGTGGATGGCCTGAACCGCTGGTTCCCGCAGGGCCTGGATACCGACGGCCTGGTGATGATCCATGTGCGGGCTGCCAGGGTGAAGTACTGGAAGGACGGCGAGGAAGGCGAACTGCGGGTGTGATCCGCCGGGTGTGGCAGCAGCTGTCGGGAGACGGCGGCAAGGGCGGTGTGTAAGCTGTATTTTTATACAGTAATTGCTCGCAAGCCCTGACGTATCGCCGTGGACATCGCCGACAAGCTCGCCATCCTCACCGACGCCGCCAAGTACGACGTCTCCTGCGCCAGCAGCAGCGCGCCGAAACGTTCCTCGCACGGCAAGGACGGGCTGGGCGCCACCAGCGGCATGGGCATCTGCCACAGCTTCACGCCGGACGGCCGCTGCGTCGCGCTGCTGAAGATCCTGCTCACCAACCTCTGTGTGTACGACTGCCAGTACTGCGTGAACCGCCGCAGCAGCAACGTGCCGCGCGCACGCTTCACGGCGGACGAGGTGGTGCGCCTGACGCTGGACTTCTACCGGCGCAACTACATCGAAGGCCTGTTCCTCAGCTCCGGCATCATCCGCTCCAGCGACTACACGATGGAGCAACTGGTGGCGGTGGCGCGCAGCCTGCGCGAACAGCATGGCTTCCGCGGCTACATCCACCTCAAGACCATTCCGGACGCCGACCCGCTGCTGATCGAGGCCGCCGGCCGTCATGCCGACCGGCTCAGCGTGAACATCGAGTTGCCCACCGAGGCCGGTATCGCCCGCCTGGCGCCGGAGAAGCAGATCTTCACCATCAAGCGCGCGATGGGCACCATCCGTGGTGGCATCGAGGAGGCTGCAGAAGCGCGCCGGCCGAAACCGAAGACGCCCGCGCCGCGCGCACGTCCGCCACGCTTCTCACCGGCGGGGCAGAGCACGCAGATGATCGTCGGGGCGGACGACACCGACGACCGGACCATCCTCGACACCGCCGAGACCCTGTACGGCTCCTATCGCCTGAAGCGCGTGTATTACTCCGCCTTCAGTCCGATCCCCGACAGCCCGCGCAGCGTGCCGGCCGCACCGGCACCGTTGATCCGCGAGCACCGGCTGTACCAGGCGGATTTCCTGGTGCGCGGTTACGGCTTCCGGGTGGGCGAGCTGCTGCCCGCCAGCGGCAACCTCGCGCTGGACATCGATCCCAAGCTCGGCTGGGCGCTGGTGCACCGCGAGCACTTTCCGGTCGACCTCAACGTCGCCGAGGAATGGCTGGTCGCCCGCGTGCCGGGCATCGGCGTGACCAACGCCCGTCGCATCATGGCGCTGCGCCGCCAGCGCGCGATTCGCTGGGACGATCTCGCGCGCCTGCGTTGCAGCATGCCCAGGCTGAAGTCCTTCATCGTCACGGCGGACTACCGGCCGCAGGCTGCCGGGCAGAGCAGCGACAGGATCAGGCGTGCCCTCACGCGGAAGCAGCCGGCGCAACTGTCGCTGTGGGGGGATCTGGCGCCGGGTTGAGGCCTGGCGTTGTCACTTCATGTTGTCCTCCACGACGCTCCGTCATGCCTGCACGCCGACGTACTTCGCTGCCTGGCGCGATGCCGCGCGGCAATTTCTCGCGGCGAGCGTCGCGCCGCACGACATCGACTGGCTGGATGCACGCGATGCGGGCCAGGGGCTGTTCGGCGGGTCGGCGCAGACGCCGGAAACGCTGTCGTCACCCGCGGCCCGGGCGGGGCACATGGTGGTGTCTCCGGCGCTGCTCGAGTTGTTGCGGCTGGCGTCCTGCCACGATGCGCATGACCGCTGGGCGCTGCTGTACCGCGTGCTGTGGCGATGGACGCATGGCGAACGCGAGGCCGCGCTCGCTGCCGATGCCGACGGTGCGCGCCTGCACCAGATGGTCAAGGCGGTGCGCCGCGAGATCCACCACCTGCATGCCTACGTGCGCTTCCGCGAGCGTGGGGAAGCGCTGGACGGTCCGCGATTCGTTGCCTGGTTCGAGCCGGCGCACGACGTGTTGCAGGACGCGGCGCCGCACTTCCTGCACCGCATGGGCAAGCTCTCCTGGCTCATCGCCACGCCGCGCGGCAGCGTCGCCTGCGACGGCGATGCACTGCATTTCGGGCCCGCGATGCCGCGACCGGCGGACGACGAGGATGCCGGCGAGAAACTGTGGCTCACTTACTACCGGAACACCTTCAATCCGGCGCGCGTCAACGTGGAGGTGATGCGCGGGCACATGCCGGTGCGCTTCTGGAAGAACCTGCCGGAAGCGCCGCTGATTCCCGCCATGTCGGTGGCCGCGCAGACCGGCGCGCGCCGCGCCGGACAATCGCGCGACGTGGAAGAGAAGGTCGGATCAGGAGCCGGTCGCAGGGTAAACATCTCCGCCGGACGCGCGCAACCTGTGCGACCCGATGCGCACCTGCTGGACGCCTGCCGGCGCTGCGACCTGTGGCGCACGGCGACCCGCGGCGTGCCGGGCACGGGGCCGGACAACGCCCGCATCCTCATCGTCGGCGAACAGCCCGGCGACCAGGAGGACCTGCAGGGACAGCCCTTCGTCGGCCCTGCCGGCGAGGTGCTGGACCACGCCATGCAACTGGCCGGCCTGTCGCGCGAGGCGGTGTTCCTCACCAATGCGGTGAAGCACTTCAAGTGGGAGTTGCGCGGCAAGCGGCGTCTGCACAAGACGCCTGGCCAGCGCGAGATCATGGCCTGCCATCACTGGCTGGAGCAGGAACTGGCTACGCATCCCGCGAAGGTCATCGTCGCCCTTGGCGCCACCGCGCTGAAGGCGGTGCTGCAGATTCGCGAGGTGGCACTCGGGGAGGTGCTGGGCCAGGCGCTGGAGCACGCGGGGCGCCACGTGGTGCCGACCTATCACCCCTCGTACGTGCTGCGTCTGCGCGAGGCGTCGGAGAAGACCGCGGCCGGCGAGCGCATCGTGGCAGCGCTGCGCCTGGCGATGGAACTGGCGGGGCCGGCCGTCGCTGCGCCGGTGGCCCGTCGCGAGCGCCCGTCCTCCTGAGCCATCGCTGCCACGGCCACAGCGCGGCATGCCGTCGCGCCGTGGCCGTTACGTGCTCAGCGAGCGCGCAGGAACTCCGCCACTTCCAGCAGGATGAACTCGTTGTCGTCGGCCTGGTTGGGGTCGCGGCTGCTGGAGAAGGGCAGGTTGTTGTCGTTGCCCGCCACGATGTGGGTGGCATCGACGACGTCCACGTTCTCGATGGTGAAGAACGGGAAGGTCAGCACGCCGTTGTCCAGGGGCTTGCGCGACAGCTTCTGCGGATCGGCGATGTTCATCAGGTCGATGTAGCCGATCTTGCGCACCGGTCCGCCGACGTTCGCATCCGTCATCTCCACCTTGTAGACGCGCTTGAACTTCGCAGTGTCCTTGAAGCAGCGCGAGGTGTCGGTGGCGCCCTGGGCGCAGCCGCGCGCCTCGGTGCCTTCGCCGTTGTCGCGCTCGATGATCAGCCCGGTGTTGTTGTCGATCATGTTGAAGTCGCCGATCGCCAGGCCGTTCTTCTCCAGCACGTACTTCCAGTGGCGGCCGGTCCAGCGTTCCGCCTTCACGTCGAACTCCAGCACGCGCAGGTATTCGCGGCCGTCGATCTTCTCGCTGTCCTTGCTCGCTGCGTCCCAGGCCGGGCCTTCCAGCAGCGCGTACAGCTTGCTGCCGTCCGGCGACGAAGCCATGCCCTCGAAGCCCTTGGAGCGGCGGATCTCGAAACTCGCGGTGGCGTTCGGCGCAGCGGGTGACGCGACGGCGGGGTTGTCCGGCGAGCGCACCGGCTTGCCGTCCACCAGCGTGTCGAACACCGCCTGCACGCGGCCCTTCATGTCGGCCTTGATCAGCCAGGGGCCGAACTCGTCGCCGATCCACAGCGCACCACCGGCGAACTGGAAGCTCTCGGTATCGAAGTCGGCGCCGGTCAGGTAACGCTCCTTCGTGGCTTCGTGGACGATGCGGAACGGCACCTTCTTGTCGGGGTCCTGCAGGTACACGATCTCGCGGCGCTGCGCGCTGCCGCCCTTGAAGTCCAGCGTGTAGCGGTTAAGGAACAGCGCACTGTCCGCCGAGTTGTTCTTCGCGCCGAAACCGTTGTCGGTCAGCACCCAGTAGCTGCCGTCACCCATGCGCTTGATGCCGGAGTGCCCCTGCAGGGGTTGCCCCCTGAACGGGACCGACACCCCGGTGGGACGGCCGGCGGACAGACCGACCACGCTTTCCGCATCCTCCACGCGCTTGCCGGTGGTGAACTTGCCGCTGAGCCGGAAATCCGCCGGCGCATCTCCCGGCGGGGTGATGAAGGAGCGCGCGGGAATCACGACATGGCCGGCCAGCGTGGCCGGAAAGGCGTTCTCCTGCGCGTGCAGCGGCGTGGCGATCGTGGCAAACGCGGCGGTCGTGCTCAGGGCGGCAAGCAGGCAGAGGGTGCGGCTGGACGACATGGACAGGTGATCCTGTGTGAGGGAAAGGCGTCGTTCTACAAACCGCGCGTGACAACGCGATGAATGCGCGTGCCGGCCGCGCGATGCTGCGCGGTGTTGCGCGGTGTTGCGTCATCGCCCGTGTGCGGCCCGGTGCTTACAAACGATTACAACCGCGTGTCGCCGGCGCGCAGCGGGCCGGCGTTGATTGCCCATGCCAACAAGAACGTGGCGATCCGGCTGTTGTGCCCCCACGACAACCATACGAGTGATCGCCGCGCACAGGAGACTGCAATGCCCCCGTCGCCCGCCATGCGTGCCCATCCGCTCCCGCCTCCCTTGCGGCGCCTGCGCCTCGGCGCCCTCACGCTGTTCGCGGCCACAGTGTTCGCCATCGCGCCGGAGCCCAGCCGCGCCGGGGTGAACGTCGACATCCAGATCGGCTTCCCCGGTGTGTTCATCGAAGTCTTCGATCCGCCTCCGCCGCCGCGCGTGGTGGTGTTGCCGGCGCCGCGTCGTGGTTACGTGTGGCGCCCTGGCTTCTGGGAATGGGACGGCTACCGCCATGTGTGGATCGACGGCGTGTGGCTGCGTGAGCGACCGGGTTACATCTGGGTGCCCGAGCGCTGGGTGTACATCGACCGCGGCTGGCGTTTCGCGCCGGGGCGCTGGGACCACCATCCGCACGACTGGCGGGGTGAGCAACGCCGCGAGTACGACCGCTGGCGCCACGAGCGCGAGCGCTGGAACCATGAACGGGTGCGCTGGGAACGTGAGCGCGAAGATCGCGAGCGTGATCGCGACCGCTGGGAGCGCGAGCACCGCGAACGCCAGCGCGAATGGCAGGCCCAGCGCGAACGGGCTGAACGGGAGCGTGACCGCGATCGCGAACGTGCGGAACGTGACCGGGACCACCGCGAGCGGGAACGCGAACAGCATGCCCGCGAGCAGGACCAGCGCCGTCGCGAGGCACAGCAGCGCGAGCATGAAGAGCAACGTCGCGTGGCGCAGGAACGCGAGCGTGGCGAAGACCAGCGCCGCCAGCAGGAAGCCCAGCGCGAATCGCAACGCCGTGACCAGGACCGCCAACGCCAGGAAGCGGAACGTCGTGACCGCGAGCAGGCAGGCGAACAGCGGGCGCGCGAACAGCAGGCACGCGAGCAGCAGGTGCGTGAACAGGAAATGCGCCGCGTGGCCTACGAACGCGAGCGCCAGCAGAACGAACGCCAGGAAGGCGAGCGCCGCCAACGCGAGCAACAACAGCAACAACAGCAGCAGGAGCAACAGCGTCGTGAGCAGGACCGGCAGCGCCAGGAGGCGGAGCGCCGCGAGCGCGATCGTCAGCAACAACAACTAGCGGAGCGCAGGGACATGGATCGTCAGCACAACGAACGTCGCCAGCAGGACTGGGACCGTCGCGAACGTCAGCAGGAGGCCCAGCGCCAGCCGGACCGGCAGGAGGCGCGTCGCGATCATCAGCGCGAGCAGCGCGAACACCACGAGCGCGGCCGCTAGGCGCCATCCCGCTCCGTCGGGCCACGCGCCTACAGGAAGGGGCGGCCCCGCACCGGAATGGCGTTGTACTCGGCAATGCGCTGCATGCGCGTGAGGTCACCCAGCCGCAGGTGGCCGTTGTCCAGTTCGTACAGGCCGGCACTGGCCAGGCGCCGCAGCGTCCTGTTGGTGTGCACCAGCGACAGGCCCAGCGCATCGGCGATGTGCTGCTGGGTCACTGGCAGGTGCATGCCGCGCTGGTCGACCAGCCCCAGCACCTCGCTGCGCTTGTAGAGGTGCACCAGCAGCATGGCGACGCGTTCCAGCGCCGTGCGCCGGCCGACCGACACCAGGTTCTCGTCCACGATCAGTTCCTGGTGCGCGCTCAGCCAGGTGAGGTCGTAGCCCAGGCTGGGGAAGCGGCTGTACAGGTCCCACAGCCGGCTGCGCGGAAAGACGCAGAGCTCGGCGTCGGTCAGGGCCTCGACGCCATAGGGCGTGTTGCCGGCCACTTCCTGCTGCAGGCCGGTGAAGTCGCCCGGCAACAGGAAGTTGAGGATCTGCCGGCGGCCATCGCTCAGCGTGCGGTAGCGGAAGGCCCAGCCGCTGCGCAGCGTGTACAGGTCGTCATTGGACGCCGCCTCGCGCACCACGGTGCCTCCCGCCTCGACGTGCAGCTCCCGCTTCCGGAACGCCTGGATGAACGCCGCTTCCTCCGGCGTGTGCGACGAGAAGATCTTCACCGCCTTCAGCGGGCATTGCCGGCAATCGATTTCGTTGCGCATGTTCTTTTCTCCCTGATCCGCGCCGGCGACCCCGTGATGACACGGGAATGCCGTCGGCCTGCGTGGCGCGCGACATCCGTCGCCACGCCCCCCCGGTATGTCTTTTGATATTTCGCCTGGCGCGCGCCGTCCCTACAGTGCGCGCTCCCCACCGACAGGCCGAGGCCGCTTCCGGATGAGTGCACTCTTCCACATTGTCTGTACCAGTGTCATCAGCGCCAGCGCGCACCCCAACCATGTGGTGGATAGCGCAAGGATCGCCCGCAACCGCCACGAGTCCGCCGGCATCACCGGCGTCATGGCCTTCGACGGCTGGCGCTTCCTGCTGTACATGGAGGGCGAGGCGGAGCAGGTGGACGAGATGGTCGCGGCCCTGCGGCGCGACCCCTGCCACCAGGCCCTCACGGTCCTGCACCAGGGCGCGTTCGACGGCCCGCGCCGCTTCCGCGACTGGGCGTCGGGCTACCCGGTGGACGCCGGCGACGACACCTTGCAGCGGGTGTCCCTGCTGAGTGGCGAGGACGCCCTGCGGGCGCTGGAGGCCGCGCTGCCCCACCTCTACCTGGGCTGACCGGTCCGGGCCGGGGCCGGTGGCGCGCATTGCCGCCGGCTGCCGCACGCCCCACAATGCGTCGTGACATTGCCAACGTGCCGGTACGAGCCATGAATGACGCACACATAGAGCGCCTGCCCTACCGCCAGGCCTGGATCGACCAGGCGCGGCAGCACCCCCTCACCACCTTCGGCCTCGCGATGGCCGCCCTGTGCGTGCTGTGGCTGCTGGGGCACAGCCTGGTCAGCGTGAGTCGGGGGGAGGCCAGTCTCAACCTGCTGCATGGCCTGATGGCGGGTGGCGCCGGCTTCGCGGCGACGGCGCTGGGTGCCGCATCGGGCTGGCTGCTGCGCGACCTGCGCGCGCGTACCGAGGACACCATGCTCGGCTTCGCCGCCGGCATGATGCTGGCCGCCAGTTCCTTCTCTCTGATTCTGCCGGGCATCGAAGCCGCCCGCGGCATGACCGACAGCGGCGCGATGGCTGCGCTGGTGGTGGTGGCCGGGCTGGGCCTGGGCGTGCTGCTGATGCTGGGGCTGGACGAATTCACGCCGCATGAACATGCCAGCACCGGGCCCTGCGGGCCGGCGGTCGCACGTGTCAATCGCGTGTGGCTATTCGTGCTGGCGATCACCCTGCACAACCTGCCGGAAGGCATGGCGATGGGCGTGAGCTTCTCGCAGGGCGACCTGTCGGTGGGCCTGCCGCTCAGCACCGCCATCGCCATCCAGGACATTCCCGAAGGGCTGGCGGTGGTGATGGCGCTGCGCGCCGCCGGCATGAGCAGTGGCCGCGCCGTGCTGCTGGCGGCAGCCTCGGGCCTCATGGAGCCGCTGGGCGCCTTGCTCGGCGTCGGCTTGGCCGGCGGTTTCGCGCTGGCCTACCCGCTGGGGCTGGGCTTGGCGGCGGGGGCGATGATCTTCGTGGTATCGCATGAAGTGATTCCGGAGACCCATCGCAATGGCCACCAGACACCGGCGACGCTGGGCCTCATGGCGGGCTTTGCCCTCATGATGGTGCTGGATACCGCACTGGGCTGAACCGGAGGCGACACGCACTGTCGATCCACGCATGGATGAACTGATCGCCAACCCCTACGTCGCCCTGGTCGTCGCCCTCGCGGTGGCGGCGGTGGTCGGCACCCTGATCCACCGCAGCGGCCGCATCGTACTGGCGCGCCTCAGTGCGCCGGTGCCCATCGCGCAGACGGTGCTGCAGAAAATGAGCGTGCCGGCCGGCTACGCGCTGCCCTTGCTGCTGATGCAGCTGGTGCTGCGCGGCGCGCCGGATGACTTGCGCGGCATCGACCCGCTACGCCACGTCTGCGCGGTGCTGCTGATCATCGCCATCACCTGGCTGCTGCTGCGCGCGGTGTCGGGCCTGGCGCGCGGCATCACCGACCGCCACCCCCTCAACGTCGTCGACAACCTCAACGCGCGGCGCATCCACACCCAGACCAACGTGCTGATGCGCACCACCATGGTGGTCATCGTGCTGTTCGGCCTGTCGGCGGTGCTGATGACCTTTCCGTCGGCGCGCACCCTGGGGGCCAGCCTGCTGGCGTCCGCCGGGGTGGCCGGCATCGTGCTGGGCATGGCCGCCAAGCCGGTGTTCGGCAACCTGATCGCCGGCGTGCAGATCGCCCTCACGCAACCGATCCGCGTGGACGACGTGCTGATCGTCGAGGGCGAATGGGGCTGGGTGGAGGAGATCACCGGTACCTACGTGGTGATGCGCCTGTGGGACCGTCGTCGCCTCATCGTGCCGCTGCAGTGGTTCATCGAGCACCCCTTCCAGAACTGGACGCGTACCAGTGCGTCCATCATCGGCTCGGTGTTCTGGTGGGTGGACTACCGCATGCCGCTGGAGCCCCTGCGCGTCGAGTTGCGCCGCCTGTGCGAGGAAGTGCCCAAGTGGTGGGACAACGACGTGGTGGTATTGCAGGTGGTGGATTCCGGCCTGGAGTCCATGCAGTTGCGGGCGCTGGTGTCGGCGCGCAACTCGCCGGACTGCTGGGACCTGCGCTGCCATGTGCGCGAAGGCATCGTGCGCTTCGTGCAGCGCGACTACCCCGAGTTCCTGCCGCGCCTGCGAGCCGAGATGTCGGCGCTGCCGGGCGAGGAGGGCGCCCCGCCGCCGATACCGTCGATGCCGCCGGGAGCGTCGGGAACGGGAACACCGACCGCCGCCCCGACAGCCTGAGCAGGCCGGGGCGGCGACATGCCTGCAGCGCCTACAGCGGGTAGGTCCTGCTGACTTTCTCCTTGTCGCTTTCCTGCTGCGCCAGCAGGCGTTCCTTGATCTTCTCCGCGATAGCTTCCTCGGCCACCTTGCGCGTCTCCGGGTCCATGGCGTTCAGGTCATCCTCGGTCAGCCCCAGCTCCTTCATGACCGCCTCGCGCAGGCGTTCCTCCGGAGATTTCTTCATGTAGGCGAAGAACTCGGCCTGCGCGTCGCTGATGTACTTGTCGCGCGTATCTGGGAGGGGCTTCGCTTCGCGGGCCGGTGCTTCAGTGAGTCCGCCGTAAGGCGTCTCGCGGGCGCGTGTCAGGGCGGCCTCGAACGTGCCCCCGGACACCTCGACTCCCTTGGGCCACTGGCGACCCAGCGGGGATGTGTCGGTCGGGTTGATCTTCATGTCATGTCCTTCTGGAAGAGCCTGTGCGATGCGTGACGCTGCATATCGCATGCCATCCAGCTGCAAGGGCGCTGTGCCATGGCGGGCGCGCCGCAGGCATGCAGTGCGCGGCAGTGTTTGCCGCTTGCAGCGGCAGGCTTTGCCCGTCACCGGCACGCCCGTCTGCCGCTTTCGGTAACATTCCGGTTCTCCCAACGAAAGGACTCCGCCATGAGCGAACCCGTCACCACCGAATCCGGCCTCATCTACGAAGACAGCATCCTGGGCACCGGCGCCGAGGCCAAGGCCGGCCGCACGGTCGTCGTGCACTACACCGGCTGGCTCACCGACGGCAGCAAGTTCGACTCCAGCAAGGATCGCGACGACCCCTTCATGTTCCCGCTGGGTGGCCGCCGTGTCATCGCCGGCTGGGACGAAGGCGTGCAGGGCATGAAGGTCGGCGGCACCCGCAAGCTGACCATCCCGCCGCAACTCGGCTACGGCGAGCGTGGCGCAGGCGGCGTGATTCCGCCAAATGCGACGCTCGTGTTCGAGGTGGAGCTGTTGGAAATCCTCTGATTTCCTTTCCTCCGAGGACTTCCCTTCCCGCCGCTCCGGCAAGCAGGAGGCCGCCATGAACGCACCCCTCAGCCAGCAGGACCAACTGATCGCCCGTCTGATCGAGATGGTGCGCAGCGATTCGCTGCTGTCCTGTGTGGGCGTCAAGTCGGTCATGCCTGCAAGGGCGCCAGCGAAGGCGGGAAGTGGTTGCGTCGCAGTCAACGGTCCCGTTCGTCACGCGACCGGTCGGGTGACAGAAGCCCTGACAGAGAAAAACTACAGGGCCTCGGCCCGGCGTCCGACGATGGCCGCAGGGGTAGCCCCCTACAGTTCGGGTACGGACCACGCGTTCCAGTGCGTGGCGACCAAACCAAGGAGGAACGCGCCATGAGTTTCCAGACCACACTGATCAACGAAGCGGCCGACGACGCCGACAAGGCACTTGCCCGCAAACGCGCGGAGCAGGAGGCTGCTCGCCATGACGCCGAAGGGGCTGCGGGTGTCGTGCCCATCGACCCGCCGCTGCCGGAGGAAGAAACCCGGCTGGAGCACGCTGCGGCCGAAGGCGGTGACGCGCAGGCCAGCGCGGAAGAAGTCGACGCGAAGACCAAGGCCGACTACCGGCCTTGAGCAGCGCTTGAGACAGGCAACAAAAAACCGGGCGCGATGCCCGGTTTTTTGTTACGTCGCCGGGAAGCCCCGGCCGCGATCAGGATGGCACGGTGCCGGTTATGACCCGTGGCGCGCCGGGCTCTTCCACCTTGCTGGGCATCGGCGCCGGCAGCATGTGTGCGTACTTCGCGCAGGCGCCCAGCACGCCGGACACCACGAGGTAGCTGAAGGCCACGGCCGGACTCTGAGCGATGCCGATGGCCTCGCCGTGCATGAAGCCGAAGAAGGTCAGCACGGCACCTGCGAGCGCGAAGGCGCTGGCTTTCATGAACTGGCGCTCGATCACGCACACGCCGATGGCGCCGAGGATCAGCCCGCCGAGGATGGCGCCGCCGCCCATCACCTCCAGCCCGTGGTAGAGGATGCCGACCTGTCCCAGCTTGTCGAGGCCGACCGCCGCCGCGCTGGTGCCGGCTGCGCCCAGTGCGTTGTCGATCTGCAGCTTGCCCCAGGCCGCGAGGTGCGGCGTCAGGGCCAGCACGATGGCCGGTGCGTGCTTGTGCGGCGTTTCCTGGAAGGCTTGCGCGCCGATCAGCATGCCGATGTAGAGCAGGATGGGCGAGATGGCCACCACCGGCACCAGGGCCATCATCAGCGCGATGATGCCGAACCATGACAACAGGATGACCACGATGCCCGTCGCGGCCGAGTAGCCGATGCGTCCGCCCATCGCCTTCCAGCCCGGGTGGCCGATGTACACCGCGTTGATGAAGGGGTTGCCCATCAGGCAGCCGATCAGGCTCACCACGCCGTCCGCCGTCAGCACCCGCGTGGTGGGGAAGCTGTCGCCGGCCACCGCTGCGCTTTCCACGTTGTCCATCGCTTCCACCAGGTCGTAGATGCCGAAGGGAATCGCAGTGACGAGGATGATGCCGAGGAACTCGAAGCCGGAGAACACATGGCCGATGGCGGGCACAGGCACCGAGAAGCCGAAGCTGGACAGCGCGCTGGTGACGTTGCCGAGGCTCATGCCACCGTAATTCAGGCCGAACAATGTGGCCCCCCAGGCGATCACGCAGCCGACCGCGATGGCCACCAGCCCCGCCGGAATGCCACGGAAGCGCACGCCGCCGAACCAGCCGACGAGGATCAGCGAGAAGCAGATGAGGCCCAGCACCGGGGTGATGAACATCTCCTGCGCCGGCCGCATCGAGATGAAGGCGATGGACACGCCGGCCAGCGTGCCGAGCAGCGCGGCGCGCGGCGTGATCTTGCGGATCCACGGTGCGACGAAGCCGCCGATCATCAGCACGAAGCTCTGCACGAACACCCAGGTGAGCCCGGCCTCCCAGCCGCGCACGGGGTCACCGGTCTTCACCGAGATCGGCAGCATGATGACGAACACCACCACGAACATGTGCGGCACGCTGATGCCCGAGGGCAGCGCACACACGTCGCTGCGCCCGGTCTCCTTCGCCAGCTTGTAGGCGAGCCACGCGTAGTACAGCGTGGACAGGCACATCATCAGCCCGACGGCAGGCAGGATGCGGCCGAACACGATGTCGTCCGGCATCTTCAGCACGAAGCGCAGCAGGCCGGTGAGCACCAGCATGTTGACCAGGATGTTGGTGCCGAAGCCGAAGAGTGCGTTCCAGTCGCCGGGCGTCCAGAGTCGCGGTTTGAAGACAGCAGAGTTCATCGCTACACCTCCCTGTTGGTGTGAGAACGTGAGGAACAACCGCACTACGGGTGCAGCCGGTCAGCGATGCCCGGCCCGCCCCCAGTCCCGGGGCGCGGCGTGGTGGAACCGTGGTGTGTCTCAGCCCAGCGCGGCGACGATCCGCGTGGAATCGGACACCCAGCCGAAGATGCCGCCTTGCGCCTTGATCATGCGCAGGCCCATCTCGTGGAACTCGGGGAAGTAGGAGGCGCAGCAGTCGCCCGGCACGATGCAGCGGTAGCCGCGGTCGTTTGCCTCGCGCACCGTGGTGTGCACGCAGACCTCCGTGGTCACGCCGCAGACGATCAGGGTGTCGATGCCGCGGTTGAGCAGCATGGTCTGCAGGTCGGTGGCGTAGAAGGCGCCCTTGCCGGGCTTGTCCACCACGGGCTCGCCGGCCAGCGGATACAACTCGGGAATGATGTCGTGGCCGGCCTCGCCGCGGATGAGGATGCGGCCCATCGGCCCGGGTGAGCCGATGCGCAGGCTGGGCTCGCCGCGTTCCACCTTGGCCTTCGGTGCGTCGGCCATGTCCGGCCGGTGGCCTTCACGGGTGTGGATCACCAGCATGCCGTGGGCTCGCGCGCTGACGAGCAGTGCCTGGATCGGGGCGATGGCGCGCTTCAGCAGGGACACATCGTTGCCCAGCGTTTCGCCGAAGCCACCCGGCTCCAGGAAGTCGCGCTGCATGTCGATGACGACCACCGCGGTGCGCGCAGGGTCGATGGCGATGGCCTCCGGCTCGGCGTCGATCAGCACCTGCCCCGTCTCCCTGTGTCCCATGTCGCGCTCCCGTATGTCCGCGTCGCTGCCAGGGGCTGGTACCGGCCCCGGCGTTCCCATCAAGCAAGAGCCGAACCAGTTGCATACAAGAATGTCGACATGGCGAAGCGTGAGAGCTGGCGCGGCTCTGCAGCCATTCATGACTGGTCCGACCTGCGTCAGGATTCGCGGCCGGGTGGCAACCTGCGCAAGAGCGGTGCGCCGGCTGCGCTGCTTTGGGGCGGACTCTGCTCGGTGGCGACCCACTGGGCGGGCGAGTGTGAGCTGGGTGCCGTTGACCTTCCCATGATGGGAAAGTCCAGCATCCGGTCGTACCATCCGTCCTGGAGCAAAGCCATGGTTTCAAGCCTGATGAATCCCGTTCCCCCGTCACAGCCCATTCCCGCAGCGCTGCATCTCCCCATCGAGGGCATGACCTGTGCGAGCTGCGTCGCCCGCGTGGAGCGCGCGCTTCGCGCAGTGCCGGGCGTGGCGGATGCGACGGTGAACCTGGCGACCGAGCAGGCCAGCGTGCGCGGCAGCGCCAGCCTGGACCCGGCGGCGCTGGTGGCCGCCATCGAACGCACCGGCTTCCGGGTGCCGGCGCAGGAGATCGACCTGTCCATCGAGGGTATGACCTGCGCGAGCTGCGTCGCCCGCGTGGAACGCGCGCTCGCCACCGTGCCGGGCAGCGAGACGGTGGCGGTGAATCTCGCCACCGAGCGCGCCCGCGTGCGTACCCGCAACCCGGCTGCGCTCGACGACCTGCTGGCGGCCGTGGCGCGCGCTGGCTACCAAGCCACGCCGGTGACGGCCGATGCCGGGCCATCCACCCGTCCCCGCGACGCGCACGAGCGCTGGATGCTGGCCGGCAGCGCGCTGCTGAGCCTGCCGCTGGTGTTGCCCATGCTGCTCGCGCCGCTGGGCATCGATGCGATGCTGCCGGGCTGGTGGCAGTTGCTGCTGGCCACCCCGGTGCAGTTCATCGCCGGGGCGCGCTTCTATCGCGCCGGATGGCATGCGCTGCGTGCGCGCAGCGGCAACATGGACCTGCTGGTCGCGCTGGGCACCAGCGCGGCCTATGGACTGTCCCTGTGGCAGGTCCTGCGCCATGGCGGCCATGCCGGGCATGGCGACATTCATCTCTACTTCGAGGCCTCCGCGGTGGTCATCACCCTGGTGTTGCTCGGCAAATGGCTGGAGACACGCGCCAAGCGGCATACGCTGGACGCCATACGCGCCCTGCAGGCCTTGCGGCCGGAGACCGCCCGCGTACTGGAAGCGGGGGGCGAGCGCGAACTGCCGCTCGCACAGTTGCGTGCCGGCATGACCGCGGTGGTCCGCCCCGGCGAGCGCGTGCCGGCCGATGGCGAGATTGTCGAGGGCGACACGCACGTGGATGAATCCCTGATCACCGGTGAAAGCCTGCCGGTCGTGCGTGGCGTTGGCGACAGCCTGACCGGTGGTGCGATCAACGGCGAGGGGCGCGTGCTGTTGCGCGTCACCGCCGTGGGCGCACAGTCGCGCCTGGCCCGCATCATCGCGATGGTGGAAGACGCGCAGGCGCGCAAGGCGCCGATCCAGCGGGTGGTGGATCGCGTCAGCGCCGTCTTCGTGCCGGTGGTGCTGGGCATCGCCCTGCTGACCCTGCTGGGCTGGGGGCTGGCGAACGGCGACTGGACGCAGGCCACGCTCAACGCGGTGGCGGTGCTGGTGATCGCCTGTCCCTGCGCGCTCGGCCTGGCGACGCCGACCGCCATCATGGCGGGCACCGGCGTGGCCGCCCGTGCAGGCATCCTGATCCGCGACGCGGAGGCGCTGGAAGTGGCGCAGGCGGTGCGCGTCGTCGCCTTCGACAAGACCGGCACGCTGACGGCGGGCAGGCCACGACTCACCGCGCTGGTGCCACTGGAAGCGGGTGCAGACGCGGATGCCCTGCTTGCCGTCGCGGCCGGCCTGCAATCCGGCAGCGAGCATCCGCTCGCGCGCGCCGTGCTGCAGGCAGCGCAGGACCAGAGCGTCGCACCGCTCCCGCTGGCGGACCTGAGGACCGAGCCGGGTCGCGGTCTGCGCGGTGCGGTGCATGGCCGTCGCTACGTGATCGGCAATGCGCGCTGGATGGACGAACTCGGCCTGCCCACCGCCGCAGCCCTGCAGCAGCACGCCGAGCTGCCGGGCCGCGGCGACACCGTGTCCTGGCTGGCCGAGACGGACGCTGCCCCTGACCCTGACAGGCCGCCGCGCCTGCTGGCCTTGCTGGCGTTCAGTGACACCCTGCGCGAAGGCGCGCAGCAGGCCATCGCGACACTTGCCGCCCAGGGCGTGCGCAGCGTGATGATCAGCGGCGACCACCGCACGGCTGCCCGGCACATCGCGGCGCAGGTGGGCATCCGCGATGTGCACGCGGAAACCCTGCCGCAGGACAAGGCCGCCGTGGTGGAAGCGCTGAAGACACAGCTTGGCGATGGACAGGGCCGGGTGGCGATGGTGGGCGACGGCATCAACGACGCGCCCGCGCTGGCGGCTGCCGACGTCGGCATCGCCATGGGCGGCGGCACCGACGCCGCCATGCACGCCGCCGGCATTACCCTGATGCGTAGCGATCCGCGCCTCGTGGCGGACGCACTAGATGTGTCGCGCCGCACCTGGCGCAAGATCCGGCAGAACCTGTTCTGGGCCTTCATCTACAACCTGGTCGGCATTCCGCTGGCCGCCTTCGGCCTGCTCAACCCGGTGATCGCCGGGGCTGCCATGGCCCTGTCCAGCGTCAGCGTGGTGAGCAACGCGCTGCTGCTCAAACGCTGGCAACCCCGCCACGAGGAGAACCCCTGATGCCGGCCCACCGCGCCCCGCTGGAACACGCCCACGCACGCGAGCAAGGCCTGCTGGACATCGGCCAGGCCGCCGCGGCCAGCGGCGTGTCCGCCAAGATGATCCGCCACTACGAGGAGATCGGCCTGCTGCGCGAGGTGCCGCGCACTGCGGCCAACTATCGCGTGTACAACGCGCAGCACGTGCATGCGCTGCGTTTCATCAGGCGGGCCCGGAAGCTGGGCTTTCCCGTCGCGGAGATCCAGGCCCTGCTCGACCTTTGGCAGAACCAGCGTCGCTCCAGCGCGACCGTGAAGCGCATCGCGACCCGCCATATCGATGCATTGCAGGCCCGCGTGGATGAGCTGCAGTCGATGCTGGCCACGCTGCGCCACCTGGTGCATTGCTGCGCCGGCGACGAGCGCCCGGATTGCCCTATCCTTGACGATCTGGAACACCATCCGGCGGAACATTGAACGCGTCAGCCGGGCCGTCATGTGGCGTGCAAACGGCTGGCATGCAAGGTGTCGTTCCGTTTTCGACTATTCGTGTTTCTGCCGAGTTTTACTGCCCGCCCGACCCCCGCTCATGTCTGCACAGACCCCCTACGAAGAGATCGGCGGCGAAGCCACCGTGCGAAACCTGGTGGATCGCTTCTACGACCTGATGGAACTGGAGGAGCATGCCGTCGGCATCCGCTCGCTGCATCCCTCCACCCTCGATGGCAGCCGCCAGAAGCTGTTCGAGTTCCTCAGCGGCTGGCTGGGCGGCCCCAGCCTGTACATCGAGAAGTACGGACACCCACGCATGCGTGCGCGGCATCTGCCTTTTGCCATCGGTGAAGCCGAGCGCGATGCCTGGCTGGCATGCATGCGCCAGGCGCTGGACGAGGTGCTCGGTGGCCATCCGCTGGTGGAGCCGCTCTACAAGACCTTCGCGGACTTCGCCGACCACATGCGCAATCGCTGAACCACTGCGCGCGACATGATTTTTTACGCAATCATGTTTTGCATGAAACACAGTTTCATGTTGTTCCATGCTTATGGCATTGCGCCGGATATTGTCGATTCGGCTGGTTTCCAGCGGATTTATTGATCTGCCAGAGGGCAGAAAGCCGCCGGCGCAGCATCGCCAACCGCCCGGCGTTAACAAGCTGCCAGGACAGGCGACGGAACCCTTCAGGACATACCCTATCTACCCGAAAAGACAGATGCTGCGATGCACAGCGCTGCCTACGATGCTGCAACACCTCCGGGAGAGAGCCGATGTTCGATGCCGCCGTGTACTACAAGACCGACAAGGGTCGCGAAGAGGTCAACTCCCGCGCTTACCACCTCACCGCGCGCATGCGCGCCGCCCTCATCCTGATCGACGGCAAGACCAGTGGCCGCGAACTGCGCGTGATGCTGGGGCCGCTGGGTGAGGTCGAGCAGATCATCCAGCAGCTCATCGACGACGGGTTCATCGAATCGGACTTCGATCTGCCATCCGCGTCCGTGATTGCCCAGACCTTCGGTTCCCTCAACGTATCGCGCTGAACCGGCGATGCGATGTTTGCCGCAACGGGCGTGAGTCCGTTGCGGTTTTTCGTTTACGGGGACGGTGCGGCGGGAGCGGGGCGCGCTCAGCGGATCGGTTTCACGCCCGGCAGCGGCGTGTCGAGGATGGCCTCGCGCAGCAGGTCGATGACCTTGGTGCGCGGGTAGGTGACGCGCCAGGCGATTGCCACCTTGCGCGAGGGCACCGGCGCCGCCAGCGGTCTTACCGCCACCAGTTTCTGCGTACTGCTCAGCGGGTCCGCCGCGGTGCTGGGCAGCACCGTGACGCCGAGGCCGGTCGCCACCATGTGGCGTATCGTCTCCAGCGAACTGCCCTCTAGGGTCTTCTGCAGCCCGGTGCCGTGCGCGCAGCGCGGGCAGGCTTCCAGCACCTGGTCGCGGAAGCAGTTGCCGGCGCCGAGCAGCAGCAGCGGTTCTTCCTGCAACTTGGCGACGCTGATCTCCCTGGCGTCCGTCCACGGATGGGTGGCGGGCATGACGACGCGGAACGGTTCCTCGTACACCGGCTGGGCGACGATGCCGTTCTCCTCGAAAGGCAGGGCCAGGATCGCCACGTCGATGTCGCCGCGCTTCAGCGCTTCGGAAAGGCGGCTGGTGTAGTTCTCCTGGATCATCAGCGGCATGCGCGGTGCCCGCTCGGTCAGCAACGGAATGAGGCCCGGCAGCAGGTAGGGGCCGATGGTGTAGATGACGCCCAGGCGCAACGGGCCGGCGTATGGATCGCGACCGGATTCGGCGATGTCGTGTATCTGGTTGGCCTCGCGGATCACGCGCTCGGCCTGGTCGACGACGTGGCGGCCGATCTCGGTGATCTTCACGTCGGTGGCGCTACGCTCGAACAGCAGCACGCCCAGTTGCTCCTCCAGCTTCTTCACCGCGACTGACAGGGTGGGCTGGCTGACGTGGCACTTCTCGGCGGCACGGCCGAAGTGGCGCTCCTGGGCGAGGGCGACGATGTAGCGCAGGTCGGTGAGGGTCATGGGAGGGCGGTCCGTCGGCAGATCAACGCAGGCATTGTAAGTCCGCCTTGTACGGCACGTCCCGCGTCGCTTCGATGCGCCCTCGCAAAAGCAGCGCGGGGCTTGAAACGCGCCTGATGAGCCCCCACTTTGTAAGCGACTGTAAGCCCCCGGAACAGGGCTGGCGGGCATCGGTCTGTCGCCCTGTCACGACGTTTCTTTCAAGGAGCAAGAACCATCATGAAGTGGTCCCCTTCCCGTACCGTCCTGGCGGCCGCTGTGGCCGTCGTTGCCTTTGCCGGCGCGGTGCATGTCGGCTTCGACATCGCCCCGTCGAGCGCCAACGCCGCTTCGCCGGCGGTTGCCGCGACCAACGCCACCGCATCTCCGGCCGTGGTCGCGCCCTCTGCCCGTGTCGCGCTGCCCGACTTCAGCGCGCTGGTGGAGCAGGTGGGCCCGGCGGTGGTGAACATCAGCGTGACCAGCGTCGATCGCAGCGCACGCGGCGGCATCCAGATCGACGAGAACGATCCGATGTACGAGTTCTTCCGTCGCTTCGGCATCCCGGTGCCCGGCGCGCCGGGGGGACCCAACGCCGCCCCGCGGGTGCAGCAGGGCGTGGGCTCGGGTTTCATCGTCAGCGCCGACGGCTACATCCTGACCAATGCCCACGTGGTGGATGGCGCCACCGAAGTGACGGTGCGCCTGACCGACAAGCGCGAGTTCAAGGCCAAGGTGATCGGCCTGGACAAGCGTACCGACGTGGCGCTGGTGAAGATCGAGGCCGGCGGCCTGCCGGTATTGAAGACCGGTGACACCGAGAAGACCAAGGTGGGCGAATGGGTGCTGGCGGTCGGCTCGCCCTTCGGCTTCGAGAACACCGTCACCGCCGGCATCGTGTCCGCCAAGGCACGCCGCCTGCCCGACGAGAACTTCGTGCCTTTCATCCAGACCGACGTGGCGATCAACCCCGGCAACTCGGGCGGCCCGCTGTTCAACCTGAGCGGTGAGGTGATCGGCATCAACTCGCAGATCTACTCGCGCTCCGGCGGCTTCATGGGCATCTCGTTCGCGATTCCCATCGACGTGGCGCTGAAGGTGAAGGATCAGCTTCAGCAGCACGGCAAGGTGCAACGCGGCAAGCTGGGCGTGGGTTTCCAGCCGCTGGACAAGGACCTCGCCGAAGCCCTGGGCCTCGACAAACCGCAAGGCGCGCTGGTGCGCGAAGTGGAGTCCGGCGGCCCCGCCGACAAGGCCGGTGTGCAGCAGGGCGACGTGATCCAGCAGGTGGATGGCACCCGTGTCGAGGACGCGGGAGACCTGCCGCGCGCGATCGGCGAACGCCGCCCCGGCGACACGGTGAAGCTGCGCATCTGGCGCGACAAGAAGGCACGCGACGTCAGCGTCAAGCTGGCGGAGATGCCCTCTGACGTTGCCAGCGCGGACGAGCCGGAACAGGGCAAGGAAGCGCCGGCCGGCAAACTCGGCCTGTCGGTGCGTCCGCTGACCGGCAACGAGTCGCAGCGCCTGAACGTGCCCGGCGGCCTGCTGGTCGAGCAGACTACCGGCGCGTCGCAGCGCGCGGGCATCCGCCAGGGTGACATCGTGCTCGCCGTCGGCAACACCTCGGTGAACACCATCGACCAGTTGCGCAAGGCCGTGGATGCCGCG
Source organism: Uliginosibacterium sp. H1 (assembly GCF_036017065.1). Lineage (NCBI taxonomy): Bacteria > Pseudomonadati > Pseudomonadota > Betaproteobacteria > Rhodocyclales > Zoogloeaceae > Uliginosibacterium > Uliginosibacterium sp. H1. The sequence goes on from NZ_JAYXHR010000002.1 coordinate 1,114,331, forward strand.
GGCAACCGCGTGCCGCTGCTGGTGCAGCGAGGCAGCAGCCGGCAGTACGTGGTGGTGCGGGCCGGCTAAACGCTTCTGCGCGACTCATGAAAAAGCCGCACGGCATGCCGTGCGGCTTTTTTTCGTTCATGGCCTTGGGTGGACCTGATCTGGCGCGTCGCCTCGTGAAAGGTGTCGACCGACTACTGGCGGCCCGTCGACTGCCGCGCCACCAGCCTCGGTTCCAGCAGGGTGTCGGCGTCCGGCCAATTGCCGGCCAGCGCGCCGAGCAGGCGCTCCATGGCCACCACGCCCTGGCGCTCGCTCTGCATGTCCACGGTGGTCAGCGGCGGGTTGGCGTAGCGCGACAGCGGGATGTCGTCGAAACCGGCCACCGCTACGTCGTCAGGCACCTTGAGGCCCAGCGACTGCGCTTCGTGCATGAAGCCCAGTGCGATCAGATCGTTGTAGCAGACCACCGCGTCGGGCCGGTCGTCCGCCAGCAGCACGCGTGAACAGATGGCCTCGCCTTCTTCCGGCGTCGGCAGATTGACGTCGAAGACCTTCGCGCTGGCGCCGATTTGCGCGAGACCGTCCTGCAGGCCCTGCAAACGCTCGGCATTCCAGCGTGCCTGCGGGAAGCCGACGTAGGCAAAGCGCTTGCGCCCCTGGCTGGCGAGGTGGCGACCGAGCATGTTGGCCGCGCGGTAGCCGTCGGTACGCACGGCAACGACGCCCTGGCGCTGGATGGCGCCGAAGAACACCACCGGCTTGCCCTGCTGGGCCAGCCAGTCGACGGTCTCCAGCGGGATGCGCGAACTGACGATCAGGCCGTCCACCCGCCGCGACAGGGCGCCCAGCAGCTCCTGTTCGCGCTTCGGGCTTTCTTCGAGATCGACCACAAGCAGGTTGTAGTCGTGTTCGATGGCGACGCGGTTGGCGCCCTTCACGATGTTGGCGAAGTGCGGATTGCGCACGTCCATGATGGCCAGGCCGACGCTCTTCGTCTGGCCGGTGACCATGCTGCGCGCCAGCGGGTTCTGGCGGTAGCCAAGCTGATCGATCACGGCCTTCATGCGCGCCTCCACTTCGGCGGAGAAGCGCTGCTGGCCGTTGATGAATTTGGAGACGGTGGCTGTCGAGACGCCGGCCGCTGCGGCCACGTCGCGGATGGTGGCGGGCTTCTTGGGCTGCATGACTTTCACTGTGAAGGGGGTCCGGAGAACTGCGCAAGCACCTGGAACAGGCGTCGGATGGAAAACGTTTATGCCGTCTAAGCCAGTAATTCTTAAGAAACGAATTTCCGCTGAACGTTAATGAGCAGGAAAAAACCTGTCAAGGCAGTTAAATAGTTTTACTTCGCGGTCCCTACGTACGATCAATGTGTTGACGGCGGCTTGCCTCCGCGTCTAGACTGGAATCAGTTAAACGATTAACTCGATGCTCAAACAAACTAATTTGCGGCGATGTGGCCGCCTGGTAGTGGGTTCTCGTTGATTCATCGGATTGCTGCCGCACGTCTGGGGCGGCGATCCACAGGTCCCTGCCGTTGGTCTTGCCGGACCGGCGGTCGGGTTGCGATGACGGATTGTCTCCCCGTCACCGCGCAGAAGCGGGCTGTTGCCGCAGCACGCTTCGAACACCCCAAGGTGTCCTCCAGAAGGGTGTCCTCCGTTCCACCGTCTCCACTTTAGCGAGTGGAGACGGTTTTTTTTGCCCGCGTCGGGCTGGACTAGCGACGCAGTGCGGGGCTGGCAGGCAGCGCGCAGGCCGCTGCGTATTCGCTGGCAAGGCGGGCCACCAGTTCGGCCGTGGGCGGCACGTCGTGGATGGTGGCGACGCCGTGACCCGCACTCCAGGTGTCGCGCCAGGCCTTGGCCTCTTCGGCCAGATCCTTCAGCACGGCTTTGCCTGCCGCTGGATGGAGTTTGTCGCGGCTGTAGCCGGCGGCGGCGAGCGAGGGCATCAGGAAGTTGGCGTTGGCTCCCGAAATGACGTCCGTATACACGATGTCCGCCGCGTTGCTGTCCACCACCATGCGCTTGTAGTCGGGCTGCGCGCGGGACTCCCGGGTGGCGATGAAGCGGGTGCCGAGGTAGGCCAGATCGGCGCCCAGCGTCTCGGCTGCGCGAATGCCCGTGCCATCGGAAATCGCGCCGCCGAGCACCAGCAGCCCGTCCCAGAACTCGCGGATCTCGCGCACCAGCGAAAACGCACTCTGGCTGCCGGCGTGCCCCCCCGCCCCGGATGCGATGGCGATGATGCCGTCGACGCCGGCTGCCGCCACCTTGCGCGCATGCGTGGCGTGAATGACATCGGCCAGCACCAGGCCACCGTACGCATGCACCGCCTCGACCACCTTACCGGGATGTCCCAGGCTGGTGATGACGAAGGGCACCTTGTGGTTCACGCAGAGCGCCAAGTCGTCGGCCAGGCGGACGTTGCTGGCGTGCAGGATGAGATTCACGCCGTAAGGCGCGGCATCGGCATCCAGCGCGTCGCCGATCTGTCCCAGCCACATGTCGAACTGGCTGGACGGCCGCGCGTTCAGTGCCGGGAACGTGCCGGCGACGCCGGCCGTGCAGGTGGCGATGACCAGTTCGGGGCCGGACACGAGGAACATCGGCGCGGCAATCGCCGGCGCGCGCATGCGGCCTTGGAACAGGGCGGGCAGGGACATGGAAGAGCCTCCGGCAGATGACCGCCGGAGGCTAGCATACGCAGGGGTACGGGGCGATGCGGGACGCTACCGATACCAGCGCCCCGTGATCGCTCAGGGCAGGCGCGACTCGCCGGCGAAGAGGCTCTGCACGGTTTCGCGCGCGCGCACCAGATGCACCTGGTCTCCATCTACCATCACCTCGGCAGCACGCGGACGGGTGTTGTAGTTGGAGCTCATGACCATGCCATAGGCGCCCGCCGACTGGATGGCCAGCAGGTCGCCCGCCGCGATGGCGAGCTTGCGGTCGTGGCCGAGGAAGTCGCCGCTCTCGCAGATGGGACCGACGATCTCGTACACCTGTTCCGGCGTATCGGTGCCGGGCGCCACGGCCACCATGTCGTGATAGGCGTCGTACAGCGCGGGGCGGGCCAGGTCGTTCATGGCCGCGTCGACGATGGCGAAGTTCTTGGTCTCGCCGTGCTTGAGGAATTCCACCCGCGTCAGCAGCAGGCCGGCATTGCCGACCAGCGAGCGGCCGGGCTCGAAGCACAGCTGCTCCTTGCGGCCCGCGAAGCAGGCGAGCAGCGGGGCGAGGTAGTCCGCCACCTTCGGCGGCACCTCGTTGGCGTAGCGGATGCCGAGGCCGCCACCGAGGTCGATGTGTTCCAGGTGGATGCCTTCGCTCTCCAGCTGGCGCACGAGGCCCAGCACCTTCTCGGCGGCTTCGGTCACCGGTGCGCCATCCAGCAGTTGCGAGCCGATGTGGCAGGCGATGCCGCTGACATGCAGATTGGGCAATGCGGCCGCACGGCGGTACAGCGCAAGCGCATCGGCGAAGGCGACACCGAACTTGTTGTCGCGCAGGCCGGTTGAAATATAGGGGTGGGTCTTCGGGTCGACGTTGGGATTCACGCGCAGCGCGATGGGCGCGCGCTTGCCCAGACTGCCGGCCACTTCATTCAGGCGGTCGATCTCGGTGGGGGACTCGACGTTGAAGCAGCGGATGCCGGCGACCAGCGCATCGCGCAGCTCCGCCACGGTCTTGCCGACGCCGGAGAACACGATGCGGTCGGCACGGCCACCGGCGGCCAGCACACGCGCCATCTCGCCACCGGACACGATGTCGAAGCCGGCGCCGAGGCGGGCGAACACATCCAGCACGGCGAGGTTGCTGTTGGCTTTGACGGCGAAGCAGACGAGTGAATCGCGGCCTGCCAGCGCGTCGGTGTAGCTGCGGTAGGCCGCCTCGAGCGCGGCGCGCGAGTAAACGTAAGTGGGGGTGCCGTACTGCTCGGCGATCTGGCGCAGCGGAACGGCTTCCAGGCGCAGGCCGTCCTTGGCCTGGGCAAGGGTGGGCATGGCAAAGCTCATGGTGCAATAGGCGCAGGGGCCGTGGTGGGTTTGTTGTTATGATCAGCCGCGCTGGTCGGCGCCGGAGCAGGCGCCTGTTGCGGCGGGGGCAGGTACAGGCCGCCCTTGATGCCGCAGGCAGTGATCGACAGCAGGAGCGCGCAGGTCAGCAGGATGCGCATGATGATTGGCGGCAGCAGCAAAGCCGGGATGGTAACAAAGAGCACACGATGGACGAACGGGAATTCCTGAGCCTGGCCGACGCGACGATGAGTCGCCTGGAGGAGGTCATCGAGTCCGCGCTGGATGCGGCGGACGTCGATTACGACAGCGAGCTGCAGCCGGGCGGCATCCTTGAGCTGACTTTCGAGGACGACAGCAAGATCATCATCAACCGCCACGCGGCCGCCCGCGAGATCTGGGTGGCGGCACGTGCTGGCGGCTTCCACTACCGCCACGACGGCGGGCGCTGGATCGGCACCCGCGATGGCGAAGAGCTGTTCGCCGCCTTGTCACGCTACATCTCAGCCCAGGCCGGGGCACCGATCTCCCTGCAGGATTAGCGCGTCGCGCACTCGGCGCACCTCACTTACGCGGTGCCGCCGCGCTAGTCCGCGTGCGGATTCGGAAGGTTGGAGGTTGGGGCGGCGGCATCCGGTGGCGGTGGTGCGGGTGGCGGCTCTACGACTGCCGGGATGTGCTCCTCGTAGATCAGGTCGTCCTGGTCGCCGGTCTTCACCGGAACGAGTCCGGAAGGCATGGGCATGGATTCTTCCGGCACACCCTTGAGCACCTTGTCCATGTAGCCGATCCATACCGGCAGGGCCAGCGCGCCGCCCGTCTCGCCCGAACCGAGGCGCTTGGGCTGGTCAAAGCCGGTCCACGCGATGGCCACGACGCTGGACTGGTAGCCGCAGAACCAGGCATCTACATATTCGTTGGTGGTGCCGGTCTTGCCGGCGAGGTCACCGCGACCCAGCGCCATCGCCTTGCCTGCCGTGCCCCGGCGCACAACGTCCTTCATCATCACGTCCATGAGGTAGACGTTGCGCGGATCGAGCACCCGTTCGGCCTGCTCGCCGGCTGCCTTCGGGGTGTAGCGGGCCACGACGCGATCGGCCTCGTCGCGGATCTCGCTGACCACGAAAGGGGCGACGCGATAACCGCCGTTGGCGAAGACGCCGTACGCCTCCAGCATCTGCCAGGGCGTCACCGAACCGGCGCCCAGCGCCATGGTGAGATAGGGTGGATTCTTCGCGGCATCGAAACCGAAGCGGCTGGTGACGTAGTCCTGCGCATAAGCGGTGCCGATGTCCTGCAGAAGGCTGATGGCCACCACGTTCTTGGATTTGGCGAGCGCGGTGCGCAGGGACATCGGCCCGTCGTACTTGCCGTCGTAGTTCTGTGGCGTCCAGGCCTGGCTACCGGTGGCTTCCGCCGAGAAGGACAAGGGTGCGTCGTTCATCATCGTCGCCGGCGTGTAACCCTTCTCTACCGCGGCCGAGAAGATGAACGGCTTGAAGCTGGAGCCCGGCTGGCGCCAGGCCTGCGTGACGTGGTTGAACTTGTTGCGGTTGAAGTCGTAGCCGCCTACCAGCGCGCGCACGGCGCCGGTTTTCGGATCCATCGACACGAAGGCCGATTCGACCTCCGGCGGCTGGGTGATGATCAAGCCGCCCTTCGCACCCTCCGCCACGCGGATGACCGCGCCGCGGCGCAAGCGCTTGTTGGGCGGTGCGTTGTCGGCGCGCATGGCCGCGACGAACTTCAGCGCGTCACCGGTGATGTCGACGGCCTTGCCGTTGCGCAGGTAGACGCGCAGCGCCTTGGGCGTGCTGGAGAGCACGATGGCCGCATACATATTGCCGTGGTCGGGGAAGTCGTCGATCAGGTCTTCCAGCGCTTCGTCCTGGTCGGACTTGACCGCACCCATGTCCACAAAGGCCTCGGCCCCCCGGTAGCCATGGCGACGGTCGTAATCCAGCGCGTTCTTGCGCAGGGCATCGTATGCCGCCTGCTGGTCAACCTTGCGGATGGTCGTGATGACCTTGATGCCCCGCGTATAGGCCTCGTCCTTGAACTGTTCGACCGCCATCTGTCGGGCCATTTCGGCGACGAACTCGGCGTGTACGGTGGGCGTGCTGCGAGCCGTGGCCGAACGTCCGATGACCAGGCGTTGCGGCTCGGCGCGGGCCTGCTCGTAATGGCGATCGTCGATCTGGTTCAGTTCGAACATGCGCCGCAATACATAGTGCTGACGCAGTTTGGCGCGCTCCGGGTTGGCGACAGGGTTGTAGGCAGACGGCGCCTTGGGCAGGCCGGCCAGCATCGCGGTTTCCGCCAGTGTTAACTCTTTGAGGCGCTTGCCGTAATAGGTCTGGGCGGCCGATGCAAAGCCGTACGCACGTTGCCCGAGGTAGATCTGGTTGATGTAGACCTCAAGAATCTGTTCTTTTGACAGGCTTTTCTCGATCTTCAGTGCAAGCAGGATTTCGTAGAGTTTGCGATTGAAGGTTTTCTCGCGGCTCAGATAGAAATTGCGTGCGACCTGCATGGTGATGGTGCTGCCGCCCTGGCGACGGCCTCCCCCCATCAGGTTGAGCAGTGTGGCGCGCGTAAGGCCGGCGAAGTCGACACCACGGTGTTCGAAGAAGCGGTCGTCCTCGGCAGCGAGGATGGCGTGGACCAGATCCGGGGGAACATCCCGGTAAGCGACGAAAGTACGCCGTTCCTCGCCATATTCGCCGATCAGCGCACCGTCCGCGGTATATACCCGCAACGGCACGCGTGGCTTGTAGTCGGTCAAGGCTTCCAGCGTTGGAAGCTTGGGGTAGGCAAAGGCGGCAGCAATGCCCAGCGCGGCGGTGCCGAGCAGGGCAAGTGCGACCAGGGCAGCAACAGAAATGGTCAGCCAGCGGGTGAACATGGGTTTCCTTCGATTGGCTGGCCATTATAGGTCGGTCCATTCGTCGGCCCCGACCCAGCCGCCGTTCGGCGTCGAATTGCTTTACATATTCGACGGCTTACTGCTAGGATTTAAAGTAATTTGTGGTTAGTGCGCCTAACTATCGGATTTTAAACGATAATTAAAGGATGGCTCCACTGTGATTGATTTCAGCGCCCTGCTGGGGGGGAAGGCGCGGCCCTTGATTGGCCTCGATATTTCCTCGTCGGCAGTCAAGATGGTCGAGTTGTCCGCAGCGGCCGCCAACCAGTACCGGTTGGAACGGTATGCCATCGAACCTTTGCCGCGTGATGCGGTGACGGACGGAAACATTGCGAGCCTGGAAGGGGTTGCTGAGTCCGTTCGACGCGCATGGAAGCGTTTGGGTTCCAGCACCCGTAACGTCGCCCTGGCGTTGCCTGCCTCCGCCGTCATTTCCAAGAAGATTGCGTTGCCCGCCGGCTTGCGCGAGCTTGAGATGGAAGTGCAGGTCGAGTCCGAGGCCAACCAGTACATTCCCTTCGCTATCGAGGAAGTGAACCTCGACTTCGAAGTGATTGGCCCCATGCCCGGCAGTCCGGACGAAGTCGAAGTGATGATCGCCGCCTCCCGGAAGGAAAAGGTCGAGGATCGCGTCGCCGCCGCGGAAGCCGCGGGCCTCAAGGCCATAGTGATGGACGTCGATGCGTTTGCGGCGCAGGCGGCCTTCGACCTGATCCGCCAGCGCCTGCCTGATGGCGGCAAGGGCAAGATCGTCGCGATGGTCGATGCCGGTGCAACGGCGATGAAGGTCACCATCATGCGCGACGACAACGTGTTGTACTCGCGCGATCAGGCTTTCGGCGGCAACCAGCTGACGCAGGATATTTCGCGCAACTACGGCATGAGCCCGGAAGAGGCTGAAGCCGCGAAGCGCTCCGGCACGCTGCCCGAAAACTACGAACACGACCTGATGCGCCCGTTCATGGACAGCCTGGGGCTGGAAGTGTCGCGCGCGCTGCAGTTCTTCTTCACCTCCACCCAGTTCAATCAGGTCGACCAGATCATTCTGGGCGGTGGTTGTTCCGTGGTGCCCGGCCTGGATCAGGCCGTGTCGAGCCGGACGCAGGTGGCAACCCAGGTGGCCAATCCCTTCGTGGGCATGGCGCTGTCGCAGAAGATCCGCCCCAAGAGCCTGGCCGGTGACGCGCCGGCCTTGCTGGTGGCGTGTGGCCTGGCAATGAGGAGGTTCGACGCATGATCCGCATCAACCTCCTGCCGCACCGGGAAGAAGCCCGCAAGCGGCGTCGCCAGGAGTTCTACACCCTCATCGGGCTTGTCATGCTGCTGGCGTTGGCAATTGCCTTCGTCGTGCATACGTTTATCGCCAACTCCATCGAGCAGCAGCAGAACAAGAACGACTTCCTGAAGCGCGAGATTGCGGTGCTGGACAACGACATCGCCGAGATCAAGCGCTTGCGGGAACAGACGCAAGCGCTGTTGTCACGCAAGCGGGTGATCGAGGAGCTGCAGAGCAATCGCGCCGAGACCGTTCACGTCTTCAACGAGCTTGTGAAGCAGACGCCGGAAGGCGTGTACCTCAAGTCGATCAAGCAGACTGGCAGTGTCATCAATCTGGTTGGCTACGCGCAGTCGAACGCACGCGTGTCGCAGTTGATGCGCAATCTGGACGCATCGCCCGCGCTTCAATCCCCGCAACTCATCGAAATCAAGGCCGCCGACGTCAATCGGCGTCGGGTCAGTGAGTTCAACCTGAACATTTCGATCGAACGGCAAGTGCTGGAAGATCCGAGTGGCAAGCCGGCTACTGACGCCAGCGCGCCTGCCGCAGCGGGAGGTAAGTCATGAAGCTGTCGGGCGGAGTGAATTTCGGTCAGATTGCGGATGATTTCCGCAATCTCGATCCCAACGACCCCGGAGTCTGGCCGCTTGCACCGCGCGTGGCAGTTCTCATCGGTCTGTTGATCGCAGCCCTGGTGGCAGCTTGGTGGTTCGACTGGAGCAGCCAGATGGATGCTCTGGAACAACAACGCCAGGAAGAGGCCAAGCTCAAGGAAGAGTGGGCCGGCAAGAAACGTCAGGCGGTCAACCTGGATGAGTACAAGAAGCAATTGGCCGAGATTGATCGTCAGTTTGGCGCCCTGCTGAAACAGCTGCCGAACCGTACCGAGATGGAAGGCCTGCTGGTCGAGGTGAATCAGGCGGGTAGAGGGCGTGGTCTGCAGTTTGATCTCTGGAAGCCGGGTGCCGAAGGCATGAAGGAGTTCTATGCCGAATTGCCCATCGCGATGCGCGTCGTCGGCGGGTATCACGACCTCGGCAACTTCGTCAGCGATGTGGCGCAACTGCCGCGCATCGTGACGCTGCGCGATCTGTTCATCGAACAGAACAAGGAAGGCGGCCTGAAGATGGAGGCCAATGCCGTGACCTATCGCTATCTCGACGAAGAAGAGGTGGCCAAGCAACGGCGCGAAAAGGCTGAGAAGGACAAGAAGAAATGATCCTCAACCGCAAGCCTGGCTTACTGCTTTGTCTGGTGCTCCCGGTCTTTCTCGGCGCGTGCGCAAGCGAAGAGCACAGCGACCTGAAGGCCTGGATGGCTACCGAGGCATCGACCATGCGCGGCCGTGTGCCCCCGCTGCCTCAACTGCAGACATTTCCCGTCGTCGCCTATGACGTCGGCAGCATGCTTGATCCGTTCCAGTCTTCCAAGCTGGAACCACAAGGGCGTGGTGGAGCGAATCGTCCGGACACGAATCGACGCAAGGAGCCTTTGGAGTTCTATGCGATCGAGACCATGAGGATGGTAGGCCTGCTTCAGATGAAAGGTGTTCCGGTGGCGCTTGTTCAGGCCGACAAGAACATCCACCAAGTGCGGGTCGGCAACTACATCGGACAGAACTTCGGCGTTATCACGAAGATCTCCGAATCCGAAATATCCATCAAGGAACTCATTGAAGACGCCAACGGCGACTGGGTAGAACGCGTCGCCGCCATGCAACTGCAGGAGCAGGAGGCCAAGAAATGACAAGAACCATTCGACTGTGTGCAGCGCTGATGTATGTAGCAGGTGTGATGTTCGCATCGGGCGCATCTGCTCAGTCGCCGGCGCCGGCGACTCCTGCCGCGGCTGAAGGCCGCAATGCCATTGAATCGATCCGTGCCGAGCAGAACATGGGCGTGGTGACGGTTCGCATCACGCTACGGCGGCCACTGGAGGGGCAGCTGGGAACGTTCAGTGTTTCCAATCCGGCGCGCGTTGCGATCGACTTTCCTGCTACTTCCAATGCGACCGGCTCGGGCTCCAAGGCGCTCAACGAGGGAGATGTTCGCAGTGCCAATCTGGTGCAGGTCGCAGACCGGACCCGTCTGGTGCTGAACCTGACCCGTCCGCTCGCATTCGAGACGAAGAATGAAGGGCGCGACGTGGTCATCAATCTGACTGCGGCGACATCCAAGTCTCCCGAGGCCACGACGACTGCCCGTTTTGTCGAGCAGAAAGGTGGTCCTGACCAGCACAGCATCAACGACATCGCGTTCCGTCGTGGCAAGGATGGCGAAGCACGCCTCGTGATCGATCTGTCTGATTCGAACACGGGCATCGATATTCGCCAGCAGGGTAGCAATCTCGTGCTGGAGTTCCTGAAGACGGCCGTGCCGGACCGCCTCAAGCGCCGCCTCGACGTCACGGATTTTGGTACGCCTGTGACCGATGTCGTGACCACGCAGCAAGGCAACGCCGTGAGGATCGTTGTGGCGCCGAAGGGGCTGTGGGAGCACAGTGCTTATCAGAGCGACAATCAGTTCGTGCTGGAGGTCAAGTCGGTTCAGGAAGATCCGCGGAAGCTTGTCCAAAGCGCAAACAAGGCCGTGAAGTATGCAGGCGAGAAGCTGTCCCTGAACTTCCAGAACATTGATGTCCGATCCGTGCTTCAGGTGATCGCTGACTTCACCAACTTCAACATCATTACCAGCGATACGGTGACCGGCGCTCTGACGCTGCGCTTGAAGGATGTTCCGTGGGATCAGGCCCTCGAGATCATTCTGCAGGCCAAGGGTCTGGACATGCGCAAGAATGGCAACGTGATCTGGATTGCGCCAAGCGATGAACTGGCGACCCGTGAAAAGCTCGAGCTGGAAGCAAAGTCACAGATCCAGGATCTCGAGCCTCTGCGGACCGAGAGTTTCCAGATCAACTATCACAAGGCTCGCGCGATTTCGGACTTCATGAAGAACAAGGAGCAGACCATCCTTTCCAAGCGCGGATCGGTCGTGGTTGATGAGCGCACCAACAAGGTTTTTGTGAACGATGTTGGCGCTCGGCTGGATGATATCCGTCGCTTGCTTACCGAAATCGATGTGCCGGTACGCCAGGTTCTGATCGAAGCCCAGATCGTCGAGGCCAGCGATGCCTTTGCACGGAACATTGGCATGCGCCTCGGACTGCACATGACCGACTCTGCTGCCGGACGCTACCGCGTGGGTGGTGGGCTGGCGGATACGGGTTATCACACAGGCCAGACTTCAACGGTCCCCGACTTCCTGAATGACTCGTTGTCCTGGAACAACCCGGCGCCTAGTCTTTCGAGCAAGAACGTCGGAGCTCTGTCGCTGGTGTTGTGGAACAGTGCAGCTACGCGCTTCCTGAATCTTGAAGTTACGGCACTGGAGACGGATGGGCGCGGCAAGGTGGTTTCCCGTCCTCGCGTCATGACGGCCGACCAGACCGAGGCGACAATCGAGCAGGGTACGGAGTTGCCCTACAAGCAATCCACCAGTTCGGGCGCTACTTCGGTTGCCTTCCGCAAGGCAGTGCTGGCGCTGAAGGTCAAGCCGCAGATCACGCCCGATGGCAAGATCTTCATGACTCTGGATGTCAACAAGGACACGCCCAACGAGCGTTTGAATAATCCGGACATCGGCTACGCGATCGATACTAAGCACGTGAAGACGGAAGTGCTGGTGGAGAACGGCGGAACGGTGGTGATCGGCGGCATCTTCCAGCAGGATATTCGCAACAACACTGCGAAGGTGCCACTGCTGGGCGACATTCCGGTTCTGGGTTATCTGTTCAAGGAAAACGAACGCCAGGACACGAAGACGGAACTGTTGGTATTCATCACGCCGCGCATCGTGTCGGACCAGACCTTGGTGCGCTGAGCCTGATCTGATGGCTGAGCTTGCCGGTTTCACGGCAGGCTCAGTAACATAGGCGGGTGATACAGCACGGCAACATCTATCTCATCGGCCTGATGGGGTCTGGGAAGACCACCATCGGGCGGATGCTCGCACGGCGCCTAGGGCGCCGTTTTCTTGATTCGGACCACGAGATCGAGCAGCGCACGGGCGTGAAAGTGCCGGTGATTTTCGAGCTCGAGGGCGAAGCAGGTTTTCGCCAGCGTGAAGCGCAGACGATCGCGGAGCTGACACAGGAGGCAGGCATCGTGCTGGCCACCGGTGGTGGTGCGGTCGTTACGCCCGCCAATCGGCAGGCACTTTCCGAGTCGGGTTGGGTTGTCTATCTGGACGTGCCGCCTGCGGTGTTGTTCGAGCGCACCCGACACGACGGCAACCGTCCGTTGTTGAAGGTGGCCGATCCGCTTGGGCGGCTGACCGAATTGCGCACACAGCGTGACCCCTTGTATCGCGAGATTGCCGATCTCATCGTCGACGGCGGGCGGGGCAATTCGCAGCTTGCGGTAACGAAGATCCTGAAGGAATGGGAAAAGTGGTACGCACACTCGACGTAGCGCTGGGCGACCGCGCTTATCCGATCCGTATTGGTGATGGTCTCCTGTCGAAGCCGGAACTGATCCTCCCTTACCTGAAACGGCCTCGCGTGGCGATCGTCACCAACGATGTCGTGGGGCCGCTTTACCTCGAAACGCTGTCAGCGAGCTTGCGCGACGCGGGTGTGACGGTAACGCCCATCGTCTTGCCGGATGGCGAGGCGCACAAGAACTGGGAAACGCTGAATCTCATCTTCACCGGTTTGCTGGAAGCGCGTTGCGAGCGCTCGGTCACGATGATCGCGCTGGGCGGTGGTGTCGTCGGTGACATGACCGGCTTTGCGGCGGCGGCCTACCAACGCGGCGTGCCGTTCATCCAGGTTCCGACCACGCTGTTGTCGCAGGTGGACTCTTCGGTGGGCGGCAAGACCGCCATCAATCATCCGCTCGGCAAGAACATGATCGGCGCGTTCTACCAGCCGCGCCTGGTGCTGGCTGACGTCGGGACCTTGCGGACGCTGCCGATCGAGGAGCTGCGCGCAGGCCTTGCTGAGGTCATCAAGCACGCGCTCATCCGTGACGCTGCACGCGTCGACTGGCTGGAGCTACACATGGACGCGCTGCTCGACCGTGATGTCGAACTCCTCGCCGAAGCGGTGGAGTGGAATTGCCGCATCAAGGCGACGGTGGTGGCGGCTGACGAGACGGAGCAGGGGGAGCGGGCCCACCTCAATCTTGGCCACACCTTCGGCCACGCCATCGAGACCGGCATGGGCTACGGCGAGTGGTTGCACGGCGAGGCCGTCGCGGCCGGTACGGTGATGGCCGCCGACCTGTCGGCGCGGCTCGGCATGTTGACCGGAGCGGACGTGCAGCGTGTGCGTCGCCTGTTCGAGCGTGCCGGCCTGCCGGTGGTGGGGCCGAACCTCGGCGGCCCCGGGCGCTATCTCGAACTGATGCGTCACGACAAGAAGGTGGAGGATGGCAAGCTGCGCCTGATCCTCCTGGAAAAGATCGGCCGTGCGGTGATTCATGACAGCGCTTCGGTCGCTGCCATCGAAGCCAGCATCCGCGCCTGCAGCGAGGCCTGAGATGCAGACACTCGCGCACTACGCGGTATCGGGGGGCAATTCGCGTGGCCGTGCGGTGAGCGAGGCAGCGCCTTCGGCGCGCAGCGAATTCCAGCGCGACCGAGACCGCATCATTCACTCCACGGCCTTCCGCAGGCTGGAGTACAAGACGCAGGTTTTCGTGAATCACGAGGGCGACCTGTTCCGTACGCGCCTTACGCACAGCATCGAGGTGGCGCAGATCGCGCGCTCGCTGGCGCGTGCCCTGCAGCTCAACGAAGACCTGGTAGAAGCCGTAGCCCTGGCGCACGACCTCGGCCATACGCCCTTCGGCCACGCGGGGCAGGATGCGCTCAATGAATGCATGCGCGAGTCCGGCGGGTTCGAGCACAACCTGCAGTCGCTGCGCACCGTCGACTTGCTGGAGGAGCACTACGCCGGTTTCGATGGCCTCAACCTCACCTTCGAGACCCGCGAAGGCATCCTCAAGCATTGTTCGCTGCCGAACGCGCGTCTACTGGGTGAGCTTGGCCAGCGCTTTCTCGACAAGACGCAGCCGTCCCTGGAAGCGCAGCTCACCAATCTGGCCGACGAGATTGCCTACAACAATCACGACGTGGATGACGGTCTGCGTGCCGGCCTCATCACGCTGGACCAGTTGCGTGGCATCGACTGCTTTGCGCGTCACAGCTCGGAGGTCGAGGCCTTGCATCCCGGCCTCAACGAGCGCCGCCTGATCCACGAGACGGTACGGCGCATGATCAACGCGCTGGCCATCGATCTCATCGAGACCACCCGTGCAAACATCGCTGCCCATGCGGTCGAGACGCTGGAGGATGTGCGCCGTGCGCCGCCACTGGTGGCCTTCTCCGACGCGATGCGCCAGGAGCAGCGCCAGCTCAAGCAGTTTCTGCGCGAAAACCTCTACTGGCACTACCGCGTGTTGCGCGAGATGGCCAAGGCCAAGCGCATCATCAGCGAACTGTTCGGCGTCTTCATGGATGATGCGCGCCTGCTGCCGCCGCAGTACCAGAGCCGCGCGCGCGAGGACAAACCGCGCGCCATCGCGGACTACATCGCGGGCATGACCGACCGCTACGCGATGAAGGAACACCAGCGCCTGTTCGCTATCGGCGCCAGCTGAGGCCGTCGTGGCGCGCCTGCCCCGCCTGTTCGTGCCCGGCATGCCGCAGTTGTTGCTGCAGCGGGGCAACGACCGCCTGCGGCTGTTCGACGACGAAGCCGACCACGAGCGCTACCTTTCCGATCTGCGCGAAGCCGCGCGCGAAAGCTCGGTATCCCTCCACGCGTATGTGCTGATGCCGGACCACGTGCATCTGCTGGTGACGGCCGCGGACGAAGGCGGCAGCGGCGCGATGATGCAGCGTCTCGGCCGCCGCTACGTGCGCTACTTCAACGATCGCCATCGGCGCAGCGGAACCCTGTGGGAAGGGCGTTACCGGTCTACCGTCGTCGAGCCCACCGCCTGGCTGCTGGCCTGCTACCGCTACCTGGAGCTGAACCCCGTGCGTGCCGGGCTGGTGTCCGACCCGGTGCACTACGGCTGGTCCAGTTGTGGTCATCACCTCGGCGTCGGGCAGGATCCGCTGATTGCCGACCACCCTTTGTACTGGTCGCTGGGCAATACGCCCTTCGAACGGCAGGCGACTTATCGCCGCATGCTGGATGCGGGTTCTCCCCGCCAGGAACTCGAGGCGATCCGCTACGCTGCGCACCGTGGCTGGATGCTGGGCGAGCCCCCCGCCTCGCGCTCTGGCACGCCACCCCCGAACCGGCGAAGTCAGCCCTTGCCCAAGGGCAGGCCGCGACGGACGGAAGACGTCGGCAACGGCAGCTAGCGACAACGCAAAACCCGCCTCCAGGCATTCCCAGCCGAAGGCGCAACGGGTGGCATTCGGGCACAGCCTCGGCAAATCAGGACCCTACGCATCAAACTGCACCAATTTAACTCTGTCCCCATATTTTGCTGCATTGAAACGGTGCGCCATAAGTAATTTACTCTGACCCCGTTTTATTGTGCTTGTAGCGGGTTTTCCACGGGCCTATAGTTCAAGCCCTGATGGTGGCGTGGTTATTGGGTCACAGGCTCGTCCTGATCTGACCCGTCTCGACGGGCCGTTCGGAACCCTCGCTTCGCCGCCCTGCGTTCCGTTCGTGTCCCCTGCCGCGCCAGAGTTTGGCCCTTATCCGGCCTCAACGGAGCCGCCGACATGCAAGAGCGCGACATGCAAGATCGAATCGAACGCCAGGGACCTGTAGCCCAGGGCCTCTACGACCCCGCCAACGAACACGATGCCTGCGGCGTCGGCTTCGTCGCCCACATCAAGGGCAAGAAGAGCCACGACATCGTTCAGGGCGGCCTGAAGATCCTGGAGAACATCGACCACCGTGGCGCCGTGGGTGCCGACCCGCTGATGGGTGACGGTGCCGGCATCCTGATCCAGATCCCTGACCAGTTCTACCGCGAAGAACTCGCCAAGCAAGGCGTCAAGCTGCCGCCGCAGGGCGAGTATGGCGTCGGCATGATCTTCCTGCCGAAGGAGCACGCCTCCCGCCTGGCCTGCGAACAGGAGCTGGAGCGTGCCGTGCGCGCCGAAGGCCAGGTCGTACTGGGCTGGCGCGATGTGCCGGTCGACGCGGACATGCCGATGTCGCCGCGCGTGCGCGCCAAGGAGCCGGTGATCCGCCAGATATTCATCGGTCGCGGCCCGGACGTGATGGTTACCGAGGCGCTGGAGCGCAAGCTGTATGTCATCCGCAAGATGGCCAGCCACGCCATCCAGCAACTCAAGCTGAAGCACGGCAAGGAGTACTACGTGCCGTCGATGTCGGCGCGCACCGTCATCTACAAGGGCCTGCTGCTCGCCAACCAGGTGGGTGTGTACTACAAGGACCTCGCCGACGCCCGCTGCGTGTCCGCGCTCGCCCTGGTGCACCAGCGCTTCTCGACCAACACCTTCCCCGAATGGCCGCTGGCCCACCCGTACCGCATGGTCGCCCACAACGGCGAAATCAACACGGTGAAGGGCAACTACAACTGGCTGCGCGCCCGCGAAGGCGTCATGAAGTCCGCCGTGCTGGGTGAGGATCTCAAGAAGCTGTTCCCCATCGCCTACGCCGGCCAGTCCGACACGGCCACCTTCGACAACTGCATCGAGTTGCTGGTGATGGCCGGCTACCCGTTGTCGCAGGCCGCGATGATGATGATCCCGGAGGCCTGGGAGCAGCACGAGCTGATGGACGAGAACCGTCGCGCGTTCTACGAGTACCACGCCGCGATGATGGAGCCGTGGGACGGCCCCGCCGCCATCGCCTTCACCGACGGTCGCCAGATCGGCGCCACGCTGGACCGCAACGGCCTGCGTCCGGCGCGCTACCTGGTGACCGATGACGACATCGTCATCATGGCCTCCGAGTCCGGCGTGCTGCCGGTGCCGGAGAGCAAGATCGTCAAGAAGTGGCGCCTGCAGCCGGGCAAGATGTTCCTCATCGACATGGAAGCCGGCCGCATCATCGACGACAAGGAAGTGAAGGACGCGCTCGCCAACGCCAAGCCCTACCGCGAGTGGATCAGCCGCATCCAGGTGAAGCTGGACGAGGTGGACGGTCCCGAGCCGCAGGTGGCGCTCAAGGCGCCGCTGCTCGACCTGCAGCAGGCCTTCGGCTACACGCAGGAAGACACCAAGTTCCTGATGGCCCCGATGGCCACCGGTGCAGAAGAGGCTATCGGCTCCATGGGCAACGACTCGCCGCTGGCGGTCATGTCCAACAAGAACAAGTCGCTGTACAACTACTTCAAGCAGTTGTTTGCGCAGGTGACCAACCCGCCGATCGATCCGATCCGCGAAGCGCTGGTGATGTCTACCGTGTCCTTCATCGGCCCCAAGCCGAACCTGCTGGACCTGAACAACATCAACCCGCCGATGCGCCTCGAAGTGTCCCAGCCGGTGCTGGACTTCAAGGACATGGCGAAGATCCGCCACATCGATTCGTACACCGACAACAAGTTCAAGTCCTTCGAACTGGACATCTGCTACCCGGTCGCCTGGGGCAAGGACGGCGTCGAGGCACGCATCGCCGCGCTGTGCGCGCAGGCCGAGGACGCCGTGCGCTCCGGCTACAACATCCTCATCGTGTCGGACCGCCAGATCAGTGCCGACAACGTCGCCATCCCGGCGCTGCTGGCCACCTCGGCGGTGCACCAGCACCTGGTGAGCAAGGGCCTGCGTACCTCCACCGGCCTGGTGGTGGAAACCGGTTCGGCGCGCGAAGTGCACCACTTCGCCCTGCTCGCCGGCTACGGCGCCGAGGCAGTGCACCCCTACCTCGCCATGGAGACGCTGCGTGATCTCGCCAAGGGCATGCCGGCCGACCTCGGCGCAGACAAGGCGATCAAGAACTTCATCAAGGCGGTGAACAAGGGCCTGAACAAGGTCATGTCCAAGATGGGCATCTCGACCTACATGTCCTACTGCGGCGCGCAGATCTTCGAAGCCATCGGCCTCAACCGCGACCTCATCGACAAGTACTTCGCCGGCACGCCGTCCAACGTGCAGGGCATCGGCATCTTCGAGGTGGCCGAGGAAGCCCTGCGCCTGCACGCCGACGCCTTCGGTGCCGACCCGGTGCTGTCCAACGCGCTGGATGCCGGTGGCGAGTATGCCTTCCGCATCCGCGGCGAAGAGCACATGTGGACGCCGGATGCGATCGCCAAGCTTCAGCACTCGACGCGCGCCGGTTCGTTCCAGACCTACAAGGAGTACGCCCAGATCATCAACGATCAGAGCGTGCGCCACATGACGCTGCGCGGCCTGTTCGAATTCAAGTTCGACCCGGCCGCCGCCGTGCCGCTGGACGAAGTGGAATCCGCCAAGGAGATCGTCAAACGCTTCGCCACCGGTGCCATGTCGCTGGGCTCGATCTCGACAGAGGCGCACGCCACGCTGGCCATCGCCATGAACCGTATCGGCGGCAAGTCGAACACCGGTGAAGGCGGCGAGGACCCAGCGCGCTACAAGAACGAGATGAAGGGCATCTTCATCAAGAAGGGCGAGACCCTGGCCGGCATCATCGGCAAGGACCGCATCGAGCGCGACGTGGTGCTGCAGGAAGGTGACTCCCTGCGTTCGAAGATCAAGCAGGTGGCATCCGGCCGCTTCGGTGTGACCACCGAGTACCTGACCTCCGCCGACCAGATCCAGATCAAGATGGCGCAGGGTGCCAAGCCCGGCGAAGGCGGCCAGCTGCCCGGCGGCAAGGTGTCCGAGTACATCGGCGCGCTGCGCTTCTCGGTGCCAGGTGTGGGCTTGATCTCGCCGCCGCCGCACCACGACATCTACTCGATCGAGGATCTGGCGCAGCTGATCCATGACCTGAAGAACGTCAATCCGAAGGCCGACATTTCGGTGAAGCTGGTGTCCGAAGTGGGCGTCGGCACCGTGGCCGCGGGCGTCGCCAAGTGCAAGGCCGATCACGTGGTGATCGCCGGTCACGACGGTGGTACCGGCGCTTCGCCGCTGTCCTCCATCAAGCACGCCGGTTCGCCGTGGGAGCTGGGTCTCGCCGAGACGCAGCAGACCCTGATGATCAACGGTCTGCGCGACCGCATCGTGGTGCAGGCCGACGGCCAGATGAAGACCGGCCGTGACGTCGTCATCGCCGCGCTGCTGGGCGCCGACGAGATGGGCTTCGCCACCGCGCCGCTGGTGGTCGAAGGTTGCATCATGATGCGCAAGTGCCACCTCAACACCTGCCCGGTGGGCGTGGCCACGCAGGACCCGGTGCTGCGCCAGCGCTTCCAGGGCCAGCCGGAACACGTGGTGAACTTCTTCTTCTTCATCGCCGAGGAAGTGCGCGAGATCATGGCGCAACTGGGCGTGCGCAAGTTCGAGGACCTCATCGGTCGCGCCGAACTGCTGGACAAGAAGAAGGCCGTCGCCCACTGGAAGGCGCAAGGCCTGGACTTCAGCAAGATCTTCTACGTGCCGCAGGTCGACTCGCCGATGCGCGTCACCGCTACGCAGGATCACGGCCTCGACAAGGCGCTGGATCACCAGCTGATCGCCAAGTCGAAGTCGGCGCTGGAAAAGGGCGAGCGCGTCTCTTTCATCCAGCCGGTGAAGAACATCAACCGCACCGTCGGCGCCATGCTGTCGGGCGAGGTCGCCAAGAAGTACGGCTTCGCCGGCCTGCCCGACGACACCATCCACGTGCAGCTCACCGGCACCGCCGGCCAGAGCTTCGGCGCCTTCCTGGCGCACGGCATCACGCTGGACCTGGTGGGCGAGGGCAACGACTACGTCGGCAAGGGCCTGTCCGGTGGCCGCATCATCGTGCGCTGCCCGAACGACTTCCGCGGCTTCGGCCCGGAGCACATCATCGCCGGCAACACCGTGCTGTTCGGTGCCATCGCCGGTGAGGCCTACCTCAACGGCGTGGGCGGCGAGCGCTTCTGCGTGCGCAACTCCGGCGCCACTGCGGTGGTGGAAGGCACGGGCGACCACGGTTGCGAGTACATGACCGGTGGCACCGTCATCGTGCTGGGTGACACCGGCCGCAACTTCGCCGCCGGCATGTCGGGTGGCGTGGCCTTCGTGTATGACCCGGACGGCCTGTTCGCGAAGAAGTGCAACACCTCGATGGTGGATCTGGAGCCGGTGCTCACGACCGCCGAGCAGACCGAGAAGGTCGATCGCGACATCTGGCATGCGGTGAGCCGTGGCGGCAAGGGTGAAACCGATGAAGCGGTGCTCAAGCGCTTCATCGAGAACCACTTCCGCTACACCGGCAGCCTGCGCGCCAAGGCGCTGCTGGAGAAGTGGGACGTGTCCCGCCGCGCCTTCGTGAAGGTCATGCCGAAGGAATACCGCCGTGCGCTGAAGGAACTGGCCGTCGCTGCACGCGCCAAGTCCGAAACCGCCACCGCCTGATTGCCGTCGCGAACGAAACTGATTGAGGAAAGATTGAAATGGGAAAGGTAACCGGCTTTCTTGAGTTCGAACGCCAGGACGAGCAGTACGAAGAACCGACGGCACGCAAGAAGCACTACAAGGAGTTCGTGCTGACGCTGACCGACGAGGCGGCGAAGCTGCAGGGCGCACGCTGCATGGACTGCGGCATCCCGTTCTGCAACAACGGCTGCCCGGTGAACAACATCATTCCGGACTGGAACGATCTCGTTTACAAGCAGAACTGGCAGGAGGCGATTGCCGTCCTGCACTCCACCAACAACTTCCCGGAGTTCACCGGCCGCATCTGCCCGGCACCCTGCGAGGCCGCCTGCACGCTGGGCATCAACGCCGAGCCGGTGGGCATCAAGTCGATCGAGCACGCCATCATCGACAAGGCCTGGGCCAATGGCTGGGTGCTGCCGCAGGCACCTGCCAAGAAGACCGGCAAGAAGATCGCCGTCGTCGGTTCCGGCCCCGCCGGCATGGCTGCTGCCCAGCAACTGGCGCGCGTCGGCCATGACGTGACGGTGTTCGAGAAGCGCGACCGCATCGGCGGCCTGCTGCGTTACGGCATCCCCGACTTCAAGATGGAGAAGTCGCACATCGATCGCCGCGTGCAGCAGATGGAAGCCGAAGGCATCACCTTCAAGACCAGCACCTACATCGGTGATGCGGACCTGCCCAAGGGCGTCGGCAACGATGCCAAGAGCAAGATCAGCCCCAAGCAGCTGATGAAGGACTTCGACGCCGTGCTGATCACCGGCGGCAGCGAAGTGCCGCGCGACCTGCCGATTCCCGGCCGCGAACTGGAAGGCGTGCACTTCGCGATGGAGTTCCTGCCGCAGCAGAACAAGGTGAACGCGGGTGATAAGGTGCCGGACCAGATCAAGGCCACCGGCAAGCACGTCATCGTCATCGGCGGTGGCGACACCGGCTCCGACTGCGTGGGCACGTCCAACCGCCACGGTGCGACCAGCGTCACCCAGTTCGAACTGATGCCGCAGCCGCCGGAGAAGGAAAACAAGTCGCTGGTGTGGCCGTACTGGCCGACCAAGCTGCGCACATCCTCGTCGCACGAGGAAGGCTGCGACCGCGACTGGTCGATCACCACCAAGGAATTCCGCGGCGAGAACGGCAAGGTCAAGTCGCTGGTGACCGCCCGCGTCGAGTGGAAGCGCGACGAGAAGACCGGCCAGATGAAGATGAGCGAAGTGCCCGGCTCCGAGAAGGAGCTGCCGGCCGACCTCGTGTTCTTCGCGATGGGCTTCACCAACCCGGTGGCCAGCCTGCTGGACGGCTTCGGCGTGGAGAAGGATGCGCGTGGCAACGCCAAGGCCACCACCGACGGCCCCGGTTGCTATGCCACCAACGTGCCGAAGGTGTTCGCCGCCGGTGACACGCGTCGTGGCCAGTCGCTGGTGGTGTGGGCGATCCGCGAGGGCCGTCAGGCCGCTCGTGAGGTCGACGCCTTCCTGATGGGATCCAGCGTCCTTCCCCGTTAAGTTGCACGCGGATCGCCCACCCAGGTGGGCGAGTGTGGGGCACGCGGGCCGACCGGCCCGCTTGGGCGAGGGCCGTCAGGCCGCTCGTGAGGTCGACGCCTTCTTGATGGGATCGAGCGTCCTTCCCTGTTAAGTCGCACGCGGATCGCCCACCCAGGTGGGCGAGTGTGGGGCACGCGGGCCGACCGGCCCGCTTGGGCGAAGGCCGTCAGGCTGCGCGCGAGGTCGATGCTTTCCTGATGGGCAGCAGCGTCCTGCCGCGTTGATGCGCAGCTGAGGCACTGCGATGTTGCATGGAGGGGCGCCGCAAGGCGCCTTTTCATTTCTGCGCGCGCCCTGAGTAGCGAGAGCGGTTGCGGAGCATTCACCGTTGACCGGAGGACGGCGCGGAAGACTGCGCAGCCTTTGCGGTTGCAGCGACCAAGGCTGGCAGGTCGCGCGCTTCGTCCCCACTGAGCGCCAGCAGTGGCAATGCGTCCGCCGCGATGCCCAGTGCCGTCGTCTCGGCACGAAGGCTCGCCATGTCGGTGCTGGCGTCATGCAGCAGCACCGTGCGTGGCAGCGCGGCGTACTCCGCCAGCGCCGCCAGTTCGAACACGCAGCCGCGGTTCTGCGGGCCGAAGCCGCGCAGGTCCATCAGCACCACCGCGCTGGTGGCGACCAGCCGTTGCAGCGTGTAGCGCCAGGTGTCATCGAAGCAGAAGAACTCCTCCGCGCGGAAGCGTACGTCCGCGTCGCGGCGTGGCGGGGCGTCGCCCAGGCGGCGGTCCACGACGTCCGGCCCGGTCACGAAACTGTCCGCAAGACGGCCGCGCAGGAAGGCCATCAGTTCGTCAGGCTCGACGCTCTCGGTGGCGAGGTCGTAGCCGGCGATCATGCGGATCGGCCCCACATGGCGCCAGTGCCGGCTCAGGGCGTGGAACAGCGCGGGAGCGTTCCCCTTGCGGGCGAACACGCGCAGCAGCAGCAATGCGTGCGCCGGGCCGGTGTCGTCGTGCAGCAGCAGCGCATTCACCAGTCGCGACAGCAGCAGCCAGACCGGGAAGGCGAGCAGTCCCAGCACGAACCAGCCGCCGCCGGCGAACAGCAGGTTCACGCTGTAGCTCAGCGTGAACACCAGCCACAATGCCGCCAGCATCAGGCCCTGGTCGCCGATGCGGCGTGCCGCGTAGCCCCGCGCGATGGCATGCAGCAGCCACACGCCGACGGCTGCCGCCAGTGCGGCACCCGTCAGGGCCATGACGGCGAGCCCGCCCAGCGCACCCAGGCCCAGTGTGAACAGCAGGCCGCCGATAGCGTGCAACCAGGCTTCGTTGACGGCGAGGACGGCGAGCAGCGCGACCGCACCACTCACCGTCAGCAGGCACACCAGCAGCACCGGTGGCCCCACGCTGCGCACGCGGCGGGTCAGGAAGGCGGCGAGGTAGAGCGTGGGCAGCAGGTTCACGATCAGCCACAGGCGCAGCGCGTCGACCAGTGCGGGCAGCAGTGGCTGCGTGCTCAGCAGGACACCCAGGACGAGGTACAACGCGCTGCCGCCGGCCAGCACCCGCACGCGCTGGCGCCGTGTGATGCCGGCCACCAGCAGCACCGCGAGGATGCCCGGCCACAGGTGCGTGATGCCCAGCATCAGCAGGCGCGAGGGGCTGACCGCGATGGCGTCGGCACGCAGGTACAGCCAGGCGAACCAGAGCGCCAGCACGCAGGCGACGATGGCCTGTGCGGCGGCGGCGCGCCAGGGGCGCTGCATCATCGCCGGGAGCAGTGGCGGGGCAGAAGGCGCTGCCGCGGGGGAGCTGCCTGCGCCTGCGGGCGCTGCGGCAGGGCTGGCTGGCTGCAGTGGTGCCGTGCTGCGCATCGCCGCCTCGACCGCGCGTACGTAGCGCCACAGCAGCAGGCGCGCCAGCGGGTAGGCCAGCACGGCGGCGAAAACCAGGGTGAAGACGATCTGGCCCGGCAGGGTCTGGGTTTCGCTCATGCCATGCCCTTGTGTGGGGGAATGGTGGCTACTGTAGTGCGGCGGCTGTCACAAGGGGTGGTGCGTGCCCACGGGGACGGGCGTTGCAGCCAGGCGCGGTGGTCGCACTAGCGCCAGGCGGCGTGGAAGTGATGCACCGGGCCGTGGCCACTGCCGACCTGCAACTGGTCGGCGTTGCGCAAGGCGCCCTGCAGGTAGTCGCGTGCGCTGCGCACGGCGGACTCCACCGGCAGCACGTCGCCGGCCCGCTGCGGCAGCAGGGCGGCGATGGCGGCCGACAGCGTGCAGCCGGTGCCGTGGGTGTTCTTCGTGTCGATGCGCGGGCCGGCCAGCTCGATCATGCGGTCGCCGTCGAACAGCAGGTCGATGACCTCGCTGCCCGGCAGGTGGCCGCCCTTCAGCAGCACCCAGTGGCCGTCGCGCGTCGGCATCAGCGCGCGCAGGCGTTCGGCGACGCGGAACATCTCGCGCAGGGTCTCGGGCGGGCGCTCGTTCAGCAGCACGCCGGCCTCGGGCAGGTTGGGGGTGATCAGCAGGGCGCGCGGGATCAGCGCTTCCTTCAGCATCGCCACCGCGCTCTTCGCCAGCAGGTGGTCGCCGCTCTTGGCGACCATCACCGGGTCCAGCACGATGTTCTGCGCGCCGAAGTGGATCAGCCGGTCGGCCACCGTGGCCACCACCTCGGCGCTGGCCAGCATGCCGATCTTGGTGGCGTCGATGCGCACGTCGGCGAACAGCGTGTCGATCTGCAGGCGTAGGAAGTCCAGCGGCGGGGTGTGCACGCCGGTGACGGCCTGGGTGTTCTGCGCGGTGAGCGCGGCCACCACGCCGCAGCCGTAGGCGCCCAGCGCGGAAAAGGCCTTGAGGTCGGCGTAGATGCCGGCGCCGCCGCTGGGGTCGATGCCGGCGATGCTCAGGACGTTGGGGATGCTACGGGCCGTGCTCATGCCGCCGGGCCTCCGCTGGCGACGGCGGGACGCAACTGCCGCCACATGCGGGTGCCGGCCCAGCCCGCGGCATAGCCGAGCAGGCCGGCCACCGGCGCCAGTACCAGTACGCCGATGATCAGTTCGATGCCGACGTCGCCGAGGCGGGACAGCAGCCCCTGGGCGACCTCGCTGGTTTCCTCGGCGAGTTGTTCGGCCTCCGCCACCACCTTGCCGGGCAGCCAGGACGTGATGGCCTGGCCGAGCCGCCACGCGCCGTAATACACGGGGGCGGTGGTGAAGGGATTGGTCACGAAGGTGCCGCCGGCCGCGGCCAGCAGGTTGCCGCGCAGGAAGACCGCGCCCACCACGGCGAACAGGGTCTGCGCGAACGGGATGAGGATGCCGAAGAAGAAGCCCACGCCGAGGCCGGTGCCGATGGCGTGCGGCGTGGCGCGCCACAGGTTGCGGTCGAGCAGGCGGCGGGCATGGGGCCGCAGGGGGCGGGAACGCAGCAGGCGCAGCGGGGAAATCCTGAACATGGATGTGGGCAAACCTGTGGGCAAGCCTGTGGGAAAGGCGGAAGCAGACCCGGATGATGCCAGTCCGCGCCGCTCTGCGGGGCGACGGTGTCCGCACCGCGCCGGAACCCCGCCGGGCGGCTGGACGTTGCGTTTATCGATAATCGCAATTCCGGCAATTGACGCACTGCAACAATCGGGTGTAAAGGTTAACCCCGATGCGGACGGCACGGTTGTGCGACGGTCCGCGGTCAGGAGCAGCAGCATGGGTGCATCGGATGGAAGGCTGCCGGCGGTCGTGCCGGCAGGCGGGCGCAGTGACCTGAAGATCGCCTTCGCGCTGGGCGGGCTGGGGGGCGGCAACGCCTTCGGCGCCGGTTTCCTGTCGGCGGCCCAGCAGTTGCGCATACGGCCGGCGGCCATTTCCTGCACCTCCGGCATGATCGTGTGGACCGCCCACTATCTCGACGGGCTGGACCTGCGCCACAAGCTGCGCGACCACCTCGCCGAGATGCCCAAGGCGCCCGAGCATGCCCCCTTCGGCAACCAGTGGATGCTCGCCAAGGGCCTGCCCGGCGTGTTTCGCCCCGCGATGCAGGAGTACTGGGAGCGCTGGTCCTTCCTGTCGCCGTTCTCCGAGCCCAAGCAATGGGCCGACCGCCTGCTGCCGGCGCAGACCCATGTGCCGACCCGCGAGCCGGCCTACTTCGAGCAGATCGCGGCGACGCTGGCCGAAACCGACATTGCGGTGATGTTCAACGCCTTCTGCCCACCCACCGGCCAGGAAGTGCTGTTCATCAACGAGGCGGCGCGCGAGCAACTGGGCGTGGGCTGGCAGACCCAGACGCCGACCCGGCTGTACATGCCGATCTCCGCCGAGGGCGTCGAGGCCGCGCTGCACCTGTACAGCTACGGCTACGAGCGCACCTACTTCGACCTCAACCTGATCGACGGCGCCTACCACCGCCAGTTCATCCTCAACGAACTGTGCGACCTGCGCGTGCCGCACAAGCCGGACGTGATGTGGATCGTGCGGCCGCAGAACTCGCGCTGGATCGGCGAGATGCCGGCCAACTACTTCGAGCAGCGCGACATGGAGACCGAGATCGGCATGAACAGCTCGTACAGCATGCAGCTGTCACGCATCGAGCTGATCAACCGCATGGTGCGCAGTGGCCACCTGTCGCCGGACAGCGGCTACCGGCACATCCAGGTGGAGCTGCTGCAGTTTGTCGGCAAGCGGGACTACTTCGATTACTTCATCGAGACCGAGCACGTCTTCAACACGGCCTACCACCGCGCGCTGGATGCGCTGGCCACACGGCTGGGCTGGACCGCCTGAGCCCGGTCGATGCCGGTCGTACCGCCTCAGTGCGTCGGCCGCACGCGGTGGAAGGTGAGCGGGGACTCCACCGTGCTGGGCGGCGGGCTGTTGAAGATGTGCTTCTTCATCTTGCTGACCACATGCATCTCGCAGGGCTTGCAGTCGAAGCGCAACGTCATGCGCTCGTTGCCGTTGATCAGCGTCATCGGCTCGGCCCGCACCTGGCCCTGAACGCCCTGCACCCCCTTGGCCTGCTTGGGACACAGGTTGAAGCTGAAGCGCAGGCAGTGCTTGGTGACCATCACCGACACCTCGCCGTCTTCCTCGTGCGCCTCGTAGGCCGCGTCGATCAGGCCGACGCCATGCTTCGTGTAGAAGGCGCGGGCGGCATCGTTGTAGACGTTGGCGAGATAGCTCAGCGACGTTTCCGGATAGGCCACCGGCGGCTGGACGGCCGGCGTGCGCGTCCATCGCGGCAGGCGCGCCAGGCGCTCCGCTTCCAGCGCTGCGACGCCATCGCGCCTCAGGGTGTTCACCGCCGAGGCCGGCAGGAAGAGGGGCTGTGAAGGCTGTGCCCACACCACATCGATCTCCCGTGCGCTGAAGATCGTCGTACCCAGCTTCGCCAGGTTGTCGCGCAGGCCGCTCTCCGCGCGTTCAGCCTGCTGGGCAGGCTGCTTGTCGTGATCGATCGCCACGTAGGCGCAGGCCCCGGTCTCGTCGGTCAGCGTCAGCGAAAAGCCGTCGCTGGTCTCGGCGAACAGCAGGTCCACCGCGATGCGGCGCTCGGAGGACTTCTTCAGCAGCGCCTGTTCCCAGGCATGGTCGCGGTTGCGAGAGATGGCGGTGCCGACGCGCAGGCCGGCCAGTTCCTTCATCGCCTGGTTGGGCTCGACACGCCAGACGCCCAGTTCGATGCGATTGCCGGCGTGGTCCTCGTCCTGTCGCGTGCCGAGCTTCTTCACCACGTTGGCCTGCATGCCGCGCACCTCGCGCTTGTTCATGTAGGTCAGGCCATCGCTGTTGGCCAGCGGCTCGATGGCAGCCAGCTCGAACCAGTCGGGGCCGATCTTCGTCACCGTGCCCAGCGGCAGGCCGACGTGGGTCGGTGCGTCGAAGGCGCCGATGTCGATCTTGCGGCCGGTGACGAAGTAATCGGTGGCGCTGCGGTTGAAGGTCTTGTCGGTCTCCGGCGTGAAGCCGAAGACGCTCGCCCCGTGCGAGGACTTCGCCAGTTCGGGGCGTTCGTTGAGGATCTCGTCGAGCAGCAGGCGGTAATGAGCGGTGATGTTCTTCACGTAGCTCATGTCCTTGTAGCGGCCCTCGATCTTGAAGCTGCGGATGCCGGCATCCACCAGCGCGCGCAGGTTGGCGCTCTGGTCGTTGTCCTTCATCGACAGCAGGTGCTTGTCATAGGCGACGACACGCCCCTGGGCATCTTCCAGCGTGTAGGGCAGGCGGCAGTCCTGCGAGCAGCTGCCGCGGTTGGCACTGCGGCCGGAGTGGGCGTGGCTGATGTAGCAGTTGCCCGAGAAGGCCACGCACAGGGCGCCGTGGATGAAGAACTCCAGCGCGATGGCCGGATCGATGGCGTCGTGGATCGCGCGGATCTTGTCCAGCGTGAGCTCGCGCGCCAGCACGATCTGCGAGAAGCCCACCTGGCTGAGGAACTTCGCCTTCTCCACGGTGCGGATGTCGCATTGCGTGGAGGCATGCAGCTGGATCGGCGGCAGGTCCATCTCCAGCAGCGCCATGTCCTGCACGATCAGCGCGTCCACGCCGGCGTCGTAGTACTCCCGCACCAGGCGGCGCGCGGCGTCCAGCTCGCTGTCATGCAGGATGGTGTTGAGCGTCACCATGATGCGGCTGCCGTAGCGGTGGGCGAACTCCACCAGCCCGGCGATCTCGCTCACCGTGTTCTCGGCGTTGGTGCGCGCGCCGAAGGCGGGGCCGCCGATGTAGACCGCGTCCGCACCGTGCAGCACGGCTTCGCGGCCGATCTCGGCGCTGCGGGCGGGGGACAGGAGTTCGAGTTGGTGGGCGGCAAGACTCATGGGGAAACTCTGGGAAAAACTCAGGTAAATCAGGGATGAAGCGCCGCGGAGTGTACCGCCAACCGGGGTCCGCCGCCCGCTGTCATTTACCTGTCAGGAAAGCCAACACCAGACTAAAGGGCAAAGGCCGTCTGCCGGCCGACAAGCGTGACTTGTTGCGGGTATCCCGCAAGCATCCGCTCTCTATGATGACCGCGCGGTTCTGACTGGCAGAACCGGCATGGAAGACCCCCTGAAGGGAAAACTCATGTCCGCTTCCTGTCACCGCGGCAGTACTCGTCGGACCCTACCCCGGAAACAACATATAAGGACTAACTCATGAAACGACAGATCAAGGCACTTGCCCTGACCCTGGCCGCCGCCTTCGGCACCAGCGTCGCCCAGGCTGGCAATCCCGCACCGGTCACGGTGCGCGTGGTGACGCCCTTCGCGACCGGCCACATCCTTGCCGACACCGCCCTGCAGTTCAAGCAGGAGCTGGAGAAGCGCGCCAAGCACATCACCGTGACGGTGCAGACCGGTGTGCTCAACGAGCAGACCATCAACCCGGCGATGCAGAGCTGCAACCCGGCCGAGCGCGTCGGCGACATCATGCTCACCGGCGGCCAGCCGATCCAGGATTACGCGCCGGAGTACTTCTTCTTCAACGGCCCCTACGTGATCCGCGACTTCCACCACCTGCAGGAAGTGTGGGAAGGCAAGCTGGGCGACAAGCTGGTGAAGATCCTGGAAACCAACGGCAAGTACGTGGCCTTCGACCCGGTGTATCGCGGCTTCCGCCAGTTCACCTCCAACAAGCCGATCAACACCCCGGCTGACTTCGCCGGCCTGAAGCTGCGCCTGCCGCCGACGCCGGACTGGATCGCCGTGTGGTCTTCGCTGGGCGTGGCCCCGGTGCAGGTGCCGCTGACCGGCATCTACGCCGCGCTGCAGAACGGTACGGCCGAAGCCTCCGAAGGTGACCTGACCCAGATCCAGTCGCTGAAGCTCTACGAAGTGCAGAGCCACCTGACCCTGACCAACCACCTGGTCGGTTTCGGCATGCAGATGGCCAACGCCTGTTTCTTCCGCAACGAACTGTCGAAGAGCGATCAGAGCAAGGTCCGCGCAGCACTGAAGAAGGCCGCGCAGTGGGGCACCCGCACCATCCAGCAACGCGAGTCGACCCTCCTGTCGCAGCTCCAGGCTGCCGGCATGACGGTGGTGACGCCGGACGCCGCGGCCATCCGTACCGCTGCCGAGCCGGCCATCAACAACCTGTTCGCCACCAAGTGGACGGTGACGACCTGGAAGAAGGTGCTGGACGAGTAAGCACCGGCAGGTATCGCAGTGGTTCCGCGATGAAGAAGGCCGGCGATTGCGCCGGCCTTTTTTCGTGCACGTGCGCCGGTGCTCCGGCCTTCTCGGGATTCAGGCCCTGTCGGCCCGGGCCGGCACGGTGGTGAACACGGTGAGCCAGGCCAGCGCCAGGAAGGGCCACAGGCGCGCCACCCACTCGGTGAGGCCGAGGAAGTTCAGCGAGTGGCCCGACAGCATGGCCTGCGAGATGTGCAGCACGAAGGGGTTCTGCGGCGCCATGTTCACCAGCGCGGTGGCGGACAGCAGCGCCATGCAGGCCAGCGGGAACTGCAGCCAGGACGGCAGGCGCAGCGCCGCCGCCAGCAGCAGCGCGCCGACCAGCAGGCCTTGCTGCGCACCCGGGCTGGCCCAGCGCAAGGGGTCGTTCGGCGCCACGAACAGGGTGGTGGCCAGGGTGGCCACCAGCAGGCCCGCCAGCAGCAGGAACAGCAGCGAGGCCACGCCCAGGCCACGCTGGCAGCGGCGTGCGATCAGCCCGACGGCCAGCAGGTTGGAGGCCACCACGGCGGTTTCCAGCGCGATGTAGCGTCGTGCCGAGAAGCTCATCGGCCCCGGAAGCTCGAACAGGGCACGCAGGTCGCCGCTGGAGAACAGCATGCCGCCGGGCCACAGCTGGGCCAGCCACCAGAGCCCGAGCAGCAGCAGGCCCAGTTCGCCGGCATGGCCGGGCAGCACCCGCCGCACCCGCCAGCGGTGCAGCGCGCCGCGGCGGTCGAACACGGTGTGCCAGTGCGTGCCCGCCAGTGCGCCGATGAAACCGCCCAGGCTGTTCATCGCCAGGTCCAGGTTCGAAGAAATGCGGCCGGGCAGGTAGTTCTGCAGGGTTTCGACGGTCAGGCTCAGCAGCACGCACAGCAGGCTGACCGCAAGCACCGTCCAGCCCGCCTTCAGCGACGTGCGCAGCGCCGCCGCCGCCGTGAAGCCCAGCGGCAGGAAGCCCAGCACGTTGAACACCAGGTCGCGCTTCGTGAAGTACGGCGGCACCTGCGCCATGAGGAAATCGAACGGCCCCACGCCGCTGTTGCGCCAGCCGCTGAGCGGGTGCAGGCAGGCGTAGGCCGTCAGCAGCGCATAGGCCAGCGCCAGCACTTGCGGCAGGCGCTGCGGGGCGTGGCGTTCGCTCATGCCCGCCCCGGCGCGGTAGGACTCAATGGTGGTGGGCGTGCGGATGGACACCGGAATGGCCGGGCGAGTGGCGAATCCATTGCGGCAGCAGCGAGCCCAGCACCATGCCGATGGCGCTGATGGCCAGGCCGATCAGTTGCGGCGGCACCGGGCTTTCCTCGCCGATCAGGAGCTCGATGAGGATCCACGACAGCAGGCCGCCGAAGATCGCCGCCAGCGCGCCCTGGTTGGTGGCGCGCTTCCACAGGATGCCGCACACCAGCGGGATGAAGGCGCCGGCCAGGGTCACCTTGTAGGCGTTCTCCACCATCTCGAAGATGGACGCCTCGGTGCTCAGCGACACCACCAGCACCATGCCGGCGAAGCCCGCCAGGCTGGCGCGCATCACCCACAGGAAATTGCGGTCGCTGATGTTGGGCACGAAGCCCTTCACCACGTTCTCGGCGAAGGTCACCGACGGCGCCAGCAGCGTGGCCGACGAGCAGCTCATGATGGCGGAGAGCACCGCGCCGAAGAACAGCACCTGCGCGAACAGCGGGGTGTGCTGCAGCACCAGGGTGGGCAGCACCAGTTGCGAGTCTTCCGCCAGCAGCTTGTCGAACAGCACCGGGTCGATCAGCGTGGCCGAGTAGGCGATGAACATCGGCACGAAGGTGAAGCAGAAGTAGATGGAAGCGCCGAGCACCGAGCCCCACAGCGCGACCTTCTGGCTCTTGGCGGAGGTCACGCGCTGGAACACGTCCTGCTGCGGGATCGAACCCAGCATCATGGTGACCCAGGCGCCGAAGAAGGCGACCCAGGTCCACACGTCGCCCTTGGGGAAGAACTGCAGCTTGCCCGCGGCGGCGGCGTGGTCGATGACGTTCATCGTGCCGCCGGTCTTGCCGCTCATGATGTAGGCGATGAACATCAGGCCACCCATGGACACCGCCATCTGCACGAAGTCGAGGATGGCCACCGAGAACATGCCGCCGAAGATGGTGTAGGTCAGCACGATGGCGGTGCCGAGGATCATGCCGGTCTCCTGCGACACGGCGCCGTTGCTCACCACGTAGAAGATCAGGCCTAGTGCCTTGATCTGCGCCGCCACCCAGCCGAGGTAGGACACCACGATGCAGATGGTGGTGAGCACCTCCACCGTGCGGCTGTAGCGCATGCGGTAGAAGTCGCCCAGCGTGATGATGTTCAGCATGTAGAGGTAACGCGAGAACAGCACGCCGGCGATGATCAGGCACATCGACGAGCCGAAGGGGTCCGCCACCACGCCGCCCAGGCCCTCCTGCACGAAGGTCGCCGACACGCCGAACACGGCTTCCGCGCCGAACCAGGTGGCGAACACGGTGGCCATCACCACCGGCCAGGGCAGGCTGCGGCCGGCCACGGCGAAGTCCTTGGTGTTGTGTACCCGGGTGGCGGCAAACAGGCCGATGCCGACCGAAACCAGCAGATACGCGACGACGAACCAGATGAGCATGATCGAGTTCCGTTAAGGGAGAGCAGAGTTGTTGAACGGGAAGCGACGGCCGGCGCTGACCGCGGGTGGGGGCATGTGTAGTTAAGCCCGCGCGATTATATGTCGGCCCCCCGCAGTGGCGGGCGCTGGCCATGCGCCGGGCGTGATGCCTTGCCTGTGCCCGGCACGAGGCTTAAACCCATGAGAAGCAAGGAAAAAGCTGGCGTGGCGCTGGGCTATGTCCGGCGCAGGCGCTAAAATGCCGGCCTCCCCCCGCTTCCACTGCGCCGCGCCTCGACGCGCGGCTTCGTCGTCATGCTTATCGCCAACAACATCACCATGCAGTTCGGGGCCAAGCCCCTGTTCGAAAACGTCTCGATCAAGTTCGGCGACGGCAACCGCTACGGCCTGATCGGTGCCAACGGCGCCGGCAAGTCCACCTTCATGAAGATCCTCGCCGGCGTGCTGGAGCCCAGTGCCGGCAACGTCGCGCTGGATTCCGGCGAGCGCATGGCCTTCCTGCGCCAGGACCAGTTCGGATTTGAAGACCAGCGCGTCATCGACGTGGTGATGCAGGGCCATGCCGAGATGTGGGCGGCGATGAAAGAGAAGGACGCCATCTACGCCAACCCGGAGGCGACCGAAGAGGACTACATGCACGCCGCCGAGCTGGAGGGCAAGTTCGCCGAGTACGACGGCTACACCGCCGAGTCGCGCGCGGGCGAGCTGCTGCTGGGCGTGGGCATTCCCACCGAACAGCACACCGGGCCGATGAGCGAAGTCGCGCCGGGCTGGAAGCTGCGCGTGCTGCTGTGCCAGGCGCTGTTCTCCAACCCGGACATCCTGCTGCTGGACGAACCGACCAACAACCTCGACATCAACACCATCCGCTGGCTGGAGAACGTGGTGAACGGGCGTGACAGCACGATGATCATCATCAGCCACGACCGCCACTTCCTGAACCAGGTGTGCACCCACATGGCCGACCTGGACTACGGCCGCATCCAGATCTGGCCCGGTAACTGGGACGACTACATGGAAGCCGCCCAGCAGGCCCGCGAACAGCAGTCCCGCGACAACGCGCGCGCCAAGGAAAAGGTCGCCGAGCTGCAGGAGTTCGTGCGCCGCTTCTCGGCCAACAAGTCCAAGGCCCGCCAGGCCACCAGCCGCGCCAAGCAGATCGAGAAGATCAAGATCGAGGAATTCAAGCCGTCCTCGCGCCAGTACCCGTGGATCCGCTTCGACTACGACGAGAAGGAGAAGCTGCACCGCCAGGCCGTGGAGATCGAGAACCTCAGCTTCGGCTACGACGACAGCCGCACCATCATCAACAAGCTGACGCTGAGCATCGATGCGGGCGACCGCGTGGCCATCATCGGCGAGAACGGCGCCGGCAAGACCACCCTGCTGAAACTGCTGGTCGGCGAACTGCAGCCGCAGAAGGGCAGCATCAAGTGGGCGGAGAAGGCCAAGCTCGGCTACTACGCGCAGGACCACGCCGAAGACTTTGCCAGCGGCGAGAACCTCACCGACTGGATCAGCGGCTACGTGCGCGAAGGTGGCTACGAAGGCGACGACGCGGTGACGCTGATCCGCGGCACCCTGGGCCGCCTGCTGTTCAAGGGCGACGACGTGAAGAAGTCGGTCAAGGTCATTTCCGGCGGCGAACAGGGCCGCATGCTGTTCGGCAAGCTGATGCTCCAGCGCAAGAACGTGCTGCTGATGGATGAGCCGACCAACCACATGGACATGGAGTCCATCGAGTCGTTGAACGCCGGCGTGGCCGAATTCAACGGCACGCTGTTCTTCGTGTCGCACGACCGCGAGTTCGTGTCCTCGGTGGCGACCCGCATCCTCGAGATCAAGCCTGATGGCCAGATCGTCGACTACCGCGGTAGTTACGAGGAGTACCTGGCGAGCCAGGGCATCGAGTAAGAAGCCGCAACACAATGATTCTGGCGTCGTTATGCCGCCTTGCCGTACTGAAGTACTGTCTGCGGCGGCACGCCTAGCCAGAACCGCTTCGCTTCATCGTGTTGCGGCTTCCGGCGGTCGATTGATGACGCTGATGTAGCCGCTTCTGGCGCTGGCACAGTGCTCAAATGCGTCCGGCATGGCGGGCCCGGATCGCACGGACTATGTTGAGAGTCCCGACGCCGAGGAGCCCCGCCATGAAGCAGACCACCCCCTCCCTCCTGCTCGCTGCCGCGCTGCTCCTGCCGCTGCCCGTGCTGGGCATCGGCAGCGACGATCCGCCGCCCAATGCGGCGAACGCCGCCCGCGAGGACTTCACGCGCGGCCGCGCTGCCATCGACAAGGAAGACTGGCCCGGCGCGATCAACGCCTTCGGTCGCGTGGTGCGCGCCGAGCCGCGCAATGCGGACGCCTGGAACTGGATCGGCTACGCCAGCCGTCGCTCCGGCAAGCTGGACGACGCCTTCAAGGCCTATGACAAGGCGTTGGCGGCGGACCCGGGCCATCGCGGCGCCCACGAGTACGTGGGCGAGGCCTGGCTGATGGCCAGCAAGCCCGACAAGGCGGAAGAACACCTCGCGGCGCTTGCCCGCCTGTGCAATGCGCAGTGCAAGGAGTACGAGGCGCTCAAGCAGGCGCTCGGCAACTACCTGGCGGGCCGCAAGCCCTCGGCGATGAGCAACTGGTAGCCGGGCGCGCAGCGCGGCTACCGCAGTCGCCGCAGCGGACCTACTTCTTCTTCACTGGCCGCTGCCAGCCTTCCAGCGAGCTCTGCTTCACGCGCGAGATGGTCAGGGTGTTGGCCGGCACGTCGCGGGTCAGCGTGGTGCCGGCGCCGATGGTGGCGCCCTTGCCGACGCGCACCGGCGCTACCAGCTGCGTGTCGGAGCCGATGAAGGCGTCGTCCTCGATGGTGGTGCGGTGCTTGTTGGCGCCGTCGTAGTTGCAGGTGATCACGCCGGCACCGATGTTCACGCCGCTGCCCACGTCGGCATCGCCCACGTAGGCAAGGTGGTTGGCCTTGGAGTGGGCGGCCACGGTGCTGTTCTTCACTTCCACGAAGTTGCCGATATGCACGTCCTCGGCCAGCACGGTGCCGGGGCGCAGGCGGGCGTAGGGGCCCAGCACGCTGTCGGCACCGACGATGGCGTCCTCCAGGTGGCAGAAGGGTTTCACCTCCACGCCGGTACCGATCTTCACGTTCTTCAGCACGCAGTGGGCGCCGATGCGCGCGTTGTCGCCGATTTCCACGCGACCCTCGAACACGCAGCCGACGTCGATCTCCACGTCGCGGCCACACACCAGTTCGCCGCGCTGGTCGAAGCGCGCCGGGTCGATCAGGGTGACGCCGGCCTCCAGTTGCGCATCGGCGAGGTTGCGCTGATGCACGCGCTCCAGCTCCGCCAGGTGCGCCTTGTTGTTCACGCCGAAGGTTTCCCAGTCATCGGCCGGTTGCGCGGCGATGACTTCCACGTCGTCCGCCACCGCGGCGGCGATCACATCGGTCAGGTAGTACTCGCCCTGGGCATTGTTGTTCTTGAGCGCGGCCAGCCAGCCCCGCAGGCGGGCCACCGGCGCGCACAGGATGCCGGTGTTCACTTCCTGCACGCGGCGCTCTTCCGGCGTGGCGTCCTTTTCTTCCACGATGCGCAGCACGGCACCGGCCTCGTTGCGGATGATGCGGCCGTAGCCGGCAGGGTTCGCCATGTTCACCGTCAGCAGCGCGACACGGCGCCCGCCTTCGGTCGCGGCGACCAGCGCACTCAGCGTGGCGGCGCGGGTCAGCGGCACGTCGCCGTAGAGGATCAGCGCCAGGCCGTCGTCGCCCACTTCCGGCATGGCCTGCTGGACGGCATGGCCGGTGCCCAGTTGCTGGGCCTGTTCCGCCCAGGACAGGTCGGCGTCGCCGGCGAAGGCGGCGCGCACCAGCTCGCCGCCGTGGCCGAACACCACGCAGAGCTTGCGCGGCTGCAGGCTGCGCGCGGTGTCCAGCACGTGACGCAGCATCGGCTGGCCGGCAATCGGCTGCAGCACCTTGGGCAGTTGCGAACGCATGCGCTTGCCCTGGCCGGCGGCCAGTACGATGACATTGAGGGCGGGAGAGGCGGACATGGGGATCTCGGCGTCGGAAGTTGGGGCAGAGCCAGGGCTTGACGGCTGGGGCCGTGCCCGGAGCCGCGCATTCTAGCCCGCATGCGTGACACAGGCAGCCTGCCCCGAAGGCGGGTGCATTTGACGCTGGTCACAAAGGTGTTGCGGTGCAATAGTTAGGATGTGCCCATAACAAGGACAAGCCCATGACTGACCCGAGCGCGGAACTGGATCGCCTGGAGAACCGTACCTTCGACGAGATCGCGGTCGGCGAGGGCGCCACGTTGGTACGCACCCTGAAGCGTCAGGACATCGAGCTGTTCGCGCTCGTGTCGGGTGACACCAATCCGTCACACATCGACGACAACTACGCGCGCAGCAGCGCGGTGGGCGAGGTGGTGGCCCACGGCATGCTGTCCGGCGCGATGATCTCCGCCCTGCTGGGCACGCAGTTTCCCGGCCCTGGCACGCTGTACGTCAGCCAGGCGCTGAATTTCCACCTGCCGGTGCGGGTGGGCGACACGCTGACCGTGCGCCTCGTCTGCCTGGAGAAGCGCGCCGAGCGCAAGCACCTGCTGATCGGCTGCGAGGTGAGCAACCAGGAAGGTGCCGTCGTGGTCGATGGCCAGGCCGTGGTCGCCGCGCCGACCGAGAAGCTCAGCATCGCCCGTTCCTCCCTGCCGGAAGTCACCATCAACGACAAGCAGCGCCGCTACGAGCAGGTGCTGTCGCTGGCCGACGGCATGGCGCCGGTGCGCACCGCGGTGGCGCACCCCTGCGACATCGAATCGCTGAAGGGTGCGCTGCTGGCACTGCAGGAAGGCCTCATCGTGCCGGTGCTGGTCGGGCCGGAGGCGAAGATCCGCGCGGTGGCCGAGCAACTGGGTGCCGACCTCAACGGCTGCACTCTGGTCGACACCGAGCACAGCGTGGCAGCGGCCGAACGCGCCGTCGAGATGGCACGCAACGGCGAAGTGCAGGCGTTGATGAAGGGCAGCCTGCACACCGACGAGCTGATGAGCGCGGTGGTCAACCGCGCCACCGGCATCCGCACCGCGCGCCGCATCAGCCACGTGTTCGTGTGCGACGTGCCGCGGTATCCGCGCCCGCTGCTGATCACGGACGCCGCGATCAACATCCAGCCGGACCTCGACGCCAAGGTGTCCATCGTCCAGAACGCGATCGATCTCGCTCATGCAATCGGCATCGAGTTGCCCAAGGTGGCGATCCTGTCGGCGGTGGAGACCGTGAACCCCAAGATTCCCTCGACGCTGGAAGCCGCCGCGCTGTGCAAGATGGCCGACCGCGGCCAGATCAAGGGTGGCGTGCTGGACGGTCCTCTGGCTTTCGACAATGCCGTGTCGCCGTTCGCCGCCCGCACCAAGGGCATCGTGTCGCCGGTCGCCGGCGTGGCCGACGTGCTGGTGGTGCCGGATCTCGAGTCCGGCAACATGCTGGCCAAGCAGCTGGAATACCTGGCCGGCGGGCTGCTCGCCGGCGTCGTACTGGGTGCCCGCGTGCCCATCGTGCTGACTTCGCGCGCCGATCGCGCCGAGACACGGTCCGCATCCTGCGCGGTGGTCAAGCGGCTGGTCGCCGCGCATGCCGGCGGCTTCAAGGCCTGAACGACACGTCCTGAAGAACGCCTTCCGAACAACATTCCCGAACAACGAACCACTCTCCTCCGGAGCTCCTCATGTCTTCCCTGCTGATCGTCAACGCTGGCTCTTCCAGCCTCAAGTTCGCCGTCTATAACCTGCCGCTGGCCGAAGGCGCGCAGGCCGTCTTCCGCGGGCAGGTGGACGGCATCGGCGCGGATGCGCGCTTCTTCGTGAAGGATGCCTCCGGCGACCGCTGCCACGACCAGGAGCTGCCGAAAGGCCCCGACCTGGAAGCCGAGCACCAGGCCGGTCTCGACGCACTGCTGGACTGGCTGGACGCACAGAAGCTGACGCTCGCCGCGGTCGGCCACCGCGTCGTCCACGGTGGCGCCAACTTCGCCGCGCCGCTGCGTATCGATGCCAGCAACATCGAAGAACTGGAGAAGCTGGTGCCGCTGGCGCCGCTGCACCAGCCGCACAACCTGCGCCCGATGCGCACGCTGATGCGTCGCCTGCCGGACGTGCCGCAGGTGGCCTGCTTCGACACCGCCTTCCACCGCACGCAGCCGGCCATCGCCGAGACCTTCGCGATTCCGCGTGCAATCACGGCCGAGGGCGTGAAGCGCTACGGCTTCCACGGCTCGTCCTATGAGTACATCGCCCGCCAGTTGCCGGGCGTGATCGGCCCGCGTGCCGACGGCGCGGTGGTGGTGGCCCACCTGGGCAACGGCGCCTCGATGTGCGCCCTGCGCGAACGCAAGGCGGTCGGTTCCAGCATGGGCTTCACCGCGGTGGATGGCCTGATGATGGGCACCCGCACCGGCCTGCTCGATCCCGGCGTCATGCTGTACCTGATGGACACGCGTGGCTGGGGCAGCAAGGAGCTGACCAACCTGATCTACAAGCAATCCGGCCTCCTCGGCGTGTCCGGCATCAGCCAGGACATGCGCACGCTGCAGGAGAGCGACGCACCGGAAGCGAAGGAAGCGATCGAGCTGTTCTGCTACCGCGCTGCGCGCGAGCTGGGTTCGCTGGCCGTCGCGGCGGGCGGCCTGGATGCCATCGTGTTCACCGGCGGCATCGGCGAGAACTCGCCGGCGGTGCGTGCCGGCATCCTCGCGCACCTCGGCTTCTTCGGCGTGTCGATGGATGCGGAGGCGAACAACACCCGCGGCCGCCTGCGCATCGACAAGTCCGACAGCCGCGTGGCGCTGGCGGTGATTCCGACCGACGAGGAATGGATGATCGCCCACCACGCGCAACGCCTGCTGGGCTGAGCAACAAGGCGCCGGCTCCCCTGGGGCCGGCGCGCCAGCTGGCCGTGGCGTGACCGGCCAGGCGGCGTATGTGGCGGGTGTTCAGCTATATTCCTGCCGCATGATTCCGCGCATCGTCCTTTTCCTGTTGCTCGCCGCCGGCTCGGCCTGGTACTTCCTCGACTGGAATCCCGCGCACACCTGGCGGCAGATCCGCGGGCAGATCGCCGCACCGGAGCCGACCCCGATGTACCGCTGGCGCGATGCCAGGGGCGGCATCGTCTATGGCAACCAGCCGCCACCGGGCGTGAAGGCGGAGCGGGCCAGCGGTGGTACGGTCAGCGTGCTGACGCCACCGGTGCCCAGACCGCTGCCGGCGGCGGCACCGGCCGCTGCGTCCGACCCGCTGGCGGGCGGCAAGACGATCCGCGACCTGGCGACTGAGCGCGCCATCGAAGGCGCGACGAAGTAGGACGCCCCTCGAAGCAGGAAGTCGCCCGCGTCAGGACGCCACCCGGCCCCTTCCCGGCTTCCCGTATTCAGGCCCGCGCCAGTTTCACCTCGAAGAAACCTTCCTCCACGCCACGCGCATTGGTCGTGAATTCCAGCCAGCGGCAGGCCTCCGCGTTGCGGTCGGTGAAGTCGCCGAGGTCACGCGCGCTGCCCTTCTCGTTCAGCCAGTAGCTCTGCGTCGTCACCGCCTTGTGGCCCGTGGCCTCGAAGCGCCAGTGGATGTGGCGGCGCCGGCTGCCGTAGTTGGCCGGCACGATGCTGTCGAAAGCGAAGCGGCCTTGCGCATCGGTGGTGCCGATGCCGCGCAGGTTGATGTCCGCCGGCCGGTAGCGGCTGACGTCGCCGTTGCCATTGGGGTGGTAGTCGCCTCCCGCATCGCAGTGCCAGATTTCCACCTTGACGCCCGCCAGCGGCGTGCTGCCGTCGGCACCCCCCAGCACCACGCCGCTGACCCGCATCGGTTTGCCGCGCGCGCCGCGCGTGTTGATGTCGGTGGCCACCGCCACGTTGCGCACGTAGAAAGGCCCCTCGGTGGCAGCGCCGGTCGGCCCGCAGTCGGTGGCGCAGTTTGTGGCCGTGCAGGCCGGCTTGCGCTGGGCCCACAGGAGGCCGACCGGGGCAGCGGCGAACATCGCCGTAGCGGCATGAAGGAAACGACGACGAACTTCGCGGCGGGACATGGCACGGCTCCGGCGAGGGTTGATGCCGGCTTGGACGCGCGGCGTGCCGGCTGGTTCGCCGCCACGCCGCGTTTCACTGCGGCCCGTTGCCCGGTTGATGCTCCGGCGCCGAGGCGTACAGGTGGGTGCGCGGGTCCATCGCCAGGCTGAGGTGGCGTTCGTACTGGCGCAGCACGTCGGCCAGCATCTCCTGCTCCGTCAGGTACTGCACGTCGTAACCCTGGCGACCGTCGGCAAAGTAGGTCTCGGGCAGGAAGGTGTGTGGCCGCGACGACGCCGGCAGGCTGGCGTCGTGCAGGGCGAAGGCCGGCACTGCGCGGGTGGCGCAGCGCACGCCGTAGACGAAGCTGCGCAAGGTGTCGTGCGGCACGTCCAGCTGTACGGCGCCGTCCGCCGTCTCGGTCACCGTGGCGGCGACGCCGCGCCGCTGCAACTCGGCGGCCACCTTGTCCAGCGCCGGACGGACGGTGCCGGCGATGAAGCGTGCCACGTCCTCGGCCTTGGGCTGGTGAAGGATCTGGTCCAGGCGACGCAGCCACATGTCGCCGCGCCAGAACTGGGTGGCGGGCGCCAGCGCCTGCGAGAAATGCAGCCTGTCGACCGACATGCCGCGCCACAGGCCGACGCACAGCAACAGCATGATGGCGCAGAAGGGCAGGGCCGCGATGAGGGTCATCGTCTGCAGGGCCTTCAGCCCGCCGGCCGCCAGCAGGGCGGCGGCCGTGATGCCCAGCACCGCTGCCCAGAACAGCCGTTGCCAGACGGGCGAGCGTTCATCGCCGCCGCTGGCGATGTTGTCCACCACCATCGAGCCGGAGTCGGCGGAGGTGATGAAGAACAGGCTGATCAGCAGCACCGCCAGCCCGGAAGTGATGCCGGACAGCGGCAGGTAGTCGAGGAACGCGAACAGCAGGCCGTCGATGTTGCCGGCGGCCGTGCCCAGCGCTCCGCCCGCGGGGCCCATGTCCAGCCAGATGGCGGTGTTGCCGAACACGGTCATCCACAGCAGGTTGAAGGCGGTGGGCACCAGCAGCACGCCGATGATGAATTCGCGCACCGTGCGCCCGCGCGAGATGCGCGCGATGAACATGCCCACGAAGGGCGACCAGGAGATCCACCAGGCCCAGTACAGCAGGGTCCAGTCGGCGAACCAGCTGGCTTCGTGCGTGGGCGCGTAGGTGAAGGTGCGGAAGGTCATCGGCACCAGGTTGAACAGGTAGTTGCCGACGTTCTCGCTGAACGCGCTGAGCAGATGCACGGTGGGGCCGGTGGCCAGCACGAAGCACATCAGCAGGATGGCCGCGCCGATGTTGATCTCGCTGAGGATGCGCACGCCGCGCGCCACGCCGGTGGCCGCCGAGATGCCGGCCAGGCTGATGACGACGGCGATCAGGCCGAGCTGGAAGGCCTGGGTGCGCGTGTTCCAGCCCAGCAGCTCCTCCAGGCCGGCCGACAGCTGCATGACGCCGAAGCCCAGGGTGGTGGCGATGCCGAAGATCGTGCAGCACAGCGCGAAGACATCCACCGTGTGGCCGATGGGGCCGTTGATGCGCTCGCGCAGCAGCGGGTACAGGCCGGAGCGTACCGTCAGCGGCAGGTTGTAGCGGAAGCCGAAGTAGGCCAGCACCAGCCCCACCACCGCGTAGATGGACCAGGCATGCAGGCCCCAGTGGAAGAAGGTGACCTCCAGCGCCTCGCGCGCGCTGGCCATGCTGCGTGCATCCGTCGTCGGCGGGGCGAGGTAGTGCAGCATCGGTTCACCGACGCCGAAGTACATCAGGCCGATGCCCATCCCGGCGGCGAACAGCATGGCCAGCCAGGCCCGCATGCCGAATTCCGGCCTGGCGTCATCGGGCCCGAGGCGGATGCGCCCGAAGCGGCTGCTGGCGATGAGCAGCAGCACGCCGATGAAGCAGGCCACCGACAGCGTGTAGAACCAGCCGAAGTGGCTGCTGATCCACGCCTGCGCCGTGCCCAGCAACTGCTCGGCGAGTCGCGGCGACCACACGCACAGGAGGCTGAGCACGCCGACGATGACGATGCCCGGCAGGAACACGGGCAGGCGGAAGGTGCAGCGTGGCGCCTCGGGGGGCTGGGACATCTGGCGTCTCCTTGATGCGTGCCGGGTCGTATTGTCGCCGGCCCGCTGCCGGCATGCCTTGATGATGGTCTATGCGCGGGTCATTGTCTGCCGGTAGCGCCCGTCGTCGATGCAGCGCAAGGGCGCGCGCAGGGCGGCGATCCGGCTCCGGATCTGCGTGGGCGTGCAGGCCAGCGGGTCGGTGTCGTCGCTGGCGCAGGCCATGAGCCAGGGGCCACCGTACAGCGGTACGTCCGTATGGATGAGGCACACGATCCTGAAGCTTGCCTGCAACCGCGCCAGCAGCGTGTCGATGCGCTGTGCGTGCGCGACCGGATGGCCGAGGTGCAGGCTGAGCAGGCCACCAGCGCGTAGCAGCCGCTTGCATGCGGCGAGGAAGTCCGCGCCGTACAACCCGCTGGCGGGGCTGTCCTCCGGGTCGGTCAGGTCGAAGACGACGAGATCGACGCTGGCGGCGGGCGCATCGACAACGTAGTCGCGGGCATCACCGATGCGCAGTTGCAGGCGTGGATCGTCGAAGGCACCGGCCGGCAGCGACGGCAGCCAGCGACGGCTCATCTCGACCACCGCTGCGTCCAGCTCGGCCACCACGACGGTCTGCAGGCCCGGGTACTTCAGCATTTCGCGGGCCGAGGCGCCGTCGCCACCGCCCAGTACCAGCGCATCGCAAGGCGCCGGGTGGGCGAGGCCGGGCATGTGGACCAGCGGTTCGTGGCAGCGGTGCTCGTCGGCGGTGGCGGCCATCGCGTGGCCGTCCAGCCGGTACAGGCGGCCATGGTCCGGGCTGTCCCAGACCTCCCACGCCTGGTGCGCGCTGCGCCCCTGGGCGACGCAGGTGCTGACGCGCAGGCGTTGCCTGACAGCGTCCCCGGGCGGTAGCTCCAGCCAGATGAAAGGCTCGTGCATGTCTGACAACTCGGGCGTGAAAGCTGCACCAAAGGGCAGGGCTCTGCGCAGGCGGAAAGGCTTACCGAAATCACTAGGGTAAGCCCGCATCGGCAGGATGAGGGCACACCCCGGAGCGAATCGTGGCGACGCATTGCAGGATAGAACTCGATGGCGACCTCACCGTGCACCGCGTGGCCGAATGGTGGCCGCGCCTGCTGGCCAGCCTTTCCCCCGGCACCGACCTGTGCGTGGGCCTGGCCGGTGCAGCGCGCATCGACAGTGCGGGCGTGCAGTTGCTGCTGATGCTGCGTCGGGAGGCGGCGGCACGCCGGATGAACCTGCAGCTCGAAGACATCCGGCCGGAGGTGCACGCCCTGCTCGAGTTCTACCGCCTGGACCCCGGCGGGCCCGTGGCGTCCCCGGAGTCCTGCGAGTGAGCGCGACCGCTGACGATTTCGACAGCAGCT
Source organism: Uliginosibacterium sp. H1 (assembly GCF_036017065.1). Taxonomy (NCBI): domain Bacteria; kingdom Pseudomonadati; phylum Pseudomonadota; class Betaproteobacteria; order Rhodocyclales; family Zoogloeaceae; genus Uliginosibacterium; species Uliginosibacterium sp. H1. The sequence goes on from NZ_JAYXHR010000002.1 coordinate 1,158,849, forward strand.
TCCTGAGCGAGAGCGGTGAACAGCTCGCCCTGCTGGAGAGCCTGCTGCTGCAACTGGAGCGCAGTCCCGGCGATGCGGCGCTGGCCGACGCGCTGCTGCGCAGCGCGCATACCCTCAAGGGGAGCGCCGGCATGATGGGGCTGGCGGAGATCGAACAACTGGCCCACGCGCTGGAAAGCGTGCTGGAGCGGCTGCGCAGCGGCGCGCTGGCGGCGGTCGGTGCCCCCGTCAGTGACCTGCTGGTGGCGGTGGACCTGTTGCGCAAGCTGGTGGGCTCGTGGTCGCTCGGCGACCCGGCGGGCCTGCGCCTGTACGAGACCGAGCGCCTGCGCGTGCAGGAGGGGCTGGCGCGCCATGCCGGGCTCACCGTCGTCCGCACGGAAGTCGTGCCCACGGCAAGCGGTGCCGATGTGTGGACGCTGGAGCTGTCCTTCGAGCCGGGCGTCCTGCGGCAGGGGCTGGACCCCGCCTACTTCCTGCAGCACCTCACCCACCTGGGCCGCATCCTCGACCTGAGGGTGCACCAGGAGGATCTGCCACTGGCCGCGCAGTACCAGCCCGAGGACTGCTACCTGCGCTTCACGGTGCTGCTGGAAACCAGCGCCGACAAGGCCGACATCGAGCACGTCTTCGCCTTCGTGCGCAGCGACTGTCACCTGCGCATGCATCCGCCACCGGAGCGCCACCGGGCGCTGCTGTCGCGCATCCGTGCCTTGCCGGAAGGGCGCCAGCGGCTGGCCGAACTGCTGGTCGAGGTGGGTGCGATCACCGACGAGGAGATGCGCCGTGCGCTGGCCCTGCAGGCGTCCGGCGCCCACCCGCGCAGCATCGGCGAGGTGCTGGTGGACGCAGGCTTCGTCGATGGCGAACTGGTGGCCGCCGCTGTCGAGAAGCAGGCCGACAACCGCGCGCGCCAGGCCGGCGAGGTGGAGACCGTGCGGGTGCCGCGCGAATCGCTGGAGGAACTGCTGGCCCTGGTCTTCAATATGGCCCAGGTGGCGCGCAACGTGCAGACCCAGGCCGAGCGCGGTGGCTCGTCCCTGCATGGCGAGCTGGAGGCGATGGACATGCTGGCCGGCGAAGCGGTGGGCACTGCGCGCCGCCTGCTGATGCTGCCGGTACGCGAAGCCTTCCGCCGCTCGCACCGCGTGCTGCGCGATCTGGCGCGCGAGCTCGGCAAGGAAGTGGAACTGAGCCTGCAGGGCGAAGAACTCGAAGTGGATCGCCTGCAGGTGGAGCGCCTTGGCGAAGTGGTGCTGCACTTGCTGCGCAATGCGCTGGACCATGGCATCGAGACACCCGCCGAGCGCGAAGCGGTGGGCAAGGCACGCTGCGGGCGCATCACCGTGAGCCTGCAACGCGACGGCGACAGCCTAGCGATGACCCTGGCCGACGATGGCCGCGGCATCGACCACGAACAACTGCGCCAGCGCGCGGTGGAACGCGGACTGCTGCGTGCCGGGTCGCAACACAGCGAGGCGGAGCTGCTGGAGCTGATCTTCTCGCCGGGCTTCTCCACCGCGCGTGACATCACCCACGTGTCCGGGCGCGGCGTCGGCCTCGATGTCGTGCGCGAAACCCTGCGCGCACTGCGGGGTGACGTCACCGTATCGACCCGGCCCGGCGCCGGCACCACCTTCACCCTGCGCCTGCCCGCGTCGGCGGCGCAGCGCACCCTGCTGGCCGACGGTAGCTGGCTGGTGGTGGACCACACTCAACGCAGCATCCACTACAAGGCCGCCTGAGCATGCACACCCTGCCTCCCGGGACTTCCCGCGTCACGCGTCCGGCCATCCGCGTGCTGGTCGTCGACGATTCCGTGCTGGTCCGACAGGCTGCGCGCGAGCTGCTGGACGCGCAGCCGGACATCCGCGTCATCGACGTGGCGTTCGATCCCATCCACGCGATGGAACGCATGCAGCAGGAATGGCCGGACGTCATCGTGCTGGACCTGGAGATGCCGCGCATGGACGGCCTGAGCTTCCTGCGCAAGCTGATGGCCGAGCGACCGACGCCGGTGGTGGTGTGCTCCAGCCTGGTCGGCCATGGTGCGCAGGCCGGCATCGACGCGCTGGCCGCCGGCGCGGTGAGCCTGATCCCGAAACCCAAGATCGGTGTGCGCCAGTTCTTCGAGGATGAGTCCCTGAGCATCGTGGCCGCGGTGCGCGCCGCCGCCCAGGTCCGCATCAGCCAGGTCCGGCGCCTGCCGCCGGTGCCCGTGCCCACGCAGGCGTTGGTCAAGGAGCCGCTGCCGCGGCAGGCCACGGCAGGAGGCGACCGCGTCATTGCGCTGGGCGCGTCCACCGGGGGTACGCAGGCGCTGGAAACCCTGCTCACCGCTTTGCCCGAGCGCATGCCCGGCATCGTCATCGTGCAGCACATGCCGGACGGTTTCACGAAGATGTTCGCGCGGCGGCTCGACAGCCTGTGCAAGCTGCAGGTGCGCGAAGCCGTGCACGGTGAACGCGTGCTGCCGGGCCTCGCGCTCATCGCGCCGGCCGGTCGCCAGATGCGTCTGGTACGGGAAGGCGGCGGCTACACGGTGGATGTGGTCGACGGGCCGGTCATCAACCGTCACCGGCCCTCGGTGGATTGTCTCTTCGGCTCGGTCGCGCGGGCTGCCGGCCGCAACGCCATCGGGGCACTCATGACCGGCATGGGCGACGACGGCGCCCTGGGGCTGAAGGAGATGTTCGACGCGGGTGCGATGACCATCGCCGAAGCGGAGGAGAGCTGCGTGGTGTTCGGCATGCCGCGCGAGGCGATCCGCCGCGGCGCAGCGCGCCAGGTGGTGCCGCTACCCGGCATTGCCGGCGCCTTGCAGGAGTGGTCCCGCAACCCGGCCCTGGCCGGCGCGCAATGAACCCAATGTAAAACGCCCGGACAAGCCGGGCGTTTCTTCAGGTGCTGCCAATCACGCCAAGCGCATGCCGCGCAGGCGGGCGATGCGTTCCTCGGTCGGCGGGTGCGTCGAGAACAACCCGCGCAGGCCGCCGCCGGACAGCGGGTTCATGATCATCATCTGACCGGTTTCCGGGTGCGCCTCCGCGGTGTGCATCGGAATGCCGCGCGCGTAGTAGTCGATCTTCTGCAGCGCGTCGGCCAGCGCATGCGGGTCACCGCTGATCTCCGCACCACCACGGTCGGCCTCGAACTCGCGGGCACGCGAGATCGCCATCTGGATCAGGCTGGCCGCCAGCGGCGCGAGGATCGCCACCAGGATGCCGACGATGGGGTTCGCCGGACGGCCCTCGCTGTCGCGACCGCCGAAGAACATCGCGAAGTTGGCGAGCGCGGAGATCGCACCGGCCAGCGTGGCGGAGATCGTCGAGATCAGGATGTCGCGGTGCTTCACGTGGGCCAGCTCGTGCGCCATCACGCCGCGTAGCTCGCGCTCCGACAGCAGTTGCAGGATGCCGGTGGTGGCCGCGACGGCGGCGTTCTCCGGGTTGCGGCCGGTGGCGAATGCGTTGGGCTGGTTCTCGTTGATGAGATACACCTTGGGCATCGGCAACTGGGCACGCTGCGCCAGCTCGCGCACCATGTTGTACAGGTAGGGCGAGGTCGTCTCGTCGACCTGCTGCGCGTTGTACATGCGCAGCACCATCTTGTCGGAGAACCAGTACGAAAAGACGTTCATCGCGCCGCCGAAGACGAGCGCGAGGATCATGCCCTGCTGACCGCCCAGCGCGGCACCGATCATGCCGAACAAGGCCACGATGCCGGCCATCAGGACCGCGGTCTTGAACCAGTTGAACATCTGCTTAACCTTCCTTTCAGGAGTCGAGCGCGCTCATGCACGCCCAGCTTAGATGCGGGCGGCGCGCAAAAGATTCAAGTTGTTTTTCAGGCGCTTGGCAGCTCGAAGCGGGTGCCCGCGGCGAGCGGGAAGCCGCGCAGGAAGTCGGCCGCCGGCAGGCGCTTGCCGCCCGGTTTCTGCAACTGGGTCAGGCGCAGCGCGCCGCTGCCGCAGGCCACCACCACCCCGCTGCCGTCGGCGCGTAGCACCGTGCCCGGCTCGTCATGCAGATCCACCGCCTCGCCGGCCCACAACTTCAGTACGGTGCCAGAGATGCTGCCGCTGCAGCCGGGAAAGGGATCGAAGGCCCGCAGCTTGTTGGCCAGTCGCGGCGCTGTCAGGCGGAAATCCAGGGCGGATTCGGCCTTGCTGATCTTGGCGGCGTAGGTGACGCCAGCATCCGGCTGGGCAGTCGCCGGCAGGGCGCCGTTCCGCAACTTGTCGAGCGCATCGATGATCATGCGCGCGCCCAGCGTGGCGAGCTTGTCGTGCAGGCTGCCGCCGTTGTCGTCCGGCAGGATGGGCAGCGCTTCCTTCAGCAGCATGGCCCCGGTATCCACGCCGATGTCCATCTGCATGATGGTGATGCCGCTTTCCGCGTCGCCGGCCTCGATGGCGCGCTGGATCGGCGCCGCACCGCGCCAGCGCGGCAGCAGGGAGGCATGGATGTTGATGCAGCCCAGGCGGGGCAGCTCCAGCACGGCTTGCGGCAGCAGCAGGCCGTAGGCCGCCACGACCAGCACGTCCGGTGCGCAGGCGGCCAGGGCAGCTTGCTGTTCCGGCGTGCGCAGTTTCTCGGGCTGGTCGACCGGCAGGCCGTGTTCCAGCGCCACCCGTTTCACCGCGCTGGGCTGCAATTGCATGCCGCGGCCGGCGGGGCGGTCGGGCTGGGTCAGCACCAGTGGAACCGCGTAGCCGGCCGAGAGGATGGCGCGCAATGCCTCGGCGGCGAACTCCGGCGTGCCGGCGAAAGCGACTTTCATGGGACGGCCCTCAGGCGCTGATGCGGCTGCGCTTCTTCAGCTTGCCCTTGATGCGGTTTTGCTTCAGCGGGGACAAGTACTCGACGAACACCTTGCCATCCAGATGGTCGATCTCATGCTGGATACAGACCGCCAGCAGGCCTTCGGCTTCCAGTTCGAAGGCCTGGCCTTCGACATTCAGGGCCTTGACCGTCACGAACTCGGCGCGGGCCACCTTCTCGTAGATGCCGGGCACCGACAGGCAGCCCTCTTCGCATACCTGTTCGCCACGTTTCTCGACGATTTCCGGGTTGATGAAGGCCATCAAGCCGCTCTTGTCCTCGGAGACATCGATGACCAGCACCCGCTCATGCACATTCACCTGCGTGGCGGCCAGGCCGACGCCGGGCGCGGCATACATGGTTTCGGCCATGTCACGGACCAGTTTGCGGATGCGTTCATCCACGTTTGTCACCGGTTTGGCGACGGTATGCAGACGTTCGTCGGGATAATGCAGGATTGGCAGCAAGGCCATTGTTCAATCAACCTCTCAAATTACCGGCAACCGAGGCCGATAAGTCCCTCGGTACGCCTGTTTTTCACACTCCCCCATTCGTCAGAAAACCTTGATGGGTGAGGGAACTACGTGCAGAATCTAAAGCAAAACATGAATGTTCGCAGGGTTTTAGCGGAGTTTCTCCGTCGCCGCTGCGCATTCTTTCGACCGGGCCTGGTGGCCCGGTAAAGAAGATCGGGGCCTCGATAATGCGAATTGTAACCGCGCTGCTGCTTGCCCTTACCGCGTCGGCCGTCCACGCCGCTCCGGAAGACATTGCCGACAACGCGCCCGACAGCTACACCGTCCAGAAGGGCGACACGCTGTGGGGTATTTCCGGTCGCTTCCTCAAGCAACCCACGCGCTGGCCGGAAGTCTGGCGCATGAACCGCGACCAGATCCGCAATCCCCACCTCATCTACCCGGGGCAGGTTGTCGTGCTGGACCGTCTGGCCGGTACGTTGTCGATCGGCAGCCAGGACAGCGGGGTTGCGGGCGGCACGGTACGGCTGTCGCCGCAGGTGTATTCCACACCGGTCGACAATCCCATCGCCAGTGTGCCGATGGACGTAATCCGCCCGTTCCTCACCGAACCGCTGGTCGATGAGCAGCCGGATAGCCCCAACCTTCCCTCGGTGGTTGCCGTCCAGCAGGAGCGTATTGTTGCGAGCCTCGGCGACACCGTATTTGCACGTTACCTGCAGCCTGGGATCGACAACTGGCAGATCTATCGCCGTGCTGCGCCGATCCGCGATCCGCGGACCAACCAGATCCTCGCTTTCGAGGCTCAGTACGTGGGTGCGGCTCGCACTACTTCGTTGATCACGCCGGGGGTCTCGACTGCACTGCAGGTCATCGATTCAAGGGAAGAGGTCAATATCTCTGATCGCATGGTTCCGATGACGAAGGTCGATAGCTTCAACTACCCGCCGCATGCGCCCCCGGCTGGTATCAATGGCCACATTGCGACCATCTACGGTGGGGTTGGCGAAACGGGTCGCTACGGCGTGGTGACATTCAATATCGGCAAGCAGCAAGGCCTGGAGCCTGGGCACGTATTTGCGATCTATCGCAGCCGTGAGCCGGTGGTGTATCGCTCCGAGGGGCGTCCCGAGACACATATCATTCCGGAGGCCCGCTATGGCATCGCTTATGTATTCCGGGTGTTCAACCGGATATCGTATGCGCTGATCATGAATGCCGATGTTCCCGTTCGTCCTGGTGACGCAGTCCGCGCTCCCTGATCTACTGCCGGGGTGAGTTCCCCTCCCCCTTCTGAGCTTGAAGACTGGTTGCGCCTGGCTTTGGTGCCAGGCGTGTCTGCCGAATGCCAGCGTCGCCTTCTGGCGGCGTTCGGGCTTCCCGCGCAGGTCTTTGCGTCGGGTCGCCTGGCGCTCGCCAGCGTCGTCGGAGAAGAGATCGCTGATCTGCTTCATCGCCACGACAACCGCGCCGAGGTCGATGCTGCCCTTGCCTGGGCAGCGCAGCCGGGCAACGCTGTCCTCACGCTGATCGACCCCGACTATCCCCAGTCGTTGCTGCAAGGCGCAGATCCGCCCTGCCTTCTGTATGCCAAGGGTCGGCTTGAACTCGCGAACCGGTCTGCCGTCGCGATGGTTGGCGCGCGCAACGCGACTGCGCAGGGCGAGCGCAATGCAGAGGCCTTTGCCCATGCGCTGGCCGATGCCGGCCTGTCCGTTGTCAGCGGCCTGGCGTTGGGCATCGACGCTGCGGCGCATCGGGGTGGTTTGCAGGGGCAGGGCAGCACCATTGCAATCATCGGGACGGGGGCCGACCGTATCTATCCCGCGCGCAACCAGAAACTGGCCCGCCAGATCGCGGAAGAGGGCCTGGTGCTGAGCGAGTTTCCGCTGGGCACTCCACCGATTAACTACAACTTCCCCAAGCGCAATCGCATCATTGCTGGTTTGTCGCGCGCCACGCTGGTCGTCGAGGCTGCCATCGGCAGCGGTTCGCTGATCACTGCCAGGCTGGCCGGCGAGATGGGGCGTGAGGTGATGGCGATTCCCGGCTCCATTCATTCGCCGCTGTCCAAAGGCTGTCACCAGCTCATCAAACAGGGTGCGAAGCTGGTCGAGAGCGCACAGGACGTGCTGGAGGAACTGAACTGGGCCGCATCGCCTGCCCCGGTGCGTCAGGCAGAACTCCTGGCGCCGCACGCCGACCCGGCGGCCGCGCGCGTCTTGCAATCCATCGGCCACGACCCCATTGATCCAGACACGCTTCTGCAGCAGGCTGGCTTGACGGCCGATGCGCTCTTCGCCATCCTGACGACACTGGAGCTTGATGGTCGCGTGGCGCGTTTGCCGGGCGGTCGTTTCCAGCGAGTCGATTGAGTCGCGTGCCACCGCCGGGTGGCGCCAAGGCGCAAGGCACTGTCCGAGCGCTTCAACCGGGGCCTCTTATGATCGACATTCTGGTTTATCTGTTTGAAACCTATGGCTATGCAGATGCCTGCCCGGCCGAACCTGACCAACTCCACCGCAAGCTGACCGCCGCCGGATTCGAAGAGGGCGAGGTCGATAGCGCCATCGAATGGCTGGAAGGCCTGCGCACGACGGCGACCGTCACCGTTGCGGCACTCCCGGGCCAGCAGTCGTTCCGTATCTACAGCGACGAGGAATGTCATCGCCTGGACGCCAGCTGCCGCGGTTTCCTGCATTTCCTGGAAACGGCCGGCGTGCTGGATGCTGGTCGTCGCGAAATGATCATCGAACGCGCGCTGGCCATGCCGGGCGAGGAAATCTCGCTGGGCAGCTTCAAGGTCATCGTGTTGATGGTCATGTGGCAGCAGCAGGCCAGCATGGATACCTTGATCCTCGAAGAACTCCTCACCGACGAAGCTGACGAGTTCGACGACGAGGACAGCGAGTACCTGCTGGTTCATTGAACAGCCTTCTTGCCGGTGGTCTGCGCTTGCGCGGGCCGCGCGGCGCCTTCTATCATCGGCCCCCAACCCACGCGGGACGCCGGATGCAGCACTCTTCCCCGCTTTCCTGACCATCGGGCCGTGTCCGCCATGCCCGCTGGTCCGCTTGTAGCGCAGACATGAGCAAACAGCTGATCATTGCCGAGAAACCCTCCGTCGCCCAGGACATCGCCCGGGCCCTTGGTGGCTTTACCCGGGAGGGGGATTACTTCGAGAGCGAGGAGTACGTGCTCTCCTCGGCGATCGGCCACCTGCTCGAACTGGCGGTGCCCGACGAGTACGAAGTGAAGCGCGGCAAGTGGAGCTTCGCGCATCTGCCGGTCATCCCGCCGCGCTTCCAGCTCAACCCGGTGGAGCGGACCGCCGAGCGCCTGCGCCTGCTGACGCGCCTGATCAAGCGCAAGGACGTGACCGGGCTCGTGAATGCCTGTGACGCGGGACGCGAAGGCGAGTTGATCTTCACCTATATCGCCGAGCACTCCGGCACCGCCAAGCCCATCCGTCGCCTGTGGTTGCAGAGCATGACGACGCAGGCGATCCGCGACGGCTTCCAGGCCCTGCGCGCCGGCAGCGAGACCAGCGGCCTGCGCGAAGCGGCGATGTGCCGCGCCGAGAGCGACTGGCTGATCGGCATCAACGGCACGCGCGCCATGACTGCCTTCAATTCGAAGACCGGCGGCTTCCACCTGACAACGGTGGGGCGTGTGCAGACGCCGACGCTTGCCATCGTCATCGAACGTGAAGAGCGCATCCGCAAGTTCAAGTCGCGCGACTACTGGGAAGTCGAGGCACGCTTCGGCGTCACGGCAGGCGAGTATGTCGGCAAGTGGTTCGACGAGGGTTACAGGAAGCCGGACGACGACGAGCACGCCCGCGCCGACCGCATCTGGGACAAGGCGCGCGCCGATGCCGTCAAGGCGAAGTGCGACGGCCAGCCGGGCAAGGTCGAGGAAGAGGCCAAGCCCTCGACCCAGCTGTCGCCCCTGCTGTTCGATCTCACCAGCCTGCAGCGGGAAGCCAACGGCCGCTTCGGCTTTTCGGCACGCACCACGCTGCAGATCGCGCAGGCGCTGTACGAGAAGCACAAGGTGCTGACCTATCCGCGTACCGATGCACGCGCGCTGCCGGAGGACTACATCGGACAGGTGCCCAGCATCCTCGGTGCGCTGCCGGACCAGTACACGAATTTCTCGACCGAGATCCTCAAGCGTGGCTGGGTCAAGGCCAACAAGCGCATCTTCAACAACGCCAAGATCTCGGACCACTTCGCGATCGTGCCGACCGGTGCGCAGCCTAAGACGCTGTCCGAAGCCGAGTGGAAGATCTACGACCTCGTCACCAAGCGTTTCCTTGCCGTGTTCTATCCGGCAGCCGAGTACATGGTGACCACCCGCATCACCCGCGTGGCGGGCGAAGCCTTCAAGACCGAGGGCAAGGTGCTGGTGAATCCCGGCTGGCTGGCCATCTATGGCAAGGAAGCTGCGAGTGAAGGGGTCGAAGGGGAAGGCGCGACCGGCTCGCTGGTGGCCGTGAAGCCGGGCGAGGGGGCTGCGACCGACGAAATCGTCGTGCGCGCCATGCAGACCAAGCCGCCGGCGCGCTACAACGAAGCCACGTTGCTCTCCGCGATGGAAGGCGCCGGCAAGCTGGTGGAGGACGAGGAGCTGCGCGAAGCGATGAGCGCACGCGGTCTTGGCACGCCGGCTACGCGTGCGCAGATCATCGAGAACCTGATCGCCGAAACCTACATGCTGCGCGAGGGCCGCGAGCTGATTCCGACGGCCAAGGGTTTCTCGCTGATCACGCTCCTCAAGGGGCTGGGCGTTACCGAGCTGTCCTCGCCGGAGCTGACCGGCGAGTGGGAATACAAGCTCGCCCAGATGGAGAAGGGTGAGCTGTCGCGCGCGGATTTCATGGAGCACATCGTGTCCATGACGCGCGACATCGTGGAGCGCGCCAAGACCTACGATTCCGACACCATTCCGGGTGACTTCGGCATCCTGAAGTCGCCCTGCCCGAAGTGCGGCGGCCTGATCCGCGAGAACTACAAGAAGTTCCAGTGCAGCGACTGCGACTACGGTCTGTGGAAGATCGTCGCCGGTCGCCAGTTCGAGCCGGCCGAGATCGAGACGCTGCTGACGACGGGGCGCGTCGGCCCGCTGGCGGGTTTCCGCAACAAGATGGGGCGCGCGTTCTCCGCCGAGATCCGCCTCAACGACGACAAGCTGCCGGAGTTCGACTTCGGCCAGCCGCGGGAGGGCGAGTCGGTGGAAGCGCCGGACTTCTCCGGCCAGGAAAGTCTCGGCACTTGCCCGAAATGCGGCTCGCCGGTCTATGAGCACGGCCTGTCCTACGTCTGTGAGAAGTCGGTCGGCCCGGAGAAGAGCTGCGACTTCCGTTCCGGCAAGCTGATCCTGCAGCAGCCCATCGAGCGGGAGCAGATGCAGAAGCTGCTGACGGCGGGCAAGACCGACCTCTTGAAGGAGTTTGTCTCCGCGCGCACCCGTCGCAAGTTCTCCGCCTATCTCAAATGGGATGCGGCGGCAGGCAAGGTCGGGTTCGAGTTCGAACAGAAGGCGCCGCGTGCGACGGCCAAGAAAGCGCCGGCCAAGGCGGGCGCGAAGAGCGCCGGGGCGGACGCTGCCGAGACCGCATCGGAGGAAAAGGCCGTGGCCAAGACGACGAAGGCCGCCAAGACCAGCAAGACAACGAAGGCCAAGGCCACGAAAGCCACCACCAAGAGCGCCACGGCCAAGAGCACGGCAACGAAGCGGACCAAGGCAGACGCCTGACCCGTCCCGAAGCCCAAAACAAAAGGCGCGACCTCATGGTCGCGCCTTTTGTTTTTCCGTCGTACCGGGCTGCGCGATCAGGCGGCCTCTTCGCGCTGCTTCGCTTCCAGTTCCGCGATGCGGGCCTCCAGCTGGGACAGGCGTTCGCGGGTGCGGGCCAGTACTTCGCGCTGGACTTCGAATTCTTCGTGGGTCACCAGCTCCATCTTGGCAAAGCCGGCAGCCATCAGCGCCTTGACGTTCTTCTCTATGTCCTTGGCCGGCGTGTGCGACAGCATTTCGGACACTTTCGCGCCGATTTCGTCCAGCAGTTTCGTATTCACCATGTCGGCTGCTCCTGATGCGGGGGAATGTGATTTCACTCTAGCACAGCGGACTTTGACGGCGCCTCTGGTCGTTTCCCGTCTTGGCACTGTTTTGGTGCCGACCCACCGGAAGCGCTTCGAAGTCTTTGCACTGTTTTTGCGCAGCGTTTGACATAAGGGGCGTTGCAGCCAAGTAGCGAGCGGGCCTTCTGGCGTTGGCACGAATCCCGCTTAAACGTGCTGCCCCATCTTCCCTGTTTTACATAGGAGCAACACATGCGCAAAACCATCCTCGCTTCGCTGATCGCAACCACCCTGAGCGCCCCCGTGCTGGCCCAGGAGTCGCCGCACTCCGTGACCGGCAATGTGTCGCTGGCCTCCGAGTACATCTATCGCGGCATCGGCCAGACCAATCGCAAGCCGGCCATCCAGGGCGGCTTCGACTACGGTCACGCCAGCGGCCTGTACCTCGGCACCTGGGCGAGCAACATCAGCTGGCTGAACGACGCGAACGTTGGCGAAGGCTCGTCGATGGAATGGGACTTCTACGGCGGCTACAAGAAGGCGTTCGGCGACTGGGGTGTCGATGTCGGCTTGCTGCAGTACTACTACCCGGGCAATTTTGATGGCGTCACCAGCCCCAACACCCTGGAAGCCTACGGTGCGGTGAGCTGGAAGATGCTGACCTTCAAGCTGTCGTACGCCTTCACCGATCTGTTCGGCGCCAAGGCCCCGGACGGTGGTGACACCGACGGCAGCATCTACTACGAGCTGAACGGCAACTTCGACGTTGGCGCCGGTTTCACCCTGGCTGCCCACCTCGGCCGCCAGGAAGTCTCCGACTTCTCCGATGCTTCCTACACCGACTGGAAGCTGGGCGTCACCAAGGAGCTGGTGGGCCTGACCTGGGGCCTGTACTACGTCGGTTCCGACGCCAAGGGCAAGCCGGGCGAGTTCTACCACAACGTCTATGGCAAGAACCTGGGCGACGACCGCGCGCTGCTGACCGTCAGCAAGACGTTCTAATTACCAAACAGGCATGCCCCGTTCCGGGGCATGCCGCATCGAGGAGCGATCATGAAATTCGTGACTGCCATCATCAAGCCCTTCAAGCTGGACGAAGTGCGTGAAGCGCTGTCGGCCATTGGCGTGCAGGGCGTGACGGTGACCGAAGTGAAGGGTTTCGGCCGTCAGAAGGGCCACACCGAGCTGTACCGCGGTGCTGAATATGTCGTCGACTTCCTGCCCAAGGTGAAGATCGAGGTAGCCATCGACGATGGCCTGCTCGACCAGGTCATCGAGGCCATCGAGAAGTCGGCCAATACCGGCAAGATCGGTGACGGCAAGATCTTCGTCTTCGACCTGCAACAAGCTATCCGAATCCGTACCGGCGAAACCGGCGCGGACGCGCTCTAAGAACAAGGAGAGGGAGCAACTCATGAAAAAGCTGTTTGCCATCGTCCTGACGGCCCTGACCATGGGTCTGACGGGTGCTGCCTGGGCGCAGGACGCCTCGGCGCCGGCGGAAGCCCCTGCTGCCGCTGCACCGGCCGAAGCTGCACCGGCTGCTGCGGCGGAAGCCCCTGCCGCGGCTCCGGCCGCGACGCCCGTCCCCAACAAGGGTGACACCGCCTGGATGCTCGTCGCGGCCCTGCTGGTGACCTTCATGGTCATTCCGGGTCTGGCCCTGTTCTACGGCGGCCTCGTGCGCAGCAAGAACATGCTGTCGGTGTTGATGCAGGTCTTCGTCGTCTTCTCGCTGTGCGTGGTGTTGTGGGTCATTTATGGCTACAGCCTCGCGTTCACGGAAGGCAACGCCTTCATCGGGAGCTTCGACAAGATATTGCTCAAGGGGGTGACGACCGAATCGGCCGCGGCAACCTTCAGCAAGGGCGTCTACATCCCCGAGCTGGCCTACATCTTCTTCCAGGCCACGTTCGCCGCCATCACGCCGGCACTCATCGTCGGCGCCTTCGCCGAGCGCATGAAGTTCTCGGCCGTGCTGCTCTTCACCGTGCTGTGGTTCACCTTCGCCTACCTGCCGATGGCGCACATGGTGTGGTACTGGGCGGGTCCGGATGCCTACACCTCGGCTGAAGCAGGCGCTGCTGCGGGTTCGACCGCGGGCTTCCTGTTCCAGAAGGGCGCGCTGGACTTCGCGGGCGGCACCGTGGTGCACATCAACGCCGGTATCGCCGGTCTGGTGGGCGCGTTCGTGATCGGCAAGCGTATCGGCTACGGCCGTGAAGCCATGGCCCCGCACAGCCTGACGCTGACCATGGTCGGTGCTTCCATGCTGTGGGTGGGCTGGTTCGGCTTCAACGCCGGCTCCAACCTGGAAGCCAACGGCCTGGCTGCTCTGGCCTTCGGCAACACCATGCTGGCTACTGCCGCTGCCACGCTGTCCTGGCTGTTCGGCGAATGGCTGATCAAGGGCAAGCCCTCCATGCTGGGTGCTGCTTCGGGTGCCGTCGCCGGCCTCGTGGCGATCACCCCGGCCTGCGGCTGGGTCGGCATCGGTGGCGCGCTGGTCATCGGCCTGCTCGCCGGCATCGTCTGCCTGTGGGGCGTCAATGGCCTGAAGCGCATGCTGGGTGCGGACGACGCGCTCGACGTGTTCGGTGTCCACGGCGTGGGCGGCATCCTGGGTGCCATCCTGACCGGCGTGTTCGCCGATCCGGCACTGGGTGGCGTGGGTGTCTACGACTACGTGGCCAATGCAGTGGCCGAGTTCTCGATCAGCACGCAAGTCGTTGCGCAGATCTGGGGCGTCGTGGTCGCGCTGGTGTGGTCGGGCATCGTGTCCTTCATCGCCTTCAAGCTGGTCGACATGTTCGTCGGCCTGCGTGTGGCGGAAGACGAAGAGCGCGAAGGTCTGGACATCTCCAGCCACGGCGAGTCCGCCTACCACTACTGAGAAACAGTCTGATCAGGGCCCCGCTTCTGCGCGGGGTTTCTCCTCGGGGCGCCTCACGGCGCCCCGTTTTTTTGTGCGGGCGCCAGCAACTCGCGCAGCGGGCGCTCCGCAAGCTCCTGCATGGCGGCACCGACCGACATCTGTGGTTCGGAGGGCAGGACCTTCATGGCTTTCTCGCGCGCCGTGACGCGTTGCTGCGCCTGTGCGTAGAGCTGGCGCAGCGACAGGTCCGTATCCAAGTCGCGCAGCAGGCCGTCGATGAAGAAGGTGTTGCTGCTGTTGGTCTGGCAGCCGAAGGAAGGGCGCTCGGCGGACGCGGCGGTCAGAATGATGCGGCGTTCATGTTCGAGGGCGGGAATCAGCGAGCCGGAGAAGCATGCCGACACGATCACGATGCTGCGCACGTTGCCCAGCTTGTCGAGTTCCGTGCGCAGACGTCGTCCGCTGATGGCCGGGAAGTCATCGCCCGCGATGTCCACGGCCAGCACGTTCTTGTTACCGTGCGAGCTGATCAGGATGACCACCAGGCTGTCGGTGTCGAGCTGCCTGCCAAGGGTGGCGAAGCTGTGGCCTAACGTGCCCCCCGTTGCGAAGGGCAAGGGCAGCTCGCGGAATGCGGGCCGGTTGCTGAGATGAAGCCTGGCGGCCTGCGGAGCGAGTTCGCCAAAGCGTTGCAGGAAGAGCTCTGTATCGCCCTGGAAAGCCAGCGAATCGCTGTGCATCGCGAAGGCGGCCAGCAGGATTTTTGGCGGCGGGCTTTGTGCCAGCGTACTGGTGGCCGCGGTGAGCTGCGCGCCCAGCAGTACGTCGCTACGCTGCGCCCACTGGTCCTGTTTGGGATTGAGCGCGGCGCAGGCCGACAACCCGAGACACAGCAGGGCAACACAGGCAGTTCGCAACATGGAAGGCGCTTTCGCGGATGAAAGCGCCCGATTCTAGCTGCGCGACCGGAGCGGGCGTGGCCCCTGCCCGCTCAGCCCTATTAGCCCGGTTACGCCCCGCCTACCAACGCAGGATGATCCACTGCGGGACGGTCAGGCCCGACTCCAGGCCTTCGTGCTTCACGAACACGCCGTCACCCTTGCGATCGACGAGGTAATAGGCCGGGCCGATTCTCGGCGTCACCTTCACCATGTAGAGCTTGCCGCGGATGCGGTATTCCTCGACGCGGTCTTCGCCGCGGTCGCGGATCGTCACTTCCGGCTCCAGCGCCGGGTCGGGCTGGTAGCCGGGTGGCGGGGGCGGCGGTTCGGGAATCGGTTCCAGCTTGGTCTGTGCGTGCAGTGCCGGACTGATCGCCAGCCAGCTACCCAGCATCATGGTCGGCAGGATGGGGGTTCTCATGCTTGGCTCCTGTTTTGCACAAAATGATCGATCACGCCGGCCACGATGCCGTCGTCCCCGGGTGCGGTCAATACGATCCGACCGGCGCCCAGCCGTTCAGCGCCGGCGGCGATGCGCGCATGCGACACGAACAGCGTGCAGCCTTCCAGCAGTGCCTTGCCACCGGGCAATTCGTCCAGCCGCCGCAGTGCCTCGCTGCTCGTCACGATGATGCCGTCGAGGGCACCGGCCTTGAGTCGCGCGCCCAGCGGGGCGAGGTCGGGCGAGGCCGGCACGCGCCGGTAGCACTGGACCGCATCCACCGTCGCGCCGCGCTTACGCAGCGTGTCGGCCAGCAATTCCCGGCCGCCGTCACCACGCAGGATCAGCACCCGCCGGCCGCGCACCGCGTGTTCACTGAACGCTGGCAAGTCGAGTACCGCCTCGCTGTCGAACTGCCCTTCCGGCACCAGTACCGTGTCGAATCCGGATTCGCGCAATGCGTCGGCACTGCCCGGCCCTATCGTTGCCACCTGCAGCGCCTGCGGCCATTCGTATCGCTGCAGGACGGCCATGGCATGGCGCACCGCATTCGGGCTGACGAAGAACGCAATCTGGTAGTCAGACAGGCGCTGGCCGACTTGGTGCAACGGCGTCGTGTCAGCCAATGCCTCGATGTGGAGTAGGTGAAGGCGCCAGACGTCTGCGCCGGCAGCCGTCAGCGCTGCGGCCAGCGCCTCGGTCTGTTCGCGTGGGCGGGCGACAGCCAGGCAGCGCCCGCTCAGCGGTCCGGTCATGAGGCTTCGCGTGCGGCCGCCAGCAAGGAGGCGGCGCCCTGCGCCAGCAAGTCCTCGGCCAGGCGGCGTCCGAGGGCGGCCGCTTCGCCGGGGGCCGCGGCGCCTTCGGCGCGGATGATGCGGCTGCCATCTACGGCGGCGACGAAGGCGCGCATGTGCAGCGCTGCGTCGCGCGGCTCGCAGAAGGCGCCGATGGGCACCTCGCAGCCGCCCTGCAGGGCGTGGGTGAGGGCACGCTCGGCGGTGACGCAGGCCGCGGTCACCGGGTCGATCAGCGGCGCCACCCAGGCGGCGACCTCCGGCCGATCGGCGCGCGCCTCGATACCCAATGCCCCCTGACCGGCCGCGGGGAGGGACTGTTCGGCGGGCAGTACGCTGCGGATCCGCTCGCCCAGCCCCAGCCGTTTCAGGCCGGCGGCCGCGAGAATGATCGCGTCATACCGGCCTTCGTCCAGCTTGCGCAGGCGGGTGTCCAGGTTGCCACGCAGCGGCTCGACGCCGATGTAGGGGTAGGCGGCATGAAGCTGGGCCTCGCGGCGCAGGCTGGAGGTGCCGACCACCGCTCCCGGCGGCAGGTCGTCGAGGCTGTCGTAGCGGTTGGAGACGAAGGCATCCAGCGGCGTCTCGCGCGCACAGGTCGCCACCAGGGCGAAACCTGGCGGCAGTTCGGCCGGCACGTCCTTCATGGAATGCACCGCGATGTCGGCGCGGCCGTCCAGCAAGGCCTCTTCCAGCTCCTTCACGAACAGCCCCTTGCCGCCCACCTTCGACAGCGTGCGGTCGAGGATCTGGTCGCCGCGGGTGGTCATGCCCAGCAGGTCCACCGTGCAGCCGGGCCAGGCGGCCTCCAGCCGCGCCTTGATGTGCTCGGCCTGCCACAGGGCGAGGCGGCTCTCGCGGGTGGCAATGACGATGCGGGTCGGGGCGTCGGGCTTGGGCATGGAAGTTGCAGCGGATCTGCGGTGAAAGGCGTGGTGGCGTGAAGTTTACACGGCCGCGCGCCAGTCGCTGCCCAAGCGCCGGGCGGCGTCGGCTGCTAGAATCGCAAGCTTTTGTTTTGCGGGCAAAAGACGCCTCACGCAGGTGCGCCGCCTCGCATTTCCTGCCCTCCCTACAGGTCCCGGAGCACGATGAGCACGATCAACGAACAAGACAAGGACACCCCGCTGCGCGAAGACATCCGGCTGCTCGGCCGCATTCTTGGCGACACCGTGCGCAAGCAGGAGGGCGATGCGATCTTTGCCCTGATCGAGCGCATCCGCCAGACCGCGATCCGCTTCCACCGCGACGACGACGTGTCCGCCCGCAAGGAGCTGGAGAGCATCCTCGACAACCTGTCGCGCGAAGAGACGACGCATGTCGTGCGCGCCTTCAGCTACTTCTCGCAGCTGTCGAACATCGCCGAGGACCTGCACCATATTCGCCGCTCGCGGGCCCACCAGTGCGCCGGTTCCGCACCGCGCGAGGGCACGATGGCCCGCGCCGTCGCCCAGGCGGCCGAGTCCGGCGTCAGCGACGACAAGCTGGCCGAGTTCTTCGACGACGCGCTGGTCAGTCCGGTACTGACCGCCCACCCGACCGAAGTGCAGCGCAAGAGCATCCTCAACTGCCAGTTGCGCATCGCCGAGCTGATGGACCAGCGCGACCGCATCCAGCTCACGCCGGAAGAACTGGCCGAGAACGAGGAAGGCATCCGCCGTGCGGTGCTGGTGTTGTGGGAGACGCGCATGCTGCGCCCCACCAAGCTGTCGGTGGTGGACGAAGTGGCCAACGGCCTGACCTACTACGGCTACAGCTTCCTGCGCGAACTGCCGCGCCTGTACGGCAACATCGAGGACATGCTGGCCCGCAAGGACAAGCGCTGGGACGGCCGCGAACTGGCCTCCTTCCTGCGCATGGGCAGCTGGATCGGCGGTGACCGCGACGGCAATCCCTTCGTCACCGCCGACGTGCTGAAGAAGGCGCTGCGCATGCAGGCCGAAGTGGCCTTCGACCACTACCTGGACGAAGTGCACACCCTGTCTTCCGGCATGTCGCTGTCCAACATGCTGGTACAGGTCTCCGACGAACTGAAGGAACTGGCCGCAAGGTCCCCGGAAGTCACCCGCCACGGTGACGACGAACCGTATCGCGCGGCCTTGCGTGGCATCCACGCCCGCCTGTTCGCGACCGCTGCAGCACTGCTGGGCGAAGTCACCGGCCACGTCACCTGGGGCGTCGGCGAGCCTTATGGCAGTGCCGACGAATTCATCGCCGACCTCGACGTGATCCACCGTTCGCTGTGCGACCACTGCTCGCCGGATATCGCCCGCGGCCGCCTGCGTCGCCTGCGCCGCGCCGCCCGCGTGTTCGGCTTCCACCTGGCCGCCATCGACGTGCGCCAGAACTCCGATGTGCACGAGCGCACCGTCGCCGAGCTGCTGGAGCTGGCACGCCCCGGCACCCGGTACCTGGAACGCGACGAGGAAGGCCGCATCGCGTTGCTGACCGAAGAGCTGGCCACCTCGCGTCCGCTGTCCTCGTCCTACCTGCAGTATTCCGCCGAGAGCGAAGGCGAGATGGCGATCTTCCGCTCCATCGCCGAAGCGCACAAAGCCTACGGCGCCGCCTGCGTACCCAACGCCATCATCTCCAAGACCGATGGTGTGTCGGACATGCTGGAGCTGGCGGTGCTGCTGAAGGAAGTCGGCCTGCTGCGCCCGCACGACAAGAAGCTGGCGGTGAACATCATCCCGCTGTTCGAGACCATCGGTGACCTGCAGAATGCCGCCGGCATCATGCACCGCCTGCTGTCGATCCCGCTGTATCGCGAACTGGTGAGTTCGCGCGGCGACTCGCAGGAGTGCATGCTCGGTTACTCCGACTCCAACAAGGACGGCGGCTTCCTGACCTCCGGCTGGGAGCTGTACAAGGCCGAGATCGAACTGGTCGAGGTATTCCGCAAGCACGGCGTCAAGCTGCGCCTGTTCCATGGTCGTGGCGGCTCCGTCGGCCGCGGTGGCGGCCCGAGCTACACCGCCATCCTGGCGCAGCCGGGTGGCGCGGTGCAGGGGCAGATCCGCCTCACCGAGCAGGGCGAGGTCATCTCGTCCAAGTACTCCAACCCGGAGGTCGGCCGCCGCAACCTGGAAGTGCTGGCCGCCGCCACGCTGGAGGCCACCCTGCTGGCGCATCCGGAAGCGGCACCGCGCCCCGAGTACCTGGCGATTATGGACGAGCTGTCGGACGCGGCCTTCAAGGCCTACCGCGGCATGGTCTACGAGACCGACGGTTTCGAGAAATACTTCTGGGAGTCCACTGTCATTTCCGAGATCGCCAACCTGAACATCGGTTCGCGTCCGGCCTCGCGCAAGAAGACCACCGCCATCGAAGACCTGCGCGCGATTCCCTGGGTGTTCTCGTGGGCGCAGTGCCGCCTGATGCTGCCGGGCTGGTTCGGCTTCGGCTCGGCGATCAACGCCTACCTGGCGAAGCATGGCGACGCCGGTATGGCCAAGCTGCAGGACATGCACAAGGAGTGGTCCTTCTTCAGCACCCTGCTGTCGAACATGGACATGGTGCTGGCCAAGAGCGACATCGCCATCGCCTCGCGCTACGCCATGCTGGTGAAGGACGCCGCGCTGCGCGACGCCATCTTCCCGCGCATCAAGGCCGAGCACGAAGCCACCATCAAGGCCCTGCTGGACATCACCGGCCAGAAGGAACTGCTGGATGGCAACCCGCTGCTGAAGCGCTCGATCATCAACCGCTTCCCCTACCTCGATCCGCTCAATCACGTGCAGGTCGAGCTGCTGCACCGTCACCGCGACGGCGCGCAGGACGACAAGGTGCAGCGCGGCGTGCACCTGTCGATCAACGGCGTGGCGGCGGGCCTGCGCAACTCCGGCTGAGCATCGCGGTGCAGCGCTGCAAAAACAAAGGCGACCCGCGGGTCGCCTTTGTCTTGTGTGGCAATGATGTTCAGCCCTTCTTCTGGTCGGCCATGGCCTGTGCCTGGATGGCGGTCAGGGCGATGGTGAACACGATGTCATCCACCAGCGCGCCGCGCGACAGGTCGTTCACCGGCTTGCGCAGGCCCTGCAGCATCGGGCCGACGCTCACCACGTTGGCACTGCGCTGCACCGCCTTGTAGGTGGTGTTGCCGGTGTTGAGGTCGGGGAACACGAACACCGTGGCCTGGCCGGCGACCGGGCTGTTCGGTGCCTTCTGGCGGCCCACGTCGGCGACGGAGGCGGCGTCGTACTGCAGCGGGCCGTCGATCAGCAGGCCCGGGCGACGTTCCTGCGCCAGGCGGGTGGCTTCGCGCACCTTCTCGACTTCGGCACCGGTGCCGGAGCTACCGGTGCTGTAGCTGATCATCGCCACCTTCGGCTCGACGCCGAAGGCCAGCGCGGATTCCGCGCTCTGCACCGCGATGTCGGCCAGCTGGTCGGCATTCGGGTCCGGGTTGATCGCGCAGTCGCCATACACCAGCACCTGGTCCGGCATCAGCATGAAGAACACCGAGGACACGATGTTGGAGCCGGGCGCGGTCTTGATGAGCTGCAGGGCCGGGCGCACGGTGTTGGCGGTGGTGTGCACCGCGCCGGACACCAGGCCGTCCACGTCGTCCTGCGCCAGCATCATGGTGCCCAGCACGACGGTGTCCTGCAGTTGCTCGCGCGCCTGGCCGGGTTGCAGGCCCTTGCTCTTGCGCAGCTCGACCATCGGCTCGACGTACTTCTCGCGCGTCTCGTCCGGGTCCAGGATCTCCAGGCCGGCGGGCAGGGTGACGCCCTGTGCGGCGGCCACGGCTTCGATTGCGTCGCGCTTGCCCAGCAGCACGCAGCGGGCGATGCCTTTTTCCGTACAGATGACGGCGGCCTTCACGGTGCGCGGCTCGTCGCCTTCCGGCAGCACGATGCGCTTGCCGGCGGCGCGCGCCTTCTGGATCAGCTGGTAGCGGAACGCCGGCGGCGACATGCGGGTCGAGGTGGGCATCTGCACGCCGCTGGTGAGCGCCGAGGCGTCCAGTTGTTCGGCCACGGTGTCGAGCACGTCTTCCATGCGCTGCATGTCGTCGGCGGCCACTTGCGTGGGCACGCGCGAAATCAGGCTGGCGGTGCCGAAGCTGTCGGTGTCGGTGCGCAGGATCGGCAAGCCGCTGTGGAAGGCCTGGGAGCCGAGCTCGAACACGCGCGGATCCATGTCGCTGGAATGGGTCAGCAGCAGGCCGGCGAGCTGGATGCCGCGCGAGGCGGCCAGCGCGGTGGCGATCATGATGTCGTCACGGTCGCCGGAGCTGACGATCAGCGCGCCGGGCTTGAGACGTTCGATCACTTCCGGCGCGGAGCGGCCGGCCACCACGGTTTCCAGCACGCGGCGGGTGGCCATCTCGCCTTCGACGACGATGTCGGCGTCCAGGTGACGGGCGACGTCCAGCGTACGCGGGGCCAGCAGGGACGGGTCATGGCGGATGGCGCCCCATAGCGCCAGCTTGCCGAGCCCGGCCTTGAGCGTGGGTTCGTCGAAGTCGGTGGCGACGTGGTTCACGATGACGCCGGCCACGTGCAGGCCTGCGTTCTCGAAGCGGCTGGCGGTCTGTTTCAGTTCGGTGAAGGCATCCGGCGCCTTGGCGGTGCCGACGAGGATCACCTCGGCCTGCAGGCTGCGGGCGATGTCGATGTTCAGGCGGGCGGTCGGCGGAAAGCCGGGGTCGGTGTGCAGGCCCTCGACGATCAGCACGTCGGCGCCTTCGGAGGCCTGCATGCACAAGCTGACGATCTCTTCCATCAGCTCGTCATGCCCGCCGCCGGACACGCGGTCGGCGACGCTGGCCATCGGCAGCGCGTCACGCACCTGCAGGTTGAAGATGGAGCGCGCGAAATGCAGCGAGCGGTCGAGGGCTTCCTCGTCCTGGGCGACCGGCTTGGCGAAGCCCACGCGCAGGCCCTGGCGCTGGAACGCGCGCACGACGCCGAGCGCCACCGAGGTCAGGCCCACGTTCTGGCGGGCGGGGGAGAGATAGAAGGTCTGCATGACATCCACCTTTTTCGTATGAGGGCACGGCGCGTTTCCTCACGATGCAGGAAACGACGGGTGGATGCTATTACTTTGTGCGCCGCGGCAGGTTTCAGAATCGTGGATGTTTGATCCTGCTGCGGGTTTTCCCTCGTTGCGCTGTCGACGGACACAAAAAAAGCGGGCCGCAGCCCGCTTCCTTCATGACGCCACCGCACGCCAGCGGCGTGGCCGGCCTGCTCAACGATGTGGAACCTGCGTCACGTCGCGCACCGCGCCGGTGTCGGCGCTGGTGGTCAGCAGGGCATAGGCCTGCAGCGCGGCCGACACGTACCGTTCGCGCTTGACCGGCTTCCAGGCCTGCGGGCCGCGCGCATCCATCTTGGCGCGGCGATGGGCCATCTCCTCGTCGCTGATAGCGAGGTGGATGGTTCGGTTTGGGATGTCGATCTCGATGGCGTCGCCGTCTTCCACCAGGCCGATCTCGCCGCCCATCGCGGCTTCCGGCGAGGCATGGCCGATGGACAGGCCGGAGGTGCCGCCGGAGAAGCGGCCGTCGGTGAGCAGGGCGCACTGCTTGCCCAGGCCGCGCGACTTCAGGTAGCTCGTCGGGTACAGCATCTCCTGCATGCCGGGGCCGCCCTTGGGGCCTTCGTAGCGGATCACCACCACGTCACCGGCCTGCACCGTCTCGTTGAGGATGCCTTCCACGGCATCGTCCTGGCTCTCGAACACGCGGGCCTTCCCGGTGAACTTCCAGATCGATTCATCGACGCCGGCGGTCTTCACGATGCAACCGTTGCGCGCGATGTTGCCGTAGAGCACGGCCAGCCCGCCGTCCTGCGAGTAGGCATTTTCCTTGTCGCGGATGCAGCCCTTGCTGCGGTCCAGGTCCAGCTCGGTGTAGCGACGGTCCTGGCTGAAGGCCACTTGGGTCGGCACGCCGCCGGGGCTGGCGCGGTAGAAGTCGAACACCGCGTTGTCGTGCGCGTGGATCACGTCCCACTGCTCCAGCGCACCCTTCATGGTGTGGCTGTGCACGGTGTGGGTGTCGGTATGCAGCAGGCCGGCGCGGGCCAGTTCGCCGAGGATGCCCATCACGCCGCCGGCGCGGTGCACGTCCTCGATGTGGAACTTGTCGGTCATCGGCGCCACCTTGCACAGGCAGGGCACCTTGCGCGACACGCGGTCGATGTCGGCCATCGTGAAGTCGACGCCGGCCTCGCGCGCGGCGGCCAGCAGGTGCAGCACGGTGTTGGTGGAGCCGCCCATGGCGACGTCCAGCGCCATCGCGTTCTCGAAGGCCTTGAAGGTGGCGATGTTGCGCGGCAGTACGCTGGCGTCGTCCTGCTCGTAATAACGTTTGGCCAGGTCCACCACCAGACGGCCGGCACGCAGGAACAGCTGCTTCCGGTCGGCGTGGGTGGCGACGATGGTGCCGTTGCCGGGCAGGGACAGGCCCAGTGCCTCGGTCAGGCAGTTCATCGAGTTGGCGGTGAACATGCCGGAGCAGGAACCACAGGTCGGGCAGGCGGAGCGTTCGATCTCGGCCACGTCGGCGTCGCTCACCGACTTGTCGGCGGCCTTCACCATGGCGTCCACCAGGTCCAGCTTGATGACCTTCTCGGCGCCCGGCGTCTTGGCGATGACCTTGCCGGCCTCCATCGGGCCGCCAGACACGAAGACCACCGGGATGTTGATGCGCAGCGCGGCCATCAGCATGCCCGGGGTGATCTTGTCGCAGTTGGAGATGCACACCATGGCGTCGGCGCAGTGCGCGTTGACCATGTACTCCACGCTGTCGGCGATCAGCTCGCGCGAGGGCAGGCTGTAGAGCATGCCGCCGTGGCCCATGGCGATGCCGTCATCGACGGCGATCGTGTTGAATTCCTTGGCGACGCCACCGGCGGCTTCGATCTCGCGCGCCACCATCTGGCCCAGGTCCTTCAGGTGCACATGGCCGGGCACGAACTGGGTGAAGCTGTTCACCACCGCGATGATCGGCTTCTCGAAGTCGCCGTCCTTCATGCCGGTGGCGCGCCAGAGCGCGCGGGCGCCGGCCATGTTGCGGCCGTGGGTGGTAGTGCGTGAGCGATATTGCGGCATGACGATGACTCCAAGGCTGGGTAGTACGGCAGCAATCCTGTTGCTGCCGCGCCGGCCTGTATGGAGAGGTACTTTGGCGAAATACGTCTGGCGGCCGGGTGCAGTCCGCCATTTTACTGCAAGCCCCGGCCCCGCCGCCTACCTCCGGCGGACGGGGCCGGCCCCGTCCCGGCGGGCGCCGATCAGGCGGCGGCCCGGAGCGGGCCGGCCGGGGGCTACACGTGATGAGAAAAGGGGCCGAACCGCTCAGGAGCCCAGGCTCAGGGTGCCCTTCATGATGCTGCTGTGGCCCGGGAAGGAGCAGAAGAAGGTGTAGGCCTCGCCGGCCTTCAGCTTCGCGACATCCACCGCTACCTTGTCGCGTTCGCCGCCGCCGATCAGTTTGGTGGTGGCAATCACGCGGGCGTCGCCCGGCTTGAGAAAGCCCTTGTCGACGCCGGCAGACATGCCGTCACTGGCCACCGCCTGCACGTCGGCGGTCTTCGTCAGCACCCAGTTGTGGCCCATGGCGTTGCGCGGCAGCTTGCCGGTATGCACCAGCTCCACGGTGAACTGCTTGCAGGCCTTCGGCACGGTGATGGCCTTGGTGTTGAACTGCATGGCGTCGTTGCTCTCGACGGTCAGGTTGCATTGCTGGGCCCACAGCGGTGCGGCGGCACTGGCGCACACGGCGGCAATCATCAGCTTGCGGATGGAAGACATGGCATTTCTCCTTGTGGGTGTGGGGCGATGATGACTACGACTACGACACCCGAGTCTGGCCGACGATCCCGGGCTCGCACCTTGTCGGACATCAACTCTCTGGCGGATCATCGGTCGGGAGCCGGTGCGCCAGGCCCGGGCCGGCCCCTGCGCACCGCCGCGGGCTGCGCGACAATGGGCGCATTGCCCTGCCCTGCCGCGACCATGCCTCACTTTCCTGCTGCCATCGAATCCCGCCTGCCGGACGTCGGCACCACCATCTTCACCGTGATGTCGCGGCTGGCCGCCGAACATGGCGCGATCAACCTGTCGCAAGGCTTCCCGGACTTCTCGCCGCCGGCCTCGCTGGTGGAGCGGGTGGCGCACCATATGCGTGCCGGTGCCAACCAGTATCCACCGATGGCCGGGGTCCTGCCGTTGCGCGAGGCCCTCGCCGCGAAGATGGCGGCGCTGTACGGCACGGCCTACGACCCGGAGCACGAGATCACCGTCACCGCCGGTGGCACCCAGGCGCTGTACACGGCCGTGGCCTGCATGGTGCGGCCGGGCGACGAGGTGATCGTGTTCCAGCCGGTGTACGACAGCTACATCCCGGCCATCGAGCTGAACGGCGGCAAGACGGTGGTCGCCACGCTGCAGTACCCGGACTACCGGCCGGACTGGGCCGCGGTGCGTGCGCTGGTGACGCCGCGCACGCGGCTCATCATGCTGAACACGCCGCACAACCCCAGCGGCAGCGTGTGGACGGCGGACGACATGGCGCAGCTGGCCGACGTCGTGCGCGGCACACGCATCGCCATTGTCAGCGACGAGGTGTACGAGCACATGGTGTATGACGGCGCGCGCCACGAGAGCTGTGCGCGTCACCCGGAACTGGCGTCACGCAGCTTCGTGTGCAGCTCCTTCGGCAAGACGGTGCACGCCACCGGCTGGAAGGTCGGCCACGTGGCCGCGCCACGTGAGCTGATGGCGGAGTTCCGCAAGGCCCACCAGTTCACCGTATTCACGGTGAACACGCCGATGCAGCTGGCGCTGGCCGACTGGATGCAGGACGCGTCCGGCTACCTGGAGCTGGCGGACTTCTACCAGCGCAAGCGCGACTTCTTCCGCGACGCGCTGGCGTCGTCCCGCCTGCAGTTGCTGCCCTGTCGCGGCACCTACTTCCAGCTCGCCAGCTACGCGGCGATCAGCGACGAGGACGACGCCACGCTGGCGCGCCGCTGGACGCAGGAGATCGGCGTGGCGAGCATTCCGGTGTCGGCTTTCTATACCGATCCGGTACAGGGGCAGCACAAAGTCTTGCGCTTCTGCTTTGCCAAGAACGAGGACACGCTGGCGCGGGCCTGCGACAAGCTGGTGGGGCTGTAGCGACGACTGAAGGTGATCGTGTTGGGCTTGCTTCGGCAAGCTCAGCACAAGTCGCTGCGCTCAACCCAACCT
Organism: Uliginosibacterium sp. H1; assembly: GCF_036017065.1. Lineage (NCBI taxonomy): Bacteria > Pseudomonadati > Pseudomonadota > Betaproteobacteria > Rhodocyclales > Zoogloeaceae > Uliginosibacterium > Uliginosibacterium sp. H1. The sequence goes on from NZ_JAYXHR010000002.1 coordinate 1,185,498, forward strand.
ACGCCCACTATCGCCCATGTTTCGCTTTGCAAGGCACGAGAAGGCACGGCGTCGAGGGTCTGCAGGCTGCGGGGCTGGCTAGGCGCGCCGACGAAGACAGTACGGTTGGTACGGCAAGGAGGCGCAACAACGCCAGCCCCGCTGCCTGCAGACCCCTCTAGACCTCGCCGATTTCTTCCAGCTCGGTCTGAATCTCCAGCCAGCGCATCTCCGCCTCGTCGATGCCATTGGCCAGTTCGCCCTGACGCTTCAGCAGGGACTGCACTTCGCCGCTGTCCTTGCCGGCGTACAGCGCCGGGTCGGCGAGGCGCTCGTCCAGCGTCTTTTTCTCGGCCTGCCAGGCCGCGAGTTTCCGGTCGAGCTGCTCCACTTCCTTCAACAGCGGGCGACGGCGTTGCAGTTTCTGCTGGCGTTCGGCGGCGGCGTTCTCGCGCGCGGCGATGCGGGCGGCCTTGTCCTGTGCGGCGTCGGTGTTCTGCAGCGCCGCCTGTTCCTGGCTGCGGCGGGCGTCCAGCCATTGCAGGTAGTCGTCCACGTCGCCGTCGAAGGCCTGCGCGCGGCCGTCGGCGACCAGCAGGAAGTCGTTGCAGACGGTGCGCAGCAGCGCGCGGTCGTGGCTCACCAGCACCAGGCTGCCCTCGTATTCCGACAGCGCCAGCGTCAGCGCGTGGCGCATTTCCAGGTCGAGGTGGTTGGTCGGTTCGTCGAGCAGCAACAGGTTGGGACGGCGGCGGATCAGCAGGGCCAGGGCGAGGCGTGACTTCTCGCCGCCGGAGAACGGGGCGATGTTCGCGTCGGCCATGGCGCCGCGGAAGTCGAAGCCGCCCAGGTAGTCGCGCAGGTCCTGCTCGCGGGTCTGCGGCTCCTGCCGGACCAGGTGCTGCAGCGGGCTCTCGTCCGGGCGCAGCTGTTCGAGCTGGTGCTGGGCGAAGTAGCCGATGGCCACGCCCTTGCCGACCAGCGAGGTGCCGCCCTGCGCGCCGATCTCGCCGGCCAGATGACGGATGAGTGTGGACTTACCGGCGCCGTTGGGGCCCAGCAGGCCGATGCGCGCGCCGGGGCGGACGGTCAGCGTCAGGCCCTGCACGATGCGCCGCTCGCCATAGCCCAGCGCCACGTCGTCCAGCGTCAGCAAGGGGTCGGGCGCGCGGTCCGGCTCGGCGAAGGTGAAGCTGAACGGCGTGTCGACGTGGGCGGCGGCAATGCGCTCCATGCGGTCCAGCGCCTTGATGCGGCTCTGCGCCTGGCGGGCCTTGGTGGCCTGGGCGCGGAAGCGGTCGATGTACTTCTGCAGGTGGGCCACCTCGCGTTGCTGGCGCTCGAACATCGCCTGCTGCTGCGCCAGTTGCGCCGCATGCTGGTCCTCGAAGCCGGAGTAGTTGCCGCTGTAGAAGTTGAGGCGGTTGTTCTCCAGGTGTGCGATGTGCGTCGCCACGCCGTCCAGGAAGTCGCGGTCGTGGGAGATCAGCAGCAAGGTGCCGCGATAACCGGACAGCCACTTTTCCAGCCACACCACCGCGTCGAGGTCGAGGTGGTTGGTCGGCTCGTCGAGCAGCAGCAGGTCGCTGCGGCACATCAGCGCCTGCGCGAGGTTCAGGCGCATGCGCCAGCCGCCGGAGAACTCGGACACCGCGCGGCGCAGGTCTGCCTCGGCGAAGCCCAGGCCGTGCAGCAGCGTGCTGGCGCGGGCCTGCGCCGAATAACCGTCGATGTCCTGCAGGCGGGTGTGCAGCTCCGCGACTCTCAGTCCTCCGTGCTCACCGTCGTGCGCGGTCTCAGCGTCGGCCAGCGCGCGCTGCACGCGGCGCAGCTCGGCGTCTCCGTCGATCGCGTAGTCCAGCGCGGAGGTCTGCAGGGCCGGCGTTTCCTGCGCCACGTGGGCGATGGTCCAGGCGGCGGGCATCTCCAGGTCGCCGGCGTCCTGGTGCAGCTCGCCGCGCAGCAGGGCGAACAGGCTGGACTTGCCGCTGCCGTTGGCCCCGACGACACCGACCCGCATGCCGGGGTGGATCTGCAGGCTGAGGTCTTCGATGAGGCGGCGTACGCCGCGGGACAGGCTGAGCTGACGGAACTGGATCACGATGGCGAGGCCTGAAGCAGGCAGGGAAAGTGGGCGGCTGGGAGCGGCGGCTTGTAACAGCGCCAGGGCAAGGTGGGCAGGACAGTGACGTAAGACAGTGAGGTAGGACAGCGCCGACAGGAATATCCGCCACGGCAGGATGGCGGTCCCACCCCAAAACCGGGGACAATACCTGCCTCCGCGCGCAGGCGCGGTCACGCGCCCCGCATTGTAGACAAGTCGATGAAACGAAGTCCGATTCGAGTCCCGCTCCACGCTCTTCTCCGCGCAGCACTGCTGCTGCAACTGGGTACCTGTCTTGCACAGGGCAGCGAGCCGCTCGCCACGCCCAAGGGCATGGAGGCCGAGTACCAGCGCGCCACCGCCATGCGCCGCCAGGCCTCCGGCATGCAGGAGGCCGCCCTGCAGGCACGTACCCGCGAAGAGTACGAATGCCAGTCGCGTTTCCTGGTGAACCGCTGTCGCGAGAAGGCCCGTGACCGCTACCTCGAAGTGGTGGAGGAGGCCCGCAAGCTGACCGCCGAAGCCGCCAGCATCGAGACCGCGGCGCGCCAGGCGGAAGTGGCCGAGCGCGATCGCGAGCTGGAGCGCCGTCGCGCGGAAATGAGCGCGCCTGCCAGTGCGCCCATCACCGACACCCCCCGCGTACCCCTGCCCAGCGCAGCGCCGTTGCCGCCACCGGCAGCCCCTCGCCAGGCCGAACCCACCGTCGCTCCCTTACCGTCCGCCGCGGAGCAGAAGCAGCGCGAAGCCCAGCGCCAGGCCGAACGCGCAGCGCAGGAAAAGGCCGCGGCCGAACGTGCCGCCGCCGCTCGCGAAAGCGCGGCCGACTACGATCGCCGCAAGGCGGAGGCAGCCAAGCGCAAGGCTGACAACGAGGCCCGCGCCGCCCGCAAGGCGGCCGAGAAGAAAGCGGCGGCCGACCGTGCCGCGACGCCCTCGGCCCGCTGAGCGCTGCCGAGTACGCCGCCCGTTCACACAGACTTCCCGAACCGATGGCCCGCAACCGCAAGGGCCACCCAATGACCGGATAACCCCCCATGAAGCGATTGCTGTCGCGCAAGTTGTGGATCGTGCTGGCCGTGCTGCTGGTCCTCGTCGTTGTCGTCATGCTGGTTGTGCGCGGGCGCCCGGGGCCTGCACCGGAGGCCGCTCCCGCCCAGGTCGTCCCGGAGATCGCCGCGGTGGATCTCGCCACCGTCAGCGACAAGCCGCTGTCCAGCAGCGTGCCGCTCACCGGCCTGCTCAAACCGGTGCAGCAGAGCCAGCTTACCGCCGAAGTCGAGGGCCGCATCCAGGAAGTGCTGGTGCGTGCCGGCCAGAAAGTGACGAAGGGCCAGGTGCTGGCGCGCATGGACACACGCGACCTGGAGAGCCGCGCTGCCGAAGGGCGGGCCAATCTCGCCAACGCACGCGCGCAGGTGGACCTCGCCGAAAGCACGCACCGCCGCAACGAGCAGTTGCTGGCGCGCAACTACATTTCCGAAAGCGGCCTGGACACCAGCCGCAGCAACCTGGACGCGGCCCGCCAGAGCCTGCGCGCACGCGAGGCCCAGCTCTCGCTGCTGCAACAGGCCCAGGGCAAGGCGGTCGTCCGCTCGCCGTTCGCCGGCGTGGTGTCGGAGCGCAAGGTCGATCCGGGCCAGCACGTGGGCGTCAATGCGCCGATGTTCTCGGTGGTCGACCTGTCCGTGCTGGAGTTCGAGGCCAAGATGCCGGTCACCGAGGTCGGTTCGGTGCGCCCGGGCCTCAACGTCACCCTGAATGTCGATGGCATCGACGACAGCTTCGCCGGCCAGGTGGAACGCATCTCGCCGGTGGCTGACGAAGCCTCGCGCATGATCCCGCTGTACGTACGCGTGCCCAACCCGCAGGAAGTCCTCAAAGGCGGCATGGTGGCGCAAGGGCGGCTGGCGCTGGCGGAATCGCGCAAGGGCCTCAGCCTGCCGCTGCAGGCCATCCGCGAGGAAGGCGGGCGCGCCTACGTGCTGGCCGTGGTCGGCAGCAAGCTGGAGCGGCGCGAGGTACAGCTCGGGCTGGAGGACGAGTCCGGTGGCCAGGTGGAGGTGCGTGGCGGCGTGGCGGCGGGCGACCGCGTCGTGCTGGCCAGCGTCGGCGGCGTGAGCGCCGGCCAGACCATCAAGCTGATGCCCTGACCGGGAGCCGCCGCCATGTGGTTCACCCGCGTCAGCATCAACAACCCCGTCTTCGCATCGATGATGATGCTGGCCCTGCTCGTGCTGGGCCTGTTCTCCTACAACCGCCTCGCGGTCGAGGAGTTTCCCGATGTGAAGTTTCCGATCGTCGTGGTGGTCACCGCCTACCCGGGCGCTTCGTCCGAGGTGGTGGAGACCGACGTGTCGCGGCGCATCGAGGAGGGCCTGTCATCCATCAACGGGATGAAGAACCTCTTCTCGCATTCCTACCAGGGCAGCTCGGTGGTGATCGCCGAGTTCGAGCTGACGGTGGACCCGGAGTCCGCGGTGCAGGACGTGCGCGAGAAGGTCGCCGCGGTGCGCGCCACCTTCCGTCGCGAGATCGAAGAGCCGACGATCAGCCGCTTCAGCCCGGATGACCGTCCCATCGTCACCGTGTCGCTCACCTCCGACACGCTGGACCTTCGCGCGCTCACCACGCGGGCCGAGCAGTTCGTGCGCAAGCAGTACCAGACGCTGACCGGCATCGGCCAGGTGAACGTCATCGGCGGTGCCAAGCGCGAGATACAGATCCTGCTGAACCCGGCCGCGATGCGCAGCGCCGGCGTGGGGGCAGACCAGATCGTCAATACCTTGCGCGCGGAAAACCAGGAGTTGCCCGCCGGCAGCATCGTGGTGCGCGCCGAGGAATACCAGGTGCAGTTGAAGGGCCGCCTCGGCACGCCGAAGGATTTCGAGCGCCTGGTGGTCGGCAAGCGTGGCGATACCACCATCACCCTCGGTCAGGTTGCGCAGGTGATCGACGGCGAGGCGGAGCGTGAGTCGGCCTCGATGATCAACGGCAAGACCGCGCTGACCCTGGACATCGTGAAGGTGCAGGGCGGCAACACCATCGCGGTGGCCGACCTGGTGCGCAAGCGCACCGCCGAGCTGGCGCGCGAGCTGGAACCGGAAGGCATCAAGCTGGCCGTGCTGAACGATAGTTCGGAAGGCGTGCGCAACTCGCTGTCCGGCGTGCGCGACAACCTGCTGGAAGGCGCGCTGCTCACCATCATCATCGTCTTCCTGTTCCTCGGCTCCTGGCGCAGCACGGTGATCACCGGCCTGACGCTGCCGGTGGCGCTGCTGGGCAGCTTCTTCATGATCTACCTGTTCGGCTTCACGCTGAACGTGATGACGCTGATGGCGCTGTCATTGTGCGTGGGCCTGCTGATCGACGACGCCATCGTGGTGCGCGAGAACATCGTGCGCCACGCCGCGATGGGCAAAAACGCCTACGACTCGGCCATGGACGGCACCCGCGAGATCGGCCTCGCGGTGCTGGCCACCACGCTGTCCATCGTCGCGGTGTTCCTGCCGGTGGGCTTCATGGGCGGCATCATCGGGCGCTTCTTCTTCGCCTTCGGCATCACCGTCGTCGCGGCGGTGATGATCTCGATGTTCGTCAGCTTCACGCTGGACCCGATGATGTCCTCCGTGTGGCCGGACCCGGACGCGCACAGCCATACCCGGCGCGGCATCCTCGGCCGGGTGCTGAACCGCTTCGAGGCCTTCCTGGAATGGCTGGCCGACCGCTACGGTCATCTCATCGCCTGGAGCCTCGGGCATCGCAAGACCGTGCTGGCGGTGGCGTTGGGTTCGCTGGTCGGTGCCTTCGCGCTGGTCGGCGTGGTGGGTGCGGAGTTCGTGCCGACGCCCGACCTGTCCCGCCTGCAGGTGCGCATCGACGCACCGGACGGCGCCTCGCTGGAGTACACCGAAGCGAAGGCACGCCAGGTGGAATCCGCGCTGCGTGAGTTCCCGGAAGTCATCGAGACCTATGCCAGCGTCAACGTCGGCGGCGCGATGGGCAAGAACGCCGCCAACATCGAAGTGCGCTTCAAGCCACGCGCCGACCGCGAGCGCAGCCTGGCCGTGCTGACGCCACTGGTGCGCGAGCGCATCCAGCGCATCGCCGGCGTGCGCCTCAAGAGCATCCTCGTCGCCGAAGGCCCGGGCGGCGACCAGAAGCCGATCTACCTGTCGATCCAGGGTGGCGACTTCCGCGAGCTGAAGCGCATCTCGGACGAAGTCACCTCGCGCATGGCGAAGATCCGCGGCGTGGTGGAACTCGACACCAGCCTCGCCGCCTCCCGCCCGACGCTGGACGTGTCGCTCAACCGCGAGCTCGCCAGCCAGGTCGGCCTGTCGCTGAACAGTGTCGGCGCCGCGCTGCGTCCGCTGATCGCCGGCGAGGCCGCCACCAGCTGGCTGGCCCCCGACGGCGAGACCTACGACGTGAAGGTGCGTCTGCCGCGCGACGAGCGCAGCTCCATCGGTCACCTTGCCGAGATCCCGCTGGCCAGCTCGCAGATCGACAGCACGGGACGCCCGGTGATGATCCCCTTGTCGCAGGTCGCCTACGTCACCGAAACGACGACGCCGGCGCAGATCAACCGCCGCTCGCTGCAGCGCGAGATCGCCATCACCGCCAACCTCGACGGCCGTCCGCTCGGCGAGGTGAGCGCGGAGATCAAGCAGATCACCGACAGCGTGAAACTGCCGCCGGGCTACCGCTTCGACGTACAGGGTTCGTCGCGCGACATGGAGGAGTCCGCCGGCTTCGCACTGTCCGCGCTGCTGCTCGCCATCCTGTTCATCTACATGGTGCTGGCCAGCCAGTTCGGCAGCTTCATCCAGCCCTTCGGCATCATGAGCTCGCTGCCGCTGTCGCTGATCGGCGTGATGCTGGCGCTGCTGCTGTCGGGCAGCACGCTGAACATCTTCTCCATCATCGGCGTCATCATGCTGATGGGCCTGGTGACCAAGAACGCGATCCTGCTGATCGACTTCGTGAACCAGGCACGCCACGAGGGAAAGCGCCGTAGCGAGGCCATCATCGAGGCCGGACGGGTGCGCTTGCGCCCCATCCTGATGACGACCTTCGCGATGGTCTTCGGCATGCTGCCGATCGCGCTGGCCGTCGGCGAAGGCTCGGAGCAGCGCGCGCCGATGGCCCACGCCATCATCGGCGGCGTCATCACCTCCACGCTGCTGACGCTGATCGTCGTGCCGGTGGTGTTCACCTACCTCGACGACCTGTCGCACAAGTTGCGCCGCAAGCCGGTGGACCCTGTGGCGGCGGACAACGCGCCGCCGGTGTAGACGCATGGTGCCCCTCGCCGACCTGCTGCTGTTCGCTGGCGCTGCGCTGCTGATCGCGCTGACGCCGGGACCGAACATGCTGTACCTGCTGTCGCGTTCCCTGTGCCAGGGGCGGCGTGCGGGCTTCATCTCGCTGCTCGGCGTGGTAGCCGGCTTCATCGTGCACATGCTGTCGGCCACGCTGGGCATGACGGCGCTGTTCCTCGCCGTCCCCTTCGCCTACGAAGTGCTGCGCTGGGCCGGCGCGGCCTACCTGATGTGGCTGGCCTGGCAGGCGCTGAAGCCCGGTGCGCGCTCGCCCTTCGAGACCCGCGAACTGCCGCACGATTCGACGCGCCGCCTGTTCGCGATGGGCTTCCTCACCAATCTGCTGAACCCGAAGATCGCAGTGTTCTACCTGTCGATCTTCCCGCAGTTCGTGTCGCCCGCGCACGGCCCGGTGTTCGCGCAGAGCATCGTGCTCGGCTGCACGCAGATCGTCCTGAGCTTCGGCGTGAACATGCTGGTGGTACTCGGTGCCGCACGGCTGGCCGCATGGTTCACGCAGCGACCACGCTGGCTGGCCACGCAACGCTACGTGATGGGCGGCGTGCTGGGTGCCCTCGCGGTGCGCATGGCGCTGGAGCCGCGCAGGGCGGTCTGAGCCCCGGGCGCCGTCGTCCGCATCGCATCGCCGTGTCGCAACGGTGATGACCGCCCGCCCACGCCGGCGAATAGCAATCCCCATCAGGACATCGCTCCGGCACTGGTTCATCGTGTGACGCCCCGCGCGGCTGTCCCGATGCTGCATGCCGTTTGCATCCGCAGGCCCGCGCACACAGCAAGGAGGAGATGCGCATGAAGGGTCTGTACCTTTTCGGACTGATCGAGGCCGTGACGCTGGTGGTCGCGCTGGCGGCCTGTGGGGGTGGCAGTGAGGCCGCGGCGGACACCACACTGGGTGGCGTCGTCGCGCAGGGCGCCGCGATGGCCGGGGCGCAGGTCACCGTGGTGGACAGCCAGGGCGTGCGCAGGCAGGCATCGACCGACGCCGCGGGGCGCTACGCCGTCAATGCCGACGGCCTGCGCGTGCCCCTGCTGGTCTCCAGCATTCCTGCGGGCGGCAACACGAACTGCCGCTACAACGACCGTCCCCGCGCGGCCTGCATGGCCGCCTACGTGGTGACATTGCGCGAAGGCAGCAACGTCGCCAACGTCAATCCGCTGACCGACCGGATTGCTTCGGACATCGCCGTGGCGCTGAAGTACATCGGCCCGCAGCAGCTGGTGGACAGCGGCAAGGCGCCTGCAGTTGACGCAGCCGTGCTGCAGACAGCCATCACCGAGATGCGGGCCGGCTTCTCCGCCGCGCTGACGGCGGCCGGCGTGACGGAGGTCGCCGGCTTCGATCCGGTATCCACGCCGATGAACGCGGATGGCCGCGGCGTGGACGCCGTGCTGGACCTCATCAACCACACGCGCAACTACGACAACAACAGCGGCGAGTCGGCGCATGCCGTGCTCACCGACATCAGCTTCCGGCCCATCGTCGGCCTGCTGGGCAACGGCGCCTACGAGCCGCTCGACTTCGCACGCGCGCAGCGGGAGCTGGCGGAGATCCGCAACGCCAGCGTGCGGGTGCTGGTGGTGGGGGATTCCACCGCCGCCACCTACGAGCTGGGCCGCCTGCCGCGCATGGGCTGGGGCCAGGTGTTCGAAGGCCGCTTCAAGGCAGGCAGCAGGGTGAAGGTGCTCAACGGCGCGCGCGCCGGCCGCGCATCGCGCGATTTCTACAACAGCGGCTGGTATGGGCAGATGGCGCGCTTCATGAAGCCGGGTGACTACGTGATCATCAACCACGGCCACAACGACCAGAACTGCGACGCCAGCAAGGCCCTGCGCGGGGCCGCCGACGTGGCCAACCTGTGCAGCTATCCGAACGATGCCGGCGGCCACCGCCAGCACCCGGCGGGTGCGTCCGACATGTCGTTCCAGACCGCGCTGGAGCGCTACGTCACGCTGGCGAGGATGGCCGGCGCGACACCCCTGCTGATGACGCCGACCACACGCTACTGGAACGTAGATCGCAACACCGCCTACCAGGGGAGCGACACGCGCCCGGTGGTGCCGAACCACGTCACGCGGCAGAACGCCGCGAACGGCTTCGCTTTCGTCGGCGACTACAGCCAGACCATCCGCGACACGGCGAACGCCCGCGGTGTGCCGCTCATCGACCTGGAGGCGAAGACCATCGTCTTCGCCAATGCGCATGCGGCCGACTGGAAGGGCTACTGGCTGGCGGTGGACCCGGCCGACCCGCGCTACCCGTACTACCGCACGCAGACCACCGGTACGCTCGCCAGCCCGGACACGACGCACTTCCAGCAGGCGGGGGCGGAGGCGGTCGCGGACATGGTGGTGCAGGGCATCAAGGAGACGCCGGCGCTGGCGTCCATGGCAAACCTGTTGCAGTGATGCCACTGAAGTGAAGAAGCCCGCGTCCCCGGCAGAAGCCGGGCGGCGCGGGCTTGCCTGCAACAGCCAGCGCGAGGCTGGCCGCCGTCAGTGCAGATTGCGCTTGAACGCTTCGTTCAGGCGTTCCGCCGCGAATTGCTGCGCTTCGCGGGCACGGCTCACCACGTCGCCCATGCCGAAGAACTCGTGGGTCACGCCGTCGAAGTTGCGCAGTACGCTGCGCGGGCTTTCGGCCTGCAGGCGGATCGCGAGCGTCTCGCCTTCGGAGCGCAGGGGGTCGACCTGCGCGGTGATGATCGTGGCCGCGGGCAGGCGCGACAGGTCGGCATCCACCACATTCAGCAGGGGGCTGTCCTTGCCCACTTCGCCCGCCACCACCTTGTCGGCAAACCACTGCATGCCGGCCTTGTCGAGCGGCTTGGCGTTGCGGTGCTCATGGTAGGACGGCGTCTCCATGTCGGTGGACACGAAGGGGTACACCAGCACCTGGTGCACCGGCATCTGGATGCCGGCATCGCGCGCGCGGATCGAGGTGTTGATGGCCAGGTTGCCCCCGGCGCTCTCGCCCATGATCGCCACGTTGGCCGGATCGCCGCCCAGTTGCGTGGCATTAGCGAGCACCCACTGCCAAGCGGCGAAGGCGTCGTCGTGCGCCGCAGGCAGCGGATGCTCCGGAGCCTGGCGGTAGTGGACGGAAATGACGATCGCGTTGGCGAGATGGGCCATCGCCCGCGGCGTCGCGTCGTAGGTTTCGAGGTCGGCGATCACGAAACCGCCGCCGTGGAAATAGACGACGACCGGCAGTGCGGCGCCGTCCTTCGCGTCAGCCGGCTGGTACAGCCGCGCCGGGATGGAGCCGCTGGCGCCGGCGATCATGAAGTCGCGGACTTCCAGTTGCGGACGCACGGCAAAGGCGGCGTCCAGCGCGCGGATCTTGTCCACCGCGTCGGCCAGCGAAGGCTGCGTGCGTGCCTCTTCCACGGACAGTTGCGACAGCGGCTTCGCGCCGAGATCGGCATGTGCGTCCAGCACGCGCTTCATGTCGGCATCCAGGTCGCTGTCGTCGCGGTCGGCGATGCCCATGGCGGATTTGATGTTGCCCAGCAGTTGCGAGATTTGCATGATGCGTTCTCCTTGGTTCTCGTCGATCAAGGGCTAGAGCCCCGTGGTGGGTGCGGCGCGTTTCAGAAGGAACGGATCGGCGTGGCGCCGGCGATGCGCAACGTGCGCATGCTCGCGCGGGTCTGCTCGGTGTCTTCCGGGTGGATGACCACCGCCCAGCGGCCGCTGCGGTTGGCGTGCGTCACGCGGTCGATGACGAAGGTGTGGTCCGGCCGCAGCGACAGCAGGCCGCCGAGCATCAGGCCGGCGAGCATGCCGAAGGCGGCGATCACCAGCGTGCTGATCAGGGGCGCACTCAGCGACCCAGGCCAGCCCGAGGCCACCAGCCACATGCCGGCGGCCAGGCCGACCAGCATGCCGACCAGGCCGAGAAGGGCATGGGTACGCAGCAGGGTGCGGGCGATGCCGGCTTCCTCCGGCTCCAGCTTGCGGCTCAAGGCCGGTTCGCCGGGGCCGGTGATGGCCACCTGCCAGGTTGCCAGCGGGCAGCGCTGGCGTACCAGGGTGGCGGCCATGCGTGCCGAATCGCGGTTGTCGAACGTGGCGGCGACGAGGGTCAGCGATCGTTCGCCGAAGAGGTGCAGGCTATCCATGAGCGGCTCCTTCCGAACGGTTGGCCTGCTGCGCTCATCGAAGCGGGCCTTCAGTTCATTGAACACCGCCCGGGGCATGAGGTCGCCTGAAGATCTCCGAAATGCCTGTGGGTTCTCTCCTACATCGTCTTAAAATATGCAATACGGCTAATGGGTGACGCGGCGGGCACGCTGCGCGCGAGGCCCGTCTCAGAGCGCGCCCACCTGCATGCCGGCGGCCGCCAGGCGGCTGGCCAGGGCGCCGCTGTCACGCACTTCCAGCCGCTCGTAGATGCGGCGCACATGGTCGATCACGGTGCTCTCCTTCACGCTCAGGCTGCGGGCGATGTCGCGCTGGGTCATGCCGTGGGCCAGGCGCAGGCCGACGATCTGCTGCTGGGCGCTGAGCCCGAGTTCGTGGGCGCCGCGCGCCACGACGATCTGGCGCGCTTGCTGGTGATGGACGTGCAGCATGAACTGGCTTGCATCGCCATCGGCGGGCGCGATGACGGGATAGCCACGCCACACGAAGCGGCCCCAGCGGTTGCTGATGTCGATGCGTGCTTCCGCGGCCGGCGCACCACTGCCGATGCGTCGCAGGCGTTCCAGCAGCGGCTGCAGCGGGAGGGGCAACAGGCTGGCCGGCCCGCGTGCGGGCAGCGTGTCGTCCTGGGCGAAGCGCAGCAGGCGCTGCGCCAGCGGGCTGCACTGCTGCAGGCGGCCCTGGCGGTCCACCAGCATCGCCGCACCCTGCTCGCTGTCCACGTATTCACCGGCGACCTGCTGTGGCGGACGCAGCGCATGCATCAGGTGGCTGCGGAAGCTGTCGAGCAGGGCCTGCTCCGTATCGCTGAAGGCCGGGCGGCCGGGGCCACGCGTGAGCATCACCGCGCCCCAGCCACGCCGGCCGTCATGGACGACCGACACGATGACGTGGCGGCAGCGACAGGGCCTCATCACCTCCCAGTAGAACGCGCTGTCGGCAAAGGCCGGTTCGAGGTGGGCGGAGTTGCGGAACTGGCGCTCGCCCCGCATCCAGTCGCTGAAGTCACCGTGCAGTCGCCTCAGGTGGCCATTCGCCCGCAGGGCAGCGTAGGCCGGGTAGCTGGCATACACCTCCTCTTTTTGTGCATAGACGGCCGAGATGTCGTGATCCTCGCCGGCCCAGAAGAAGCTGCCGGAGTCCGCGTTCACCATCTGGCGCAGGGCGTCGACGATGTCTGGCATCACCGTGGCGTCAGCCACACCCAGGGAGCATAGATGACGCACATAGGCGTGCGTGCGCGGAGACTTTGCCAGGCCCATGACGATGGTGTACCGGAAGCGGGAGAGACCCGATGCGGTTCAGCGTGGTTGGCGGGTGTCGCCTCCGCAAGGCGACCTTGGGGCAGGCGGCCGTGAACGGGAAACGGGAGCGTCCGTTGCCGGACGCTCCCGTTCAGGGTGCTACGTGCTGCTCAGCGACTCAGTTCTGGTAGGCGCACTTGTTGGGCGAGCCACCGGGGTCGCTGCCGAAGGAGGCCACGGTGCAGGCGATGCTGTTGCCGACGCCGACATACTTCGGTGCGGTCCACTTGCCCTTGCGACCGAATGCCACCCAGCCGCCGCCCTTGCTCACCGAGCAGGTTGCGCCTTCGTCGGAGCACTTGGAGAAGCCGGTCGGGTAGTCACCCGTACCGCTCAGCACCGGCGCCATGCCGCCACCCGACGAGGACGAACCACTGCCGGACGAAGAGCTGGAAGAGCTGCTGGAGGAACTGGAGCTGCTCGACGAGGAGCTGGAAGAAGAACTGCTGCTGGAAGAACTCGACGACGAGCTGGAGCTGCTGGAAGAGCCCGTGCCGGACGAGGAGCCCGCACCGGACGAAGAGCTGCTCGACGACGACGAACCGGAGCTGGAGCCGCCACCCGGGCACGAGCCGCTCGACTCGGCCAGGTTCTTGCCCGCACCCGCGGTGGCTTCCACGATGGCCTTCACGCAGGCCGCACCGTCCAGCGCGTAGCTGTAGCCGGGGGCGCTCATGGCCTTCGAGGTGGTCCAGTTGGTCGCATTCACGTAGGGCTTGCTGGTGGATTCCGGCACGTCCCAGGTGATGCTGCCCGTCGCGAAGTTGTTGCGCAGGTCCCAGTAACCGATGGCTTCGCTGTCACGCGAGGTCACGGGGTTCTTCACGTTCTCGAAGTAGTTGTTCTCGATCAGCGACTGGCCGCCCATGCGCACGTTGATGCCCGAGGTGCCGACATCGCCGAAGTAGTTGTTGTAGATGTGGGTCACGCCACGACGCTGCAGCGGCAGGCGCGACTTCACGTTCACGAAGCGGTTGTGGTGATAGGTGGCGCGCATCGCGTCGTGCGCGGTGTCGCTGTCGCTGAAGCCGTTGAGGCTGACCTTCTGGTAGTCGTACACATAGTTGTACGAGATGGTGACGTTGGTGACACCCTTCTTCATGTCGATGCCGCCGTCGAAGCTGGCGTCGCCGGCTCCCGGGCAGTCGATGTTCTTGGCGAAGATGGTGTTGTGGTCGATCCAGATGTTCTTCGGCACACCGCTGGACACGCCTTCCATCGAGATGGAGTCGGCCGACTCACCGCCCTGCAGCAGGCCGATGGTCATGTTGCGGATGATGATGTTGCTGGATGCGCCGACGATCTTGATGCCGAAGTTGGCCGACGAGCCATGCGCACCGATGATCGAGATGTTGCCCTTGTTCTTGATCTCCAGCGTCTGCGCCGACTTCTGCCACTGGGCGCACACGTCGGTGATGGTCGCGAAGTTGAAGCTGCCGGTGTAGTTCAGCACCAGGCCGCCGCTGCCGGAGTAGGAATCGATGGCAGCCTGCGCGGCCGACAGCGAGCTGACGTTGACCGCCGTGGCGCTGCCGCCACCGGTGGTGCTGGCGCCGTAGCCGATCGGGCCGGCGATGCTGGCGCCCGCGGCAAGGGTCGTGGCGCAGGCGATGACGAGTTGCTTGAGTTGCAGGTTCTTCATTGTTGTGGTCTCCCGGTTCCGTGTCGTCCAACTGTGGGTACTGCCGTGGATCGCAAATTAATCGTTTTTGACGAATCCACGCGTGCAGTCTTTAACGTTTGTTGTTTGGTCGAACTTGGGGAAAGCACCTATTCAGGACGGCCTCGTCAGCAAGCGGCACGTCTGTTTGGATCCGCAGGAATGCGCCCGGAATACCCGCCATATCGGGCTTTCCGCCTTGCGTGACGCGGGCCGGAGGGAAGTGGACGGGATGTGCAGGCAGGGCGGCCGCGCCGGTCATCGCGCCTGGCGGGCGGCGCGGCGGCGGACGGCCATCGACCCGGCGGCCGACGGACGGCGCGGGTATGTTCGGGGCGAACGAAAATGAAAAGGGCAGCAGGCGCTGCCCTTGCCGGGGTTTGCTGGACGTCGCTGGCGTTCAGCCCGCGGTCTTCTGGATCGTCCTCACGTCGATCTCGAATTCCCGCCAGTCCTTGTCGACCTCGCCTTCGATGCGCAACTCGTCCTGCGGCGTCACCGTCAGGCCGCTCCAGCGCTTGTCGTCGATCTTCAGGGTGATGCTGCCCGTCGCGTCGCGGAACTCGTAGCGTTCCTTGCCCAGGCTTTGCGTGATGCGTCCGTGCAGCACCACCCAGGTGTCATCGGCGAGCTTCTGGGCTTGCGCCACCGTCGTGGCCGCGGCCGCCGGGCCGACGAAGCCACCGCGGGTCGCGGCGGCCGGCGCACTGGCAGCCGGGCCGGTGAAACCGCCGGGCTGGGCGGCCGCCAGCGTGGCGGTGGAAACGAGAACGGCGGCAATCAGGGGTTTGATGCTGGGCATGAGTGGCTCCTCTTGTCAGAACGTCGGGTCTGAAGGTGGGATCGATCCCTGCCGCCCGTGTTCCGCCAGAGGAGGTGAAACTTGATGTCGCACAAGCGCAGGGCTGGCCGCAGCCACGCCTCCTGGCCACAGGGCGAAGCCGCCTGCGAGTAGCGCCCGCACCGGCGGCTCCGGCGTCCCGTCGCGTCCTCGACATGAGGGCAGCGGCACCTTGCTACCGCGCCCCGCGCCCGCCTGCGTATCGCAACTCGATCCGTCGCACCGCAGGGCGCCGTGGTGGGCGCGAAAATTCCATCCACCGCCCGAGGCGGCACCGCCAGAACGACGGCATGTGCCCCGGAGCACGCCCCGCCCCGAAGGAATGAATACCCGTCACCCGGCCGGGTGATGGCGGAAACCGGCCGCCACGGGACCGGATGCCGTCCCGCGGCCACCGGATCGCACGGCATGCGTCCCGACCCGGCATCGTCCTTCAAGCCGTGCCCGGCGTGGACATGCCTGCACACGCTTCATGTTCACCATGCACCGCCGTTATAGCCACCAGACGCGCACACGAGTGTTGCCGATGTCACGCCAGGCCCGGTGGGCGGGAGCGTGCCGCAAGGAAGGACGACGTAAGCTCACCGCCTATGCAGCACCCGGGAATCCGTTCCATGCCCTCTCTTCATCCCATGCGCATCGCCCCTGCGCTGGCCGCGCTCCTGTTCCTCATCCTGCCCACCGCCCGCGCCGACGACATGCTGGAGATGAGCGAGAAGCTCGACCAGCTGGACCGCCTGGAACTGGAAGAGGCACTCGGCAAGGCCGACCGCTGCACCCGCGCACGCAACTTCAGCTGCACCGAGACCGAGTTGCGCCAGGCCCGCAAGTACGCCCACAGCGCCAGGGACCGCAACGACATCCAGCGCGTCACCCTGGCCCTCGCCGCCGAACGCAAGCGCGTCCAGGACGAGGAGGACGAGCTGGCCGAACAGGAACGCCAGCTCGCCCTGGCCGAAGCCCGGGCCCAGCGCGACATGGAGCGTGCCCAGGCCGAGGCCGAACAGAATGCCGGGCCGAGCCTGGGTGAGGCTTTCGTCATCGCGGGCATGCACGGCCTGCAGACCTACCAGCAGAACCGCGCCGCCCAGCGCAGCGCCGAGCTGGCCGCCAACCAGCGCTACGCCCAGATGCAGGCCGACCTGCGCGCCGCCAACCAGCGGCAGCAGGAGCGTTTCGCGGCGGAACGGGAGCGCATCGCGGCTGCACGCTCCGGCATGCAGCGGCCGGTCACCGAGACGCCACGCAGCACGCCGCCGACCCGTAGCGCAGCGGCGCCCACGACCGGCACCGGCAGCGCTCCCGGTACCACGGCTTCCACCGGCTCCAGCAGCCCGTACACCACCGCCGCCAGCGCCGGCGCCACCAACGACGAAGCATTGCGCCGAGGCCTGCAGCTCGCCGGCATTCCGCCCGGCGCCCTGACCCGTGACACGCCAGCCCAGACCGGCACGACACAACGCGACGCTGCGGCACCGCGGGCGGCGCAGCCCGCCGACCCGGCCAGACGCGACGCTGCCGCTACGCCGCCACAGGATGCGGCACCAGCCGCCCGCACCGAAGCGCCGCGATACGTATTCCAGTGGCCGGGCAGCCTCAACTCCGACCCCCTGCATGCCACCGAGGCGGACGCCCGCGCCGAAGTCGCACTGCTGGCCGAGCGGGCGCGCCGCGGCGAGACAGAACCGCTGAAGATCCATCGCGGCCTGATCCTCGCTGCCGTGTCCTACGAATGGGTGAAGACCGGCCCGACCTCGTGCAAGGAAAGCCAGTACGGTGCAAAGACGGTCTGGCGCTGCTGGGCGGAGACCGAATACCGGGTCGTCTCGCTGCAGCCGCGCCCTGTCGACAGCGGCCCGGTTACCTCTGCCGGCGGCGTCACGCGCTGAACGCTTCCTGCACCGGGGAAAACCGGTTCCGCTGCCGACGTAGTTGAATCATTCCTTGCAGATCAAACGATGCCCATGACGAATGCAAACCTCCGCGCGCTTGTGCTGGTTCTTCCTGTCGCTCTCGGTTCACTGCTGATAGACATTCCCGCCGCCTTCGCGCAGTCCGCCGGTAACGCCACCTTGCGCCTGAGCTGCGACGATGACAGCCAGGGTGCGGAGGTCAGCATCAACGGCAAGTTCCGCGGCGAGTGCCCGTTCGATGCCGTGGTGCCGGAAGGCGTGCTCACCATCCGCGCCGTGAAGGCCGTGAGCTCCGACCAGGAGCGCGTCTTCGAACAGCAGCTGCGCATTGGCGCCGGCACCGCGGTGCGCCGCGAGATCGTGCTCGGCCCGCCTCAGCCCAGCGCGGCCGCACGCCAGCGCGAAGCCGACGCCCTGCGGGCGCGGGAGGAGGCACAGCGGCGCGAACAGATGGCTGCGCAGGCTGAGCAGCAAGCCGCGGATCGCGGCGACATCAAGGCCATGCTTGCACTGGCGGATCGCTACACGCGAGGGCGAGGCGTGGCGGCCAGTCCCGAGCAGGCCCGCCACTGGTTGACCCGGGCCGCGGCCGGTGGCGACGCCGAAGCCATGTTCCGCCTGGGCGAGGCCTACGAGATCCGCTGGTACCCGTTCGACTACGCGCAGGCGCTGCAGTGGTACACGAAGGCAGCCGCCAGCGGCCATGCCGGTGCGATTGCAGGACTGGGGGCGCTGTATTCGAATGGCGAAGGTGTTGCGCAGGACGAAGTGCGGGCGCGTGCGCTCTTCGAACAGGCTGCCCACGCCGGCAATGGCCGTGGCATGAACGGCCTGGGAGCGCTTTATGAAGAGGGCGCAGGGGGTCTGCCGAAGGATCCGGCCCTGTCGCTGTCGTGGCGCGAAAAAGCTGCCGCCGCCGGTGAGCCGCGCGCGATGCTCTTCATCGCCGACCTGGTGGCGTCCGGCCAGCGCAGTGGGCGCGAAACACCGGCGCAGGCGCTGGTGCTGGTCCATCAGGCCATCGACCTCGGCTTCCCGCGAGCGATGAACTACCTGGGCTGGCTGTACGAAAACGGCGGCCTGGGGTTGGCGAAGGACGGGCGCCTGGCGATGGACTGGTATCGCAGGGCTGCCGAACTCGGCGAGGGACGCGCCATGAGCAACATCGGCCTGTCCTACCAGAACGGCACCAACGGCCTGTCCAGGGACAGCCGCATGGCGATGGAATGGTTTGTCAAGGCGGCGGCACAAGGCGAGCCCAGGGCGATGCTGGAGATCGGCTTCATGTACTACACCGGCTCGGTGGGCGCCGACAGCACGCCCGCGCCGAATTCCGGCCACCCGCTGCAGGCCCTCGGCGCGGCCGCGCAGGGCGCTGGCGGCAAAGCCACTGCGCTGGATTGGTTCCGCAAGGCGGCAGACCTGGGCGACTCACACGCCATGCTCAACATTGGCATCATGAACAGCAACGGTGAAGGCGGGCTGGCCAAAAGCAGCGCGCAGGCACTGGAGTGGTACCGGAAGGCTGCCGCGAAAGGCAACTCGGATGCCATGAACAACATCGGCGCCGTCTATGAAGACGGCGGCCCCGGCGTGGCGAAGAATCCGGCATTGGCGCTGGAGTGGTACAGCAAGGCCGCCGCCTACGGCAACGCAAAGGCGCGCGCGAACCTGAAGAGACTGGGTCATTGAGACCTGCAATCCCTGCTGCGTCGGGCCGCCACCAGGCCCCACGAGGCATCTCCCGATCGACTCCATGACAAACCTCCTGCCACTGCCCATGACGCTGATTGCACGGATCGCGTCGTCATTCTGCGCGGCACTGCTATGCCTGGGCGCCGCACAGGCCCAGCAGGCCCCGGCGCGTACCACTACCACCGGCGAGCGCGCCACCCTGCGCATTGCTTGCGAGGGCGATGCCATGGATGCCGAGGTCATCGTCAACGGCGAGTTCAAGGGTGAGTGCCCGCTGGACTTCAGCACGCCCGCCGGCACCATCGAGCTGCGCGTCGTCAAGAAGCTGGGCAGCACGCAGGTGCGCAGCTTCGAGAAAAGCCTGCGCATGGGCGGTGGCACCGCGCGACGTATCGACGTGGAACTGGGCCCGCCGACCCTGACCGAGGAAGGGCGTCGCATCGAGGAGGCGCGTCGCCAGCGCGAACAGGTCGAAGCCGCGCGCCTGGCTATCGAGAAAGCCGAGGCCGCGCGCCGCGAGCGCGCACAGGAACGCGCACGCATCGACGCCGAGGTGGACCAGATGCTGGCCAGCGCACGCGCGCGCAACGGCATCTCGCCCATCGAAGGCTGCCCCGACTGCCCGCCGACCTTGCGGCCCGCCAGCCGCCCGAAGGTGGAGATGCCCGCGACGAGCGAGCCGACGCTGGCCGTCTGGTTGCCGCAGGCGCGCGCCGAGGTCCAGGCCTACCTGGCCGACGATGGCGCCAGCTTCCGCCCGCCGGCGCAGGCCCAGCCATTGCCCTGCGAGTCCGCAGCCTTCGCGATGCGCAAGCTCGCCGGCCTGCTCGACCCCGAGGAGCGCACGCCCGAAGAGCAGCACGAGTGGCGTGAGCGCATCAAGCCGCTGCAGCTCAAGCGCTACGTGGAGTACCTGCGGGACGTGAAGCTGTGGCTGGTGCAGGCGCAGTGCGAGCAGGGCAGGTTGAGCGGCCCGCTCAGTTTCTGGGCGTCCGGCCTGCTGGTCACCGACACAGAGGTGTACTCGAGCGTCGAACCGCGCCTGGTGCGCGTTGACGCGAACATGGTGGCCGGCGAGGCCGAGGGCCTCGTCCGGCAGGTCACGCGCCGGAGCGGTGCCCTCAGCCGCTTTGCGGGCCGGCCCGACGCGGGCTCGACCAACCCGCCCGGCACGCGCCACGAATGGATCAACCTGACCTACCGCCATGCGAATCCGGGACTGGCCCCGCAGGCGCTGACGATCACCTTCTTCCTTGGCGAGAAGGCGGACGTGAGCAGGTTCTTCGAGCACACCCGCACGATCTTCAGTGTGCCGCAGGGCAACGGTCGCAGCGAGAACCTGGAGTACGACGGCCTGCGCCCCGCCGCGCGCAGCTTCAGCCGCAACGGATTCCTGCATGGCGAGATGACGATCTTCGCCTTCTCCCAGCCCACCGGTCTGCTGACTCCGGACATCAAGTATCCGGGGCAGACCGTGTGCTACCGCAACGGTGCGGCGGTCGTGATGAATCCCTGCCGCGTGGACTGAGCCGGCGGCAAGTCTGCGGGGCTCAGGTCATGAAGCTCGTCCTGTCCGGACGCCCCGGCAGGTCGAGCGTTGCCGTCGCCGCCGGCGTGCTCGCCACCAGCCTGCCCGTGCGCCACACCTTGAGCCGCGTCGCGCGCAGGCGGATCGCTTCCACCGGGTTGCGGGCCTGCAGCAGCACCAGGTCGGCATTGCAGCCGACATCCAGCCCGTAGCCTTCCAGGCCGAGGATCTTCGCGGGCGTTGCGGTCACCGCGTGGAAGCACTGGCGCATCGCGTCCTGGCCGGTCATCTGGCCCACGTGCAGCCCCATGTGCGACACCTCCAGCATGTCGCCGCTGCCCATCGGGTACCACGGGTCCATCACGCAGTCGTGGCCGAAGGCGACCGGCACGCCGGCGGCGAGCAGCTCCGGCACGCGGGTCATGCCGCGACGCTTGGGGTAGGTGTCGTGACGGCCCTGCAGCGTGATGTTGATCAGCGGATTGGCGATGGCCGCGACGCCGGCCTCGCGCATCAGCGGGATGAGTTTGGACACGTAGTAGTTGTCCATCGAGTGCATAGACGTGAGATGCGAGCCGGCGACGCGGCCATGCAGGCCGAGGCGCTGCGCGTGGTACGCCAGCGTCTCGATGTGGCGTGACAGCGGGTCGTCGCTCTCGTCGCAATGCATGTCCACACGCAGGCCACGCTCAGCGGCCAGTTCGCACAGGATGCGTACCGACTCGGCTCCGTCGTTCATCGTGCGTTCGAAGTGCGGAATGCCACCGATGACGTCCACGCCCATGTCGAGCGCACGGCACAAATTGTCCAGCGCGCCCGGGCTGCGCAGCACGCCGTCCTGCGGAAAGGCGACGAGCTGCAGGTCCAGGTAAGGCTTCACCTTCTGCTTCACGTGCAGCAGCGCTTCCACCGCCAGCAGGCGCGGGTCGCAGATGTCGACGTGTGAGCGGATCGCCAGCAGGCCCTTCGCCACCGCCCAGTCGCAGTAGGCCAGGGCGCGCTCTACGATGGCCTCCTGCGTGAGTTGCGGCTTCAGTTCGCCCCACAGCGCGATGCCTTCCAGCAAGGTGCCGGACTGGTTCACACGCGGCAGGCCGTAGCTCAGCGTGGAGTCCATGTGGAAATGCGCATCCACGAACGGCGGACTCACCAGCAGGCCGCCGGCGTCCACCGTCTCGCCCGCCTGTGCGGCGAGTGCCGGGCCGATGGCGGCGATCTTTCCGCCGGCGATACCGATGTCGATGCCGCTGCGGCCGTCGGGCAGTGTGGCGTTACGGAGGATGAGATCGAGCATCGGAAGCTCCGCCCAGGAATTGTCGGATGGCAGGGATCATGACACAGCGGATCGGTGTGCCCTTGTCTGGCACCGAATGAGTGCCATGCGATCCGTCACAGGCGGCTCTGCACCGCGCGCGGGCATCATCGGTGGTCTGTCCGGTGCGCCGGGCTAGCGCTCGCCGCGC
The DNA here is from genome assembly GCF_036017065.1 of Uliginosibacterium sp. H1. Classification (NCBI taxonomy): domain Bacteria; kingdom Pseudomonadati; phylum Pseudomonadota; class Betaproteobacteria; order Rhodocyclales; family Zoogloeaceae; genus Uliginosibacterium; species Uliginosibacterium sp. H1. The sequence continues at coordinate 1,207,473 of NZ_JAYXHR010000002.1, forward strand.
CGGAAAATTGTGCGCAAATCGGTACTGGTGTCGGCCTGCGGGGTGAAAACCAGGCTCTCTTCCAGATGGTCCAGGTGGCGCTGCATGAGGCTCATCGCCGGGCGCGCCTTGTGCGCCCGCAGGTGCTTCAGCAGGGTCGCGTGGTCACCATGCCAGCATGACAATCCGTTGGGGTTCTCGTACAGGCTGACCACCAGCGAGGTGCGCGCCACCAGCTGCTTCATCAGGTCGCAGAGGATCGGGTTGCCGGTGATTTCCGCCAGCAGGATGTGGAACTCGCCGGAGTGCTTGATCGCCTCGCGGATGCGGCCGGCATGCCGGCATTCGTCCTCGCGCGCGATGTTCTGCTCCAGCCGCTTGAAGTCCGCGCCGCTGGCACGCAGCGCTACCGCCTCCACGATGCCGGCCTCCACCGTCTTGCGCGCCGACAGGATCGCGCGTGCCTCGTTCGCGTCGGAACTGGCGACGAAGGCTCCGCGATTCGGGATCAGGGTCACCAGGCCATTGAAGCTGAGCCGCAACAGCACCTTCTCCATCTCGCGGCGCGACACCTTGAATACTCCGCACAGGGCGAGCTCGTTGAGACGCGTGCCGGGCAGGATGCGCTGGTCCACCAGCGCGTCGACGATCTGCTCGTAGATGTCGCCCTGGCTGGGCGGGCTGTCCGTCTTTCCGGCGGGCCGACGTGGCATGGCTGAAGTCCTCTGGAATTGCGCGCAATTTATAAGATGAATGTCGCGCAAATCAGTTTATCTGTTCTGCGCAATATTCACGATGGCGTGGCATGCCGGTTGCTATGAAGGGTCGGTCACTTACACCGCAGGGAGATTGGCATGAACGCAGTAACAGGATGGGTAGGAGGATGGGTCGGGCGCATCGCTGCCCTCATAGCAGGAAGCGTGCTGGCCATCGGCACGAGCGCGGCGGCCACGCCGGTGAAGGTCACGCTGAACGCGCCGTTCGACGGTTCCAATGCAGCGTTCTTCCTGGCGCAGCAGAGGGGTTACTACGCGGCCGAGGGGCTGGATGTGCAGTTCGACCCATCGGGTGGCTCGGGCGAGGTCGCCACGCGTATCGGCAGCGGGGCCTACGACTTCGGCTTCGGCGATATCAACGTACTGATGGAGTTCAACGCCAAGAACCCGAGCGCGGCGGGCAAGGCGGTGTACATGCTGTACTACCGCTCACCGCTGTCGGTGGCCAGCTTCGCGAAGACAGGCATCAACAAGCCCGCGGACCTCAACGGCCGCAAGCTGGGCGGCGCGTTGACCGATGGCGCCTTCAAGCTCTTCCCTGCCTACGCGGAACTGGCGGGCGTGAAGCCGGAGACGGTGAAGTGGGAGTACGGTGACCTGCGCCTGCGCGAGGTCATGCTGCTCAAGGGCGACGTCGATGCCGTGCTGGGTTTCGACTCCACCATGTACTTCAGCTTCGTACGCCAGGGCATCAAGCCGGAGGACATCAAGTTCCTCTACTACGCGGACATCGGCCTGGACATCTACGGCAACGGCATCGTCGTGTCGAAGAAGATGCTCGACAGCAACCCGGCTGCGGTGAAAGGCTTCGTGGCAGCCACGGCGAAAGGATGGCGCGACGCGATTGCCAACCCCGGTGCCGCCATCGCCGCGCTGAAGGGCAAATCGGCCCTGGTCGACGAGAAGCTGGAGATGGCCAAGCTGGAGTGGCTGATCAAGAACCAGATCGTCACCGCCGAGTCGCGCGCCGACGGCATGGGTGGCGTGCGCACGGACCGCATGAACAAGGCCATCGACACGCTGACCAAGGCCTTCGCCCTGCCCGTGAAGCCGAAGCTGGACGAGGTGTTCAGCAGCGCCTTCCTGCCGCCGGCCGACATCCGCAAGCTGCCCTGACATGCCCACCACCAGCCAGACACACCCGCCCGGACATCCGCCCGTGGCAGCTGATGTCGCAACCAAGGCCGCAACCGACGCCACCGGCGGAGCAAGGAAGGGGCTGAGCACGCGGCAGCAGGAAGCCCTGCTGCCGTGGCTGTTCATCGGCAGCATGGTCCTGCTGTGGCAGTTCGCCTGCATGGCGCTCGATCTGCCCGCCTTCGTGCTGCCCAGCCCGGTGGCGGTTGGCGCGTCGATCCAGAAGTGGGCGCTGCCGATCCTGCAGAACGCCGCCTTCACGCTGCTGGCCACGCTGTGCGGCTTTGCCATCGCGGTGGTGCTGGGTGGTGCGCTGGGCGTGGCGATCGGCTCGTCGCGCTTCATCTACCGCGGCATGTACCCGGTGCTGATCGGTTTCAACAGCATTCCGAAGGTGGCGGTGGTGCCGCTGTTCGTCATCTGGTTCGGCGCCGGCACAGTGCCGGCGATCCTCACCGCCTTCCTCGTGTCCTTCTTCCCGATCGCGGTGAATGTGTCGGCCGGTCTCGCCAACGTGGAGCCGGAACTGCTGGACGTGCTGCGCGCCCTGGGCGCGTCGCGCAGCGACATCCTGCGCAAGGTGGGCCTGCCGCGCACGCTGCCGTATTTCTTCGCGTCGCTGAAGGTATCGGTGACGCTGGCCTTCGTCGGCGCGATCATCGCGGAGACGGTGGCGGGGCGTGACGGCATCGGCTACCTGATGATGGCGGCCACCGCCAACTTCGATACCGCGCTGGTGTTCGCCGGCCTCACCATCATCTCGCTGATGGGCATCATGATGTACGCCATCTTCGCGTTCATCGAGAACCGCATGACCCGCTGGGCGCAGCGCGACGGGGGGATGATGTCATGAGCACCGCCACACCCGTGTTCGACACCATCATCCGCAACGGCACGGTGGCCACCGCTGCCGACGTGTTCCGCAGCGACGTCGGCATCCGTGGCGGGCGCATCGTCGCGCTCGGCGAAGGCTTGCGCGGTGCTACGCGCGAGATCGACGCCACCGGCATGTATGTGCTGCCCGGTGGCATCGACGCGCATTGCCATCTCGACCAGCCGAAGGCCGAAGGCCTCGCCGCGGCGGGATCGGTGATGGCCGACGATTTCCTGTCCGGTTCGCGCTCCGCGATCTTCGGCGGTACCACCACCATCGTGCCCTTCGCGGTCCAGCACCGCGGCCAGTCGGTTGTCGCGGCGGTCGAGGACTATCACCGGCGCGCCGCAGGCAAGGCCTACTGCGACTACGCCTTCCACCTCATCGTGTCCGACCCGAGCGAGAAGGTGCTGCGCGAAGAACTGCCGCAGCTCATCGCCGGCGGCTACACCTCGGTCAAGGTGTACATGACCTACGAGGCGATGCGGATCTCCGACCGCCAGATCCTCGACGTGCTGGACGTGACCCGCGAGCACGGTGCGCTGGCGATGATCCATGCCGAGAACTTCGAGTGCATCAGCTGGCTGACGGAAAAGCTGGAGGCGGCCGGCAAGACGGCACCGCGTTACCACGCGACTTCCCGTCCGCAGGCGGTGGAGCGCGAGGCCACCCATCGCGCGATTGCGCTGTCCGAGGTGGTCAGCGCGCGCCTGCTGATCGTGCATGTGTCGGGTGGCGAGGCCATCACGGAAATCCGTCGCGGCCGCGAGCGCGGCGTGCCGATCTTCGCGGAGACCTGCCCGCAGTACCTGTTCCTGTCGGAGGACGATCTCGACCAGCCGGGCTTCCACGGTGCCAAGTGCGTGTGCAGCCCGCCGCCGCGCGACAAGGGTAACCAGGAGGTGGTGTGGCGCGGCATCGAGGATGGCCTCTTCGACATCTTCTCCTCCGACCACGCACCTTACCGCTTCGACGAGAACGGCAAGCTGCGCCATGGCCCCGACGCGCCGTTCCGGAAAGTTGCCAACGGCATTCCCGGCCTGGAGACGCGCGCACCGCTGCTGTTCTCCGAAGGCTTCATGGCCGGTCGCATCGACCTGTGCCGCTTCGTCGCGCTCAACTCTGCCAACGCGGCCAAGCTGTACGGCATGTATCCGCGCAAGGGTACGATCGCGGTGGGGGCGGATGCCGACATCACCATCTGGGATCCGCACAGGCAGGTCACGATCCGCAACGAGATGCTCCACCACAACGTGGACTTCACGCCCTACGAAGGGCGCACGCTGCAGGGCTGGCCGGTCACGGTCATGGTGCGTGGCGAACTGGTGTGCCAGGACGGCGAGCTGCTGGGCCGGCCGGGCTACGGTGAATTCATCGCACGTCGCAGCAGCGCGCGCGATATCCAGGACAGGTCTGCGGAGGCAGCATGGATCTAGGCATTGCAGGAAAGCGGGCGCTGGTGCTCGGCGGCAACCGCGGCATCGGCCTCGGCATTGCCCGGGCACTCGTGCAGGAAGGCGTGGACGTGGCAATCGCGGCACGCGATGCACAGCGTCTGCAGGCGGCCAGCGCGGAGTTGTGTGCCCTCGGGCCCGGCAAGGCGGCCGGTTTCGCGCTGGATCTCGGCGAGCCGGACGGACTGGCGGCATTCGTCGAACACGTCACACAAGCCTTCGGTCCCATCGACATCCTGGTGAACAACACCGGTGGTCCGGAGTACGGCGGCGCCAGCAACCGTGGCACGACGGCATGGCGTGACAGCTTCGAGCAGATGGTGATGTCGGTCATCGCGCTGACCGATGCGGTGCTGCCGGGCATGCGTGAGCGCCGCTGGGGCCGCGTGCTGACGGTGGTTTCCTCTGGCGTGGTGCAGCCCATTCCGGTGCTGGGTATTTCCAACAGCCTGCGCGGCGCCTTGCTGGGCTGGTCGAAGACGCTGTCGAGCGAGGTCGCGGCCGATGGCGTGACCGTCAACGTGCTGGTGCCCGGCCGCATCGACACCGAGCGCGTGCGCCTGACCGACGAGGCGGTGGCGGAGCGGGAGGGCATCAGCGTCGAGGAGGCGCGGCGTCGCTCCACCGGCATCATCCCGCTGCAGCGCTACGGCAAGGTGGAGGAGTTCGCCGCAGTCGCGGCCTTCATCGCCAGCGAGCGCGCGAGCTACGTCACCGGCAGCATGGTCCGTTGTGATGGCGGCATCATCCGCAGCGTATGACGCATGAGGGCGTTGTGAGCGATGCTCAACGCTTTCGCCAGGCCGTTCGCAGCGGCGCGCACGACGGGCTCACCACCGGTTGCGCGCCGGGCTTCGTGCAGGCGAACCTGGTGCTGCTGCCACAGCGACACGCGCATGACTTCCTCGGCTTCTGCGCCGCCAACGCGGCGGCCTGTCCGGTGCTCGCCGTCGGCCAGCCGGGTGATGCCGCGTTGCCCGAGCTCGGTGAGGACATCGACCTGCGACGCGACCTGCCGGGCTACCACGTGTATCGCGGTGGTCGCTTCAGCGAGGCGCGACGCGATGTGCGGGACCTGTGGCAGGACGACCTGGTCGGCGTGGCCATCGGCTGCTGGTTCTCGATGGAGGACGCGTTGCGCGAAGCCGGCGTGCGCCTGCGTCATGTCGAGCTCGGCATCCAGGGGCCCCTGTTCCGTACCAACGTCCCGGCGCGTAGCTTCGGGCGGATGCAGGGGGCACTGGTGGTCTCCATGCGGCCCTTCCGGCTCACCGACCTCAGCCGCGCACGCGCCGTGACTGCCCGCTTTCCGCGTGTGCATGGCGCGCCCATCCACGAGGGCGACCCTGCCGTGCTGGGCATCACCGACCTGCAGGCGCCAGACTTCGGCGAGGTGCTGCTACCGTTGCCGGGTGAGCAAGCGCTGTACTGGGGCTGCGGCCTCACTGCGGTGTGCGCACTGCAGGCCCTGCAGACCGACTTCATCACTCACGCGCCTGGCAGGATGCTGGTCACCGACCTGCTCAACCAGTCAATCGCCGAAACCGAGGAATCGCCATGACGATCACTGTCCCCCGTCTCAAGCTGACCCACGAGGGTGCCTTGCTGCTGTTGAACGCTGCTGTTGCCAAGGCGCTGGAGATGAACACGCCGCAATGCATCGCGGTGGTGGACGACGGCTGCAACCTGCTGGCCTACCTGCGCATGGACGGCGCCAAGGTGTTGTCCATGGAGTCGACGCTCAGCAAGGCGATGACCGCGGCATCCGACCGCAAGCCGACGGGCGAGATGGATCACGAACTCGGCACCAAGCTGGCGCTCGCCACGCGTGGGCGCAAGACCCACCTCAAGGGTGGCCTGCCTGTCATCGTGGACGGCCAGGTCATCGGTGGCATCGCGGCTGGCTCGGGCACGGGCGAGCAGGACCGCATCGTCGCCAATGCCGGACTGGCGGCCTTTCCCGGCGCGCAGGTGTTCGACTACGTCTGAGTGGAGCTCAGAACGACCCGAGCAGCGTGCCCAGCACGATGACGGTCGCCAGCGCGAGGATCGCACTCACCACTGCCGCCATCACGATGTCGAAGTAGCTGTCCTTGTGCGTGCAGCCGCATACCGCCAGCAGCGTCACCACCGCGCCGTTGTGCGGCAGGCTGTCCAGCGTGCCGGCGCCGATCACCGCCACGCGGTGCATCAGGCCGGGGTCGATGCCCGTGCTGTGCGCGATCTGCATGTAGGTGCTGCCCAGTGCATCCAGCGCGATGGACAGGCCGCCGCTGGCCGAGCCGGTCAGTGCGGCGAGGATGTTGGTGGCCACCGCCAGCGACACCAGTGGCCCGCCGTCGATGCCCAGCACCCATTCGCGCACCGTGGCGAAGGCCGGCAGCGCCGCGACGACTGCACCGAAGCCGACCAGGCTGGCGACCGACATTACCGGCAGCACCGCCGCGTTGGCGCCGGCGTCCATGCTCTCGCGCAGGGCCGTGATGCGGCTGTGGTTCAGCACCACCAGCACGGCGATGGCGGCCAGCAGGGCGACGATAACCGACCATACCCCGCCCACCGCGGCCATGCTGGTGTTGCCCCAGGCCGGCGTGGCGAGATAACTCGTGTCCAGGCGCGGCAGTACGACGAAGCTCATCAGCAGGTTGACGCCGACCACCACCCCCAGCGGCAGCACGGCGATGCCGAAGGAGGGTGGATCGCTGCAGCGTGCCCCGCCGTCGATCTCGCCGGGATCGAACTCGCGCGCGGTGGTGATGCGCTCGCGCAGCAGCGGGTCGTCGGCGACTTCCTGTGGCGTGCGCGCAATGGCGCCACCGTAGCCTTCGTGGCTGCGTCGCGCCGAGGCCGCGCGCCACTGCAGCCACCACATGCCGAAGCCGAACATCACGCCGGCAGAGATGATGCCGAGGCCCGGCGCAGCGAAGGGCGTGGTGCCGAAGAAAGGCATCGGGATGGCGTTCTGGATCGCTGGCGTGCCCGGCAGCGCGGACATGGTGAAGGTGGTGGTGCCCAGCGCGATGGCCGCCGGCATCAACCGCGCGGGAATGTCGGCGGCGCGGAACAAGGCCTGCGCCATCGGCGCCAGCACGAAGAAAGCGACGAACAGGCTGACGCCGCCATAGGTGACGAGGCCGCCGGCGAGCACCACCGCGAGGATTGCGCGACGCGTGCCGAGCTTCTCCGTCATCGTGCGTGCGATGGCCTGCACCGAACCGCTGTCGTCCATCAGCTTGCCGAACAGCGCACCGAGCAGGAACAGCGGGAAGAACTGCGCGACGAAACCGGCCGCGCCCTGCATGAAGGTCAGCGTCCAGTGCGCCAGCAGCGGCTGGCCGGACAGGCCGGCGGCGATCAGCGCGGCCAGTGGCGCCAGCAGCAAGACGCTCCAACCGCGGTAGGCCAGCCAGATCAGCAGGCCGAGGGCGATGAGGATGCCGGCGAGTCCCATGTCGATCTCCTGCGGTGGGGGCTACAGCACCGCGTCCAGGTCGACGCTGCACTGGCGGCCGAGATTCGGCGCCTGCTCCGTCAGGAAGGTCTCGGCGCTGCGCCGGCCTTCGTCACGCAGCATGCACAGGAAATCCCATTCGGCATTCAGCTTGGACGAGTAGCCGAGCTGGCCCATCGTCTCGGTGGCGATGCGGTGGATGCGCGTGCGCGCCCACAGTGCACCCTCGCAGTTGCCGGGGTTGGCCACCTGGCGCAGCACGGCGATCATGCGCAGCTCCTTCAGCAGGGTGGCGTTGAAGGACACCTCGTTCACGCGGTTGGCGATCTCCTGCGCGGTGCGTGGGGTGCCGGCGCGTTCCACCGGATTGATCTGCACCAGCACGATGTCATCTGACGCGCATTCGCGCACCAGCGGGGTGATCGTCGGGTTGCCGGCGAAGCCGCCGTCCCAGTAGGGCTCACCGTCGATCTCCACGGCCTGGAACATGGTCGGCAGACAGGCCGAGGCGAGCAGTACCTCGGGGGTGATCTCCGCATTGCGGAACACCCGGCCGCTGCCAGTGCGCACATTGGTGGCGGTGACGAAGAGCCTGACCGGCGCGTGGTGGAGGCGATCGAAATCGATGCAGGCATCCAGCACTTCGGTGAGTGGATTGCGTCCCTGCGGATTGAGGTCGTAGGGCGAGAACAGGCGCGCGGCGAGGTCGAAGGCGATGAACATCGGCGAGGTGTCCAGCGTCCACCTGCCCAACAGCACGTCCAGCGGGCTGCGGCGGAAGGGGCTCAGCAGCGCAGCCTGCGACACGCGCCGCCAGAAGTCCTCGAGCGCGGCCTTCGCCGTGTCGACGCCACCACGCGCGAGGCCATCGGCCAGCACCGCAGCGTTCATCGCCCCGGCAGAAGTGCCGGAGATGCCTTCGATGCGCAGCCAGGGTTCTTCCAGCAGGCGATCCAGCACGCCCCAGGTGAAGGCGCCGTGGGCGCCACCACCCTGCAGGGCAAGATCGATCGGCATCGCCCCGGTTGCGGTGTCTGCCTTGCTGCGCCTCTGCTTCGCCATGCCTGCTCCTGCTGGTGATTCACTGTTGCCCGCCACCGATTGTGCCGTAGCGGGCCGCCCTTCTTCATGACAAGTCGATGAAGCGCAGGTTCAACGCTCGCCCTTGCGGTAGGGTTTCATCAATGCCTGCGGATACGAGGCGCGACGCGCCATCACGATCAGCGCGAGGATGGACAGCAGGTAGGGCAGCATCAAGTAAAGCTGGTAGGGCAGCGCGCCACCGCCGGCCTGTTGCAGGCGCAGCTGCGCCGCGTCGAAAGCCGCGAACAGCAGCGCGCCCAGCAAGGCCTTGCCCGGCCGCCAGGACGCGAACACCACCAGCGCCACGCAGATCCAGCCGCGCCCATTGATCATGTTGAAGAAGAAGGCGTTGAAGGCCGACAGCGTCAGGAAGGCGCCGGCCAGGCCCATCAGCGCCGAGCCGGCGACGATGGCCGCGGTGCGCACCGCCACCACGTTCATCCCCTGTCCCTCTGCCGCAGCCGGGTTCTCGCCGACCATGCGCAGCGCGAGGCCTGCCGGCGTGCGCTGGATGAACCAGCCCACCAGCGGCACCAGCGCGATGGCCAGCAGCGTGAGCGCCGTCTGGCTCGCCAGCACCGGCCCGATCCACGGCACGGCAGCCAGTGCCTGCAGCGGCGCGAAGGGTTCGATGGTGGGCGGCGTCGTCACCTTGGGAAAGCTCACCCGATAGGCGAAGTAGGACAGGCTGGTCGCGAACATCGTCAGCCCCAGGCCGGCGACGTGCTGCGACACCGTGAGCCACACCGTCAGCACCGCGTGGAGCAGCCCGCAGGCCGCACCGGTCGCCATCGCCACCAGCACGCCGGTCCACAGGCCGGCGCCCTGGTACACCGCCAGCCAGCCGGTGAAGGCGCCGGCGACCATGATGCCTTCGATACCCAGATTGAGTACGCCTGCGCGTTCACAGATCAGCACGCCCAGCGTGCCGAGGATCAACGGCGTGGCGACCCGCAGCGTGGCGATCCAGAAGGCGGAGCTGCCGAGCATGTCGATGAGGGTAGAGAGGAGTTCCATCACGCGAACTCTCCATTCGCCGTCATTCCTGGGTAGGCAGGAATCCAGGGACTTTGCAGTTGCGGCGTAACGACACTGGATTCCTGCCTACCCAGGAATGACGGTGCGTGAGCGTGGTGCCCGTGGCGATAGCGGCGGTAGGTTGGGTTGAGCATAGCGAAGCCCAACACCCCAACCGTGGCATGCCGCGCTGCCAGCGAGGACGACGAAAGATTGTGGTGCGCTGCATGTTGGGCTTCGCTGCGCTCAACCCAACCTACGTCCACCACGAAGGACTCGCGTCTCACGCCCGCCCCCAACGCACGCGGTAACGCGTCAGCAAGGTGGCGACCAGCATCGCCAGCAGGGCGGTGGCGACGATCACGTCGGCGATGTAGTTCGGTACGCCGATGGCGCGGCTCATGCTGTCGGCGCCGACCAGCACGGCGGCGATGAATACCGCCGACACCACCACGCCCAGCGGATGCAGGCCGGCCAGCATGGCGATGACGATGCCGGCGTAGCCGTAGCCCGGCGACATGTCGAGCGTGACGTAGCCCGCACGACCCGCCACCTCGCCGACGCCGGCGAGCCCTGCGAGCGCGCCGGAGATCAGCGCGCAGACCAGCATCGTGCGTTGCACCGGCAGGCCGGCGAAGGCGGCGGCACGCGCGTTCGCGCCCACCGCACGCAGCGCGAATCCGAAGGTCGTGAAGCGCTCCACCCCCCACACGACGACCGCCAGTCCGCAGGCGAGCAGCAGGCCGCTGTGCACCCGCGAGCGCTCCATCAGGCGCGAGAATTCCAGCTCCGGATTGATGGTGACGGACTGTGGCCAGCCCATCGCCATCGGGTCCTTCATCGCGCCGTCCAGCATCAGCGATACGCACAGCAGGGCGACGAAGTTGAGCAGCAGGGTAGTGACCACTTCATCCACACCCAGCTTCGTCTTCAGCCAGGCCGGGCCGAGCAGCCACAGCGCGCCCGCCGCGGCGCCGGCCAGCAGCATCAGCGGGAAGAGCAATACCGGCGACAGGTCCCAGCCCGTGCCACCGTGCAGGCCGCCGACCGCCACCGCCGCCAGCGCACCGAGGTAGAGCTGGCCTTCGGCCCCGATGTTGTACAGGCGCGCGCGGAATGCGACCGCCGCGGCAAGGCCGGTGAGGATCAGCGGCGTGGCGCGGGTCAGCGTCTCCGACAGCGCGAAGCGCGACCCGAACGCGCCTTCGAACAGCAGCGCATACGTCTGCCCGATCGGCGCGCCGGCCCAGGCCACCAGCAGCGCGCACACCGCCAGCGTGAACAGCACGGCGGCGAAGGGCGCCAGCAACAGGGCGATGCGCGAACTGCCGGCGCGTGCCTCAAGCCGCATGCGGCACCTCCGCCGGTGTACTGCCGCCCGCCATGGCGAGACCGATGTCGGCCAGCGTCCAGTCCTCGGTCGCGCGCGGTGTGCCGAGATGTCCTTTGAACATCACCGCGACGCGATCGGCGATGGCGAACAGTTCGTCGAGGTCTTCGGAGATCAGCAGCACTGCAGCACCCGCGGCAGCCGCATCCAGCAGGCAGCGATGCACGTAGGCCACCGCGCCGATGTCCAGGCCCCAGGTCGGCTGGTTGGCGACGATGAGTGAAGGCGTGACGCCATCGCCTGCTACCGACAGCGCGCGGCCGAGGATCAGCTTCTGCATGTTGCCGCCGGACAGTACGCGGGTGTTCGCGTCGATGCCGGACAGGCGCACGTCGAAGCGTTCGACGAGCTGTCGCGTGAAGGCGCGCGCTGCCTTGCGGCGTACCACGCCCCAGCGGGAGAACGCCGGCGTGTGCAGGCGCTCCGACACCGTGTTCTCCCACACCGGCAGGTCGCCGACGATGCCGACCGCGTGGCGGTCCTCGGGAATCCGTGCGACGCCGCGGGCCAGCCAGGTGCGCGCCTGCGCCGGCATGGGCTCGTTCTTCAGATGCACGCTGCCTTCGTCGGCGGCCAGCGTGCCGCACAGCAGCTGCGCCAGCGCGAGCTGGCCGTTGCCGGACACGCCGGCGATACCGACGATCTCGCCGGCATGCACGTCGAGATTCACGCCGTCCAGCGCGGCTACGCCACGTTGCAGCGCGCGCACGCCTTCCAGTTTCAGCACGGCATCGCCGCGCGGTCGGCGTTCACGCCGTGGCAGGCTCACCTCGCGGCCGACCATCAGCGCGGCCAGTTCGGCCTTGTCGGTGTCGCGCGTCGAGCGGGTGGCGACCAGCTTGCCGGCACGCAGCACCGCGACGCGCTGCGACACGCGCAGCACCTCGTCCAGCTTGTGGCTGATGAAGATGATGGACAGGCCCTGCGCCACCAGTTGCGCCAGCGTGGCGAACAAGGACTCGCTTTCCTGTGGGGTCAGCACGGCAGTGGGCTCGTCGAGGATCAGGATGCGCGCGCCGCGGTACAGCGCTTTGAGGATCTCCACGCGCTGCCGCTCGCCCACCGACAGCGTGCCGACACGTGCATCCGGATTCACCGACAGGCCGAAGCGCTGCGCCGTCGCCACCAGCTTCGCGCGCGCTGCGCGGCGGCGTGAGAAAAGCTGCCACAGTGGTTCGGTGCCGAGCATCACGTTGTCCAGCACCGTCAGGTTATCGGCCAGCGCGAAATGCTGGTGCACCATGCCGACGCCAGCCGCCAGCGCAGCCTTCGGGTCCCCGGCCGGCAGCGGCTGGCCGGCGACTTCGATGTCGCCGGCATCCGCGACGTAGTGGCCGAACAGGATGCTGACCAGCGTGCTCTTGCCCGCGCCGTTTTCGCCCAGCAGGGCGAGCACTTCACCGGAGGCGAGCTCCAGCGAGATGTCGTCGTTGGCGACGAGGCTGCCGAAACGCTTGGTGATGCGCGACAGGCGCAGGGCGGGTGGGGTCTGGGTCATGGGTGGGGGCTCATCCGCGGATGTCCTGCCACAGCGTCTGCGCATCCCGCGGGTCGGCGTAGATGCCCAATGCATCGAACAAGGCCATGGAGAAGTCGACGAAGGCACGCCCCTTGGCGGTGATGAGCTGGCCGTCGCGCACGACGCGTTCCGCCTCCAGGTAGTTTGCGCGCGGAAACGGATCGGGGGTGGCGAGCCGCGCCGCGGCCTGGATGCTGCAGGTCGTGGTGTAGCGATGCGTGTCGAGCAGACCCGCGCGCGCCAGGTAGTGCGGGCCGTTGCAGATGGCGGCGATGAGCACGCCGCGTGCATGCAGGCTGCGGATGAGGGTCAGCATCGCATCCGGCGCCGGCTGGACGGGACCGCCGGGAATCAGCAGGGCGTCTACATCCGTGAAGTCCATCGCTTGCGCGAGCGTTGCGTCCGGCAGGTAGCGCAGGCCGGACTCGCTGGTCACCGGCGCCAGCGCGTCCGCGACGCCCACGATCTCGCGCTTGCCCACCTGTCTGAGTTTGTGACAGGCCAGCGTGATCTCGAAGTCCGCGAAGTCCGGGTAGTAGAAGCAGAGGATCTTGCTCATGAAGGGCATGAAAGCACAGGACAGCGTCGCGCGCCCGGTCGCCGTGAAAGGGCCGGGTGCGCGACGCTGGCGTGCATCAGTTCGACTTCGGCTCGCTGTCGTTCACCTTCACCGTGAACTTGCCGTCGAGGATGGCCTTCTCCTTCGCCTTCACCTTGGCGACCACGTCGGCCGGCACCTTCTTCTCGAAGGTTCCCAGCGGCGCGAGTTCGCTGCCCTTGTACTTCATCGTCGAGTACTGGCCGTAGTCCTCGGCGGCGAACTTGCCGTCCTTCACCTTCTTCAGCGCGACGCCGATGGTCGGCTCCATGTTCCACAGTGCGGAGGCCACCACGGTGTCCGGGTACTGCGGCTGGGTGTCGATGACGTTGCCGATGGCAAGTTTGCCCTTTTCCTTGGCGGCGTCCGACACACCGAAGCGCTCGGCGTAGAGCACGTCCGCGCCCTTGTCGATCATCGCGAAGGCTGCCTCCTTGGCCTTGGGCGGATCGAACCAGGAGCCGATGAAGCTCACCGTGAACTTGGCCTTCGGGTTGATCTCCTTCGCGCCTTCCATGAAGGCGTGCATCAGCCGGTTCACTTCCGGAATCGGGTAGCCGCCCACCATGCCGATGTGGCCGCTCTTGCTCATGCCGGCGGCGATCATGCCGGTGAGGTAGGCCGGTTCCTGGATGTAGTTGTCGAACACCGAGAAGTTGGGCGCCTGCGGCTTGCCGGAGGAACCGAGCAGGAAGGCGGTCTTCGGGTAGTCCTTGGCGACCTTGCGCGCGGCGGCTTCCACCGCGAAGGCCTCACCGACGATCAGGCCGTTGCCCTGCTCGGCGTACTGGCGCATCACCCGCTCGTAGTCGGCGTTGGTGACGTTCTCCGAGAACACGTAGTCGATCTCGCCACGCGTCTTGGCGGCGTTCAGTGCCTTGTGGATGCGCGACACCCATTGCTGCTCCACCGGCACGGTGTAGATCGCGGCGACCTTGAGTTTCTGCTGCGCGAAGCCTGCGGGCGACATGAGCGCGACGGCGGTGGCGAATGCGGCACACAGCAGGCCGCGACGGGTGAGGGAGCTCATCGACAATCCTTTCCTGGCAGATCAGTGAAACGTACGGAACAGGGTGAAACGCGCCATGAGATGCGCGGGTGGAGCGCGTGAATTGCGGAATGCATGGAGAGCTTAGACGCCGCGTGACCGGCCCGCCATCGCCGGACACGCATGTCCATCAGCGGCTGGACGCATGATGCCGAAGGCATGGCGGTACTCAGTCCGACAGGCCGCAGGCACGCAGGACGAAGCCTTCGACATGCGTCGTCGCGCGGGCCACCAGCTTCGGTCCCATCGGGGCGCCGACCACTGCACTGACCTGCGGCTCGAAATCGGCGTAGGTCTGGGTCATCGCCCACAGCGTGAAGAACAGGTGCACCGGGTCCACCGGCGCCATGCGGCCTTCGGCGATCCATGTCTCGACGATGCGCGCCTTGCGGCGCACCAGCAGGCGCAGCTCGCTACGCAGGATGTCGCCGATCTGCGGCGCGCCGTGCAGCAGTTCGTTGGCGAACACGCGGGAGGCATCCGGCCGCTCGGCGGTGAGGCGCATCTTGTGGCGGATGTAGCGCGACAAGGCCTCGCGCGGCTCGGCGCCGGCCTGGATGGCGTCCGTGCCCTCCAGCCACAGCTGCAGGATGTTGGCGAGTACCGCGCGATGCAGCGCCTGCTTGGTGCCGAAGTAGTAGTGCAGCGTGGCCTTGGGCAGGCCGGCCGCGAGCGCGATCTCGTTCATCGTCGCGCCCGCGAAACCGGCGCGCGCGAACACCTGCTCGGCCGCCTGCAGGATCGCGCTCTCCTGCGCCTGGCGGATGCGGCCGGTCCGGGCGCGGGGGGCGTCCGGCTCCGCGCCTTCCGTGATGCGCGCGGCACGCGCCATCACTTCGTTCCGAAGATGCGGTCGCCGGCGTCGCCGAGACCCGGCACGATGTAGCCGTGGTCGTTGAGGTGCGAGTCGATGGAGGCCAGTGTCACCGGCACGTCCGGATGCGCGGCGGTGAGGTTCCGCAGGCCTTCCGGCGCGGCCAGCAGGCAGGCCAGCTTGATGCTGGTGACGCCGACTTCCTTCAGCCGGTCCAGCGCGGCGATGGCCGAGTGGCCGGTGGCGAGCATCGGGTCCAGCACGATCACCAGGCGGTCCTGGATGTCGTCCGGCACCTTGAAGTAGTACTCGATGGCTTCCAGCGTGTCCGGGTCGCGGTACAGGCCGATGTGGCCGACGCGCGCGCCCGGCAGCAGGTCGATCATGCCGTCCAGCATGCCGGTGCCGGCGCGCAGGATGGACACCAGGCACAGCTTCTTGCCGCTGATGACGGGCGAATCGAAGGTGGTCAGCGGCGTGGTGATGGAGACCTTCTCGGTCGGCAGATCGCGGGTGATCTCGTAGGCCATCATCTGCGCGATCTCGCGCACCAGCCGGCGGAAGTTGTCGGTTGTCGTGTCCTCCCGCCGGATGAAAGTCAGCTTGTGCTGCAGCAGCGGGTGGTCGATGACGGTGACATTGGGAAAGTCGGTAGCAGGCATGGTGGATTCTCCGGTCATCGTGGGTCGGGATCGTCAGGATCGGTCGGGGTCAGCGCGCAACGACGTGCGCACGGTGCGCAATGAGCGGAGCGGCGCAAGCATGCACTCAGAACACCGTGCCGTCGCTGACAAGGGTCAAGGGTGGCCCGCCACCGGGCCGTTTTTCCGCGGCGATGCGCCGGCCCGCGGCCCAGGTGCCGCCTTCCAGCACGCGCGCCAGCGGGAATTGCGCTTCGCTGAGTTTCAGGCGCTGGCGTACCGCGGCGGCGATGCGATCCAGCGCCACCACGGTGACGGCGCGCCATTCGACGATGGGCTCCGCGCTCACTTCCCAGGCGGTGCCGAAGAAGGCCGGGTCGCGTGGCTCCAGCAGGCCGATGTCGATCAGCAGGCCGCCGTTGCGGTACTCGGGCAGGCCGGTCAGCGCGTCCAGTCCTTCCACGCGCAGGCCGGCTTCCTCCAGCGGCTCCAGCAGCGAGTAGGTGAGCCACTGGGTCAGCTTGTGGAAGGGCACGTAGCCGTCGGCCAGCGCCGGGTGCTCCCAGCAGTCGCCCAGCGGCACGCCTTCCAGCGTCATGCGGCCGGGCCACACCGGGCCGAGCGCGCGCAGCAGGGTGCCGAGGATGAAGGCGGCATTCACGCGCCCGTCGCGCGCATGCGCCAGCAGGTAGTCGTAGAGGTTGCCCAGGCGCGCCGGGCTGCCGAACACCGCGGGCGTCCTGGCGATGACATGGCCGAGCGAACGCAGCAGGGCCGCACGCCCCTGGATGCCCACCAGCGGGCTGCCGCCACCGGCCTGGAAGGCCTTGGTGATGTGCGCCGGGCCGATGGCCTGCAGGCCCGTGGCGTCGCTGCGCAGCGGATGCTTCGCGTCCGCCGAGAAAGCACCGGCCTCGAACATGCGCAGGCTGGCGACGCCCAGGCCTTCGGAGCGTTTCAGGGTCTGGCCGGTCGGTGCGTCGAAGAACCGCCAGGCCGCACCGGCGCCGGCGTCCAGCAGCACGCTGGGAATCACAAGGTCGATGGCGACGCGTGCACGCTCTGCCACGTCTCCCGCCAGGCCGTGCTTGTCCACCAGTTGCGCCCAGCGGTCGACCTCGCCGGATTCGAAGTGGCGCCAGCGGCTGTGGTAGGGCACGTCCAGGTCCGGGTAGCGCTCGTGGATGGTGTTGGCGACGTAGAGCGACGCTGCCTCCATGCGGTCCGGGTGCCAGGTGAAGTGCGGCGAGCCGCCCTGTTCCACCCAGCCCATCACCGCCTCGCAGCGCATGCGCACCGCGCTGGCCGACAGCAGCATGGCCGCGGGGTGCGTGCGCGACACCGGCGTGTGCCAGCCCTCGCCGCTGCCGTCCGAGATGCCGGCCTTCATTCTTCCAGCCCCCGCCCCTTGGCGACGGCAAGCTCGGCCGTCGCCGGCACGCTGTCGCTGAAGTAGCCGGCGGCCTTCTTGGCATCCATCTCCACCTTGGCGTCGGCGGGAATCAGTTCGTCCGGGATCGGCACGCGCTCCACCACCTCGATGCCCTGCGCGGTGAGCGCGCCGTGCTTCATGTTGCTCATCGAGGCCCAGCGGTCGATGCGGGTGATGCCCAGCCAGTGGAAGACGTCGGGCATCAGTTCCTGGAAGCGCATGTCCTGCACGCCGGCCACGCACTCGGTGCGTTCGAAATAGGTCTCGGCGCGGTCGCCACCGACCTGCCGCTTGCGTGCGTTGTAGACCAGGAACTTGGTGACTTCGCCCAGCGCGCGGCCTTCCTTGCGGTTGTACACCACGAGGCCGACGCCGCCCTGCTGCGCCATCTCGATGCACACCTCGATGCCGTGCGCGAGGTAGGGCCGGCAGGTGCAGATGTCGGAGCCGAACACGTCGGAGCCGTTGCATTCGTCATGCAGGCGGCAGGCCACTCTGGTTTCCGGCTGGCCGAGCTTCTCGATGTCGCCGAAGAAGTAGAGCGTCATGCCACCGATGGGCGGCAGGAAGACCTTCAGGTCGGGCCGCGTCACCAGTTCCGGGAACATGCCGCCGGTCTGCTCGAACAAGGCGCGCCGCAACGCGCTCTCCTTGATCTTGAAGCGCTCGGCGACGCCGGGCAGGTACCACACCGGATCGATCGCAGCCTTGGTGACGCGTACGTCGCCGTTGGCGGAGAGGATCTGCCCGTCTGGCTTCAGGCGCCCGGCCGCGATGGCCGCGCACAGCTCCGGCATGTTGATGTGGGCACGCGTGATGGCGATGGTGGGGCGCACGTCGATGCCAGCCGCGATCTGTTCGGCGAAGGCCTCGGCCACGCGGTGGCCCCAGGGGTCCAGCGAGATGATCTTCGCCGGGTCTGCCCATTGCGGATGCGGACCAATGCTGGTGACGGGCGAGGTATTGGTGAGGTCGGGCTTGTGGTCGCGCTGCAGGTGGCCGGCCGCCACCGCGAGTGCGCGATACACCGAGTAGGCGCCCGAGTGCGTGCCGATGACGTTGCGCAGCGCCGGCTGCGCCAGGCCGCCGATGAGCGGGCCGCGTTCCTGTGGCGTGCTGGCGCCCCAGTGGATGCCCGTGGCGTGCGGGGTCTTGCTGGCACGCGGGTGGGAGGTGAGCACGATGTGATCGGGCATCTGCAATCTCCAGAAAAACCTGACCGGTTGGTCAGCTTTTGCAAAAGTAGAAGCCAGTTCCATGCCACGCGGAAATGGCGGTTTACCGCAGGAAAACCATTTGCCGGGGCGTTCCGATGCACCGTGCGCAGGCAGCGCGGCATCAAGCCGGCGCCGCGCTGGTGCGCCGCCTACAATCCAGCCATGGAAGAAAAGCCCTTCAGCAAGCCGGCCACCGCCACGTCGCCCTCGACCGAGGGCAAGGATGAGGACAAGGACGGGGGCGCCGCCGCTCCCGCCATCCCTGCACCCGCCAGCACGCCCGGCCTCGACAAGGCTGACGCCGAACTGTTGCGCAAGGATTGCCGGCCGGATTCGGCGCGCCTGCGCCGCCTGCTGCAGCGGTGCTGAGGCCACCCGTCCGTCCCCCTGCCGGAGGGCTCAGCTCGTCATCGCCCAATGCGCCGCCTGCGCAGCGTGCAGCGCGGTGGTGTCGAACAGCGGTACCGGCGAATCGGCCTCGGCCACCAGCATCGAGATTTCCGTGCAGCCGAGGATGACCCCTTGCGCGCCCTGTGCGACGAGGCCGCCGATGATGCGCCGGTAGGCCTCGCGTGAAGCGTCCAGTACGCGGCCCAGGCACAGCTCCTCGTAGATCACGCGGTGCACGCTCTGGCGGTCGGCCTCCGGCGGCACGATGACCTCCAGCCCGTGGTGTTCGCACAGGCGGCCGACGTAGAAGTCCTGCTCCATGGTGAAGCGCGTGCCGAGCAGGCCGATGCGGCGCAGGCCCTGCGCGCGGATGGCCGCTGCGGTCGGGTCGGCGATATGCAGCAGGGGCAGGTCCACCGCTGCCTGGATGGCCGGTGCCACCCGGTGCATGGTGTTCGTGCACAACACCAGCATGTCGGCACCGGCGAGCTGCAGCCGTCGACCGGCATCGGCGAGCATCCTGCCCGCTGCCTCCCAGTCGCCCGTGCGTTGCATCGCCTCGATGTCGTGGAAGTCGACGCTGTACATCAGCAGCCGTGCCGAATGCAGGCCGCCCAGCTGCGCTTTCACGGCCTCGTTGATGAGGCGGTAGTAGTGCGCGGAGGATTCCCAGCTCATGCCACCGATGAGGCCCAGCGTCTTCATGTCAGCTCCAACGCAGCCTCACGACTGCTCTACGAACGTGGGCGGCATTGGAGCAGCCGGCCTGCGACGGGCACAAGTGCCCGGAAGACGTGTGTCGCGCTCAGCCGGCCGGTTTCAGCAGGCCGCGATCGCCGAGGAACTGCTGGATGATGTCCAGCCGCATCACCGGGTCGTCCAGCTCCAGCAGGCGCTGGCGGGCGAGCGGCGGGATCGGCAGGATCTCGGCGTAGCGATAGCCGATCCATGAGGGGTCGTCGAAGTGGTGCGGCGGCGGCATCACCTTGGCACCGCCGTCGGCGGCCACCGCCTGCAGCAGCGGCACCAGTTGCTGGTGGGTCGCGGACAGCGCCGTGGCGGGCGCTTCGT
Organism: Uliginosibacterium sp. H1; assembly: GCF_036017065.1. Lineage (NCBI taxonomy): Bacteria > Pseudomonadati > Pseudomonadota > Betaproteobacteria > Rhodocyclales > Zoogloeaceae > Uliginosibacterium > Uliginosibacterium sp. H1. The sequence goes on from NZ_JAYXHR010000002.1 coordinate 1,227,364, forward strand.
CCAGCCAGCGCACGGCGGCGCGTACCAGCCCCTGCGTGTCCGCGCGGTGCTCGACGATGCGGAAACGCCGCATGCCGCGCACGGTGATGCCGAGCAGGCCGGGCTGGCTCATGTCCCAGTCCACCACCCGGGCGGACACGCCCACCTTGTGCGGCACGGCCGGCGTGCCGACTTCCTGCCCCTCGACGATCAGGCACACGCCGAACTCGCTTTCCTCGCGCATGCAGGTGGCCACCATGTCCATGTAGCGCGCCTCGAAGATGCGCAGGCTGAGGCGGCTGGCGGGGAACAGGACGATCTGCAGCGGGAAGATCGGCAGTGTCTGCGGCAGGCTGTTGGCCGGGGTGTCGGACATGGATGCGGGGACGAGGCGGGTCGGACGGGCAGGACGATTGTACGCGGCCGGTAGAATGCGGCCCATGCAGTCCATCCATCAGCTTCCCGCGCCCGGCGCCGACGCCCTGGCGCATTCCGACGTCCTGCTCGCAGAGATCCGCAGCCACATTGCCAGCGAAGGCGGCTGGATCAGCTTCGCCCGCTACATGGAGCTTGCGCTGTATACGCCCGGCCTGGGCTACTACAGCGGCGGCTCGCAGAAATTCGGCGCCGACGGCGATTTCATCACCGCGCCGGAAATCACCCCGCTGTTCGGCCAGGCGCTGGCGCGCCAGGTCGCGCAGGTGATGGCGGCATCCCGTGCCGAAGTCATCGAGGTGGGAGCGGGCAGCGGCGTGCTGGCCGTGGACCTGCTGCGCGCCCTGGCGGAGCTGGAGGCGCTGCCGACCCGCTACGCCATCCTGGAACTGTCCGGCGAGTTGCGCGCCCGCCAGCACGCGACGCTGGAGCGCGAGGCGCCGCAGTTCCTCGACCGGGTGGAATGGCTGGACCGATTGCCCGAGCAGTTCAGTGGCTGCGTGGTGGCCAACGAGGTGCTGGACGTGATGCCGGTGCACCAGCTGGTGTGGCGTGCCGAGGGCATCTTCGAGCGTGGCGTGGTGGCGCCGGTGGAAGGCGGGCTCGCGCATGCGGACCGTCCGGCCACGGGCGCCGTGCTGGCGGCGGCGCAGGCGCTTGCCGTGCAGGTGCCCTCGGAGGGCGAGTATGAATACGTCAGCGAACTCTGCCTCGCCTCGCGTGCCTGGGTGTCGGAGTGGGCGCAGCGCCTGCAGACCGGTGCGCTGTTGCTGATCGACTACGGCTACCCGCAGGCCGAGTACTACCTGCCTTCGCGCAGCACCGGCACCCTGCAGTGCTACTACCGCCATCGCACGCACACGGCGCTGCTGCACTGGCCGGGTCTGAACGACATCACTTCGTTCGTGGACTTCACTGCCACCGCCGACGCGGCCTTTGCCGCCGGCCTGCAGGTGCTGGGCTACACCAGCCAGGCGAGTTTCCTGCAGAACTGCGGCTTGCTGGAACTGTTGCTGCGGCGGGGCGAAGGCCGCAGCGAGTCGCCCGACTACATCCGCGCCGCGCGTGCGGCGCAACGCCTGATCGCGCCGCACGAGATGGGCGAGCTGTTCAAGGTCATGGCGCTGGGGCGCGGCATGCCATCCGCGCTGCTCGGCTTCGGACGCGGCGATCGCCTGCATGTCCTGTAGGCATTGCGCCTACACCCCGGCCACGGCGGCATGGCTACGACTTTAGTCATACTAATTCCGTAGCGTCTACATATTAGGCGGTGAGCGGTGAACGCCACCGCCTGTCGGCTGTTGCAGCGCAGCACCCTCTTTCCCCCGGGGGTTATGCCGTAGAAAGGCCTGCAGCACCGAAGCACCGTCACAAGAATCCGAAACGCCGGGGGATCACCATGACTTTCGCCAAGTTGCTGCTGGCCTGTAGCCTTGCAGCCATCCAGTTGTTCGCCGCGCCTGCCCAGGCGCAATCCGCAGCCGTCACCGCTACGCTGAGCGCCAACGAGGCCGCCAGCCGCCTGCGCGTGGTGCCGCAACGACTCTCCAAGCTCTACCTGCAGACGCGCCTGAACATCGACCGCGAGCTGTCCACGGTGCGCATCGAGGATGGCATCAAGCAGTTCGACGGCCTGCTCGCCGTCGTCCAGCGCAGCCAGCCCGGTGGCAAGGCGCAGGCCACGCTGCTCACCATCGAGCAGAAGTGGGCCAAGATGCGCGTCGACCTCACCGAGTTGCCTAACGACGCTGTGGCCCAGCGCCTCAGTGCCGATGCAGAGCAACTCGCCGCCGCCGCCCAGTTGCTGACCACCCAGCTGGACGCCGACCCCTCGCCGATCGCACGCCTCGCCGACATGGCCTTGCGCAACGACATGCTGGCGCAGCGGATGGCGCGCCTGTACATGCAGGTGAAGGCCGGCGCGGGCGGCAACCAGAGCGCCGACATCGAGAAGATCCGCAAGGAATTCGCAGAAGCGCTCACCGCGCTGTCGGAAGCGCCGCAGACCTCCAACACCATCCGCAGCAACATCGACCTGGCGCGCCTGCAATGGGGCTTCTTCGAGGCCGCCGTCGGCACCAAGGGCTGGGACGAAGCCAACGTGCGCAACGTGGCCACCACCAGCGAACGGATCAGCCAGGTGCTCAGCGACATCGCCATCAGCTACCGGAAGATGCGCGCCTGAAAACTGCGCCGCATCCGTTCGCAAAACCCCCGGCTGGTCCGGGGGTTTTGCTTTCCGGTAGTCCGCTTTAATCAATCCGTAACGCCAGGGCGCCACCATGAAACGTTTTCGTTACACCTGCCGCACGATGATCCGCAACACCCTGCTCGCCTTCAGCCTCGTCGGCGCGCTGTGCCTTACCCCTGCAGTCGCCCAGTCCGTCACCACCGCTGCCCCGATCAGCGGTTTCGAAGCCGCCAGCCGCCTGCGCGCGATGCCGCAGCGCCTGTCCAAGCTGTACCTGCAGACCCGTCTCAACGTCGATCGCGAAACCTCGCAGCTGCGGCTGGAGGAGGGCATCCGCCAGTTCGACACCATGCTGGCCCAGTTGCAGCGCAACCGGCTGGAAGGTAGCGCGCGGCGCAACCTGGAGCGCCTGGAGGGCCAGTGGGCCGACATGCGCAACACCTTGCGCCAGCCACCCAGCGATGCCCTGAGCCAGCGGCTGGGCAGCGAGGCCGAGCAACTGGCGCTGGGCGCCCAGCGCCTCACCCTGCAACTCGAATCACCGGACGAGAGCAGCGCCAACCGGCTGGCCGAACTGGCGCTGCGCAACGACATGCTGGCGCAGCGCCTGGCGCGGCTGTACATGCAGTTGAAGGCGGGCGTGAACACCACCAGCCACTACGTGGACATGGAGCAGACGCGCAAGGAATTCCTGACCACCCTGCGCGAGCTGGGCAGCGCGCCGCAGAGTGCCGGCAGCGCCAGCCGCAACCTGGAACTCGTGCGCCAGCAGTGGAGCTTCTTCGAGCAGGCGGTGATGGAGCGCAACTGGGACGAGCGCGCCGTGCGCAACGTGGCCACCACCAGCGAACGCATCAGCCAGGTCATGAACGAACTGGCCCAGAGCTACCGCCGCGCACCGGGCGCCTGAGACGCGTCCGGCTGAGCCGGGAAGAGCGCACCGGAAAAACGCACCGGGAAAAACAAAGGCCGCGCACTTGCGCGGCCCCAGCACCAACGGCTCCTCCGCCTTGTCAGGCGAGGAGCCTCGTCGTCCGGTGCGACCCGCAACGGGTCGCAGACCTTACGGAACGGATCATTCCTGCGACAGGTACAGTCGCTTCAGGAAGGAATCGGGATCGGCCAGCATCGCCGCACTGAGCGTCGCGCGCGTGCTGCTCACGGCGCTCTGCAAACCGGCTTCCAGCATCGGTTGCGGCAACCAGCTTGCGTTCAGCACTTCGTCGCCGTAGCGGTCGAACTGGTTGAGGGCCTCGCCTGTCGTCATGTCCATGATCGTCACCATCTCGTTGACTCCCGGTGTTGGGGTGCTGCGGTGAGCAACGCTGCTGCTCACACTCTTCATAACGGACTATGCGACCGAAGGTTAAAAGCCCTGACGACAAAGCCGTGTCAAAAGAATCACGCTTGACAACCGGAACTACATTCCCGGAAAGCCGCGCCAGCACTGGCTTTGACAAAAGTCACACTGCCTTGCTGGACATGGGTGGAACACCGCTACGCACTTTCCGTAGCCGTATTTTCCAACGCCGGGATGACATGAATTGCAGCAGGCGTGTTTGTTCAATACAAGCTGGCGGAAAGGGCAAAACGCCAAAAACGCCAGGCTTTGCCCGAACGTCCGCCGCACCCGGTCGTCATGGCGCCGGTGGCCACGGGCGATAGGGCAGGGGCTCGAAGCGCTGGCCAGCAACGGCCGTGAGGCGGCTGGCGAGCGCATCGCTGCGTGCCCCGGACGCCGGGTGGGTGGAGAGCAGCTCCGGCGCGCTGCCGGCCTGCTTTGCCAGCGTGTCGAAGAACGCCGGCATGCCGGCCGGATCGATGCCGGCGCGCAACAGCGCATCGAAGCCCGCGCTGTCCGCTTCGCGCTCGGCATCGCGCGAGAAGCCCAGGCTCATCATGCGCTGCGCGGCCTCGCCGGCCAGCGCGCCGCCGAGGTCGCCGGTGGCGAGCGCCCACAGTGCGGAGAGCCCCGTCTGCTTGATGAGCGCCTTCAGGCTGTGGCGCAACTCGATGTGCTGCACTTCGTGCGCGAGCACGCCGGCCAGTTCCTCCGGCGTACGCGTGGCGGCGATCAGGCCGCTGTGCACGACGACGATGCCGCCCGGCATCGCGAAGGCGTTGATCGCCGCATCGTCGACGACGTGGAAGCGATAGCGGTAGCTGGAACCTGTCGTCAGCCTGCCGCCGATCTCGCGCACGATGCGCGCCGACTCCCCATCGTCGCGTAGTTTCAGCGTGGCCTGCATGGCCTTGAAGCTGGCGTCGCCCAGCGTTTCCTCCTGCGCCTGCGGCACGCGGCTGGCCACCCAGCCGGCGATGTCGTCGGCGAACACGAAGAAGGCCGCCAGCATCAACAGCGGGGCGGCGATGAACAGTGCCAGCGCCGACCAGCCGATGGCCCGCCCGCCGCGATGACGCCGCGTCGTGCCGGCGAGCTGTGCGAAGGCGGCCTGCCAGCCCGCGGGCGGTGCTGCGCGCACCTGGGACGCATCGGCGGCGTCCAGCACCTGCAGTGCCCAGCCCCCGGCGTCGTCGGCCCAGGACAGCTCCAGTCCCTGCAGGTCGAACCCCGCGATGCGCACACCGCCGGCGACGGCCGGCAGGCGGGTTTCACCCGTGGGCCAGGTGATGAGGCCGGTGTCGGGCTGCCAGTCGCAGGCCTGGCCGGCAGCGGCCAGGCCGGGTCCGAAAAGTCGTGCTTGCATGGAAGAAAACAGGGGGCTGGAAAGGGTCAGGACGGCGAAGAGGGCCGTGGAGCGATGCCGGGTCGGACGCCGCCAGCGGAGACGCCCGACCCGTTCTGCGTGCCTCCGCCGGACGGAGGCCGCACGTGGCGTGACTTATTCGTTGTCGCCGTCGAACAGCCCGCCCAGCAGCGAGCCCTCGCCGCGGCTCTGGCCACCTGCTGCCGGCGCGGCCATGACGATGCGGTTGGCCAGGCGTGACAGCGGCAGCGACTGCAGCCACACGCGACCGGGGCCGCGCAGCGTGGCGAAGAACAGGCCTTCGCCACTGAACAGCGCACTCTTCAACTTGCCGACGTACTGGATGTCGAAATCCACGCTGGGCTGGAAGGCCACCACGCAGCCGGTATCCACGCGCAGCACTTCGCCGGGCGCCAGGTCCTTCACCGCCAGCGTGCCGCCGGCATGCACGAAGGCCATGCCGTCGCCTTCCAGCTTCTGCATGATGAAGCCCTCGCCGCCGAACAGGCCGGTGCCCAGCTTGCGGTTGAAGGCGATGCCCAGCGACACGCCGCGCGCGGCGCACAGGAAGGAATCCTTCTGGCAGATCAGCGTGCCGCCCACGGTGGTGAGGTCCACCGGCACGATCTTGCCCGGGTAGGGCGCGGCAAAGGCCACGCGCGACTTGTCGCGACCCTCGTTGTGGAAGATGGTGGTGAACAGCGACTCGCCTGTCAGCAGGCGCTTGCCGGCGCCCATCAGCTTGCCGAACAGGCCGCCCTGCTGTGCCGAGCCGTCACCGAAGATGGTGTCCATCTCGATGCCGTTGCCCATCATCATCATGGCGCCGGCTTCGCCGATGGCCGCCTCACCCGGATCGAGCTCGACCTCCACGTACTGCATCTCGTTGCCAAAAATCTCGTAGTCGACGACGTCCATCGCCATGGCGGTGCTCCTGCTGGATCAAGGGAAAGGGGATCGGATTCTGGCGCCAATCGCGTGACGGATGTAAGAGCCCTGACAAAATGATTCCGGCCTCGATGTACCGCCTTGCCGTACCAGGCGTGCTGTCCGGGGCGGCACACCTGGCCACCCGTTTGCAGCACGGCCTTACTTCATTCTGTCGGGGCTTCCAGGCGTCCCGCGTGGCGCCAGCGACTGGGAATGAAAAAAGGCGCGGAGGTTCCCGCGCCTTCTGGTTTGCCGACCAGCGTGTTCAGCGGCGGCCGTTGGGCTTGGTCGTCAGCTCGATGTAGCGCGTGCGGTCGGCGTCGAAGCGGGCGCGCAGGATCTCGATGTCGCGCTGCTTGCTGGCGATCACGCTGCGCGTCGCGGACAGTTCCGAACCGATCGTGTCGAGGTCTTCCACCAGGTCGCGCGGGATCGGGCCGGATGCCGGCTTCAACTTCTCCAGCTTGGCGCGGTCGGCCAGCAGCGACGATTCGCGCGACTGGGCGCGCTTGAGGTCGCCGTCCACGTTGGCGACCTCGCGGTCGCGACGTTTGTCGATCTCGTCGACGCTGGCGTACGAGTCCACCAGCACGCGGTCGCGGCGCTTGGCCTCGGCTTCGCGGGCGGCGCGTTCGCGCTGGGCGCGGATTTCGGCTTCGCGGGCGGCGCGTTGCTCCGGCGTCATCGGGGCTTCCACTTCACGCAGGGTGCGCCCGCTCGGCGTCACTTCCTTGTAGGCCTTGTCGAAGCAGGCCTGCGGCAGGGTGTCGCCGCACATGCGCTGGCCGCTGGCATCGTTGCAGCAATACACCCGCGACGACTGGGCCTGCGCGGCACCCGCGGACAGGAGGAGAAGCGACAGGGGCAACAGCGTGCGCAGCATCAAGGCATCACACTCCGTAGGTGTCGCGATAGCGCTGTACGGCCGGCAGGTGGGTTGCCAGTTCCGGGCTATCGGCAATGAAAGCCATCAGGTCGCGCAGGTTAGCCACCGCCACGACCGGCACGTCGAACTGCGCCTGTACTTCCTGCACCGCGCTCAGTGCGCCGGTGCCGCGTTCCATGCGGTCCAGCGCAATCAGCACGCCAGCCACTTCGGCGCCCTGGCCGCGGATGATCTCCACCGATTCGCGTACCGAGGTGCCCGCCGAGATGACGTCGTCGAGGATCAGCACGCGGCCCTTCAGCGGTGCGCCTACCAGGGTGCCGCCTTCGCCGTGGTCCTTGGCTTCCTTGCGGTTGAAGCAGAACGGCGTGTTGCGGCCGGCGGCGGCCAGCTGCATGGAGGTGCCGGCCACCAGCGGGATGCCCTTGTAGGCCGGCCCGAACAGCATGTCGAAGCCGATGCCGGAGGCCTCGATCGCCTGGGCGTAGTAACCGCAAAGCTCGCCGAAGGACGAACCATCGTCGAAAAGCGCCGTGTTGAAGAAGTACGGCGACAGACGACCGGCCTTGGTCTTGAACTCACCGAAACGGAGCACACCCTTGCGCACCGAGAGTGCGAGAAAATCGCGGCTAAAATCCACGTTCCTGTCATTCCTCTGGACGAAACCCGGCCGATGTTACGCGTCATCACGTTGAACCTCAACGGCATCCGATCTGCCGCCAATAAGGGCTTTTTCGAATGGCTGGCACAGCAGAACGCCGATGTCGTCTGCCTGCAGGAGGTCAAGGCGCAGGAGGCCGATCTCGCTGCGCACATGCTGGCTCCGGCCGGTTTCCATGGCTATTTCCACTGCGCCGAGAAGAAGGGCTACAGCGGCGTGGCCGTCTACTCGAAGCAGAAACCGCTGGCCGTGAAGAGCGGGGTCGGGGTGCCGGAGTTCGATGCCGAGGGGCGCTACATCCAGGCCGATTTTGACGATTTCAGCCTAGTCTCCCTCTACCTGCCTTCCGGCTCCAGCTCCGAGGAGCGTCAGCAGGCCAAGTTCCGCTTCATGGAAATCTTCCTGCCCTTGCTCGCCACGCTGGCGGCCAGCGGGCGCGAAACCATCGTGTGCGGCGACTGGAATATCGCCCACAAACAGATCGACCTGAAGAACTGGCGCAGCAACCAGAAGAACTCCGGCTTCCTGCCCGAGGAGCGCGCCTGGCTGTCGCGCGTGCTGGAGGAGCTGGGCTGGGTGGACGTCTATCGCCGCCTGCACCCGGACACCACCAGCGAGTGCTACACCTGGTGGAGCAACCGCGGCCAGGCCTGGGCCAACAACGTGGGCTGGCGGCTGGACTACCAGCTGGCCACGTCCGGCATCGCGGAGCGTGCGCAAGCGGCCAGCATCTACAAGACGCAGCGGTTTTCCGACCACGCACCGCTGATCATCGACTACGCATGATGCGTATCAGGTTTCCAACCGACCCACGCCGTATCCTTCCGCCATGAACAAGGAGCCCGCCATGCCCAGCCCCCTCGACGATGCACGCCAGGCCATGGCCGAAGCCGACTGCCTGGTGCCCGATCGCGAAGTCGAGACCGCGCTGGACACGATGGCCGCGGCCATCACCGTCCGCCTGAAAGACAGTAATCCCCTGGCCTTCGTGGTGATGAACGGCGGCCTCGTGCTGGCAGGCCGCCTGTTGCCGAAGCTGCCTTTCCCGCTGGAAGTCGCCTACCTGCATGCCACCCGCTATGGCCACGCGCTCAACGGCAACCTGCTGGACTGGCGCGTGCGTCCCACCCAGGACCTGCGTGGCCGCAGCGTGCTGATCCTCGACGACATCCTCGATGAAGGTCACACGCTGAAGGCCATCGTCGAGCACCTGCAGAAGGAAGGCGCGGCCGAGGTGCTGACCGCCGTGCTGGTGCACAAACAGCACGAGCGCAAGGCGGTGCCCGGCATGCGCGCGGACTTCACCGGCGTGGACGTGGCCGACCGTTTCCTGTTCGGCTGCGGCATGGACTACAAGGGCTACTGGCGCAATGCTCCCGGCATCTACGCGCTGAAGGGGCACTGAGCGGCCCTGCGCGTCTGGGGACGGCTCAGCCTTTGGCGGCGATGCTGCGCGCCCGGTACCAGCCTACGAACTCCTCCGCCGGCATCGGCCTGGCCAGCAGGTAGCCCTGGATGCTCTGGCAGCCGCCGCGCTTCAGGTAGTCGCACTGGGCCTCGGATTCGACCCCTTCGGCCACCACCTGCAGGCCGAGGTCGCGCGCCATCGACAGCGTGGCGGTGGTGATCGCCGCGTCTTCCACGTCGCCCGGCAGATCCATCACGAACGAGCGGTCGAGCTTCAGGCGCTCGATCGGCAGGCGCTTGAGGTAGGCCAGGCTGGAGTAGCCGGTGCCGAAGTCGTCCAGGGCCAGGCCGATGCAGGCGGCGCCCAGGCGATGCAGGTTGCTCATCAGCTCGTCGGTGGGCGCCATCAGCGCGCTCTCGGTGATCTCCAGTTCGATCATGCGCGGATCCGCCGCGGTCTCGGCGAGGATCTGTTCCACCCTGTCGACGAAGTTGGCCTGCGCGAACTGCAGGGCCGAGATGTTGATGCCCACCCGCATGCGCAGGCCGGCCTGGGCCCAGCGCACCTGCTGGCGGCAGGCCTCTTCCATGACCCAGTCACCCAGCGGCACGATCATGCCGCTGTCCTCGGCCAGCGGGATGAACTCCATCGGCGGCACCAGGCCGCGTTCCGGATGGCGCCAGCGCAGCAACGCCTCGCAGGCGGTGACCTGCTGCGTGGCGAGATCGAGCTGCGGCTGGTAGTAGAGCGTCAGCTCATGGCGCTCGATGGCACGGCGTAGCGCGGATTCGGTCTGCAGGCGGTCGACCGCGCGCTGGTTCATCTCGGGAATGAAGAAGCGGTAGGTGTTGCGGCCCGCCTGCTTGGCGCCGTACATCGCGACGTCGGCATGCTTGAGCAGGGTGTCGACGTCGTTGCCGTCGTCCGGGAAGGCCGCGATGCCGATGCTCACCGCCACGTTCAGCTCGATCTGGTCGATCAGCACCGGGGCGCGCAGGCTCTCGATGAGCTTGTTGGCGACGATGGCGACGTCCTCGGCGCGGCCGATGCGTGGCAGCAGCACCACGAACTCGTCGCCCCCCAGCCGCGCCAGCACGTCGTAGTCGCGCAGGCACTTGCCGAAGCGGTCGGCCACTTCCGTCAGCAGGCGGTCGCCCACCGGGTGGCCGAGCGAGTCGTTCACCATCTTGAAGCGGTCGAGGTCGAGGAACAGCACGGCGCAACGGTCACCGTGGCGCTGCGCCACCAGCAGGCTGGCGCGCGTGCGCTCGGTCCAGTCCATGCGGTTGGGTAGGCCGGTGAGTGCGTCGTAACGGGCGAGGTACTGGATGTGCGCCTCGGCCTCGCGGGCGGCGGTGACGTTCTGCACCGTGCCGCGCAGGTGCAGGCTGCCGTCGGCGGCCGGCGCGCTCTCGATCTGGAAATGCAGCACCAGCGTTTCGCCGCGCGCGTTGCGCACGGTGCCGTCCAGCGCGGCGGAGCCGGCCTCGTTACGCAGGTGCACCACGGCCAGGTCCAGCGGCGTCTGGTCCTGCGCGGCCACCATCGCCACCAGGTCGGGCCAGTGCAGCAGGCCGCTGTCCGGCAGGCCGAACATGCGCCGCAATTCGTCGGAGCCGTCGATCTGGTCGCCGCTGCCGACCTGCACCCAGCTGCCCATGCGCGCGAGTCGCTGCGCCTCGGCCAGCGTGGCCTGCTGGTCGTGCAGGCGTTCGCCGGCCAGCGCCAGCTCGGAGGTACGGATGCGCACCTGCTCTTCCACGCGGCGGGTGTAGCCGGTGGTGACCAGCAGGAAGATGCCCAGCATGGCGACGATGCCGACGCCGACGGCCAGCGTGGACCACACGGCCCAGCTCGTCACGGCGCTCATGTACTGGTCGTTGGCGCGCAGCACCAGGCTCCAGGGACGGTCGGCGAAGGTGATGGGCACGAACTGCTGCAGGCGCGTGCCGCGGGCGTCCGGTTCGTCGCAGCCTTCCTCGCCGTAGAGGCGCCGGTTGCCGGGCTTGCCCACCATGTCGACGATGCACAGGTCGATGCCGCTGACCGGCATGCCCATCAGCACCGCCGACATTGCGTCGCCCATGCGGAAGGCGCCGGTCACCATGCCCTTGAGCTTGCGGCTGCGGCCCTGGTTGCCGTTGCCCGGGCGTTCGAAGACCGCGAGGTACACCACCACGCCGCGTTGCGAACCCTCTTCCTGGACCAGGCGGATCGCCGCGCTGGCCGCGGGCTGGCCGGTCACCCGGGTCACCGCGATGCCCTCGGTGGCCGCGGGCAGCGACAGCGGGTTCATGCCGACCGCACGTTCGTTGCCGCGCATGGGCTCGACGTAGGTGATCGGCAGGTATTCGTCGGCCTCGCGGGCCGGGAACAACTGGCCGGCATCGTCGCGGTCGAGGACGCGGAAGTCCTGCAGGCCGGCCGCGCGCACCGCACGCTCGAAGCGCTCGCGGTCGGTGGCGGTGACGTAGGTGTTCCACGAGAAGTTCTGGGTGCCCGGGTAGCGCTCCAGCAGGGGCATCACGAAGTCGTGCCACTGCTCGCGGGTCACGTTGTCGCTGACGCTCATCAGGCGCTGCAGGGCGATCAGCATGTCGAGCTGCGCTTCCAGGCGCCGGCTCACCAGGCTGGCGAGGTTCTCGGTGTCGCGCCGGAACTGTGTTTCCACCCGTACCTGTTCCCACTCGCGCACCTGCACGAACGAGAAGGCCAGCACCGCCAGCGCCACCAGCAGGGGCAGGGCCACCACGTTGCGGCGCGGCCGCCATTTTTCGGCCGGTTCGCCGATGAAGGCCAGCACCAGCGGCGCGAAGACCATCACCCCGAGCGTGTCGCCCAGCCACCAGTTCCACCAGCTGAACAGCGCCTCACCGGGATGCAGGGCGCCGCTGAGCACCAGCGTGGGCACCGCCAGGCTGGCGCAGACCAGGCAGCCCAGCGGCGCGACGACGCAGAAGAACAGGACGATGGAGCGGTGGGTGTCCAGCGCGTCGCGCAGGCCCACCAGGCGACGCGCCAGCCAGGTGCCGGCGAGGGCCTGCAGGGTGGCGAACGGGGCCACCAGCAGTGGCCCCCACCAGGCCGGGCCGCTGACGTGGGTGTTGACGCCGGCGGCCAGTTGCACGATCAGCGAGCCCACCAGCACGGCCGGCCACAGGCGGTAGCCATACACCAGCAGGGCCGCCAGGGCGATGCCGGCGGGGGGAAACACCGGCGCGGCGTAGCCGGGCGGCACGGCGATCTGCAGCGACAGCCAGCCCGTCACGGCATAGATCGCCGCGAGCAGGGCGCCCGTCATGCCGGGAAGACGCAGGAGCTTCATCGACGCAGTCGGCAGGTCCGGCTCCTTGGCCGCGTGGTTGGAGGGAGCGACCGGTCGTGTCGCGCAGCCGCGCGTCACCCGGTGCCTTCACTGGTGTTATCGGTCACTCTAACGGACCGGTCACCTCAAAACATGAGTCGGGATCAAGCTTCAGGCGTGCCAGATGCCCTGTTCCACGAGTTGTTTCGTCGCGGCGGCCGACCAGCCGCGATTGGCCGCCGGGCTGGCCGGGCTGGGGTGCAGCACGCGGCCGAACCTGACCGACAGGCCGGCGCAGGCGGCGCGGGCGCGGGTTTCGCTCCAGGCGCCGACCCCGATCACCCACTCCGCCTGCAGCGCCTCGACAAGCGTGCGCAGGTGGGCGTCGCAGGCTGCCAGCAGGGGCACCTGCTCGGCGGCCGGCAACTTGTCGGGCGTGGCATTGCGGCCGCCCTCGAAGAACGCCAGCGGACAATAGTTGGCCACGAAATGATCGGCGAAGAAATCGTCCGCCGCGCCGAAGCGTTCGGCGAACAGGCCCCACAGGCGGCGCCCGCTGACTTCGGAGCGCGGGCAGGCGAAGCCCTCGATCGGGCGGGCGGGGTTCTCCACCGGCGGCTTCGTCACCGCGGCTTCGATGCCCATCCAGTCGCGCACCGCGGCGATCTCGCCGAAGGGCACGCCGGTCTGCACCATGCCGAAGGGGCCCGGGTTCATGCCGAGGAACACCACCCGCCGCGGCGCGTTGCCGAAGCGGCGCAGGTAGAGCTCGTGCGGCGCCCAGGCGTAGGTCAGCGGGTCATACACGTGGGTGATGGGCGCGGCGAAGCGCATCGGCGCCAGTGCTTCGGAAAGCGTGCGGGCTGCGGCGATCAGGGTGTCGGCAATCATGGACGGATCAGTCGTCGGCGGGGCCGCTGGTGGCGGGCGCGGTGAGCGCGCGGATGGCCGCACGCATCCACCACACCATGACCACGCCGGGCACCGCGATCAGGATGGAGAACAGGAAGAACACCGGCCAGCCCAGGCTGGCCGACAGCACGCCGGACAGCGGGCTGACGTAGATGCGGCCGACCGCGGCGAAGGCCGACAGCAGCGCGTAATGGGTGGCGGTGAAGCGGCTGTTGCACAGCCCCATCAGCAGGCCGACGAAGGCCACCGTGCCCATGCCGCCGGTGATGTTCTCGCCGGCGATCACCGTCATCAGCAGCCAGTCCAGCGCCGCCGGTTCGGTCAGCGCCATGAAGCCCCAGTCGAAGGGCTGCACCATCACCGAGCCCCAGGCGCCGCGGCCCAGCGAGGCCAGCACGTAGAAGCCGAGGTTGGAGACGAGCTGCAGCACGCCGAACAGCAGCAGTGCGCGGTACAGCTTGAGGCGCAGCATCAGCAGGCCGCCGAGGATGCCGCCGAGGATGGTCAGCCAGAGGCCGATGAGCTTGTTGGCGATGCCGACTTCCGCCTGCGTGAAGGCCATGCCCTTGATGAGGAAAGGCGTCGTCAGGCTGCCGGCGAAGGCGTCACCCAGCTTGTAGAGGATGATCAGCAGCAGGAAGGCGCCGGCCCCGCTCTGCGCGAAGTAGCTGGTGAGCGAGGCGTTGAGCGTTTCGAAGCGCGCCTTCTTCGCCGCCCACCAGGCCATCGGCAACGCCACCGCGATCTCGGTGACGACGAACAGCAGCTGCACCCAGCGGTTCCTGTCGTCGATGTCGAAGCCCAGCCCCTGCAGCGCCAGGCGGGCGATCCAGTAGCCGGCCAACACGCCCAGCAGCATGGCGAGAAAGCCGCGCAGGTCGTTGCCGGCGTCGGTCTTCAGCGGCGCGTTGCCGGCGATGCGCGGGGTCGCCAGCGCGGTGACGAGCGCCAGCCCCAGCATGATGGCGGCCATGGTGCGATACACCGTAGGCCAGTCCCACTGGTCGGCCCAGATCAGCGCGATGCCGCCGGACACGATCATCGCCAGGCGGTAGCCGAAGACGTGCACCGAGGCACCGAGGCCGTGTTCCGACTTGTCGGCGAGCAGGTCGGTTCGGTAGGCGTCTACCACCACGTCCTGCGAGGCCGACAGGAAGGCCACCAGCACGGCCGCCGCCGCGAACAGCGCCGGCTGCGCCGCCGGTGCGACGCCCGCCATGAAGAACAGCGTCGCCGCCAGGCCCAGTTGCGACAGGGCCACCCAGCCGCGCCGCCGGCCGAGCCAGGGCGGCTCGAAGCGGTCCATCAGCGGGGCCCACAGGAACTTGAAGGTGTAGGGCAGGCCGACCAGGCCGAGGAAACCGATGGTGACGATGTCGACGCCGTCCACCGTCAGCCAAGCCTGCATGGCCTGCCCGGTCAGCGCCAGCGGCAGGCCGGACGCAAAGCCCAGCAACAGGATGGCGGCCATGCGCCACCCGCGCTGGAGCCGTGCGGCGTTCAAGCGGCTGCCCGCCCCAGGCGGTAGATCGCCACGCTGGCGAAGTTGTTCGGGTCGATGGTGATCTCGCGATCCTCGTCGAAGGCGAAGCGCTCGCGCACCACGATGCCGCGCTGCGCGCACAGCTCCTCGAAGTCCGACATGGTGAAGAAACGGACGTTGGGCGTGTTGTACCACTGGTAGGGCAGGCTGCGGCTCACCGGCATGTGCCCTTCCGCCAGCGAATCGCGGTGCGGCCAGTAGCCGAAGTTCGGGAAGCTGACGATGGCCTCGCGGCCGACGCGCAGCATCTCGGCGAGGATGCCTTCGGTATTGCGCACCGCCTGCAGCGACTGGCTCATCACCACCGCGTCGAACTGCGCGTCCTCGAAGCCGGCCAGGCCCTGCTCCAGGTCGATCTGCAGTACCGGCACGTCGTTGCGGATGCACTCCACCACGTGTGCCGTGTCGCGCTCGATGCCGTAGCCGCTGACGCCGCGTACGGTCATCAGGTGGCGCAGCAGCGTGCCGTCACCGCAGCCCAGGTCCAGCACGCGGGCGCCCTGCGGCACCCAGCGGGCAATCACGTCATGGTCGAAGCGGACGTCCTGAAGATGCACCATCGTCACACCTCGATGTTCTGGAAGTAGGCCCGCAGCGCCGCGTGGTAGTGCGCGTCGTCGAGCAGGAAGGAGTCGTGGCCGGCGTCGCTGTCCAGCTCCGCGTAGGTCACGCGGCGGCGGTTGTGCAGCAGCGCGAACACCAGCTCGCGCGAGCGTTGCGGCGAGAAGCGCCAGTCGGTGCTGAAGCTGGCGATGAAGAAGTCGGCCTGCGCCCGCGCCAGCGCCGCCTGCAGGTCGCCGTCGTAGGCGAAGGCCGGATCGAAGTAGTCCAGCGCCTTGGTGGTCAGCAGGTAGGTGTTGGCGTCGAAGAAACCGGCGAACTTGTCACCCTGGTAGCGCAGGTAGGACTCGATCTCGAAGTCGATGTCGTAGTGGTACTTGTGCTCGCCGTGGCGCAGGCGCCGGCCGAATTTCTCGGCCATCGCGTCGTCGGACAGGTAGGTGATGTGGCCGATCATGCGTGCCAGGCGCAGGCCGTTGGTGGGCACCGTGCCCTGCGCGTAGTAGTCGCCGCCGTAGAACTCCGGGTCGGTCAGGATGGCCTGCCGCGCCACTTCGTTGAAGGCGATGTTCTCGGCCGACAGCTTGGGCGCGGCGGCGATGACCATGCCGTGGCGCACGCGCTTCGGATAGCGCAGCGTCCAGTCCAGCGCCTGCATGCCGCCCAGGCTGCCGCCGAGTACCGCGGCCCAGGTCTGGATGCCCAGCTGGTCGGCCAGGCGCGCTTGCGCGTCCACCCAGTCTTCCACCGTCACGAAGGGAAAGGCGGCGCCCCAGGGCTTGCCGGTCGCCGGGTTGAGCGACATCGGGCCGGTGCTGCCGTAGCAGCCGCCCAGGTTGTTCACGCCGACGACGAAGAACTTGTCGGTGTCCAGCGGCTTGCCGGGGCCGACGAGGTTGTCCCACCAGCCCAGCGATTTCGCGTCATGCGCATAGGTGCCGGCGACGTGGTGCGAGCCGGACAGCGCATGGCACACCAGCACCGCGTTGTTCGCACTGGCGTTGAGCGTGCCGTAGGTTTCGAAGACGAGGTCGAAGGCCGGCAGCACGCCGCCGCTTCTGAGCGTGAGCGGGGCATCGAAGTGCGCGCGCTGCGGGGTGACGGTGCCGACCGATCCGGGTGCAGTCATGAGGGGAGCGAATGAAACGCGGGTACCAATGAAAAAACCCGGTGCGAGTCAGGAGGCTCGGACCGGGTATGTCCTCGATTTAGCTGGATTTGTTACGCGCCCGCAATCTGAGCCAAATCGGCGCGATGACGGGAAGCTACCCCCGCAGGGTGGCGCTTGTCAAACCGGAGGCGTCGGTGGAAGGGCGGCCGGAAGGAGGCGGTGCGCGCCGCAAAAAGAACGGGATGACGATCGCCATCCCGTGCTGAACCGCGAGGGGTCGCGGTCTGGAGCCAACAAAAAAAGCCATCGCGACGAGCAGGTCGCCATGGCTGGGAGCGAAGCTACCAAAGGAGTCCGGCGCCAGATCGTGCGCGGGGAAATATATGTTTGGCCGCGCATGGGCGGCCTCTCGTGGCGCGTGACGGCCAGCGTGTTGTGGCCCCGGGGTTGTCGATCTTCCCGGCGCGCTGCGACTTCAGTCGGCGCTGACCACGATGCCGTTCACCACCACGTGGTTGGCGTTGCCGAAGCGCGCTTCCAGCAGCATCAGGGTGCGGCTGAAATGCTCGCGCAGCAGGCGGCTGGCCAAGGCGGCATCGCGCCCGATCGCGGCCTCCATGATGGTGCGGTGCTCGTCCGGCGTGTTGCGCTGGGACTCGCTGTGCACGTCACCGAGAAAGCGGTAGCGGCCGGCCTGGAACATGAGCTCGTCGGACAGTCGCATCAGCCAGGCCGAACCGGCCGCGCCGATCAGGGCGCGGTGGAAATCACAGTGCAGCGACTCCCAGTGGCGACCGGCTTCGTCCAGGCCGGTGCCGCGTTCGGCGGCCAGCAGGGCGGCGTGCGCCGCCACCAGCGCCGCTTCCCACCTGGGGTTGGCATTCGCCACGGCCTGTTCCAGCGCCTGGCAGTCCACCAGGCAACGCGCCTGCACCAGCTCGCGGAACTCCCGCAGGCTGGCGGGGCGCACGTAGAAGCCGCGCTGCTCGCGGTGCTCCACGAAGTTCTCGCTGGACAGGCGGTTGAGCGCCTCGCGCACCGGATTCACGCCGATGCGGTAGCGCGCCGCCATTTCGTCGATGGCCAGCTTCTCGCCCGGCGCCAGCAGGCTGTGGATGATGTCGCTGCGCAGGCGGTCGTAGACGGCCTTCACGGCGGTGGGCTTGGCGGTGACGCTGGCGGGGGAGATGGCGATATGCATGCTGCGGCTCGGCTGTGTCGGTCCTGTCCGTGGCCGGCGGAATGACATTGCCGCGACGAACAGCGCGCATTTTGCCAACCAGCGAACAATTAAGGCACAACTCTGTCACGCCGTCCGGCGGGAACCGCATCAGGGCTTAGCCTTACATGCGACGGCAGCCTGCCGTCGCACAGGCTTGAAGACGCCCGCGCCGTCTGCCAAGCTCGCGGCCTCGCCACCGCATCGCCAACCCGCGCACATGAAGAAAGCCGGCCACTGGGTCCGCCGCATCCTCCTCGGCCTCGTCCTCCTCGTGCTCGTCTACCACTTGTGGCTGCTCGGCCACGTGCTGTGGTGGAAGTGGATGCCGCCGGGCGAAACCAGCTTCATGGACATCCGCCTGTCCGAGCTGCGCGAGAAGGACCCCAAGGCCGAGCTGCGCTACACCTGGGTGGCCTACGAGCGCATCTCGCCGCACCTGAAGCGCGCCGTCATCGCGGCGGAGGACGACAAGTTCGTCGACCACGAGGGCTTCGACTGGGAGGGCATCCAGAAAGCCATCGAGAAGAACCAGAAGAAGGGCAAGCCGGTGCGCGGCGGCTCCACCATCAGCCAGCAACTGGCCAAGAACCTGTTCCTCACGCCGGCGCGCAGCTACGTGCGCAAGGCCGAGGAAGCGATCATCACCCTGATGATCGAGGCCCTGTGGGACAAGCGCCGCATCCTCGAGGTGTATCTCAACGTGGTGGAGTGGGGCAACGGCGTGTTCGGCGCGGAGGCGGCGGCCCGGCGTTACTACAACACCTCCGCCGCCCAGCTCGGCCCCGGCCAGGCCGCGCGCCTCGCGGTGATGCTGCCCAACCCCCGGCGCTACGAGAAGAGCTTCGGCCCCCGCCTGGCCGCCCATGCCGCTCGCATCGAATCGCGCATGCGGTACTCCGAGATTCCCTGAGCCGCGTTAGTCGCCGGGCGCGGGCAGCCGGCTCGCGCACCAGGTGCCGGGCCGCAGGCCGTGCGTCACGCCACGCGTCACGTGCCCGGCCTTGCTACTCCTGACTGTCACAACTTTGCAGCTACACTCGGGCCTTGCACCGCAGCAAGCCCGACGAAGGGAATCGCCTCCTCATGGCCCAGGTCGAACCACTCCAGCACAGCGACGACGTCCAGCACACCCTGCGTGAAGTGCAGGCCCTGCTCGGCCGCCAGAAGCTGGAGGAGGAGCTGGTCCATCGCCAGAGCGGGCCGAAGCACGACCTCGTCGAAGGCCTGGTGCACAAGCAGAATATCGCGCGCATGAGCAAGAAGCTCGGCTCGCTGCACCCGGCCGACATCGCCTACATCCTCGAAGCGCTGCCGCTGGACGACCGCCTGTTCATCTGGGACCTGGTGCGCGGCGAGAACGACGGCGAGATCCTGCTCGAAGTCTCCGACGCGGTGCGCGAGACGCTCATCGAGACGATGAACAACGCCGAGCTGGTGGCCGCCGCCGAACAGCTCGACGCCGACGAACTGGCCGACCTCGCGCCCGACCTGCCGAAGGACGTCATCGAGGACGTGTACCTCGGCATGGACGCCGAGGAGCGCGAGCAGCTGCGCGCCGCCATGTCCTACCCCGACGACGCCGTCGGCGCGCTGATGGACTTCGAGATGGTGACGGTGCGCGAGGACGTCACGCTGGAAGTGGTGATGCGCTACCTGCGCCGCTTCGACGAGCTGCCGGACCACACCGACCAGCTCTTCGTGATCGACCGCGAGGAGCGCCTGCGCGGCGTGCTGCCGCTGGGCACCCTGCTGATCAACGACCTGGAGGCCACGGTGGGCGACGTGATGCTCACCGACATGCTGAGCCTGCACCCCGCCGACAACGCCGAGGACGCCGCGCGCGCCTTCGAGCGCTACGACCTGGTGTCGGCGCCGGTCATCAACCGCGACCGTTCGCTGGTGGGCCGCGTGACGGTGGCCGCGGTGGTGGACTTTATCCGCGAGCAGTCGGAAGTCGAGCTGCTCAACCAGGCCGGCCTGAAGGAAGAGGAAGACATCTTCGCGCCGGTGATCGACTCGGTGCGCAACCGCTGGCGCTGGCTGGCGATCAACCTCGTCACCGCCTTCGTCGCCTCGCGGGTCATCGGCCTCTTCGAAGGCTCCATCGAGAAGCTGGTCGCGCTGGCCACGCTGATGCCCATCATCGCTGGCATCGGTGGCAACTCCGGCAACCAGACCATCACCATGATCGTGCGTGCCATCGCCATGGACGCCGTGCGCCCCGACATGCTCAAGCAGCTGCTGCGCAAGGAGATGGGCGTGGCGATGATCAACGGCGTGGTGTGGGGCGGCGTGCTCGGCGTGGCCGCCTGGCTGCTCTATGGCAACTGGGAGCTGGGCGCGGTGATGACGGTGGCCACCACGCTGAACCTGATGCTCGCCGCATCGATGGGGGTGCTGATCCCCTTCGCCATGATGCGCGCCGGCCGCGACCCGGCGCTGGGCTCGTCGGTGCTGATCACGGCCTGCACCGATTCCGGTGGCTTCTTCATCTTCCTGGGGCTGGCGGCGCTGCTGCTGATGTGAGGTCGTCGCCCACGTTGTCGGTGCGCAGAACGTGGGTGCCCAGCGCCACTGGATATTGCAGGAGAGGTGGTTGCGACCGCTGCGTCACGCGGCTGTGTCCGGCGCCTGTCGCGGGGCAGTCACCCCTGTCATCTCGAACCCCGTCATTCCTGCGGAGGCAGGAATCCAGCGACGCTGGTTTTCGTCTTTGGTTTTGTTCTGCCGGCTCGCGCCATGGGGAGTTGGTTGATCCTGAAGCTGATGCCGGGACTCGCCCCGGCGGGCGAGGTACTTTCTTTGTGCGGACAAAGAAAGTACCCAAAGAAAGCCGCCCCGCTTCCGCCGCCCCTTCGGGGTCCCCTGCGCTGCGCGCCATGACGAGCGGCTGCGCAACTCGCCCTCGCTGCGCTCGCAGCTCAGACATGCTCGCCGTCGCGCTGCGCGCGATCCCTCGTCACGGCTGTGCTGCTCGGCGGCTGCAGAGGGGGAGGGGGGCGTGCCCATAGCGCCGCGTCGGGTGTCAGTGGCAGTAGGTTGGTGCTGAGCGTTGCTAAGCCCAATAGGCGGGCAGGGTGCCGGCGATTTTCATCAAGGGCGAGCGACGCAGGAGTGGCGGATCCGGAAGAACCGACCTGCAGCGCCTTATAGCTGGCGCTGCAGAAACTCCATGACGGTACGGCGCATCGCTGTGGTCTCCACATGCGCGCAGTCGAAGCGCGCGAGCTGCCAGCCCTCCGGCGCGCCGGCCCGGGCATACACCTCGCGCACGTGGGCGTCGACGTGCGCAACGCCTTCCAGCGGTGCCTTCGGGTCCTGTTCGCCGACACAGGCGAGGTGCGCGCGCGGGGCGATCAGGCCGACGATGTCGGCGGTGTTGAACTGCTTCAGCAGCCTGGGCACGTAGCAGTAGAAGTTGTGCTCGCTGAGCTTGCCGGCATCCACCAGGGTGGCGTAGTCGACCAGGCAGCACATCTCGGCGCACACCTTGATGCGTGGTTCCAGCGCCGCCAGCCACCAGCTCGCCAGGCTGCCCATGGAAAAGCCCGTCGTGGCGATGCGCGCGGTGTCCACGTCGTCGCGCGTGTGCAGGTAATCCACCGCACGCAGCGCGTCGAAGACCATCATTCCCCACAGCACCTGGCCGCGTAGCAGCATGGCCTTGAAGGTGTCGTGCTCCGAGCTGTGGTTGCGCTGGCCGAAGCACCAGGCGTCGATGCACAGCGCGGCGTAGCCGGCCTGTGTCAGCGTGCGGGCATAGGGCTCGTCGAGCAGTACGCCGGCATGGCTTTCCAGCAGCTCGTTCTTGCCCAGCGCGTGATTGCCGCCATGCGCGTGGTGATAGATCACCGTCGGCAGGCGGCCTTCCGCCTCCAGGGGCCGCACGAAGAAGGCGGGCACCTTCTCGATGCCGTTGAGATCGAGCTCCAGCTTTTCCAGCCAGTAGCCGTCGTGTTCGCCGGCCTCGACCACCCGCGCCTTCACCGCGGCGTCGCGCGGCGGCAGGTCGCCCAGCAGGGCCAGCAGCGCGTCGCGCCGGGATGCCGCGCTCATCGTGCCGGGCGGGTGGTGCCGGAATAGTCGGCGCGGCGGTAGGCCCACACCATCATGAGGATGCCGGCGATGATCATCGGCAGCGACAGCCACTGGCCCATCGACAGGCCGAAGCCAAGCAGGCCCAGGAAGTCGTCGGGCTGGCGACCGAACTCGGCGAGGAAGCGGAACACGCCGTAGCCGGTGAGGAAGAAGCCGGACACCGCCGCGCGCGGCCGTGCCTTGCCGGAGAACCACCACAGCAGCGCGAACAGCAGCAGCCCCTCGCCGAAGAACTGGTAGAGCTGCGAGGGGTGGCGCGGCAGGTTGTCCACCTGCGGAAAGATCATCGCCCAGGGCACGTCGGTCACGCGGCCCACCAGCTCGCCGTTGATGAAGTTGCCCATGCGCCCGGCCGCCAGCCCGGTCGGCACCAGCGGCGCGACGAAGTCGCCCACCTGCAGGAAGCTCCGGTTGGTCTTGCGGCCGAACAGCCACAGCGCCACCAGCACGCCCAGCAGGCCGCCATGGAACGCCATGCCACCCTGCCATACGTAGAGGATCTCCAGCGGGTGCTGCAGGTAGTACATCGGCTTGTAGAACAGCACGTAGCCCAGGCGCCCGCCCAGCACCACGCCCAGCACACCGTAGAACAGCAGGTTGTCGAGGTCCTCCGCCGTCCAGCCCCGCTCCGGGCCGCTGCGGGCGCGGTAGCGGCCCAGCACGATGAACAGCACGAAGGCCACCAGGTACATCAGCCCGTACCAGCGGATCGCCAGCGGGCCGACGGACAAGGCAATGGGGTCGAATTGCGGGTGCACCAGCATGGGCGTGACCGGTTCCATGAAAGAGGCGCCGATTGTCGCACACCCCCCGCGGACGCCCTGCGCGCGGCCCTGCCGGCGGGCGGGCAGGTAAGTAGGCAGCTAAGTAGGCAGGTAAGATGCGCGCCTACCCGACGGTGCCGTCGCCGGCGGGTGCCTGCTGCGTCAATGTTGCCGCTGCGCGTTGAATGGTTGAATGGGCTGTGTGCGTGCTTTCCGCGCGTGCGTGCCCGTCGTTCGCCCACTGTTCCCCATACCCGCCAGGCACCGCCCATGACCTTCCAGGCATCCGACGACGCCGTCCGCCAGCCGGACATTCCCCCGCCCTCCTTGCGCCGCCGCCTGCAGGCCTGGCTGCGAGCCTTCCTGCCCGCACCGGTGCGCATCGACGCCCGCGAACGCTGGCGTGCCTGTGGCGGTGCCGCGCTGGGCATCCTCGTCGCCGGCCTGCTCAGCCACTGGCTGGCCGGCCCCGCCGCCAATGCCTGGCTGGTCGCGCCGCTGGGGGCCAGCGCCGTGCTGGTCTTCGCCGTGCCGGCCAGCCCGCTGGCCCAGCCCTGGTCGGTCATCGGCGGCAACACGCTGTCGGCGGCCATCGGCGTGGCCTGCGCGCTGTGCGTGCCGGACACCGATCTCGCCGCCGCGCTGGCCGTCAGCCTGGCCGTCGGCCTGATGTTCGCCGCGCGTTGCCTGCATCCTCCCGGCGGCGCCTCGGCGCTGCTCGCGGTGCTGAGCCAGCAAAACAGCTTCGAGTTCGCGCTGTTCCCGGTGCTGCTGAACTCCGCCCTGCTGGTGCTGGCCGGCGTGCTCTACAACAGCGCCACCGGCCGCCGCTACCCGCATACGCAGCAGACGCCCGGCACCACGCCCACGCGCTTCAGCAGCGCGGATCTCGACGCCGCGCTGGCCCACTACAACCAGGTGCTCGACGTCAGCCGCGACGACCTGCAGGCCCTGCTGCACCACGCCGAGACCGCCGCCTTCCAGCGCAAGCTGGGCGACCTGTCCTGCGCGGACATCATGGCGCAGCCGGTGTTGTCGGTAGAGTTCGGCACGCCCCTGCGCGACGCCTGGGCGCTGATGCGCGAACGTCGCATCAAGGCCCTGCCGGTGATCGACCGCGTGCAGCGCATCGTCGGCATCGTGACCGTGGCCGACTTCATGCGCCACGCCGACCTCGACGCCCCGCACGACGGTATCGCCGCCCGCCTGCGCGCGCTACTGCGTCCCACCGGCACCACGCACTCCGACAAGCCCGAAGTCGTCGGCCAGATCATGACCCGCCAAGTCCGCGTCGCCAGCGCCCACCGCCCGGTGATGGAACTGGTGCCGCTGTTCTCCGAGGGCGGCCACCACCACATCCCGATCATCAACGACGAACGCAGGCTGGTGGGGATCATCACGCAGTCGGACCTGGTGCGGGCGCTGTATGGCGCTGTGGAGGTGGGGCGGTGAGGTTGTGCCGGGTTGCGAGAGTCGTGTGGCGCGTCAGCAGCCTTCTCTGAGCTGTTCACTGCATACCCGATTGGCATGCGTCGTGAGTAGTGGTTACACTCGCCACGCCTTTTGCGGGCTTACACCTGCCACCACAGCGCTCTTTGCGTGAAGCACTTCCTTGGCGATGGTTGTGGGCCATAGGTATCCAGAAGGCACCGGGTTATTCGGTCGCTGTGTGGAACTAATCCACAGCTAAGCCGCGCGGTCCATGAACGAAACTCATCCGATGCATGCTGACTCAGCTTCCCTCCGGAGCTCAACTTGAAAATCATCTCTGTGTTCAATAACAAGGGTGGCGTTGGTAAGTCCACCTTGAGTTTCCATCTCGCGCATGCCCTTGCAGAGCAAGGCATCAAGACACTGATGGTAGATCTTGATCCGCAGTCAAACTTGACGGTTCAGTGCATAGATGCCAGTGCTTTGGAGGCTCTTTGGACAGAAGAAGAGCCATATATCGAGGACTTTCAGGACGCCCAAGAGAACAGCAGCAAGACGTTCGCTGAATTCATTGCCACGCCACGCTCAATTCACTGCCTCTTGAAACCTGTGGAAGACGGCGTTTTCGATTCATTCGGGCTGGGAGAGGTACACAAGCTATCCCCGAAGCTTGGATTAATTCCTGGTCGATTGAGTTTGCATATGTTTGAGGACAAGTTGGCCAAGTCTTGGAGCGATGCATTTTTGGGTGATCCTCAGTCGCTTAGATTGTTGACTGCGATCAGGACAATTTGTCTTGAAGCACAGAAGAAGCACGGCTACGAGGTAGCCATCCTCGACACATCGCCGAGTCTGGGCATGCTCAATCGGGTCATTATTTCGATGTCGACGGGGTTTTTTGTGCCATGCATGCCAGACATGTTCTCTACTTTTGGGCTTACCAACATTGGGCTCGCTCTGAAAACATGGCGCTCGCAATTCGCAACCATGTACAGCGTACTTTCAGACAAAAAACGTGGCGCGTTTCCTGCCCACTTTGTCAAGTTTCTTGGTTATACGCTCTACAATGCTCGGAAACTGGCTGGCCAAAACGAATACGATATTGCAACGGCGCACTACGGCTACGCCAAAAATCTGCCAAAAGTAATTGCGGCGCGCATTCCGGAAGAGTGCTATTCGCACCTAAAGCTAGGCGTCATTGGTAATCCAATTGGCGGCACGTCAATTATCCACTCGCACAACACGCTCCCCGCGATGGCGCAGAAATACCGCTCTCCAATGTGGAAGGTTCCAGCACACCCAGGGCTTCAGCACGAAGACAAGAGCACCGTATCAGGAAATCGTGCGATCTATGAGGAGAAGAAGGCGATGTACCACGCTTTCGCTACCGATCTGATGGCGCGCCTCGAAAACCTGGAGGACTGAGCGTGGAGAAAAATGAACTTCGCGAAAAGTACAAATGCGTTCTCGAAAAATACGAAACGAATCTCGAAGCATTTGAGTTATTTCACAAGCACGTTCGAAATTTTTTTGAAGGTAGGAGTCTGACCAAACACGTGCACTCTGTTAGGCACCGCATGAAGGACATAGACCACTTACTCGAAAAAATAGAACGAAAGAACATTGAGGATGCCGAACTTCCGGACGAGCAGCAGAAGGGGGCTATTGATCAAGATAACGTGTTCTCCCGCATCACGGATGTTGCTGGCGTCAGAGTTCTGCACCTTCATAGATCTCAATTTGGCGCAATTCATCAGGCGCTCATGGCGAAGGTCTCTGATGGCGAGTTCACGTTGTTCGAGGAACCAAAGGCGTACACCTGGGATCCCGAATCGGGGCACTACTTTCAGGGACTTGGACTTCAGAAGGAACTTAAAGATAGCTACTACACCAGCATTCACTATGTACTACGGCCTAACTCAAAGTCCTTGGCTACATGC
Organism: Uliginosibacterium sp. H1; assembly: GCF_036017065.1. NCBI lineage: Bacteria > Pseudomonadati > Pseudomonadota > Betaproteobacteria > Rhodocyclales > Zoogloeaceae > Uliginosibacterium > Uliginosibacterium sp. H1. The sequence goes on from NZ_JAYXHR010000002.1 coordinate 1,253,448, forward strand.
GAAGTTCAGGTCCGTACATTGCTAGAAGAGGTTTGGGGGGAGGTGGATCACACGATGAACTACCCTGCGCCGACGGCGGACGAGCATTGCCGGGAACAGATTCGAATTCTTGCTCGGCTGGTTGGCGCAGGTACGCATCTCGCTGATTCGATCATGCGACGGTATGGGTAAGCAGGTTCAGTGCGGCCTGATCCGTTCTCACAGCGGCTGCTTTCAGCTCCCAAGGAAATCAGACAACCGAGCGGCAGCCTTGGAAACGTGCGAGCCATAACCATGATCACCCAGCACGATACGTACATCGTCGCGCCCGGGCCCTCTCGGCCCTCGCTGGAACACTTGCGCGAACTGCTGGCCCGCACCCTGCCCGAAGCGGAGGAGGTCGTGGCCTACAACATGCCGGGCTTCCGCATCGGCGGCACGGTGTTCGCGGGCTATGCGGCGTTCAGCAAGCGGTGCGGGCTGTATCTCCTGCCGGGCGCCGTCGCCGCGCATGCCGAAGAGATCGCGGCGGCTGGGCTGAAGGCGACGAAGACCGGCATCACCTTCACGCCCCGCAAGCCGATCCCGGACGATCTCGTGGAACGGCTGGCGCGGGCGTCGCGTCAGGAAGCCGGGAGCTGATCAGCGCCGCCGCCGATCCCGCTGCACGCTGCGCTCCAGGTCCCGCAGCAGGCGCATGAAATCGCAGGGGTGGGCGTCGCTGAGCATGCGGGCGGCGCGGGTGAGGCGTTTCCAGTCGGGGGGGAAGGTGGGGTCGTTGAAGGCGTAGACGATGCGGTTGCCGTCGGTGCTGACATCGGCGATGGCGATGCGGCCGTTGAAGGCTTCGCGCATCAGCGCGATGTGCGTCTCGGCGGTCTGGCTGTGGCCGGAGATATTGGCGACCAGCACGCCGCGCGGCTTGAGGTGGGCGCGTGCATCGGCGTAGAAGGCGGCGGTGCACAGCTGGGGGGCGACGCCGTCCTCGTCGTAGGCGTCCAGCAGGATGACGTCGGCACCGTCGGGCGGGCCGGCGAAGTAGTCGGCGGCGTCCTGCTGGCGGATGCGCAGGCGTTCGTCGTCAGGCGGCAGCAGGAACCAGTCGCGGCAGGCGATGACGCCTTCGCTCACTTCCACGGTGGTGATGCGGCTGCGCGGGCAGTGGCGGTGGCAGTACTTGGTGAGCGAGCCGCCGCCGAGGCCGACGATGACGATGTGCTTCGGTGCGGGCTGGAACAGCAGGAAGCCGAGCATGGCCTGCGTGTAGGCGACCGCGAGTTCCCACGGCGCGGCTATGCGCATCTCGCTCTGCACCAGGCGTAGCGTGAAGTGCAGGCGGCGCACCTTGCCGTCGTCCAGCACGAAGGGGTGTGGGTAGATGCCGTCCAGCAACTGGCGCACCAGCAACTGGCGGTTGCGCTCGGGGCTCTCGCGCAGGCGCACGACGCCGGCTTCGTTCAGCAGGCTGGCGGGGAGGCTGATCCAGCCGGGAGGATCTGGGGACTCGTCATTCATCGCAGGGGCTGCACGCTAGCGCAAGGCGGGCGGCGCGGCAAACGGCCGCTGTGGCGGGGGGGGCTTGCCGTGGGCCGCGGGCGGTCTCAGCATCCGCCTTGCCTGTCTTCGCTTTCCATGGAGGAGCTTCGATGCCGGATCGATCCTGTCGCGCCATCTGCTGGACGCCGCTGTGGCATGCCCGCCTGCCGGGCGTGGGCCTGGAGCAACTGCTGCTGGGCGAGGGCTGGGCCGATGGTTGCATCCTCGCCTTCGACGAGGCCGAAGGTGAAGGCAGCGGAGGAGAGAGCGGGGAGCCGCCATTCCGCCTGGACTACCGGCTCGACTGGGATGCGGGCTGGCGCCTGCGCAAGGCGCAGTTGGGCCTGCGGCGCGTGGAAGCGGCGCACGGCCTCGTCGAACGCAGCCTCGTGCTGCACACCGATGGCGCGGGGCGCTGGTGGGGGGATGACGATGCGCTGGACGCGCTGGCGGGTTGTGTCGACATCGACATCTGGCCGACGCCGTTCACGAACAGCTTCCCGATCCGCCGCGTGCCGCTGGCGGTGGGCGAGCGCCGGGAGTTCCGCATGGCCTGGGTCAATGCGCCGGCGCTGACGGTGGCCCCGCAGGCGCAGGCCTACACGCGCCTGGCGCAGCACCGCTACCTGTTCGAGAGCCTGGACGGCAGCGGCTTCCGCGTCGTGCTGGAGGTGGATGACGAAGGCATCGTGGTCGACTACCCGGGTTTCTTCCGGCGTGCGCCGGCACAGGCCTGAGCCGGCGGGCGCTCAGGTGGCGGGTCGGGCGGCGGTCGGGCGGCGGGGTCAGGCCGCCTGGGCGAAGCGGTAGGCATCCATCGCCAGCACGTCGCCGGTGTAGCCCTGCACCAGCAGCTGGCTGTCGTAGTGTGCACCGGCGGCACCGAGGGCCACGAACAGCGGCATGAAGTGCTCCGTCGTCGGATGCGCGCCGCGCGCATAAGGTGCCTGCGCCTCCCAGGCGGTGAGTGCGTCGAGGTCGTGGGCGGCAATGTGCGCGTCCACCCAGTCGCGGAAGTCGCGGTTCTGCTGCACGGCGCTGCGGTCGCGGTGGAAGTACTGGCGCAGGTTGTGGGTCATGTGGCCGCTGGCGACGATGAGCACGCCTTCGCTCGCCAGTGGCGCGATGGCACGACCGAGCGCGACGTGGTGCGCCGCGCCCAGCGAGGGTTGCACCGACAGCTGCAGCACCGGGATGTCCGCTTGCGGGTACATGTGCAGCAGTGGCACCCAGGCGCCGTGGTCGAGGCCGCGGGTGCCGTCGATGCCGGCGCAGAAGTCCGCCTCGCGCAGCAGGGCCTGCGCGCGTTGCGCGATGTCCGGTGCGCCGGGGGCGGGGTAGCGCAGGCGGTACAGCTCCGGCGGAAAGCCGCCGAAGTCATGGATGGTCTCGGGCTGCGGGCTGCCGGTAAGCAGCGGGACGCCGCTCTCCCAGTGGGCGGAGACCATCAGGACCGCGCGCGGCCGTGGCAGGGTGCGGGCCTCGGCGGCCCATGCCTGGCTGACGGCGTCGTCCTGCACTGCCTGCATGGGCGAGCCATGCGACAGGAAGAGGACGGGAAGGGTGTCGCGGGGTGCTGCGGTCATGATGATCTCCGGGTGATGCAGGGGCACGCATGCCCCGCGTGTATCGCGTGTCGCCTTACTTCAGCAGGCCTTCGGCACGCAGGGCTTCCTGCACCTTGGGGCGCTGGGCGACGCGTGCCATGTAGTCGGTGAGCACCGGCCAGCGGCTCATGTCGATCTTCAGCGGGCGGGTCCAGCTGAGGATGGTGAACAGGTAGGCATCGGCGGCGGTGAAGGTGTCGCCGGTGAGGTACTGCCTGCCGTCCAGTTGCGTCACCAGCCAGTCGAAGCGGGTGGCCAGCTGGTTGCGGCTGATCTCCTTGTATTCCTCCGGCGTGGTCGGCTTCCACAGCGGGCCGAAAACCTTGTGCAGCTCGGAGTTGATGAAGCCCAGCCATTCCTGCTGGTGGTAGCGCGCCATCGTGCCGGGCGGCGGTACCAGTTGCGAGGCCGGGGCCTGGTCGGCGATGTACTGCACGATGGTCGGGCCTTCGGTCAGGCGCTCGCCGTTGTCGAGTTCCAGCACCGGCACGTAGCCCTTGGGGTTGATGGCGTTGAAGTCGCTGCCGTCTTCCAGCTTGTGGGCGCGGATGTCGGCCTTGACCAGTTCGAAGTCCAGGCCGGCCTCGCGCAGCACGATGTGCGGGGACAGGGAGCAGACGCCGGGTGCGTAGTAGAGCTTCATGGGTGTGGTTCTCCTCGTTGTTGGAGCGGGCACCTGTGGGGCAGGGCCGCGGGGACTTGCAAAGGCGGACGTGCAAGCGCGCGGCAACCCGCTGTCACGGGTTGCCGCGCGGTACTCAGGCTGCGGCGAACTTGACGTTGCTGCGACCACTCTGGCGGACGTTGTCGATGGCATACGCGCCACTACCGAGCAGGGCTTGTGCAGCAGCCAGCACCACGAGGTAGACCGGGAATTCCCAGCCGCCGTTCGGTGCGCTGAACACCCAGCCGTTGCCGGCGTGTGCCCAGGCGGCGCCGAGCAGGATCGGCAGCGACAGCAGCGACACCAGGCGGGTCTGGAAGCCGGCGATCAGCGCGATGCCGCCGAGGACTTCGCCGAACACCACCGGGTAGGCCAGGAAGCCGGGCAGGCCGATGGAGGCGAAGAAGCCGGCAGTGCCGGGCAGGGTGAAGACGACCAGCTTCAGCAGGCCGTGGGCCAGCAGCAGGGTGCCCAGCGCCACGCGCAGGACGAAGATGCCGTTTGCCACCGAGGCGGCGGAGGCCACTGAAGCCACTGAGGCCACCGATTGGTTCGATTGATTGCTCATGATGTTTCTCCTGATTTCGGGTCGGGCGGGATTGCCCGGTGTCTGGTTGCATCGCCCCGCAGACAGAAGCCAACGGGCGGTAGCGATGGAGCGGATTCTGCTCATCCCTTCTTTGGAGATAAACTGGCGTCCGGACAAATGTTTGTTGCTTTTTCCGGGATAGTTCCCGGTCGGATGCAAGGAGCTGTGATGGATCGCTTTGACGCCATGAACGTGTTCAGCAAGGTGGTGGAGCTGGGCAGCTTTGCCGCTGCGGCGGACCGGCTGGGCATGTCGACTTCCGCCGTGTCGCGCCAGGTCGCGCAACTGGAAGGGCTGCTGGATGCGCGCCTGCTCAACCGCACGACGCGGCGCATCAGCCTTACCGACAACGGCCGCGCCTACTACGAACGCTGCCTGCAACTGCTGTCGGACCTCGAAGAGATGGAGGAACAGGTCGCGCACAGCACCGCACGCCTGCGCGGCACGCTGCGCTTCACCGCGCCGACCAGCTTCGGCATCCACCGCCTGCCGCCCGCCTTGGGCGAGTTCTCTGCGCGGCATCCGGAGCTGGGCTACGACCTGGCGTTGTCCGATCACGCGGTGGACCTCATCGAGGCCGGCCTCGACCTCGCCATCCGGGTCGGCAACGTGGGCACGCAGAACGTGGTGGCACGCCCCATCGGCCATGCCCGCATGCTGGTCTGCGCCGGCGAGGCCTACCTGAAGCAGCGCGGCGAACCGAAGCATCCGCGCGACCTGCTGCAGCACGAATGCATGATGTACGCGTACTCCTCGACGCCGGAGTGGGTGTTCCAGCGCAAGGCGAAAGCCAGGGAGAAAGGGAAGAAGGCCGGCGAGGACGAGAAGGAAGGTGCGCGCGAGGCCGTACGCGTGGCGGGCCGCATCCAGGGCAACAACGGCCTGCTGCTGGGCGCGCTCGCGGCGCAGGGCCTGGGCATCACCGCGGCGCCCGACTTCATCCTGCAGCACATGGTGGACGAGGGTTCGCTACGACGCATCCTCACCGACTGGGACGCGCCGCTGCTGACCATCTACGCGGTGTATCCGACGCGGCGCCACCTGTCCGCCAAGGTGCGCGCCTTCGTGGATTTCATGGAGCAGTGGCTGAAGGCGCACCACCCGGTGAGCTGAGTGAATCGCCGTGCGCGTCGCTTCAGGCCTGCGGTTCGAGGAAGTGCGCGAGGTCCGGCGCCGAGCGGTTGGGCAGGAACTCGATGATCCGGTAGTCGGCGATTTCCTCGCGGTGGAAGGGGTCGTCGCGGATCAGTGCTTCCAGCGCGTCGCGGGTGCAGCCACGCGCGATGATCACGCCGCCGGTGCGCGGTTGCTGCGGGCCGGACACCACGAAGGTGCCGGCCTCGTAGTGGCGTGCCAGGAAGGCGCGGTGCTCGGGAACGAAGCGGTCCACTTCGCTGAGCGGCTTCTTGTAATTCACCAGGACGACGAACATGGGCGGCCTCGACGTGGTTGAAAGACGGGGCTGCGAGTCTGCCACGGCAGCGCCGCGGTCGGCACCCCTGCGCCCACGCGCTACACTCTCACCCCCGGCACCACGGCCGGGCGGCCATCCGGGCTCCTGACCGGCGCCATCCGTTTCACTGACCGGGCGCCGCCGCGGTGTCCGGCCACCTGCATCCCCTTCCGGCTTCACATCATGTTCGAAACCTTCGGCCCCACAGCCTGGGCCATTGCTGTCACTGCGGTGTTGCTCACCGGTATCTCCAAGGGTGGTTTCGGCAGCGCGCTGGGTGGCGTGGCGGTGCCGCTGCTGGCGCTGTTCATGCCGGCCAGCACGGCCGCCGCGCTGATGCTGCCCATCCTCTGCCTGATGGATGCCTCCGGCATACGCGCCTACTGGGGCAAGTGGTCGAAGGAAGACCTGTGGGCCACCGTGCCGGGCGCGCTGTGCGGCATCGTACTGGGCACGCTGGCCTTCGGCCTGCTGTCGGACCGCGCGCTGAAAGGCGTCATCGGCACGATTGCCATCGTCTTTGTGGCAGATCGCCTGTTCGGCCTGCGTGCGAAGTTGAAGATGAACCATGCACCCGGCCGCGTGGCGGGCGGCATATGGGGCGGCATTTCCGGGGTGACCAGCACGCTGGCGCATGCCGGCGGGCCGCCGGTGCTGGTGTACCTGCTGGGCCGCAACCTGCCCAAGCAGACCTTCGTGGCCACCACGGTGGTGTTTTTCGGCTTCATCAACCTCGCCAAGCTGCTGCCCTACGCGGCGCTGGGCCTGTTCACACCGGACGTGCTGCTGACCGCCGCCATCCTCGCGCCGCTGGCACCGCTGGGGGTGTGGCTGGGCGTGCATGTGCAACGCCTGGTGCCGGAGCGGCCGTTCTTCTTCATCGCTACCGCGGGGCTGGGGCTGTCGGGCCTGAAGCTGCTGTGGGATGCCTTCAAGTGAGCGTGCGGGTATGAGTGCCACCCCGTCTGCGCACAGCGCCCGCAACGCCTCCATCGGCATGACCTGCGCCGTGTTCGGCGCACTGGGTTTCGCGATGAAGGCGATCTTCATCAAGCTCGCCTACGCCCACGGCGTGGATGCGGAAACCCTGCTGGCGCTGCGCATGGGCTACGCGCTGCCTTTCTTCATCGGCATGGGCGTGGCGGTCGCACTCAGGAATCCCATCACGCTGAGCCGGCGCGACATCGGCATGCTGTTCCTGCTGGGCGTGCTGGGTTACTACCTCGCCAGCTATCTGGATTTCCTCGGCCTGAAGTACATCACGGCGGCGCTGGAGCGCATCACGCTGTTCATCTACCCGACGCTGGTGGTGGTGCTGTCCGCCATCTTCCTGCGCAAGCCGCTGACCCGACCGGCCGTTGTGGCGCTCGCCATCTGCTATGCCGGCGCCATCCTCGCCTTCGCGCACGACCTGGGTCAGCCGCATGGCGACGAAGTGATGAAGGGCACGCTGCTGGTGCTGGGCAGCGCACTGTCGTACGCGCTGTACATCATGCTGTCCGGCGAGGAGGTGGGCCGGCTGGGCAGCACGCGGGTGGCGGCCTGGGCCACCGGTTTCGCCTGCCTGCTGAGCCTGACCCAGTTCGTCGCCATCCGGCCGCTCGTCTCCATCGTCGAGCAGCCCTGGCAGGTGCACGCGCTGTCGCTGGCCATGGCGGTGTTCTCCACGGTGCTGCCGATCTGGCTGACCTCGGAGGCGATCCGCCGTCTCGGTGCCGGCCCGGCCTCCATGGTCGGCACGCTGGGGCCGGTCATCACCATCCTGCTCGGCTGGCTGATCCTCGGCGAGTCGCTGGGGGCATTGCAGATCGTGGGGGCGGCGCTGGTGATCTACGGTGTCAGCCGCATTCCGAAGGCGGGCAAGGCTTGAGCCGGCCGGTGGCGGACCCGGCAACACCCTGGCACGCGGAGCAGGTCGCCTTGATGCTGTCGTCGTACCGGCGCCTGCTCGGCGAGCCGCTGCTCGACGCATCCCTCGCGCTGGCGGATGCCGCGCGATGGCTGTACCGGGAAGCGCCTTACTGCCTGCTGGCGCATGACACGCAGGCCAGCCCCTGCTTCACCTATGCCAATCTCGCCGCGCAGCGCTGTTTCGGCTACGCCTGGAACGAGTTCGTCGGCATGCCCTCGCGCCTGTCGGCGGAGGCGCCTGACCGCGCGGAGCGTGACGCCCTGCTGGCAGCGGTGGCACGCGACGGCTTCGCCACCGGATACCGCGGCCTGCGCATCGCCAAGGATGGCCGCCGCTTCTGGATCGAGGACGTGACGGTCTGGAACCTCGTGGACGAGGCCGGGCGCGTCCACGGGCAGGCGGCTGCCTACCTGCGGACGCGCCCGGCCTGAGCGCGGGGTGATGCCGGCCTGGCCGGCATCACGGGCGCAGCAAACCGCTCAGTGGCGGATGCTGTCTTCCCATTCCTTCACGCGCTTTTCGGCCTCGTCGCGGCTGACGCCGTAGCGTTCCTGGATCTTGCCGGCCAGTTCCTCGCGGCGACCTTGAATGACGTCGAGGTCATCGTCGGTGAGCTTGCCCCATTGTTGTTTCGCCTTGCCGACGAGTTGCTTCCAGTTGCCTTCGATGATGTCGCGGTTCATGACGCTCTCCTTGTCGATTCGTGGAATGCGTGCCTTGGTGGCAGCGCATGGCTCCACTTTAGGGAGCCGGCGCCGTGCGCGGTCTCGGTGCAGGCTGATTGGGCTGTGAGATTTGTCCGATCAGGTTTGCCCCAACACAGATCGGACGGAAATCCCTGCTGCCCCTGCCTCGCAGCCTGACGCCTCCGCCACGTAGGAGGCAACCGATAGGCGAATAGGTTGGCGCTGACCGTCGCCGCTCGCGCGCCCCGGCACAGTTCGGCCATGGCTGCGCTGAAGACCGGCCGGAGGAGACATGGAACAAGGCATTTCCACGACCGTCGTGCGGCAACTGCGCCTGGGCGTCGCAAGCCTGGGGGCACGGCTTGCATGGCTGCTGCGCTGCGGGCTGCTGTTCATCCTCAGCCTGTCCGGCGCCGCCTGCCAGACCTTGCCGGAGGTGCCGCTGCAAGCTGCGCAGGCCAGCACGGGCGCTGCCACGGGAGGCGCTGCACATCCGCCCGTGCTGGTGGCGGATCGCCAGGCCTCGGCCGGGCAGGCGCAGCGCGTCGTCAGCCAGCTGAAGGTGGAAGGCCGGCCGCGCTTGCTCGAACGCCAGCTGCAGGCGATGGCCGACTCGCCCAATCCCCTCATCGCCGGCAACGCGGTGGACCTGCTGATCGATGGCCCGGCGACCTACAAGGCGATGTTCGCGGCGGTGGAGAAGGCCCGCCGCAGCATCGTCCTGGAAAGCTACATCATCGAGGACGCGGAAATCTCGCAACGCCTGGCGGACCTGCTGCTGCGCAAGCGGCAGCAGGGGGTGCGGGTCAACATCATCTATGACGGCATCGGCTCGCTCACGACCTCCGCCGAGTTCTTCCAGCGCTTGCGCGACGGCGGCGTGGCCGTCTGCGAATTCAACCCGGTGCATCCGGCGCGGCCGCTCCACCTGCTGAAGGTCAACCATCGCGACCACCGCAAGATCCTGGTGGTGGATGGCAGCACGGCGTTCACCGGTGGCATCAACATCAGCAGCGTGTACAGCTCCGGCTCGTCGTCCATCGGACGTCGCAACCGCGGCAGCAGCGGCTTGGGCAGCGGTGGCAGTGGTGACAAGGAAGGCCGCGAACCGACCAAGGACGATGGCTGGCGTGACACGCAGGTGGCCGTGCGCGGCCCTGCCGCCACCGCCTTCAACAACATGTTCGCCGAGACCTGGCGCCAGCAGAAGTGCGCCGGCGCCGCGCCGCTATCGGAGGCGGTGGCCGCCCCGGCCGGCGACAAGGTGGTGCAGGTGATCGCCAGCGGGCCGAGCGAGCAGGAGGTGGCGGCGATCTACAAGGCCTACATCGGCGCCATCGACGCCTCGCTGGAAAGCGTGCTGATCACCATGGCCTACTTCGCGCCCGACGACCGCACCATGGCCGCGCTGAAGACCGCAGCCCAGCGCGGCGTGAAGGTGCGCATGATCCTGCCCGGCTTCAGCGATTCCGGCCTGATCCTGCACGCCGGCCGCGCCCACTACAGCGCGCTGCTGGAGGCTGGCGTCGAGATCTACGAACGCCACGATGCCCTGCTGCACGCCAAGACGGCGGTGGTCGACGGCGTATGGTCCACCGTCGGCTCCACCAACCTCGACTGGCGCAGCTTCCTGCACAACAACGAGGTGAACGCGGTGGTCATGGGCGAGGAGTTCGGCAGTGCGATGCGCGCCCAGTTCGAGCGCGACCTCGACGGTGCGAAGCGCATCACGCTGGACGCCTGGCGTGATCGTGGCGTGATGCCGCGGATGAAGGAGACCTTCTCCCGCATGTGGGAGTACCTGCTGTAACGGAGCTTCCTTCTTCACCACGCAGGGCGGGAGGTTGCACAAAGAGCTGAACAGGGCTGAACAAAGGGCCACGAAGAGAACCCCTTGCGGATTTCTTCGTGGCCCTTCGCTTTTCTTTACGCCCTTCGTGTGAAGAACGCGATTGCTCTCAAGCCGCCGGCTTGCTCTCCATGTCCAGCAGCGCCTCGACGAACTCGCGGGCATCGAAAGCCTGCAGGTCCTCGATGCCTTCGCCGACGCCGATGAAGCGCAGCGGCCGCGGATGCTGGCGGGCGATCGCCGCGATGACGCCGCCCTTGGCGGTGCCGTCCAGCTTGGTGACGATCAGGCCGGTGACGCCCAGCGCGGCGTCGAAGGCCTTGAGCTGGGTCAGCGCGTTCTGGCCGATGTTGGCGTCCAGCACGAGGATGACTTCATGCGGACCGCTGGCGTCGGCCTTGCCGATGACGCGCTTCACCTTGGCGATTTCGTCCATCAGGTTGAGCTGGGTCGGCAGGCGGCCGGCGGTGTCGATCATCACCACGTCGATGCCGCGCGCCCGCGCGGCGTTGATCGCATCGAACGCCACCGCGGCCGGATCGCCGCCATCCTGGGAGACGACCGTCACGTCGTTGCGGCGGCCCCACTCCTGCAGCTGCTCGCGCGCGGCGGCGCGGAAGGTGTCGCCGGCGGCCAGCAGCACGCTGCGTCCCTGTTGCTGGAAATGGCGCGCCAGCTTGCCGATGGAGGTGGTCTTGCCGGCGCCGTTCACGCCCGCCAGCATCACGATGTAGGGCTTCTGGCCCTCGATCTTCAGCGGTTGCTGCAGGGGCGACAGCAGTTTGTACAGCGCATCCGCCAGCGCCTCCTGCAGCTGTTCGCCGGTCTCCAGCTTGTCGCGCTTCCAGCGCTGGCGCAGCTCGGTGAGCAGGGCGGTGGTGGCCTCGACGCCGCAATCGGCCATCAGCAGCGTGGACTCCAGCTCTTCCAGCAGGTCTTCGTCGATCTTGCGACGCGAGAAGATGCTGCCCAGCGAACCGATCTGGTCGCGGGTACGCGACAGGCCGGCCTTGAGGCGGTCCATCCACGAGCTGCGGGCGGGGGCCGCGGCAACCGCAGGCGCTGCCGGGGTGGCAACGGCGGGTGTGGGCGCAGGGGGCGGGGCAACCGGCGCCGGCGCGGCGGGTGCCTGGTCGGCGGCGGGCGCGGCCGGGGCAGGGCTTGCGGCCGCTTCAGGCGCAGGGGTGGCGGCCTTCTTCTTGAAGAAACTGAACATGGGGTCTGCGGATCGGGGGAGATCGGTGATGTGGCCCGGGACCGTCTGGCGCGGCGAGGGCGGTTTGCGTCTATGATGCTGCGCCCCGCCTGCCTTGCGGCCGTTCATTGCGGGGCCGCACGAACGGAAACGAGTCTAGCAGATGCCTCCCTTGCCCCCGCCCCGACTGCCATTGCGCCGCTCGTTGCGTCGCCTTGTGTGCGGCCACGGGACGGCTGCCTGGGTGGCCGGCACGAGGGCAGGGCAATGAACCAGTTGCGCATCATCGGCGGCCAGTGGCGCTCGCGCCGCCTGCCGATCGCCGACCTGCCCGGCCTGCGGCCGACGCCTGACCGGGTGCGCGAGACGCTGTTCAACTGGCTGGGGCAGGACCTGGCCGGCTTGCGCTGCCTGGACCTGTTTGCCGGTAGCGGGGCGCTGGGCTTCGAGGCGGCATCCCGTGGCGCGGCCGAGGTGGTGATGGTGGAATACAGCCCGGTGGCCGCCGCCGTGCTGCAGAAAGGCGCCGCCACGCTGGGCGCGCGCAATGTCAGGGTGGTGAAAGCCGATGCGCTAAACTTCCTGCGCACGCCCGGCAACTGTTTTGATGTGGTGTTCCTCGACCCGCCGTACCGGCAGGACTGGCTGTCCCGTGTGGAGCCGCTGCTGTTGCCCTGGCTGGCTGAGGATGCGCAGGTCTATGTGGAGGCCGAGCAGCCGATGTCGGCCTTTGCCGGCCTGGCGCCGACCCGCGAAGGCAAGGCCGGGCAGGTGTGCTACCAGTTGTTCCGTCGGGATGACGGGGCCTGACACGATTCGCGATCTTTCCACCCGAACCGACGCCTGCGTCCACCATCGAACCCAGACGGAACTGCCCATGACTCATCGCCTTGCGGTATATCCCGGCACTTTCGACCCGCTGACCCGCGGCCACGAGGACATTGCCCGCCGCGCTGCCGGCCTGTTCGATCGTCTCGTGGTGGGGGTGGCGGCCAGTACCGGCAAGCGCCCCTTCTTCACGCTGGAAGAGCGGGTGGAAATGGCGCAGACGGTGCTGGCCGACCTGCCGAACGTGCAGGTGGTGGATTTTTCCGGCCTGTTGATGGATTTCATCCGTGAGCAGGGCGCCCGGGTCATCGTGCGCGGCCTGCGCGCGGTGTCCGACTTCGAGTACGAATTCCAGATGGCGGGGATGAACCGCCGTCTGCACCCGGACGTGGAAACCATCTTCCTGACGCCGGGCGAGGAATACATGTTCGTGTCCGCGACGATGGTGCGCGAGATCGGACAACTGGGTGGCGACGTCGGCACCTTCGTGCGGCCCGTCGTCGCCGAGCGCATCCGCGCCAAGGTGGCCGGTGCGGCGTAGCAAGAGAGAGCAGCAATCATGTCCCTGATCATTACCGACGAATGCATCAACTGCGATGTCTGCGAGCCTGAGTGCCCCAACGAGGCCATCTCGCAGGGCGCGGAGATCTATGAGATCGACCCGTCGAAATGCACCGAGTGCGTCGGCCATTTCGATGAACCGCAATGCCAGCAGGTCTGCCCGGTGGACTGCATCCCGCTCGACAAGGACAACGTCGAGACCAAGGACCAGCTGATGGCGAAGTACATCCGGCTCACCACTGCGCCCTGAACCAGCGGCTGAGGTGGCTGAAAGCACAAGGGCCGGGGCGCATGCGCGCCACCGGCCCTTGTCATTGCGGCGGAAGGTGTCAGGCCGCCAGCGAGTGTTCGTCCTGGTCGGTGCCGTTGAGCGACTGGCCCAGCGAGGCTTCCAGGCCGCGGCGGATCGCACCGAGCTCCTCCAGCTGGCGTAGCAGCGCCGTCTCGGCCTGCTGCAGTTCGCCCAGGCGCTCTTCCAGCGTGCCGGTGGCCTCATGCACCCGCTTCACGCTTTCCAGGCGGCGCTTCAGTTGCAGCTGGTACTCACGCACCTGCGTTTCCAGCGGCGCCATGACGGCACGCAGCCAGTGCTCGACGTCGCGGTTGGCGGTCTCGAAGGTCTTGCGGGCCTCGACGGCGATGGTCTCGAAGAAGCGCTGCGTCACCGTGCCTTTCCACTGCGTGATCATCGCGCCCAGCGTGTTGAGCTGGTCTTCGAAGGCGCGCTCCAGACGGGCGATGTCGCGCTCGTAACGCCAGGTGGAGAAGCTGGCCGGCGCAGCCAGCTTGAGGCCGTGCTCGACGCTGAACTTCTTGTACATCGCGTCCAGCATCTCGGTGATCTCGGTGATCTCGTTGCCGGAGCGCTTGAGGTTGTTGCGCAGGTTGCCGAAGTATTCGCGCATCGCGTCGCGCAGGCCGCGCGAGAAGTTGGAGTCCACCATCGCTTCGCGGGTCCGGCGCGTCTCGCTGCGCAGGGTGTCCATGCCCAGGTGCGCGAACAGGCGGTTCTGCAGGTTGGTGAACACGCTGCGGGTGGCGTGGTACTTGGCCAGGCCCTGTTCGAACTCGTCCTTCTCGGCGCGCACCTTGCGCATCATGTACTCGATGACGCTCTGGTTCTTGCCGCGCAGGTCGCCCATTTCCTTGAGCTGTTCGCGCAGGTTCTTGTGGCGGGCCACCAGCAGCTCGGTCGCACGGCGCAGGATGTCGCCGGCCTCGGCCGTGGCGTTCTCGCGGATGATGGACTGGCGGGTCGGCAGCAGCTCGGTGGACAGCGCCTGCTCCAGTTCGGCGATGCGCGAACGGGCCAGCAGGGTGACATCGCTGTTCACCTTGGCGAGCAGCGCCTTCTGCGCCGACACGGGGAACACCAGCGCGGGCTCGATCGACAGGGTCTGCGCCACGGTGGCGACCTGCCGCTCGATCTCGCTCTCGATTTCCTCTTCGCTGCGTAGGCCGTCCCACAGGCCGTCGATCTTGTTGAGCACGACCACGCGACCGCTGCGCTGGCCGCGACCGATATTCACGTGCTTCTCCCACACCGCGAGGTCGCTCTGGGTCACGCCGGTGTCGGCGGCCAGGATGAACAGCACCGCGTGCGCGTTCGGCAGCAGGGACAGGGTCAGCTCGGGTTCGGAGCCGATGGCGTTCAGTCCCGGGGTGTCAACGATGACCAGGCCTTGTTCCAGCAGCGGATGCGGAAACTGGATGACGGCGTGGCGCCAGGCGGCCACCTCCACCATGCCGTTGGCGTCCGGCTTGGCGCCATCCAGGCCGGTCTCGTCAACCGGGAAGCCCATCGCATCGGCGTCGGCGCGCGTTACCAGGCGGGTCTCGGAGACGCGCGCCAGGGCGGTCTGCAGGCTCTTCGCGTCATCGACATCGACCGGCTCGAAGACCCATTCGGCGGGCTTGCGGCGCAGGTCGGCGACGCTTTCGTTGTTGCGACGGGTGTCGATCGGCAGCAGGCGCACGCCCGGGGTCTGGCCGGCTTCCCACTGCAGCTCGGTCGGGCACATCGTGGTGCGGCCGGCGCTGGAGGGCAGGATGCGGCTGCCGTACTGCGAGAAGAACACCGCGTTGATGAGTTCGGACTTGCCGCGTGAGAACTCCGCGACGAAGGCCACCACCAGCTTGTCCTCGCGCATGCGCTCCAGCAGGTGCTGCAGGCGCAGGTCGGACTGGGCGTCGCCGATATCGTTGTGGGTCAGCCAGTTACGCAGTCCCATCACCGAGCCGGCGACTTCGGTACGCCACTGGGTGTAGGCAGAAAACTGATCGGTCAGGACCATCCTGGACTCCGGGTGGGAGGTTCGTGGGGCCTCCGCGCGCTGCTGTGGCGGATGTCACGAACGAAAGTCAAACAAATGCCAGCAAGCATAACGGTTGTCTCCCGGGGCGCAAGCCGCCCTGAAAGCCAGCCGACAGCCGGCCTGTGGGAGTTATCTACGGCTTCTGGCAGCCCGGACAGTAGAAGGTCGCCCGCTGGCCCATCACGCTGCGCTGCACGACGCCACCGCAACGCGGGCAGGGCAGGCCATCGCGGCCATACACGGCGTACTGCTGCTGGAAATAGCCCGGCTTGCCGTCGCTATGGAGGAAGTCGCGCAGGCTGCTGCCACCGGCCGCTAGCGCGTCGGTCAGGGTTTCCTTGATGGCAGAGGCCAGCCGTTCGCAGCGCGGGCGGGACAACCGCCCGGCCGGCGTGCGGGGCAGGATGGCGGCGCGGAACAGGCTTTCGGATGCGTAGATGTTGCCCACCCCGACCACCTGGGCGGCATCCATGATGAACAGCTTGATTGGCGTGTTGCGCCCCCGGCTGGCCGCGTACAGCCAGGCGCCGTCGAACGCGTCGGACAGGGGCTCCGGGCCGAGACGGGCCAGCAGCGGGTGGGCGTCGACCTGCCCCGGCACCCACAGCGCAGCGCCGAACCGACGCGGATCGCGCAGGCGCAGGGCGACTTCGTCGAACACCAGGTCGAGGTGGTCGTGCTTCTCCGGCAGGGTGGTGGCCGGCAGCACCCGCAGGCTGCCGGACATGCCCAGGTGCAGCAGCAGGGCGCCCTGGGCGAAATCCAGCAGCAGGTACTTGGCACGGCGATCCACCTTTTCCAGGCGGAGACCCTGCAGCAGTCCGGGCAAGCCGGCATCCACCGGGTAGCGCAGGCGAGGCTGGCGCACGATGACCTGGCTGACCGTGCGCCCCAGCAGCGGGGGCGCGATGCCCCGGCGGGTGGTTTCGACCTCTGGAAGTTCCGGCATGGGCTCTCGGGTATGATGGCCGCAACGGCGCGAACCAAGCCTCGGCGGCTTGTTCAAAGCCTGCTGGAGTCCGGCAAGCCCGCCTGCTGCGCACCGTGGTGCGTGGTGACAAATCAGCCGCAAATCTTCGCACGAGTCACGTACATGCTGCCTCCGCTCGTCAAAAACCTGGCCCTCGTGCTGGCACTCGCCAGTACTGGCGTACATGCCCAGGACGTCCTGCCCGATTTCGACAGCCCGCCGCCCGCCAACCTGCCCGCGCAGGAGTTGAGCGGTGCGGTGCTGTTCGAGGCGGTACTCGCGGAGCTGGCGGCCTTGCGGCGCGACCTGCCGACCGCGACGGCCATCTACCTCGATCTGGCGCGCAAGACCCGCGACCCGCGCTATTCGCGGCGCGCCACCGAACTGGCCCTGGTCGCGCGTGACTTCAAGTCGGCCGGCGACGGCGCCCGCCTGTGGCTGGCGCAGGAGCCCGGCAATATCGATGCGGCGCGCATCCTGGCGGGTGTGGTGGCGAGTTCCCGCGGCCGCATCGAGGAGCTGGAGTCGGCCCTCGTGCGCGTGCTGGCCGGTGACAGCGCCAAGCGCGGCGCGCTGCTGGTCGAACTGCCCAGCGTGTATGCCGGCTTTACCGACAAGGCCGCAGCGCTGGCCTCCGTCGAACGCCTGACGGCGCCCTACCTGAACACGCCCGAGGCGCAATTCGCGCGCGCCAGCGCCTACGCCGACGCCAAGCGCAATGACGCGGCCGGGGCGGCGGCCGGCGAGGCCCTGAAGCTCAAGCCGGATTTCGAACAGGCCGCCATCCTGCGCGCCCAGGCTGCGCCCTCGGTGCGCCGCGCGGCGGCGATGGAACAGCTGGGCGAGTTCGGCAAGCAGTACCCGCAAGCGCGCGAAGCCCGCATGAGCTACGGCCGCTGGCTGGTCAGCGAGCGCCGCAACCAGGAAGCCGCCGAGGTCTATCGCAAGCTGCTGGCGGACTTTCCGGACAATCGCGAGTTCGCATTTGCCGTGGCCCTGTTGTCGGCCGAGGTTGGCGACAACGCTACCGCCGAGGCACAGCTGCGCCGCCTGATCGCCGAGGGTTACCGCCCCGACCTGCTGCACCTGCAGCTCGGCCGGCTGCTCGCGAGCACCAATCGCGACGATGCGGCCGTCATCGAGCTCAGCCAGGTCGGCGTCGGCGAGCACTACGCAGCGGCCCGCATGGGGCTTGCGCAGATCGAAGTGAAACGCGGCCGCATGGATGCAGCGCGTGCGCTGTTGCGTGCCGCCTCGGAGCAGGACACCGGCAACTTCGAGAACTACCTGCTGGCCGAAGCCCAGCTGTTGCGCCAGAGCCAGCGCGACGCGGATTCGCTCAAGGTGCTCGATGAACTGCTGGCCCGCCGGCCGGACAACCAGGATGCGCTGTACGAGTCCGCGCTGACGTCCGATCGCCTGCAGAAGTACGACGTCATGGAGTCGCGCCTTCGTCGCCTCATCGTGCTGCGTCCCGATGGCGCCCATGCCTACAACGCGCTGGGCTATTCCTTCGCCGATCGAAACGTACGCCTGGACGAAGCGGAAAAGCTGATCGCGCAGGCCCTGAAGCTGCAGCCGGAGGACCCGGCCATCCTCGACAGCATGGGCTGGGTGAAATACCGGCGTGGTGATTTCAAGGGCGCGCTCGACTACCTGCAGCGGGCACATGCGATCAACCAGGATGCCGAGATCACGGCCCATCTTGGCGAAGTGCTGTGGGCGCTCGGTCGTCGTGACGAGGCGCGCAAGACCTGGCAGAACTCACTGAAGGACAACCCCGAAAGTACCGTGCTGCGCACGACCATGTTGCGCCTGACCGGCGAAAAGCCCTGATGCACCCATCCACCTTCGTTTCCTGGCGCGCCCGCCTGTTGCTGGTCGGCGCAGCCCTGCTCATGTGTGCCTGTGCCGGCACGCCGCAGAAGAAGACCGACATTCCGCCGCGCCCGGCCCGCGAAACCATCAATGCCTTCCAGTTCGACGCCCGCGCCGCCATCCGCTACGGCCAGCGCGCCGAGAACGTGCGCATCATGTGGCAGCACGCGCCGGAGGCCGATGCCATCGGTTTCGCGAACCCGCTGGGTTCGGTGCTGGCCGAATTGCAGCGCGACGCCCAGGGCGCCCGCTGGATCACCGATTCCGGCGAGCGCTATGACGCACGTACGCCGGATGTGCTGATCGCGCGGATGACCGAGGTGCCGGTGCCGATCGCGTCGCTGGCGCTGTGGGTGGTGGGGCGTGCCGGCCCATCGGCCCAGGTGCTGAACCGCGACCCCCAAGGACGTCCGCTCAGCCTGCAGGACAAGGAGTGGACGATCAGCTACCTCGGCTACGAGAGCGAGCAGCCCAACGCCTTACCCAGCCTGATCGAAGCCGAGAACGGTCCCTTGCGCATCCGCCTCGCCATTGAAGAATGGCTGTTGTGAGGGTGTCTTGAGCGAGCGCGTGTTGCGCGGGCTGGCGCCTGCGAAGATCAACCTGTTCCTGCACATCACCGGCCGCCGCGAGGACGGCTACCACACGCTGCAGACCGCCTTCCGCATGCTCGACCACGGCGACATGCTGAGCTTCGTCTTGCGCGAGGACGGCGAGGTGCGACGCGTGAGCGAGCTGGCGGGTGTCGAACCGGAGCACGACCTCGTCGTGCGTGCCGCGCGCCTGTTGCAGGCACGCACCGGCTGCAGGCTCGGCGTGGAAATCGGGGTCGAGAAGCGCCTGCCGATGGGCGGTGGCCTGGGCGGGGGCAGTTCGGATGCCGCGACGACCTTGCTGGCGCTGAACCGTCTATGGGGGCTCGGCCTGCCGCGCCAGACCCTGCAGGAATGGGCGCTGACCCTGGGTGCGGACGTGCCTTTCTTCGTCTTCGGACGCAGCGCCTTCGCCGAGGGCGTGGGCGAAGCCCTGCGTCCGCTGCGTATTCCGCCGGCCTGGTATGTCGTCGTCGAGCCCCCCGTCAGCGTTCCCACCGTGGAGATTTTCGCGGCGAAGGATTTGACGCGTGACACCAAACCCATCATAATCGCTGGCTCCTTGGCTGAGGGGTCGCCAAGCTTGTTCGACAGCGGGTTGTGGAATGCAACGCGCAACGACATGGAAGCCGTGGCCTCTCGTCGCTACCCGCAAGTGGCAGCAGCGCTGGAAGCGCTGAAACCCTTCGGGACGCCGCGAATGAGTGGTTCAGGCGCCTGCGTGTTCCTGCCCTGCCCGGATGAGGCAAAGGCAAGACAGGTAGTCGAAGCACTGGATCATGACTGGCGGGTGTGGGCAGCAGCGGGGCTCGATGAGCATCCCTTGCTGACCTGGGCGGAAGACTGAGGAAAAGGTTTTAAAGGTTAATTGGGGAGTCGCCAAGTTGGCTAAGGCTCCGGATTTTGATTCCGGCATTCGAGGGTTCGAGTCCTTCCTCCCCAGCCAATCGATCGGGCAGACCCTTCAGGGGTCTGCCCGTGTGTTTTTGGGCGCCGATGGCGTCGGCATACTGAGTCAAAACGTGCTTCGCCGCGCGTGTTCGAGAGGCTAGTCATGGCTTACCGCAGCCTGATGGTGTTCACCGGCAACTCCAATCCCAAGTTGGCAGCCGATGTCGTCAAGCGTTTGGGCATCCCGCTCGGCGCTGCCACCGTAGGCCGTTTCTCGGACGGTGAAGTCAACGTCGAGTTGCTGGAGAACGTGCGCGGTCGCGACGTGTTCATCCTGCAGCCGACCTGCATGCCGACCAACGAGAACCTCATCGAGCTGCTCGTGATGGTCGACGCGCTGAAGCGTGCGTCCGCCGGCCGGATCACCGCCGCCATCCCGTATTTCGGCTACGCCCGCCAGGATCGCCGCCCTCGCTCGGCGCGCGTCGCGATCACCGCCAAGGTGGTGGCCAACATGCTGCAGGCCGCCGGCGTGCAGCGCGTGCTGACGGTCGATCTGCATGCCGACCAGATCCAGGGTTTCTTCGACATCCCGGTCGACAACATCTATGCGACGCCGATCCTGCTGGATCACCTGCGCAAGACCGAGCCGCTGGAAGACCTGATGGTGGTGTCGCCGGACGTCGGCGGCGTGGTGCGTGCCCGCGCGGTCGCCAAGCACCTGGAAACCGATCTGGCGATCATCGACAAGCGTCGTCCCAAAGCCAACGTGTCCGAGGTGATGAACATCATCGGTGACATCCAGGGCCGCACCTGCGTGATCGTCGACGACATCGTCGACACCGCCGGCACCCTGTGCAAGGCGGCCCAGGCACTGAAGGAACATGGCGCGAAGCGCGTCGTCGCCTATATCACCCACGCGGTGCTGTCGGGCGCGGCGATCAGCCGCATCAACGATTCGGAACTGGACCAACTGGTGGTGACCGACACCATCCCGCTGCGCGACGACGCGCGCGCCAGTTCGCGGATCAAGCAGATTTCCATCGGTGCGATGCTGGCGGACACCATGCTGCGCATCAGCAACGAAGAGTCGGTGAGCTCGCTGTTCACCGACGAGTAAGCAGAAACAGTTTTTGCGGCGGACATGT
Organism: Uliginosibacterium sp. H1; assembly: GCF_036017065.1. Taxonomy (NCBI): domain Bacteria; kingdom Pseudomonadati; phylum Pseudomonadota; class Betaproteobacteria; order Rhodocyclales; family Zoogloeaceae; genus Uliginosibacterium; species Uliginosibacterium sp. H1. The sequence goes on from NZ_JAYXHR010000002.1 coordinate 1,274,102, forward strand.
CGTCCGCCGTTTTGTGTAACGCAAACCTGGTCGCGGGTGCGCGTTTAATCTGGAGAAAGACCATGCAATTCAACATCACAGCCGCCAAGCGCGACGACAAGGGTACGGGTGCGAGCCGCCGCCTGCGTCGCGCCGGTTCGGTGCCCGGCATCATCTACGGTGGCGCTGCCGACCCGGTCCAGATCTCGCTGGATCACAACGACCTGTTCCACGCGCTGCGCAAGGAAGCCTTCCATGCGTCCGTGCTGAACATCGACGTTGCCGGCAGCAAGGAAACCGTGGTGCTGCGTACCACCCAATGGCACCCGTACAAGCAGCAAGTGCTGCACATCGACTTCCAGCGCGTCGACGCCAGCAAGAAGATGCACATCAAGGTGCCGCTGCACTTCATCAACGCCGACATCGCCCCGGGCGTCAAGCTGGAAGGCGGCATCGTGTCGCACGTGCTGAACGAAGTGGACGTCGAGTGCCTGCCGGGCAACCTGCCGGAGTTCATCGAAGTCGATCTGAAGGATCTGACGATCGGCCACTCCCTGCATGCTTCCCAACTGCAGCTGCCGGCTGGCGTGTCGCTGGTGCAACACGGTGAAGGCGACCCGGTCGTGGCGACCGTCCTGCAGGTGCGTGGCTCCGTCGCCGACACCGAAGGCGACGCCGCTGCCCCGGCAGCCTGATCGCACGGGCGCGTGCCGCGCAGATTGCACGGTTGCACTGACGCTGCATGACGCAAGCCGCGCCCAAGCTGATCGTCGGCCTCGGAAACCCCGGGGCCGAGTATTCCGAAACCCGGCACAACGCCGGGTTTTGGTTTTGTGAGCGGCTGGCGCGCGAACTCGGCGCGCCGCTGAACCACGAGTCGCGGTATCACGGCTTCGTCGGCCGTGCCGGCAATGTGTGGATCCTGCTGCCGCAGACCTACATGAACCGCTCGGGCCAGGCCGTGCAGCCGCTGGCGCATTTCTACCGTATCGCACCGGCTGAAATGCTGGTGGTGCATGATGAGCTGGACATTCCGCCCGGCCAGTTGCGCCTGAAGTTCGGTGGCGGCCTCGGCGGTCACAACGGACTCAAGGACATCACCGCGCGCCTGGCTACCCAGGATTACTGGCGCCTGCGGATCGGCATCGGTCACCCCGGCGACAAGGCCGAAGTGGCGAACTACGTACTCAACCGCGCGCGACGCGAAGAGCAGGAAGACATCGACGCGGCGGTGGATCGCGCACTGCTCGCCTGGCCGAAGATCGCCAAAGGCGAATGGAACGCGGCGATCCAGACCCTCAATACGCGCCCTGCGGCGCCCAAGGACAAAGCATGAGCCTCAAATGCGGCATCGTCGGCCTGCCCAACGTCGGCAAGTCCACCCTCTTCAACGCGCTGACCAAATCGGGCATCGCGGCCGAGAACTATCCGTTCTGCACCATCGAGCCCAACGTGGGCATCGTGGAAGTGCCGGACGCACGCATGCAGCAACTGGCCGAGATCGTGAAGCCGCAGAAGATCCAGCCGGCGATCGTCGAGTTCGTCGACATCGCGGGCCTGGTGGCGGGTGCGTCCAAGGGCGAAGGCCTGGGCAACCAGTTCCTCGCTAACATCCGCGAGACGGACGCCATCGTGAACGTGGTGCGCTGCTTCGATGACGACAACGTCGTGCACGTGTCCGGCAAGGTCGATCCGCTGGCCGACATCGACACCATCCTGACCGAACTGGCGCTGGCCGACATGAGTGCGGTCGAGAAGGCCGTCCAGCGCGAGAGCAAGAAGGCGCGCGCCGGTGACAAGGACGCGCAGAAGCTCGTCGCACTGCTGGAGGGCATGCTGCCGCACCTCAACGAAGGCAAGCCGGCACGTACGCTGAAGCTGTCCAGCGACGACGTCGCGCTGCTCAAGCCGCTGTGCCTGATGACGCTGAAGCCCGCGATGTACGTGGGCAACGTGATGGAGGACGGCTTCGAGAACAACCCGCACCTGGACCGCCTGCGCGAACATGCGGCCAAGGAAGGTGCGCCGGTCGTGGCGCTGTGCGCCAAGATCGAGCAGGAGCTCGCCGACCTGGAAGACGAGGACAAGATGGCCTTCCTCGCCGACCTGGGCCTGTCCGAGCCCGGCCTCAACCGCCTGATCCGCGCCGGCTACGACCTCCTGGGCCTGCAGACCTACTTCACCGCGGGTGTGAAGGAGGTGCGCGCCTGGACCATCCACAAGGGCGATACCGCGCCGCAGGCCGCCGGCGTGATCCACACCGATTTCGAGAAGGGTTTCATCCGCGCTCAGACCATCGCCTTCGATGATTTCATCCAGTACAAGGGTGAGGCCGGCGCCAAGGAAGCGGGCAAGATGCGCGCGGAAGGCAAGGAATACGTCGTGAAGGATGGCGACGTCCTGAACTTCCTGTTCAACGTCTGAGGTTTGCCCCCTGCAGAAAAGAGAAGGGCCGCGACAAGCGGCCCTTCTCTTTTCTGGCGTCCCAACGCCTGCGTTCAGGCGTCGAGGTGGCGCTTGCCCGGCTCGGTGGGGAAGTTGAGCGGCAGCTGCTGCCCGTCCGGCACGGGCGCGATCTGGACGCTCGCGCCGCCCTCGCTCTTCGAGCGGTACATGGCCTTGTCGGCCAGCGCCAGCAACTGCACCGGCGTGTCGCCATGGTCGGGATACATCGCGATGCCGATGCTGACCCCCAGCCGGTATTCGCAGCCATCCACGAAGACCGGTTCGCGCACCGCGTCGATGATCTTGTCGGCGACGGGGCAGGTGTCCAGGCGTTCGTCGGCCTCGTTGAGCACCACCACGAACTCATCGCCCCCCAGGCGCGCGATGGTGTCGCTCTCGCGCACCGTGCGGCGCAGGCGTTCCGCCACCGTGCGCAGTGCGCGGTCGCCTGCCGCATGGCCGGCGCTGTCGTTGATGAGCTTGAAGTCGTCCAGGTCCAGCAGCATCACCACCACCCGCTGACCCCAGCGCCGCGCCTGGGCGATCGCCTGCTCCAGCCTGTCGTCGAGCAGGCGGCGGTTGGGCAGCCCGGTCAGGGTGTCGTGGTGGGCGAGGTGGCGGAAGCGCGCGGCATTGTCCATGCGCTCGGTGATGTCGGTGCCGACGCCGTGGTAGCCGCAGAAGCGCCCGTGCTCGTCGAACATCGGGTGCCCGCTGCTCGACACCCAGCGCAACTCGCCTGCGCGCGAAGGCATCTGGTAGACGAAGTCGGCAAAGGGCTCGTGTGCATCGAGCTGGGTCCTGTGGGCGGACCACTGTTCCTCGCTCACGCCGGCGATGCCGGGCAACTCCCAGCGTCGCCGGCCGAGGGCGTGATGGCTGGGGGTCAGCAGGGCGTCGAGGTGGGCACCGTTCAACTGGGTGTAGCGGAACTCCGCGTCCTGCTCCCAGTACCAGTCCGAGGACAGCGCGGCGAGGTGGCGGAAGCGACGCTCGCTGGCGCGCAGTTGCGATTCGGCGTAGAGCCGCTCCGAGATGTCGGACACCAGCCACACCACGCCGCGCGCCAGGTCGCCGGGCTGCAGGGCGCGTGCCGACAGTTCGGCCCAGAAGCGACGGCCATCGCGACGCAGCAGGCAGGCGGTGTAGTCCAGGCTGCCGTCGGGGCGCTGTTGCAGCGCGGTGTCGCGCTCGGCCCATTCCCCCGGGTTCTCGTGCAGCGCGCCGAGCATGCTGCCGATGAAGCTGTCGTACGGACACGCGAACAACTCCGCCGCGCGGCGGTTGCATTTGACGACGCGTCCCTCGCGCACCAGCAGCACGCCTTCGGCGACGGCATCCAGGATCAGGGCCTGCTCACGATTCGTGGCTTCGCTGCGCTCACGCAGTTCGATCAGCGCGACGGCGCGACGATGCAGCGCACGGTGCGAAAGTGCGAGCACCAGCGTGGCGGCAAGGATTCCCCAGGCGGACAGCCGCATCGCGCTGCCTTCGGAGGCAAGCCGCCAGGCCAGCGGCAGCATCATGGGCAGCAGGAAACACAGGTAGGCATGGCGGAACAAGGCCATCAGCAGACCCGCCATGGTTGCCGAGGTCAGCAGGATGATGACCAGGGCCAGCAGGTAGCCGTCCGGCACCGGGCGTTGTGCGAGGAGCGGCAGGGCGCCCCAGCACTGGCCGGCAATCAGGCACTTGGCCGCGTAGAATCGTTCCGCCTGCGCCAGCCGCAGCCGGTCGTTGCCGGCGGCCTGCATCAGGCGGGCGATGAACAGCGAGCACAACGAGAGGCCCAGCAGGACCAGGCCCCACGTCCAGAGGGCCGGTGCCGTGGCTACGCCGGCCAGCCAGGCGAGGCCGATCGGCGCGGCCAGCGCCACGCCCGACAGGCCGATGCGTACGCTGGCGACCATCAGGAGATGACGTTCGCATGAATCGGGCAGGATGCGGGGCAGGCGGTTCATCGCTTCAGGGATGCGCCCTGCGCCCACGAATGGCGCGAGAAAATATGGAATGTCGACAGCATCTGCCGTGCCCCCGTCACCTCTGCCCGTCGGAGCCGTGGATCGCGCCACCCACATGACGAATCCGGCTTCCGATCATTCTGTCTCTTGCCGCGACTACGTTGGTCGCTTCGCCCCGTCGCCTACCGGCCCCCTGCATTTCGGGTCGCTGGTGGCGGCGTTGGGCTCCTGTCTGGACGCCCGCCATGCCGGTGGCCGCTGGTTGCTGCGCATGGAAGATGTCGATGCGCCGCGCTGCGTGCCGGGGGCCGCAGACACCATCCTGCTGCAACTGGAAGCCCTCGGCTTCGAGTGGGATGGCGAACTGCTATGGCAGAGTCGTCGGGAACGACATTACCACGCAGCGCTGACACGCTTGCGTGACAAATCTGCGGTTTATCCATGTGCCTGCACGCGCCGCGAGATGGCCGATTCGGCACTGGCCCGCGACGGTTCGCGGCGCTACCCCGGTACTTGCCGGTCCGGGCTGCCCGCGGGGCGCGAGGCGCGCGCCTGGCGGCTGCGCACGCAACCCGGCGTGTTGCGTTTCGTCGACCTGCTGCAGGGCGAGGTCAGCGAAGACCTCGAGCGCGATGTCGGCGACTTCGTGCTGCTGCGGGCCGATGGATTGTTTGCCTACCAGCTGGCGGTCGTCGTGGACGATGCGGAGCAGGGCGTGACGCATGTGGTCCGCGGTGCCGACCTGCTGGACTCCACGCTGCGCCAGATCTACCTGCAGCAGCAACTGGACTACCCGACGCCGCAGTACCTGCATCTTCCCGTCGCGACCAACATGCAGGGGGAGAAGCTGTCCAAGCAGACCCTCGCCCGCGCCCTGGACGTCACCGCGCCGGCGCGGACACTCGCCGGCGCACTGCGCTTCCTGGGCCAGCCCCTGCCGGCCGACTGGGCCGATGCCAGCCTTGCCGAACTGTGGCGCTGGGCGATCGCCCACTGGGACAGGGCGCGCATTCCACGCATGCGCGCGGTGGCCTGGCCAGAAGGCTGAGCAGCCCCGCTGTCAGCGCTCCGGGCGTTCCCGGGCATAGCCCGCCACGCCGATCAGCAGCCGCACCAGGCCATACGCGGCCCAGCTCAGCCCGCGCACGAAAAAGGGTTGGCGGCGCCAGCGCTTGCGGGTGAGATTCTCGCCCCCCTCGGCCATCGCGCGCTGCAGGCTGACCCGCAGTTCAGTGGTGAAGCCGATGTCGCGCACCACCACGTTGGCCTCGCGCGCCAGCATCAGGCTGAACGGGTCGATGTTGCTGGACCCGACGGTGGCCCAGTCCTGGTCCACAACCGCCACCTTGGCATGCAGAAAGCTCAGGCGGTATTCGATGATGCGCACGCCGGCGTCCAGCAGCGTCGGGTAGAGGGCGCGGCAGGCATGGTGCAGCAGCCAGTATTCGACGCGGCCCTGCAGCAGGAGCGTGACCTTCACGCCGCGCGCTGCGGCATCCATCAGCGCACGCCGGAAGCGCCAGCCGGGCAGGAAATAGGCGTTGGCGAGGATGACCTCGTGGCGGGCCTGCTCGATGGCGTCCAGGTAGGCGACCTCGATGTCGCGACGGTGACGCAGGTTGTCGCGCACCACGAATGCAGCCCGGCGCGTCCCGACGCTGCGCGTCACCGGCTGCAGCCGCGGCTGCTCGTCGGGGCGGTGGTGAAAGTCGGCCCAGCGCAGGCGCATCCACAGGCTCAGCGCCGCCTGGTGGATCTCCGACAGCAGAGGACCTTCTATCCGTACGGCATAGTCGAAGCGCGGCGGTATCTGCGCCGGGGTGTTCATGTCGTCGATGATGTTGATGCCGCCGACGAAAGCCAGGCGGGCATCCACCACCACCAGTTTGCGATGCAGGCGGCGCAGGCGGTGGCGGCGCATGTTCAGCGCGGCGATCTCGCGGCGGAAGATCATCACCTCCACGCCCGCATCCAGCAGGCGCAGCGCGGTGTCGCGCACAAAGCTGCGGCCACCGAAGCCGTCCACCATCACCCGCACCGCGATGCCACGCTTGACCGCGTCGATCAACGCGGCGGTGATGCGCTCGCCCGTCGCGTCGGCTTCGTAGATGTAGGTTTCCAGATGGACCTCGGAGCGTGCTTCGGCGATGGCTGCCAGCAAGGCCGGAAAGTACTGGGCCCCACTTTCCAGCAGCCGGATGTCATTACCGCCGAGCACCTCCATGCTCAAGCAACCAGCTCCAGTTCGGCAGTCAGTGGCGAGTGGTCGGACAGCTTTGCCCAGCGCGATCCGGAATGGACCTGTGCGTCGCGCACGCGCAGGCCGCGCAGGTAGATGCGGTCCAGCCGCAGTACCGGCATGCTGCTGGGAAAGCTGCGCGCGGGCTGCTCGTCGAACTCGGTGAAGGCCTCGTGCAGGCTGAGCCGTTCGGCCAGCCAGTCGCTGGCGTGCACCCGCCAGTCATTGAAGTCACCGGCGATGATCAGCGGCGCATCGTGCGGGATGTTGTGCTCCACGTGCTCGGCCAGTAGCTCCAGCTGGCGCCGGCGCTGGTACTCGGTCAGCGACAGGTGCACGCAGATGCCATGTACGGTGCGCTTGCCCAGTTCCAGCTCGCAATGCAGCAACCCGCGCCGCTCCAGACGTGTCAGGCTGACGTCATGGTTGGCGGCTGCCGTGATCGGGAAACGCGACAGCACGGCATTGCCATGGTGGCCATGACCATACACGGCGTTGTGTCCGTAGGCGGCCTGCCAGTTGTCCTCCGCCAGGAACTCATGCTGGCCGTGTGCGGGCCAGTCGTTGTGGCGCAGGGCATGGCGGCTGTGCTGTCCCTGGACTTCCTGCAGGAAGAGGATGTCGGGGTTGAGTCCGCGCAAGCGCTCCCGCAATTCGTGCACCATGAGGCGGCGGTTGAACTGCGAGAAACCCTTGTGGATGTTGTAGGTGCAAACGCTCAGTGTCTGCATGGATTGCCTGTGCGGCCGCGATGGCGAAACTTTGCCATCATCTTGTAGTCTCCGGCTACATCGTCGTGTAGTCGTCCTGCGTCGGGAAAGTGCATGTCCATCCGTCTCTGGCTGTTGGTCTGTTTGCTTGGCCTGACCCGTGCAGCGTGGGCGCAGGATGCGCACGTGCTGCAGACGCCGCATGTGCGTGCCAGCCTCGTCACCTTGCAGCAGGCCGTCGTGCCGGGCCAGCCCCTGCGTGCGGGGCTGCGTATCGAGCATGCGCCCGGCTGGCATACCTACTGGCGCAACCCCGGTGATTCGGGCGAGCCTCCAACGTTGACATGGAATCTGCCCGAGGGGTTCTCGGCGGGCGAGATCGAGTGGCCGGCGCCGCATGCGCTGCCTGTGGGGCCGCTCACCAATTACGGGTATGAGGGCGACCACCTCCTGCCTGTCAGCATCGCGGTGCCTGCCGGCCTGACGGCACCCGGGGTCACGTTGCGACTGGCTGCGACCTGGCTGGTGTGCCAGGTCAAGTGCATTCCGGAAGAGGGCGAATTCGAACTGCGGATGCCCGTTGCGGCACAGGCCGCAGCGGGGCCCTTGCAGCCTTTGTTCGCGGGCGTGGATGCGCGGCGTCCACAGGCCGTTGCCGGCTGGACGCTGTCGGCCAACCGGCATGAAGGCCACGCCCGGCTCGTGGTCCGCACGCCGGGCGAGGCCGGCGTGAGCCAGGCGCAGTACTTCCCCTATGGCGAAGGCTTGGTCGAGGCGTCCGGCCGGCAGGTGCTGCAGGTCGATGCCGCTGGTTTCACGCTGGATGTCCCGCCCGCCGTGCAGCCTGTCGGCCCGCTGGATCGGCTGCACGGCTTGCTGGTTGTCGAGGACGCTGACGGGCGGGCGCGGGTGCTGGAGGTCGATGCATCGGTCGATGCACCGGTCAGCGCGGCACCAGTGGTGTCGCCGGCACCGTCTGGTGGCCTGTGGGGCGCCCTGCTGCTGGCGTTTCTCGGCGGCGCCATCCTGAACCTGATGCCCTGCGTCTTCCCGGTGCTGTCCATCAAGCTCCTCGCACTGGCGAAGGATGAACAGCCCCGGCAGGCGCGCATGCATGCGGCCGCCTACGCGGTGGGCGTGGTGGCGAGCTTCCTGCTGCTGGCATTGTTGCTCATCGGCCTGCGCGCGGCGGGGCATCAACTGGGCTGGGGCTTCCAGCTGCAGTCGCCGGCCTTCGTGGTGGCCCTCGCCATGCTGTTCTTCGTGATGGGCCTGAATCTCTCCGGCGTGTTCGAGTTCGGGCAGGCCGCGTCGGTGGGTGCAGGTAAGCATCAAGGGGCCGCGCAGGCTTTCGGCACCGGCGTGCTGGCGGTGTTTGCCGCCTCGCCCTGCACGGCGCCGTTCATGGGCGCGGCGCTGGGGTATGCGATCGGCCAGTCCGCGTGGCAGGCGCTGTGGGTGTTCGCGTTCCTCGGCCTGGGCATGGCCCTGCCATTCGTCGCACTGGCCTGCTGGTCCCGGGCCCGGCGCTGGTTGCCGAAGCCCGGCGCCTGGATGCAGCGCTTCAAGCAGGCGCTGGCCTTTCCGCTGTATGCCACGACGGTCTGGCTGGCCTGGGTGCTGGGCGAGCAGCGCGGGGCCGGCGCGATGGCCTGGCTGGGCATGGCGCTGGTGCTGGTGGCGTGCGCCGCATGGGCCTGGCGACAACGGCAGGGCGGCGGTGGGCGGGCCTGGCAGTTCGTCAGCGTCGCGGTGCTGGCCTGCACGCTGGCCGTGCTGCTGCAGGCTGCGCGCGACGACGAAGGCGGCGAGCGTGGCGCGACGGCGTCGGCCCGTGGCGCCGCAGACAGCTGGGCGGTCTGGTCGCCGCAAGCGGTGCAGGAACACCTGGCGGCCGGTCGTGGCGTGTTCGTGGATTTCACCGCGGCCTGGTGCGTGACCTGCCAGGTCAACAAACGCCTGGTCCTGCATCGTGAGGACGTCCGTGATGCCTTTGCCCGTGCTGGTTTCGTACCGCTGCGGGCGGACTGGACACGCTATGACCCGGCCATCACGCAGGCCCTCGACGCACTGGGCCGCAAGGGCGTGCCGGTCTATGTTGTACAGAGACCCGGCCAGGCGCCGGTGCTGTTGCCCGAGATACTCACCCCCGACATCGTGCTGGATGCACTCACGGAGACCTCACCATGAAGAATCGTACGAAGGTGGCGATGAAGCCCCTGCTTGTCTGCCTGCTGTTGAGCGCCGTGCCCGCCTGGGCGGTGAGCGTCGGCCAGCCCGCGCCGGATTTCACCCTCAGCAGCACTGACGGCAAGCCGGTGAAGCTGTCGGACTATCGCGGCAAGTACGTGGTGCTCGAATGGAACAACCCGCATTGTCCGTACGTGCAGAAGCACTACGACAGCCAGAACATGCAGAGCCTGCAGAAGACCTACACCGGCAAGGGCGTGGTGTGGCTGGCGGTCAATTCCACCAACACCGTATCCAGCGAATACATCAAGCCGGCGGACCTCGGCAAATGGGCGAAGGACAAGAATGCGGCGATGACCGCGCTGCTGATGGATGGCAAGAGCGAAGTCGCGCGTGCCTACAACTCGCAGAACACGCCGGCGATGTACATCGTGGACCCGCAGGGCAAGGTGGCCTACTACGGCGCGATCGATGATCGCCGCAGCGCCAACCCCGACCATGTGAAGACCTCGAAGAACTACGTCAGCGCGGCGCTGGATGAATCGCTGGCGGGCAAGCCGATCACGGTGGCGACGACGCGTGCCTATGGGTGCTCGATCAAGTACGACTGAGCCCGCCGGGCGAACGCTGCAAACGACGAGGGCCAGCATCTGCTGGCCCTCGTCGTTTGCGCTGCGATGCTTCAGGACACGGCCAGCATGCGCTCCAGCGACAGCCTGGCCAGCGCGGCCTCGTGTTCCGGCACCGTGATGCGGTTGACCACCTTGCCCTCGGCGAGATTCTCCAGCGTCCAGGCGAGATGCTGGGGGTCGATGCGCTGCATGGTGGAGCACATGCACACCATGGGCGCCATGAACTCGACGATCTTGCCTTCGTGCTTCACTTCCTCGGCCAGCCGGCTGACCAGGTTCAGCTCGGTGCCCACCAGCCAGCGCGTGTTCGGCGCAGCATCCTTCACGGTCTTCAGGATGTACTCGGTGGAGCCGACGTAGTCGGATTGCTTGCAGACTTCGAACGCGCTTTCCGGGTGCGAGATGACGATGCCATCCGGATACTTGTTGCGCCACTTGATGATGTGCGAAGGCTGGAACATCTGGTGCACCGAGCAGTGCCCCTTCCATAGCAGCATCTTCGCGCGCTTGATGTCGGCCGGCTCCAGGCCGCCATGCGGCAGGTCCGGGTCCCACACCAGCATGTCTTCCAGCGGAATGCCCTTCTTGTAGCCGCTCCAGCGGCCCAGGTGCTGGTCCGGGAAGAACAGGATCTTCTCGCGCTGCGCGAAGCTCCAGTCGAGGATGGTCGGCGCGTTGCTGGAAGTGCACACGATGCCGCCATGCTCGCCGCAGAACGCCTTCAGGTCTGCCGCGGAGTTGATGTAGGTGACGGGCGTGACGAGCTTGTCGGGATCTTCGCCCAGCACCTCGGCGAGTTCGCGCCAGCTGCGCTCGACCTTCGCGAGGTTGGCCATGTCGGCCATCGAACAACCGGCGGCGAGGTCGGGCAGGATGGAAATCTGCTCGGGCTTCGACAGGATGTCCGCGACTTCCGCCATGAAATGCACGCCGCAGAAGACGATGAATTCGGCGTCGGTCTGCGAGGCCAGCCGCGACAGCTTCAACGAGTCGCCGGTCAGGTCGTGATGCTGATAGACGTCGGCGCGCTGGTAGTGGTGCACCAGCAGCACGACGCGCTTGCCGAGTTTGGCCTTGGCGGCGCGGATGCGCTCGTGGGCCTCCTCGTCGCGAAGCGTGTTGAAGCGGTCAAAACTGATGGTGGCGACTTGCATGACGACTCGATGGCGAAGTGGCGGCCTGGGTGTCGGCCGCTCAGGCCCGCGATTCTACTCCTGAGCGCTACGACGCACCTTGCCTTGGGTCTCAGCTCTGTGCCCACGGCAGCCCGGCGTAGCGCCAGCCGCCCAGCTGGCCGCGATGGCCCTGCGGGTCGCGATCGCCCTCGAAGCCTTCCAGCACGTTGAAGCTGCTGGCGAAGCCGGCGGCACTCGCCGCCACCGCTGCAGCGTGCGAGCGTGCGCCGCTGCGGCAGATGAACAGCACCGGCACTTCCGGCTCGATCTGGCGACGAAGCTCGCCGACGAAATTCGGATTGGGAACGCTGCCGGGCCAGGAGTTCCATTCGATCTCGATTGCGCCGGGAATCCGGCCCACCCAGTCCAGTTCGGCGCGGGTGCGCACATCCACCAGCTTCGCACCGGGCTGCCCCTGCAGCAGGGCATGGGCCTCCGCAGGCCTCACGCAGCCGGCATAGGGAACACGCAACTGAGTGGCGCGCGATCTGGCTTGTTCAAGGATTTCGGACAAGGCGGTCATGGGCGGTGATTCCAGCGTCTGAAGGGATGATTGAGGAATGTAGGGATGGCACCGACGCTGTGCAAGGCACCGGAATTCATGACGGCATGCCTGATGCGAGGCAGGCGACGCAAGCCCAAAACGCACCAAACTGGAGCGTCTTGCGATTGATCGCACCAATGAGGTGCATTCTGTGAGTCGCAACTGTAGGAATTTGCTTATGGCACAATGGGCAGATCGCGGCTTGCTGTGGCATGGTAAGTGCTTCCTCTGCTGCGGTCGCCTGCCGCCGCAGCTTCATCGCAAGACGAAGCCATCGTAGTTCCGGCGCAACGGTTGTCGCATCCCCGCTTCGGTTTTGCTGCAGTCGTACCCCGCGTGCGGCTGCGGACAAGTTTTCGGAAATCTGGCTTAACTCTAGGAGTGATTATGACCCCTCAAGACGTGATCAATCTGGTCAAGGAAAACGACGTCAAGTTCGTCGATTTCCGTTTCACCGACACCCGTGGCAAGGAACAGCACGTCGGTGTGCCCATCAGCGCTTTCGGTGAAGACAAGTTCACCGACGGCCATGCTTTCGACGGTTCGTCGATCGCCGGCTGGAAGGGCATCCAGGCTTCCGACATGCTGCTGATGCCGGATCCGGCCACCGCCTACATTGATCCGTTCTTCGACGAAACCACCGTCGTCATCACCTGCGACGTCGTCGAGCCGTCCGACGGCAAGGGCTACGACCGCGACCCGCGCTCGATCGCCAAGCGTGCCGAGGCCTACCTGAAGAGCACCGGCCTGGGCGACACCGCCTATTTCGGTCCGGAACCCGAATTCTTCATCTTCGACTCCGTGGAGTGGAAGGTGGACATGTCCGGCGCGTACCACAAGATCTTCGCTGAAGAAGCAGCCTGGTCCTCCGGCGAGAAGTTCGAAGGTGGCAACACCGGTCACCGTCCGGGCGTGAAGGGTGGTTACTTCCCGGTTCCCCCGATCGACTCCGCCAACGACATCCGTGCCGCCATGGTGCTGGCACTGGAAGCCATCGGCATTCCGGTCGAAGTGCACCACCACGAAGTGGCGACCGCCGGTCAGAACGAAATCGGCACCAAGTTCAACACGCTGGTGCGTCGCGCCGACTGGACCCAGGTCCTGAAGTACGTCGTGCACAACGTTGCACACCAGTACGGCAAGACCGCCACCTTCATGCCGAAGCCCATCGTCGGCGACAACGGTTCCGGCATGCACGTTCACCAGTCGATCTGGAAGGACGGCAAGAACCTGTTCGCAGGCAACGGCTACGCCGGCATGTCCGAGTTCGCGCTGTACTACATCGGCGGCATCATCAAGCACGCCCGCGCGCTGAACGCCATCACCAACCCGCTGACCAACTCCTACAAGCGTCTGGTCCCGGGCTACGAAGCGCCGGTGAAGCTGGCCTACTCGGCCAAGAACCGTTCGGCCTCGATCCGCATCCCGTTCGTGAACAGCGACAAGGCCCGCCGTATCGAGACCCGCTTCCCGGATCCGGGCGCGAACCCGTACCTGTGCTTCGCCGCCCTGATGATGGCCGGCCTGGACGGCGTGCAGAACAAGATCCACCCGGGCGACCCGGCCGACAAGAACCTGTACGACCTGCCGCCGGAAGAAGACGCGAAGATCCCGACCGTCTGCTCCAGCCTGGAACAGGCTCTGGAGTACCTGGAGAAGGATCACGAGTTCCTGACCCGTGGCGGCGTGTTCTCGGAAGAGATGATCGGTGCCTACATCGACCTGAAGTACGAGGAAGTGCAGCGTTTCCGCATGACCACGCACCCGGTCGAGTTCGACATGTACTACTCGGTCTGATCGCAGGTCGATCACTGCGCCGTGGGGCTTCTGCTCCGCGGTGGCGGGCCGGAAAGGACGGGCCTTGTGCCCGTCCTTTTTCATTCGTCGGCCGGCAGGCCGCGCAGGCTTTGCGTTTCCGGGTGGCGGGCCTACACTCCGAGGATCGGCATCCCAAGGTTGAACATGAACCGATTGCATGTACTGATCCTGCTGGGCCTGTTCATGGCCGGCACTGCGCAGGCGGACATCTACAAATGCACGGACGACGCCGGCCATGTCACCTATACCAACGACAAGCCGGGTCCCGGGCAGAAGAACTGCACGCTGATGTCACGCGAGCAATCGGTCAGCACGGTGACCATGCCCAAGCGCGCACCGGCAGCCAGCACCCCCACGCCGTCGAGCTTCCCGAAGGTGGATGGCGATACCCAGCGTGCCCGCGACAACGACCGTCGCAAGATTCTCGAAACCGAGTTGTCCAACGAAGAGAAGTTGCTGGACGAAGCGAAGAAGGCGCTGGCCGAGCAGGAGTCGATCCGCAACGGCGACGAGAAGAACTACCAGCGCGTGCTCGACCGCCTGCAGCCCTTCAAGGACAAGGTGGCGCTTCACGAGCGCAATACCGAAGCCATCCGCAAGGAAATCGGCAACCTTCGCTAGTGCCCCGCGCGCACCGGGGGCTCGTGCCCCATGATGGCGCGCTTCTTGCTCGAAATGCCCTCATGACCGAGTCGAGCATGCACCCGCATAGCGCCAACGCGCCGGCAGACGTAGCGCCGGCGCAGGCCCCCCAGCCCACTGAGTTTGCACGCGCGACAGCCGGCCTCGAACTGCTGTCGTCGGCCGTGGTGCTGATCGACGCGGCCGGCGCTGTCTGCTACCTGAATCCGTCGGCCGAGAACCTCTTCGCCGTCAGCACCCGCCAGCAGATCGGCCGCCCGCTGTCGGCCATCCTTGGTGACCCGCCGGGCCTGCGCCCCGCGCTCGACAATGCGATGTCCAACAACTGGAGCTACACCGGCCAGAACGTGACGGTCCGTCGCAACAACCAGTCGCAGATCCAGCTCGATTGCACGGTGACGCCGGTGAATGTCGCGCCCGCCCGCCTGTTGCTGGAGTTCCGGCCGATCGATGCGCAGCTGCGCGTTGCACGCGAAGAGCAGTTGGCGCAGCAGCAGCAGGCCAACCGCGAACTGGTGCGCAACCTGGCGCATGAGATCAAGAATCCCCTCGGGGGCATCCGTGGCTCCGCCCAGTTGCTGGAGCGCGAGCTCGACGACCCGCAGTGGCGTGAGTACACCCAGGTCATCATCGCCGAGGCGGACCGCCTGCAGGACCTGATGAACCGGCTGCTGAATTCGCATCGCATGATGCATCCGGCGCCGCTCAACATCCATGATGTGCTGGAGCGGGTGCTGAAGCTCATCCAGGCAGAATTCCCCGACATGCGCATGCGTCGCGATTATGACGTCAGCTTGCCCAAGCTGACGGCCGACCGTGAACAGCTGATCCAGTCAGTGCTGAACATTGCGCGCAATGCCGCGCAGGCCATGGATGGCGACGGCGAAGTCACGCTACGCACGCGTGCCGTGCGGCAGGTGACACTGGCCAAGCGCCGCCACAAGCTGGCACTGGAATTGCAAGTGATCGACAACGGCCCCGGTATCCCCGAGGACATCCGCGACAAGATCTTCTACCCCCTGGTGTCGGGGCGCGAAGGCGGTAGCGGACTGGGCTTGTCGATTGCGCAGAGCTTCATCGAGCAGCATCAAGGCACGATCGACGTCGACAGCGTTCCGGGGCGTACCCGTTTCACCATCCTGCTGCCCATATCGCAGGGTGTCTGAAGCACAATAATGCCAAGTGAATTGGCTGCAACGAACTGGATGACCCCATGAATCCTGTCTGGATTGTCGACGACGATCGCTCCATCCGCTGGGTGCTGGAAAAGGCACTCGCTCGCGAGAACATCGCTTACCGAAGTTTCCAGGCTGCCACCGAGGCGCTGGCCGTTCTCGACTCCGGCGCGCCGGGCCCGCAGGTGCTGATCTCCGATATCCACATGCCGGGCGAGTCCGGACTGGTCCTGCTGCACAAGGCCAAGGAGCGCATGCCGACCCTGCCGGTCATCATCATGACCGCCTACTCAGACCTGGACAGCGCCGTGGCCGCTTTCCAGGGGGGCGCTTTCGAGTACCTGCCGAAGCCTTTCGACGTGGATCAGGCGCTGGACCTGTTGCGGCGTGCGCTCGAGCAGAGCATGCACCGCGCTGGTGCAGAGGAGGCCACCACGGCGGTGCCGGAAATCCTCGGCCAGGCCGGTTCGATGCAAGAGGTCTTCCGCGCCATCGGGCGTCTGTCGCAATCGCATGCCACCGTGCTCATCAACGGCGAGTCCGGCACCGGCAAGGAACTGGTGGCGCGTGCGCTGCATCGCCACAGCCCGCGCCGCGAAGGTCCGTTCATCGCGATCAACACGGCGGCGATTCCGCGCGACCTGCTTGAATCCGAGTTGTTTGGCCACGAGCGTGGCGCGTTCACCGGCGCGACCAACCAGCGTCGCGGCCGTTTCGAACAGGCGGAGGGTGGCACGCTGTTCCTCGACGAGATCGGCGACATGCCGGCCGAATTGCAGACCCGGCTGCTGCGCGTGTTGTCCGACGGGCATTTCTATCGCGTCGGTGGCCACACGCCGGTGAAGGCCAATGTGCGGGTCATCGCGGCCACTCACCAGAACCTGGAGCACCGGGTGCGCGACGGCCTGTTTCGCGAGGACTTGTTCCATCGCCTCAACGTCATCCGCCTGCGCCTGCCTCCGCTGCGCGAGCGTCGTGAGGACATCCCGCTGCTGGCGCGCCACTTCCTGGCCAAGAGTGCGCAGGACCTGGGTGTCGAGCCCAAGCGCCTGTCGGAGGCCGCACTGAAGTTCCTGCAGCAGCAGGACTTTGCGGGCAACGTGCGCCAGCTGGAAAACCTGTGCCATTGGCTGACCGTCATGGCGCCCGGGCAGCTGGTAGATGTGGCGGACCTGCCGTCCGACATGCGCGAGAGTGCACCGGCTGCCGCGGCGGCGCTGGGCGGCGACTGGCTGTCCGCGCTGAATGGCGAGGCTGACCGCCTGCTGACGGCGGATCCTGGTCATGTCTTCGATCGCCTCAACCGCGATTTCGAGAAAGCCCTGATCCTGCGGGCGCTGGCCGCTACCGGCGGACGTCGTGTCGAGGCTGCGCAGTTGCTGGGCATCGGTCGCAACACCATTACCCGCAAGATCCAGGAGCTGGGTATCGATGGTGGCCACGCGGATACCGCGGGCGAGTGAGCGCATGAGCGCTTCGCGCCGCTGAGCCGGCGCGCATGGCGGCGGCTGGCGTAAACTGCGGGTGTTCCCGCCCGTACCCGCCGCCCCGTGACTGTTGCCTTCGACTACGATCAGCTGCGCCTTGCCCTTGGCCCGCTGGCAACGCGCTTCGATGTCGATCATCTCGACGCCTGTGCTTCCACCAATACCGAACTGCTGTCCCGTGCCCAGGCCGGGGCGGGGTCCGGCACGGTCGTCGTGGCGGCTACCCAGAGTGCCGGCCGTGGGCGGCGCGGACGGACCTGGGTCAGTACGCCGGGTGACAGCCTGACCTTCTCCCTGTTGTGGCGTTTCGATGATGCGCGGGCGCTTGCCGGCCTCAGTCTCGGCATCGGCATCGCGATCGCGCGGGCGCTCACCTCTCTGGGTGTCGCTGACGTCTGGCTGAAGTGGCCCAACGACATCTGGCTGGCTGGTCGCAAGCTTGGCGGCGTGCTGGTGGAGAGCTCGCTCACCGGTGAGCGCGCCGCCGTCGTCATCGGCATCGGCCTCAACCTGCGCCGTAGCGCAGCGCTGGACGCTGTCGACCAGCCCGTGGCGGCGCTTGATGATGCGGGGTCTCCGCCATCGCGGGAGGTGCTGCTGGCGGTCTTGCTGTCTCAGCTTGCGCTTGTGCTCGACCTGTTCGAGCGGCACGGCTTCGCGCCGTTCCACGAGGAATGGCAGGACCTGCATGCCTTGCAGGAGCGGCCGGTGCGCCTGGTGGACGACGAGCGCGTGCTGCGCGGTATCTGTCGTGGCGTGGACGAGCACGGCGCCTTGCTGCTCGATACCGAGGCCGGCATGTTGCGCTTGCTGGGCGGAGAACTGAGCCTGCGCGAGGACCCATGTACCTCCTGATCGACGCCGGCAATTCACGGCTCAAGTACGGCTGCCACGACGGCACGCGCTGGCTCGTGCAACAGGCCCAGCCACATGGCGCGCCGCTGTCGCTGCCAACCGGTTTCGCGCCGCAGCGTGTACTGGTGGCCAACGTGGCGGGCGAGGCCGCGGCCGGGCATTTGCGTGACGCCCTGGCCGGCTACGAGATCGACTGGTTGCAGAGCAGCGAACGATGCGCAGGCCTGCAAAATGGCTATGCCCGTCCGGCGCAGCTGGGGGTCGATCGCTGGGCGGCGGCCATCGGCGCCTGGCAAAGGATCGGGGATTCCTGCCTGGTGGTGGGTGCGGGAACTGCAACGACAATCGATGTGATCAGGCGGCAGCAGGACGGCAGCGGGCGCTTCGTGGGCGGCCTGATCCTGCCCGGCCTGGCCATGATGCGGGCGGCACTGTCGCAGGGTACCGCCGACCTGCCGCTGGTCGAGGAGTTGGGTCGCGCCGCGTCGGCCATTCCGGACAACACCGCCGATGCCATCTCGGGTGGTTGCCTGCAGGCCACGCTGGGTGCCATCGAGCGCATGGCTGCCCAGGTGCCCGGTGCGCCGATCGTGCTGCACGGAGGCGCTGCCGCAGCGCTGGGGGGCCACATGCCCGCAGGAACGATGGCCGAGCCGGCGCTCGTGCTGGAAGGTTTGCTGTGCGCCGCCCGCTCGCGGGATAATCCGCCGCGATGAATGCTGTGACGCGCTTCTTCTTCTTTCTGCTGCTGGCTGTCAACCTGGTGATCGGAGGCATGGTCCTGGCGCCGGCCTTCGGGCTCGATCTGTTCGGTGCAAAAGGAGGCGAGTCCGAGCGCCTGCGGAACCAGCTGCATCCGGACAAGATCCGGGTGGAGAATCCGCCGGCCGTTGCCCAGGGCGCGGCTCCCGCTCCCGTCCCCACTGAGCCTGCTTTGGCGCAAGCGCCCCAGGCATCCGTTTCCGAGCCGGCCGTGGAGCCCGCCAGTGCGCCCGCTGTCGTCAACGCGAATTCGGCGGCGCTGTGCCTGCAATACACCGGCATGACTTCGACGCAGGCGCAGGGCGTGTTGCAGGCTGCCCGTGGCGTGACAGCCTTGCGGGTCAGGACCAGTGGCGGTGCGCCGGGCGCGTGGTGGGTCCACCTGCCGCCGCAAGGCGATGCGGCGGCGGCCGAGCGGCGCGCCGCAGAGCTGCGCGCGGCCGGCGTGCAGGAGCTGTTTGTCGTACAGGACGTCGGCCCGACCCAGAATGCCATCTCCCTGGGCTTGTTCCGTACGGAGGAGGCCGCCAAGCGCCAGGTCGACGCGCTGGGCAAGCGCGGCGTACAGGGCGTGCGCGTCACCGCGCGGGAAGGCCCCGGCGCGGCTCAGGTGGAGCTGAGCGGTCCGCCGGACGTGGTCGAGCGCTTTGTCCGCGATGCCGCGGCACGCCTGAAGGGCGCCGCCCGCAGCGATTGCGCGAGCGCCTGATGCCGGCGCTGCCCGTTGTCGGCCTCACCGGCGGCATCGGCAGCGGCAAGAGCGCTGCCGCCGACCGCTTTGCCGAACTGGGCATCACGGTGGTGGACACTGACCGCGTCGCCCACGGACTGACTGCTGTCAACGGCGCGGCCATGCCGGCGATCCGGGCAAGCTTCGGTGACGGGGTGCTGGGGTCAGACGGTGCGCTCGATCGCGCCGCGATGCGCCGCCTGGTGTTTGCCGACCCCGCACAGCGCTTGCGCCTGCAGGCCATCCTGCATCCGCTGATCCGCAGTGCCGCCGAGGCCGAGCTGTCGGTGGCGGGCGGCTCTTACGCGCTTCTCGTCGTGCCCTTGTTGGTCGATTCCGGCCCGCACTATCGCGAGCGTTGCGCCCGGATCGTCGTCGTCGATTGTCCTGAAGCGGTGCAGATCGCAAGGGTGATGCAGCGCAGCGGGTTGTCGGAGACTGAGGTCCGCGCCATCATGGACAGCCAGGCCAGTCGCGCCGAGAGGCTCGCCATTGCTGACGATGTCATTGACAACGGTGGCGATTTTGTTACCTTGCGGGCACAGGTGGATACATTGCACGCCGCATATGTCAAGACTTGGGGCTGAGCCCTGTCATCACGCATGCTATGATCGCCAGAAGACCATTTATCCAGAAAATCAATAGCACTATGGTCGGTACGCGGTGATCACCTACGAGTATCCCTTCAACGAGCGTATCCGTACGCTGCTGCGCCTTGAAGACCTTTTCGACAAGGTGCTGCATTTCTCGTTGTCGGATGGTGCGTACGAGCACCACACCGCGTTGCTCACTCTTTTCGAAGTCCTCGACGTTGCCGGCCGTGCCGACCTGAAGGTCGATCTGGTGCAGGAGCTGGAACGTCAACGCCAGATCCTCTGCGCCTTCCGCGACAACCCCCAGATTTCCGAGGAAGCCCTGTCCGGGGCGCTGTACGAAATCGAGAACGCTTCGGCGGCCTTGCTGGCGATGTCGGGCAAGATCGGCCAGTACCTGCGCGAGAGCGAATGGCTGATGAGCATCCGTTCGCGCTCGGCGATCCCGGGCGGCGTCTGCGAGTTCGACCTGCCGTCCTATCACCACTGGCTGAACAACGATGCGGAGACGCGTCGCCGCGCCTTGCAGGGCTGGGTGGCGCCGATGCTGCCGATCCGCGACGGCATCGTCATCGTGCTGCGCCTGCTGCGTGCCAGCGGCCGGCCGGAGGAGCAGGTGGCACGCCGCGGGGCCTTCCAGATGATGATGGGCGGTCGTTCGGCGCAGATGGTGCGGGTGCGCATTGCGCGCGGCGAGCCCTGGGTGCCCGAGATCAGCGCCAACAAGTACGCCTTCAACATCCGCTTCGTGGCGCCTGACGTCGCCGCCCGCGCTCGCCAGGCGGACAGCGACATCGCCTTCGAACTGACCTTCTGCAACCTGTAAAGGTTACGGCCCGGCCGTGCCTCGCGGGTACTTGGGAGGGTATTTCAGCGCGTTCAGCGCCATCTTGTCGCGCACCGCGGCATCCACGTCCACCCCCAGTACCATCGCCAGCCGCATCAGGTAGAGCAGCACGTCGGCGATCTCCTGCCGCACGTGTTCGGCCTCGCTGCCCCGCATGATGGCGGCGGACTCGGCTTCGGTCTTCCACTGGAAAATCTCGGCCAGTTCGCCGAGCTCGCCGGTCAGCGCCAGCAGCAGGTTGCGAGGGCTGTGATGAACGTCCCAGTCACGCTCGCGCGAGAATTCCGCGAGCGCGGCTTCCAGCGCGGAGGTGTCGATCAGCCTAGAAGCTGTAGCCACTTTGCGTCTCCTGTGGATCGAGGCGTTCCAGCAGTCGGGCGAGCGGGCGCAGTTCGTCGTAGCGCTGGCAGGTCCTGCGCAGATATTTCATCACCAGCGGCATGTCCTTGAGGTAGCCATCCTTGCCGTCGCGGTGATACAGCCGCGCGAAGATGCCCAGGACCTTGATGTGGCGCTGGGCGCCCATGAACTCGTAGTCACGGTGGAAGTCGGCGAAGCTCTCGCGCACCGGCAGGCCGATGGCGCGGGCGGCATCCCAGTAGCGCGCCAGCAGGTCCAGCGTGAAGTCTTCTTCCCACTCGATGTAGGCGTCCTTCAGCAGGGAGGCGAGGTCGTAGGTGAGCGGGCCGTAGACCGCGTCCTGGAAGTCCAGCACGCCGGGGTTGGGCGAGGTCAGCATCAGGTTGCGGGAGTGGTAGTCCCGGTGCACGAAGACTTTCGGCTCGGCCAGGTTCACCGCGAGGATGCGTTCGAACACGTCGTAGAGCTGGGTGGTCTCGGTGTCGCTCAGCGTCACCGCCTTGTGGCGGCCGACGTACCACACCGGGAAGAGCTCCAGTTCGCGCAGCAACAGGGCGTGATCGTAGTCGGGCAGCACGCCGGGCCGGCTGGCGCGCTGGATCGTGGCCAGCGTGCCCAGGGCTTCGGCGTACAGCGGGGCCGCGCTGGCGGGGTCGGCCGGGCTCAGTTGCGACAGGTAAGTGCTGCCGCCGAGATCGGACAATTCCAGGAAGCCTTGGCCCAGATCCTGCGCATGCACGACCGGGACATGGGCGCCCGCGGCACCGAACAGTTCCGCGACCTGGATGAACGGACGGCAGTCTTCGTGTTCCGGCGGCGCGTCCATGATGATGCGCGTGCTGCCGTCGTCGGCGAAGCGGACGCGGAAGTAGCGGCGGAAGCTTGCATCGGCCGAAGCGGGGGAGATGTCGTGCAGGCGGCCCGGGTGGCGGGTGGCCACCCAGTTGCGCAGAAGGGAGAGGCGATCCACGGTCGGTTCCGGCCCCGGCCGGGCTGGCCGGCAGAGCTTCATGTAAAATCGCGCATCCTATCAAAACCCTGCCCGCGGTCTGTTGTCCGACGAGGCAAGTTTTCATCCACCACCGTTCATGCCAAAGGCCCGACCGTTCCGCCAGGCCCTGCAACCGCTTGCCCTCAGCCCCGTCTCGCTGGCCGTGCTGACCGCACTGAGTACTCCGGCACGTGCCGAGCCGGTGCTGCATGTGGATCCGCGCCTGTTGCTCGTTGCCCAGGCCGCGCCCGCTGCCGTGCAAGCCCCCGGTGCCAAGCCGCCGACCGTGCTCGAGGCGGATGTCATAGAAGGCCGCAACGAAGTCGAGGTGAAGGCGCGCGGCAAGGTGCGGATGGAGCGCGGCAATGTGCAGCTCGACGCCGACAACCTGAAGCTCGACCAGGTCACCAACGACGCGCAGGCCGAAGGGCAGGTGGAGCTGCGTCGCGAAGGCAACCTGATCCGCGGCCCGCGGGCGAAGCTGAACCTGGACACCTTCGAAGGCAGCTTCGAGACCCCTTCCTACATCGTGAAGCCGCCTGCTCGGCGGGGCATGCCGGATGACGTGGTCGGCTCGGGTGAGGCAGAAGAGCTGCGCTTCGAGGGGCACAACCACTACCGGCTGTTCAACGCCACTTATTCAACCTGTCCCGCGCCCACGCCGGACTGGTACCTGCGCATGCCGAACCTCGGCCTGGATTTCGACCGCGATCTGGGCGAGGGCTACAACGGCACCCTGGTGTTCAAGGGGGTGCCGATCGCCTACCTGCCGTGGGCCGAATTCCCGCTGTCGGGCGGACGCCAGAGCGGCTTCCTGCCGCCTACGCTGGGGACGTCGACCAATACCGGCGTCGATGTCAGCGTGCCGTATTACTTCAACCTCGCGCCCAACTACGACGCCACCTTTGCGCCGCGCTGGATGGGGCGTCGTGGCCTGCAGTTGAATGGCGAGTTCCGCTACATCACGCCGAGCATCAGCAACGGGCGCCTGCAGGCGGAATGGATGCCGCGGGACGACCTGACCCAGGAGTCGCGTTCGCTGGCGTCGTGGTCGCATACGCAGGATTTCGGGCGGGGTTGGTCCGGCTTCGTGAATGCTTCCGAAGTATCGGACCTGGACTACTTCGCCGACCTGTCGACGCGGATCGCGCTGACCTCGCTGTCCTCGCTGAACCAGCAGGTCGGACTCAACTACAACAGCGGCACCTGGCTGAGCGCCGGGGTCAATGTGCAGCGCTTCCAGGTCATTACGGGCGCGACGCCCTACAGCCGCCTGCCGCAGGTCACGGCGCGCGTCCTGCAGCCGGACGTGGGGGGCTTCAGCTTCCTGATGCCGGCCGACTTCACCAGTTTCCGCCATCCGACCGATGACGAAGGCACGCGCAGCGTGGTGTATCCGCAGCTGTCCCTGCCGCTGGAGCAGCCGGGGTACTTCGTGGTGCCCAAGGTCGGCGCGCACCTGTCCTACTACAACGTGGACCGTCGCAGCACCAGCAGCGCCACGACCACCGCCATATCGCGGACCGTGCCGATGGCCAGCGTGGATGCCGGCCTGCGCTTCGAGCGTGATACGACCTGGGGGCAGACGGATTACATCCAGACGCTGGAACCCCGGCTCTACTACCTGCGCACCGCCTATCGCGACCAGTCCGACATTCCGGTCTTCGACACCGCGCGTGCCGACTACAACTTCGCGCAGCTCTACGCCGACAACGTGTACTCCGGCTACGACCGCATCGCCGACGCCAACCAGCTGACGGTGGGGGTGGCCTCACGTTTCGTCGAATCGGCCACCGGCATCGAGTGGCTGCGCCTGAACCTGGGCCAGCGTTTCTATTTCGAGGACCAGCGCGTAACCCTGCCGGGCGAGGTTCCGCGCGAGGGGGCCGTGGCCGACTGGCTGGCAGGTGTGACCGGGCGGATCCACCCGAAGTTCTACGTCGACACCCTGCTGCAGTACGACCCGCGCGAAGACCAGAGCGAGCGCGCCACGTTCGCCATGCGCTACCAGCCTGGCCATGCCCAGGCTCTCGCCGTGTCGTGGCGCTACAAGCGTGACGAGTTCCGTGACCTGGACATCGCCGGGCAATGGCCGATCCTGGGTGGCTGGTACGGGGTGGCGCGCTACAACCGCAGCCTGCGTGATCACCGCGTCAACGAAGGCCTCGTCGGGCTGGAATACAAGGCCGACTGCTGGGTGTTCCGCACCGTGTATCACAAGATCATCAACACCAAGCAGGAATACAACAGCGCGATCTTCCTGCAGATCGAATTCACCGGACTCGCCGCCATCGGGTCCAACCCTGTCGAACTCCTGCGTCGTAGCGTCAGTGGCTACGGCAAGATCAACGATACGTCCGTCCAGGACCCCGTCTTCGGCGCGCGTTAAGGTACGTCATCCATGCAATTCCCCGCACGACTGCTTTCCTTCCTCTTCCTCATGCTGCCGTTGTGGGCGCAGGCTGCCGCGCTGGACCGCATCGTCGCGGTGGTCAACAACGAAGTCATCACCGAGCTGGAACTCAACGGTCGGGTGGCGACTGTCACCGGCCAGCTGCGCCGCCAGGGCACGCCGCTGCCGCCGCAATCGCAGCTGCAACGCCAGGTGCTGGAGCGCATGATCACCGAGCGCCTGCAATTGCAGACCGCCCGTGACCAGGGGATCCGCGTCGACGACAGCGAGCTGGATCGCGCCGTGCAGCGCATCGCCGACAACAACAAGCTGAGCCTTGCGGACATGCGCAAGGCGGTGCAGAGCGAAGGCGTCGCCTGGAACACCTTCCGCGAGGAAATCCGTTCCGAGATCATCGTGACCCGCCTGCGTGAACGCGAGGTCGACAGCCGCGTCACCGTCAGCGACAGCGAAGTGGAGTCCTTCCTGGCGGCCGATGCGGCCGCGGGCCCGGGGCGCGAGTATCTGGTGTCCCACATCCTGCTGCGCGCACCCGAGGGCGCACGGCCGGAACAATGGGCACAACTGCAGCGACGCGCCGCGGATATTTCGCGCCTCGCCAAACAGGGTGAAGACTTCGCCAAGCTCGCTGCCTCGTTCTCCGAGGCCCAGGACGCGATGCAGGGCGGTGCTTTCGACTGGCGTCCGCTGGAACGGCTGCCGGCCTTGTTCGCCGACGTGGTCGTGCGCATGCAGCCGGGCCAGGTCAGTGACCCCTTGCGCAGTGCGGCCGGCATCCATTTCGTGAAGCTGGTCAACGTGCGCCAGGCCACCGCGAAGGCCGAGCAGATCCAGCAGACCCACGCGCGCCACATCCTGCTGCGTACCGCCGATGGTCTGAACGACGCCGAAGCACGTCGTCGCCTGACCGAACTGCGCGAGCGCGTCGTCAACGGCGGTGACTTCGCCGAACTCGCCCGCAACTTCTCCAGCGACATCACCTCGACCAAGGGCGGTGATCTTGGCTGGCTGTCGCCGGGCGACACCGTGCCGGATTTCGAGCGGGCGATGGACGCGCTGCGCCCCAATGAAATGAGCCCGCCGGTGCAATCACCGTTCGGCTGGCATCTCATCCAGGTGCTGGAGCGACGCACTATCGACGTGACCGACGACCGCCGCCGCGCACGCGCACGCAACGCCCTGCGCGAACGCAAGGCCGAGGAAGTGTACGAAGACTGGCTGCGTCAGTTGCGTGATCGCTCCTACGTCGAACTGCGCCTGGACCAACCGTCCTGACGACCCCCATGAGCGGCCTGCCCGTCATCGCGGTCACCAGTGGAGAGCCCGCCGGCATCGGGCCGGAGCTGTGCGCTGCGCTGGCCACCCGCGACTGGCCGGCGCGCCTGGTCGTGCTGGGCGACGCGGAGCTGCTGGCCGAACGCGCGGCCGCCACCGGCCGCCACGTCGTGTATCGGCCCTACAAGCCCGACAATGCGCCCATGCTAGGTGCGCTGGAAGTACTGCACCTGCCGCTGGCCCGGGCCGCGCAGGCCGGCCGGCTGGACGTCGCCAATGCCGCCTACGTGCTGGCCCTGCTTGACCGCGCCTGTGACGGCTGCAGCGCTGGCGAGTTTGCGGCGATGGTGACCGCGCCGGTGCAGAAGAGCGTGATCAATGACGCCGGGATTGCCTTCAGCGGCCACACCGAGTATCTCGCCGAGCGTACCGGCACGCCGCAGGTCGTCATGATGCTCGCCGGCGAACACGGGCCGGCCGGGGACCGCAGCTGGCTGCGGGTCGCGCTGGCCAGCACCCACCTTCCGTTGCAGCAGGTCAGCGATGCGCTGACGGCGGCATCGCTGGAGCGCACCCTGCGCATCCTGAATGCCGACCTGCGCGACAAGTTCGCTATCGACTCGCCGCGCATCCTCGTCGCCGGCCTCAACCCGCATGCGGGTGAGAGCGGCCACATGGGGCACGAGGAGATCGATGTCATCGAGCCGCTGCTGGAGCGCCTGCGTGGCGAGGGCATGCAGCTCATCGGACCACTGCCGGCTGACACCCTGTTCGTGCCGAAGCAATTGCAGCGTGGCGATGCCGTGCTGGCGATGTACCACGACCAGGGTCTGCCGGTACTGAAATACGCGACCTTCGGCGGCGGCGTGAACATCACGCTGGGCCTGCCCATCCTGCGCAGCTCGGTGGATCACGGTACGGCGCTGGACCTCGCCGGCAGCGGGCGTGCCGATGCGGGCAGCCTGTTTGCCGCGGTCGACTGCGCGTTGGCCATGACTGCTGCGCGCGGGGTGCAGGCATGAAGCGTCGCGACCTGCTGGGCGCTGGCCTGGCCAGTGCCATGCTCGCGGCCTGTGCCAGCAACAAGCCTTTCGAGACCGCTCCGACACCTGTCGCGGTGACGCCCCCGCCCGCACCGGTCGCCGTCATTCCGCCGCGCAAGCCGCGCATCGGCTTCGCCCTGGGGGGCGGGGCGGCGCGCGGCTTCGCGCATGTCGGCGTCATCAAGGCGCTGGAGACACAAGGGATCGTGCCGGACGTGGTGGTGGGCACCAGCGTCGGCAGTGTGGTCGGCGCGCTGTACGCAGCGGGGGGTGACGCCTTCGCGCTGCAGAAGCTCGCCTTCCAGATGGAAGAGAGCGCGCTCACCGACTGGAGCGTGTTCGATCGCGGCTTCATCAAGGGCGAGGCGCTGGAGCGCTTCATCAACCAGCAGGTCGGCAACCGGCCGATCGAGCAGTTGAAGCGCCGCTTCGGCGCCGTGGCGACGGATCTGGGGCGTGGCGAGATGACCGTTTTCGCCACCGGCAATGTCGGCCAGGCCGTGCGGGCTTCCTCGGCGATCCCGGGGGTGTTCGGCGCGGTGACGATCCGCGAACGCGAGTACGTCGACGGTGGCCTGGTCAGTCCGATCCCGGTGCGTGCCGCGCGACAGATGGGGGCGGACATCGTCATCGCCGTGGACATCTCCTCGCAGGCGTCCGGGCGTCGTCAGCAGGGCAATCTCGATCTGATGATCGACACCATCGCGATCATGGGCCGCACCATCGCCAACTACGAGCTGAAGGAAGCGGACGCCGTGGTGCGTCCGGACATCGTCGGCCTGCCGGTGAGCAATTTCCAGCAGCGGCATGAGGCCATCCTTCGTGGCGAGCAGGCGGCCTATGTGGCGTTGCCGCGCATCCGCGAGCGCATCGCGGCTTTCGGCAAACAGGGGTAGCGATGCCGGACGGCCACATCGCCCGCAAACGCTTCGGGCAGAACTTCCTGCACGACCGCAACATCATCGGCAAAATCGTCTCGGCCATTGCGCCGAAGCCGGGTGAGACCGTCGTCGAGATCGGCCCGGGCCTGGGGGCGCTGACGCAGCCGCTGCTGGCGGCCTGTGGCCACCTGCACGTGGTGGAAATCGACCGCGACCTCATCGCCCGCCTGAAGGAAACCTACGAGCCGACGCAACTGAGCATCCACGAGGGTGACGCGCTGAAGTTCGATTTCGGCAATCTGCCGACGCCGCTGCGCGTCGTGGGCAATCTGCCCTATAACATCTCCACGCCATTGCTGTTCCACCTCGCCCAGTATGCCGAGCGGGTGCGCGACATGACCTTCATGTTGCAGAAGGAGGTGGTGCAACGCATGGTGGCGGAACCGGACACCGAGGAGTACGGACGCCTGTCGGTGATGCTGCAGTACCGTTTCAACATGGCGCGCCTGTTCGATGTACCGCCGGGGGCGTTCAATCCCGCCCCGAAGGTGACCTCGGCCATCGTGTGGATGCAGCCACGCCCGCTCGCCGAACTGCGGTGTCGCGACGCGGTGCTGCTGTCGCGCATCGTCACCGCCGCATTCGGCCAGCGCCGCAAGACGCTGCGCAATACCCTGCGCGAATGGCTGGGCGATGCCGATTTTGCCGCGCTGGGTATCGACCCCGGCGCGCGCGGCGAGGTGCTCGGCGTGGATGACTACGTGCGCATCGCCAATCACCTCAGCATGCGCGACGGGCTGGAGCGATGAACCTGCCGCGTCGCCTCAACCTGTCGGTGCAGTACCAGGTGAGCGACCCCAGCCTGCCCACGCGCCCGCAGATACGCCGGTGGATCCGGGCTGCCGAGCCCGGTGCCGCGCAGATCGCCGTGCGCTTCGTCGACGCGGACGAGGGGCGTACCCTCAATCGTGACTACCGGGAGAAGGACTACGCCACCAACGTGCTGTCCTTTCCCTACGAGGTGGAGCCGCTGCTGATGGGCGACCTCGTGTTGTGCTGGCCGGTGTTGCTGGCCGAGGCGGCGGCACAGGGCAAGACGGTGGAGGCGCACGCGGCGCACCTCATCGTGCACGGCACCCTTCACCTGCAGGGCTACGACCACGAGAGCGAGGTCGACGCAGTGGAAATGGAGACCCTCGAGCAGGAGATTCTGCTCGGTTTGGACTATCCTGATCCTTATGCCGGTGAGGACAGGTAAGGAATGATGAGGGGCCGAAACGTGAAACGTGAGGGGTGGAGAGCTGCCACCCCTCACGTTTCTCGTTTCAATCCTTCCGTTTCACCCTCCGATTTATGGAACCTTCCAGTAGCCGACCCAGATTCCTTGAACGACTGTCCGCCCTGCTGACGCGGGAGCCGGAAGACCGCGGCGCCCTGATCGATCTGCTCCACGCCGCCTACGAGCGCAATCTCTTCGACGCGGATGCGCTCAGCATCATCGAAGGCGCACTGAACGTCGCCGACATGCAGGTGCGCGACGTGATGGTGCCGCGTGCGCAGATGGACATCATCGGGATCGACGATCCTTTCGAAGAGGTGGTCGCCTTCGTGCTGGAAACCGCGCACTCGCGCTTTCCGGTGGTGGGTGAGAACAAGGACGACGTGCTGGGCATCCTGCTGGCCAAGGACCTGCTCCGCGCGCGCAACCAGGACGGCTTCAGCCTGAAGGACAACCTGCGGCCGGCCGTCTTCATTCCCGAGTCCAAGCGGCTCAACGTGTTGCTCCGCGAGTTCCGCGTCAGCCGCAACCACATGGCGATCGTGGTGGACGAGTACGGAGGCGTGTCCGGCCTGCTGACCATCGAGGACGTGCTGGAGCAGATCGTCGGCGACATCGAAGACGAGTACGACTTCGACGAGGATGCCGACAACATCATCGTCGACCAGTCGGGCCGCTACCGCGTCAAGGCCATCACGACCATCGAGGACATCAACGAGGCCTTCGGCACCGACTTCCCGCGTGACGATGCGGACACCGTCGGCGGCATGGTGATCGCCCGCCTTGGCCGCCTGCCCAAGCGTGGCGAGGTGCTGCAGATCGACAACCTCCGGGTGCACGTGTTGCGTGCAGACAGCCGCCGCGTACACACCCTGTTGATCGAGCGCCTGACGCCGGCGCCCACAGTCGGAGGCTGAGCGCCAGCCCACGCACGAAAGCAGAACGCCCGCTGATGCGGGCGTTTTGTCTTGGCCTGCCGGATTTCAGACCGGCAAGGCGCGGTCGATCTGGCTGCAGAGGTTGCTTACCCACTTGTGATAGTTGGGGTGGATCAGTGCGGCGGCGCCTTCGCCGCGATAGTTCATCTCGGTGCTGTCCGCATACGCGACGGAGTAACCGGTCGCGTGATAGCTGACGTCGACCACCACGGTGTGGCTGCGCACCTGGATGCCCAGGCGGATCTTGCCCGGCTCTTCCGACCGGACCTGCCAGCCGAGATTGCGGCCGCCATTGACGATGGCATCGCGGACCTGGGCGGCGGTGCGCGCACCGTTGCCGGGCTGGACGACGGCACGTTGTGCCGGTTCGCCTACCGGCACGGCGCGGGCCGCCAGTGCGCCGCCGGCGGACAGGCCAATGACAAGCACGGCACAGAGCCGGATGAATTGCTGGAACATGTTGCGATCTCCCTTGAGCTGATTGGCCGCGCACTGCGTGGTGCGCGACGCGTACGGACTAACCCCGGTTTCAGGCCGGAGCAGAAACGGCGGCGCAGCCTAGCAAGCGGGCAGGGCGCGTAACAATCCGGCCAATCGGGCGGGCGACTGGTGGCGGATAATGCGGGTTCGATCGTTGCAGCTCTTCTCGCAGGAAGCTTTTTGCATGGCACAGACCCTGACCGCCGTCCGCATCGACAAATGGCTGTGGGCCGCCCGTTTCTTCAAGACGCGCACGCTGGCCACCGAGGCGGTGGAGGGCGGCAAGATCCACGTCAACGGCCTGCGCATCAAACCGGCCAAGGACGTGAAGGCGGGTGACCGGGTGGAGATCAGCATCGGCGAGACGCGCTGGGAGCTGGTCGTCCAGCAACTCTCCGACAAGCGCGGCCCGGCCACCGTGGCGCGCACGCTCTACGAGGAGACGGCCGAGAGCAGTGCGCGCCGTGCCGCGCAGGCGGAGGCGCGGCGCTTCGAGGTGGAGCCGGCCGACTGGATGCCCGAGGGGCGTCCCACCAAGCGCGCCCGCCGCATGCTGGAGCGGCTGCGGCGCGGCTGAGCGCCGTCGCGACACAGGCCCCGCTTATACTGCCCGCCATGATCGAGACCGATTCCTTCCAGCCTGGCCGCATCGTTTCCGCGTCGAACACCACGCCGCAGGAAGACGCCATCGAACGCGCGCTGCGGCCCAAGCGGCTGGCCGAGTACGTCGGCCAGAAGAAGATCCGCGAGCAACTGGAGATCTTCATCCACGCCGCGAAGAACCGCAAAGAGGCGCTGGACCATGTGCTGCTGTTCGGCCCGCCCGGCCTGGGCAAGACCACGCTGGCCCACATCATCGCCGCCGAGATGGGCGTGAACCTGCGCCAGACTTCCGGCCCGGTGCTGGAGCGCGCTGGCGACCTCGCCGCGCTGCTGACCAATCTCGATCCGCACGACGTGCTGTTCATCGACGAGATCCACCGCCTCTCGCCGGTGGTGGAGGAGATCCTCTACCCCGCGCTGGAGGACTACCAGATCGACATCATGATCGGCGAAGGGCCGGCGGCGCGCTCGGTGAAGCTGGACCTGCCGCCCTTCACGCTGATCGGTGCCACGACGCGCGCCGGCATGTTGACCAACCCGCTGCGCGACCGCTTCGGGATCAACGCGCGGCTGGAGTTCTACACGGCCGACGAGCTGGGCTACATCGTCAGCCGCTCCGCCGGCCTGCTGAACGTGGAGATCGAGGATGCCGGCGCGCTGGAGATCGCGCGCCGCTCGCGCGGCACGCCGCGTATCGCTAATCGCCTGCTGCGCCGCTGCCGTGACTATGCGGAAGTGAAGGCGCAGGGACGCATCACCCGCGAGGTGGCGGACGCCGCGCTGATCATGCTGGACGTCGATAGCGTCGGGCTGGACATCATGGACCGCAAGCTGCTCGGCGCCGTGCTGGAGAAATTCAACGGCGGCCCGGTTGGCCTGGACAACCTGGCAGCCGCCATCGGCGAAGCGCCGGACACCATCGAGGACGTGCTGGAGCCCTACCTGATCCAGCAGGGTTATCTGCAGCGTACACCGCGCGGTCGCATCGCCACGCCCGCGATCTGGCGCCACTTCGGCCTGTTGCCGCCGAAGCAGGACGGCGACATGTTCGGCGCCTGATTCCGTCACGATTTCACGTCCTCGTTCCCACTTCCTCTTTCCACGCCCTCGTTCCCACGCCCCTCATGACCCGCCTGCCACCGCCCGTTCCCGACAACGCGACTCCCGGCATCAAGGAGGCCTTGTCCGCAATGGTCCAGCCCTTGCTGACGGGCCTGCTGGCACTGGCGCCACTTGCGCTCACCGTGGTGTTGCTGGGCTGGGCGGCGCGCATCGTGCGCGACTTCATCGGCCCCAACAGCCTGATCGGCCGCGGCCTCGCCGCGGTGGGCTTCACCTTCGCATCCAACCCGATGACGGCCTACGCGATCGGTGCCGTCCTCCTGCTGGGCGTGGTCTACGCGGTGGGGGTGGTGGTGCAGACGCGCCTGCGCCATGCCTTGTCCGGACTGATCGACTCCACCGTGCGGCGCATTCCGTTCATCAGCACCCTGTACGACACCACGACGCGCTTCATCGGCATCTTCGACCGCGACGCGAAGGCCGATGTCGCGGCGATGAGCCCGGTGTGGGTGTTCTTCGGTGAATCGCGCGGCACGGCCGTGCTGGCCCTGATGCCCAACCCCGTGCCGGTGCTGATCGACGACCAGGAATACCTGACCGTGCTGGTGCCCACCGCGCCGGTGCCCATCGGCGGCGGCCTGTTCTACGTACGCCGCGATCAGGTCAGGCCCGCGGACATCGGCGTGGAACAACTCAGCAGTGTCTACCTGTCCATGGGCCTGACCCCCCCGACGCCGGCCGGGGCACCTGCCCGCAAGCAATGATCTGGCGCACGCTGGCCGATGCGGTGCTGGTGCTGCATCTGGCCTTCGTGCTGTTCGCCCTGCTCGGTGGCCTGCTGGTGCTGCGCTGGCGCTGGCTGGCCTGGCTTCATCTGCCCGCCCTGGCCTGGGGGCTGTGGATCGAACTCTCCGGCGGGGTCTGTCCGCTGACGCCACTGGAAAACGGCTTGCGCCTGCGCGGTGGCGAGGCCGGCTATGGCGGCGGCTTCATCGAGCACTACCTGCTGCCGGTGCTCTACCCTCCCGGCCTTACCCGCGAGACGCAATGGTGGCTGGCCGCCGTGCTGGCCGCGGTCAACATCGCCGTCTACGGCCGCTTGTTGTGGCGTCGCCGCTGACCCACCTGCCCTTCTGTCGGATGTCACGTATTTGACATGTACGCCTGCGCTTGCTTGATTGAAAGCTGGCATCGCAACACCGCGGCAACGCGGGCAGGGGGTGGCGCATGGCAGTCTGGCGTTATCTCGTTCTGGGGTTCGGGCTGCTGCTCGCAGCGCCGGCGCTCGCCCAGCTCGAATTCGACTACATGGTGGGGGTGGCGGAGGACCGCTACGACACCCTCGTGCTCAACGCGCGCCGCGACGGGCCACCCGACGAGCTGGCCAGCGGCTTCGAGAAGCGTGCGGGGAACGTCGCACGACGGCTGTGGGTGATCGTCCGCGAGCAGCATCCGGACGTGATGAACGCGCGCCTGGATGTGCTGGTCCTGGCCGATCTGGCGGTGCCCTTCGCGGTGCTGGGGCGCGGCAAGATCATCGCGGACCGTGACTACGCCCTGTCGCTCAGCGACGAAGCGATGGCCGCTGCCGTGGCACATGAGCTGGCGCATCTGGCGCTGTCGCACCAGAAGAAGCGCCTGGCGCTCGGCATGGCCCTGATGGGGAGCGACGTGCCGCAGCGGCTGGACCAGCGTGTGCGGCTGGCGATGCGGCTGTCGTCCAGCCCGGCGGAGTCGCGCGCCATCGAGGCGGAAGCCGACAGCTACGCCCTGAAACTGCTGCAGGCGGCCGGCATGCCGCGCGAGGGTCTGCTGGAAGCCTTGCTGGCCCTGCGGGGGCGCATGCAGGACGAGGCCTGGTTCAGCGACGTGGCGCCACGGGTGGCCAGCCTGCGGGCCGAGCTGGGCCTGGACCCTTCGATGCCGTAGCGCCCTGTCTTCAGGCGAGCCAGGGCCGCGCGACGTCGAACAGCAGCTTGGCGAGCAGGCTCAGGGCCAGTACCAGGAACAGGCGCCGTATCCAGGCGTTGCCGCCCTTGAAGGCGAGCCGGGTGCCGACGAGCGCGCCGGCGATGCCGGCCAGTCCCAGCGGGATGGCGATCTCGTAGAACACCAGCCCGGCCGGTACGAAGAAGGCCAGCGCGGCGAGGTTGGTCGCCATGTTCACGACCTTGGCGCAGGCCGTGGCGCGCAGGAAATCGAAGTGGAACACGCGCACGAACAGGAACAGCAGGAAGCTGCCGGTGCCGGGGCCGAAGAAGCCGTCGTAGAAGCCGATGGCACAGCCCAGTGACAGGCCGATCCACATATCGCGCCGGGTGATCGGACGATTCGCGTCCACCGCGCCGAACTGCGGCTTGAACCAGGTGTAGATCAGCATCACCACCAGCAGCACGATGACCAGCGGGCGTACCCATTCCGCCGGCAGGTGATGGACGGCGCGTGCGCCCAGGTAGGCGCCGGCAAACGCCGCGCCGGCTGCCGGCACCAGCATGCGCCAGGGCAGGGCGAGACGGCGGGCGTACTGTGACATCGCCACCGTATGGCCCATGACCGAGCCGAACTTGTCGGTGCCCAGCAGGGCGGCGGGGGCGGCGGCAGGGTAGGTGGCGAAGAGGCCCGGCACCAGGATCAGGCCGCCTCCGCCGACGACGGCGTTGATGAGGCCCGAGGCGAAACCCAGGGGCAGCAGGAAGATCAGTTCCAGCGGGAGTTCGGAAGGCATGTGCAGCGAGGAAGGGAGCGGCTGGTCAGGTTTTGTTGCAGCGCCGCGTCGGCGGACTGTAACATTCAACTACCATACAGGCTAGTTTGTCTGACAGCTTGGCCGCTCAGGGCACCGCCGCCCGCCCTCCAACTTTGATCTACCGCACAGCGCAACGATGCCTGGCCTGCTCCGCCGACTCGACAACCCTTACTTGCTGCTGGTACTGACCGTCCTGTTCTGGTCGGGAAACTGGGTGATCGGTCGCGGCATCCGCGGCGAGGTGCCGCCCGTGGCGCTGGCATTCTGGCGCTGGGTGCTGGCGTTCCTGTGTGTCCTGCCGCTGGCCTGGCCGCATCGTGCCGCGATGGCCGAGGCCCTGCGGCAGCAGCCCTGGCGGCTGATCGTCATGGCGTTGCTGGGCATCACCGGCTACAACACGCTGACCTACATCGGGCTCAAGCACACCACGGCCACCAACGGCGTGCTGCTCAATTCGCTGATCCCGGTGGTCATCATGGCGCTGTCGTGGCCGGTCTTCCGGCGCCGCCTCAGCCTGCGCCAGTGGTTGGGGACCATGGTCTCGCTCGCGGGCGTCACGGTGGTGGTGGCCCATGGCGAGCTGGAGTACCTGCTCGGCCTGCGCATCAACCCCGGTGACCTGTGGATCCTGCTGTCGGTCTTCGTGTGGGCGGCGTACACGGTGTTGCTGCAATGGCGGCCGGTCCCGCTGCATCCGATGGCACTGCTCGGGCTGTTGTGTGGCCTGGGGGTGATCGGCCTTGCGCCGTTCTACGCCTGGGAGCTGGCCCAGGGCCTGCGCATCCATGTGTCGGCGGCGTCGATGTCGGCCATGCTCTATACCGGCGTGGTGCCGGCTTTTCTCGGTTACGTTTTCTGGAATCGCGCGGTGTCACGCGTGGGCGGCGCGACTTCCGGGCTGTTCATCCATCTGATGCCGGTGTTCACGCCATTGCTGGCCGCGCTGTTCCTGGGCGAGGCGCCGCGCGTGTATCACTTCGTGGGGCTGGCGCTCATCGTCGGCGGCATCCTGGTGAGTACCTCGGTGCGCCGCTGACGAGCCGCTACAGCCAGAGCCGTGGCGCCAGGACGCGGGCCACGCTGCGCAGCGTGTTCTTGGCGCGATAGCCCAGTCCTTCGTAGCTCTTGTTGGAGTGTCCGCTGACGCCGGCCAGACGAGGCTGGCGACGGAAGCGCGGTACGACGCGGGCCTTGCCCCCTGCCGCTTCGGGGCCGGTGAGCAGCGTGAAGAAGGCCTTCTCCAGCACGTAGCTCTTGCCATACTGGCCGCGCAGGCATGCGTCGTAGGCAGCGGGCGTGAACGAAAACACCCGCAGCTCCATCCAGTCATTGCCACCGAGCCGCTCGCCGATCAAAGGCACCTTGCGCAGGTCGCAATAGAAACCGTAACCGGCTGGCGCGGTCGCCAGCATTTCCGCGATGTTGAGCAGCTTGAGCCGGCCGGTGAGCTTCCACATCGGCGTATCCATCTGGACCGCGCCGCTGGCAATGAGCCGTGACAGACCCTCGTCGACCATGCGGAATTCGCCGTAGCCCTTGCCCTTGGACGCGGGGTACTCGCTGCTGGTGTTGATGAGTTGCAGCCGCTTGGTCGAGCCTTGCTCCGCAGCCACCCGTGCGAACGGACTGAGATCGGCGTCGGAGTTCTCCATGATGACGATCTGGTCGACCAGCGCGTCGTCCACCGTCAGGTAGAACCGGAATGCCTCCAGGTACTCCCGTAGCCGTAGTTGCGGATCGTTGCGGACCGAGCCGGGCATGCCGGATGGGGGTTGCACGGTCGCCGTCATCACCAGCGTCGCGGGCTTGTTGTGCGGGGTCTTGGCCATCGGGCTCTCCGGTGCGCTAGTGGGCAGCTGCCGCCCATACTAGCGTTCAGAGTGCCTTGTTTTGCGGCGCAACACAGGATTGCCACACGGACAAACGGGCAGGCGTGTTCCCTACAGCCGCTCGACCGCCTCGCGCAGTCGCTCGGGCTCGTCCAGCTTGATGAGCCGGGCCACCTTGGCGGACAGGTCTGCGTAGTCCGCGCGCAGGACTTCCTGCTTCACTTCCAGGATCTGCGACGGGTGCATGGAGAACTGATGGAGCCCCATGCCCAGCAGCAGGCGGGTGAAGCGTGCGTCACCCGCCATCTCCCCGCACACCGACACCGGAATCTCGTTGCGGGCGCCGACCTGGATGGTCTGGTGGATCAGCCGCAGGATCGCCGGGTGGAGCGGGTCGTACAGGTGCGCCACCGCCTCGTCGGTACGGTCGATGGCCAGGGTGTACTGGATGAGATCGTTGGTGCCGATGGACAGGAACTGCAGGCGCTTGACGAACATGCCCAGCGACAGCGCCGCAGCCGGGATCTCGATCATGCCGCCCACCGGCACGCTGTCGTCGAACTTCACCTTGTCGGCGCGCAGGCTGGCCTTCGCCAGCGCAATCGCGTGCAGGGCGGCATCCACCTCGTGGGCGTGCGAGATCATCGGCAGCAGGATGCGGATCTTGCCGTACTGGCTGGCGCGCAGCAGCGCCCGCAGCTGCGTCTGGAACATCTGCGGCTCGGCCAGGCAGTAGCGGATCGCCCTCAGGCCGAGCGCCGGGTTGGTCTCCATGCGCGGGCCACCACTCTTCAGCGCCTTGTCGGCGCCGATGTCCAGCGTGCGGA
Organism: Uliginosibacterium sp. H1; assembly: GCF_036017065.1. Lineage (NCBI taxonomy): Bacteria > Pseudomonadati > Pseudomonadota > Betaproteobacteria > Rhodocyclales > Zoogloeaceae > Uliginosibacterium > Uliginosibacterium sp. H1. Next base: position 1,311,613 of record NZ_JAYXHR010000002.1, read on the forward strand.
TCGTCACCGGCTTGCCGGTCATGGCCTTCGCCACTGTCCGGTAGGCCTCGAACTGCTCGTCCTCGTCAGGCAGTTCGTCCCGGTTCATGAACAGGAACTCGGTACGGAACAGGCCGATGCCTTCGGCCTCCACGTCGCGCACCTGCGGGAGATCGCGTGGCAACTCGATGTTGGCCTGCAGCGAGATCAGCTCGCCGTCGAAGGTGGCAGAGCGGTTGCTGCGCAGGCGCTTGAGCTTGGAGCGCTCCAGCTCCAACTCGCTCTTGCGCAGGCGGTACTCGTCGAGCACGCGTTCGTCGGGGTCGACGATGATGATGCCGCGTGCGCCGTCGATGATGATGATGTCGTCATCACGCACCGTGTGCCGCACATGGCGCAGGCCCACCACGGCCGGAATGCCGAGGCTGCGCGCGACGATGGCGGTGTGCGAGGTGGCGCCGCCCACGTCGGTGACGAAGCCCGCCACCTGGCGGTTGTCCTTGAAGTGGATGGTGTCGGCGGGGGACAGGTCGTGGGCCACCACGATGGTGCCCAGGTCTTCCTTGCGCCGTGGTGACACCGAGCCGGGGTGGCCGAGCAACACCTTCAGCAGGCGCTCCACCACCTGCACCACGTCCGCCTTGCGCTCACGCAGGTAGGGGTCGTCGATGGCCTCGAACTGCTCGACGATCTGCTCCATCTGCTGCACCAGTGCCCACTCGGCATTGCAACGACGCTCGCGGATCAGGCTGCGGGCCGCAACGGTCAGCATCGGGTCGTCCAGCAGCATGGTGTGCAGGTCGACGAAAGCGGCGACTTCGGACTGTGCGCTGGTGGGGGTGGCGCGCAGGGTGCGCAGTTCGGCATGCACTTGCGCGACAGCTTCGTCGAGGCGGGTGATCTCCGCCTCGACGTGGCGGGGTGCAATGACGTACTGGTTGACCTCCAGCAGCGCGTGCGAGACCAGATGGGCATGGCCGATGGCAATGCCCTGCGAGACAGGGAGGCCGTGAAGGGTGAAGGGCATCTGCGGAGTGTGGCCGGTCGTCGGGGGCGTTGCGGGCCTACTCGGCTTCGCCGAACCGGCTGGCGATCAACTCGACAATGGCCTGCAGGGCGGACTCGGCGTCTTCGCCCTCGGTCTCGATGGTCAGACGCGTTCCTTGCGACGCCGCCAGCATCATGACGCCCATGATGCTCTTGGCATTGACGCGGCGGCCCTGCTTTTCCAGCCAGACCTCGCTGCGGAACTGCGTGGCAAGCTGGGTAAGCTTGGCTGACGGGCGTGCGTGCAGTCCCAGTCGATTGGCGATCTCGGCTTCGGCACGAGGCATCTCAAACCCCTCCCTTCATGTGCAGCACGCCGTCGCAGCCACCTGCAACGGCTTTCTGGATCACGGTGTGAATATCGTCCTTCTCGCGGTAGGTCAAGATGCGAAGCAGCATCGGCAGATTGGCGCCGGCAATGCCTTCGACATGGCCGGGCTCCAGCAGCTTGAGCGCGATATTGGATGGCGTGGCACCGAAGATGTCGGTCAGCAGGATGACGCCCTTGCCGGAGTCGACCGAGTCCACCCAGCGTCGAGCGGTCGGCAGGATATCCAGCGGATCGTCCTGCGCCGAAACGCCCAGCTGTGCAAGCTGTGGCGGACGACGGTTGAGGACGTGGCAGGCACACTGGATCAGCGATTCGCCGAGCGTGCCGTGGGTGAGCAGGAAGATCCCGATCATGCTTGCGACTGTGCATCGTTGCGGTGCATCACTTTACCATCGGCATCGCCGCGGCCGTATGTCGCGGGACATATGGGGCGATGCACGGACAGGCAGTGAAGCGAACGCAGAAACGAGTGCCGGGGGGCGCTCAGGCGCCGTCGCGCAGGATCAGGTCGATGCGCTGCTGGATGACCGGCTCGGCGGCAAGAATGCCGGGCAGGCCGGGGCGGGAAAGGGTCTTCTGGCTGTCGATACGTTGCAGCATGCCGGCCAGCCATACCGGTTCGATTGCGTTGGCGCGCAACATTGCCAGCGCGTAGCGGTCGGCAGCCATGTTTGCCTCGGGGCTGCCTTGCCAGTCGATGAAGCGGCGGGCCAGCGCCTGGCTGCCGCGCTGCTCGTCCTGCAGATAGATGGCCGTCAGGACCGGCAGCATGGCATCACGGATTGCCGCCTCCAGGCGCCGTTGCTGCTGCAGCTTGCCCAGCAGGTGGGCGAGCAAGGCGAGGATCTCGCGATCATCCTGGGCCAGGTTCACGATCTCGTCGGTGACGACCAGCTCGCCGCCTGGCAGCGTGAAGGCACGGGCTCCGGCCAGGTCACCCCGGCGGAACAGCAGGCGGTAGGCGGGAGCCCCCTCGCTCGGGGCACGCATCGCAGCGAAATGCGCCCGGATGGCGTCCTGCCTTGTCAGCGGAAGCGCCGTGGGTTGTAGCCAGTCCTTGTCCAGTGCATCCAGCGTCGTTTGCGAAGCGCTGCGCACCCATTGGGCAGGCAGGCGCTGGGCCAGCTGGTCTGCCACGAGGGGTCGGGTGAGATGCATCCCCGCCACCAGCACGATACCGAGGACCAACATGCCCACCAGCACGATGCGCCACCGGCGATGGCCGCGGGAGGGCGATGCCTCATGCGCGCCCTGGCGTTGCTCCGGGAAGCGGAGGATGCGGGGCGAGGCCGCATAGGAAGGCTCGCGCTGGCTCGTGCCAGCAGCCGGCTTGCCGTCGCGCTGGCTATGGAGCTGCGCCGCTGCCGGAGTCATGTCCGTGCGGCTCCGTGGCGCCTGCCGGAACGCAAGGCATCCCGCCGTGGCACGTCATGGCGACACGGTTGCGGGATGGAGGGTGCGTAAGCAATTGGCATGGCGGGTGGGCGGGGAGGATGATCTGATTATGCTTACGGTGCCTTGAGAGGGGTCTGAAGCGCCCTTTGGTCTGTATCAAAAGGGCAGGGTCTTGCGCGGCGGATAATGCCTTGGGCATAAGAACGGCCGGCTGGCGCACGGCCAGCCTCAGCGATGGACCTTCAGGGCCTCGATGCGTTCCGCGGTATGCGGGTGAGTGGACAGTAGCGAGGGGGTGCCATCAACCTTTCCGGCATGCGCCTGCTCCAGCCGTTGCAATGCGGTGGCGAGCCATTCGGACGACAGATTGTTGTGTTGCAGCATGCGTGCCGCGTAGGTGTCGGCCTCCCGCTCGAACTCGCGGGAGTAACGCGCGCCGAGGACCGCTGAGGACAGTCCGGCCAGTGCGGTGCTGACATCGCCCAGCCAGGCCGTCACCGCGGCGCCGACGATGATGCCCTGCAAGGCACTGCGCAGTCCGTGCCGGTAGTGCTGGTGTCCCAGTTCGTGCGCCAGCACCGCCATGATCTCGCGGTCATCCCTGGCCAGCGCCACCAGTTCGTCGGTGAGCACGATGTCGCCGCCAGGCAGGGCGAAGGCGTTGGCGCCAACCTGTGGCGCGGCGCGGAACAGCAGTCGCCAGTGCGGTGCTTCGCCGTCGGGAGGGCGCAAGGCGGCGAACTGGCTGCGCAGCGCCTCGCGTCGCGCACCCGGAAGGCGAGAAGGCCGCAGCCAGTGGTCGTCGAGCAGTTCGAGGGTTTCTTCGCCGCTCCTGGCGACCAGCTCTTCCGGCACGCGTGCTGCCACGAGATCCGCGGCGATGGGAACGCCCCATTGGTAGCCGGCCGCCGCGATGGCGATCAGGGCGACGATGGCCAGCACTGCAAGCAGCAGGCTGCGCTGGCCGCGTGCGACCAGGCCGTCGCGATACCCGCCTGCCTGCAGCAGGCTCGCCAGTCCTTCGCGATCGTCGACCTCGCAAACCCCGCCGCCGGGCAGTCGCAGCAGGCGAGGACCGTCACCCAGTTGCTCGGTGACGTCCACTTCCTGCAGCGGATGCCGGCGCAAGGTTTCCTCGCCGTCGTTCAGCATCAACGCGCCGTCCTGCCAGTCCAGCAGGACGGCGCGAGGGCGGCTGCTGCGGCCGTCGAAGTAGCGGGCTTCCACCATGTGTCGCCTACAGTCCCAGGTCGAGGTCCAGCCAGTCTGCAGCTTCCTCCCCGGTGGCGCCGACGTCCTGCTCGGCATGGGCGAGGAAGTCGTCCAGCCCGCCATCGGCGAGCAGTGCGGTGTGCTCGGCGCGGTAGCGCGCCAGACGCACGACTGCCCAGGGCCAGTAGAACCCCAGCGTCAGGATCAGGCCCAGCAGGTTGGTCAGGCTGATCCACAACAGACCGCGCGCGCGTACCGTCGACACGAAGCGGATGCGGCCCAGCGTGCTGTTGTTCCACACGAGGTTCAGCAGGCGAGACCAGGCATAGGGGCCGATGAGGAAGAACACGACGAAATAGAACGCGACGACGCCGATGATGCCGATGGCAACACCATCAGGTGTAACGCCAGGCGCGAAACCCGCCATCGGCAGATAGCTCAGGAATATGGCGCCGAACGAGATCGCGAGGGCGAGCAGCATCAGGCCGAGGATCTTCAGGAAGACCTTGTAGTAGTCACCCACCGTCGCGGTCATTTCGAAGTTGCTCTGACCGAAGAACAGGTTGTTCATCTTGTAGCGCGCCTGCCCTTGCATGGCCCACGGGGCGGCCAGACCCAGGGTGATCGCAGTGGCCAGGCCACGGCCGACATAGGCACGGAACGCTTCGCCCAAGGTGCCGGCGAAATGGAAGCGCAGGCCGCGGTAACTGGTGTTCCAGGCCCGGAAGCGCAGCGCCTGGCGGATCATCCACGGGCTGATGAGGAAGACCAGGCCCAGCACGGCGTAGACCAGACCGAGCGAGCCGCTGAAACCGGCTACCTGATAGATCACGAAGATGCCGAACACCAGCAGGCGGCCCTTGAGGATGCCGACCGGGTTGCCGTGGTAGTCGAAGCCGGAGCCGGCCAGCAGGGTATTCCGATGGAAATACTGCAGGCGTCGCACCTTGGCCCAGGCGGAATAGATGCCCAGCGTGCAGATGCTCAGCAGCAGGTTGACGATCCAGATCCTGAAGTAGTCGCCGCCGCTGCCGGTGAAGGACAGCCTGTATTCCTGGGTGTTGCCCACTGCGTCGTGGGTCTCGCTCAGATCCATCGTTCCCCTCCCTGGAGAATCATTGTGACGTGGAGGGGATTATGCCGACACGCTAGCGACGGGCAGCGTGCCCTTGCGGGCCATGCGCGGCGGCCCGCGGCTTACTGCGTGGCTTCCAGCGCTTCGATGACCTTGGTGGCGATGTCGTAGCCCGTCTGCTGGCGGATCTCGACCATGCAGGTGGGGCTGGTGACGTTGATCTCGGTCAGCCTGCCGCCGATGAGGTCAAGGCCCACGATCAGCAGGCCGCGCGCCCACAGCGGCGTAGCCAGCGCCTCGGCGACCGCGCGTTCCTCGTCGGTCAGCGGCATCGCCACACCGCGGCCGCCCGCGGCGAGGTTGCCGCGCGTTTCGCCAGCCTTCGGAATGCGGGCGAGGCTGTAGGGCATGACTTCGCCGCCCACCAGCAGCACGCGCTTGTCACCTTCCGATATCTGCGGCAGATAGCCCTGCGCCATGATCGTGCGCCGGCCGTTGTCGGTCAGCGTCTCGACAATGGCGTTGCGGTTGGGGTCGTCGGCGCGCACCCGGAAGATGCCGATGCCGCCCATGCCGTCCAGCGGCTTGAGGATGGCGTCCTGCTGCTCGTCGATGAAGGCGTTGAGGTCGCCCGCGTCGCGCGCGACCAGGGTGGTCGGCGTGAACTGCGGGAACTCGGAGATGGAGAGTTTCTCCGAGTGGTCGCGGATCGCGCGCGGGTCGTTCCACACCTTGGCGCCCTGCGCGACTGCACGTTCCAGCATCCAGGTGGCGGCCACGTACTCGGCGTCGAAAGGCGGATCCTGGCGCATCAACACGGCGTCGAAGCTGCGCAGCGCTTCCTGCGCGGTCTCGCCGCTCACGTACCAGTGATGGTCGTCATCGTGCAGGGCCAGGGCGGTGGCGCGTGCGCTGACCAGGCCGTCGCGCACGCTCAGGCTGTCGCGGCCGATGCTGTACACGGCGTGGCCGCGCGCCTGCGCGGCACGCATCATGGCGATGCTGGAGTCCTTGTAGGCCTTGAGCTTCTCGATCGGATCGACGATGAAGGCGATGCGCATGCCTGTCGCCATCCTCAGGCCACCACCGCTTCCGCCGGGGCGGTCTGCTCCAGCTCGACCGAGGCGGCCAGCAGGGCCAGGCGGGCCACCACGCCATAGGCGTAGAAGCGGTTGGGACCTTCGTCCGGCGCCTGGCGGCAGTCCGGTACGCTGCACGGGCTGTCGAAGGCCAGCGGCTCGAAGTGCATGCCGGGGGCATTGAGGTTCTCGTCGCGGCCGCGGTCGTTGTTCACGCGGTAGAAGCCGCCCACGACGTAGTGGTCGATCATGTACACCACCGGCTCGGCCACGCCGCCGCTGATGGTCTCGAAGGTATGCACGCCTTCCTGGATGATCACCTCGGTGACCTGCATGCCTTCCTTCACCACGCTCATCTTGTTGCGCTGGCGACGGTTGAGGTCTTTCACCTCGCTGGCGTCATGCACCGTCATCACGCCCATGCCATAGGTGCCGGCATCGGCCTTGACGATGACGAAAGGCTTTTCGTCGACGCCGTACTCCTTGTACTTGGCGCGGATGCGCGTCAGCAGCATGTCCACCTGCCCGGCCAGGCAGTCCTCGCCGGTGCGCTCGTGGAAGTTGATCTGGCCGCAGCGGCCGAAGTAGGGGTTGAGCAACCACGGGTCCAGCCCGAGTCGTTCGGCGAAGCCGTTTGCCACCTGGTCGTAGGCGGCGAAGTGGCCGGATTTGCGGCGCTGGTGCCAGCCGGCGTGCAGCGGCGGGATCAGCCACTGGCCGTCGAGGCCCTGCAGGATTTCCGGCACGCCGGCCGACAGGTCGTTGTTGAGCAGGATCGCACAGGGGTCGAAGCCGTCCAGGCCCAGTCGCGAGCCCTTGCGCACCAGCGGCTCCAGCAACAGGGACTCACCGTTGGCCAGCTCGATGCGGGTCGGCGTGGTGACTTCGGGCAGCAGCGAGCCGATGCGCACGGTCAGCCCGGTGTGGCCGAGCAAGCTCACCAGGCGGGCGACGTTCTGCAGGTAGAACTGGTTGCGGGTGTGGTTCTCCGGGATCAGCAGCAGTTGCTGGGCGTCCGGACAGATGCGCTCCACCGCCGCGTTGGCCGCCTGCACGCATAGCGGCAGGAAAGCGGGGTTGAGGTTGTTGAAGCCACCCGGGAAAAGATTCGTGTCGACTGGCGCGAGTTTGTAACCGCTGTTGCGCAGGTCCACCGAGCCGTAGAACGGCGGCAGGTGGTCCAGCCATTGCATGCGGAACCACTGCTCGATGGTCGTGGTGTGGTCCAGGAATTTGCGCTCGAGTTCGAGCAGCGGGCCGTTCAGGGCCGTGGTGAGACGGGGCACCATCTTTGGAGTCCTTTCACGCTGCAGCGGACGGGTGCTGGGAGGTCGATCTTACATCAGCCCACGGCGTGCCCGTTCGCTCCCGGGGGCGACCCGCGGCGCGGTTTGCAGTAAAATCCGCCGTTCCCTCAAGCTGTTGCATGCGTTCGCGGATCGTCAGAGGTTTGCGGTAGCGCATCTTTCCTGCTTCATCTTTTTGCATTCTTTCTTCCCATGTTCTCTGGAATCGTTGCCACCACCGGTCGCATCGTCGAGGCGGCGCCCCTGCAGGACGGCCTGCGCCTGACGGTCGACACCGGCGCGTGGGATATCGCCGATGTCGCGCTGGGCGACTCGATCGCCTGCAACGGCGTGTGCCTCACCGTCATCGAACGCGCCGGCAGCACGCTGAAGTTCGACGTATCCCGCGAGTCGCTCAACTGGACCACCGGCCTGGAAAAGGCCGGCGGCGAACTGAACCTCGAGAAGGCCATGCAGCTCACCGACCGCATCGGCGGTCACCTGGTGAGCGGCCATGTCGATGGCGTCGGCGAGGTGCTGAAGTTCGAGCCCGTCGGTGAGAGTCATGAACTGGTGATCCGTTCCCCGCGCGAGCTGGCCGGTTACATCGCCCGCAAGGGTTCGATCACGGTCAATGGCGTCAGCCTGACCGTCAACTGGGTGCAGGGCACCGATTTTTCAATCAACCTGATCCCGCACACCGTGCAGGTCACCACGCTGAAGCAGTTGCAGGCCGGCAGTCGCGTGAACCTGGAGATCGACCTGATTGCCCGCTATGTCGAGCGCATGCTGGCCTGGAAGAAGGAAGAACAATGAGCAGCACCGCAGGCAGCGTCCTGTCGCCCGTCCTCGAAATCGTCGAGGATATTCGCCTGGGCAAGATGGTCATCCTCATCGACGACGAGGACCGCGAGAACGAAGGCGATATCGTCATCGCCGCCCAGCACTGCACGCCGGAAGCCATCAACTTCATGGCCAAGCATGCTCGCGGCCTCATCTGCCTGACCTTGTCCGAGGCGCGGTGCAAGAAGCTGGGCCTGGGCCTGATGGTGCGTGACAACGGCTCGCCGCACGGCACCGCCTTCACGACCTCCATCGAAGCGGCGGAAGGCGTCACGACCGGCATTTCCGCGCATGACCGTTCGCGCACCGTGCAGGCGGCGGTGGCGCCGAATGCGCGCCCCAGCGACATCGTGCAGCCCGGCCACATCTTCCCGCTGATGGCGCAGCCCGGCGGCGTGCTGGTGCGTGCCGGTCACACCGAGGCAGGCTGTGACCTGGCGCAGATGGCCGGGCTGGAGCCGGCCGCGGTCATCTGCGAGATCCTCAAGGACGACGGCAGCATGGCCCGCCTGCCGGACCTCGTGGAATACGCGAAGGAGCACGGCCTGAAGATCGGCGCGATCCGCGACCTGATCAACTACCGCGCCGCCGCCGAGAAGCTGGTGGAGCGCGTCGCCGAGAAGACCGTGCCCACCGCGCACGGTGACTTCCAGCTCGCGGCCTACGAAGACAAGGTGTCCGGCGAGATCCATCTCGCGATGTGGCGCGGCGACATCCAGCCCGGCGTCGAAACGCTGGTGCGCGTGCATGAGCCGGTGTCGGTGCTGGACTTCATCGACCCCGGCAGCACGCGCCACAGTTTCACCGTCGACGCCGCGCTGGCGCGCATCGCCGCCAATGGTCACGGTGTGCTGGTGCTGCTGCGGCGCGACCAGAGCCGGGAGGAAGTGCTGGCGACGCTGGGCTGTCCCGACGTGCCGCGCCCCAACGTGAAGTGGGACCAGCGCATCTTCGGCATCGGCGCACAGATCCTGCGCGATCTCGGCGTCGGCAAGATGCGCGTGCTGTCCACCCCGCTGCGCATTCCCAACATGACCGGTTTCGGCCTCGAGGTCACCGGCTATCTCTCCCCGGAAAACTGACATGCCCCGTTTCGAACACGTCCCCGAGATCGAACCCAACCTGCGCGGCAACGGCCTGCGCGTCGCCGTCGTGCTCGGCCGCTTCAATGCAGACATCGGCGACGGCCTGCTGTCCGCCTGTGTCACCGAGTTGCTGGAGCGCGGCGTGGCCCCCGAGCACATGCTGGTGGCCACCGTGCCCGGCGCGCTGGAGCTGCCGCTCACCCTGCAGCAACTCGCGCGTAGCGGCCGCTACGACGCGCTGGTAGCACTCGGCGCGGTGATCCGCGGTGACACCTACCACTTCGAGATCGTCTCCAACGAAATGGCCGCCGGCATCACCCGCGTGACGCTGGACACCGGTGTGCCCATCGCCAACGGCGTACTCACCACCGAGGACGACGACCAGGCCATCGCGCGCATGCACGGCAAGGGCCGTGACTGCGCACAGGTCGCCATCGAGATGGCCCATCTTCTGAAAGCGATCCGACCATGAGCGACAACAAGCAGGACAAGCCCGCCGACACCAAGCGCACGCCGCGTCACCTAGCGCGCGAACTGGCGATGCAGGGCCTCTACCAGTGGCGCATGAGCGGCAACTCGCTGCCGATGATCGAGCAGCATCTGGAAGCGGAAAGCGAAGACTGGTCGCGCGCCGACCGACCGCTGATGCTGGTGCTGCTGCGCGGCGCGGCGCAGAACGCCGACGCGCTGGAGGCGGAGTTCGCGCCCTACCTGGACCGTCCCATCCACGAGATGTCGCCGATCGAGCGCGCCATCCTGCTGCTGGGCACCTACGAGCTGACCCACCGCATCGAGACGCCGTATCGCGTCGTCATCAACGAAGCCATCGAGCTCGCCAAGCAGTTCGGCGGCAGCGACGGCCACAAGTACGTCAACGGCGTGCTCGACAAGCTGGCGCCGCGCCTGCGTGCGGCCGAAGTGGCCCACGGCCGCAAGTAACAAAGAAGGAACGAAGGCGTCGCGTGGGGCGGCGCCTTCCTGCGTGGCCGGCATCGCCCGGCCCTGTCGCGAGGCTGATCCATGCTCAAGGTGTATGGCGACGTGTATTCCGGCAACTGCTACAAGCTGCGGTTGTTGTTGTCGCAGCTGGAGATTCCGCACGTCTGGCAGCACGTCGACATCCTCGGGCGCGAGACGCACACCGATGCCTTCCTCGCGCGCAATCCCAACGGCAAGATTCCCGTGCTGGAACTCGATAATGGCGCCGGCGGTCGTGAGTTTCTCGCCGAGTCCGGCGCCATCCTGCACTACCTCGCGGCCGGCACGCCGCTGATCCCGACCGACAGGCTGGCGCATGCGCGCATGCTGCAGTGGATGTTCTTCGAGCAGTACAGCCATGAACCCTACGTGGCCGTGGCGCGCTACATCGTGCGCTACCTTGGCCGACCGGCAGACAAGGAAGCGGTGCTGCAGCAGAAGATGGCGCCCGGCTACCGTGCGCTGGACGTGATGGAGCAACAGCTCGCCCGCGAGGACTTCTTTGCCGGCGGCCACTACAGCCTGGCGGACATCGCGCTGTACGGCTACACGCACGTGGCAGAAGAGGGCAGCTTCGAGCTGCAGCGCTATCCGGCGATCCGCGCCTGGCTGGCCCGCGTGCAGGCGCAGCCCGGCTACGTCGGCATGGATTGAGCACGATGCCCGACACGAAGCCCTCCGAATTCGAACTGATCCGCCGCTACTTCACGCGGCCGGTCGCGCACACCGATCTCGCGGTGGGTGACGACGCCGCCTTGATGACGCCGCGGCCCGGCATGCAGCTCGCGGTATCGACCGACATGCTGGTGGCCGGCACCCACTTCTTCGCCGACACTGCCCCCGGCGATCTCGGCTGGAAAGCGGCCGCGGTGAACATCTCGGACATGGCCGCGATGGGGGCGGAGCCCCGCTGGATGTTCCTCGCCTTGTCCCTGCCCGCGGTCGACGAGGCCTGGGTGGCGGCGTTCGCCGAGGGCTTTGCCGCCTGCTGCGCACGCTTCGGCGTGGACTGGGCGGGCGGCGACACGACCCGCGGTCCCCTCAACCTGTGCCCGACTGTGATCGGCGAAGTGCCGGTGGCCGCGGCCATCCGTCGCGACGGCGCACGCGCCGGCGATGACATCTGGGTGTCCGGTACGCCGGGCCTGGCAGCGCTGGGGCTGCGCCATCTGCGCGACGGCCTGCCGCTGGCGGAAGAGGCGAGGGCGCAATGCCTGCGCAGCCTGCATCGTCCGCAGCCGCGTGTCGAACTGGGCCTGGCGCTGCGCGGCGTGGCAAGTGCCATGCAGGACGTGTCGGATGGCCTGCTGGGTGACCTGGGGCACATCCTGTCCCGCTCGCGTCTGGCGGCTGTCGTCGAGGATGCGGCATTGCCCTGGTCACCGGTGCTGGCGGCCTGCAGCGACGAGCCTGCGGCGCGCGCGGCGCTGACGGCGGGTGGCGATGACTACGAGCTGGTGTTCACGGCGGCGCCCGAACTGCGCGAGCAGGTTGCGTCCATCGGCCAGCGCATCGAGCTGCCGTTGACGCGCATCGGCCAGTGCCAGTCCGGCGAGGGGCTGCGTCTGCTCGCACGCGATGGCACGCTGCAACCGGTTGGCCGGGCGGGCTACGACCATTTCGGCTGAACCCTTCGGCTGAACCCTTCGACTGAACCCATCGGCCGGATCAACAGGAAACGAAACGACATGCCGGCTCCCACGCTGCGCTTCATGCTGTCCCACCCCGCTCACATCCTGTCGCTGGGCCTGGGCTCCGGCCTCGCGCCGAAGGCACCGGGCACCTTCGGCAGCTTCGCCGCCTGGGCGGGCTTCCTGCTGCTCAAGCCGCAGCTGTCCGACCTGTCCTTCGGCATCTTCCTGCTGGTCTGCCTGCTGGCCGGCAGCGTGATGGTGGCGCACACCTGCCGTGCGCTGGGCACGATGGACCACGGTGCCGTGGTGTGGGACGAGTTCGTCGCGGTGTGGCTGGTGCTGTGGCTGGTGCCCGCAACGTGGATCTGGCAGTTCGCCGGTGTGCTGGTGTTCCGTTTCTTCGACATCGTGAAACCCTGGCCGATCCGTGTGCTGGACGCGCGCTTCAAGAGCGGCTTCGGCGTGATGCTGGATGACCTGGTGGCGGCGCTGTTCACGCTCATGCTGCTGGCTTGCGCCTGGAGGGTGCTGGCATGAACGACGAGCTGATCGTTCTCGCGCGTGATCTGGGCGAAGCACTGCTCGCGCGCGGCTGGCGGCTGGCGTGTGCGGAGTCCTGCACGGGCGGACTCATCGCCGCGGCGGTGACGGAAATCGCCGGCAGCTCGGCGTGGTTCGAGCGCGGCTTCGTGACCTATGCCAACGAGGCCAAGATGGAACTGCTGGGTGTGCGTGCCGACACGCTGGCGCGGGACGGTGCGGTGAGCGAGGCCTGCGTGCACGAGATGGTGCTGGGCGCGTTGTCGCGTTCGCACGCCGACCTTGCCGTGGCGGTCTCGGGTATCGCCGGGCCCTCGGGCGGCAGTGCGGAGAAGCCGGTGGGAACGGTCGTCATCGGCTGGGCGGACATCGTCGGCGGCGTCAATGTCGCGCGCTTCCACTTCGATGGCGATCGCGCTGCCGTGCGCGAGCAAGCAGCGCACTACGCACTGCGCGGACTGTTGCAGCGGCTTGCGCCCGCAACGGACGCGACGGACGGACTCTACCTGCCCGAGATCTGACCGCAGGCCGGGCCGCCGTCCGCGCGGCGCACGGCGAACAACGGGAAGCGCATGCCAAGCTCCCGCAGCAGGTGCTGCGATATGCCGGCGTGAGGCGGGAGCTCCGTCACCACTCCTTCCGGCCTGAACTCCTGCAGCACGAAGCGGCGTACGCCCAGCGTCGTCAGCAGGTCCGCCGCGCGCAGCACCGCCAGTTCGCTCAGCAGCGCGCTGTGATAGGTCAGGCGGAATTCGCAGGCCACCCCGCTCGCCAGCAACATGCGTGCGCTGCGCATCGCACGCAGAGCGCTGCCGCGGGCGCCGGTGATGCTGTCGTAGTGAGCGGCATCGGCCTTGATGTCGAAGCCCACCCAGTCGAGCAAGGGGAGCAGGGCGGCAAGCCGGTCCGGATACGCGCCGCCGGTATGCAGCCCGGTGCGCAGGCCCATGTCGAGCACGGCGCGCAAGGCGTTCGGCAGCGCCCGGTCAGTCGTCGGTTCCCCGCCGGAGAAGACCACGCCGTCCAGGCTGTCGGCGCGTTGCCTCAGGGCACTTTCGACATGCTGCCAGGTGAGGGCAGGCGGTTCGCTACGTGATTGCAGCCCGGGGTTCTGGCAGTAGCCGCAACGCCATGGGCAGCCCTGCAGGAAGACCACCGCCGACGCGGTGCCCGGCCAGTCGACAGTCGAGAACGGCACGAAGGCACTGACGCGTATGCGCGCCTGCCACGGCGTAACGAGATGATCGCCACCGCGGATGTAGTGCTCGGTGTGGGCGGTATCGCTCAAATGTGTCGGTTAACGCTTGTGGATGACCACCGCGGTGATCGGACAGGCAGGCCGGCAAGGCCCGCCTTCATCGGACATGGCCGGGACTCATGGTTGCAGATTCCGGCGAAGGTTTGGAGGAGGACGAGGGCATGGCGCGAGCGTGCTTGACCTCCATCAAGCCTGCCGCTGACACCATGCACGCGGCTGCGGGCTGCAGGCGGACAGATAGAGGCCATCCGACCGGACGCAGGGATCAGAAGTAGAGCGACTCCACCTGCTGTCCTGCTGCCAGGATGTCGCACTTGTCCGCGCTGCGTCCTTTGGCGCCCTGGATGGCGCCCGCCACGATGCCGACCTTTCCGCCGCTGCCACCCAGCACGGACCCGAAGTAGCAGCTCGCCACCACCTCGGTGCCGCGGTACTGGGCGGAAAGGCGTTGGGTCGGGGTGTAGGGCGCGAAGCTTCCGCGCATCACGGGGTCGCCGTTCACGGTGACCGTGAGTTCCCGGCCGCGTGTCTTGTACTCGCCGCCGAAGACAAACTTCTGACCATTGATGACGACTTCCTTGTCCTGCGCCCGCTTCGGGGCAGAGCCACAGGCCGACAGGGCGATGCTGGCGCCAGCCAGCAGGAGGATGAATGAGGGCTTCATGCGCGTGTCCACAAAAAGCGCGAAGCGTATGCACCGCATGACTGCCGTGCAATTCGGCAATCCTGGCCTATCCGCCGGAAAACGGGTCCGCTCAGTCGTCATTCCGCCGGCATGTCGCGTTTGCCGCGAATTGGCCGATCGACGGCAGGCCGCAGACGCCGCTTTGCCCTTCAGGGAAGCACGGGGTATCGCTGGAGGGCAGGCTGAGGCCGGCGCAAAAAAAAGGGCCGCAGTAGCGGCCCTTTCAAGTCAATGTGCCTTGCGGTGCAGATCCTGTCCGCCGCTGATGCCCAGCTTGCGCTGCAGCCAGTCGAAGCCGAGATACAGCGCTGGCGTGATGAACAGCGTGATGAGCTGCGAGAAGATCAGGCCGCCCAGCACGGCGATGCCCAGGGGCTGGCGCAGCTCGGCGCCGGCGCCCAGGCCGGTGGCGATGGGGACTGCGCCCATCGCGGCGGCCAGGGTGGTCATCATGATCGGGCGGAAGCGCAGCAGGCAGGCTTCGCGGATCGCGTCGGCAGGGCTGCGGCCCTCCTTGCGTTCAGCTTCCAGCGCGAAGTCGATCATCATGATGGCGTTCTTCTTCACGATGCCGATCAGCAGCAGGATGCCCACCATCGCGATGAAGGTGAGTTCCAGTCCGAACAGTTTCAAGGACAGCAAGGCACCGACGGCTGCGGAGGGAATGCCGGCCAGGATGGTGATCGGATGGATCCAGCTTTCGTACAGGATGCCCAGCACGACGTAGATCACCGCGATGGCGATCAGGATCAGCCACAGCTGGCTGGTCTGCGACTCCTGGAACACCGCGGCGTCGCCGGCGAACTTGCCGAAGATGTGGTTCGGCATGTTCAGTTCGGTCTGCATGCCGCGGATCTCGTCGATGGCCTGCGACAGCGTCACCTCGGGCGCGAGGTTGAACGACAGGGTGATGGCCGGCAGTTGCCCTTCGTGGTTGACCGAGGTCGTCGCCGACACGCGCTCGACGCTGGAGAACGCCGCGATCGGCACCAGCTGGCCGCTGCGGGCGCGGACCTTGAGCTGTTCCAGCCCGCGCTCGTCGGCACGGTAGGCCGGGTCCAGCTGGAGGATGACCTTGAAGGTGTCCTGCGGCATGTAGATGCTGGCCGCCTCGCGTTCGCCGAAGGCCCCGTTCAGCGTTTCGCGGATGGCCGCCATGTCCACGCCCAGCGACTGGGCGCGCTCGCGGTCGACCACCACGCGCGCCTGCAGCCCGCTGCGTTCCGCGTCGGTGCTGATGTCCCGCAGCAGTTCAGATTCGCGCATGCGGCTCATCATGCGGTCGGACCAGTCGTTGAGCGCGGCGTAGTCGACCGACTGCAGGGTGAACTGGAAGCGGCTGCGCGAGCTGCGTCCGCCGACGCGCAGGTTCTGCACCGCCGAGAAGGTGACGGATACGCCGGGCAGGTCGGCGACGTCGCGGCGCAGGCTCTGCAGCACCGACTGCATGCTGCCGCGCTCGTTCTTCGGCTTGAGTGTCAGGAACACCACGCTGCGGTTGGAACCGCCACCGAAGAAGGCGGTGCTTTGCGCGACGGCCGGGTCCTTGGTGATGCGTGCCTGCACCTGGTCGTGGATCTCCGCCATGGCGGTCCAGGAAATATCCGGCGCGCCCTCGATCGACACGCGCACCTGGCCGATGTCCTCCTCGGGGAAGAAGCCCTTGGGCATCGACACGTAGAGCAGCACGGTGCCGACGCAGGTTGCCAGCGTCAGCAGCAGCATCAGGCCGCGATGGCGCAGGGTCCAGTCCAGCAAACGCTGGTAGCCATGCAGGGTGGCCTTGAAACCGGCTTCGAACCAGCGGCTCCATGCAGGCGGGCGCTTGTCGTCGTGGTGCGGTTTGACGAAGCGTGCGGCCAGCATCGGGATCAGCGTCAGCGCGACGGCCGCGGAGATGACGATGGCAATCGACACCACCGCGGCGAACTCGAAGAACAGCAGGCCGATGGTGCCCGGCATGAAGAAGATGGGGATGAACACGGCGACCAGCGACACCGAGATGGACACCACGGTGAAGCCCACTTCGCGGGCGCCGCGGATGGCGGCCTGGAAGGGCTTCATGCCGTTCTCGACGTGGCGGACGATGTTTTCCAGCACCACGATGGCGTCGTCGACCACCAGGCCCACGGCGATGGTGAGGCCCATCAGCGAGATGTTGTTCAGCGAGTAACCCGCCCACAGCATGATGCCAAACGTGCCCAGCAACGAGGCCGGCAGCGACAGCGAGGGGATGATGGTGGCGGACAGCCGGCGCAGGAACAGCAGGATGACCATCACCACCAGGGCGATGGTCATGATCATGTGGCTGCTGACGTCGCGGATCGATTCGCGCACCGACTTCGACCGGTCGTTGATGGCCTCGATCTCGACCGATGCCGGCAACTGCGACTTGAGCGTGGGAATGGCGGCGCGCACGGCATCCACCACCGCCACCGTGTTGGCGTCCGGCTGGCGCAGCACCGACAGGGTGATGGCGCGCTTGCTGTCCACCCAGGCGCCGTTGCGGATGTTCTCCACGCTGTCTTCCAGCGTGGCGACGTCCGACATGTAGATGGTCTGGCCGTTCTTGACGGCGACCACCACCTTGGAAAACTCGGCTGCGTTCTTCAGCGGATCGTTGGTGGCCAGCACCAGCGTCTGGCGCGGCCCTTCCAGCGTGCCGACCGGCACGTTGCTGTTGGCGGCGCGCAGCGCGTTCGATACGTCCGACAGCGTGAGGTCGCGGGCGGCCAGCTTGGCCGGGTCGGCCTTCACGCGCACCGCGAAACGCTTCTGGCCGTTGATGTTCACCTGCGCCACGCCGTTGAGCGTGGACAGCGACGGGGAGATCAGGTTGTCGGCGAAGTCGTTCAGCTCCGCCAGCGACAGCGACGGCGAACTGATGGCGATGAACAGGATGGGGTCGTCCGCCGGGTTCACCTTGCGGTACGCCGGCGGGTTGCTCATGTCATCCGGCAGCTGGCGCGTGGCGCGGAACAGCGCGGCCTGCACGTCGATGGCGGCGGAGTCGATGTTGCGCGCCGGGTCGAACTCCAGCGTGATGGAGGTGCTGCCCTGCGAGCTGGAAGACGTCATCGTCTTCAGCCCCGGGATGGTGGAGAACTGCCGTTCCATCACCGTGGCGACCGAGGACGCCATCGTTTCCGGGCTGGCGCCCGACAGGTTGGCGCTGACGTTGATGGTCGGCTGGTCGTAGGACGGCAGCGCGGCGATCGGCAGCTTGGTGACGGCGACTGCGCCGGCGATGACGATGGCAATCCACACCAGCGCGGTGGCAACCGGCCGGCGGATGCACTGTTCGGCAAGCATCATGTCGGGTTCTTCCCTTCGCCACTGCCTGCGTTGCCACCCTTCTTGCCGTCGCGGCGCTTCCGTGGTGCCGACTCGCCGTTGGCTGCGAGCGGCGCAGCTTCCTCGATGCGACCACCGGGCCGCAGGTTCTGGCCGCCTTCCAGCACGATCTTCACGCCGCCACCGATGCCGGTGACGACGGCCTGGCCGTCCACGATGCGCTGCAGCTCGACGTTCTGGGGCGTCACCGTCGCGTCGTCCTTCACCACATACACGAAGCGATGCGTCGGGCCGTTGACGATGGCCTGGGCGGGCAGGACCACCACGTCCTTCAGCTCGCCGACGGTGACCCGCGTGGTCACGTACTGGCCGGGCCACAGGTTGCGGCTGTTGTTGTCGATGCGGGCCTTGATGGCGATGGTGCCGGCCACGCGGTCCACGGTGCTGTCGATGAAGCTCACTTCGCCGGGCGCCTTGCGGCCGTCGCCGGTTTCCACCTCCACGCGGACGGGTTTTTCGCGTTGCGACGCCAGCAGCATCGGCAAGTCGCGCTCGGGCAGCGTGAAGCTCACGCCGATGGGATGCATGCGCGACACCTTGACCATCGGGGTGGTGGTGGTGACGAGGCTGCCGACCCGCACGTCGATGCGCCCGGCGCGACCGTCGAAGGGTGCGCGGATCACCGAGTAGGTGAGTGCCACCTTGGCCTGCTCCAGCGCCGCCTGGTTCTCCTGCATGCCGGCGCGGGCGGAATCCACCTTGTTGCGGGCGGTATCCAGCGCGGAGGAGGACACGAAGTTCTGGGCCGACAGGTCTTGGGCACGCTTGAGATCGCGCTCGGCGATGTCGAGCTGGGCGCGGGCGCCGACGACCGCGGCTTCCGCGCGCTTCACCGCGGCGGCATCCTCGCGGTCGTCCAGCGAGAACAGGACCTGGCCGCGACGGACTTCCTGCCCCTCGCTGAACTGGACCTGGGCGACCGTACCGGTCTTCTGCGCCCGCACATCCACCTCGTCCAGCGACAGCACGTTGCCCTGTGCACTCAGTACCAGTGGCAGGTTGCGCAGGGTGGTCTGCGTGGTGGTGACCATTTGCGGCTTGTTGCGATTGCCCCCGCTGGCGCCTTGCCCGGAGGCCGGGCTGGCGGCCGCGCTCTTCCCGGGAGCGTCCTTGGTGCCGGCGGAATCGTCTTGCTGGTTACTGCAGGCTGCCGTCAGTAAAGCTGTCAGCAGGAGGGGGGCGAAGCGCTTCTTGAGCATGGTGTTTTCGTTCTGCCAGCCTTGGCAAGGCTGCTTTGAATGGAAGGCTGTGGCACTACAACTTATTGATGTTGCGGCAATGCCGGGTGGCGAAGCAACGAATTGTGAGGCGTGGAAAGCGTAAAAACAGGAAAAGTTCCACAGCCTCCGGAAGGCGGCCTTGAATGCAAGAGCTATGCCATAATTTGCCGCGATCAACCCGAGGAAAAAACATGGACGACAACAAGGCGAAGGCGCTCCAGGCTGCGCTCTCCCAGATCGAGAAGCAGTTCGGCAAGGGCTCCATCATGCGCATGGGCGACGGCAAGCTGGAGGAGGAGATCCAGTCCGTGTCCACCGGCTCGCTGGGACTGGACATCGCCCTGGGCATCGGCGGCCTGCCGCGTGGCCGTGTCGTCGAGATCTACGGCCCGGAATCCTCCGGCAAGACGACCCTGACCCTGCAGGTCATTGCCGAGATGCAGAAGATCGGCGGCACCGCTGCCTTCATCGACGCCGAGCATGCGCTGGACGTGGGCTACGCCGCCAAGCTGGGCGTGAACGTCGCCGACCTCCTGATCTCGCAGCCGGACACCGGCGAGCAGGCGCTGGAAATCGCCGACATGCTGGTGCGCTCCGGTGGCGTGGACATCCTGGTCATCGACTCGGTGGCGGCACTGACGCCGAAGGCCGAAATCGAAGGCGAGATGGGTGACCAGTTGCCCGGTCTGCAGGCCCGCCTGATGTCGCAGGCGCTGCGCAAGCTCACCGGCAACATCAAGCGCACCAACACCCTGGTCATCTTCATCAACCAGATCCGCATGAAGATCGGCGTGATGTTCGGCAACCCGGAAACCACCACCGGCGGCAACGCGCTGAAGTTCTACGCCTCCGTACGCCTGGACATCCGTCGTACCGGCACGATCAAGAAGAACGAAGAAGTCATCGGCTCCGAAACCAAGGTGAAGGTCGTCAAGAACAAGGTGGCACCGCCGTTCAGGGAAGCCCACTTCGACATCCTGTATGGCGAAGGCATTTCGCGTGAAGGCGAAGTCGTCGATATGGGCGTCGAGCACAAGTTCGTCGACAAGAGCGGTGCCTGGTATGCCTACAACGGCGAGAAGATCGGCCAGGGCAAGGACAACGCGCGTGAGTTCCTGCGCGCCAATCCGCAGATCTCCCGCGAGATCGAGAACAAGATCCGCGAAGCGGTGGGCGTCGTTGCGCTGCCTGCCGCCGAGCAGGCCTGATCGACGGATCGTTGGCGGATGCCTCGCGATGAGCAGTTCTCCGGCGACGGCCCTGCGCAACCGGGCCTTGCGCCTGCTGGCCCGGCGCGAGCATTCGCGCGCCGAGCTGGCGGCCAAGCTGCGCGGCGAGGCGGAGCCTGAAATGCTGTCGGCATTGCTCGACCGTCTCGCCGAGACCGGACTGCAGTCCGATGCGCGCTACGCCGAGAGCTTCGTGCGCAGTCGCGCCGAGCGACATGGCGTGGGGCGCCTGCGCAATGAACTCGCACGGCGCGGCGTGGCCGAAGCGCTGATCGACGATGCACTCACCACCCTGGCCGATGAAGGCGGTGGCGACGAACTGGCCCGCCTGCGCGCGGTGTGGCAGAAGAAATTCGGCGACAAGCCGCAGGACGCCCGCGAGTGGGCCCGTCAGGCGCGCTTCCTCCAGTCGCGGGGCTTCACCAGCGAACTGATCCGCAAAGTACTGAAAGAGCCGTTCAACGATGAGTCTGCTTAGGGTTACCCAGCTCTCCAAGCGCTACAAGAAACGCACGGTGGTCCGTGACGTTTCCTTCGAGGTCGGCAGCGGCGAGGTCGTCGGCCTGCTCGGCCCCAATGGCGCGGGCAAGACGACCTGCTTCTACATGATCGTCGGGCTGGTGCGCGCGGACGGCGGTGCGATCCACCTGGACGGCACCGATCTGACCCACACGCCGATTCATCGCCGCGCGCAGATGGGCCTGTCCTACCTGCCGCAGGAGAACTCGGTTTTCCGCAAGCTGACGGTCGCCGAGAACATCATGGCCGTGCTGGAGCTGCAGAAGCTGGGCAAGGCTGAAGTGCGGGCCCGGCTGGACGAGCTGCTCAACGAGCTGAACATCGGCCATCTGCGCGACGCGACCGCCCAGTCGCTGTCCGGTGGCGAGCGTCGCCGCGTGGAGATCGCGCGTGCGCTGGCGACCAGCCCGCGGCTTATCCTGCTCGACGAACCCTTCGCCGGCGTGGACCCGATCGCGGTGATCGACATCCAGAAGATCATCGCCTACCTGAAGTCGCGCGGCATCGGGGTGCTGATCACCGACCACAACGTGCGTGAGACGCTGGGTATCTGCGATCACGCCTGCATCATCAACTCCGGCGAGGTGCTCGCTGGCGGCCGTCCTGACGAAATCGTGCAAAACGCACAGGTGCGTCAGGTGTATCTGGGCGAACATTTCCGCCTGTAGAAGTTTTCCGTCTCATTCATGAAGCCCTCGCTCCAGCTCAAGATATCCCAGCACCTCGCGCTGACCCCGCAGCTGCAGCAGTCCATCCGCTTGCTGCAGCTGTCGACGCTTGAGCTCAACACCGAAATCGAGCGCATCCTGCTGGAGAACCCCATGCTGGAGCGCGAGGACGGTGAGGAGGGCGGCGCCGAAGCGGTGGCCAGCGTCGAGCAGGCCGAAGCCACGCGCCACGAGGAGCGCGAGGAGCGCGACTTCGCGGAGATCCGCGAATCCAGCGGCAACGGCGAGGACGCGGACTTCGAGCCGGCGGTGTCGGTCGATCCGCCTGAGACCATCGATGCGGCCTACGAGGCGGCCTCCGACGACGATCTCGGCGAAGCCGCGGAGTGGCGTTCCGAAGCGGGCAGCCGCAATGGCGGTGACGACGACGAGTCCGACTTCCAGGAATTCCAGGCTGCCGCCACGTCGTTGCGTGACCACCTCGATGCCCAGGTGGCCTTGATGGCCCTGTCCGACCGGGACCGCGCGCTGGTGCGTTTCCTCATCGAGGCGCTGGATGACGATGGCTTTCTCGACACCCCGCTGGAAGAACTGCTCGAACTGATTCCGCCCGAGCTGGAAGTGGAAGTCGATGACCTGCAGATCGCGCTGCGCTATGTGCAGCACTTCGACCCCGTCGGCGTCGGCGCACGCAGCCTGCAGGAGTGCCTGACCCTGCAGCTGCGCAATTGCCCGGAATGCAGTGCCCGCAGCCTGGCGCTGCAGATCGTCGATGGCCAGCTCGAACTGCTGGCCGCGCGCGACTTCGTCAAGCTCAAGCGCCGCCTGGGCTGCAACGACGACGGCCTGCGCGCCGCGCAAGACATGATTTCCCGGCTGAACCCCCGCCCGGGCGCCCAGTTCACCCACGTGGAGCCGCGCTACATCGTGCCGGACGTCATCGTCCGCAAGACGCGCGGCCGCTGGGGGGCGAGCCTCAACCCGGAGGCGATGCCGAAACTGAGGATCCACCGCGTCTACGCCGACATCCTTCAGCAGAACCGTGGTTCCGCCAGCGCCCTGTCGGGCCAGCTACAGGAAGCCCGCTGGTTAATCAAGAACGTACAACAACGCTTTGACACGATCCTCAGAGTGTCGCAGGCTATCGTCGAACGACAACACCAGTTCTTCGACCACGGCGAAGTGGCCATGCGGCCGCTGACCCTGAGGGAGATTGCCGACGAACTGGAGCTGCACGAATCCACGGTGTCGCGCGTGACCACGCAGAAGTACATGGCCAGCCCGCGCGGCGTGTTCGAACTGAAGTATTTCTTCGGCTCTCACGTGTCCACCGACACGGGCGGTGCCTGCTCTGCCACGGCGATTCGTGCGCTGATCCGCCAGATGGTTGCAGGTGAAGACGGGAGAAAACCCCTGTCCGACGCCACGATTGCCGAGATGTTGGGCCAGCAGGGTATCGTGGTGGCGCGACGGACGATTGCGAAATACCGCGAGTCGCTCAATATCCCGCCGGTCAGTCAGCGCAAGTCGATCTGAGAGGAGTGCCCTATGAATCTCAACATCACCGGCCATCATCTTGAGGTGACCCCCGCCATCCGTGAGTTCGTCACCAGCAAGCTGGAACGCGTGATTCGCCATTTCGACCACGTGACCGCCACCCACGTGATCCTCTCCGTCGAGAAGCTCAAGCAGAAGGCCGAAGTGACCCTGCATGTCCGCGGCAAGGACATCCACGTCGAAGCGACCGAGGAAGACCTCTACGCCGCCATCGACGCCATGACGGACAAGCTCGACCGCCAGGTCGTCAAGCACAAGGAAAAGTCCTTCGACCACGGGCGCGACGCCATCAAGCACCAAGCCGCCCAGCCCTGACCGCCCGGCCGGCCGGGTTGTCGGGCATAATTCCCGCTTGCCTGCACCTCGGCCGGTTATCCTGCTCCAAGGTTCTGCTGTCCCATCCCGCTGCACCACGCCCGACAGGAAAGCTCGACAGTTTCGACAGTCCCAGACAGTCCATTTACGCCGAGTAGCGACCGTCTCGTCACCACTGGTGACAGCGCGGTCAGAGCCTCCCCCGGATGAACCTCATTTCCCACATCCTGCCACTGCAAAACGTGCTGCTCGACCTGGAGGCCGACAGCAAGAAGCGCGTTTTTGAACGGGCAGGACTGATCTTCGAGAACCAGAACAGCCTGTCGCGCAGCGCGATCATCGATTCGCTGACCCAGCGCGAGAAGCTCGGCTCCACCGGCCTGGGCCAGGGCATCGCCATTCCGCACGGCCGCATCAAGGGTTTGAAGGAAGCGCTGGGCGCTTTCTTCCGCCTGGCCAGCCCGATCCAGTTCGATGCGCCGGATGGCCGCGCGGTGAACCTCATCTTCGTGATGCTGGTGCCGGAGCAGGCCAACGAATCCCATCTGCGCCTGCTGTCCGAACTGGCCCAGATGTTCTCCGACCGCGCTTTCCGCGACGATCTTCTGGCGGCCGACAGCGCCGACACCATGCATAGCCTCTTTGTCGAATGGGATCCGCATGCGGCGAACGAGCGTCGCTCAACTCTTTGAGGCCAACCGTGCTGCGTTGCGCCTGCGCCACGTCGCCGGCCGGCTCGACACGCACCTCACCATCCATGACAACCGGGTATGGCCGGCTGACCTCGTCGGTCACCTGAACCTCATCCATCCGCAGCGCCTGCAGGTGATGGGCGAGGCGGAGTTCGTCTGGGCGCGCCGTCAGGCGCGCGACAAGCTGGAGCACCACCTGCTCGGCATCCTCGCCGCGGCGCCGCCGGGCATCATCGTGGCCGACGACTGCGAGGTGCCGGACATCATCCGGCGCAACTGCGAGGATGTCGGTGTGCCCTTGCTGGCCTCACCCATGGAGTCCGCACGCGTCATCGACGTGATGCGCAGCTACCTTGCGCGACGGCTCGCCGAGCGTGTCTCGCTGCACGGCGTCTTCATGGACGTGCTGGGCGTGGGCGTGCTGATCACCGGCGATTCCGGTGCCGGCAAATCCGAGCTTGCCCTGGAGCTGATCTCGCGCGGGCACGGTCTGGTGGCCGACGACGTGGTGGAGATCTCGCGGGTGGCGTCCGGCGTGCTGGAAGGTCGCTGCCCGGAGATGCTGAAGGATTTCCTGGAAGTCCGCGGCCTCGGCATCCTGAACATCCGCACCATCTTCGGCGAGACGGCCTGTCGCCGGAAGATGAAGCTCAAGCTGGTGGTTCACCTGCAACGTCGCTCCGCCGCCGACGAACCGCTGCGCCTGCCGCTGGACGACGAGATGCAGGACGTGCTCGGCGTTCCCGTACGCCGCACCGTGCTGCCGGTGGCGGCGGGCCGCAACCTCGCGGTGCTGCTGGAGGCGGCGGTGCGCAACACCATCCTGCAGTTGCGGGGCATCGACTCCACGCAGGAGTTCGTGGCCCGGCAGCGCAGTGTGCTGGACCAGGAAGACCCTTTCGAGCACTGAAAACACGGGACAGTGCTTCGCGGGTGTTCACGCCAGACAGCACGCGAAGGACAACAAAAAGGCCACGCATTGCGTGGCCTTTTTTCTTCCCTTGCGGAGGGGTGACCGGTCTCAGCGCTGGCCGATATCGAACATCATGCTGTCGACGTCGACCTCGTTGGGCGAATAACCCAGGCCCACGCGGCCGCGAGGTGGCAGGTCGCATTCACCACGGCGCAGCACGATCTCCACGCCGCTGTCGTCCACCAGGTAGGTGCCGTTGGTGCTGTTGTCGATCAGCACGTAGCGGCCCGAGCGCCATTCGATGCGTGCATGGTGACGCGAGGCGCGGCGATCGCCGATGACGACATCATTGCCCTCCTCGCGCCCGGCCAGCAGCACCGGCTGCAGTTCGCTGACCACGAAACTGTGGTTCAGGTAGCGCAGCATGAGGCGCGAGCGCGGCGCCGAGGGTTCGGCGGGCTTGGTGGGCGCCTCGACACGCGGTGCGGCCGCGGGCAGGGAGCGCAGCGTGGCTTCGCGCAAGGCGGCCGTGCCGGTCTTCAACTCGAAGATCGGCAGGTCGTAGCCGTTGGAGGACACCGACAGCTGGGTCTGCGTGTCGATCTGGCCGCGCACCGATTCCGGCAGGTGCATCGAGGCTTCACCGGACAACAGGATCTGGCCGGGCGAGGCCACCGAGGCGAGATTGTTGACGATCTCGACGGCCTCGTTGCTGGGGTTGCTGGTCTCGCCTTCGTTCGGGCCGCAGTGGACGCCGATGCGTACCGACAGCGACACACCGGACACCGGTGGCAATTGCGCCACGCGATCGCGGATGTCGCTGGCAGCCAGTACCGCTGCGTCACAGCGCGGGAAGACGGCAACCAGCCGGCGGCCCTCGCTCTTCAGCGTCTGGCCCTGATGGGCTTCGATGGAACGCTCGGCGCGCGACAGGCAACGTTCGCGGGCGCGCGCTGCTTCGGTTTCGCCAAGCTTGCTGACCAGGGTGCTGTCACCCGTGACCTCGGCTACCACCACGCAGGTCTCGGATACGGGGCTACTTATCATTGTTCGGGTGACTCCAGCTTGGTCCAGGGGTCGGCGCGGGTGTTCCAGACGATGGGCGCGACGACCGGTTCGGTATTGCCGGTATCGAGTTCGGGGGGGTCGAAAACCAGGTCACCGCCGGCGCTGTCTGCAAGGGGCGACAGGCTCTTGAAGTTGTACAGGTTGCCATCCGCAAGATGCGAGGGCACTACGTTCTGAAGGGCAGTGGTGATCGACTCGACGCGGCCCGGGAAGCGGGTTTCCCAGTCGGCGAGCATCGCCTTGATCTGCTTGCGCTGCGCGTTTTCCTGCGTACCGCAGAGGTTGCACGGGATGATCGGGTACGCCATCGCGCGGGCAAACTTCGCGACGTCGCGTTCGTTGCAGTAGGCGAGCGGGCGGATCACCACGTGCTGACCGTCGTCGCTGACCAGCTTCGGCGGCATGGCCTTGAGCTTGCCGCCGAAGAACATGTTGAGGAACAGCGTCTCGATGATGTCCTCGCGGTGGTGGCCGAGCGCAATCTTCGTCGCGCCGATTTCCCGCGCCGTCCGGTAGATGATGCCGCGGCGCAGGCGCGAACACAGTGCGCAGGTGGTCTTGCCCTCCGGCACCTTGCCCTTGACGATGGAGTAGGTGTCCTCGGTGACGATCCGGTACTCGACGCCGATCGACTCGAAGTAGCGCGGCAACACCTCGTCGGGGAAGCCAGGCTGCTTCTGGTCGAGGTTCATCGCGACGATGCTGAAGTCGATCGGTGCGCGCTGGCGCAGGATCGACAGCAAGGTCAGCAAGGTATAGGAGTCCTTGCCGCCGGAGCAGCACACCATCACGCGGTCGCCTTCCTCGATCATGCCGAAGTCGGCGATGGCGCGGCCGACCTGCCGCAGCAGGAATTTCTGCAGCTTCAGGACGTTGCCGGAGAGGCTGGTTTCGGCGATGTCGGCAGGGAGTACGGCTTCCACGATGGTCTTACCTTCAATGCCTTCAGGACGCTGCTGAAGGTCCGGGGATTATAGTGATTGTGCCCCGCACCAAGGCGGCAGCATTTCACGTTAGTTGGGACTGCGAACTTTCGCAAAACCCTTGTCGGCACTCGTTTTCCGGCCAGGCCGATGCGGCGGGGTGCTACAGGGTTTACGGCAGCGCCAGCCGGTAATCCAGTCGGAGTGCAGCTTTGCCGCGGGCGCGCCTTAATTGTGGTGTTCAGTGTGCCTGATCCCAGCTGTCTCCGCTCCCTACTTCGGCCAGCAACGGCACCTTCAGTTCGGCCACGCCCGACATGCGCTGCGGCAGGACATTTTTCACGTGCTCCAGCTCCGCGTCGGGGACTTCCAGGATCAGTTCGTCGTGCACCTGCAGCAGCAGGCGGCTGGCGAGGTTTTCCTCGCGGATCCAGTCGTAGACGTGGCGCATGGCCATTTTGACCAGATCGGCCGCCGTGCCCTGCATCGGCGCATTGATCGCCGCACGCTCGGCGCCCTGGCGCCGACCGACGTTGCTGCTCTTGATCTCCGGCAGCCACAGGCGGCGGCCGAACACCGTTTCCACGTAGCCCTTGTCGCGTGCGCTGCGGCGGGTGTCTTCCATGTAGGTGGCGACGCCGGGGTAGCGGGCGAAATAGCGGTCGATCCAGCCCTGGGCCGCGCCGCGTTCGATTTCCAGCGCCTTGGCCAGCCCGTGCGCGCTCATGCCGTAGATCAGGCCGAAATTGATGGTCTTGGCGTAGCGACGCTGGTCGCTGCTGACCTCGGCCGGCGTCACGCCGAACACCTCGGCGGCGGTGGCGCGGTGCACGTCCTCGCCGGCGGCGAAGGCCTGCAGCAGGCGCTCGTCGCCGGACAGGTGGGCCATGATGCGCAGCTCGATCTGCGAATAGTCGGCCGACACGATGCGCTTGCTGGGCGCGGCGATGAAGGCGGCGCGGATGCGGCGGCCTTCCGGCGTGCGGATCGGGATGTTCTGCAGGTTCGGGTCGGTGCTGGCCAGGCGGCCGGTGATCGCGCCAGTCTGCGAGAAGCTGGTGTGCACCCGGCCGGTCTGCGGATTCACGCTGCGCGGCAGCTTGTCGGTGTAGGTGCTCTTCAGCTTGGCGAAGCTGCGGTATTCCAGCAGCAGCTTGGGTAGCGGGTAGTCCAGCGCGAGCTGGGTCAGCACTTCTTCGTCGGTGCTGGGCGCGCCGCTGGGGGTCTTCTTCACTACCGGCAGCTTCTGGCGCTCGAAGAGGATTTCGCCGAGCTGCTTGGGGCTGTTGAGGTTGAAGGGCTGGCCGGCGGCGGTGTAGGCCTGCTGTTCCAGGTCCAGCATCTTGCGGCCGAGTTCATCGCTCTGCTGGGCGAGCAGGGTACTGTCGATCAGCACGCCCTCGCGCTCCATCGCCCACAGCACCTCCTGCACCGGTAGCTCGATGTCGCGATACACGCGCAGCAGCGAGGCGTCGTTCTCGATGCGCGGCCACAGCACGTTGTGCACACGCAAGGTGACGTCGGCGTCCTCCGCCGAGTAGTGCGTGGCCAGTTGCAGTTCCACTTCGTTGAAGCCGATCTGCTTGGCGCCCTTGCCGCACACGTCGGTGAAGCTCAGCGTCTGCAGGCCGGTGTAGCGGCTGGCGAGCTGGTCGAGGTCGTGGCCCTTGTCGCTCTCGTAGGCGGCGGATTCCAGCAGGGTGTCGTGCACCACGCCGCGGAAGCGGATGCCGTGGTTGGCCAGCACGTGCATGTCGTATTTCAGGTTCTGGCCGAGCTTGGGCTTGCTGGCATCTTCCAGCCAGGGCTTGAGGCGCGCCAGCGTGGCATCGAAGGGCAACTGGTCGGGCGCGCCAGGGTAGGTGTGCGCCAGCGGCAGGTAGGCGGCTTCGCCTTCCTGCACGCAGAAGCTCATGCCGACGATGCGTGCCTTCATCGGGTCCAGGCTGTCGGTCTCGGTGTCGAAGGCGGTCAGCGTCGCGGCATCGAGAATGACCAGCCAGCGGTTCAACTGGTCTTCGGTGAGGATGCACTCGTAGTTGTCGCGGTGGGCGGTGCCCTCGATGCGCTCAATGCTTTCTTCACGCGCGCCGGCCAGTGTCACGGCGGACAGGTCGGTGACGCGGGCGCTCACGGCAGCGGCTGCGGAGTCGGCCGGGCTGTCCTCGCCTTTCAGCTCACGCAGCCAGGTCTTGAATTCCCAGCGGGCGAATTGCTCGATCAGTGTGCCGGTGTCCGGCTCGCGCCAGGTCAGCGATTCCAGCGGCTCCGGCAAAGCCACGTCGGTGGCGATGGTCACGAGCTTGCGGCCCAGCGGCAGGAAGCCCAGCGCGCGGCGCAGGTTCTCGCCCACCACGCCCTTGATGTCGGCCGCGTGGGCCACGATGTTGTCGAGGTCGCCGTATTCCGCCAGCCATTTCACGGCGGTCTTGGGGCCGCACTTCTCGACGCCGGGCACGTTGTCGACGCTGTCGCCCACCAAGGTCAGGTAGTCGACGATGCGGCTCGGCGGCACGCCGAACTTTTCCATCACACCGGCTTCGTCCAGCGTCTCGCTGGTCATGGTATTGATGAGCTTGACGCCCGGCTGCACCAGCTGCGCCATGTCCTTGTCGCCGGTCGAGATGACGACCTCGAAGCCGCGCTCCACGGCCTGGCGCGCCAGGGTGCCTATGACGTCGTCGGCCTCCACGCCGTCCTGCACGATGATCGGCCAGCCCAGCGCCTGCGCACCCTTGCAGATCGGCTCCACCTGCAGGCGCAGGTCGTCCGGCATCGGCGGGCGATGCGCCTTGTATTCCGGGTACCAGTCGTCGCGGAAGGTCTTGCCCTTGGCGTCGAACACGCAGGCGGCGTGTGTCGCGCCGGTCTGTTCGCGCAGCGGGCGCAGCATGCTGAGCACGCCG
This sequence comes from Uliginosibacterium sp. H1, assembly GCF_036017065.1. Lineage (NCBI taxonomy): Bacteria > Pseudomonadati > Pseudomonadota > Betaproteobacteria > Rhodocyclales > Zoogloeaceae > Uliginosibacterium > Uliginosibacterium sp. H1. Next base: position 1,341,404 of record NZ_JAYXHR010000002.1, read on the forward strand.
CGCAGTGCGCCGGTGGGCTCTCCCGCCTTGTTGCGCAGGTCGGGCAGGGCATGAAAGGCGCGGTAGAGGTAGCTGGAGCCGTCTACGAGCAGCAGGATGGGCATGGCGGGGGCGGGCGCTGGATGAGGAAGGGGCAAGGCCTGTGAAGGCGCGGCCTGCGGAAACCCGGCGATTATCGCAGGTTCGTGTTCCCGGTCCCTTGCCTTGTCCCGCAGGGTGCTGCGGCGTAGCATCAGGGCTGTTTATAAACCCGACCCCGCGTAGCCGCGCGCCACCGCGACCTCTCGCGGCGCGTCCGCCGCAACCAGCCTCCCTCGCAAACTCCATGAGCGCAAAAGACAAGCTGCCCCCTTTCCGTGCCCCTTCCATCGGCGACGTGCATGACCAGGCGCGCGAAGCCTGGCGCATCTTCGGCATCATGTCGGAGTTCGTCGAGGCCTCCGAGCGCCTCAAGCCGATCCGCCCGGCCGTCAGCATCTTCGGCTCCGCGCGTACCAAGCCGGACCACCCGTACTACGAACTTACCGAGAAGATCGCGCGTCTACTTTCCGACGCAGGCTTCTCGGTCATCTCCGGCGGCGGCCCCGGCATCATGGAAGCGGCCAACAAAGGTGCCTTCTACGGCAAGAGCCCGTCGGTGGGGTTGAACATCCAGTTGCCCTTCGAGCAGAGCGGCAACCCCTACCAGGACGTGTCGCAGACCTTCCGCCATTTCTTCCCGCGCAAGGTGATGTTCGTACGCTTCGCGCAGGCCTACGTGGTGATGCCGGGCGGCTTCGGTACGCTGGACGAGATCATGGAGGCGCTGACCCTGATCCAGACCGGTAAGGGCCGCAAGATCCCCGTCATCCTGGTGTGCAAGGATTTCTGGGCGGGCCTGCTGGACTGGTTCAAGACCACCCTGCTCAGCGAAGGCATGATCGGCGAGAAGGACCTGAACCTCATCCAGGTGATCGACGAGCCGGAGAAGATCGTCGAGGCGATCTTCAAGCACTACGAACAGCGCGGCTTCGAGCCGTCGCCCACTGAACGCGAGCTGATGCTCAACCTGTGACATGCGTGAAAGGTGAAAAGTGAAAGGTGAAAAGTGAAAGGTGCCCTTGCGCGGCGCCCCGCATTTCACGTTTCACATTTCACTCTTCACCCCTTTAAGGTGTTTCCATGACGTACAAGGTTTTCATCGACGGCCGTTCCGGTACCACCGGTCTCAAGATCGACGAGCGCCTCGCCACGCGCAGCGATGTCGAGGTGATGACGATTCCCGACGCCGCCCGCAAGGACCCGAAGGCCAAGGCGGAATACATCAACGCCGCCGACGTCGTGTTCCTGTGCCTGCCGGACGCCGCGGCGAAGGAGTCCGTTGCGCTGCTGGCGCCGGACAACAGCCGCACCCGTGTGCTGGATGCCAGCACCGCGCACCGTGTCGCAGCCGGCTGGGTGTATGGCCTGCCGGAAATCTCGGCCGCGCATCGCAAGGCGCTGGAAGGTGCGCAGAAGGTCGCCGTGCCGGGTTGTCACGCCAGCGGTTTCATCCTGGCCGTGGCGCCGCTGGTGGCGGCCGGCGTGGTGCCGGCGGACTACCCGGCGACCTGTCATTCGGTGACGGGTTACACCGGCGGTGGCAAGGAGATGATCGCCACCTACGAAGAGCCGGCCGAGGGTGGCAACAAGCTGCCTGACAGCATGCTCAGCCCGCGCCAGTACGCGCTGGGTCTGGCCCACAAGCATCTGCCCGAGATGGCTGCGCTGTCCGGCCTGCAGAACAAGCCGCTGTTCAACCCCATCGTCGGCCCCTTCGCGCAGGGCATGCTGGTCACCGTGCCGCTGTTGCCCCGTCTGCTGCCGGGCAAGCAGGACGCGCGTGCCATCCACGCCGTGCTGGCGGATCACTACGCCGGTCAGACCTTCGTGAAGGTGATGCCCTTCGGCGACGACAGCGTGCTGGACGGTGGCTTCCTGCCGGCGACCGATTGCAATGGCACCAACCGCGCGGAGATCTTCGTGTTCGGCCATGCCGAGCAGGCGCAGGTCTGCGTGCGCCTGGACAACCTCGGCAAGGGCGCGTCCGGCGCGGCCATCCAGTGCATGAACATCGTGCTGGGCCTGGACGAGGCGACCAGCCTGGTGGCCTGAACCACCGCAAGCCGGTTCGCACCGGAAAGCACGCCTGAAAACAACGAGGCTCGCCGCGGCGAGCCTCGTTCGTTCATGGGGCCGATGCGACGGTCGTCAGGCCAGCATCTGGTTGGCGCTGGCCAGCAGCTCGCGGCTGTTGTCGATGACTTCTGCCAGCCGGTCCTTGTCCAGGACCACGCGCTCCAGCACCGCTGGCGACAGGTCGGCGATGATCTTGTCCGCCGCGTCTTCATGTTCCAGGCCGAAGGCGATCTGCGCCGCGATATGCACCACGGAGGCATGCGGGCTGGCCACGTCGTGCAACGGGTCGGCGTACCAGCGCAGCGCGCTCTGGATCACCGCCGGGAAATGCCAGAGCCGGGCCAGCTCCGCGCCCACCTCCGTGTGGTCGGTCTGCAGGTGAAGCTGCTCGATGGCGGCCAGTTCGGCGATGCTCAGGTCCTTGCAGTCCGCCGCAATCTGGCGCCCCTTCTCCGGAAACGCCAGGTCGATGAGCAGCACGCCCAGGCGATGCATCAGGCCCGCCGTGTAGGCGAACTCGCCGCTCAGCCCGGCCATCCTGCCGAGCTGGCGGGCGACACCTGCCGTGACCATGCCGTGCCGCCAGAAAGCCTGCAGGTCGATCCCCGGTACCTTGGTGAAGGCGCCGGTGACGCCGGAGGCGATGACGATGGTGCGCAGCGCGTTGAGGCCGATCACCGTCACCGCGTCGTCGATGGCGCCCACCTTGTGGCTGGCGCCGTAGTAACTGGAATTGGCCAGCCGCAGCACGCGCGCCGACAGGGACTGGTCCTGGCGCAACTGCTTCACCAGACCGCCGATGTCGGCGTCCTCGTCCTCCAGGCTGGCGATCATCTCCTGCACCACCTTGGGCATGCTGGGCAGGTTGGGAATGCTGGCGAAAAGCCTTTCCATGGGCGTCATGGCCGATCTCCGTCGTTGTGTGGGTGTGTGCTGCGGGCTTGTGTTGCCATCATCGGCGGAGCCCGCGACGGACTTGAGGCACGACGGACTGACGGCCATCCGGCCCAACCGGGCTATCATGCGCAACGCTCGCTGCGACGCTCCGGCGTATGCCGGCCAGCGTGATGGCAGCCCCGGCGCCGGCGTGTTCCGGGCTTCATTGTCCTTCTTTGTCCAACTCCTTCCTCCGACCGGTAGCACGTGAGTTCCGCCTTCGTCGAACGCTGGCAACGGCGCCCGCCCTTCCCGCCCCAGCACGCCCTGCATCCCTGGCTGACCGACGCCGGATCCCTCACCGCCCGCATCGCCGCACGTTGCGGCCGCGTCAGCGTGCGCCTGCTGTCGCAGCGCCTGGCCGTGCCGCGCCATGACGAAGCGCTGCTCGCCGGCGTGCGGCCCGGCCGCCGCGCCTGGTTGCGCGAGATCCTGCTGTGCGCCGACGGCGTGCCGGTGGTCTATGCAAGGTCGATCCTGCCGCGCACCGCGGTGCGCGGCGCCTGGATGATGTTCGCCGGCATCGGCAGCCGTCCGCTGGGAGCGGCGCTGTTTTCCGATCCCCTGATCGCCCGCAGCCCGCTGGCGGTGCACCGGCTGGACCGCCGGGACGCGCGCTATCATCGCGCCATCGCTGCGGCCGGCTCGAAGCAGCCGCCGGCCCTGTGGGCACGCCGCTCGCGGTTCGAACGGCAGGGCCGGGCCCTCGTCGTCTGCGAGATATTCCTGTCCGCCATCCTCGATCTTCCGGCCCAGCCCTGACGTCACTCCCACGCCCAACCATGTCCGCGTCCAAGCTCAGCCTCACCCAGCGCCTGACGGTCTACGAGCGCCTGATGCGGCTGGACAAGCCCATCGGCATCCTGCTGTTGCTGTGGCCCACCCTGTGGGCGGTATGGGCGTCCGCAGGTGGCACGCCCAGCCTGCTGGTGGTGTGGATCTTCACGCTGGGTACGGTGCTGATGCGCTCGGCCGGCTGCATCGTCAACGACTGGGCCGACCGTGATTTCGACGGCCATGTCGAGCGCACCCGGGCGCGACCGCTGGTTACCGGCGAGGTGAGCTCGCGCGAGGCGCTGCTGCTGGCCGCGGCGCTGTCGCTGGCGGCGTTCTGCCTCATCCTGCCGCTGCACAAGCTGGTGTGGGTGCTGTCGGTGCCGGCGCTTCTGCTTGCCGGTAGCTATCCCTTCACCAAGCGCTTCCTCGCCATCCCGCAGGCCTACCTCGGCATCGCCTTCGGTTTCGGTATTCCCATGGCATTCGCTGCGCAGCAGTTCGCGGTGCCGCCGGTGGCTTGGCTGATGCTGCTGGCCAACATCTTCTGGTGCATCGCTTACGACACCGAGTACGCCATGGTGGACCGGGAAGACGACGTGAAGATCGGCATCCAGACCGCCGCCATCACCTTCGGCCAGCGCGACGTGGCGGCGGTGATGGGCTGCTACGCCATAGCGCTGGCATTGCTGGCCTGGGTGGGCCACCTGCTGGCGCGCGGGCCGTATTACTACGCGGGCCTCGTCGTCGCGGCAGGGATCGCGGGCTACCACTACACGCTGATCCGCAACCGTGACCGTGAGCGCTGCTTCCGCGCCTTCCTGCACAACAACTGGTTCGGCGCTGCCGTCTTCTTCGGCTTGCTGGCCGACTACGCCCTGCATAGCGGCGTGCCCTTGCTGGCGCCCTTGCACGGCTTCGGTTTCTGACGGAGGAGGCAGGCGCAATGCTGCGAGTACTGGCCTTGATGCTTGTGCTGTTCGCGTCCACTACGGCGCTGTCCACGGTCTACAAATCGGTCGGACCGGACGGCAAGGTGACCTATAGCGACCGGCCGCCCGTGCAGGACAGCACGCCGACGAAGCAGGTGGACGGCGTCAGCGGCCGCCAGCGTCGTGACGAGGACGATCCGGTGAAAGCTGCCGGCATCGTCACCGGACACGAACTGGCGATGGACGCGGTGCTGCAGTTCTGCCGACGCGAAGTGCCAGCCACCAATGACGCGATTTCGCGCGCTCATCAGCAGTGGATGGAACGACACTCGGCGCTGATCGCCAAGGCCAAGGAAATCCAGCAGGACAATCTGGATACGCGGGAACGCCAGGCGCTGGCCGGCATCCTGCGACAGGCGTCGGCGTCCCTCGTCAATGGCCTGCGTCGCGCACCGGCGGATGAGCGCAACAAGACCTGTTCGGGCGCCTCCACGAAGATCGGTGCTTACGACGTGAACCTCATGGCCAACGCCACCCTGGTCAATACCCTCATGAACTACCGCAAGAAGCCGCGACCGCAATGAAGTACAAGGACCTCCGCGATTTCATCGCGCAACTGGAAGCGCAGGGCGAGCTGAAGCGCGTGCGCACCGAAGTCGATCCGCACCTGGAGATGACGGAGATCTGCGATCGCGTGCTGCGCGCGGGTGGTCCGGCCATCCTCTTCGAGAAGCCGAAGGGCCACGACATCCCCGTGCTGGGCAACCTGTTCGGCACGCCGGAGCGGGTCGCGCGCGGCATGGGCGAAAGCGGCAACGACTGGAGCAACGCGCTGCGCGAAATCGGCCGCCTGCTCGCCTTCCTGCGCGAGCCGGAACCGCCGAAGGGCTTGCGTGATGCCTGGGAGAAGCTGCCGATCTTCCGTCGCGTGCTCGACATGGCGCCGAAGGAGGTTTCCTCCGCGCCCTGCCAGCAGATCGTATGGGAGGGCAAGGATGTGGACCTGTCGCGCCTGCCCATCCAGCACTGCTGGCCGGGCGACGTGGCGCCGCTGATCACCTGGGGGCTGGTCGTCACGCGCGGGCCGGCGAAGAAGCGCCAGAACCTTGGCATCTATCGCCAGCAGGTGCTGGGGCCGAACCGCGTGATCATGCGCTGGCTGGCACATCGTGGTGGTGCGCTGGATTTCCGCGACTTCCAGCAGAAGAACCCGGGCAAGCCGTTTCCCGTGGCCGTCGTGCTGGGCTGCGATCCGGCGACCATCCTCGGCGCCGTGACGCCGGTGCCGGACACGCTGTCCGAGTACCAGTTCGCTGGCCTGCTGCGCGGTGGCAAGACCGAGCTGGCGAAGTGCATCGGCTCCGACCTGCAGGTGCCGGCCCGTGCGGAAATCGTGCTGGAAGGGGTGATCCACCCGGACGACATGGCGGCCGAAGGACCCTATGGCGACCACACCGGCTACTACAACGAGGTGGCCGAGTTTCCGGTGTTCACCATCGAGCGCATCACCATGCGCCGCAACCCCATCTATCACAGCACCTATACCGGCAAGCCGCCGGACGAGCCCGCGATGCTGGGCCTCGCGCTCAACGAGGTGTTCGTGCCACTGCTGCAGCGGCAGTTCACCGAGATCACCGACTTCTACCTGCCGCCCGAAGGCTGCAGCTACCGCCTCGCGGTGGTGAGCATGCGCAAGCAGTACCCGGGACATGCCAAGCGGGTGATGTTCGGCGTGTGGAGTTTCCTGCGCCAGTTCATGTACACCAAGATCATTATCGTGGTGGACGAGGACGTGAACGTCCGCGACTGGAAGGAGGTCATCTGGGCGATGACCACCCGCGTCGACGCGCGTCGCGACACGCTGATGGTCGATGACACCCCGATCGACTACCTGGATTTCGCCAGCCCCAAGTCCGGCTTGGGCAGCAAGATGGGCATCGATGCCACCAACAAGTGGCCGGGCGAAACCGACCGCGAGTGGGGTCGCCCCATCGTGATGGACGAGGCGGTGAAACAGCGGGTGGATGCCATGTGGTCGGAGCTGGGGCTCTGACCGGCGAGGGCCACCAGATTCATCCGGCGGCCCTGGCGGCGAAACTCAGGCGGCGATGCAGAGCGCGGGCAGTTCTTCGCTGGAAGCCCGTCGGCGCTCCACCTCCTTCAGCCGTGCCTGCAGGGTGAGGTAGGCGATCTCGAGATCGCGTGATGCGGCGAACAGGCCGGTGACGCATTGCTCGGCGACGGTGCGCTCAAGCTGGTGGCGATAGTCCTCGACGGACTGGTTCCATTGCTCATAGGCCTTTTGCAGTTGCTCGTCCATGACCTTCTTCTCCTTCTGATCGGGGCGAGGGACAGCCCCGTGTCTTCAAGATAGTCGGGGTCGGGGTGATGGCCCGTCGGTGCGCGCTGAACCGTGTGTCGGCCGTGACCTACGCGGAAGCAGATGTCACAAGCAATGCCACCACGAAATACACAACGCGCGGTTCATTGCTTCATGGGGCCGCGCACCATGTCGAGCCGGGCCACGATCATCATCAGCACGGCGAACAGTTCGTCGGTGGGGGATGCGTCGAAGATCTCCACCTCCAGGCCGGGTGGCCACAGTCCTGTCCGCGCATGGCGGGCCAGCGCCAGGGTCTCGTCGCGATGGACCAGGTGGAAGGCATCGCTGCCGAACTGGCGGCGCAGCCCGGCGCCGTCATGCGGGCCGCCGCACACTTCGAAGTGGCTGCCGGGGGCGAGGCGGCGCAGGCGCACCAGGGCGGTGGTCTCCGCGTAGCGCAGCGCCCATGCAGGCGACAGCGACAGGTAGCGGCGGCGGATCGTCGCCACCGGCTGGCCGAACCAGGCGACATGCCAGGTGGGAAAGAGCAGCCCGCTGGCGGCGGCTTCATAGACCAGCCGGTCGCTTTGCTCGCGCACGGTCATGCGTCCGCGCAGGGAAAGCAGGCGGTGGTCGACGACCAGCTTGCGGATCATGGCCGGCGCGCGGCCGCAGTCCTGACTGCCAGTTGCAGCAGCGCATCCACGTTGCCGACGTTGGGCTGGTTGATGATCACCACCAGCGCCTGCCAGCGGCCGCTGTCGTCCAGCACATAGCCGGCGAGGCCGGCCACGTCGCGCAGCGAGCCGGACTTCAGGTAGGCGCGACCGCTGTCGGGACGGCCGTCGAAGCGGCGGCGCGCCGTGCCGTCAAGGCCGGCGACCGGGAGTGAGGCCATCAGCTCCGGCATGCGCGGGCTGCCGAAGGCGTGCTGCAGCAGGGCGCCCAGATGCGCTGCGCTGATGCGCTCCTGCCGCGACAGGCCGGCGCCATTCTCCAGCACCAGTTCCGGGAAGTCCATGCCCTGCGCCTTCAGCCAGGTGCGCAGCGTGGTGCCGGCGTCGGTGGTGTTGCCGCCGCCCAGGCTGAGGTACAGCGCGCGCGCCATCACGTTGTTGGAAAACTTGTTGATGTCGCGCACCGCCTCGGCCAGCGGCGGCGAATCCCATGCGGAGAAAACCGCGGCGTCGAGCGGGGCGGGACCTTCGCGCAGGCGTCCCTGCCAGTTGCCGCCCATCTCCTGCCACAGCTGGCGGACGATGCCCTCCGGCCATTGCAGGCCCTCCGGCACGGCGAGGTTGAGGATGCGTTCGCCACATGACGCAGGCATCTGTCCGTCGAGCACCAGTTGCAGTCCGCGCGAGTCGGCCGTCAGGGGCGTGTCCATGCGTCCGCGCCAGTCCGGGCACGGGCCGGGCACCGCGCGCAGGCGATTGACGATGCGCAGGTTGGCCGACGGCACCAGGCTGACCGCATCGATGCCGTTCGCGGCCGGTGCCAGGCGCACGCTCAGCGCGTTGAAGTTGGCCAGCAGCGCGCTGGGCTGTGCGTTGTAGGCGCGCTGGGCACCGTCGTCGTCGGCCAGCGTGGAAGGTCGCGGAGGCGCGGTGAAGCGGCCCGCGTCGATGACGATGTCGCCACGGATGTCGCGCAGGCCGCGCGCGCGCCAGTCGCGCAGCCAGGCGCCGAGCCGGTCCCAGGTGAGCGTCGGGTCGCCGCTGGCGATGACATGCAGGGGGCCGCGCAATACGCCGTCCTGCAGCGGCGCGCCCAGCCTGGCGGTGGTCTGCCAGCGCCAGTTGGGCCCCAGCATTTCCAGCCCGGCCTGGGTCGTCAGCAGCTTGATGAGCGAGGCCGGGTTGAAGGGCTGGATGGCGTTGTGCTGCAGGCTGGCGGTGCCACCCTGTGCCGGCGCGATCCACACCGTGATGGCGCTCTCCGGAATGCCGGCGGCATTGGCGCTGCGTGCCAGTTCGGCGGGCAGTTCCGCGTGTGCCGTGCTGCTGCCGACCGCGAGCAGCAGGCAGGCGGTAGCGAGGGCCGCGATGACAGGGGAGAGGAGCGGGGCGAGGAAAGGGGAGAGGCGCGGGAAAACGCGCAGGGAAAAGCTCGGGGAGAGGGAAGGCTGCTGGGGCAAGGGGCTGGCTCCGGTGGGGCGGTGCCCGGCTTGCGTCAGGACACCATGACGACGCAGTTGCGTCCTTCTTCCTTGGCGAGGTACAGGGCCTGGTCGGCCGCCTGCACCAGTGTCGCGCTCAGCGCACCGGCGTTCGGCACGCTGCCCGCCACGCCGATGCTGATGGTGACGCGCTGATGCGGGCTCGACTCATGCGGCAGGCGTGCCACGTATACCGCGTTGCGCAGTTGCTCGGCAAGCTTGCGGGCGGCGTCCGGCGGCGTATCCGGCAACAGGACCGCGAACTCCTCGCCGCCGTAGCGCGCCACCATGTCCATGGGGCGGCGCAGGCTGTCGCGGAAGATGCCGCCCAGCCAGCGCAGGCAGTCGTCGCCCGCCTGGTGCCCGTAGGTGTCGTTGAAGCGCTTGAAGTAGTCGACGTCGATGAACAGCAGGGACAGCGACTGCTGCTGCCGGATGGCGTTGCGGTGCAGGCGCATCAGGCGTTCGTCCAGTTCGCGACGGTTGGCCAGGCCGGTCAGCGGGTCGCTGGAGGCCTGCGCGGAGAGGTTTTCGTTGGCGCTTGCCAGCCGCCGCTGGGTGATGCCGCCCAGCAGGCCGTTGGCGAAGGCGATGCGGCGCTCCAGTTCGAGGTTGCGGCGCACGGTCAGGCTGATGATGCAGGCCACCAGCATGCCGCCCAGGGCGAGGCACTGTTCCACCGGGCGCCCCTCGTAGTGGGCGGCCTCCTGAGCGAGGTACAGCAGCAGCATGCCGGCGGTGAAGCCGAAGGCGATGCGGTAGCGCAGCTGCGCGACGAGGTTGCCGATCAGCATGGCGAGGATCAGCAGGAGATCGAACTGCGCGACCGGTGCCGCGTCGCTGAGGATCGCGAAGAGCACCTGGGTGGCCGCCATGACGAGGATCAGGCCGGCCACCAGCGACTCCCGCAGGCGTTCCCAGTGGGCGCGCGGCATCCACAGGAGGCACACCAGCACCAACGGGGTGACGATGGCGTAGCGGATCAGCCAGGCGGTTTCGAGGATGTCCGGCAGCAGGAACAGATCGACGGCGCCGAGCAGCACGAAGATGACGAGCACCGCGCCCAGTGCGCGTTGCAGGCGTACCAGGCGCTGCGGCCTGCCCTGGCTGTCGAAGCGGGCATCCAGTTCGGCCGGAAAGCGCAGGCTGCGTGGCGCCTGGGCGAGCCAGGCGCGGGTTTGCTCCTCCAGCCTGTCGAGCTTGCCCACGTCGTCCGGCAGTGCCTGCCAGGCGTGTTGCAGTTCGTTGGGGGCCATGTCTTTCTTGTGAGGCGCCGTGGAAGAGGGCGCGTATTCCGTTTAACGGAATCTCACCTTCTGACTTGATGCACCGAGCGTGCCGCCTGTCACGGCCAGGCGCGTGCGCCGAACAGCATGCGCTTGGCCACGAAGTGGCGCAGCGGCGGCACGATGTCCAGCGCCAGCAGGGCCGCGCCACGGACGTGGGTGAGCAGCGGATTGGGCGTGGAAAAGATGCGCACCAGCGAATCGGTGAAGCCGATGGTGCCGGCGCGGTCCAGCAGGCGGCCACGGGCGTAGCGGGCCAGCAGCACCGGATCGCCGGGGTCGGCCGCGCCGCGCAGCGTGTCGGCCAGCTCCCAGGCGTCGCGCAGGGCGAGGTTGAAGCCCTGGCCGGCGACGGGGTGCAGGGTCTGCGCGGCATTGCCCAGCCAGGCCATGCGTTTGCCGACCGAATCGCGCCGCACGCGCAGGCCCAGCGGATAGCGGGCGCGCTCGCTGACGGCACCGAACCGGACGGCCGGACCGAAGGCGAGTTGCAGGGCGTCGCGCAGCGCCGCGTCGTCCAGCGCGTAGAGCGCATCCACCCGCGCAGCGGGCAGCGTCCACACCACGCTGTAGTCGTGCCCCAGGGGCAGCAGGGCGATGGGGCCGTCGGGCGTGAACCGTTCCCAGGCGAGCCCGCCGTGCGGGGCCAGCGGCCGCACGCGGCACAGCAGGGCGTGCTGGTCGTAGTCGCGTTCGAAGCTGCGGCCCGCGTCCTTGTCGATGGCGCCCTCGCAGCTGAGGGCGAGCTTCGCGGCCACGGGCACGCTGTGGGCCGTGCCTGTCTCACCCAGCAGCAGGGCCCGGTCCTCGTTGGCCTCGACACCCTGGACGGCAATGCCGTGACGGATCGCGATGCCGCGTTGCCCGCAGGCCTGCAGCAGCGTTTCCACCAGCGCCTGTGCCGGCAGCACGTAACCGAGGGCGGGCAGCCCGTAGTCGTCCGCCTGCATCAGCGTGCGGCCGAGCGCACCGCGTTGAGAAACGTGGATGCGGCTGATCGGCGTGGCCTGCGTGGCCGGCCAGGCGCCCAGCTTTTCCAGCAGCATGCGGCTGCCGTGCGACAGGGCCAGCACCCGGGCGTCGCGCAGCGGCGTGTCGGCTGCGCGCGCATCGATCAGGGTCGGTTCCCGCCCGGCGGCCTGCAGTGCGAGTGCGGTGGCCAGCCCCAGCGGGCCGGCGCCGATGATCGCGACGTCCAGCGTCGCGGCCGTGCTTGCTTCGGTTGTCGCAGCCATCGTGGCTAGTTCTGCATGACTGCTTCGACCTCGGCGACCGTCCTGGGCGTGCCGAGGGTGAGGATGTCATGGCCGTCGGCGGTGATCAGCACGTCGTCCTCGATGCGGATGCCGATGTTCCAGAAGGCTTCCGGCACGTCGTCGGCGGGGCGGATGTAGCAGCCTGGCTCGATGGTGATGACCATGCCGGGCATCAGCGGCCGCCAGTTGCCGGCCTGCTTGTACTCGCCGGCGTCATGCACGTCCATGCCCAGCCAGTGGCCGGTGCGGTGCATGTAGAAGCGGCGGTAGCTGCCGTTCTCCAGCACCTCATCCAGGCTGCCGGACAGCAGCTTCAGGTCCAGCATGCCCTGCGCCAGCACGCGCACCGCCGCTTCGTGCGTGCGGTCGTAGGCCTGGCCGGGGCGGGCCTCGGCCAGCGCGGCGTCCTGCGCGGCCAGCACCAGTTCGTACACGTCGCGCTGCGGGCCGCTGAACCTGCCGTTCACCGGAAAGGTGCGGGTGATGTCGGAGGCATAGCCGTCCAGCTCGCAGCCGGCGTCGATCAGCAGCAGGTCGCCATCGCGCAGCACGCAGTCGTTCTCGACGTAGTGCAGCACGCAGGCATTGGCGCCGCCGGCCACGATGGAGGTATAGGCCGGCGCCTGGGCACCGTGCAGGCGGAATTCATGCAGCAGCTCGGCCTCGATCTCGTACTCGAAGCGGCCGGGGCGGGTGGCGCGCATGGCGCGGGCATGGGCACCCCCGCTGATGCCGCCGGCCCGGCGCATCGTGGCGACCTCGTGCGCGTCCTTGATGAGGCGCATCTCGTCGAGTACGGCGCGGATGTCGCGGATGTCCACCGGCGCCACCTGGCCGCTGCGTGACGCCGCGCGCACCGCGTTGATGGCCTCGAACACGCGCGCATCCCACTGCGTGTCGTAACCCACCGAGTGCCACACGGCGCCGCGGTTGCCGAAATAACCCGGCAGCTTGTCGGCCAGTACGTCGATGGCATGTGCCTCGTCGAAACCGAAGGCCTCGCGCGCGCCATCCGGCCCGTGGCGGAAGCCGTCCCAGATCTCGCGTTCCTCGTGCTTGGTGCGGCAGAACAGCACGCTCTGCGCACTGTCGCCATCCACGACCAGCAAGAGCACGGCCTCCGGTTCCCGGAAGCCGGTGAGGTAGTAGAAGTAACTGTCGTGCCGGTACAGGTAATGGGTGTCGCGGTTGCGATGCACCTCCGGTGCCGTCGGCACGATGGCCACGCCACCCCCGGCGGCGCGCAGGCGGCGCGCCAGTTCGTCGCGGCGGGCGCGGAAGACGGTGGTGTCGAGGCTGTGGCGGGCGGTGACAGGATCAGGGGCGTTCATGCGGATTTCCTTGTCAGTCGTCTTCTTCAGTGCCCAGTTGCTGGTGCAGGCGCTGAAGCTGTTCCAGCAGGCGTGGAATTTCGTCCTGGACGATGCTCCACACGATGTCGTCGTCGATGCCGAGATAGCCGTGGATCAGGCGGTTGCGTGTTGCGACGACAAGGCGCCAGGCAATCCCGGGAGAGTTGTCACGAACATCCTGGGGAATGTGTGTCGCAGCTTCGCCGATCAGTTCGATATTGCGCAAGCTTGCATCACGAACCAGGTCATTCTTCCCGAACGCCGCGCGGTCGAGGCCGTGGGTGTAGTGAAGGACCTTCTCGCAGAACGAGATCATGTCCGTGAGATAGAAACGCCAGGCGCGAGCCCGGGGTTGTTCAGACACGAATCGCCTCGGGCTCGATGAAGCACTTCAGCTCCGGGCGCAGCGCCTTGCCGGTCACGAGATCCACCGGGCGCCCCAGGAGATCTTCCAGGTAGAACTGGACACCGAAGAAGCGTTGCGCATCGGCGGGCCCGTCAAAGTCGACCAGTACATCCACGTCGCTGTCCGTGCTGGCGTCGTTGCGCGCCGTCGAGCCGAACAGGGCCAGCGTGGTCACGCCAAAACGCCTGCTCAGCTCGGGCTTGTGGTCACGCAGCAGGGCAAGGGCAATGGAACGATCCATGGTGGCCGTCTCCGTCACATGAGGCATGCCTTATTGTAGCCGCAGCGCTGCATCCAGCTCCGCCAGCCGCTGTGGCGTGCCGACGTCAACCCAACGGCCGTCGTAGCGCTCGCCACCGAGCCGACCGGCGTCGCGGGCGGCGAACAGCAGTGGTGCGAGCTTGGCCTTCTCGCCCCGCGTGATGCCGTCGAACAGGCGAGGGTCGTAGACGCCCAGGCCGGAGAAGGTCAGCTTGCCGCTGTCGGCATCGACGATGCGGTTTTCCTGCAGCGCGGGGTCGGTATCCGCACGTAGCGCGGGATCGGAGTTCGCACGTAGCGCAGGATCGGAGTTCGCACGTAGTGCGAAGTCACCTTGCGGGTGGTGCTCGGGATTGGCCACGAGGGCGAGGTGAGCGAGATCGCCATGCGCGACGGCCTGCCGGCCACGTGCTGCGAAGGCCGCGATGTCGATGTCGCAGAACACGTCGCCGTTCAGCACGAGGAAGGTCTCGTCGCCGAGCAGCGGCAGCGCCTGCGCGATGCCACCGGCGGTTTCCAGTGCCTCGGCTTCCGGCGAATACGCGATGCGCGCCCCAAAGCGGCTACCGTCGGCCAGCGCATCTTCGATCTGCTGGCCGAGGTGGGCGTGGTTGATGACGATGTCGCGCAGGCCGGCGGCGACCAGCCGCTCGATGTGCCACACGATCAGTGGCTTGCCGGCCACCGGCAGCAGCGGCTTGGGCGTGTGGTCGGTCAGCGGACGCATGCGCTCGCCGCGACCGGCGGCGAGGATCATCGCCTTCATCCGCCGTGACCTTCCTGGCCTTGGGCGTCCTTCTGGCGTTGCTCGCGTTCGCGATGCTCGTCGGCGCGCTCATACGCCTCGACGATGCGTGCCACCAGCGGGTGGCGTACCACGTCTTCCTTCTGGAAGCGCAGGGTGGCGAGGCCGCGCACGCCGTCGAGGATGTTCAGGGCTTCACGCAATCCGCATTTCTGGCCGCGTGGCAGGTCGATCTGGGTGAGGTCGCCGGTGACCACCGCGCGCGAGCCGATGCCGATGCGGGTGAGGAACATCTTCATCTGTTCCGGCGTGGTGTTCTGCGCTTCGTCGAGGATGATGAAGCTGCGGTTGAGCGTGCGGCCGCGCATGAAGGCCAGCGGGGCGACTTCGATGGCCTGGCGCTCGAACAGCTTGGCCACCTTGTCGAAACCCATCAGGTCGTACAGCGCGTCGTACAGCGGGCGCAGGTAGGGGTCGACCTTCTGGGCGAGATCGCCGGGCAGGAAGCCGAGGCGTTCGCCGGCCTCCACTGCGGGACGGGTCAGCACGATGCGCTCCACCTGTTCGCGCTCGAAGGCATCCACTGCGCAGGCCACGGCGAGGAAGGTCTTGCCGGTGCCGGCGGGACCGATGCCGAACGTGATGTCGTGTTCCTGGATCTGCTTGATGTACTCGACCTGTCGCGGCGTGCGGCCGTGCAGGTCGTGCTTGCGGGTCAGCAGGCGTGGCGTGGCGTGGCTGGCGTCGCCATGCTTCTGCAGCTCGATGATGCCGAGCTGGATGTCGTCCACGCTCAGCGGCTCCGCGGCGTTGGCGTAGAACTTCTGGATCGCCAGCGCCGCGCCGCGCACGACGTCGGGCTCGCCACGCAGGGTGAAGTGCTCCCCCCGGCGGGCGATGGCGATGTCGCAGGCAGCCTCGATCTGGCGCAGGTTTTCGTCCAGCGCGCCGCACAGGTTGGCCAGGCGCGCGTTGTCCAGCGGCGTCAGCGTGAATTCCAGCGGACGCGGGCGGCGCACCGGGGCGGGCGTTTCACGGGTTCTCAAGACGGCACCTTGGTGAGCGAGGCGCGCAGCGCTTCGTCGATGGACGCGATGCTCTCGTCGATGTGCGCCCGCGCTTCCGGCGACAACCTGCCCTGGCCGCGCGCGCCTTGCAGCGTCTTGCGCAAGGTCTGGACCTCGGCACGGGCCAGGCTGCGGGCATCCGCCGGCAGGCCGGCGCTGGGACGCACGACGATGTTGGTGAGCCGTTGCAGGTGCGCGCGTTGCAGGTTGCGACGCATCAGCGGAATGTCACCGTTGCGGCCGAGCTCGCTCCAGATGTCGCGGCGCAGGCGGTCGTACAGTTCGGCCACGGTCAGCGGCGGCGCACCGGTGGCGATCATCGAGCCTTCCTGCAGGCGCTGGGCGACCCGCTCGAACATCAGTTGGTCGAGCACGCCCTGCTGCATGGCGAGGATCACGCGCAGGATCTGTAATTGCGGGTTGGAGGTCGTCTCGGGGTCCAGCAACTGGTCGTCGCGGTCCAGATAGTTCGGCACCAGGCGGGCCAGCAGCGGCGCCGGAATCTGCAGGCTGTCCGGCCGGAAGAGATTGCGCGACAGGCTGTCGAGCGCGGCGCGCTGGGTGGCCGCCGGAACGGGCGACAGCGGCGGGCGTTCCGACGCGCTGGTGCGGCGGCTCACGTTGAGGCCGCCGACGACGCGGGCGAGGGTGCGGGCGGTGGTGTTGAGCGCGTTGAGGCTGCCGACCACGGCTGCGCGCGGCTCGGCGTAACGGGTGGCGTCGGAGGCGGTGAGCTTGCTGGCCCAGTCGATCACCTCGCGGCTCTGGCCGAGGCGGCGCTCGAAGTAGGCGCGGGCGTCGTTGCCGAGATCGAAGCGGGTGATCAGGGGGTCGATGCTGTCGGCTTCGTAGTCGTTGCCGAAGATCAGCATTGGCTCCGTCTCGCCACGGCGGGCGATCGCCTCCAGTTCGCGTTGCGCCTGCGCCGGGTCGGCCTGCGCAATGTCGCGGTAGCCGTACTCGATGGCCCAGTAGTCGTAGGGGCCAAGGCGGTTGCGCGTCACCGGCTGCCGGTCGATGTTGCGTTCCGGCAGATAGGTGGGCACGTAGTCCATCACCGAGGCCGCGGTGCCGTACCGCGCGACGAAGGCCGGGTCCTGCAGCTGCTTCAGCGAGTAGGCGCTGGAGGCACGGAAGTTGTGCATCAGCCCCAGCGCATGGCCGGCCTCATGGGCGATCACGCCGCGCAGCGCTTCCTGCACGAAGCGTTCGGCCTCCGGGCTGCCCGGGTCCATCTGGCCGCGTGCGACGAGGACATCCATCGCGTTGTGCATGTCCTCCAGGGCCTCGACCGCGTAGCTGCAGTGCTCGTCGTGCGTGTGCGGCGTGGCGGCGTGCAGGGCGTCGAGAAGGCCACCGAGGAAGCGCCGTTCGTTGCGTGCGGCGCGGGTCCAGGATTCCGACACGATGATGTCGGCATCGAGGATCTCGCCGGTGCGCGGATCGATCTGGCTCGGCCCCATGGCGAGACCGGCGTCGGTGGAGGCGAACCAGCGCACCGAGGCGTGTTCGCGGTCCTGCGTCATGAAGTCGGCGTCGGCAGCCTGCTGTTCGACGACGATGGCGTTCTTGTAGCCGATGCGCTCGAAGGCCTCGTTCCACATCAGCAGGCCCTGGCGCACGCTGTCGCTGTAGCGCTCGGGGATGTTGCGGTCGAGCCAGAAGGTGATCGGCTTCACCGGTTCCGACAGCGCGGCGGCCGGCTCCTTCTTTTCCAGCCGCCAGCGGCGGATGTAGCGCACGCGCGGATTCACCGCGTCGTCGTTGCTGAAGTCCCAGCGGGTGACGTTGAAGTAGCCCACGCGCGGATCGGCCTGGCGGGGCGACATGGGGTCCGGCAGGGCCGAGAAGCTGTAGTGGTAGCCCAGCAGCAGGCTGCGCGGATCGGGCGCCGTGGCACTCAGCGGCGCTGCCGGGCTCTGGCCCGGCGGCGGCAGGGACAGGCGGCCCAGCGCGTAGTGCATGCGGATGTCGAAACTGGTTTCCTGCGCGGTGTTGCGCAACCGCGTGATGGCCGAGTTGCCGCGGTCGAAGGCATAACCTTGGCGATAGACGTTCTCCAGACGGGAAGCCATGCCCGGGATGTCGGTCAGCAACAGCGCGGTGGCGTCCACCAGCACCGCCTTGTTGTCGGGATTCGGCTGGCTGGCGATCGGGGCGACCGCGAGGATGCTCTCCGGGAAGCTCTGGCGCACGGCCAGCGCCATGGCGGGGTCGCGCGACAGGTGGCGGGTGTTCTGCTCGACCAGCATCACGCGGTCGGTGGTGCGGCGGAAGGTCACCACCAGGCCGTCTTCCATGAGGCCGGCCCAGATGCCGCGTTCGCCCATGCCCTGGGTGCGCTGGATGGCGAAGAAGAAGGGGCGCTCGAAGTCCTTCTCCTGCACCTCGATCCAGAAGCGGTCTTCCTTCACCCAGATCGGGAAGAAGCCGTCGATGCGACGGGCACCGCTGAGGGTCTCCTTGAAAGGCTTCTGCCCCTGCGGACTGCCGGGGGTCGCGGTGACGACGGTGGCAGCCGGTGCGGCGGCGGGGGCCGACTGGGCGGCAGGCGCGGAGGCGTCTGCCGCGGGCTTCGCGGGCGGGGCGGGTTTGTCCGCTTGAGGTTGCAGCTGTGCGCAACCGAGCAGCAGGCCCAGCGCCGCCAGGAGACTCAGACCGGTTTCAAACCGCAATGCGTACCTCGCCTCTCAGGGAATGCGGCAGCGCCGCGGTGATGTCGACTTCGATGAAGTGCCCGATCTGTCGCGGATTGCCGGGGAAGTTCACGATGCGGTTGTTGTCGGTGCGACCCATCATTTCGTTCGGGTCCTTGCGCGAAGGGCCTTCCACGAGGATGCGCTGCACCGTGCCCACCATGTCCCGGCTGATCGACTGGGTGTGGGCCTCGATGTGCTTCTGCAGGCGCGACAGGCGCGCGAGCTTCACTTCCTGCGGCGTGTCGTCGGCGAGATCGGCCGCCGGGGTGCCGGGGCGGGCGCTGTAGACGAAGCTGAAGGAGTTGTCGAAGCCGACGTCCTCGATGAGCTTCATGGTCTGCTCGAAATCCGCATCCGTCTCGCCCGGGAAGCCGACGATGAAGTCGGACGACATCGACAGGTCCGGACGCGCGGCACGCAGCTTGCGCACGATGGCCTTGAATTCCAGCGTGGTGTAGCCGCGCTTCATGGCGGCCAGCACGCGGTCGGAGCCGGACTGCACCGGCAGGTGCAGTTGCGACACCAGCTTGGGCAGGCGCGCATAGGCGTCGATGACGCGCTGGCTCATCTCACGCGGGTGCGAGGTGGTGTAGCGGATGCGCTCGATGCCGGGCATGTCGTGCACGCAGTCGAGCAGGAAGGCGAAGTCCTCGATCTCTTCGCCGCCCTTGGTCAGCGGCGCGCGCCAGGCGTTCACGTTCTGGCCCAGCAGGGTCACTTCCTTGACGCCTTGCTCGGCCAGGTTGGCGATCTCGGTGAGGATGTCGTCCAGCGGGCGCGACACTTCCTCGCCACGCGTGTAGGGCACGACGCAGAAGGTGCAGTATTTGGAGCAACCTTCCATGATGGACACGAAGGCGCTGGCGCCTTCCACGCGGGACGGCGGCAGGCTGTCGAACTTCTCGATCTCCGGGAAGCTGATGTCGACCTGCGAGCGGCCGCTTTCCTTGCGTTTCGCGATCAGGTCCGGCAGGCGGTGCAGGGTCTGCGGGCCGAACACCACGTCCACGAAAGGCGCGCGCTGCACGATGGCGGCGCCTTCCTGCGAGGCTACGCAGCCTCCCACGCCGATGATCAGGTTGGGGTTCTGCTGCTTCAGGTGGCGCACCCGGCCGAGGTCGTGGAACACCTTTTCCTGCGCCTTCTCACGCACCGAGCAGGTGTTGAACAGGATGACGTCGGCGTCCTCGGGGTTCTCGGTCTTGGTGAGGCCGTCGGTGGCACCGAGCAGGTCGGCCATCTTGTCCGAGTCGTATTCGTTCATCTGGCACCCGAAGGTGCGGATGTAGAGCTTTTTCATGGAGCGGAATGGAGCGGTGTTCATGCGGCCCGAGACGGGCCGGCACGGCTGAAACGGGCCCGCAAAGGCCAATCCGCAATGGTCTTTGATCGGCTTTGTGAAGTCAATCGAATGGCTGGCAAGCTCATGAAAAATCAGCGTTTTGTGCGGACGGAAGGCCTGCTTCGGTCTCTGGCGGGGCTTGACGCTATGCAATACGCCCGGCTATATTCGCGGGCTCACGTGGTGATGTAGCTCAGATGGTTAGAGCGATGGATTCATAACCCATAGGTCGGCGGTTCGATCCCGCCCATCACCACCACCGGATTCGAAAGCCGCTGCGCCGGAAGGTTCAGCGGCTTTTGTTTGTCCCGGGTTTGCCCGGGCTGCACCACGTTCGCCCGCCGGTTCCCTCGCCCTCCGGTTCCTGTTTCCACTGTCGCTCGCGTCGGCCGTCGCTGACAGGCAGGAGGAGGACAGGGCGGTAGAATCCCGGCACTCCGACAATCAGGTCGTTCCGCGCCCGCCCCCAACCGTGAACGCCGTCATCGACGACACCCCTGCCGCCGTGGCGCGCAAGCGCGTGCTGGTCCTCCGCTATTCGCAGAGCGGCCAGCTGGACGCCGTGGCCGACCAGCTCATTGCGCCCCTGCAAGCGGACGCACGTTTCGATGTGCACATCGAAACCCTGCGCCTGCAGGACGAGTTTCCCTTCCCCTGGCCGTTCTTCCGGTTCCTGGATGCCTTTCCGGAGTCGGCGCACCTCGTGCCGCCGCCGCTGGCGCCGCTGGGTCTGAGCGGTGACGAGGACTTCGACCTGATCATCCTGCCGTGGCAGGTGTGGTTCCTGGCGCCCTCGCAGCCCGTCACCGCGTTCCTGAAGCATCCCGTCGCCGCGCGCCTGCTGCGTGGCAAGCCCGTGGTCACGGCCATCGCCTGCCGCAACATGTGGATGACCGCGCAGGAAAAGATGGAGGCCCTCCTCGCGGCGGTCGGCGCCCGCCTCGTCGACAACGTGGTGCTGACCGATCCGGGCCCGACGCTGGCGACCTTCATCACCACGCCGCGCTGGATGTGGACCGGCCGCCGCGATGGCTTCTGGGGCTTGCCGCCGGCGGGCGTGTCGCCGCAGCAGATACTGGGTATGCGCCGCTTCGGCCTGGCCCTGCGCGACGGCCTGCTGCAGGATGCCGAGCGCCATGGCGCACCGCTGCTCGCCGGCTTGCGCGCCGTGGAGGCCGACCCGCGGCTGTATGTCAGCGAACGCGCGGGGACGCGCAGCTTCTACCTGTGGGGCAAGCTGCTGCGCGCGGCCGGTGCGCCTGGCAGTACGCAGCGGATCCCGCTGCTGGCGCTGTATGCTGTATTCCTCATTGCCATCATCATCACGGTGGTGCCGATCAGCCTGCTGCTGCAGGCTGCGTTGCGACCGTTGATGCGTCGCCGCCTCGCGGCGCTCAAGGCGCGTTTCGAATCACCCTCCGGCTCGGGCACCGAGCGCATGTCGCAGTATGAGCTCTGAAGTTTTCCTTACCCGTAGCGCGGCCCATCTGCCGCTGGCGCCGGTCTCGAACGACGAGATCGAGCAGGTGCTTGGCATGGTGGGCGGCAAGCCTTCGCGTGCGCGCCGCATGGTCCTGCGCAGCAACGGCATCCAGCAGCGCCACTACGCCATCGATCGCAACACCGGCGAGCCGGTGATGACCAACGCCGAACTGGCCGCCGCCGCGATCCGTGCGCTCGGGCCGCTGGAGCGGGTGGACTGTCTGGCGACGGCCACCTCGATGCCCGACCAGATCATGCCCAACCACGGCGTCATGGTTCACGGCGAACTGGGCTGGCCGCGCCTGGAGGTGGTGAGCAATGCCGGCATCTGCCTGGCCGGCGTGGCGGCGCTCAAGCATGCCTGGCTGTCGGTGCGCGCGGGCGAGAGTGCGCGCGCCGTGGCCTGCGCGTCGGAGCTGCCGTCGCCCATCCTGCGTGCCCGTCATTTCGAACCGGAGCACGAGCACAAGCTGCAGGCCCTGGAGACACGGCCGGAGATCGCCTTCGAGAAGGATTTCCTGCGCTGGATGCTGTCCGATGGCGCCGGGGCCTTCCTGCTGGAAGACAAGCCCGCGGCCGGCAGCCTGTCCTTGCGCATCGACTGGATCGAGATGTCCTCCGCCGCCCACGAGTTGCCGGCCTGTATGTATCTCGGCGCCGACCGTGCCGAGGGCGATGCGCAGGGGCGGCTCGCCGGCTGGGCCTGCTATACGCCGCAGGACTGGGCCGCGAGGTCCGTGTTTGCCGTCAAGCAGGACGTGCGCCTGCTGAATGAACACATCGTGCGCGCCACGCTGCGCGATCCGCTGGAACAAGTCATCGCCAAGCGCGGTCTGCGTGCGCAGGATATCGACTGGTTCCTGCCGCACATGTCGTCCTTCTATTTCGAGCAGCCGGTTGCCGCGGCGCTGAAAGAACTGGGGCTGGAGATTCCGCGCGAGCGCTGGTTCACCAACCTGGCCACGCGCGGCAACACCGGCGCCGCGTCGATCTACATCATGGTCGACGAGCTGCTGCGCTCCGGGCGGCTGCAGCGCGGCCAGCGCCTGCTGGCCTTCGTGCCGGAGAGCGGGCGCTTCTCCAGCGGCTTCTTCCACATGGAAGCCGTGTAGATGGATCTCGACGCCGTTCCGCAGGAAGGCAACCGCACGCATGCGGGATTGCGCAAGGCGATCTACGCCCGCGATGCGCAGGGCCGCATGGTGGTGGCACCTTCCGCGGGCTGGGAGGTCGAGGAAATCGTCACCACCCAGGCCGTCGACGCGATGGCTGCCGAGGCCGAGGCAGCACGCCTGCGCGTGCAGCAAGGCTCCGCCTCCACGCTGGAATACTGGATGAGTGCGCGGCGAATGGACGTACCCTTGCTGGCACAGAGCACCGGCCTGTGGCAATGGCGGGTGCGGCGTCACCTGCAGCCGGCGCGCTTTGCCAGGCTGTCTTCCTCCCTGCTGGACCGCTACGCCCAGGCGCTCGGCCTGAGCGCCGAACAACTCCGCCACCTGCCATGACCACGGCATCCACTGCCCTGCAGCACCCGTTCCAGCACCGCCACGCGGCGCACTGCGAGAGCGGCGTCATCTCCAGCCTGCTGTCGCATCACGGCGCACCGATGAGCGAGGCGATGGCCTTCGGCCTGTCGTCCGGCCTCTCCTTCGCCTACCTGCCCTTCGTCAAGCTGTCCGGCCTGCCGCTGGTGGCCTATCGCATGCCGCCGCGCGCCATCATCAAGGGCCTGGCGAAGCCGATGCACGCGCGTTTCCGCTTCGAGACCTTCCGCTCGCCGGAGGCCGGCCGCGCGCGGCTGGACGCCTTGCTCGCGGAAGGCCGCGTCGTCGGCCTGCAGACCTCGGTGTTCTGGCTGCCGTACTTCCCCCAGGACATGCGCTTCCACTTCAATGCGCACAACCTGCTGGTCTACGGACGCAACGGCGACGACTACCTGGTGAGCGATCCGGTCTTCGAAGAGCCGCAGCGCTGCGCCAGTGCCGACATGGCCCGCGCGCGCTTCGCCAAGGGCGTGCTCGCGCCGAAGGGCCTGCTGTACTACCCGCAGGACGTCGGTCGCCGGCAACCGGACGCGGAGGCCATCCGCCGCGCCATCCGCAAGACCTGCCGCGTGATGCTGGCGCCGGTGCCGATTGCCGGCGTGCGGGGCATGCGCATGCTGGCGAAGAAGATAGAGAGCCTGCCCGCTGACGCGACGGGCTCCGCCTTCATCGGCCACGTGGTGCGGATGCAGGAGGAGATCGGCACCGGCGGTGCCGGCTTCCGCTTCATCTACGCGGCCTTCCTGCAGGAGGCCGCTGCTCTCACCGGCCGCGCCGATCTCGCGGCCTTCGCCGATCGCCTGACCCTTATCGGTGACGGTTGGCGTGCCTTTGCCCTCAAGGCCGCGCGCATGATCCGCGGCCGCGAAGCCCTGGTGCCGCCCGCCATTGCGCAACTGCTGCGCGACCAGGCGAACGCCGAGGAGGCCTTCTTCCGCGACCTGAAGAAGGCCACGGCCTGATGCTGGAGGTCCGCGGCCTCGGCTACCGCTACCCGCGTGCGACGGCCGCTGCGCTCGATGGCCTGTCCCTCGTGGCCGAGCGCGGCAGCATCCTTGGCCTGCTGGGGCCGAACGGGGCCGGCAAGACCACCTTCATCTCGCATCTTGCCGGCTGGTTGCCGGTCACGCAGGGCGAGATCCTCGTCGACGGCCAGCCGCTGTCCGTCGTGCGACGCAGGCAGCCCACGCGCATCGCGGTGGCGCCGCAGGAATACGCCTTCTACGCCGCGCTGACGGTGCGCGAGAACCTGGAATGCTTCGCAGCCTGTGCGCGCCTTGCCGGCGAACGCAAGCGCAACCGCGTTGCCGACTGCCTGGCCTTCGCGCAACTGGAGCGCTTCGCCGACACACGCGCCAGCGATCTGTCCGGCGGGCTCAAGCGCCGCCTCAACTTCGCGCTGGCCTTGCTGCCGGAGCCGGAACTGGTGCTGTTCGACGAGCCCACCGTCGGCGTCGACCCCCAGTCGCGCGCCTTCCTGCTGGAGTCGGTGCAAGCACTGGCGCGCCGGGGCGTGGCCGTGGTCTATACCACGCACTACATGGAGGAGATCGAGGCGATCGCGGACCGCGCTTTGATCATCGATCACGGCCGTGTGCTGCGCGAGGGCAGCCTGCCCGACCTGCTCGCGCAGCGTGCCGCGCGCCTGCGCCTGCATGTCGAAGGCATGGACCCGGTCGTGCTGGTCGAGCTGTTGTCGCGCTTCGGTGCGGCCAGTGCCCAGCACGGCGACGCCGTCGTGGAGCTGGGCCCGGAGGCGTCGCCCGCCGGCGTCCTGCAGGCGGTCGAGGCGGCCGGCGGACAGGTGCGCCAGGCGGATTTCGGTCGCGGCAATCTGGGCGAACTGTTCATGGCGCTAACGCAGCGCTCGCTGCGGGACTGACCATGCTGCGTGCCCTCATCTGGAAGGAACTGATTGCCCTGTCGCGCGACCTGCACGGTCTTGCCGCGCTGTTCCTGATGCCACTGATCTTCATCGTCGTCATGTCGATGGCATTGAAGGATGTGTACTCCCCGCCGCTGGCGTCGTTGCCCTACGCGCTGGACCTGCGGGACGACGGCCCGGCGGCGAAGGCGCTGGCGGCGCGCTGGGCAGAGCGTCGCGGCCAGCCGCTGCTGCTGACCCGCAACTGGCAGGCGGAGCTGAAGAGCGGCCAGCTCAAGTACGTGTTGATCATCGAGACCGGTTTTGGCCAGGCCCTGCATGAACTGAAGGCGCCTGAAGAACCGCGCCTGCGCCTGCTGGCGGAACCGGGCATGGAGCCGGCGCTGTTCCAGGGCAGCGTGGCGGAGTTGATGGCGATCCTCGGCGAGGCCCGTGCGCGTTCGCTGGCCACGCGCTTCCTCGGCACCGTGCCGTCCGGCGTCGCCGACCTGGGCCGCTTCGTGTCGGGCGAGCGTTTCGAGATGCGCCAGCACCCCACCTCGGTGCAGCACAACGTGCCGGCCTGGCTCATCTTCGGCATGTTCTTCGTGGTGTCGGCGATGGCCGGCCTGTTCGTTCAGGAGCGCGACAGCGGCACGCTGGCCCGCCTCGCCAGCCTGGGGGTGCCCAATGCCGTGCAGATCACCGCCAAGGCCGTGCCCTACCTGCTGGTCAACGGCGTACAGGCGCTGCTGATGCTGGCGGTCGGCATATGGCTGATGCCGCTGATGGGCGGCCAGGGCCTGTCGCTGGCGGGCGTCGACCTCGCCGCACTCGGGCTGATGATCGTCGCGACCAGCTGCGCTGCCGTGGCGCTGGCGCTGGCGGTCGCCAGCTTCGTGCGTACCCATGGCCAGGCCTCCGCCGTGGGGCCGCTGGTCAACGTCCTGATGGCCGCCACCGGCGGCATCATGGTGCCCACGTTCGTGATGCCGCCGGTGATGCAGCAGATTGCCGCCGCCTCACCGATGAACTGGGCCTTGTCCGGCATGCTCGACGTGCTGTTGCGCGGGGCCGGGCCGCAGACGGTGTGGCCGCATGCCTGGCCGCTCTTCCTCTTCGCGCTGCTGACGCTGGTCGTCGCGGCACTGCGCTTTCCGCGACGGGTGCGTGCATGAGCGATGCCGTGAGCGACCCCCTCGTGGCGCAGCTCACCGCGCTGATCCTCGAGGCCTGCGAGAAGGACGCGCCGCCCGGCGGCCTGCACGCGGACGAACCGCTGTTCGGCGCCGAGACGCGCCTGCAGCTCGACTCGCTGGATGCGCTGCAGATCTCCATGGCAATCCAGAAGCAGTACGGGCTGCGCATGGCCGACAGCAAGGAGACGCGCCGCGCGCTCAGCTCGATCGCCCATCTGGCCGACTACCTCGTGGCATCCGGCATATCGCCGGGCGCGCAGGGTACGACGCCGACGGCATGAGCGCCCTGGCGATCCGCGGCCGTGGCCTGGCATGCGGCCTCGGCGTCGGTGCCGACGCGGCCGCTGCGGCTGTCGGCACACTGCCGGTGCCGCTGTTCGTGACGCTGGGCGAGGGGCTGCAACGACCGTTCCTGCCCATCCGCGGCATTCCTGACGACGCGACCATCACTGGCGCGGCAGCCTGGCATGCGCGGACCCGCGCCCTCATCCGCGACGTGGTGGCACAGGCGCTGGGAGAGGCGTCCGGAGCGGCGCTCGAGCTCGTGCCGCGCGACGGTGCGCTGCTGATCGCGTCGTCGTCGCTGCACGTCGGCGCTGTCGAAGCCGGCCAGCTGTTCCGTCCCCATGGCTCATTGTTCGCACAGCAGGTAAAGGAGTGGCTGGACTGGCAGGGACCGGTGTACTGCTTTTCCACGGCGTGCACGTCGAGCATCGTCGCCCTGTCCGCCGCGCGCGCACTGCTGGCGAGCGGTGCTGCCCCCTCCGCGCTGGTGCTCGGCGTGGAACTCGCCAATCGCCTGAGCCTGTCCGGCTTCCAGGGCATGCAGTTGCTGTCGCCGGACGCGGCGCGACCCTTCGGCCTGGGGCGCAACGGCCTAGTGCTCGGCGAGGCCGTCGCCGCCCTGCACTGTGTCGTCGCCAGCGGAAATGAGGCCGGCTGGCGGATCACCGGCAGCGCGCACATCGTCGATGGCAGCGACCCTGCCGGCGCGAGTCGCGGCGCGCTGCTGCGCGCCTGTCGCGAAGCCCTGGAGCAGGCGGGCCGTACGCCGGCCGAGGTCGAACTGGTGAAGGTGCAGGCCGCGGGCAGTCCCGGCAACGACGCCCTGGAGGCCGCCGTGCTGCACGAGTTGTTCGACCACATGCCAGCGCTGGTGTCGCTGAAACCATCCCTCGGCCACTGCCTGGGTGCGTCCGGTGCAGTGGAGCTGGCCCTGTTGTGCGCCGCGCTGGATGCCGGCGCGTTGCCGCCGGTGACGCACGAGCCGGATCCGGCGCTGGACCTGCGATTGGCGACACGTCTGGATGCCGCACCGCGCTGCGTGCTGGCGATCATCGTCGGCTTTGGCGGTGGTCATGCGGCAGCCGTGCTGGAGTGCCGGCAATGACGACCGCATTCCTGCCCTGGCGAGTCGTCGCCTGTCACGTCGAACTGCCGGCCGACTGGCGCGAGCGGCTCGTCCGAAACCTGGGCGAGCGGCCGCGTCGTCTCGGTGTGTTCGGCGAGCTGGCCCTGTACGGCGCCACGGCCTGTCTTGCACAGGCCGGCGTCGCCACGCTGCCCGGGCGGGCGATGCTGCGCGTGGCCAGCCGCAGCGCCTGCGCGAGCGCGACCGTCGCAGCGCTGGAGCAACTGGAAAGTGGCGGCCCGCAACCCTTCACCTTCCTGCAGGGCCAGCCCAGCCAGTCACTGGCCGCGCTGTCGCGCGCGCTGCGCTGGCAGGGCGATGCCTCCTTCCTGATCGATGAAGCGCCAGAGCAGGCGGCGCGGCTGGCGTGCTGCGAGGCTGCCGGACGTGAGTTGCTGCTGGGCTGGGTGAACGACCTGCCGCAAGCGGAGACGCGCTGGTACTGGCTGCGCCAGTCCGCGGACGAGCGACTGCCCGTGTTCACGCCGGAAACCTTCCAGGCGTTCTAGGCGTCCGGGTTCGCCGCGGCTGGTGCGCGTGGAGCTTGCGGCTTGCGGCGGATGTACAGGGTCTTGCTGACGGTGGCCACCACCTGTCCCTGCTGGTCGACGATATCCACCTTGAATACCGGCTCGTACTTCTGGTCGGCCGCCGTGTGCTGACGCGCCGCTTCGACAGCTGTCCCGGGCATCTCGAAGCGCGCGCGCACCGTGCCCTTGGCCGGCAGCTTGTAGTCGATGTGCGAGGACCGGTCCCACACCACGTAGCCGGTTCCCAGCCGATGCATGATCAGCAGCGCGAAGAACGGATCGGTCATCGCGAACAGCGAGCCACCGAAATGCGTGCCGAAGATATTGCGGTTGTAGAAACGCAGCGTCATGCGCACCTGTGCGCTGGTCCAGTCGTCGGCAATGCGCTCCACGCGGATGCCTGCACCGATGAAGGGCGGCCACAGGTTGATCAGGAAACGCGTCATCCGCGCGCTGAGGCCGGCCTCGCGCAGGAAGCCTTGCTTGAGCTTGGGACTGAGGCTCACGGCGGTGGCTCCGTTCAAGCCTTCGACAGCAGCTTCAGCGCCGCGCGGATGCCCTCCGACACGCCGATGTCGGCGGGCAGCTGCTTCATCGCAGCCAGCGCTTCCTTCTCGTTGTAGCCCAGCGCCAGCAGGGCGTGGGCGATGTCGGTCTGGGCGCCGGCGGGCGCACTGATGGCGGTGGCGGCGACTGCGGGCAGGGCCTTGGCCAGCTTGTCGCGCAGTTCCAGCAGCAGGCGCTCGGCGGTCTTCTTGCCGATGCCGGGCACCTTGGTGAGGCGGCCGCTTTCCTGCAGCGTGACGGCCTGCGCCAGCTCCGCCACCGACATGCCGGAGAGCACCGACAGCGCAGTGCGGGCGCCGATGCCGGAGATCTTCAGCAGCTGGCGGAAGGCGCCACGCTCGTCCTCGCTGCCGAAGCCGTACAGGAAGTGGCCGTCTTCGCGGATGGCGAGGTGGGTGTGCAGCGTCACCTTCTGGCCGGTGGCCGGCAGGTTGTAGAAGGTGCTCATCGGCACGTCCACTTCGTAGCCGACGCCACCGACGTCGAGAAGGATCAGCGGTGGGTTCTTTTCCAGCAGGGTGCCGGTGAGGCGTCCGATCATGTTCTGTCCACGGGATAGGCAAGGAAGGCGGGCAGGGCTTCGGTCTGCGCCGCGAAAGCTGCCAGCGCCGGCGTCAGCGACGGGTCACTGAGGCCGGGCTGGGCGAACTGGTTGAAGCCCCAGGCGACGGCCACGTCGATGTCGGCCTGGCACAGCGTGTCGCCGCACAGCCAGCTCGTGCCGCGGCCGGCGCAGGCCGCGTCCAGCAGCGCCCAGGCATCGGCGAGCTGGCTGCGGATGCGCGACAGCCACGGGTCGTACTGGAAGGCTTCGGGGCGCAGCTGGGTTTCGTAGAGGTGCTGCACGGTCTTCTCGCAGGCCACCAGCGCGATGCCGCCCAGTTGCAGGGCACGGCGGTAGGTGTCGGCCTGCGTGGGCCACAACCGCTGCGCCGGAGCGACGCGTGAATCGAGCCAGGCGAGGATCAGGCTGCTGTCCATCAGGACTTCGCCGTCGTCGCAGACCAGGGTCGGCGCCTTGATCAGCGGGTTGATGGCGCGGTACTGCTCGATCTGGCGCAGCACGGAGATGGAGCGGTGCTCGAAGGGCTGCCCCATCAGCGTCGCGCCGATGGCGACGCGGCGCACATAGGGCGAATCGAGCATGCCGATGAGCTGCATGGCGGACTCCGGGGCCGGAATGAGGTGATCTGACAGGGAAAATCGCGGAACC
The DNA here is from genome assembly GCF_036017065.1 of Uliginosibacterium sp. H1. Classification (NCBI taxonomy): domain Bacteria; kingdom Pseudomonadati; phylum Pseudomonadota; class Betaproteobacteria; order Rhodocyclales; family Zoogloeaceae; genus Uliginosibacterium; species Uliginosibacterium sp. H1. The sequence goes on from NZ_JAYXHR010000002.1 coordinate 1,370,911, forward strand.
GGAAGGCATTTCCGCCGAATGCGCCGCCAGAGTAAGCCTTGCCGGTGGGCAAAAAGGCGCCCGGGGCGGGCATGGTATCCTCATTGTCCCTCATTCCTGTGCCGGAGTTGGCCGGCGCTGTATGGATCTCGCAATCGTTGTCCTGCTGATCGTGCTCAATGGCGTGTTCGCCATGTCTGAAATTGCGGTGGTGTCTTCCCGCAAGGCGCGCCTGCAGAAACTCGCTGAAGACGGCTCGCCCGGCGCGCGCAGTGCGCTGCGCCTGCACGACGAACCCTCCAGCTTCCTGTCGACCATCCAGGTCGGCATCACCTCGATCGGCATTCTGTCGGGTGCCATCGGTGAAGGCGCGCTGAGCGTGCCGATCCGCACCTTCCTCGAGCCCCTGCCCCTGATCGGCCCCTATGCCGGCCCGATCGCACTGGGCCTGGTGGTCGTCTTCATCACCTACCTGTCGGTCGTCATCGGCGAACTGGTGCCCAAGCGCCTCGCGTTGCTGGCACCGGAAGCCATCGCCTCCGTGATGGCGCGCCCGCTGACGGCGCTGTCGCGCATCGTGCGTCCGCTGGTGTGGTTGTTCTCGGTGTCCAGCGACATCATCCTGCGCCCCTTCCGCGCCCGCCGTGCCGGCGAACCGCCGGTGACCGACGAGGAGATCAAGGTGCTCATGGGGCAGGGCGCCGAGGCCGGCGTCTTCCACGAGAGCGAGCAGGAGATCGTCTCCAACGTGCTGCGCCTGGACGAGCAGCGCATCGGCGGCATCATGACGCCGCGCAAGGACATCCACTTCATCGACCTCGCCGATCCCGAGGCCGACGTGCGCGGCGAGGTCGCGAACAGCGAGTACGGACGCCTGGTGGTGTGTCGCGACGGCTTGGAGAACGTGCTGGGCGTGCTGCAGGTGAAAGACCTGCTGAAGCCCATCCTGAATGGCGAGCCCTTCCTGATCGAGCCGGTGCTGCGCTCGCCGCTGTACGTGCCGGACACGCTGACCACCTCGCAGTTGCTGGAGCACTTCCGCAAGTCGCGGGTGCAGTTCGCGCTGGTGGTGGACGAGTACGGCGAGATCGAGGGTCTGGTGTCGCTCACCGACGTGCTGACTTCCATCGTCGGCGACATGCCGGACCACGACGACATCGACACGCCGGAACTGGTGCAGCGCGAGGACGGCTCCTGGCTGGTCGATGCCTCGATGACGGTGGAGCGCTTCCAGGATCTGTTCGACGTCGACGAACTGCCGGAGTCCGACGGTGGCGGCTTCCACACCGTCGGCGGGTTCGTCATGCAGCAGCTGGGCCGCATTCCGCGCGTGGCCGACCACTTCGAGAGCGTCGGCCTGCGTTTCGAGGTGGTGGACATGGATCGCCACCGCGTCGACAAGCTGCTGATCGCCGAGACGCCGGAGCGCGTCGCGCAGAAGCAGCGTCGCGCGCAGGAGGAAGAGGAGAACGACGGCTGATTGCCGGCCGCCGTCTTCACCACAAAAAAACGCCCGGTCATGCCGGGCGTTTTTTCGTGCCGACGCGGCCGCTTCAGCCCAGCGCGGCGACGACGTCGCGCAGCGATTCCACCACCTGCACACCGAGTCGGCGGATGTCGGCGTCCGGCTTCAGCAGGTCCGGCACCATCACCACCTGCATGCCGGCCGCCACGCCGCCGCGTACGCCGGCGTTGGAGTCCTCCAGCACCAGGCAGTCGCGGCCCTCCACGCCAAGATGGCGGGCGGCGAGTTCGAAGATGTCCGGGTGCGGCTTGCCACGCACCACTTCGTCGCCACAGGCCAGCGCGGCGAAGCGCTCGCGGATGCCGGCGCGCAGCAGCTTGGCCTCGGCCCGCGTGCGGCGGGTGGAGGTGGCCACCGCGCGCGGAATGCCCAGGCGTTCCAGCTGGTCCAGCAAAGTGACCACGTGGGGTTTGAGCGGAACCAGGCCAGCCACGATGGCGGCCTCGTAGAGTTCGCCGAATCGCTCGCGCAGCGGCTCCACGGGATAGTCCGCGCCGAAGGCCGCGGTCAGCAACTGGTTGGAGTCGCGCGAATTCAGCCCGACCATGCTTAGGCCGACTTCGTGGGTCCAGGGGATCTGCAGCCCGCTGGCCGCTTGCGCAAACAGCTCCAGCGACACGCGCTCGGAATCGAGCAGCAGGCCGTCCATGTCGAAGATGACGGCACGGGGACGGGTCAGGCGGAGCATGTCGCGGACTCCTCGATCAGGTAGCGTGCTGCGGTCCCGCCTGCCTGCAGGCGTGCTTCCAGCCGGGTGCGGATGGCCGGCCACTCTTCGTCGATGATGCTGAAGCGCGCCGAATTGCGCTTGCGGCCATCGGCCATGATGCGCTCGTTGCGGGCGATGCCTTCCTCCTTCGCACCCAGGCGCAGGATGGCGGCGCGCGAACGGGTGTTCAGTTCGTCGGTCTGCAGCTGCACGCGCACACAGTTCAAGGTCTCGAAGGCGTGACGCAACATCAGGTACTTGGCCTCGGTGTTGACGAAGCTGCGCTGCCAGCTGGCGGCGATCCAGGTGTGGCCGATCTCCAGCTTGCGGTTCGCCCGGTCGATCTTCCAGAAGCGGGTGCTACCCACTACTTCGCCACTGTCGGCAAGGGTGGTGACGAAAGGCTGCGCGGTGCCGGCGGCAAGGCCGGACAGCGCGTTGTCGATGTAGGTGTCCACCGTCTCGCGGCTGGGCACCGAAGTGTAGATCAGGCGCCACAATTCACCGTCGCTCGCGGCGCGCACCAGCGCCTCCGCGTGCGCGGCCTGCATGGGCTGCAGTGCGACTCGATTGCCAAGAAGCGCGACAGGTTTCATGGGGCCTCGTGGTGGTGGGTTACAACAGCACGATGTCGAACTGTTCCTGCGTGTAGCCGGACTCGGCGTGCAGCGAGATCGGCCGGCCGATGAAGTCCTGCAGCATGGCGATGGACTGCGCCTCCTCGTCGAGGAACAGGTCGGTGACCGCCGGCGCGGCGACGATGCGGAACTCCTTGCCGTCGAACTGGCGTGCCGTACGCACCAGCTCGCGGACGATCTCGTAGGCGACGGTGCGGGCGGTTTTCACTTCGCCCCGGCCACCGCAGGTGGGGCAGGGCTCGCACAACACGTGGGCCAGTGACTCGCGGGTGCGCTTGCGGGTCATCTCCACCAGCCCCAGCGAGGTGAAGCCATTGACCGACACCTTCACATGGTCGCGCGACAGCGTCTTGTTCAGCTCCGCCAGCACGGCTTCGCGGTGGTCGGCGCTGTCCATGTCGATGAAGTCGAGCAGGATGATGCCGCCGAGGTTGCGCAGGCGCAGTTGGCGGGCGATGGCCTGGGCGGCTTCCAGGTTGGTCTTGAAGATGGTGTCGTCGAAGGTGCGGGCGCCGACGAAGCCGCCGGTGTTCACGTCGATGGTGGTGAGCGCCTCGGTCTGGTCGATGATCAGGTAGCCGCCGCTCTTCAGGTCCACGCGACGGGCGAGCGCCTTCTGGATCTCGTCCTCCACGCCGTGCAGGTCGAACAGCGGCCGTTCGCCCTGGTAGTGCTCCAGCAGGTGGGCCACCCGCGGCATGTATTCGCTGGAGAAGGACTGCAGCTTGTTGAAGTTCTCCCGCGAGTCGATGAGGATGCGGTCGGTCTCGGTATCCACCAGGTCGCGCAGGACGCGCTGCGCCAGGGTGAGGTCGTGGTACAGCGCGGCGGGCGCCTTGGCGGCGCTGCGGCGGGTGCCGATCTCGGTCCACAGCTTGCGCAGGTAGGCGATGTCGGCGGCCAGTTCTTCGTCGCTGGCAAGCTCCGCCTGGGTGCGCACGATGAAGCCGCCTTTTTCGTCCGCCGGGATCAGGCGCTGCAGGCGCTCGCGCAGGGCTTCGCGTTCGGCCTCGCTCTCGATGCGCTGCGAAATCCCGATGTGGTGTTCCTGCGGCAGGTAGACCAGCAGGCGACCGGCAATCGAAAGCTGGGTCGCCAGTCGCGCGCCCTTGGTGCCGATGGGGTCCTTCAGCACCTGCACCATCAGCTCCTGGCCCTCGTGCAGCATGCGCTCGATGGGGCGGTGCACTTCGCCGTTGTGGCGGTCCAGCCAGATGTCGGCGACGTGGAGGAAGGCGGTGCGGTCCAGGCCGATCTCGATGAACGCCGACTGCATGCCGGGCAGCACGCGCACCACCTTGCCGAGGTACACGTTGCCGACGATGCCGCGGGAGTGCTCCCGCTCGATATGCAGCTCCTGCACGGAGCCGTGATGCATCAGGGCCACCCGCGTTTCCTGCGGGGTGAAGTTGATGAGGTATTCCTCGCTCATTGGGTTCCGTTTTCCAGGCTGCTTGGGGTCGTGAAGATTCTACCGGCTGACGCGGGTGCGCACCGCGTGGAATCCCGTCTGTCCGCCTGCGTTCCGCCGACGGTCGCATGGTCCCTGTACGGACGGGCAGGAAATGCTCGTCAGAGCATGCCGGGCAAGGCGAAGGCGGTTACAGTCTTTCAGGCTGCCACAGCAGGATCCGTTCGCGCGCTTCTATACTCAGTCCGCGTATGGCTTGCACTCAAACAAAGACATGAAGCGGAGAGACCGATGAAGCGACTGTTGCAAACCCTTGCCATCACTCTGGGCCTCGGCCTGAGCCAGGCAACGATCGCGGGACCGTACACCGCGCACTACGTGTTCGGCGACAGCCTGTCCGACGCCGGCAACCTCTTCGTGGCCACGTCCGGCGCCTTGCCGCAACCGGGCGACTACTACAACGGGCACTTCTCCAACGGCACCAGCTACGCCGAGCGCATCTCGCTGGGCCTGGGCTTGCCCGGTGGCGCAACGCCTTCGTACCTCGGGGGCACCAACTACGCGGTGGGCGGAGCCCTCACCGATGCCCATATCCTGAATACGCCGCAGGCCAATGCCGCGTTCAGCCTGCAGGGACAAATGCAGAGCTATTTCAGCTCGCATGCGACGAGCGATCCGAACGCGCTCTACACGATGTGGATCGGCTCCAACGATCTGTTCCAGGCGCTGGAGCTGTTCAGTCTGGGGCAGGCCGCCGCCGCGCAATCGCGCATCGCCGACTCGGTGGGTGACATTGCTGCCGCCCTGGGCCAGCTGGTCGGCAGTGGCGCGCGCAACCTGCTGCTGCCCACGATCACCGATCTCGGCCTGACGCCCCGCGTCGCGGCGGCCGGCCCCATGGCGCAGGCCGCGGCCAGCCAGGTCGTGATGGACTTCAATGCCGCGATCGATGCGGTGCTGGCCAGCCTGTCCGGGGCAGTGCCCGGATTGAACGTGGTCCGCTTCGATACCTTCAACCTGTTGCGTGAAGTGGCGGCCAATGCGTCGGATTACGGCTTCACCGACATGAGCGCCTGCATCAGCGGTTTCGTCGGCATTCCGAGCCAGACGCCTGCCTGCATCAACCCCGACCAACACCTCTTCTGGGACGACATCCACCCCACCTCGGCCACGGCGGAAATCCTCGCCGACCGTACGCTGGCGGCACTGGTGCCCGCACCGGCCACGCTTGCGCTGGCCCTGCTGGCGCTCGGCATCGTGGGCGTGCAGCGCCGCCGCCCCGGCTGACCGGTACCGACCTGTGGCAATGAGAAGGGCCGCCCTCGGGCGGCCCTTCTCATTGCGTACCCGCCAGCCACTGCTCAGAGCAGTACGCGCTCGATGCCGCCGTTGGTGGCCTTGCCGACGTAGTCCTCCAGCCAGCTTTCGCCGAGCAGGTGCTTGGCCATCTCGATGACGATGTAGTCGGCCTCGGTACCCGAGTCCTCGTTGTAGCGCTTGAGGCCCTGCAGGCAGCTCGGGCAGGAGGTCAGGATCTTGACGTCGCCGGTGAAGCCGTCGGCGCGCAGCGCATCGGCACCCTTGCGCATTTCCTCTTCCTTGCGGAAGCGGACCTGCGTGGAGATGTCCGGACGCGATACGCCCAGCGTGCCGCTCTCGCCGCAACAACGGTCGTTCTTGCTGATCTTCGTGTTGTCCACGGTGGTGATCAGCGCATTGACCGTCTTCATCGACTCCTGCTGCTTCATCGGGTTGTGGCAGGGCTCGTGGTACATGTAGCGCACGCCGCTCACCCCTTCCAGCTTCACGCCCTTCTCCAGCAGGAATTCGTGGATGTCGATCAGCCGGCAACCCGGGAAGATCTTCTCGAATTCGTACATCTGCAGCTGGTCGTAGCAGGTGCCGCAACTCACCACCACCGTCTTGATGTCGAGGTAATTCAGCGTGTTGGCGACGCGGTGGAACAGCACACGGTTGTCCGTCGTGATCTTCTCCGCCTTGTCGTACTGGCCGGCGCCACGCTGCGGATAGCCGCAGCACAGGTAGCCCGGCGGCAGCACGGTCTGCACGCCCACGTTGTAGAGCATCGCCTGGGTGGCGAGGCCGACCTGCGAGAACAGGCGTTCCGAACCGCAGCCGGGGAAGTAGAACACTGCTTCCGAATCCGACTTGGTCTTCTGCGGGTCGCGGATCACCGGCACGATCTCGGCGTCCTCGATGTCCAGCAGCGCGCGCGAAGTGCGCTTGGGCAGGTTGCCCGGCATCTTCTTGTTCACGAAGTGGATCACCTGCGTCTTGATCGGCGGCTTGCCGAGCGATGCAGGGGGCGCCTTGGTGGTCGGCTTCGATAGCGGCCTGAAGACGTCCACGGCGATGCGCTGTGCCTTGAAGGCCCACTCGATGCTCGTCTTGCGCAGGAACTTGATGGTCTGCGGGTTGGTGGCGTTCAGGAAGGCCATCGCGAGCTTCTTGGTCGGATTGAAGCTCTGCTTGCCCATCTTGCGCAGCAGGTTGCGCATGTTCATCGACACGTCGCCGAAGTCGATGTCCACCGGGCAGGGGTTGAAGCACTTGTGGCATACCGTGCAGTGGTCGGCCACGTCCTCGAACTCTTCCCAGTGCTTGATCGACACGCCGCGGCGGGTCTGCTCCTCGTACAGGAAGGCTTCGACCAGCAGCGAGGTGGCGAGGATCTTGTTGCGCGGCGAGTACAGCAGGTTGGCGCGCGGTACATGAGTAGAGCAAACAGGCTTGCACTTGCCGCAGCGCAGGCAGTCCTTCACCGATTCCGAGATGGAACCGATGTCGCTCTGCTGCATGATCAGCGACTCGTGGCCCATCAGGTTGAAGCTGGGCGTGTAGGCGTGCGTCAGGTCGCCGCCGGGCATCAGCTTGCCCTTGTTGAAGCGGCCTTCCGGGTCAACCTTCTGCTTGTAGGCGCGGAAGGGGGCGACCTCCTCCTCGGTGAGGAACTCCAGCTTGGTGATGCCGATGCCGTGCTCACCCGAGATGACCCCGCCCAGCGAACGCGCCAGCGCCATGATGCGCACCACCGCCGCATTGGCTTCCTGCAGCATCTCGTAGTGATCCGAGTTCACCGGCAGGTTGGTGTGCACATTGCCGTCGCCGGCGTGCATGTGCAGCGCCACGAAAACGCGGCCGCGCAGGATTTCCTTGTGGACCTGCTCGAAGCGCTCGAGCACCGGGCGATACAGGTTGCCCTCGAAGATGGCCTCGATGGCTTCCTTCAGCTCGGTCTTCCACGAGATGCGCACGGAATAATCCTGCACGCGGTGGAACAGCACGGGGTTGGCGGCACGGTTGGAGAGTTCGCCCGCCTGGATGCCCAGCTCGTCGAACTTCGCTTCAGCCTGCGCCAGCGGCAGGTCGAGGTTGTCGTAGATCCACTGCCAGCGCGCCCGCACATGCGAAACCAGCTCCAGCGCGCGGGCACGACGATCGCCGATCAGCACTTCGTGATCGATGTTCTCGTCGTTGGCACGTACCGGCAGGTCGCCGTCCAGGAAGGCGGCAATGGCGTCGCACAGCTTCAGCTTGTTCTTCAGCGACAGCTCGATGTTGATGCGTTCGATGCCGTCGCAGTAGTCGCCCATGCGCGGCAGCGGGATGACCACGTCCTCGTTGATCTTGAAGGCGTTGGTGTGCTTCGCGATGGCAGCGGTGCGGCCGCGGTCCAGCCAGAACTTCTTGCGCGTGTCGGCGGTGACGGCGATGAAGCCTTCCGCGCTGCGCGCGTTGCAGATGCGCACGACTTCCGACGCGGCGGCCATCACGCTGTTCTCGTCGTCGCCGACGATGTCGCCGATCAGCACCATCTTCGGCCGACCGTGGCGCTTGGCCTTGGTGGCGTAGCCGACGGCCTTCACGTAGCGCTCGTCGAGGTGCTCCAGGCCGGCGAGCATGACGCGCGCATCGCCCACCTTGGGCAGGCCGTCGATGTAGTCCTTGATCTCGACGATGGCGGGCACCGCCTCGCGCACTTGGCCGAAGAACTCCAGGCATACCGTGCGGGTGTGCGCCGGCAGGCGGTGCAGCAACCAGCGCGCGCTGGTGATGATGCCGTCGGTGCCTTCCTTCTGGATGCCGGGCAGGCCGCCGAGAAACTTGTCGGTGACGTCCTTGCCCAGGCCCACCTTGCGGAACATCTCGCCCTGCAGGGTGATGGTTTCCTCGCGCAGCAGCTTCCTGCCGGACACGTCGAAGTGCTTGAGCCGGAACTGCACTTCCTTCTGGTCGTGGATCTTGCCGAGGTTGTGGCCGAGGCGCACCACCTCCAGCCATTCGCCGTCCGGCTTGACCATCTTCCACGAGGCCAGGTTGTCGACCGCGGTGCCCCACAGCACGGCCTTCTTGCCGCCGGCATTCATGGCCACGTTGCCGCCGATGCAGGAGGCGTCCGCCGACGTCGGGTCGCAGGCGAACACCAAGCCGGCGTTCTCGGCGGCTTCCATCACACGGCGGGTCACCACGCCGGCGCCGGTGAAGATGGTGGCGTAGGGCTGGTCGACGCCGGGCAGGGCGGTCAGCGGTTCCACGCCGCCGATGTCGATCAGCTTCTCGGTGTTGATGACGGCCGAATACGGCGTCAGCGGTACGGCGCCGCCGGTGTAGCCGGTGCCACCCCCGCGCGGGATGATGGTCAGGCCCAGCTCGATGCAGTCGCGCACCAGGTGGCCGATCTCTTCCTCGGTGTCCGGGTACAGCACCACGAAGGGGTACTCGACGCGCCAGTCGGTGGCGTCGGTGACGTGGGAGACGCGGGCGTAGCCGTCGAAGCAGATGTTGTCCTTGCGCGTGTGCTTGCCGAGCTGGCGCTGGGCACGCTTGCGCAGGTCGTACGTCTTCTCGAAGTGCGCGGCAAAGGCGTCGACGGCCTTGTTGGCGGCGACCACCAGCTGCGCGACCTTGGCCGCGCGCTGCGGATCGGCGCCTTCGGTTTCGGCGCGGCGCTTGTCGACTTCGGCCAGGCGATGACGCAGGGCTGCGATCAGCGCACCACGGCGGCCGCGGTTGTCCAGCAGGTCGTCTTCCAGGTAGGGATTGCGTTGCACCACCCAGATGTCGCCCAGCACTTCGTACAGCATGCGTGCGGAACGGCCGGTCACGCGCTCGACGCGCAGGGATTGCAGTACTTCCCACGCCTCGTCGCCGAGCAGGCGAATGACGATTTCGCGGTCGGAGAACGAGGTGTAGTTGTACGGAATCTCGCGCAACCGCGAAGCGGCGGGCGTGGCGTGAGGGGCGGCGAAGTCTGGAGCTGCTTGCATGGTCGGCCTGGTGCTTTCGCGGCTCTGCGAATAGAACCCGCTATTTTAAGGGACGGAGGGCGTCCCCGCACGGATAAGAACCGTTCGCGGGCGCGAAGTTCGACGCGGCCGCCTGCGCGGCACAGCTCTCCACACCTTTCCGGAAAGCCCTGCCGGCGGTAGGGGCGGCGCCCGGAGGTCCGCTAGTTGCTTGTGGCTGACAGCGAATTACACGATTACACAGTAAGATTGGCCGCCATGAACCCCAGCCCCCGCTCCTGCCGATACTTCCTCGCCGATGTATTTACCGGCCAGGCCTTCGCGGGGAATCCGCTGGCAGTTTTTCCCGAGGGCGACGACCTCAGTGACGCCCAGATGCAGCGCATCGCCCGCGAGCTGAACCTCTCCGAAGCCGCCTTCGTGTGTGCGCCGCGGGTCGCCAACGGCTGCAGGGTGCGCATCTTCGCGCCGGCCAGGGAGCTGCCGTTCGCCGGCCATCCCACCATCGGCACGGCGCATGTGCTGGCCCATATCGGCGCCTTCGATTTCCGCGACGGCGACAATCACCTCGAATTCCTCGAAGGCGTCGGGCCGGTGCCGATCCGCGTGGTGATGCGCGACGGGCGTCCCGCCTTCTGCCAGTTCACCGCAGCGGTGCTGCCGGAACTGGGCGACTCCCTCTCGTCCGAGGCCTACGCCAGCATCCTCGGCCTGCTGCCGGAAGATGTGCGCGACGACCGCCAGGGGCCGGATGCGGTGAGCTGTGGCGTGCCTTTCCACATGGTGCCGCTGACCGACCACAACCGCCTGGGCCTCGTGCAGCTCGACATGGTCAGCTACAACATGTGGGCCTCGCGCAGCTGGGCGGCCTCCATCTGCGTGTTCGCCAACGACCCGCAGATTCCGCACCGCTATCACGTGCGGGTGTTTTCGCCGTCCTTCGGCTTCTACGAGGACCCGGCCACCGGCGCGGCGGCGGCGGCACTGGCCGGCTACCTGGCGCGCCGCGAGCCGCAGTTGGACGGTTCCTTCCAGTGGGAGATCTGGCAAGGCGTGGCGATGGGCCGGCCCAGCCAGCTCTACATCGAAGCCGACAAGCGCGATGGCCGCATCGAGGCGATCCGTGTCGGCGGGACCGCCGTCGTCATCGGCGAGGGCGTGCTCTACCTCTAGCCGGCGGTGGTCACGGCCGCAATGGCCACTACTTCCACCCGCCAGCCCGGCCGCGCGAGCCCGGCCACCTTCACGCAGGCCCGCGCGGGCGCGCAGCCCGCCGGCAACCAGGCCTCCCATTCCGCGTTGAGTCCGTCGTAGTCGGCCATGTCGGTGAGGTAGACGGTCGCCATCAGGATGCGCGACTTGTCGCTGCCCGCGCGTTGAAGGGTGGCTTCCAGTGCAGCCAGCAGGCTGCGCGTCTGTTGGTGGATGTTGCCGTCCTCGCTGGCCGGGACTTCCACCGCATGCAGCAAACCGTTGAACACCGTGGCGTCGGCGTAGCGGGCGGTGACGCCCAGTCGCTGGATGTCGCTCATCGCTTGCCTCCCTGGGCGGTGGTGGCCTCGTCCAGCACCTGTCCGAAACGGGTGGCACCCATGAAACCGATGACGCGCAGGCCGTCGACCTCGCGACCCTGCGCGTCGAAGAAGATGATCCCCGGCGGGCCGAACAGACCGAAGCGCTTGAGCAGCGCCTGGTCGGCGTCGTCGTTGGCAGTGACGTCGGCCTGCAGCAGGGTGAAGCCTTCCAGTTGCTTCGCGACGGCGGCGTCGGCGAAGGTGAAGCGCTCCATTTCCTTGCAGCTCACGCACCAGTCGGCATAGAAATCGAGCATCACCGGGCGGCTGGCGCCCTGCAGGCGGGCGTCCAGATCGGCCACGGTCTTGATGCGTTCGAATTGTGGATGCGCCTGTGCAGTGCTGCCCTGCAAACCGGACAGTGGGGCTAGCGGATCGCGCGAGCCGGACAGGGCCCCGACCAGCAGGGTGGCGCTGGCTACCAGGGCGAGGATGCCGAAGCCCTTGCCGAGCTTGGCGGCAGTGCCGGCACGCGGCTTCAGCGCGTCGAAGGCGCCCAGCAGCACGCCGCACAGCACCAGCAAAGCCGCCCACAGCAGCATCGGCACGATGGCGGGCAACACCGGGCCCACCAGCCAGATGGCGGTCGCCAGCAGAAGCACGCCGAAGAAGCGTTTCACGCCTTCCATCCACGGCCCCGGTTTCGGTAGCCAGTGGCGGGCGGCGACGCCGACGGCCAGCAGCGGGATGCCCATGCCGATGGCCATCGCGAACAGCGCCGCGCCGCCGATGGTCGGGCTGCCGGCCTGCGCGATGTAGAGCAGCGCACCGGCCAGTGGCGCAGCCACGCAGGGGCCGACGATCAGCGCCGACAGCGCACCCATGCCCGCCAAGCCACCGAGCGAGCCGCCCTGCTTGTTGACGATGCCGGACAGCCGGCTCTGCAGCGCCGTCGGCAACTGGAACTCGTACCAGCCGAACATTCCCAGCGCGAGCACGACGAAGAAGGCGGCGAAGGCGGCCAGCACCCAGATGTTCTGGAAGGCGGCGGCCAGCAGCGTGCCGGACAGCCCGGCCAGCACGCCGGCCACCGTGTAGGTGGCCGCCATGCCCAGCACGTAGGCCAGCGACAGCGCGAAGGCGCGGCCGCGGCTGATGTCCTCGCCGTGGCCGACGATGATGCCCGACAGGATGGGCACCATCGGCAGCACGCAGGGTGTGAAGGACAGCAGCAGGCCGAAGCCGAGGAAGCTCAGCGCGATGAGGCCGAGATCACCACCGCGCAGCAGGCGCGCGACGCGCGCACTGTCATCTTCGTAGCGCGGTGCGATGGCGACGCCTGCTTCCGGTGACGGCGCCGCACTGTTCAGGGAAGGGGCGTTGGCGGGGGCCGTATCCATCATCGGCGCCGGTGCGCCAAAGGCCGGCGCGGTGTTCAGGCCACCGGCACTGGCACCGGGTGCCACCGACATGCCGAGCATGGACAGCTTCACCGGGATGGTGGAGGGCGGATAGCACACGCCGAGATCGGCACAGCCCTGGTGCACGACCTTCAGCTCGAAGGGCTCGCCGACCGGCGCATCCACCGGCAGGACGACGCGCAGCGCGTCGCGGAACACGGTCTGCGTGCCGAAGAAGGCGTCGGTATGGGACTCACCGGTCGGGTACTGCGGCGTGCCGACGGCCGTGGCCGGTGGGGCGGCCGTGAAGCGGAACTTGTCGCGGTACAGGTAGTAACCCGGCTCGATGGCGACGCGCACTTCCACATGCCGGTCGTCGATCGCCTGCGCACTGAGGCGGAAGGCGCGGTCGGGCGGCAAGGGATCGGCTGCGGATGCGACCGTGCCGCAGAGCGCCGTGCAGGCCAGCGCGAAGGACAGCAGACAGGACTGCAGGAGTTGCTTCATCGGTAACGAAGGGGTCAGGGTGCCGCGTTCAGGGCGTCGGGCCGGATGCAGGGTTCCGGGCCCCGCATTCTGCCTGCACCCAGCCAAGGTAGGCGGGCAGGCCGGCAGCGAGCGGCAGGGCGATGATCTCGGGCGTGTCGTAGGGATGCAGCGCGTGCAGGGTGGTCTCCAGGGCGGGGTAGGCTTGTCGCGTGGTCTTGATCAGCAACGGGACTTCCTCCGCCTCTTCGATGTCCCCTTGCCAGCGATACACCGACTGGCAGGGCGACAGCACATTGACACAGGCGGCGAGCCGTCGTTCCACCAGGGCGCGGGCGATGGTACGCGCACAGCCGGCGTCCGGCGTGTTGCACAGCACCAGCAGGACGTCGCCGGGTGTCAGGTCGGAATGCATGTCCGGTGTTCCTTTTTGAGGGAGTTCTGGCGGGAGTGCTGGCGGCAGGGTTGCGACGGCTTCAGTGCCCGGGCGCGACGCGCGGCAGCGTCACGATGAACAGTGTGCCCTTGTCCGGCGCGGACTCCACGCGGATGTCGCCGCCCAGCAGGGTGGTCACCAGGCGATGCACGATGTGCAGGCCCAGCCCGGAACCGCCCTGCCCCAGGCGGGTGGTGAAGAAGGGGTCGAAGATGCGCCCCAGCACCTCGGTGGAGATGCCGCGCCCGTTGTCGGCTACGCGCAGCTCCACCGTGTCGTCCGCCAGCAGCGTGGCCGACACCGACACGACGCCTGCTGCTCCTGTGGTGGCGTCGAGGCCGTGGATGACCGCGTTGTGCACCAGGTTGCTGATGACCTGGCCCAGCGGCCCGGGCAGGCTGTCCATGTCCAGCGCCGCCGGCAGTTCGGTGTCGATGCGCCACTGGCTGTGGCGCAGGGTGGGGCGGATGGTCTCCACCAGGTCCTCGACCAGCTGCGGCAGGCTGAACAGGCGGCGACGCTCCGAGGTCTGGTCCACCGCCACCTGCTTGAAGCTCTGGATCAACTCGCCAGCGCGCGACAGCGAGCGGGCGATCAGCGTGGACGCCTTCTGCGAATCCTCGACGTAGCGGTCCAGCGCGGAGCGTCGCAATGCGTTGTCGCGCACCTTGCTGGCGAATTCGCCGGTGTCGTGCTCCAGCGTGGTGGCCACCGTCAGCGCGTTGCCGATGGGGGTGTTCAGCTCGTGCGCGATGCCCGCCACCATGGCGCCCAGCGAGGCCAGGCGATCGGCGTGGATCAGCTCTTCCTGCGTATGGCGCAGGGTCTCGATGGTCTCGGTGAGGGTCGCGGTGCGTTCGGCCACGCGTTGCTCCAGCTCGGCGTTGAGGCGCTGGATGGCGGCCTCCGCGCGCAGCCGCTCGGTGATGTCGACGTGGCCGACGACGATGCAGTCGCGCCCCTCGTACTCCACCCTTTCCAGGTAGGTGAGGATGTCGTGCGGCTCGCCGTGACGGTTCTGGAAACGCACCTGGTAGGCATACAGGTGGCCGTCCTGTCGCACGTTCTCTATCCAGCTCTGGCGCTCGCCGGGATTCACCCAGATGCCCAGTTCGACGGCGGTGTGGCCGATGGCTTCGTCACGCGAGTAGCCCCACAGCGCCAGCCAGGCGTCGTTGGCATCCAGCAGCCTGCCGTCGGCCAGTTCCGCAATGGACAGGGGCACGGGCATCAGGCGGAAGAGCTTCTCGAACTTGTCCTCCGATCGCTGCAACTGGTTGAGGTGCCGGTCGAGTTCGTCGCGGGCCGCCGCGATCTGCGCGTACTGGCGGCGCGAGCTGTCGGCCACGTGCAGGGCCAGCGCGCAGCACATCACCGCCACCGCGGTGAGGGAGACCCAGTAGGAGGACAGCGGGTGCTGCATCGGCGCCGGGTAGAGGCGGGTGTCGAAGGCCGCCATGAGGGCGACCACCGTCAGCGTCAGGCAGAACATGAACCAGGTGCTGCGCCGGCCCAGCATCCAGCCGGCCTGGATGAAGATCAGCGGGTAGGCGATGGCGGCCGGCGAGCGGATGCCGTCCACCGCCAGGCACTGCAGCGACACCGCGGCCCACAGCCCCCACAGCAGGCAGTGCACGGCGGCCCTGGGATGGCGTAAGCGCAACAGGCCGCGCGCCAGGGCGGCGGTGGCCAGGCCGGTGACGATGATCTGCCAGCGCCATCCGATCTGCACGCTCTCCAGCCAGAAGCCGAAGATCACCAGCGGCACGATCAGGGCGGCCAGGAGATTGGTGGTCAGGACGACGAGACGCTCTCCCTGGTCGTCGAACAACCAGGAAAGCTGCGTGCTGTCGTCTTGGCGCAATGTCGGCGGCATAGTGGAAGCCCGGGGACGCGGGTGCCCGGTTTATCGGCGCGCGGGCCGGAATCTGGATGCTTCAGCGCAGCAGGCGACGGCGCATCAGCGCGCGCGCCACTGCGAAGCCCGCCAGGCCGTAGGCTGCCAGCGCGGCCAGATGCAGTACGGGCTGCGCGATCGCTTCACCCAGCAGCAAGGGTCGCATCAGGGCGATGGCGTGTGACAGCGGCAGCCAGTCGGTGACCAGGCGTAGCGCCGTGGGCAACTGGTCGAGCGGGAAGAAGACGCCGGACAGCATCGCCATCGGGCTGATGAACAAGGTGAACCAGTACATGAAGAAGTCATAGCCCGGCGCCAGCGCGGTGGCGATGTAGCCGAGGCCGGCGAAACAGAAGCCGGTGAGCAGCACCAACGGCAGTGCCGCGATGGCTGCCTGCCAGCTCACCAGGCCACAGGCGGCGATGACCAGCAGGATCGCGCCGCCGGAGAACAGGGACTTGGTGGCCGCCCACATCAGCTCGCCGACCATCACGTCGTCCAGCGACATCGGCCCGTTCATGATGGTCTCCCAGGTCTTCTGCTGGTGCATGCGCGCGAAGCCCGAATACAACGCCTCGAAGGTCGCTGCGTTCATGGTGGAGAAGGCCACGGTGCCGGTCGCCAGGAAGGTGATGTAGCTGACGCCGCCGACATCCGGCAGCAGGGCGCCGAGGCCGAAACCGAGGCCCAGCAGGTAGATCAGCGGATCGGCCAGGTTGCCGAGCAGCGAGGGAATGGCCAGGCGGCGCCACACCTTGAAGTTGCGGCGCCACACCGCGGCTGCGCGACGGGGTGCGAGGTCCAGCGGGGGAATCCAGTTCATGGCCTTGTTCATGCCCGGGGTAATGTTTCGAGTGTCGTCCGGATGTCACCCGAGATGTCGCCCGGACTGTCGCTCTTTTCCATGGCGATCAGTCGAGTGCGTGATGGATCAGGCGGTGGGCGATGCTCACCGGGCTGGGCAGCAGGACATCGGCACGTCCTTCGCGCAGCGCCTGCTTGCTGACCCACAGCGCGTCCTCGATCTCGCCGGGTTGTGGCCGGATGTCGCCACCCGCGTAGTCGGCATGGAAGGCCAGCATCAGCGAATGCGGGAAGGGCCAGCTCTGGCTGCTGAACCAGCGCAGGTTGCCTACCGACACGCCGACTTCTTCCATGACCTCGCGATGGATGCACTCCTCCGCATCCTCGCCCGCCTCGACGAAGCCGGCCAGCGCGCTGTAGACCCCGGGCTTGAAGTGCGGCGACCGCGCCAGCAGGATGTCGTCACCGCGATGGATCAGCACCATCACGGCAGGTGACAGGCGCGGATAGGCCACCAGTCCGCAGGCCGGGCAGCGCCTGGCGGCCTCGTGGGCGAGCAGTTCCGTCGCCGTGCCACATGCGCCGCAGTAGCGATGCTGGCGGTCCCAGGTGTTGAGCAACTTGGCGCGGGTCGCCAGTCGATACAGCGGCGGAGGCAGGTGTTCGTATGCGGCACGCAGGCTGGTGACGCCAAGGCCGGCCGGCAGCACGGTGTCGGCCGGCCACTGCTGCGCAATGCAGGCGCGGCCGTCGGCGTCGGCGATGCCGAAGCTGCTGGCTTGCGGCAGCGTGCCGAGGGCGCCTGCCGGTGGCAGAAGGCCATCGTGGCCGATGATGAGATCGTCGCCGAGGAAACCGAACACCCAGGCATCCGCAGGGGTCTCGACGAGCGATGCGAACGACATCTGGATCATGCGGGCTCCGGGCTGGAGGAGTTTCTGCGGACGGCGATGTCCGCGGGGTTTGGCAGGGGCGATTACACGCCGCGCATGTTGCCCCAGATCACCTTGTGCATCTGCAACTGCATGCGCACCGCCAGCTTGTCGCGCAGCACCCAGGCGGCCAGGTCCTGCGGGTTGAGCTCGCCCTGCACCGGTGACAGCAGTACCGGGCAACGCTCGGTGAGCCGGTGTTGCGCAATCACGTCACGCGCCCACAGGTAGTCCGCCTCGTCGGCGATCACCAGCTTCAGCTCGTCGCGGGCGTTCAGCAGCGGCACGTTTTCCCAGCGGTTCTTGTCCGCCTCGGCAGATCCCGGCGCCTTCAGGTCCATGATGCGCGACACGCGCGCATCCACGCCCGCGATGTCCAGCGCGCCACTGGTTTCCAGCGAGACGGAATAGCCGGCGTCGCACAGCGCGATGAGCAGGCCAAGACAATCGCGCTGGGCCAGCGGCTCGCCGCCGGTTACGCAGACATAGGGCGTGCCGTGGCGGGCGACCTCGGCGAGGATCTCGTCCAGCAGCATGTACTGGCCGCCGGTGAATGCGTACTCGGTATCGCACCAGCGGCAGCGCAGCGGGCAACCGGTCAGGCGGACGAACACCGTCGGCAGCCCTGCGCGGGAGGTTTCACCCTGCAGGGAAAAGAAGATCTCGGAGATGCGCAGCCGGATTGTCGCCGTCGGAGCGGCGGCCGCGCTTGCGGCGGTGTTCACTTCTTGCCGAGGCGGCTGCGGGCGGTCTTGGCCGCGTCGCTGTTCGGATACTTCGCCACCAGCGTTTCCAGCGTGGTGCGGGCGCCGCGCGTCTCCTTCAGTGCCTGCTGCGCGTCGGCCTGGCCGAGCAAGGCATCAGGCGCCAGCGGATCGTCCGGCCAGGTCTCTGCCATCTTCGCGTAGGTATCGCGGGCGGATGCGGAGTCCTTCAGTTGCGCATAGGTCGCAGCCAGCCAGAAATTCGCGCTGGGCAGGTAGCTGCTCTTGGGATAGTTGCGGATGAACGTCTTGAGGTTCACCGCGGCATCGATGTTCTTGCCGGCTTTCAGCGCGTTGAGCCCGGCCTCGTAGTCCTGGGCCTCGGTGCCCGCCACCGGGGCGGAGGCTGCCGGCGCTGCCGCAGGCGGCTGCGCGATGGTTTCCAGCTTGCGCAGACGGTTGTCGAGATCGACGTAGAAATCCTGCTGGCGTTTCTGGGTCTGGCCGATGTTGTTGGCCTGGACCTCCAGTTGCCCGCGGATGTTGGCAATCTCCTGGCGGATCGCCTCCAGCTGGTTCACCAGCGACAGCTGCGTGTTCAGGAGTGCTTCGAGTTTCTTGAGGCGTGCGTCCTGATCCTGCAGGCGGGTGTTCATGTCCTGCTGCAGGGACTCGATACGACGACGTGCCTCGTCATCATCAAACAGGCCCGCTTGCGCGGGCCCGTTCAAAGTTGCGAGGCAACACAAGGCGGCGATGGTCAGCCGCCGGATGTTGCGCTCATGCATGCTTACTTGCCTTGGTAGACGATGTCGGCGCGGCGGTTTTCAGCCCATGCCACTTCGTCGCTACCGGTGTTACGCGGCTTTTCCTTGCCGAAGCTGATCGTCTCGATCTGGCCGGCGGACACGCCTAGGGCGACCAGGCCAGCCTTGACGGCGTCAGCGCGCTTCTGGCCCAGAGCCAGGTTGTACTCGCTGGAGCCGCGCTCGTCGGCGTTGCCCTGAATCACGATCTTGTAGGACGGGTTCTTGGTCAGGAACAGCGCGTGGGTCACCACCAGCGGCTGGTAGTCTTCACTGACATCGAACTTGTCATAGGCGAAGAAGACGCTGCGCTTGGACAGCAGGCTCGCCGGGTTGTTGAGCTGGGACGGATCGTACGGATCAACCTTGGCAGCAGGAGCCGGAGCCGGCTTGGCAGCGGGCGCGGCCGGAGCGGCGGCGGGGGCCGGAGCGGCAGGGGCCGGGGCCGGCTTGGTCTCGGGCGTGCTGCTGCAAGCAGCCATGGTTGCGGCGGCGATCAGACTCAGGATCAGGTGACTGCGCATTGTGTTATCTCCCTCAATGTGATGAGTTTCGAGGCCAGGGACCACGCGGTCCCCTGAAGACGGCCCTGAATATTACCTGTTAAACGGACCCCATGCGGGCTCCCGTACATCGCCCTGTTGCTGGCTAAGGCGTTGTTTGATCTGGCCATCGCGTGAGCTGACGCTCAGTACGCCACGGCCGCCCGCATCGGTCGCGTACAGCAGGTATCGACCGTTCGGGGCAAAACTTGGGGATTCGTCTTTCGACGAAGTGGTGAGGATCTGCACCTGGCTGGTGGCGAGATCCTGCACGGCAAGCTGGAAGCCGCCGTCACCGCGGGTGATGACGGCCAGATACTTGCCGTCCGCTGAGATGCGCGGACTGACGTTGTAGTTCCCGCTGAAGGTGACGCGCTGGGCCGCTCCGCCGGAGACCGGCACCTTGTAGGTCTGCGGCTGGCCGCCGCGGTCGGACGTGAAGTAGATCGACTGGCCATCGGGGGCGAATACTGGCTCGGTGTCGATGCCCGGCGACTGCATGAGGCGGCGCAGGTTGCTGCCGTCCGCGTTCATGACATAGATCTGCGACAGGCCGTCCTTGGTCAGCACGACGGCGAGCTGGCGGCCATCCGGCGACCAGGCGGGTGCGGAATTGGAACCCTTGTAGTTGGCCACCACCGTGCGGCGCGCGGTGGCGAGGTCCATGACGTAGACGATCGGCTTCTTCAGCTCGAAGGACACGAAGGCCAGCTTGCTGCCATCCGGTGACCAGCGCGGAGAAATGATCGGCTCGCTGGAAATCAGCGCGTCCTGCGGGTTGAAGCCGTCGGCATCGGCGACCTGCAGGCGGTAGCGACCGCCGGCCTTCAGCACGTAAGCGATGCGCGTGGAGAAGATGCCGGGCTCGCCGAGCAGTTGCTCATAGACGATGTCGGCGATGCGGTGCGCGGTGGCGCGGCCGTACTCCGGTCGGAAATTGATCGACAGGCCGGTGAGGCGTGCCTGCTTGACGATGTCCACCAGCAGGAAGCGGGCGTCCAGCGAACCATCCGGGCGGCGTACGAGGCTGCCGTACAGCAGCGCGTCCGCACCACGGCCGCGCCAGCCTGCGTAATCCGGCGCGACATTTTCCGGCACCGGCTGCGGGCCTGCCTCGATGAGCTGGAACAGGCCGCTGCGGTTGAGGTCGGCGCGGATCACCTCGGTGAGGGACTGCGGGACCTGCGATTCGCCATCGAAGTTGGCAATGGCCACCGGGATGCGCTTGGCTCCTGCGCCGGAAATCTCGATGGTAAGTTGCGCCAGCGCCACGCCGGGCGCTACGAGCAGCAGGACGAAGAAACAGAGACGTCGGAAAATCATCGGCGGATTATATGTGGTCAGCAGCCATCGAGCGGATCGAAAACCAGCCTGAGTTGACGCTGGAAAACTTCCCCCTTCGGTGGCAGGGGCAGTGGGTTGGATTTGTCGATAGCCCGTTCTATGGCGGCATCCAGGGCCGCATTTCCGGAACTGCGACTTAGCCGTGGTTTGCCATTGAGCGAGCCGTCCGGCAGAAGTTCCAGTTCGAACTCAGCCTTGGGGCGTCCGCCTATGTTGCATAGCGTGGTGGGAATGTTGCCACGCACCTTGTTGCGGATCAGCGCTTCCCAGCCCGGCGCGCGCGAGCTCGATGCCGGTGTGTTGGACGTCGTGCGGGCCTGGTCGCGCTGCATCAGGTCTTCCATGCGGCGGCGTTCGCTGTCCCGTTCCATCAGCTGGCGCATGCGGTCGGTCGGGTCTGGCTCGGCCTTCTTCGGCTCCGGCTTGGGCTCGGGTTTCTTTGGCTCGGGCTTGGGCACCGGCTTGGGTTCCGGCTTCGGCTCGGGCTTTGGTTCAGGCTTCGGCTTGGGGGGGGGCTTGGGCGTCGGCAGCTCGATGTCCGGTTTGGCGGGGGGCGGTGGCTCCGGCGGCTGGGCGCGCGGCGGGGTGGGCGCCGGTGGCGGCTCTTCGCGCGGCGGAGGAGGGGGCGCCTGCACCGGTGGTGCCGCGACCGGGCGCACCAGTTCCACCTCGTAGGACTCGGCCGGGCGACGTTGCCACTGCACGCCGAAGAACAGCACGAAGGCCAGCAGGCCGTGGATCAGTACCGCGAGGGCGAGGGATGCGAACTTGCCGGGTTCTTCCGGCCGTTCGTATACATGGTTCATGCTCGTTTACTTGGCGGCCGGCTGTACCAGCAGGCCCACTTTCTGCACGTTGTTGCGCTGGAGCAGGTCCATGACCTTCATGACCGACTCATAGCGCACGCTCTTGGCGGCGGCGATGACGACGGGACGTTCCGGGTCGGCCGCCTGGGCCGTGCGCAGGGCGTCCACCAGCTCGCTCTCGTTCACGCGGCGGGCCGGCGTGTCGTTGCTGCGGTCGCGCAGCGACAGGTCGTTGTCGGCGCGGACCTCGATCTCCAGCGGTGGTTTCTTGACCTGCGAGGCCTTTGCCACGCTGGGCAGGTCCACCGTGCCGGTGGGCAGCATCGTGGCGGTCACCATGAAGATCACCAGCAGTACCAGCATGACGTCGATGTAAGGCACGACGTTGATCTGGTTCATCAGCTTGCGTTGCCGCATGGGCGTACTCCTTCCTCTGAGTCCGCTCAGCGCAACTGCCGCTGCAGGATGTTGGAGAACTCTTCCATGAAGCTCTCGAAGCGGATCGAGAGGCGGTCGATGTCGTGGGCGAAGCGGTTATAGGCCACCACCGCCGGGATGGCGGCGAACAGGCCGATGGCGGTGGCCACCAGTGCCTCTGCGATGCCCGGCGCCACGTGCGACAGCGTGGCCGAGCTCATGTTCGACAGGCCGCGGAAGGCATTCATGATCCCCCACACCGTGCCGAACAGGCCAACGTAGGGGCTGACCGAACCTACCGAGGCCAGGAAGGCGAGGTGCGCCTCCAGGTCGTCGATCTCGCGCTGGAACGTGGCGCGCATGGCGCGACGCGAGCCGTTGATGATGTCCGAGGCCTCCAGCCCCGGCTGGCCCCGCAGCTTGGAGAACTCGCGGTAGCCGGCGTCGAAGATGCGGGCCAGCGGCCCGGCGGCGGCGCGGTCGTTGCTGGTCATGCGCAGCAGGGCGGCGAGATCGCCACCGCTCCAGAAGGCGTGTTCGAACTCGGCGGTCCTGCCGCGCGCCTGACGGATCGCGAAACCCTTGCGGAAGATCCAGTACCAGGACATCACGGAGACGAGCAGCAGCATGCCCATCACCGCCTTCACGACGATGCTGGCCTCGGCGATCAGGCTCAGGATGGAAAGATCTTGGGTGATGTTCATGCAGGTTCCGTGGAGGTGTCGTTGTCGGAAGGGTTGTTGTCCGAAGGGCGCGGGAGGCGGGAGGGCAGCAGGTCCGCCAGGGCGGCAGGCAGGCGTCGCGGGCGCTTGCTGGTCATGTCGACACAGGCGATCGTCACTCGGCTGTCGAACAGCAGCGTTTCCCCGCGCCACACGCGTTGCCGGAAAACCAGGCTGGCGCGACCGCTGGCGGCGACCTCGCTTGCGACCCGTAGCCAGTCATCGAGTTCCGCGCCGCGAAGGTAGTCGGCTTCCATCCGCGTCACCACGAAAGCCAGTCCTTCGCTGGCGAACATCGCCTGCTGGGAAAAGCCGAGTGCGCGCAGCCATTCGGTGCGGGCGCGCTCGCAGAAACGTAGGTAGTTTGCGTAATACACCACCCCGGCCGCGTCGGTATCCTCGTAATAGACCCTCAACAACAGGTCTGCAGGATGGGAGATGGTGGCCGCTGACGGCCCGGAAGGCTCAGGAATGGGCGCGGGCGTGTCGTAAGTATCGGTCAGGCTCACGTGGGTATTGTACCTTTGCGTACCCGAAGCTGGCGCCGGGCTCGCCACTCTGCCCGTTCCGTCGTCGTCGGCCACTGTGATTCTTGGCGAAGCTGGGGCAGAATGCCGGGTCTTGGCGCAGCCGCCCGCCCGTAGGTGGTTGCAGGAAACTCACTGATTTGAGATGGGAGACGTGTCCATGTCGCTGACCGAAGCCAAGCTTTTGGCCATGCCGGAAGACGCCTACATGAATGAGCAGCAACTGGCTTTCTTCCGCGAGCGCCTGCTGGCCATGCGCGACGAATTGCAGCGCAAAGTCGACGAAACCGTCGAGCACATGCGCGAGCAGGAAGCCGTGGCCGATCCGGCCGACCGCGCTACCGTCGAAGAAGAGCACGCTCTGGAGCTGCGCACCCGTGACCGCGAGCGCAAGCTGCTGAAGAAGATCGATCAGGCGCTGGCCCGTATCACGGAGTCGTCCTACGGCTACTGCGAGGAAACCGGCGAGCCGATCGGCCTGGCCCGCCTCCTCGCGCGTCCCACCGCGACGCTGTCGGTGGAAGCACAGTCGCGTCGCGAGCGCATGCAGAAGCTGTACGCCGACTGATTGTTGTCCGCTGCCTGGCCAGTCGGTCGGGCAGCAACCGGCATCGCGGTAGCCGACCGCTGTGCCTTGGTGCGCGCTACGGGCCATTCCTGACTGTGCGCCGCGCTTGATCGGATTTAAACTTGCTGCAGTGCGGAATCGAACCGGCCAGCCGGAACGCTGTCCGAACGACTTCACCCGATCAGCCGACCTGGCCGTGCGCCGCGGTCAGGTGCACTTTCCTGGATCTCTCCTGAGATGGTTTTATCGTCCTTCTTTGGCAAGAAGCCTTCCGGCAACGATCGGGATGCGGATGCACGCGGTAAAGGCGATCACGCCGACCAGCGGCTGGAAACCACGTCCACGCTGGAGTTCACCCATCTCGGCGATGGCCGCGCGTTGCAGGTCGCGGCGGGCAAGATCCATGTTTCCGAAGGCAACTCCAACGACAGCGCGGCGGTGGAAGAGGCAGCCATCCTGTTTGCCAATGCCAGCGACGATGGCGCCTGTGCGGTGCTTGAGGCCGCCATCGACGCTTCCGGTGGCCACGCCTCGGAAGTGCTGTGGCAGATGCTCTTCGACCTCTACCGCCTGACCGGCAACCGCCAGCCCTTCGAGGAACGCGGCGTGGCCTTCGCCCAGCAGTACGAGATGTCGCCACCGGTGTGGGACCAGGATCAACCGGTCGCCAAGGGCCCCAGCAAGGACGCCGGGCCGTCGGTGAACCTCACCGGCACGCTGTCCGGCAACGCCAGGACCCAGTTCGACCAGCTCGTGCGCATCGGCGCCAAGTCCGGCAAGTTGCGGGTGGATCTCGGCAAGCTCAAGGGCGTCGACGACACCGGCGCGCAATTGCTGGCCGAAACGCTGGCCAGCCTCAAGCGCCAGAAGGTCGCCGTCGTCTTGCTCGGCGCCCGGCATGCGCTGGGCCTGGTGCTGCCCAAGCTGAAGGTGGGCGAGCGCGAAGGCCGGGATTACTGGCTTCTGGCGCTGGACCTGCTGCAGCAACTGGGAGACGAGGCGGCGTTCGAAGACATGGCGGTGAACTTCGCCGTCAGCTTCGAGGAGTCGCCGCCCTCCTATGAACCGCCCGTGGTGGTCGCACCCGAGCCGGACCCGGCCGTGGAAACGGGCGGGCTCAGCCTCGTGCCGATCGAAGAGGAGGGCGACCGCTTCGTGCTGGAGGGCGAAGTCGGTGGCGCCCAGCCGGAGGCGCTGCGCAAGCTGGCGGTGTTCGCCTCGCAGCGCACCCGTATCGAGATCGATGCCAAGCGTTTGCGTCGCCTTGAGTTCGTGAGCGCCGGCGGCCTGTTCAATCAGCTCGCCCAGCTGCAGGGACAAGGCAAGCTGACCGTGATCTACCACCCGAATGCGATGGTGGCGGCGCTGATGCGCGTCATGGGCATCGACCAGGTGGCGCAGATCGAAGCCCGCAAGCAGGGCTGAGCCAGCCTCCTCCGGCGTGCCATACGCGCGCATGTCGCGCGGGCGGCTTGAAATCCGCCGCACTGCCTCCATCTCTCTGAACTCGCGCCGGCTTTCAATGGTCGGCCACAGTGTTCCTTTCCGGAGAGTCCCTCATGGAGCAGTACCACGGCACTACCATCCTCTCCGTCCGCCGCGGCAACATCGTCGCCCTGGGCGGTGACGGCCAGGTCACGCTGGGCAACATCGTCGTCAAGGCCAGTGCGCGCAAGGTGCGCCGCCTGTACCAGGAACGCATCCTCGCCGGTTTTGCCGGCGGTACGGCGGACGCCTTCACCCTCTTCGAACGTTTCGAAGGCAAGCTGGAAAAGCACCAGGGTCACCTGCTGCGCAGCGCGGTCGAACTCGCCAAGGACTGGCGTACCGACCGCATGTTGCGGCGCCTGGAGGCGATGCTGGCGGTGGCCGATCGCGATCATTCGCTGATCATCACCGGCAACGGTGACGTGCTGGAACCCGAGCAGGGCATCGTCGCCATCGGCAGCGGTGGCGCGTACGCGCAGGCGGCGGCCAAGGCGCTCATCGACAACACCGAGCTGGCGCCGGCCGATGTGGTCAAGAAGGCGCTGAGCATCGCCGGCGACCTGTGCATCTACACCAACCAGAGCCACACCATCGAAACCCTGGACTGAGTGCCGCGGCCTGCCCGGCGCTCGTCCCTCGCATTACGGAACCAGCATGAACATGACGCCCGCGGAGATCGTCTCCGAACTCGACAAGCACATCGTCGGCCAGCATCAGGCCAAGCGCGCGGTGGCTATCGCGCTGCGCAACCGCTGGCGCCGTGCGCAGGTGGCCGAGCCGCTGCGCACCGAGATCACCCCGAAGAACATCCTGATGATCGGCCCCACCGGCGTGGGCAAGACGGAGATCGCGCGCCGCCTCGCCAGGCTGGCGAACGCTCCCTTCATCAAGGTGGAGGCCACCAAGTTCACCGAGGTCGGTTACGTCGGCCGGGATGTCGACACCATCATCCGCGACCTTGCCGAAGTGGCGGTGAAGGATGCCCGCGCGCAGGCGACGCGCCGTGTGCGTGACCGCGCCATGGACGCCGCCGAGGACCGTATCCTCGATGTGCTGCTACCGCCTGCGCGCCCCGTGGGTTTCGCCGCGGCGGAGCCGAGCAGCGACGATTCCGCCACCCGGCAGAAATTCCGCAAGAAACTGCGCGAGGGCGAACTCGACGACAAGGAGGTCGAGATCGAACTGGCGTTGCCCGCCATGAATGCCGAGATCATGACGCCGCCCGGCATGGAGGACCTCGGCCAGCAACTGCAGGGCATGTTCCAGAACCTCGGCCAGGGCCGCAAGAAGTCGCGCAAGCTGAAGATCGCCGAGGCGCTGAAGCTGCTGGCGGAAGAAGAGGCCGGCCGCCTCGTCAACGATGAGGAGATCAAGGCCGAAGCGATCACCGCGGTGGAGCAGAACGGCATCGTCTTCATCGACGAGATCGACAAGGTGACGACCCGCTCCGACTCCCACGGTGCCGACGTGTCGCGACAGGGCGTGCAGCGCGACTTGCTGCCGCTGGTAGAAGGAA
Organism: Uliginosibacterium sp. H1; assembly: GCF_036017065.1. Lineage (NCBI taxonomy): Bacteria > Pseudomonadati > Pseudomonadota > Betaproteobacteria > Rhodocyclales > Zoogloeaceae > Uliginosibacterium > Uliginosibacterium sp. H1. The sequence continues at coordinate 1,397,349 of NZ_JAYXHR010000002.1, forward strand.
CGACGGTCAGCACCAAGTACGGCATGGTGCGCACCGATCACATCCTGTTCATCGCCAGCGGGGCCTTCCATCTGGCGCGTCCATCGGACCTCATCCCGGAACTGCAGGGGCGTTTCCCGATCCGTGTCGAACTCGATTCGCTGTCGGTGGACGACTTCGAGCGCATCCTCACCAGCACGGACGCCTGCCTGACGCGCCAGTACGAGGCACTGATCGGCACCGATGGCGTGAAGCTCGATTTCCGCCCGGAAGGTGTGCGTCGCCTCGCCGAGATCGCCTTCCAGGTGAACGAGAAGACCGAGAACATCGGTGCGCGCCGCCTCTACACCGTGATGGAGAAGTTGCTGGAGGAGATCGCCTTCGATGCCGGGCAACCGGGGCTTGGCACGGTGCAGATCGATGCGGCCTACGTCGATGGTCGCCTGGGCGTGCTGGCCGAGAAGGAAGACCTGGCGCGCTATGTCCTCTGAGTTTGACGAGGCTGTCGAGCCGACAGGGCCGGATGGCGTGACCCTGCGCGACTATCGTCCGGCGGACGCCGCGTCGCTGGCCGCGATCTACCGGCAGGCCGTGCAGGTTACCGCCGCGGCCGCCTACGATGCGACGCAGACCGCAGCATGGGCGCGGTTTGCCGAGGACGAGGTTGCTTTCGCCACGACGCTCGGCGAAGGCTGGGTGCGGGTTGCTGAGGATGCCGACGGCATCTGCGGATTTGCGCAGGTCAACCTGCCGGGGCACCTGCACCTGCTGTACGTCGCGCCGCGTGCCGGCCGCCGTGGCGTGGCGACCGCGCTGCTGGAGGATTGCTACTTCCTGGCGGCGGCGATGGGCGCGGCGGTGATGACCGTGGATGCCAGCCTTGTCGCGCAACCGATGCTGCTGAAGCTGGGCTTCGTGGTGAAGGCGGAGGAGCAGGTGGAGCGCGAGGGCGTGAGTTTCCGGCGCTTCCGCATGGAGAAGCGGCTGCCGCAGTTATGAGTCGGGTGCCGTCGCCTCCGGCGTGACGTGCAGCGCCAGCCAGACGGTGTCGCGCCCGGTGCGCGCGACGCGGTGGCGACAGCCGGCGGGAATCGTCACATGGTCGCCGGCGCGCAGCGCGAGCACCTTGCCATCGTCGAAAGCCAGTTCCGCTTCACCCTGGACAAGCAGGACCCATTCGTCGTCGGCCTGCTCGTACCAGAAGCCGGGCGGGCTGGCGTGAAGGTGCGAGACAATCCGCTCCAGCCGCAGGCCGGGCCGCGCCAGCAGGGTGTCGAAATGCTCTTCGGAGCCGGGGGCAGGTAGCGGCGAAACCAGATTGCCGGTTCGTGTCGGTGGGCGCATGCGCAGATGCTACGCCGTTCGCCACGGCCGGGTTGGTTGCCGGGCAGGCCTGAAGAACAACAGCAGAAAGAACATCCCGAACATGCGCCGCGCTTCACCGTTGCCCGCAGCCGCCACCGGCGAGCTGCACGCCTGGGCCACCATCAAGTCCCTGCTGCCCTACCTGTGGGCCTGGCGCGGCCGGGTGTCGCTGGCGCTGGTGTGCCTGATTGCTGCCAAGGTGGCGAACGTCAGCGTGCCCATCGTCTTCAAGCACGTCATCGACAGCCTCGGCGTCACGCGGGAGCAGGCGCTCATCATGGTGCCGGCGGCACTGCTGCTGATCTACGGCGTGCTGCGCTTCTCCACCTCGGCCTTCACAGAGTTGCGCGAGATCCTGTTCGCGCGGGTGACGCAGCAGGCGGTACGCAACATCTCGCTGGAGGTGTTCCGCCACCTGCACGCACTGTCGCTGCGCTTCCACCTGGAGCGGCAGACGGGTGGGCTGACGCGTGACATCGAGCGCGGCACGCGCAGCATCGGCACGCTGATCAGCTACACGCTGTACAGCATCCTGCCGACGCTGGTGGAGATCGCGCTGGTCGTCGGCATCCTGCTGAAGAACTACGACGTGCGCTTCGCGCTGATCACCGCGGTGACGCTCACGTTCTACATCGTGTTCACGGTGGTCGTGACCAACTGGCGCACGGCGCTGCGCCGGCAGGCCAACGAACTGGATTCGGCGGCCAACTCGCGGGCCATCGACAGCCTGCTGAACTACGAGACGGTCAAGTACTTCAACAACGAAGGCTTCGAGGCGCGGCGCTACGACGAGCAGCTCCACCGCTACATCGACGCGCAGATCCGCAACCAGTATTCGCTGTCGGCACTCAACACCGGGCAGGCGCTGATCATCGCGCTGGGCGTCACCGCCATGATGTGGCTGGCAGCCGATGGCGTGGCACGCGGCAGCATGAGCATCGGCGACATCGTGCTGGTCAACGCCTTCATGATCCAGCTCTACATCCCGCTGAACTTCCTCGGCGTGCTGTATCGCGAGATCCGCCAGTCGCTGACCGACATCGAACGCATGTTCGGCCTGCTGCATACCGAGCGCGAAGTCGCGGATTCGCCCGATGCGGTGGCGTTGCCGGCGGGCGCCGCCACCCTGAGCTTCGACGCGGTGGACTTCGCCTACGATCCGCGCCGGCCCGTGCTGGAAGGGGTGAGCTTCAGCGTGCCGCCGGGCAGCACCGTGGCGGTGGTCGGCCAGTCCGGCGCCGGCAAGTCCACGCTGGCGCGCTTGATCTACCGCTTCTACGACGTGAGCGGCGGGGCGGTACGCATCAACGGGCAGGACATCCGCGGGCTCACCCAGGACAGCCTGCGCAGGGCGGTCGGCATCGTGCCGCAGGACACCGTGCTGTTCAACGACAGCATCTACTACAACATCCTCTACGGCCGCCCGGAGGCGGGCCGCGAGGAAGTGGAGGCCGCGGCGCGTGCGGCGCAACTGGATGGCTTCATCGCGCGCCTGCCGGATGGTTACGACACCAAGGTGGGTGAGCGCGGCCTCAAGCTCTCCGGTGGCGAGAAGCAACGCGTGGCGATTGCGCGCGCCTTGCTGAAGAATCCGCCGATCCTGATCTTCGACGAAGCGACGTCGGCACTGGATTCGCATACCGAGAAGGCCATCCAGGCCCAGCTGGAGGCCGCCGCGCGCGGTCGCACGGCGCTGGTGATTGCGCACCGGCTGTCGACCGTGATGCACGCCGACGAAATCCTCGTGATGGAAGCCGGGCGCATCATCGAGCGCGGGACGCACGATGCACTGGTGATGGCGGGCGGCGCCTACGCACGCCTGTGGACCTTGCAGCAGCGCGAGGAGGCTGCCGAGGCAGCAAGCGGAACGGGTCCAGAAGCAGGCGCCGAAAGAGGCGTGGAAACAAGCGCAGGAACAGACGCAGGAACAGACGCAGGAACAGACGCAGGAACAGACGCAGGAACAAGCGAAGAAAAAGTGCGCACATAAACAAAAACGGCGCCTCGAGGCGCCGTTTTCACGGGACTGCCATGCGCCAGCGTCAGGGCGCGGCTTTGGACGGCGACTGCGTGACGATGCGGAACATGAGCGCCGTGGATGCCTCGTTGGCCACCACCGGTGCGTAGGTGGTCTTCATACGCGACACGAAGTTCAGCGGGTTCTTCAGCTCGTAGAACTTAACGCCCTGCTTCTCCAGCGCGGTCTTGGCCGCCGCTTCCTTCTCGGCGCGCAGGCGGCGCATGTGGGTGGCCGACTCTTTCGCAGCGGCCTGGAAGGCCTCGCGGTCTGCTGCGTCCAGCGCCTTCCAGCGTTGCGTCGAGACCACGATGGCCTCGGGCAGCACGTTGTGGTGGCTGAAGATGTAGTTGGGCGCTTCCTTGTAATGGTTCGAGATCAGGTACGACACGATGTCGTTCTCGGCCATGTCCAGTTCGTTGGCGTCCAGCGCGGCCTGCACCTTGTCGTAGGCCAGCGTGCTGGGTTGCGCGCCCAGGCCCTTGACCATGTTGATCATGGACTCGCGGTTGGCGACACGGATGCGCTTGCCTTCGAACTCCGAGGCGTACTGCGGGGCCTTGCCGCGGGCGTAGAAGGAGCGCGAGCCGCCGTTGTACCAGGCCAGCACGGTGAAGCCCTTGGCTTCCAGCGACTTGCGCAGGCTGTCGCCGATCTCGCCGTCCAGCACCTGCATCATGTGGTTCTGGTCGCGGAACAGGAAGGGCAGGGACATCACTTCCATTTCCGGCACCGCTTCGGCCAGGCCGGCGTTGCTGATGATGGCGAGGTCCAGCTCACCCTTCTTGAACTTCGGCAGGACTTCCTTCTGGTTGCCGAGGTCCTGGCGCCACAGCACCTGGCCGCTGTACTTGTTGTTGGTCTTCTGCTGCAGGACCTGGAAGAAGTGGATCAGGCCCTGGTGGTTGGGGTACTCGTTGTTTTCCAGCACCCAGCCCTTGAGCGGGGTCGCGGCATGGGCGGCGTGGATGCCGAGGCAGAGCAGCAGGGCGGCGGTAAGCAGGCGTCGCATGTGTGGGATCTCCATTGTCTGGAGGGCGCCTGGCACTGCCCGGCGACCCTTTGCCGGGGATTTACCCCGAGACTACCGGGATTATGTTGCCACACAGGCGTCGATCTACTGCCCGGGTTATTGTCAAAAACGTGAAAATTGATACGAACGTCGGGGGTTGCCTGACAAGCGGCGCTAGACCTTGCAACTTGCCGCCAGCCGCTTCAGTTCCGGGATGCAGGAGCCGCAGTTCGTGCCGCATTTCAGGCGCCCCTGAACCTGCTCCAGCGATTCCCCGCCCTTGAAGCCGGCGAGGATGTCGGTCTCCGACACGTCGAAACAGTTGCAGACCACCTTGCCACGAGCCTGGGCACCGCCCGGCGGTTCGGACAGGGGCGCGAGCAGCCATTTGCGCGCTTCGGTCGCACTGTCTTCGCTGATCACCATGTTCTGCAGCCAGCCGGCGGCCCGGGTTTCCCCGGTGAGGCGTACGGCGGCCAGCTTGTCGCCGTCCAGCCTTGCGCGCTTGCCGATGTCCCGCCGCTGGTCGCGGTAGCTCAGCACCTGGGTGTCGTCGTCCAGGGCCAGGGCGGCGTCCACCTGTTCCAGCAATTCGGTGGAAAGCTGGTCCGCCTCGGCGCGAAGCACCACCACCGGCCTGTCGCGGCCGGCCAGCGTGAGGCTGCCCTGCGGCAAGGCCGCCAGGGCGGGGCGCAGTGCCTCCAGTGTGGCCAGCGCGTTGTCGCCGGGCACGCCCAGCGCCACCATGTGCTGGGTGGCCTTGTACTTTTCCACCTGCACGGCCGCGTGCTTGAGTTCCGGCTGCTTGGAATAGGGGTCGAAGTCCGGCACCGTCAGGGTGTTGATGCCGAAGCCGCTCATGGCGTTGGCGCCCCAGTGCATCGGCAGGAAGGCCTGCCCCGGGCGGACGGTGTCGGTGGCCATCACCTTGATGACGATGTCGCCGCGCCGGCTTTTCACGCGGGCGAGTTCGCCATCCTTCATGCCGCGGCGCTCGATGTCCGCCGGATTCAGGTGCAGCAGCGGCTCGCCTTCGTGTGCGTACAGGCGTGCGGTGAGACCGGTGCGGCTCATGCCGTGCCACTGGTCGCGCAGGCGGCCGGTGGTGAGGCGAAGCGGGAAGCGGGCGTTCACTTCTTCCGCGGTCGGCCGGTGCTCGGTGGCGACGAACTGGGCCTTGCCGGATTTCGTGGGAAACACGCCGTCGTCGTAGAGGCGGACTTTGCCCTGCGCGGCGCCCTCGGGGAAGGGCCACTGCTGCGGGCCCTGTTCTTCCAGCATCCGGTAGGACAGGCCGGTGATGTCGAGGTCGCGGCCGCGGGTGCTTTCGCGGTGCTCGTTCCACACCTGTTCTTCATGGGTGTAGGGGAACAGCTTTTCCGCCAGCGTGCCGTTGCAGAGGTCGCCCAGTCGTTGGCCGAGGCGGCGTGCGAAGTCGACGCCGATCTGCCAGTCGTGGCGCGCTTCGCCCGGAGCCGGTACGGCGGAACGCACCCGGGTGACGCGTCGTTCGGAGTTGGTGACGGTGCCGGTCTTCTCGCCCCAGGTGGTCGCGGGCAGCAGCACGTCGGCATAGCGTGCCGTCTCGGTGTGGCCGAAAGCCTCCTGCACGACGACCAGCTCGGCCTTCTGCAGGGCGGCGTGGATCATGGTCTGGTCCGGCATCGACTGCGCCGGGTTGGTACAGGCGATCCATACCGCTTTCACCTTGCCGTCGTTGATGGCGCGGAACAGCTCTACCGCCGAATAGCCGGGCTTGTCCGGCACGCTGGGCACGCCCCACAGCGCGGCGACTTCGGCGCGGTGCTCAGGGTTGGCCATGTCGCGGTGGGCGGAAATCAGATTGGCCAGGCCACCGACTTCGCGGCCACCCATGGCGTTGGGTTGGCCTGTCAGCGAGAAGGGGCCGGCGCCCGGGCGGCCGATCTGCTGCGTGGCGAGGTGCAGGTTGATCAGCGCCGCGTTGTTGTGCGTGCCATGGGTGCTCTGGTTGAGGCCCTGGCAATACATGGACAGCGTAGCCGGGCTGGTGGCGAACCACTCCGCGGCAGTCTCGATGTCCTGCTTGCGCAGACCGCAGATGCCGGCCGCCATGTCGGGCGTATAGGCACGCACCAGCTTGCGCAGGGCGTCGAAGCCCTCGGTGTGCGCGGCGATGTAATCGTCCTTCACCCAGCCTTCCCACAGCATGACGTGCAGCATCGCGTTGTACAGCGCGATGTCGGTGCCCGGCAGCAGCGGCAGGTGCAGGTCGGCCTGTTCCGCGGTGTCGGTGCGGCGCGGGTCCACCACGATCATCTTCATCGCCGGGTTGGCGGCACGCGCATCCTCGATGCGGCGGTAGACGATGGGGTGGGCGAAGGCGGTGTTGCTGCCAGAGATGAACAGGCAGTGCGTGGCCGGGATGTCGTCGTAGCAGGCCGGCGGCGCATCCGCGCCCAGCGTCTGCTTGTAGCCGGCCACTGCGCTGCTCATGCACAGGCGGGAATTGGTGTCGAGGTTGTTCGTCCCCAGCAGGCCCTTGGCCAGCTTGTTGTAGACGTAGTAGTCCTCGGTGAGGAACTGGCCCGACAGGTAGAACGCGACCGAGTCTGGCCCGTGTTCGCGGATGATCGCCGCGAAGCGGTCGGCGACGTGGTCCAGCGCATCATCCCAGCCAACGCGCTCCCGTTTCGCCGCGCGATCCGTGCGCAGCTCCGGATACAGGGCGCGCACGGCATGGGTGGCCGGCGTTGCGGTCAGGTGCAGGGTCGAGCCCTTGGTGCACAGGCGGCCGAAATTCGCAGGGTGATCGGGGTCGCCGCGCACACCGGTGATGTGCCCGTCTCGGTGTTCGATGATGACGCCGCAACCGACGCCGCAGTAACAACAGGTGGAACGCGTTTCAGCCATTAAAGCCTCCGTTGGCGGGAGTGCAGTAGCAACGGCTATGCCACCACATGCTTTTCATTCAAATGAAGGGCTTGCAACGCTGGTCCGGCGGTATACGAATATTCATATGGGCGATATGCACCACGCTGGAACAAGCCGGCACCGCGATCGCCCATGCACGGCGGTCGAGCACGACGCGTGCCGTGGTCCAGGCAGGGGGTGCTGAAGAATGGTACTGCCTGAGTTGCCGGATTATGCGAATTGCATCACCGCCGTTGCGTTGCAACAGTCGTCCGGATCTCCACGAGGGTCACGCAAGTACTTGTCACCAAAAACAAAAAATCCGCAGAAAATGAGTAGGGGTTTTCCTGTACGTGCAGTGCACCATCAAAAAGTTTTAAGTGAAAACCCTGCTTTTACCCTTTCCGGGGTGACGCAATCTGTCACAATGCGCGCCTCCACGGACGGCGTTCCGCGTCAGAGATGGCGCCAAGCCCACCCCGGGGGAGGTAGGAGACAAACAAGGCCGACCCAGCGTCAAAGGCCGTACATCAAAGAGCTGTACCCCGCATACGCGGGCGTTTCAGCCGATGGTCGCACTAGCAGCATCCGCAGCACGTGCCGGGCCCGAGCGGCCCGGCACTTCGAATTTCCCCCTCCTCAGTACCCCATCCCCTGTTTCATCAATCTGTCGCGGCCGCCTCGCGCAGCATTGCTATGCTTCCACCATCCGTGGAGGCCAAGGATCGATCATGCGTTTCGACGACGGGCAGGAAAGCAGCAACATCGAGGATCGCCGCAGCAGCGGTCGTGGCTTGCCGGTAGGAGGCCGCTCCATCGGCGTCGGCACCGTGGTGCTGGCACTGGTGGCCTGGTACTTCGGCATCGACCCCTCGGTGGTCATGCAGGGCGCCAGCATGCTGGACAACCAGCCGCCCGCCGTCCAGCAGGGGCAACAGGGCGTGCAGAACACCGGCAACGCCCAGGAAGACCAACTCGCGCGCTTCGTGTCGCTGGTCTTGCGCGACACCGAGCAGACCTGGCAGCAGATATTCGCCCAGGGCGGCAAGCAGTACGCGGACCCGAAGCTGGTGCTGTTCCGCGACGCCACGCAGACCGCCTGCGGTACCGGTCAGGCCGCGATGGGGCCGTTCTATTGTCCGGCCGACAGCAAGGTGTATCTGGATCTCGGCTTTTTTGAAGAGCTGCAGCGCCGTTTCCGCGCGCCGGGCGACTTCGCGCAGGCCTACGTGATCGCCCATGAGGTCGGCCACCATGTGCAGAACCTGCTGGGGATCTCCGAGCAGGTGCATCGCGCGCGCCAGCGCATGTCCGAAGCCGAGGGCAATGCCCTGTCGGTACGGCAGGAACTGCAGGCCGACTGTTTTGCGGGCGTGTGGGCGCACCACGCCAACGCGGCGCGACAGGTGCTGGAAAGCGGCGACGTGGCCGAGGCGCTGGCGGCTGCAACAGCCATCGGCGATGACACGCTGCAGCGGCAATCGCAGGGGCGCATCGTGCCGGAGAGCTTTACGCACGGCAGCAGTGAGCAGCGCGTGCGCTGGTTCCGCCGCGGCCTCGATGGCGGCAACGTGGAGCAGTGCAATACCTTCAAGGCCGCCAGCCTGTAACGGCTTGCCCGACGACCAGAAACGACAAAGGCACCCGCGGGTGCCTTTGTCGTTTGGTGGGCAGCCGCTTCAGTTACCGAGCGTGACGCGGGCGAACTTGCGCTTGCCTACCTGCAGCACGACGGTGGTACCGGCGTTGAAGATCCGTCCCTTGTCGCTGAGCTTTTCACCATCGGCACGTACACCGCCCTGGTCGATCATGCGGATCGCCTCCGAGGTGCTGGCAGTCAGGCCGGCAGCCTTCAGCAGGGCGGGGGCCGCGATGCCGGCGCCGGCTGCCAGCGTGAGTTCCGGAATCTCGTCCGGAATGCCGCCGCGGGAACGGTTCTGGAAGTCCGCCAACGCCGCTTCGGCCGCCGCCTGGCTGTGGAAGCGGGCGACGATTTCCTGCGCCAGCGCCACCTTGAGGTCGCGCGGGTTGCGCCCCGCCGCGATTTCCGCCTTGAAGCCGGCGATCTCGGCGGCCGGGCGGAAGGACAGCAGGTCGTAGTAGCGCCACATCAGCGTGTCCGAGATCGACATCAGCTTGCCGAACATGTCGTTGGCCGGGTCGGTGATGCCGACGTAGTTGCCCAGCGACTTGGACATCTTGTTAACACCGTCCAGACCTTCCAGCAACGGCATGGTCAGGATGGTCTGCGGCACCTGGCCGGCCTGTTGCTGCAGGTGGCGACCGACCAGCAGGTTGAATTTCTGGTCGGTACCGCCCAGCTCGACGTCTGCCTTCAGGGCCACCGAGTCGTAGCCCTGGGCCAGGGGGTACAGGAATTCGTGGATCGCGATCGGTTGGTTGCCGGCGAAACGCTTGGCAAAGTCATCCCGCTCCAGCATGCGCGCCACGGTGTACTGCGAGGCCAGGCGGATCATGCCCGCCGAGCCCAGTTCGTTCATCCAGGTGGAGTTGAAGACCACTTCGGTACGCGCCGGGTCGAGGATCTTGAACACCTGGTCCGCGTAGGTCTGCGCATTGGCCCGCACCTGCTCGGCGGTGAGCGGCGGGCGGGTGGCGTTCTTGCCGGACGGGTCGCCGATCTGCGCGGTGAAATCCCCGATCAGGAACAGCACCTGGTGCCCCAAGTCCTGGAAGTGGCGCAGCTTGTTCATCACGACCGTGTGGCCGAGGTGAAGGTCGGGGGCGGTCGGGTCCATACCGAGCTTGACCCGCAGCGGCTGGCCCTTCTTCAGCTTGTCGACCAGCTCGGACTCGACCAGCAGCTCCTCGCACCCGCGTTTGATGAGGGTCAGGGCTTCGTTACAGTCGCTTACGACTTCAGACATACGGCGTCCTGTGTAACTCACGAATTTTGTTAAACTTTCGCGCCTGCCAGCCGATAGCTGACCGATGCATTCTCAAGAAAAGCCCCGAATTCTAGCCTACCTCCGCAGTGCCTTCAGCGCCGCACACCCGGGCCGCCTGGCTCTGGTGGCAGGCGTGTCGCTGAGCGCCGCGGTGGTGGCCGTCGCCGTGCCGGGCACTGCGCCGACCCCGTTCCAGGTCAATCTGCTCGAGCAGTTGCCGATGCCGGCCATCGAGTACCTGGACGGCATGGACCAGCCCTTTGTGCGTGAAGGTAGCGTCGAGCGCGGCGATACCCTGGCCAGCCTGCTGGCACGTCTCGGCGTACAGGACCAGGACCTGAACCAGTTCGTGGCCGCTCATCCGGAAGCCCGGGCGCTGCTGCGCGCGCTGCGTCCCGGCGTGGCGGTCACCGTTACGACCACCCGTCTTGGCCGTCTGCTGTCGGTCTCGCTGCCGCAAAGCGGCGCGGACGGCCGCCTGCTGATCAGCCGCCAGGCCGGGCAGTTCGTGGTCAGCGATCAGCCGGCGCAACTGGAGTCGCGCGTGCGCATGGCCAGCGGCGAGATCCGTAGTTCGCTGTTCGCGGCGACGGACGGAATCGGCCTGCCGGACAGCGTGGCGACTTCGCTGGCCGACATCTTCGGCGCCAACATCGATTTCCATTCCGACCTGCGCCGTGGCGACCGCTTCAGCGTGGTGTACGAAATGCTCTACCACCAGGGTGCTGCGGTCCGTACGGGCCGCATCCTGGCCGCCGAGTTCGTCAACGACGGTCGTCGTTACAGCGCGGTGTGGTTCGTCGGTGCCGATGGCCGCGGCGAGTACTACAGCGCGGACGGCCGTCCGCTGCGCCAGGGCTTCCTGCGCTCGCCGCTTGAATTCTCGCGCGTGAGCTCCGGCTTCTCGATGCGTTTCCACCCGATCCTCAAGCAGTGGCGCGCTCACCGGGGCGTCGACTATGCCGCCCCCACCGGTACGCGTATCCGTGCCACCGCCGACGGCGTGGTGGACTTCATCGGCCGGCAGAACGGTTACGGCAATTTCATCGTGTTGCGTCACCAGGGCTCCTACACCACCGCCTACGCGCACATGAACGGGTTTGCCAAGGGCCTGCAACGTGGCAGTCGGGTGAGCCAGGGCGAGCTGATCGGCTACGTCGGTTCGACCGGTTGGGCCACCGGGCCGCACCTGCACTACGAATTCCGCGTGAATGGCGAGCAGAAGGACCCGATGCGCGTCGCGCTGCCGCAGTCTGCTCCGCTGATCGGTTCCCAATTGAGCGCTTTCCGCGAGCGTTCCGCCGGTGTCCTGGCCCAGCTTGCGCTGGCCGGCGCGCCGCAAGCCGTCGCTCTCCGCGATTGATCCCTGGCGAGCACTACATCGGCCTGATGTCCGGCACCAGTCTGGACGCGGTCGATGCCGTGCTCGCTGACTTTTCTGCCACACCCCGTCTCGTCGCCAGTCATTCGCTGGCAATTCCACCGTCTCTGCGCGAACGCCTGCTGGCACTGAACGCACCTGCGCATGACGAGCTGCGTGCTGCCATGGAGTCCAGCGTCGCGCTCGCCGACCTCTATGCGGAGGCCGTTCGCGGCTTGCTGGATGTGTCGGGCTTTACGGTGGATCGCATCGCCGCGATCGGCTGTCATGGTCAGACGGTGCGACACCGGCCGGAGGCCGGTTACACCCTGCAGCTGAACCAGCCTGCGCGGCTGGCCGAGCGTAGCGGCATCACCGTGGTGGCGGACTTCCGTAGCCGTGACGTGGCCGCTGGCGGACAAGGCGCGCCGCTCGTGCCGGCTTTCCATGATCGCGTGCTGCGCTCGCCGGACGAATCGCGCGTCATCCTGAATCTCGGCGGCATCGCCAACCTGACGCGACTTGCGCCCGGAGAGCCGGTCCTCGGTTTCGATACCGGACCCGCCAATGCCTTGCTCGACGGCTGGGCCGCCTGCCATCTGGGTCGCCCCTTCGATGCCGATGGCGACTGGGCTGCCGGCGGGCAGGTCGATGCCGCCTTGCTGGAGCGGCTGCTGGCACATCCCTTTTTTGTCGCGCCGGCACCCAAGAGCTGTGGGCGCGAAGAGTTTTCGCTGGACTGGGTGAAGGCGTCGTTGCGTGGCGCAGAGGCGCCGCAGGATGTACAGGCCACGCTGGCGGAATTGACCGCACGTTCGGTCGCGGAAGGAATTCGCCAGGCCGGGCCTTTGCCCGATCGCGTGCTGGTTTGCGGCGGTGGCGCACGCAACGCCGACCTCATGCGCCGTCTGGCTGCTGTGCTGCAACCTGCGGTGGTCACGACGACCGATTCGGTGGGCGTGCCCGGTGCCTGGCTGGAGGCTTTCGCCTTTGCATGGTTGGCGCGGCGCTGTCTGCATGGCGAGGCAGGCAACCTTCCTGCCGTGACGGGCGCGCGCGGACCGCGCGCGTTGGGCGCGATCTACCCGGCCTGAGCGAGATGGAGCACGTGGGTAAACGAAAACGGGGCGCCAGGGCGCCCCGTTCTTTTGCGGCTTCGTCGTCTCAGACGGAGAAGGACGATCCGCAGCCGCAGGTCGTGCTGGCGTTCGGGTTCCGGATCACGAACTGCGAGCCTTCCAGGCCATCGGTGTAGTCGATCTCTGCGCCGACCAGGTACTGGTAGCTCATCGCGTCGATCAGCAACGAGACACCGTTCTTTTCCATCACGGTGTCGTCTTCGTTGGCGATCTCGTCGAAGGTGAAGCCGTACTGGAAGCCGGAGCAGCCACCACCGGACACGAAGACGCGCAGCTTCAGGTCGGGGTTGCCTTCCTCGGCGATCAGTTCGGCCACCTTGCCGGCTGCGCTATCGGTAAACAGCAGCGGGAGCGGCATGGAAGTATCGGCGGTTACGGTTTCGGTCACGGCATTCATAGTGGTAACTCCTTGGACTTGCCTCGGCCAACATCAAAGCACTGGCCAAGGCTAGCGTCAACGCATTGCACAAATTGGACGGCGCTATCGGCACAAAGTTCGCCAGTCGCCCCGACCCTGGCCCCAAACGGCAACGCCCCGCAGAGCGGGGCGTTGCAGGGACCGGTAAGGCTTATTCCTGGGTTTCGGCAGCCGCCGCGGCCGGAGCGCTCTTGGCGCCACGGGCGGTAAGCTTTTCCTTGATACGGGCCGACTTGCCGGAACGCTCGCGCAGGTAGTACAGCTTGGCGCGGCGCACGTCACCACGGCGCTTCACCTCAATGCTGGCAACCAGCGGGGAATAGGTCTGGAAAGTACGTTCCACGCCTTCGCCCGACGAGATCTTGCGGACGATGAAGCTGGAGTTCAGGCCGCGGTTGCGCTTGGCAATCACCACGCCTTCGTAGGCCTGCAGACGTTCGCGGTTACCTTCCTTGACCTTCACCTGGACGATCACGGTGTCGCCGGGTGCGAAGTCGGGGATGGTCTTGCCCAGGCGGGCGATTTCTTCCTGTTCCAGTTGGGCGATCAGGTTCATGTGCGTTACTCCTTCATCAAAGTTTGGCCGGGTAAGCCCCGGACTTGCATGCCGAGCAGGTCGCCACCTGGGTGCATGCGTTTGTCACGCGAAGACTAGCTGCCGCCTTCGCCATTCTCCTGCCTGAACGCGTCAAGCAGTCTTGCTTCTTCCTTCGTCAGCGTCCGGCCTGCCAGCAGGTCCGGGCGCTTCTGCCAGGTTCTTCCCAGTGCCTGCTTCAGGCGCCAGCGGCGGATTTCCGCGTGGTTGCCCGACATCAGCACGGCTGGCACGGCGTCGCCGTCCCAGTCTTCCGGTCGCGTATAGTGCGGACAGTCCAGCAAGCCGGCGACGAAGGAATCCTCCACCGCCGAGTCCGCATCATTCAGTGCGCCCGGCAACAATCTCACCAGCGCATCGATCAGCAGCATGGCCGGCAGCTCGCCGCCGGACACCACGAAATCACCGATCGACACTTCTTCATCCACGCAGCGGTCGATGAGGCGTTGATCCACCCCCTCGTACCGCCCGCACAACAGCACCAGGCCGTCATGCTTCGCCAGTCGCGTCACGCCAGCGTGATCCAGCGGTGCGCCTTGCGGCGACAGATACACCACGCGAGGCGTAGCACCTTCCTGCAACTGCGCTGCCTTCGCCGCGGTGATCGACTGCGCCAGCGGTTCGCCCAGCATCACCATGCCAGGACCGCCACCGTAAGGCCGGTCATCCACCGTGCGATGCGGGTCGCTGGTGAAGTCGCGCGGATTCCAGCAGCGCAGCTTCCACAGGCCGCGCTCATGGGCGCGCCGGGAGATGCCGTGATCGCGGATCGCCGCGAACATCTCCGGGAACAGCGTGATCGCGTCGATGCGCAGGCTCACGGCCGTCCTACCAGTCCAGTTCCCACTCGACGACGATGCGCCGGCCGGCGATATCGACATCTTTCACATACGCGCCGACGAAGGGGATCAGGCGTTCCTGCCTGTTCTCGCCTTCACCGGCCACGATTTCCATCACGGCATGCGCGCCGGTTTCCACCAGGCTTGCCACCGTCCCCAGGGATTCTCCCTTGGGATTCTCGACGTTCAGGCCAACGAGATCGGCCCAGTAATACTCGTCCTTGTCCGGCGCTGGCAGGGCTTCACGCGGTGCGGCCACGTACTGGCCGGTCAGGGCCTCGGCGCCGTTGCGGTCTTCGATGCCATCGAAGGCCACCACCAGTCCCTTGCCATGCGCACGGCAGCCGCGCAGCTTGTGCGCCTGCCAGCCTGATGCCTCGGTCGCGGAATCGTCCGCTGAGAGCCACCAGATCGGCATCTTCCGCCAGGACAGCGGGTCGTCCCCGAAGGGATGAACCTTTACCCAGCCCTGAATGCCGAAAGGGGCGACGATGCGCCCCAGAACAATCATTGCCGGCTTGTACTGCTCAGATCGCGACTGCAGCTCAGGCCGCAGCGGCGCTCTTGGCTTGTTGCTTGACCAGACGCTCGACCGTCGGGGAGAGCTTGGCGCCGTTCTGTTGCCAGTAGCTCAGACGTTCGGCGTTCACCGACAGCGTGACTTCGGCGCCAGCGGCGACCGGGTTGTAGAAACCCACGCGCTCGATGAAGCGGCCGTCACGACGGTTGCGCGAATCAGCGGCGACGATGTTGTAGAACGGACGCTTCTTAGCGCCGCCACGAGCGAGACGAATGACAACCATGTCAGTATCCTGAGTCGGAATACGAAAAGCCCAGCATTCTATCGGGGGAGGACGTCAATAGCAAGCCTCCTTGAAAACCCGTCCCGGTGGCTGCCGGACGGGCTGCGCAGAATCGGGCGCATGAAATAGAATCGGCCCTCGACCCCCACCCCCATACCCCAAGCGCCCCCATGTCAGTCACCTCCACCAGGAATGATGTCGTCGGCGACGTCATCGACTGGCTTACCTCGCAGCCCACGCCCGACCTCGATGCCGAGTCGCGGGCGCTTGCTGCCAAGCTGGCGGCGCTGGCCACGCCAGGGGTGACCAGCGCGCAGTTCCATCGCTGTATCGAACTCTTCTACAGCCGGGCCTTGCAACTGTCCGGCGAAGTGCGGCGCGAGTTGCGCACCGAGAAGCTCCCGCTTGAAACGGATCGCCTGCAATCGGTCCGTCTCCTCGCCGATTCGTTGTTCCGCGTCGCGGTGGGTTTCGTCCGCGTCCTGTCGGACGCACGCCAGGGGGCGATCCGCAGCCAGCGCCGCCTGAACGAGACGGCTTCCGCGCGTGCCCTGCGCATCCTCACCGAACATTTCCTCGTCATCAATCTGGCGGGGACCGAGCCGGCTCCCGAGATGTGGGCGACGGCTTACCAGCTCTACCTGCTGTCGCGCATGGAGGCGGACCCCAGCCTGCCCCCGGGCAGCCCCGCCGAAACCGCGTTGTTCGCCTACAAGCGCCTGCTGGCGCTGCCGACCGTGGCGCCGCGCAGCCTGTCGCCGGCCGAGCTGGACTGGGCGGCGGAATATCTCACCCGCATAAGCGGCCAGGCGCACGTGCAGGCCGAAAAGCCGCAGTCGCTGGAAGGCGGCTGGTACTGGATCGATCCGGACGAAGGCGCCGAGCCGCAAGCGTGTTCGCGTCGCGAGCCGCCTTCGCGCAACGGCCTGTTGTTCTTCTCCACGCAGCCACTGGCCCGTCGTGCCGCGGAAGCGCTGGCTCGCCACGAAGGTGGGCGCGGCGGCCCGGAGCTGGAGCCGAGCGAACTGTATCCGGGCGTGCAGCCGGTTTCGCTGTTGCAGCGCCTGCGCCAGCGCTGGTCGGCGCCGGCCAAGCGCGAGCAGCCGCGCCGTCGGCAGGAGTATGAAGTCGACGTGTGCGTCGGCCTGCAGGCGATCTGGGAAGTGCTGCGCGGCCGTCGCGACCCGGCCGAGGTGATGTCGCACTGGAAGGTGCAGAACGAAAGCCCGGGCGGTATCGCCATCCTGCATGTCAGCGGCTTGACCGGCGGCATCATGGCGGGCTCGGTGCTGTGCCTGCGTGCGTCGCCGGGCGAGGCCTGGAGCCTGTGCCTGGTGCGCTGGATGCGCACCGACAAGCCTGGCCATGTGGAGCTGGGCCTGCAGATCGTGTCCAAGGGCGCGATCCCCGTGCAGGTCGGTTTCCGTGGCAACGACCGGCAGAACCCGATGGTGGATGCGCTGGTGCTGCCGGTGCTGCCGGCCTTGCGCAAGCACCAGGCGGTGCTCGCTCCGTCCGGCACGTACACCTCGCGCCGCTTCCTGCTGATCTCGGATGTCGACCGGCTCTACGTCGCGCAGGGACGCCTGCTCAGCCTGGACATGCAGACCTCCAGCGTCGAGCTGTTCCAGTTCGAGATCGATCCCTACCCGATCTGAGCTTCGTCGAGCTGGACCACCGGGACGTCCAGCGCGCCGCGCAGGCGCAGTACGAGCGGATCGTCGAGCATGTCGCGCGGCTCCGCCTCCAGCAGGAAGTAACTCGTCAGTTCTCCCAGCGTGAGGCGGTCCCCCGCCGCGCACAGCAGCCAGTCGCCGTCCTCGGTGCGGGTGGCGACCCCGCCTTCGGCAAGCCGCAACAGCATGCCTTCCACGCTGCCCACCGTCTGGCCACAGGCAGTGGCGAGCGCATCCAGCGTGGACGTCTTGCCGGCATGCTGGGCACGGGTCAGCGCGCGTACCAGCAGGAGCCCGGCGCGGAAACGTCCCAGCGGCGTGTCCGGCAGCAGGCGGCGGCGCGCCAGGAAGTCCGGCAGGCTGGCGGCCACGGTGGCGCCGAGCAGGATTGCGCACCATGAGGCATACAACCACAGCAGGAAGATCGGCAGGACCGAGAAGGTGCCGTAGATCAGCGTGAAGTTGGGCAGGCGCGCGAGATACAGGCCGAACAGGCGCTGGACCAGCATCGTGCCCAGGCCCGCGATCAGGCCGCCGGCGATGCTGTGCCAGAGGTTGAGGCGCCGGTTCGGCACCGCGTGGAAGAGGTAGGCAAACAGCGCCGACATCAGGCCGGCCGTGCCGAGGGTGAATGCGAAGCCGCGCACCCAGCTGGGCCCGTCGATGGCGCCGACCGAGGCCTTCACCACGTACACCATGGCGAACACGCCGAGCGCGAACACCAGTGGTCCCAGCGTCAGCACCACCCAGTAGGTCGGCAGGGTCACGTACCAGCGGCGTGGCTGCGGAATGTTCCAGATGGCATTGAGCGTGCGGTCCACCGTCTGCAGCAGCATGACCGCGGTGATCAGCAACAGCGCGGTGCCGAGCACGGTCAGGTTCGAGGCCTTCTGGCTGAACTGCAGCGCATAGGTGGTGATGACCTTGCCGGCGCGGTCGGGCAGCAGGTTGCGCACGAGGAAGTTGCGCGCCTCCACGCCGATGCTGGAGAAGCCGTCGAACTGGCTGGTCACCAGCAGCACCACCGTCACCAGCGGCACCAGCGACAGCAGCGTGGTGAACGTCAGGCTGCCGGCGATCTGCATGCCGCGCGTGTCGCGGAAACGCGCCAGCACCATCTGCACGAATTCGAGGACGGTGTGTTGGCGCCAATGCTGGGCACGCGCAGACAGGTTCATGAACGGCGGGGCAAGTAGAATGGCCGCCTATTCTACTGGCCGGGGCGCGTCCCACCGATGCAGGCAAATACGCAGGACATCCTTGTTCTCTACTACAGCCACCGGGGCTCGGTGCGGGCGCTGGCCGAACAGGTGGCGCGTGGCATCGACAGCGTGCGGGGCGCGGCGGCGCGGGTGCGCACGGTGCCGCGCGTGTCGACGGTGTGTGAAGCGGTGGAAGAGGACATTCCCGCCGACGGCCCGCCCTATGTCGAATTGCGTGACCTCGAAGAATGCGTCGGCCTCGCGCTGGGCTCGCCGACGCGCTTCGGCAACATGGCCTCGGCCATGAAGTACTTTCTGGACGGCACGGCCAGCCAGTGGTTGGCCGGGGCGCTGGCGGGCAAGCCGGCCTGCGTGTTCACGTCCACCTCGTCCATGCACGGCGGGCAGGAAACCACCTTGCTGTCGATGATGCTGCCCTTGTTCCACCACGGCATGCTGGTGATGGGCCTGCCCTATACGGAGCCCGGCCTCAACGCCACGCGCAGCGGGGGTACCCCCTACGGCGCCAGTCATCTCGCCGGCATTTCATCCGACCCCCTGCTCACCGAGGACGAGCGCGCACTGGCTTTTGCGCAGGGCAAGCGCCTGGCCGAAGTGGCTTTGCGCCTGGCCACGGAGTCCGCATGAGGCCGGCTTCATGGCAGTGGTTCGGCGTGGGTTGCCTGCTCGCACTCATTGCGCTCGGCGTGGCCTGGGAAATGTGGCTGGCGCCCTTGAAGCCCGGCGGCACCTGGTGGGTGTTGAAAGTCCTGCCGCTGCTCGCTGCCTTGCGCGGCATGCTGCATGGCCGCCGCTATACCTTCCAGTGGATGAGTCTTGCGGTGTGGCTGTACTTCACCGAAGGTATCGTGCGTGCGACCAGCGACAGCGGTGTATCGACGACACTGGGCTGGGCGCAGACCGTCCTGTCGGTCGGCCTCTTCGTGGCGTGTGCGGTGTATGCGAAGCGCACGGCACCGTCGAGGCAGGTGCAGGCATGACCGAGGTACGCCACGCGACCGGAGACGACCTCGCCGCAGTGCTGGAGCTGTACGACGACTACGATCGTGCACCGGAGCCACGGCCCGCCGACGGTGACGCGCTGCGCATCCTGAGCGCTCTCCGGGCGCAAGGGGCCTTGCTGGTGGCGGAGCATGACGGCTGTATCGTCGGTTCCTTCAGCCTGTATCTGTGCGCCAGCCTGGCGCATGGCGGCAGACCCTTTGCGGTGGTCGAGAACGTCATCGTCTCCGCGCCCGCGCGCCGCACCGGCGTGGGCCGCACGATGATGCGTCATGCGCAGGAGATGGCGCGCGCGGCGGGATGCTACAAGCTCATGCTGTGCACCGGCAGGGCAGAGAACGTCGGTTTCTACGAGGCCTGCGGATTCCGCAACGACAAGTTCGGCTTGCAGATGCGTTTCGCCGCATGACGTCCGCAAGGCGACGTCTCAGGCCGGCTTACGGTCGCCGTTGACTGCGGGCTGGGAAACGACCAGGAAGCGCACGTCGTCCTGCCCGCGATTGAAGAACTGGTGCGGCACGCCGGCAGGTATCGCGAGGCTGTCGCCCGCCTGCAGTGCGAACTCCCTGCCTTCCACCTCGATGACGGCCTTGCCGGCCAGCACGTAGAAGCACTGTTGCGTGTGGACGTGGGTGTGCCGCGTTTCGCTCTTGCCGGGCGGCACGCGCTCTTCGATCACTGACAGCGCTGCATCCTTGAGCAGGTGCCAGCCATCGCAGCCATCACCCCACAGATAGTGATCGGCGTTTGCCCGCGAGCGGATTTCCATCAGGGCGTTTCGCCCTGTGGATCCACACGCAGCGTGTTGGTATGCAGCTTGTTCAGCGCGTTGAGGTAGGCCTTGGCGGAGGCGACGATGATGTCGGTATCCGCGCCCTGGCCATTCACCACGCGACTACCCTTGGCGAGACGCACGGTGACTTCGCCTTGCGCATCGGTGCCGGTGGTGATGGCATTCACCGAGTACAGCAGCAATTGCGCGTCGCTTTGCGCGACCTTCTCGATGGCACGGAAGCTGGCGTCGACAGGGCCGGAGCCGGTGGACTCGGTGCGATGTTCCTTGCCGGCGATGTTCAGCGTGAGCGCGGCCTGTGGCGCCTCGCCGGTTTCGGAATGCACGCGCGAGGCGACCAGCTTGAAGTGCTCGTCCTCGGGCGTCACGGTCTCGTCCGACATCAGCGCATGCAGGTCTTCGTCGAAGATTTCCTGCTTTTTGTCGGCGAGTTCCTTGAAGCGCGCGAAGGCGGCGTTGAGCTGTTCTTCCGATTCGATGCCGATGCCGATTTCCTGCAGACGCGCGCGAAAGGCGTTGCGCCCCGACAGCTTGCCCAGCGTCAGGCGGTTGGCGGTCCAGCCCACGTCCTCGGCGCGCATGATCTCGTAGGTTTCGCGGTGCTTCAGCACGCCATCCTGGTGAATGCCGGACTCATGCGCGAAGGCGTTGGCGCCGACGATGGCCTTGTTGGGCTGCACCGGGTAGCCGGTGATCTGCGACACCAGTTTGGAGGCCGGCACGATCTGCGTAGTGTCGATGCGGGTGTGCACCGGGAAGAGATCGCCGCGCGTGCGCACCGCCATCACCACTTCTTCCATCGACGCATTGCCCGCGCGCTCGCCCAGTCC
This sequence comes from Uliginosibacterium sp. H1, assembly GCF_036017065.1. NCBI lineage: Bacteria > Pseudomonadati > Pseudomonadota > Betaproteobacteria > Rhodocyclales > Zoogloeaceae > Uliginosibacterium > Uliginosibacterium sp. H1. The sequence goes on from NZ_JAYXHR010000002.1 coordinate 1,418,201, forward strand.
GTTCACCGTGCATTCCACCTGGCGCGCGCCGGCCATTACGGCGGCCAGCGAGTTGGCGACGGCGAGACCGAGGTCGTTGTGGCAATGCACCGACCACACCACCTTGTCGGCATTGGGCACGCGGGCGATCAGCGAACGGATCAGTTCGGCGAACTGCTCCGGCGTGTTGTAGCCCACGGTGTCGGGCACGTTGATGGTCTTCGCGCCGGCGGCGATGACGCGCTCGAAGACGCGGCACAGGAAGTCCACTTCCGAGCGGCCGGCGTCCTCGGCGGAGAACTCCACGTCGTCGGTGTACGCACGCGCCCAGCCGATGGCGCGCACGGCCTGCTCGACCACCTGGTCGGGCGCCATGCGCAGCTTCTTCTCCATGTGGATCGGGCTGGTGGCGATGAAGGTGTGGATGCGGCCGGATTTTGCCGGTGTGATCGCCTCGCCGGCACGGCGGATGTCGTTCTCGTTGGCGCGGGCCAGCGAACACACGGTGGAGTCCTGCACTGCCTCCGCCACCGCGCGCACCGCCTCGAAGTCGCCGTTGGAGGCGGCTGCGAAGCCGGCCTCGATGACGTCGACGCGCATGCGTTCGAGCTGCCGCGCGATGCGTACCTTCTCCTCACGCGTCATCGACGCGCCGGGGCTCTGCTCGCCGTCGCGCAGCGTGGTGTCGAAGATGACGAGACGATCGGTCATGGCGGAGCTCCGCTCAGGACGCGCTGGCCGGGCGCCGCTTGCGCAGCAGGCGCCACACGTACATCACGTAACCGGACAGGGCGTAGCAGATGAACAGTGCGAACAGCACGCCGGGTGGGTAGCTGCTCAGCACGATGAGGGCGACGACGAACAGCAGGGCGACCGCGAAGGGCACGCTGCGGCGCAGGTTGATGCTCTTGCCGCTGTAGAAGAACACGTTGCTCACCATGCTGACGCCGGCGAACACGGTGATGGCACAGGCGAAGTAACGCACGTCGGGCCCGGCGATCTCGTTGTCCAGCATCAGCCACACGAAGCCGGCCACCAGCGCCGCGGCGGCGGGGCTGGGCAGGCCCTGGAAGAAGCGCTTGTCGACGACGGCGATGTTGGTGTTGAAACGGGCCAGGCGCAGGGCGGCGGCGGCGCAATAGACGAAGGCACAGATCCAGCCCAGCTTGCCGAGGTCGCGCATCGCCCATTCATAGACGACCAGAGAGGGGGCGGCGCCGAAGGACACCATGTCGGCCAGCGAGTCGTACTCCGCACCGAACTGGCTCTGCGTGTTGGTCAGGCGCGCGACGCGGCCGTCCAGGCTATCGAGCACCATCGCGATGAAGATCGCGACCACCGCGTGCTCGTAGCGGCCGTTCATGGCCTGCACGATGGCGTAGAAGCCGCAGAAAAGGCAGCCGGTGGTGAAGAGATTGGGCAGGATGTAGATGCCGCGGCGGCGCTTCTCCAGCGCGTGCGTGTCGGCGGGCAGCGGATCGTTCTCGAAATCCAAGGCGCATTGCTCCTGTGGGTGTGGCGCGATCGCAATCGCAATCGACATGACGGCAATCGAAGGCATTCAGCCCGGTCGAATGGTAGCAAGGCGGTCCTGCCAACGGGTGAGGCAGCACAAAGTAAGTCCTGTTCCCGTCGCGGTTATCGCATGGCGTCTGGTCTCGGCTTAGCACATCAGGGGCGCCGCGGCCAGGCAAGCACTACGTGGCTACGGGATCGTCCCGCAGCAGTCCGTACAGCACGGTGTCGTCGAGTTCGCCGAAGTGGAGATGGGCGCACCGCAGGGTGTCTTCGTGGCGGAAACCCGCTTTGCGCATGACCTGGCCGGAAGCCGGATTGGCGGCGCGGTGCCGGCCGGTGATGCGGATCAGCCCGCCGTCGCCCAGCGCCCAGCGGCACACCGCCTGCAGTGCTTCGGTCGCGATGCCGAGCCCGTGATGCGCCTCGCCCAGCCAGTAGCCGATCTCCGCCTGATGGCCTGCCACCATGCGATGCAGCCCCATGACGCCGACCAGTCGCTGCGGGTGGCGGATGGCCCAGACCAGGTCGCTGCCCCTTTCCCGCAAGACAGGATGGGTCGAGATCCATGCCGCTGCGGCACCGACCGGATAGGGGTGAGGCACTGCGACGGTCATGCGTGCGATGGCGAAGGACGACGCCATGCGGGTGACATCGTCCGCATCGGCGAGTGTCAGCTCATCGAGGCGCAAGCGCGAGGTGTACAGGACGGGGAGTTGCATGCGGTTTCTCCGGTGGTGAGACACACAGGCAAGGCGGGAAAGCGGAGGCAAACAAAAAGGCCGCCTTGCGGGCGGCCTTTTCAATGGCGCGAAGCCGCGCGTACTGCTTAGTTCTTGGACTGGTCGACCAGCTTGTTCTTGGAGATCCACGGCATCATCGCGCGCAGCTGCGAACCGACCTGCTCGATCGGGTGGGCAGCGGTCAGGCGGCGGCGGGCGGTCATGCTCGGGTAGTTGGTCTTGCCTTCCTGGATGAACATCTTGGCGTATTCACCGGTCTGGATGCGCTTCAACGCGGCGCGCATGGCTTCCTTGGACTGGGCGTTGATGACTTCCGGGCCGGTCACGTACTCGCCGTACTCGGCGTTGTTCGAGATCGAGTAGTTCATGTTGGCGATGCCGCCCTCGTACATCAGGTCGACGATCAGCTTCAGCTCGTGCAGGCACTCGAAGTAGGCCATCTCGGGGGCATAGCCGGCTTCCACCAGCACTTCGAAGCCGGCCTTCACCAGCTCGACGGCGCCGCCGCACAGCACGGCCTGTTCGCCAAACAGGTCGGTCTCGGTTTCTTCACGGAAATCGGTCTCGATCACGCCACCCTTGGTGCCGCCGTTGGCAGCCGCGTAGGACAGGGCGACGTCCTTGGCCTTGCCGGACTTGTCCTGGTAGATGGCGATCAGGGACGGCACGCCGCCACCCTTCAGGTACTCGGAGCGCACCGTGTGGCCGGGGCCCTTCGGGGCGACCATGATCACGTCGAGGTCGGCGCGCGGGATGACCTGGTTGTAGTGGATGTTGAAGCCGTGGGCGAAGGCCAGGGTGGCGCCTTGCTTGATGTTCGGCTCGACGTTGTTCTTGTACACCTCGGGGATGTTCTCGTCGGGCAGCAGGATCATGACGACGTCGGCAGCCTTCACCGCGTCATTCACCTCGGCAACCTTGATGCCGGCGGCTTCGACCTTGGACCAGGACGCGCCGCCCTTGCGCAGACCGACGACGACGTTGACGCCGCTGTCGCGCAGGTTCTGGGCGTGGGCGTGGCCTTGCGAGCCGTAGCCGATGATGGCGACCTGCTTGCCCTTGATTAGGGAGAGGTCGGCGTCCTTGTCGTAATAGACTTTCATGAGAGTTCCTTTGTTTCGAGGGAGTCGAAGCGCGCCGCGCGGCGCCGCTCCGTCAGACTTTGAGAATACGGTCGCCGCGGCCGATGCCCGATACGCCGGTGCGTACGGTTTCGAGGATCAGTTCGCGGTCGATGGCGCTGATGAAGGAGTCGAGTTTGTCCTGCGAGCCGGTGAGCTCCACGACGTAGCTGGAATCGGTGACGTCGATGATGCGGCCGCGGAAGATATCCACCATGCGCTTCATCTCCTCGCGGTCCTTGCCCACGGCGCGCACCTTGATGAGCATCAGCTCGCGCTCGATGTGGGCGGCTTCCGAGAGGTCCACCACCTTCACCACCTCGATCAGCTTGTTGAGCTGCTTGGTGATTTGCTCGACCACGTCGTCCGATCCGGAGGTGACGATGGTCATGCGCGACATCGACGGATCTTCGGTCGGTGCCACGGTCAGCGATTCAATGTTGTAGCCGCGTGCCGAGAACAGGCCCGAGACGCGGGAGAGGGCGCCGGCTTCGTTTTCCAGCAGCAGGGAAATGACGTGTCGCATGGTCGGTCGCTTACAGGTCTTCGGAACCCAGGATCATCTCGGTGAGGCCCTTGCCGCCTTGCACCATCGGGTAGACGTTCTCGGTCGGGTCGACCTGGAAGTCGAGGAAGACCAAGTCGTTCTTGTGCTTGGTGTACACCTCGCGCAGCACCGGTTCGACGTCCGAAGGCTTCGTCACCTGGATGCCGATGTGGCCATAGGCTTCGGCCAGCTTGGCGAAGTCGGGCAGCGAATCCATGTAGGACTCGGAGTAGCGGTTGCCGTGGAAGAACTGCTGCCACTGGCGAACCATGCCCAGGTAGCGGTTGTTCAGGCTCAGCACCTTGATCGGCAGGCGGAACTGCTTGCAGGTGGACAGTTCCTGGATGCACATCTGGATGGAGCCTTCGCCGGTGATGACGGCGACCGGCTTGTCCGGGTGCGCAAGCTGCACGCCCATCGCGGCCGGCAGGCCGAAGCCCATGGTGCCCAGGCCACCGGAGTTGATCCAGCGGCGCGGTTCGTCGAAGTGGTAGTACTGCGCGGCCCACATCTGGTGCTGGCCGACGTCGGAACACACGAAGGCATCGCCGCTGGTGACCTCCCACAGCTTCTGCACGACGAACTGCGGTTTGATGACCTCGTCCGAGTTCTTGTAGACCATGCACTGCTTGCTGCGCCACTCGTCGATCTGGCGCCACCAGGCCGAAGTGTTCTCGGGGTTCGGCTTCTCGCCGGCCTCGATCAGGCGCGCCAGTTCTTCCAGCACTTCCTTCACGTCGCCGACGATGGGCACGTCCACCTTCACCCGCTTGGAGATGGAGGACGGGTCGATGTCGATGTGGATGATCTTGCGCGGCTCGGCCTGGAAGTGCTTCGGGTCGCCGATCACGCGGTCGTCGAAGCGCGCGCCCACGGCCAGCAGCACGTCGCAGTAGTGCATGGCCATGTTGGCTTCGTAGGTGCCATGCATGCCCAGCATGCCGACGAACTGCTTGTCGGAGGCGGGGTAGCCGCCCAGGCCCATCAGCGTGTTGGTGACCGGGAAGCCGAGCTGGCGGGCCAGCTTGGTCACTTGCTTGGCGGCGTCGGACAGGATCACGCCGCCGCCGGTGTAGATCATCGGGCGCTTGGCTTCCAGCAGCAGCTGGGCCGCCTTGCGGATCTGGCCGCTGTGACCCTTGACCACCGGGTTGTACGAGCGCAGCGAAACTTCCTGCGGGTAGCTGTACTCGGCGCGCTGGGCGGTGATGTCCTTGGGGATATCCACCAGCACCGGGCCGGGGCGGCCGGTTTTCGCGATGTAGAACGCCTTCTTGATCGCCGGGGCGATGTCGCGGATGTCCTTCACCAGGATGTTGTGCTTGACGCATGGGCGCGTGATGCCCACCGTGTCGACTTCCTGGAAGGCATCCAGGCCGATGGCGGCAGTCGGCACCTGGCCGCTGATGATCACCATCGGGATCGAGTCCATGTAGGCGGTCGCGATGCCGGTCACGGCATTGGTCGCGCCGGGACCGGAGGTCACCAGCGCAACGCCCACCTTGTCGGTGCTGCGCGCATAGCCGTCGGCGGCGTGGACTGCAGCCTGCTCGTGACGGACGAGGACGTGGCGAACCTGTTCCTGCTTGAACAGTTCGTCATAAATGAACAGTACAGCGCCACCCGGATAACCGAAAAGGTACTCGACCTTTTCTTCCTGGAGACACCTGACTACAATCTCGGCACCCGTCAAGACCATTGCTGCACCTAGGCAAAACCCCCCAATAAGGAACCCGCTACCTTACCGGCGCCACAGATTCCGGTCAAGGCAACGGGGCGCAACAACGCATAACTACGCGCTCAATACGGGGTAGATCCTGGCATCACGCAGCGAACTCTCGGACTTTCTCGCTTCCGTCGAACGGCGCGCCTTCCGTCAGGCGCAGTACGCCGTGCGCGACGAAGAGGCCGCGCTCGACATCGTGCAGGACGCGATGCTCAAGCTGGCCGAGAAGTACAGTGGCCGGCCCGCCGAAGAGCTGCCGCTGCTGTTCCAGCGCATCCTCCAGAACGCCATCCGCGACTGGTTCCGCCGCAGCAAGGTGCGCAGCATGTGGACCACGCTGCTGTCCGCCTTCGGCGTCGGCGAGGATGGCGAAGAATTCGATCCGCTCGAAACTCTGGAAAGTGCCGACGAGTCGAAGCACGAGCCCGATCCCCGCACCCACCTCGAGCGCAGCCAGGTGCTGGCGCTGATCGAGCGGGAGATCGAAAGATTGCCGGCACGTCAACGTGAGGCCTTCCTGATGCGTTACTGGGAAGAAATGGACATCGCGGAAACCGCCGCGGCGATGGGATGCTCGGAAGGCAGTGTCAAGACGCACTGCTCGCGCGCCACCCATACGCTGGCGGCCGCCTTGCGTGCCAAAGGGATAACACTATGAACCAGCCAGCCCCCCAAGATGACCTGCACTTGCTGTCCGAAGCCGCCGAGCGCGAGTTCGGCCTGAAGCTGCGCAACAAGCTCAATGCCGGACTGAACGGCCTGGACACCGCGACGGCCCAGCGCCTGCAATCGGCCCGCCAGGTTGCGCTGGCGCGTCATGCCGTGGTTGCTGAATCGCGCTTTTCGCTGGCCGGCGCCGGTCGCGGCTTGCTGACCCTGGGCATGGAATACGGCGGTGGCCTGGCGCTGTCGCTGGCCCTGCTGGTGGCCGTGGCGGGCACCGACTACTGGATGGGACTGGAACGCAATACCGAAATGGCCGAGGTCGACAGCCAGCTACTGGTAGACGATCTGCCTATCGATGCCTATCTGGACAAGGGATTCGACGCATGGCTACGCATGTCCGAGCCCGACGCCAGCTGATCCTCGCCGGCCTGGCCGGCATCGTCGCCCTGGCGGTGGCCGCCACGGTCTGGCTGGGACAGCGCAAGCCCGTCACGCCTCCCCAGACCTATACCGACGTGGTGTTGCCGGCCGCAGAGGCTGGCGACGTGGCGGCGCTCGCGACGCTCAGATGGAAGCAGCTGTCGGCCGCCCAGCGCGCGAGCCTGGCCCCGCTTGCCAAGGAGTGGGACCGCCTTGGCGACGATCGTCGCGAAAAATGGCTGGTGATCGCCGCGCGCTACGACCGCCTGACGCCCGTCGAGCAGCAGCGCATGCAGGACCGCATGCGCGAATGGACGCGCCTGAGCGCGGTGGAGCGTGAGAAAGCCCGCGGCCAGTACCGGAAGCTGCAGACCGTTTCGCCGCAGGCCCGCCGCGAACTCCGCCAGAAGTGGGAGGAATATTCGGCCCTGTCGCCGGAGGACAAGGCGAAGCTGAAGACGGCACGCGCCGCGCCCAGCCAGCCCCGCCAGACGACAACCGCACCGGTACTGTCGATCACCGCGCCCACCGTGCAGGTGCCGATGGCCATGCTGGTGGTACCGCAGGGCGTCCGTCCGCAGGCAGCGCGCCCGGCGCCGACCGCCAGTGAGCCGCAGCAGGCGCTGCCGCAGTCCGAGCCCGGTGTGGCGCCTGCGGATATCATGCCGGCTCCCTCACAGCCGGACAGCGGATTTCTTCCGACCGATCCTCACCAGCAATGAACGCCGTTTCAGCAGTCGCCGGTGCGCCGCAGCGCCCGGTGGTTGAACTCGCCTCCCTGCGCCGTCGCATCACCTGCCTGATCTACGAATCCCTGCCCGCTTTCGGTGTGCTGGTGGTTGGTGGCCTGGCGCCGCAAGTGGCGCTTTCCATCGGCTTCAAGTGGGCTGCCCCCGGCTGGGCGCTGTGGTTGCACGTATTCGTGCTGATGGGGATCTACTTCGTCGCGGTGTGGCGTCACAACGGCCAGTCGCTGGCGATGCAGACCTGGAGCCTGCAGATCGTGGATGCTGCCAGCGGCAAGCCGGCGTCCATGAAGCAACTCGTGCTGCGCTACGTCTATGCGTGGCCGTCGCTGCTGCTATTGCTGTCCGGTGTCGGATTGATCTGGACTGCCTGGGTGGATCGCGATCGCCAGTTTCCGCATGACCGCTGGGCGGGAACCTGCATCGTGCTGGTTCCCCGCCTCAAACCCGAGTAGTTAGTGCCGAGTAGTCAGCACCGAGCAGGCAGCGCGCCGGTACTCAGCGCCGTTCCGCTTTCCAGATCAGGGCTGCGGCCGCCAGCATGAACAGGATGCTCGGCGCGGACGCGCTCCACCACGGCGACCAGTTGTTGATGATGCCCAGGTTGCCGAACAGGCCATTGAGCAGGTGGAAGCCCATGCCCAGCATCACGCCGATGAGCAGGCGGCCGCCGATGTTGCCGCTGCGCTGGTTGCCCAGTGCGAAGGGCAGGGCCAGGGCCATCATGATCAGCGACGCAAACGGGTAGATCACCTTTTTCCAGAGCGCGACCGCGTAACGGCCGGCACGCTGGTTGTTGTCCAGCATGTGCTTCACGTAGGGATACAGCGAGCGGATCGCCATGCGCTCCGGTGTCACCATCGCCACGCTGACCATTTCCGGCGTCAGCTCCGAGGCCCAGCTCAACTCCGGCTGTACGTTGCGTTCCGTGTGGTCGGGCAGGAAGATGATCTGCGTGGCATCGAACAGGCGCCAGCCGGTGCCGAAGGTGAACTCGCCACGCTCTGCGCTGGCCAGCGAGATCAAGCGGTGTTCACGGTCGAACTCGTAGAGGCGGACACCTTCCAGTTGGCCGTTCGGCTGGGCCCTGCGGATGTTGATGAACAGCGCACCGTCGCGCATCCAGGTGCCGGTGATAAAATCCTGTTTCAGCGTGCTTTGCGTGCTCATCAACCGCCAGCGCTGGGCGGCCCGCTCCAGTGGTGGCACGATCAGCTCGCCGAGGATCAGCGTCAGCAGCACGAGGAGGGTGCCGGTCTTCAACAGGCTGCCCAGCAGGCGTTGCAGTGACACGCCGGAGCTGCGCATCACGGTGATCTCGGAATTACGCGCAAGGATGGTCAGGCCCAGCAGGGTGCCGATCAGCGCCGCGATCGGCATCACTTCGTAGGCGCGTCCCGGCAGCGTCAGCAGCACATAGATGATGACGTGCTTGAGCCGGTAAGTGCCGCGTCCCAGTTCGTCCAGCTCCGCCAGGAAGTCGAAGATGGCGAACAGCGCCAGGAAGGCCAGCAGCACGAGGGCGATCGAGCCGAGCACCTCGCGCCGCAGGTAGGCGTTCAGCGTCCTCATGCCGGACCCCCGCGTCGCAGCCAGCTGAACCAGCGGCGGTTGGGGTTGGTACGGCGCCACATCAGCACGCTGAACAGCGCCAGCATCGGCAGGTGGATGCTGGCCATCGCCGTTGCGAAGCCGGCGCGTCCCTGGCCGACCCAGGCCTGGCCGATGCCGATGAGGTTGATGTAGACGGTGAACAGCAGGATTGCGAAGACCAGACTGTAGGCGCGCCCACCGCGCGGGTTCACGAAAGACAGCGGGATCGCCAGCAGGGCCAGGATCGCCGCCGACACCGGCAGGCTGATCCGCCGCAGCAGCTCACCCAGATTCTGCTCGGTCGGCAGCGTGACCAGCTGGGCGCTGGTGGCGGTCTTGGTGGACAGCGCCACGCGCTCCACTTCCTTGGGCTCGATGCGCAGCGCATAGCTGGCGAAGTTCATCACCCGGAAATCCTGGCGGCCCGGCTCGCCCTCGTAGCGACGGCCGTTTTCCAGCACCATGAAGCGGTCGCCGTTCTTCGCCAGTTCGATGCGTCCGCTCGCGGCCACCGTGACGTTGTGCTTGCCTTCGCGCGCGGTCACCACGAACACGTTGCGGACGCGGCCCTCGTCGCCTGCCACCGATTCCACGTAGAACACGCGTTGCGCACTGGCGATCTCGCGGAACACGCCGGGCGTCACCCGCGATACTTCTTCGCGTGCTTCCAGCTCCTTGCGGTATTCCGCCGCCTTCTTCTGCGCCCAGGGCGACACGTACAGCGACAATGCACCGATCACCACCACGATGGGAACCGCGAAACGTAGCACCGGCGCGATCCACGCCGTCAGTGGCTGGCCGGAGGCGAACCACACCACCATTTCGGATTCGCGCCAGTTGCGCGCCAGCGTCAGCAGGATGGCGACGAACACCGACAGCGACAGCGAGATCGGCATCCAGTTGAGCGAGGTGAAGCCGATCAGCGCCAGCACGGCGTCTGCCGGCACCTGCCCGCCCGCCGCCTGGCTGAGGAAGCGGATCAGCACCACGGTGACCATGATGAAGGACAGGCCCACGAACAACGCCGCCGCAGTGGACACGAACTCACGCAGGGCGGCGCGGTGGAAGATCATCTAGGTTGGGCTTTTTTGACGGCGCCAAGGGCCTGCGGAGATAATCCACCCTTGGCGTTCAATGACTTGCGGACAGGGAAAAACGCGATGGAATTTAGCATAAAAGCTTCGACCCCCGAGAAACTCAAGACGGCCTGCCTGGTACTGCCCATCGCGGGCGGCGAACTGGGCGCGCAGGGCAAGGCGGTGGATGCCGCCGCTGGCGGCGCGCTGGCCAAGCTGGCGAAGCGCGACCTCGACGAGAAGGCGGGCAGCCTGCTGGCGGTGCCCTTGCTGCCCGGCGTAGCGGCCGAACGGGTGCTGCTGGTGAGCCTGGGCAAGCGTGACGAGATCAGCGAGAAGACGCTTCGCGCTGCCTTCGGGACAGTGGGCAAGTGGCTCGCCTCCAACAAGGCGGACAGCGCTGCCCTGTGTGCCACCGACTGCCTTGCAGGGGATCTGGCTCTGCCCGTGGTGTTGCGCAGCGCTGCCCTGCTGATCGGTGACGCCGACTACCGTTTCGATGCGCCGCGTGCCAAGAGGGAGCCGCGCAAGACCGGTGCCGCGAAGCTGGAAGTGCTGCTGGTCGGCAAGAGCGACCGCGCCGCGGCCGCCGCGCTGGCGCAGGGCGCCGCCATCGCCAGCGGCATGGCGCTGGCCAAGGATCTGGGCAACCTGCCGGCCAACTACTGCACGCCGTCCTACCTTGCCGACACCGCCAGAAAACTGGGCAAGCAGTACAAGTTCAAGGTGGAGGTCTTCGACAAGGCGGCGATCGCCAAGCTGGGCATGGGCTCCTTCCTGTCGGTGGCAGCCGGTTCGGTCGAGCCGCCGCGCTTCATCGTCATGGACTATAAGGGTGGCAAGGCCAAGGACGCACCCATCGTGCTGGTCGGCAAGGGCATCACCTTCGACACCGGCGGCATTTCGCTGAAGCCGGGCGAGGGCATGGACGAGATGAAGTTCGACATGTGCGGCGCGGCTTCGGTGCTGGGCACCTTCAAGGCGATTGCCGAGATGCAGTTGCCGCTCAACGTCGTGGGCCTGATTCCCACCACCGAGAACATGCCGTCCGGCCAGGCCACCAAGCCCGGCGACGTGGTGACTTCCATGTCCGGCCTGACCATCGAGGTGCTGAATACCGATGCCGAAGGCCGCCTCATCCTGTGCGACGCGCTGACCTACGCCGAGCGTTTCAAGCCGGCCGCGGTGATCGACATCGCCACCCTGACCGGCGCCTGCATCATCGCGCTGGGGCATCAGGTGTCCGGCCTGATGGCCAATGACGACATGCTGGCGCGTGAGCTGATGGACGTCGGCCTCGCCACCGGCGACCGCGCCTGGCAGATGCCGCTGTTCGACGAGTACCAGGACCAGTTGAAGAGCAACTTCGCCGACATGGCCAACATCGGCGGCCGCCCGGCGGGTTCGATCACCGCCGCGGCCTTCCTGTCGCGCTTCACCAAGGCTTACAAGTGGGCCCACCTGGACATCGCCGGAACGGCCTGGAAGAGCGGCGCGGAAAAGGGCGCTACCGGCCGCCCGGTGCCGCTGCTGACGCACTTCCTGATCCAGCGCGCGGGTGCCTGAGGCCATCGTGAGCGAAACGACGGGCGTGACCGAGGTCAAGTTCTATCACAACGCACCGGACCGCCTCGCCGCGGCCGCGGTCATCCTCACCAAGGCGCGCCGGCAGGGGCGCAAGGTGGTGGTGTACGCGCCGGACGACGCCGAGGCGCGGCGTTTCGATGCGCTGCTGTGGACCACGCCTGCCCTCTCTTTCCTGCCGCACGTAGGCCAGCACTCAAAGCTCGCGGCGCGCACGCCGATAGTCTTCGCACGTACGCTGGACAAGCTTCCTCACGCGGACGTGCTGATGAATCTCGGCGGCGACCTGCCCGGCGGTTTTTCGCAGTTCGCCATGCTCGTCGAGGTGGTGGGGCGCAGCGATGCCGAACGGCAGCCCGCCCGGCGGCGCTGGCAGTCCTACAAGGAACAGGGCTACGCTGTGACCGGGCACGATCTTTCCAACCTGGGCGAATCATGATGATTGGCGGCAAACCCGATGACGGCTTCGATCCGGCCCTGCTTTCCAAGGCCGATGCCCTCATCCGCCGCAACCGTCCGGATGGCGTCAGTTCCGACGCCGAAGAGCTGCCCATGCTCACCGAAGCCGTCGACGACCTGCCGGAATTGAACGACGAGGTGGCGGTTGCCGTGGCGCCCGTCGCCGCGCCGGTGCGCCTGACCTCCACGCAACGCAGCGACATCCCGGTGCTCACCGAGCCGACGGTGGCGCCCGTCGTGTCCCATGGCGAGCCCTCGGTGATGGATCTGGAGTCGGACGAAGTCGAGGACATCGACCTGCCGACCTCGGATTCCGCGCGTGCCCCGGTCGTCATCGGCATCAGCCACGACCAGGTGGAAGTGCTGATCCGCGAGGCCATGGCGCAGGCCCGCCAGGAAGTGCTGCAGGAGCACGACCAGGTGGTGCAGGACGCCGTGGAGCGCGCCCGTGCCGAGGCCCGGCTGCTGCAGGCGCGTGCCGTGCAGGCTGCCATCGAGCAGGGACGCGAGGAGGCGCTGGCCAGCCAGACCGACTACCTCCGTGCCGTGCACGCCGAGGCGGTGCAGAACGCCGTGGCGCAGATGAGCGAGCAGCTCATCGAGCTGGACGCCTTCATCTCGCAGTCCATGGAAGACTGGGTGTCGCGCGAGCTGCCGCAGATCATCGACAAGCAGTTCGACAGCATGGTGGAGCGCGTCCGCGCGGAAACCACCGCCCACATGCGCGCCACGCTGCTGCCGGAAATCTCCGAGAAGCTCTCCAGCCTGCTCGACAAGACCCGTCCCGGCGTCCGCTGAAGCCTTTCCGCAAGGCGCCGACCGCGGTTGTCGCGGGCTGGCCGGTATAATCGCGGGTTCCCGAAAAATCTTTCCCGCCCCCCTGAACATGGAACTCGCCAAGAGCTTCGAGCCGGCCGACATCGAGCGCCGCTGGTACCCGCAATGGGAGCAGAGCGGCTACTTCGCCGCCGGCCTCGACCAGAGCAAGCCCGCCGACCAGTCCTTCTGCATCCTGCTGCCGCCGCCCAATGTCACCGGCACGCTGCACATGGGGCATGGCTTCAACCAGACCATCATGGATGCGCTGACCCGCTACCACCGCATGCGTGGCCAGAACACGCTGTGGCAACCGGGGACGGACCACGCCGGCATCGCCACGCAGATCGTGGTGGAGCGTCAGCTGGATGCCAAGGGCATCAGCCGCCACGACCTCGGCCGCGAGAAGTTCATCGAGAAGGTGTGGGAATGGAAGGAGTACTCCGGCAGCACCATCACGCGCCAGATGCGCCGCCTGGGCACCTCGCCCGACTGGTCGCGCGAGCGCTTCACGATGGATGCCGGCCTGTCGAAGATCGTCACCGAAACCTTCGTGCGCCTCTACAACGAGGGCCTGATCTACCGCGGCAAGCGCCTGGTGAACTGGGACCCGGTGCTGGGCACGGCGGTGTCGGACCTGGAAGTGGTGAGCGAGGAAGAGGACGGCTTCCTGTGGCACCTGAAGTACCCGCTCGCCGATGGCTCGGGCCACCTCACCGTGGCGACGACGCGGCCGGAGACCATGCTCGGCGACACCGCCGTCATGGTGCACCCGGAAGACGAGCGCTATGCGCACCTGATCGGCAAGAAGGTGGCGCTGCCGCTGTGCGGCCGCGAAATTCCGGTCATTGCCGACGAGTACGTGGACCGTGAATTCGGTACCGGCGTCGTCAAGGTGACGCCTGCGCATGACTTCAACGACTACGCCGTCGGCCAGCGTCACGGCCTGCCGATGATCTCGGTGCTGACGCTGGACGCGAAGATCAGCGTCGAGGCGCCGGAGAAGTACCGCGGCCTGGATCGTTTCGAGGCGCGCAAGCAGATCGTGGCCGACTTCGAGGCGCTGGGCCTGCTCGGCGATGTGAAGCCGCACAAGCTGCAGGTGCCGCGCGGCGACCGTACCAACGTGGTCATCGAGCCGATGCTCACCGACCAGTGGTTCGTCGCGGTGAACAAACCGGGCGCGGATGGCAAGAGCATCGGCCAGAAGGCGCTGGAAGTCGTCGAGTCCGGCGAAGTGAAGTTCGTACCCGAGAACTGGGTGAACACCTATTACTCGTGGATGCGCAATCTGCAGGACTGGTGTATCTCGCGCCAGCTGTGGTGGGGGCACCAGATTCCGGCGTGGTACGGCACGGAAGGTCAGTGCTGGGTCGCGCACAGTGAGGACGAAGCGAAGCAGCTGGCAGGCAAGGATGGCTACACCGGTGCGCTGACGCGCGACAACGACGTGCTGGATACCTGGTACTCGTCGGCGCTGTGGCCGTTCTCGACGCTGGACTGGACGCCGGAGTGGCCCGCGAAGAGCAATCCGGCGATGGATCTCTACCTGCCGTCATCCGTGCTGGTCACCGGCTTCGACATCATCTTCTTCTGGGTCGCCCGGATGATCATGATGACCAGGCATCTCACCGGCAAGATCCCGTTCAAGCACGTCTACGTGCACGGCCTGATCCGCGATGCGGAAGGCCAGAAGATGAGCAAGTCCAAGGGCAATGTGTTGGACCCGATCGACCTCATCGACGGCATCGCGCTGGACGACCTGGTCGCCAAGCGGACCACCGGGCTGATGAACCCGAAGGATGCCGCGAAGATCGAGAAGAAGACCCGCAAGGAGTACCCGGATGGCATTCCGGGCTTCGGGACGGATGCGCTGCGCTTCACCTTCGCCTCGCTGGCTTCGCCCGGCCGCGACATCAAGTTCGACATGCAGCGCTGCGAGGGCTATCGCAACTTCTGCAACAAGCTGTGGAACGCCACCCGCTTCGTGCTGATGAACTGCGAGGGCAAGGACTGCGGGCTGGAGAACCACAAGCAGAGCGACTGCAATGGGGGCTACCTGGACTTCAGTTTCGCCGACCGCTGGATCGTCAGCCGCCTGCAGCGCGTGGAAGGCGAGGTTGCCCGTCACTTCGAGGAGTACCGCCTGGACCTGGCCGCCCGCGCGGTCTACGAACTGGTGTGGGACGAGTACTGCGACTGGTATCTCGAACTCGCCAAGGTGCAGGTCAACAACGGTACGGAAGCGCAGCAGCGCGCCACGCGCCGCACCCTGGTGCGCGTGCTGGAAACCATCCTGCGCCTCGCGCATCCGCTGATCCCCTTCATCACCGAAGAGCTGTGGCAGACGGTGGCGGTGGTGGCCGATCGCAAGAAGACGGATTTCATCGGTACCGCCAGCTACCCGACCATCGAACTCAGCCGCATCGATGAACTGGCCGAAGGCCGCATCGCGCAGCTGAAGGAGATGATCAACGCCTGCCGCAGCCTGCGCGCCGAGATGGGCCTGTCGCCGGCGCAGAAGGTGCCGCTGATCGTGGCCGGCGACGACGAGACCGTGAAGCTGTACGGCCCCTATCTCGCCGCGCTCGCCAAGTTGTCGGAAGTGGTGGCGGCTGGCAGTGAGCTGCCGCAGTCGCCGGCGCCGGTGCAGGTGGTGGGCGACTTCCGCCTGATGCTGAAGATCGAGGTCGACGTCGCCGCCGAGCGCGAGCGCATCGGCAAGGAAATTGCGCGCCTGGAGGGCGAGATCGCCAAGGCCAACGCCAAGCTGTCCAACGAGAGCTTCGTGGCGCGCGCGCCGGCCGCGGTGGTGGATCAGGAGAAGAAGCGGATGGCGGATTTCGGCGCGACGCTGGAGAAGCTGCGGGAGCAGTTGCAACGCCTCGGTTGAGGTATCGCAAGCCAAGGGCTACGGCCGACCTGCATTGCATTGCATTGCATTGCATTGCATTGCGGCGGCCGTAGCATCTGGTAACGATTCGATGCAGATGTACGGCCGCGCTGTCGCGATACTGGGCCAGTCGTCCAGCCGGACGCACATGAAGGAAGGAATATGAACGCGAGCGTGAAAGCCAGGGTCTTGCCGGTTGTGCTCCTGTTGTGCGCGACGGCCGCCGTGCCGGCGCAGGCCAACCCGGGCCTTGCCAAGACCTACGGCTGCGATGGTTGCCACTTGCCGGACCGCGCGGTGATCGGCCCGTCCTGGCAGCAGATCTCGCAACGCTATGCGGGCCAGAAGGATGCGGCCGCGAAGCTGCAGGCGAAGGTCAGGGCCGGCGGTTCTGGCGCCTGGGGCAAGAATTTCCCGATGCCGCCCAACCCCAACGTGCCGGATGCCGACCTCAAGAGGCTGGTGGACTGGGCCCTGGCGGGCGGCAAGTAGGCTAGCCCGCAGCGCAGGACCCGACAACGGGGCCCCGGACATGGGGCCCCGTTGTTCGTTCACCGCAGCAGTGGCGCCAGTGCGTCCCGCCAGATCGCCTGCTTCTGCGCCAGCGAGCGGCCGGCATGGGCGGGGCTGGTGGAGGGCAGGCGCTGCATCGTCAATCCGGGCCTCAGCGCTGCCGTCCAGATGCGGCGGCGGAAGCAGGTCTCGGCAAAACTGCCGTTGAAGAACACGTGGCCGATTGCCGGGTGGGCCGCGAAGAAGGTGGCGAAGTCGTTGGGTTCCGCCGTGTCGGGCGAGATGGCGGTGTCCAGGCTGCCCTGGCGTTCGCATTGCGCCAGCACGTCCCACACGGCGATGCCGGCATCCTTCAGCCGCTCGATGCGCTCGGCATAGGGCAGGGCGGGCGCCGCGCCGCACAGCTCACCCATGATCGACCAGAAGGCATTGCGCGGGTGGGCGTAATACTGCGTGGCAGCCAGCGAGGCTTCGCCCGGCATGCTGCCGAGGATCAGCAGGCGCGCATCCGCGCGGGCAATGGGCGGAAAAGCGACCAGCACCGGTGCGTGCTCAGTCGGCCGGCCCGTCGTGCAGGTGGCGGCGCACCGATAGTGCCGCGCCCAGCCAGCCCAGCAGGGTGGCGGTGACGAGCAGCACCAGCACCTCCGGCAGGTGCGGCCCACCGATGTCCAGCACGATGCTGTAGCGCTGGGCGAGGCCTTCCAGTCGTGGTGCGACCAGTCGCAGCAGGCCTGCGACGATGCCCCAGGCCAGCAGCCCGCCGAGCAGCCCCTGCAGGGCGCCGAAATACAGGAAGGGGCGGCGCACGAAGTCGCGGGTGGCGCCGAGCAGCAGCAGCACGGCGATCTCGTGGCGCTGGGTCAGGATCTGCAGGCGGATGGTGTTGAAGGTGACGATCACCAGCGCGGCCGCGAAGATGCCGCCGAGCAGCAGCATGGCGCTGCGGCCGAGGTCGATCAGTGCATGCAGGCGCTCCACCCAGCCTGAATCCAGTTGCAGGTGGGCGATCTGCGGCGCGGCGGCGTAGTCGCGTCGCAGCGCTTCGAAGGCGTCGGGATTCTCGCTGTGCGGCTCGACGACGAAGGCGTCGGGCAGCGGGTTGTCGGTGAGCAGGCCGGTGACTTCGGCAAAGCCGCCGCGCTGTGCAAGCTGCTTCAGCGCAGCGTCGCGGGGCACGAAGCGCAGTGCCGCGATGCGTGTGTCGGCGCGCAGGCGGGCCTCCAGCGCGCGGGTCTGTTCGGGTGTGGCGTCGAGCTTGAGGAACAGGCTGATCTCCGGCTGGCCGGACACGCCGCGGGCCAGCCCGGCGAGGTTGTCGATCAGCACGTAGCCGAGTGCCGGCAGGGTCAGCGCGATGGCGATGACGATGGCGGACAGCAGGGTGGACAGCGGCTTGCCGGCAAGACGACGGCTGGCCTGGCCGAGGGCCATGCGTTGGACATGCAGCGCGCTCATGACAGCAGCTTTCCGCGCGCCAGTTCGATGCGGCGCGCGCCATAGGGCGAGAACAGGGTGTCGTCGTGGGTGGCGAGGATCAGCGTCACGCCGGCGGCGTGGAAGTCGCGGAAGATCGCCGCGATCTCGCGGGCGTAGGCCGGGTCGAGGTGGGCGGTCGGTTCGTCGGCAATCAGGATGCTGGGCCGGTTGACGATGGCACGGGCGATCGCGGCGCGTTGTTGCTCGCCACCGGACAGGGTGACCGGCATGGCACGTTCTTGCTCCAGCATGCCGACACGTTCCAGTGCGGCGCGCACGCGCTTGCTGGCGTCCTTCGGGCGTTCGCCCGTGACCAGCAGCGGCAGCATCACGTTGTCGAACACCGTGCGGTCCAGCAGCAGGCGGTGCTCCTGCATCACCAGGCCGAGGCTGCGGCGCAGGTAGGGCAACTGGGAGGCTTTCAGGCGCCCGATGTCCTGCCCGTTGACCGACACCGTGCCACTGGTGGGTGTTTCAAGTCCGGCGATGAGCTTGAGCAGGGTGCTCTTGCCGGCGCCCGAATGGCCGGCCAGCACCAGCAGCTCGCCGTGGCGGATTTCGGTGGTGACTCCCGACAGGGCGTCCTGCCCGCCGGGATAGCGTTTGGTGACGGTGTCGAATCGGATCATGGCGGCGATTATCGCATCGCCGCGTGACGACTACCTGCGCCCGCGCAGCATCGGCAGCACCCAGATGACGAACGCCAGCCCGAGGATCAGCAACGGCCGGATCCGTTCGTAGCCCGCCTGCACGTCGAAGGCGCGCGACAGCAGCTCGAAGTTGGCGAGCATCAGGGCGCAGGCGACGATCTGTAGCCAGAAGCGAGGGGGGCTGGAGGGCTGTGGCATGCGGGCGACGTAGGATGCAAAGGCCATAGTTGCCTGTCATCCTGACGTCACCCTGACAGCTGCCCGCAGGGGGCAGGCCGGGCGGAGCCTCAGTCGAAGCCCAGTGCGTCTGCGAAGGCCACGGCCTGCATCAGGGCCGCGCTGACCTGGGCCGGCGTCAGCCCCAGGCTTTCGGCCTGGGCGCGCAGCTTGTCGGGCGAGAAGCCCTCGCTGGCGATGGCCAGCTGCAGCAAGGCGGCGTAGGGGCCCTCGTTGCGGAGCAGGGCGTCGGTGATGGCCTCGGGCAGGGTCATCTGCTCCAGCACGCCGTCGAGATCTGCGCCCAGCAGCACATTGAGCAGCGAGAAGGCGCCGGTGATGAAGAGGTTGTCCAGCTCACGCTTGTCGACGTACTGGGCGCCGAGGATTTCCATGAAGCGGCCGCGCGCGATGGCCGCCTGCATGACCGCCGGGGCGATCGGGTCGCGGCTGGCCGACACCAGCAGCAGGGACAGCCACTTGTTCAGCTTGTCCATGCCGAGGATGGTGACCGCGTGCTTGAAGGACTGCACCTCGGCCATCAGGCCGAAGCCGGCGGAGTTGATGTACTTGAGCAGCTTGAATGACAGCGTGACGTCCTGCTTCAGGGCGGCTTCGATCTGCGACAGTTCGGCTTCGTTGCGCACCAGGTTCAGCAGCCGCACGATCTGTGCGTGCGAGGGCTGCATTTCCTTGGCCTGGGGGACGCCCTTGAGGAAAAACCAGCCGGCGGCACCGAGGTAGCCGTTGGCGATGGCGGCGTCGAAGCCCGCCACGTCGCTGACACCCCAGGCGAGGTTAAGCCCCGGGCTGGGCGCGGCCTTGGGCACGCGCATCACGTCGGAGAGCACGAAGCGGCAGTCGACGCCCGCCGGCCATTGGGCGCCGGGCTGGAACCAGGTGAGGTTCAGCGGCACGCCGGCCTGGTTCAACTGGCTGATCAACTCCTGGGTCTGGGCGTATTGCAGGGCCTGCGCCGGAATCTCGACCAGCGCGTTGTCCGGCCGCTGCCATTGCAGCAGGTCGGTGGTGGGCACCAGCTTGGCCAGGCTGAGGAACACCGAGTGGCGGCCCGGCCAGTAGTCGCTGAGTTCGTGCAGGGCTTCCACCGCCACCGGGATGCTGGGGGCGTGGACGATGAGCCGGTTGGCGGTGATCGCGCGTTGCTTGTTGACGACGGGTTCGCGGGTGATCAGGACATCGGCACTCATCGAAGCGGCTTCCTTGTTCTGGCGTGTTCTTGCGTTATCGGCGCGTCACGGCAAGGCGTCCATGGCAAAGGTGAAGGCGTCGGCGAAGAAGGCATCTTCCGGCAGCCCGCAGCGTGCGAAATCGCTACGTGCCGCCTCGATCATCGCCGGCGCGCCACAGGCATAGACCTCCACGCCCGACATGTCGGGCAGGTCGGCCATCACCGCCTGGTGCACCAGTCCGGTACGCCCCGACCAGTCCGCGGGGGGCTCGCCAGATATAACGGGCACGTAGCGGAAATCTGGAATCTCTCGCGACCACTGGTGGGCCAGCCCCGCCATGTAGAGGCCGTGACTGTCGCGGGAGCCCCAGTACAGCGTGACCGGGCGCTTGATGCCGCGCGCGCGCATGTCCTCGACGATGGCCTTGACCGGCGCGAAGCCGGTGCCGCCGGCCAGGAAGACGACCGGCCTGGCCGATTCGCGCAGGAAGAAACCGCCCAGCGGCCCCTCGAAGCGCAGGATGTCGCGCTCCTTCATCTTGCCGAACACGTGCTCGGTGAAGAAGCCGCCATCCACCTTGCGGATGTGCAGCTCGATGCTGTCGGCACCCGGTGCGTTGGCGATCGAGAAGCTGCGACGGCGGCCGTCGGCCAGCAGGAAGTCGATGTACTGCCCGGCGAGATAGCGGAACACGTCGTTGGCCGGTAGTTTCAGGTTGATCACCATCACGTCGCCGGCGGCCAGATGCAGGGCCGTCACGCGGCAGGGCAGCTTGCGCAACGGAATGTCGCCGCTGCGACGCACGTCGCGGCATTCGATCTGCATGTCGCTGCGCGCCTGGGCGCAGCACAGCAGGGCCAGCCCCTTGTCGCGGTCGGCCTCGGTCAGCGTGGACAGCGGCGCGCGGCCATGATCGAACTCGCCCTCGATGACCCGCGCCTTGCAGGAGCCGCAGGCCCCGTCCCGGCAGCCGTAGGGCACCAGCAGTTCAGCGTCGAGGGCGGCCTGCAGCAGGGAGGTCTGGTCGTCGGCCTTGAACTGGTGGCCGCTGGGCTGGAGGGTGATCTGGTGCGACATGTCGGGGTCCGGTCAAACGGCGCGGCGGGGCCGCGTGGGATAATCGGCGGATGGAAAGGCGTCAAATGAGTCGTCAAATGCGTCGTCAGACGAGTCGTCGGAATCAGTGTGGGTCAGGATCTGCCGGGGTGCTTGTACCTGGATCAACAAGCGGGTGGACCGGTCCGGACCATTTTCGATCAGTACGCGATCAATGATGGCAGTCACTCCGACCAGGCGCCTGAAAAAGCGGCGCATCCTCATCATCGGCGCCGGCGACGTGGTCAAACGTGCCCTGCCGGTGCTCGTGCGCCGGTTTCGCGTCTATGCGCTGGCGCGCAGCGCCGAAGCGGCGGACGACCTGCGCCAGCGTGGCGTCGTTCCGCTGGCAGGTGACCTCGACGTACCCGGCAGCCTGCGCCGGCTGGCCGGGGTCGGCCACTGGCTGATCCACGCCGCGCCACCGCGCGAAGACCGTGCCGGCGACCCCCGCACACGCCACCTGATGGCCGCGCTGGGCAGGGGCGCGAGTCTAGCACGCAGGTGGGTATACATCAGTACATCAGGGGTTTACGGTGATTGTGGCGGCCAGCCCGTGGCCGAGAGTCGGCCCTTGCGGCCGGCCACGGCCCGGGCGAAACGGCGGGTGGTGGCGGAGGCGACCCTGCGTCGCGCGGCCATCGCCGGCCACGCCCGCCTGAGCATCCTGCGGGCGCCCGGCATCTACGCGGCGGAACGCCTGTCGCTGGCGCGACTCGAACGCGGCGACCCGGTGCTGGACCGGCAGGAGGACGTGATCACCAACCATGTCCATGCCGACGATCTGGCCCACGCCCTGCTGGCCGCCCTGCGGCTGGGCAAAGGGGGGCGCGCATGGAACATCACCGACGATGACGAACTGCCGATGGGTGACTACTACGACATCATGGCCGACACCTTCGACCTGCCGCGGCCACCGCGGGCCAGCCGTGCCGAGTGCGCCACGCGGCTGACGCCGATGATGATGACCTTCATGGGCGAATCGCGCCGCCTGCTCAACGGGCGGATGAAGCGCGAACTGAAGCTGCGCCTGCGCTACCCGCATGTCATCGACGGCTTGCGGGCGATTCGCCAGCAATGGCAACGGGAAGGACGCTGAGCATGGCCATCGACTGGATTGCAGCCGCCAAGCTGGTGCCGTGGAGCGATGTGATCTCCAGCGCGCCGCAGCTTGCCAAGGGTGCCCGCAAGCTGTGGGAGCGCGTCGGCAAACGCGAGAGCGCGCCGCCGCCGGCCGCGGATGCGCCAGCGGCCGATCCGCTCGCCGTGCTGCGCGATCGCGTCGCGCAGCTGGAGGCGGAGGCCGCCACCTCTTCCGAACTCATCCGCTCGCTGGCCGAGCAGAACGCCAAGCTGGTGCAGGTGTTGCACGGCCTGCGGCGCTGGGTGAAGTTGCTCGGCGCCGTCAGCGCGCTGCTCGTCATTACCGTTGCCTGGCTGCTGTGGCGCGTGCCGTTGGCCTGAGCGCGACAGCCTCCATCGATCCAATCCTTCCCTGTCGGGAGTCGGCATGTTCCTGTGGCTGAAAGCCTTTCACATCTTCTTCGTCATCTCCTGGTTTGCAGGCCTGTTCTACCTGCCACGCATCTTCGTGAACCTGGCCATGGTGCCGGCGGATTCCACGGCCGAGCGCGAGCGCCTGCTGGGCATGGCCGTGCGCCTCAAGCGCTTCATGATTCCGTTGATGCTCGGCACCTGGATCTTCGGCGTGGCGATGATCCTGTACTCCGGCAGCGAGGGCATCAGCGTGTGGATGAAGCAGGGCTGGCTGCATGCCAAGCTGCTCATCGTGCTGTTGCTGACCGCCTACGACGGCTACTGCAAGAAGCTGCTGAGGGATTTCCAGGGCGGTCGCAACACGCGTAGCGACAAGTGGTACCGCGTGTACAACGAGGTGCCCGCCGTGGCCCTGATCCTGGTCGTGTGGCTGGTGGTCGTGAAGCCGTTCTGAGCATTTTCCTGGCGCCACCCGCGCGCCTGTCCTCGCCTGTCCTTTTCGCGTGCCCGCGTGCTTCCTGTCGTGCGGCTGCGCGAAGGGTGGATAATTCCGACCCATCATGAGCAATCAATACTTTTCCCCCTGTCCCCGCGGGCTCGAAGCCCTGCTCGTCGACGAACTCACCCGCCTCGGCGCGAGCGACGTGGAGCAGGTGCCGGGCGGCGTGGCCTTCAGTGGCGACTGGCCGCTGTGCTGGCGCGTGAACCTGGAGAGCCGCATCGCCACCCGCGTGCTGTGGCGCGTGGGACAGACGCGCTATCGCAGCGAGGAAGAGATCTACAAGCTGGCGTACGCGACGACCTGGGCCAAGTGGTTCACGCCGGACGAGACGATCCGCATCTACCTGACGGCCATCCGCTCGCCGCTGAAGAGCCTCAACTTCGCCACGCTGCGCATCAAGGACGGCCTGTGCGATCACTTCCGCACCGTGACCGGCAAGCGACCGAGCGTGGACACGGAAGCGCCCGACGTCCGTGTGCAGGCCTTCATCACCGCCGACACCTGCACGCTGTACATCGACACCTCCGGCGAGCCGCTCTACAAGCGCGGCTTCAAGCGCGCCAAGGTGGAAGCGCCGCTGAAGGAGAACCTCGCGGCTGGCATCCTCAAGCTCAGCGGCTGGCAGCCCGATGAACCCTTGCTGGATCCGATGTGCGGCAGCGGCAGCTTCCTCATCGAAGCGGCGCAGATCGCGCTGGACATCGCCCCGGGGTCGGGCCGCAGCTTCGGCTTCGAGAAGCTGAAGAGCTGCGACGCTGCGGAATGGCAGCGTCTGCGCGGCAAGGTGCTGCAACGCCGCCAGCCGAACCGGCAACTGGAGATCTTCGGCTCCGACATCGATCCGCGCCAGGTGGCCGCCAGCGAGTCCAACCTGGCGGCGGCGGGTCTCGCCGGGCTGGTGCAGCTGATGGATGCCGATGTCCTGGACCTGGAGGCGCCCGCGCCCGAAGGCGTGTGGGTCACCAACCCGCCCTACGGCGTGCGCCTGTCCACCGGCGAGGAACTGGCCGAGTGGTACCCCAAGCTGGGGGATGCGCTGAAGCGTCGCTTCGCCGGCTGGCGCGCCTATTTCCTCACGGCGGATCTCGACATCGCCAAGCGCATCGGCCTCAAGGCCAGCAAGCGCACACCGCTGTTCAACAGTGACCTGGAATGCCGCCTGTTCGAATACAAGCTGGTGGCCGGGCAGAACCGCGACTAGCTTCCGGCGTCCTACACCGCAGTTCTTTTTCTCCTACACGCAATTCGTCCGCCGCCGACAAGGCGGCGAATGGCGCCTACATAGACTCGCCTCAACGGTTTTCGACGAATGACGACGGAAACCGCTGACGGCAACCTCTCTGGAGAAGAACATGAACATGCAGACCATTCGCCACGGCAAGGGCCTTGTGGCAGCCTTTTTCCTGACCATCGCCGCGCTGCTGACGGGCTGCGGATCGAGTGGTGACGCGGACCCCGCAGGCGTATTGCAGGATTCCATCACCATCACCGAACTGACCGCGACCGACACCGGCCGGGTGGGCGACGAATACTCCTTCAACGTGAAGGTCGCCGTCACGGGTGGCATTCCGGCCAACCAGATCACCTACACCTGGGAGCAGACCCAGGGCACGGCCGTCGTGGTCACCCAGACCAACGGCGACTACCAGTCCAACATCAAGTTCCGGCCGCTCGTTCCGGGCGACATCACCTTCCGCGTGGTCGCCCGCACGCAGAGCGGCAAGACCTCGAACCAGGCCAAGACGGTTACCGTGAATCCGGCCGTGGTGTCGTCGATGTAGTACCCACGACCGGTATCTGCGCGAACGCGTCCTGCTTGCAGGGCGCGTTTTTTGTTGACCTGCCGACGGCCGCGCAGCCTTGCCGGCCACCGTGCGCCTTGGCATAGTCCGGCTTCCCCGTTTCACCCCCCCCCGCACCCGGATGTTGCCTCCCATCGAATCCCGCCTTGCCGCCGACATCGGTGCGCAGATCCGCCAGGTCGTCGCTGCCATCGAACTGCTCGACGACGGCGCCACCGTTCCCTTCATCGCCCGCTATCGCAAGGAAGTCACTGGCGGACTGGATGACACGCAACTGCGCCTGCTCGAGGAAAGGCTGGGCTACCTGCGCGACCTGGAGGCCCGGCGCGCCACGGTGCTCGCCAGCATCGAGGAGCAGGGCAAGCTGACACCCCTGCTGCGAGGCGAGATCGAGAACGCCGACACCAAGCAGCGGCTGGAAGACCTGTACCTGCCCTACAAGCAGAAGCGCCGCACCAAGGCGCAGATCGCGCGCGAGGCAGGCATCGCGCCGCTGGCCGACGCCTTGCTCGGCGATCCGATGCTGAAGCCGGAGGACGAGGCGGCGAAGTTCCTGAATGCCGAGGCCGGCTTCGCCGACGCCAAGGCGGTGCTGGACGGCGCACGCCAGATCCTGATCGAGCGCTTCGCCGAGGACGCCGGGCTGGTCGGCGCATTGCGCGAGTACGTGCAGGCGCACGGCGTGGTGCAGGCCGTCGTGGCCGAGGGCAAGGACAAGGATGCCGAGGCGGCGCGCTTCCGCGATTACTTCGCCTACCGTGAGCCGCTGTCGGCGATTCCCTCGCACCGGGCGCTTGCCCTGTTCCGCGGTCGCAACGAGGAGGTGCTGCGCCTGAAGCTGGTGCTGGATTCCGACCCCGAGGACGGTAGCCGCAGCCCCGAGCCGAACGCCTGCGAGCGCCGCATCATGTCGCACGCCGGCATCCGCGACCAGGGACGCGCCGCCGACCGCTGGCTGGTGGACACCGCGCGCTGGACCTGGAGCGTGAAACTCGGCCTGCATATCGAACTCGACCTGCTGGGCGAGTTGCGCGAGCGTGCGGAGGAAGAAGCCATCCGCGTCTTCGCGCGCAACCTGAAGGACCTGCTGCTCGCCGCGCCGGCCGGCCCGCGTGCCACCCTGGGGCTGGACCCCGGCCTGCGCACGGGGGTGAAGGTGGCGGTGGTGGATGCCACCGGCAAGCTGCTGGAGACGACCACGATCTACCCGCACGAGCCGCGTCGCGACTGGGACGGTGCCCTGCATGCCCTGTCGCAACTGGTGGGCCGCCACCAGGTGCAGCTCGTGGCCATCGGCAACGGCACCGCGAGTCGCGAAACCGACAGGCTGGCGGTCGAGCTCATCAAGCGGCTGCCGGAGGCTCGGCTCAGCAAGATCGTCGTGTCGGAGGCGGGGGCGTCCGTGTATTCCGCGTCCGAACTCGCCGCGAAGGAGTTCCCGCAACTGGACGTCAGCCTGCGCGGGGCGGTGTCCATCGCCCGCCGTCTGCAGGACCCGCTGGCCGAGCTGGTGAAGATCGACCCCAAGTCCATCGGCGTCGG
The DNA here is from genome assembly GCF_036017065.1 of Uliginosibacterium sp. H1. Taxonomy (NCBI): domain Bacteria; kingdom Pseudomonadati; phylum Pseudomonadota; class Betaproteobacteria; order Rhodocyclales; family Zoogloeaceae; genus Uliginosibacterium; species Uliginosibacterium sp. H1. The sequence continues at coordinate 1,444,574 of NZ_JAYXHR010000002.1, forward strand.
CCAGTACCAGCATGACCTCAACCAGACCCGGCTGGCGCGCGCGCTGGACGCGGTGGTGGAGGACTGCGTCAATGCCGTCGGGGTGGACGTCAACATGGCCTCGGCCGCGTTGCTTGCGCGCATCTCCGGGCTGAACGCCACGCTGGCCCAGAACATCGTGGCCTACCGCGATGCGCATGGCGCCTTCCGCGATCGCCGCGCGTTGCGCGAGGTGCCGCGCCTGGGCGACAAGACCTTCGAACAGTGCGCCGGCTTCCTGCGCGTGATGGACGGCGACAATCCGCTCGATGCCTCGGCGGTGCACCCGGAGGCCTACCCGGTCGTCGAACGCATCCTTGCCGACGTGCAGAAGAACGTGCGTGCCTTGCTGGGAGACTCCACGCTGCTGCGTGGCCTGGCGCCGGACAGGTACATCGACGAGCGCTTCGGCCTGCCGACCGTGCAGGACATCCTGCGCGAACTGGACAAGCCGGGCCGTGACCCGCGCCCGGAGTTCAGGACGGCGTCATTCCGCGACGGCGTGGAGGATCTCAAGGACCTTCAGCCCGGCATGCTGCTGGAGGGCGTCGTCACCAACGTGACGAACTTCGGTGCCTTCGTCGACATCGGTGTGCACCAGGACGGTCTGGTGCATGTGTCCGCGCTCGCCAACCGCTTCGTGAAGAACCCCGCCGAGGTTGTGAAGGCCGGCGACATCGTGAAGGTGAAAGTGGTGGAGGTCGACGTCGCGCGCAAGCGCATCGCACTGACCATGCGCCTTGCCGATGAAGTGCGCCCCGCGACCAACAATCCGTCGGCGGATCGTCAGGCGCGGAGCGGGCAGCCCGCTTCCGCCCCGTCACGCGCCCGCCGTGACGACGTGCGCAAGGGGGGCGACAGGAGCGGCGAGCGCAATGCAGGCAAGGGCGGTATGGGCAACAGCGCCATGGCCGACGCCCTGGCCAAGCTCAAGCAGCGCTGACCCACGCTGAGCTAGCGAGGCGTCCCTGTCCGTTGCTGTTCGTGCCTGTCCCGGCCGCTGGCCGGGACAGGAACATGGGCGGGGGTACGTACGCGCTTAGCGGCCCATGCGCTTCTTCCACGCCGGGTATTCCGTCTCGATCAGCGGCGTCGGCCAGGTGCCGTACCAGTTGTAGCCGGTACGACGTTCGTGATGCACGTCGGCATAGGTCGCCGCGCGCGTGCCGTCGCGGTTGGCGAGCACCACGCTGCTGTCCTTCAGGTCGTAGAAGCGCGCCCACAGCGGCGGTGCCTTCGGGTCCGCGACCAGGCGACGGTCCGTCGTGGCGGTGTGCCAGGTGTACTTCACCGGCGGGTCGATCGGCACGGTCTCGATCTTTACGCCGGTCAGCTTGACGCGGTCGAACCAGCTCATGGCGCCGTCGATGGCGCGCACCACCTCGGGCGAGGGCGAGGGAATGCTCATCAGGTAACGCACCACCTCCACCGACTCCCAGGAGATGATCGAGGGCAGTTCGAAGGTGCGGCCCTGCGCAGGTTGCAGGGTCTGCGGATCGTACTGGCCGGCCCAGCCGGTAGGCTGGCCGTTCTGCACGATCTGCAGCTTCAGGATGCAGGCGTCGCCCCGTTCGCGTGCGGCCTTGGCGCGCGCGCGGTCGGCAGCGGATACCGAGGTGAAGGGTGCGCTGCCGTTCTCCATCTTGCGCAGCATGCGCAGGATGCCCGAGGTCACCTCGTCGGCCATCGTGATGTAGGGGTGATAGGTCTCCGAGCCCGGCACCGTGTGCGGCCAGCCGCCGCATTGCTTGTGCTGCATGCCCAGCGTGTAGTTGAAGCCCTTCATCGCGGCGTCGCGGTAGCGCGTATTGCCGGTCTGGTCGTAGACCGCGAAGAGGTACTCGATCTGCGAGTACACGTTGCGGTTGTCGAAGCTCGCCTTCGGGTTGCCCTTCTCCTTGCGGATGCCGTCCATCTCGGACGCGGACAGGATGCGCGTGGCATCCTGGTTCTCGATCCATCCGCCCACGTCACGCTGGTAGAGCAGCACATTCTCGGCGATGCCGATGATCTGCGTCGGCTCGTACTTGGCGTACTTGTCGCCGTAGCGGTTGCGCCAGTGGTGGATGGCGTCCTCGAAGCCGTCGAGCGGAATCGCCTCGTAGTGGCGGGTGAGTTGCGCGGCCGGTGCTGCGGCCACCGGCGCGGCAGCCGGGGGCGCACTGGCGCAACCGGCTGAGATGATCGTGGCACACAGAATGCCGATGCCCTGTCTCATGTCTTCCTCCTGTGATGGGACGGGTCATCGTAGGAAGCGGTCTCGGGCGCTGTCTTGTAATTAGTCGCCATCGAAGACGCCGGCATGAGCAGGCGCAAATGGAGAAGGTGCGCACCTTGCATCGCCCGCCGATGGCGACTACCGACCCGGTTACGGACGTTGCGGCGCGAGGCGTCCAGGTTCAGTATCCGGTGATCCTGCCATCTGCATCACGGAGCCGTCATGCGCATCGCCGTTTTCGACACACACCCCTATGACGAACGTTCGCTGCTCGCCGCGAATGCCCGCTTTGGCCACACCCTGGAATTCTTCGAGGAGCGTCTGTACGAGAAGACGGTGGAACTGGCTCAGGGCTTCGACGCGGTCTGTCCGTTCGTGAACTGCCGCCTGACCGATGCGGTGCTGACACGCCTCAAGGATCTGGGCGTAGGCATCGTGGCCCTGCGCGCCGCCGGCTTCAACGGCATCGACGTCGACGCGGCAGCGCGGCTGGGCGTGAAGGTCGCCCGCGTGCCGGCCTATTCGCCCGAGGCGGTGGCGGAACACACCTTCGCGCTGCTGCTCACGCTGGTGCGCAAGACGCACCGCGCCTTCAACCGGGTACGCGACAACAACTTCTCGCTCAACGGGCTGGACGGCTTCACGCTGCATGGCCGCACGATCGGCGTCATGGGGGCGGGACGAATCGGCCAGGCCGCCATGCGCATCGCCAAGGGCTTCGGGCTCAAGGTGCTGGCCTACGACCCGTACGAGAACCCGGCCCTCGCCGCGGAGATGGGCTTCGAGTACCGCACGCTGGAACAGCTGCTGCGCGACTCGGACATCCTGTCGCTGCACCTGCCGCTGACGCTGCAGAGTTATCACCTGATCAACGCGCAATCCCTGCGCTATGCACGGCGTGGCGTGATTATCCTCAACACCAGCCGCGGCGGACTCATCGACACGCCGGCGCTCATCGAGGCCCTCAAGGTCGGCCAGGTCGGCGGCGTCGGGCTGGATGTGTACGAAATGGAGGAGGGCGTGTTCTTCAACGACCTGTCGGGCTCGCTGCTACCCGACGACACGCTGGCGCGGTTGATGACATTCCCCAACGTGCTGATCACTTCCCACCAGGGCTTCCTGACGCACGAAGCGCTCACCGCGATCGCGCAGACGACGCTGGGCAACGTGTCGTCCTTCGAGAAGGGCGAAGAGCTGGTGAACGAAGTCAAACCCGGCTAGGCGTCCGGCGCGATCCAGCAAAAAGGGCCATGCATCGCATGGCCCTTCGTGTTCTTGCGGGACGCGTCTCAGATGATGTCGAGGTTCTGCGTGCCGGCCAGCAAGTCCTTGTCCACCAGCTTGCTGTTGAGCTTGATCTGCAGGCGCAGGTCGTTGACCGAATCGGCGTTGCGCAACGCGTCCTCGTAAGTGATGAGGTTGGCCTCGAAGAGGTCGAACAGCGCCTGGTCGAAGGTCTGCATGCCCAGCTCGCGCGAGCGCTTCATCACTTCCTTGATCTCGTGCACCTCGCCCTTGAAGATCAGGTCGGCGATCAGCGGTGAGTTGAGCAGGATTTCCACCGCCGGCACGCGGCCCTTGCGGTCCTTCACCGGCAGCAGGCGCTGGGAGATCAGCGAGCGCAGGTTCAGCGACAGGTCCATCAGCAGTTGCGGGCGGCGTTCTTCCGGGAAGAAGTTGATGATCCGGTCGATGGCCTGGTTGGCGCTGTTGGCGTGCAGGGTGGCGAGGCAGAGGTGGCCGGTTTCGGCGAAGGCGATGGCGTGGTCCATCGTTTCGCGGTCGCGGATTTCACCCATCAGGATCACGTCCGGCGCCTGCCGCAGCGTGTTCTTCAGGCCGGCTTCCCAGCTGTCGGTGTCCAGGCCCACTTCGCGCTGCGTGACCACGCAGTTCTTGTGGGCGTGGATGAATTCGATCGGGTCTTCCAGCGTGATGATGTGGCCGTAGCTGTGCTCGTTGCGGTAGTCCAGCATGGCCGCCAGCGAGGTCGTCTTGCCGGTGCCGGTGCCGCCGACGAAGATCACCAGGCCGCGCTTGGACATGCCGATGTCCTTGATGACCGGCGGCAGGCCCAGTTCCTCGATGGTGGGAATCTTCTGCGCGATGGTCCGGCACACGATGCCGATGCGACCCTGCTGCACGAAGGCATTGGTCCGGAAGCGACCGATGCCGGAGGGCGAGATCGCGAAGTTGCACTCCTTGGTGGCTTCGAACTCGGCGGCCTGGCGGTCGTTCATGATCGCCCGCGCCAGTTCGGCGGTGTGCTGCGGCGACAGGATCTGGTTCGATTGCGGCACCACCTTGCCGTCGATCTTGATGGCGGGCGGGAAGCCGGCGGTGACGAAAAGGTCGGAGCCTTTCTTGGTCACCATCAGCTTCAGCAGGTCATGCATGAACTTGATTGCCTGGTCGCGTTCCATGATCGGTCCTCGATGGGCGCCGCGCGGTCGGGCGACGCCTTGGGGTAGTGCAGGTTGGGTGCCGTCGGTGGCAGGGGCTTACATGCCGCCGGGGAACAGGTCCTTGTTCACCGCCATCGGGCGGGCAGCGGACGGGGAAATCTGGTTGCGCTTCACCAGGTCCTGCAGGCACTGGTCCAGCGTCTGCATGCCGTACTGGCCACCGGTCTGGATGGAAGAGTACATCTGCGCGACCTTGGCTTCACGGATCAGGTTACGAATGGCCGGCGTGCCGATCATGATCTCGTGCGCCGCCACGCGGCCGGTGCCGTCCTTGGTCTTCAGCAGCGTTTGCGAGATGACCGCGCGCAGCGATTCGGACAGCATCGCGCGGATCATTTCCTTTTCCTCGGCGGGGAAGACGTCGACGATACGGTCGATGGTCTTGGCCGCCGAGCTGGTGTGCAGGGTGCCGAACACGAGGTGGCCCGTCTCGGCGGCGGTCATGGCGAGGCGGATGGTCTCCAGGTCGCGCAACTCGCCCACCAGGATCACGTCCGGGTCTTCCCGCAGCGCGCTGCGCAGCGCGTTGTTGAAGGACAGGGTGTCGCGCGCCACTTCTCGCTGGTTGATCAGGCAACGCTTGGAATCGTGCACGAACTCGATCGGGTCCTCGACGGTGAGGATGTGGCCGTACTGGTTCTCGTTGACGTAGTCGATCATCGCCGCCAGCGTGGTCGACTTGCCCGAGCCGGTCGGGCCGGTGACCAGCACGATGCCGCGCGGCTGGTCGGAGATTTCCTTGAATATCTTCGGGCAGTTCAGGTCTTCCAGCGACAGCACCTTGGACGGAATGGTCCGGAACACCGCACCGGCGCCGCGGTTCTGGTTGAAGGCATTGACGCGGAAGCGAGCCAGGTTGGGCACCGCGAAGGAGAAGTCGCACTCGAAGAACTCTTCGTACTGCTTGCGCTGCCCGTCGTTCATGATGTCGTACACCATGGCGTGCACGTCCTTGTGCTCCAGCGGCGGCAGGTTGATGCGGCGCACGTCGCCATTGACGCGGATCATCGGCGGCAGGCCGGCCGACAGGTGCAGGTCCGAGGCTTTGTTCTTGACGGAGAAGGCGAGCAGTTCGGTGATGTCCATGTCGGGCCAGGGCTCCCTGAGGGCGTTGGAGAGGGCTGCCGCCCGCGGCAAGGGGCCGGGGACGCGCTGCTATACTTTTCGACGAAACACAGCAGAAGTTGAACGAAACGATTATATGACGGGCATCGCAGCCAACCTGCAAACGGTGCGCGCGCGCATCGCGCGGGAGGTTCAGGCGGTCGAACCGCCGGTGCAGGCGGTCAGCCTGCTGGCGGTTTCCAAGACCTTCCCGGTGGAGGCGATACGCGAGGCCGCAGCAGCCGGCCAGCGGGCCTTCGGTGAAAGCTACGTGCAGGAGGCGGCGCCGAAGATCGAGGCCCTCGGCGAGCTTGGCCTGGAGTGGCATTTCATCGGCCCCCTGCAGGCCAACAAGACGCGTGGGGTAGCCGCGGCTTTCCAGTGGGTGCACGGGGTCGAACGCCTGCGCATCGCACAGCGCTTGTCCGAGCAGCGCGACGTCCATCTGCCGCCCTTGCAGGTCTGCCTGCAGGTCAATGTCAGTGGCGAGCAGAGCAAGAGTGGCGTGACGCCGGAAGAGCTGCCCGAGCTGGTGCAGGCGGTGGCCGCGCTGCCTCGCCTGCAGTTGCGAGGGCTGATGACGATTCCGGAGGCCAGCGACGATGACGCGCTGGTGCGCAGCCGCTTCGCCCGCCTGCGTGCCCTGCGTGATGAACTGAACCAGCGTTTCGGCCTGGAGATGGATACCCTGTCCATGGGCATGAGCGGCGACCTCGAACTGGCGATCGCCGAAGGCGCCACCATCGTGCGCGTCGGCACCGCGATCTTCGGCAACCGCGAGGCCGATCCTGCTGCCTGATCCTTCTGCGTCGAGTGCGGCTTTTGCCCGCTGACAGCTTCCCCTGTACCTTCCGCCTTTACCCTTCCATCCTCGTTCTGCGTTCCTCCGGCACATGAAAATCACCTTCCTCGGCGGCGGCAACATGGCCTCCGCGCTCATCGGCGGTCTCATCAAGCAAGGCCATTCGCCCGGCGACATCCAGGTCGTGGAGCGCGAGCCCGACGGACAGCGCCGGTTGACGGAGCAGTTCGGCGTGCGCTGCTTCGGCCAGCTGGACGAGGCTGCGCTGGCCTGCGAGGTGCTGGTGCTGGCCGTGAAGCCGCAGCAGATGCGCGAAGCGCTGGCGCCGCTGGTGGGCCAGCTCAAGCAGCAGCTCCTGCTCAGCGTCGCTGCCGGTTTGCGTCTGGGTGACATCGCGGCCTGGCTGGGGGGTTACACCCGCCTCGTGCGCAGCATGCCCAACACCCCGGCACTGATCGGTCGCGGCATCACCGGCCTGTATGCGTACCCCGACGTCGATGCCACCGGCCGCGCTGCCGCGCAGCAGGTGCTGGCGGCCGTGGGCCGGTGCGAATGGGTGGCCGACGAGTCGCTGATGGATGCGGTGACGGCCGTGTCCGGCAGCGGCCCGGCCTACGTGTTCCGCTTCATCGAGGCGCTGGCGGCCGCGGGGGCTGCGGAGGGCCTGCCCGCGGACGTGGCCCAGCGCCTGGCGATCGAGACTTTCGCCGGCGCCGCGCTGCTGGCGGCAGGCAGCCCGGAGAGTCCTGCCACCTTGCGCGAGCGCGTCACCTCCAAGGGCGGCACGACGGCCGCGGCGCTGGAGAGCATGAACGCTGCCGGCATAGAGGGACTGATCGCCGCCGCAGTGAAGGCTGCCCGCCTGCGCGGGGCAGAACTCGGCGACTCGCTGGCCGGCAACGGCAAGAGCGCCTGAGCGCGACATAGGGGGACACATGCTTTCCGGCATCCTGAGCATCATTCTAGAAACCGTCGGCGGCTTCATTTCCATGATGCTGCTGGTGCGTACCGCCATGCGCTGGATGCGCATGTCCTTCGTCAGCCAGGTTGGCCAGTTCGTGCTGGCCACCACCAACTGGATCGTGCTGCCGGCCCAGCGCGTCCTGCCCAGCGTCGGCAAGCTGGACACCTGCTCGCTGGTGCCTGCCTGGCTGATCGAATCGCTGCTGGTGGCCATCAGCGTGTTGCTGACGGCAGGCGGCTTCGGCAATCCGGCCACCGCGCTGGTCGGCGTGCTGGCAATCGGCGCGCTGGAGTTGGTGAAGGTGGCGTTGTACCTGCTGATGGGGGTCGTGATCATCAGCGCCGTGCTGTCCTGGGTGAATCCCTATTCGCCGCTGGCGCCGACGCTCAACCAGCTCACCCGGCCGCTGCTGGCGCCGTTCCGGCGCGTGATCCCGCCTGTCGGTGGCGTGGATCTCTCGCCCCTGGTGCTGCTGCTGGTGGTGCAGATCGCGCTGTTCGTGCTGCAGGGCATTCGCGCCGGCTTCACGCCGCTGCTGTTCCAGTGAACTGGCTGCGCCGGGGCGCGGACGGCGGGCTGACCATCAGCCTGCACGTGCAACCCGGCGCCAGGCGCAGCGAGATCGTCGGGCTGCATGGCGACGCGCTGAAGGTCCGGCTCGCCGCGCCACCGGTGGACGGGCGCGCCAACGAGTGCCTGATCGAATTCCTCGCCGCGTTCTGCGGCGTGCCACGCCGCCAGGTCCGCATCCTGTCCGGCGAGACTTCACGCCACAAGCTGCTGCGCGTCGACGATGCCGACGAGGCCACCGCGCAGCGCCTGCGCGACGCCGCCGGCCCGGCCTGACTGCGCTTTCGGGCAGGTGCGTCAACGCCAGCGGGCCGCACTGCCCTACACTGCCTTCCACCTGTCATTACGGGTGGGAGCCCAGTTCATGCCGCCAACCTATACCAGCGGATCCGACATCCTGCTGTCCAATCTCGAAATCGTGCCGGGACGTCGCATCAGGACGCATCTCGGCGTCGTGCAGGGCAGTACCGTCCGGGCCAAGCACGTCGGCAAGGATCTGCTGTCGGGCCTCAAGAACATCGTCGGCGGCGAGCTCAAGGCCTACACCGAGCTGATGCAGGAGGCCCGCGAAGAAGCTAGCCGCCGCATGGTGGAACAGGCCGAATCGCTGGGTGCCAACGCCGTGCTCAACATCCGCTACTCCACCACGTCGATCACCGCCGGCGCTGCCGAAATCCTCGCCTACGGCACGGCCGTGATGCTGGAGTGAGCACATGGAAGGGTTGCTCCACGTCCTGTTCCAGTTCGCGGACCTCGTCGTCTTCGCCGTGCTGCTGGCGCTGGGCTACACGATCGGCCGCGCACGCGAGCTGAGCCACTTCAAGTCGATCCGTCGGCGCGAGAAGGAGTACGCCGGCCGCGTCGCGAGTTTTGCCAGCCGCTATCCGCCCTCGCCGCAGCAGCCGCAGGACTGCGTGCTGGTCAGCGGTTGCGTGGTGGTGGGGTCCGACTACTTCAAGCAGTTCGTCTCCGGCCTGCGCAGCTTCTTCGGCGGCCGCATGCGTGCGTATGAAAGCCTGCTCGACCGCGCCCGTCGCGAGGCCGTGCTGCGCATGAAGGAGGAAGCACTGCGCCAGGGCTGCACGCTGATCTTCAACGTGAAGATCGAGAGCACCAACATCACCGGTGGCAACCGGGGTGCCCTGCCGGCCGTCGAGGCCTTTGCCTACGGTACCGCGCTGCGCCCGCCGCGGGGCTGATGCGTCCATGCGCTACGAGCATCGTCAGCCCGTCGAAGACCGGCACACCGACGACATCCACCCGCTGCATGAATTCGCCTGGCTGCTGATCGGCAGCCTGGTGCTGCTTGCTGCCGGCGTCGTCCTGGCCGGCTGGTTCGCGGGCGAAATCGCGGCACGCCTGCCTTTCCACTACGAGCGGGACTATGCGGCACCGCTCACCCGTCACTGGGAGGAGGCGCGGCTGGCCCCTCCCGCCTACGCCAGCCGGGACGCCCTGCGGCAACTCGGCACCCGCGTGGCACGTGACATGGGAATGCCGGCGGACATGTCGGTCAGCATCCACTACCTGGATGAGGATGTCCCGAACGCCATGGCGACGCTGGGCGGCAACGTCTTCGTGTGGCGCGGACTCATCGCGCGGCTGAAGAGCGAAGATGCGCTGGCTTTCGTGCTCGCCCACGAACTGGCCCACGTCCAGCTCCGCCATCCGATCACCGGGCTGGGGCGTGGCGTCGCAATCGGGACGCTCACGTCGGTAGTGTCCGCCGGCCTGGGCGGCAGTCTGGGCGCGGACGGCATGGGGCGGGCGAGCACCTTGCCCTTGCTCGACTACAGTCGTGAGCAGGAACGGGCGGCCGACGCCGCCGCCCTGCAGGCCGTGGCCCGGCACTACGGCCACCTGGGCGGCGCGGCAGAGGTCTTCGCGCTGTTTGCCAGCCTCCAGCCCGCCGGTGACGAGGCGCCGGCCTGGCTGCGGACCCATCCGCACACCGCGGAGCGGGCCGCCTTTGTAACGGCACAGGCCCGGGATCTGGGTGTTCCTGCGCAAGGCACGCCCACCCCGCTGCAAGCGGCCTTGCAGCTCAAGGGCCTCTGAGCGGACCGTCACATGCAGCTCATTCCGGTCATGGATGGCGTGCTGCAGCTACCGGAGGTCTTCCGCTCCCCTTTCCTGCGCCGGCTCTGCGAAACCACGCTCGCCCTGCAGCGTGGCACCGGCGCCGGTGCGCCATGGCTCGGCTACCTGGCGGAGGAGGGCGGTGAGATCGTCGGGAGCTGTGCCTTCAAGGGGCCGCCCGCGAAGGGGCGGGTCGAGATCGCTTTCGTGACCTTCGACGGCAATACCGGTGGCGGCCTGGCGACCCGCATGGCGCAGGAGCTCATCGCGATGGCGCAACGGGAGGTGCCGGGCATCCAAGTCACTGCACGTACCCTGCCGCAGGCCGGGCCGTCGACGCGCATCCTGCAGAAGCTTGGCTTCCGCCAGGAAGCCACCGGCGCATTCGCCCGGCAGGGCGCCTCATGGGAATGGGTGCTGCCGGCAGCGGTGGCTCAGAAGAACAGCGTCAGCGCGCCGGTAAAACCGTAGAGCCGGTTGCCGACGATCTCGCCGCCAGCGAAGAAACCGGCCACTGGAAGGTTGCCGAAAGCGTCGCCGATCATTTCCACCTCGCTGTCGTCGCGCTCGAACATCGCGCCGCCGCGGCCTGCGCAACTGATGTACAGGCCGGCGGCGGGCACGCCCGGGCAGGCCTCGCGCAGTTCCTGCAGCATGCGGCGGAGGTCTTCGCGGGCGCTGTGCTCGTCACGGCGGACGAACACCAGGTGCTGGCCGGCCTCGATCCCGTCGTTGATCGCCAGCGCGCCTTTCTGCAGGTCGATGCCGACCACGCTGCGTACGGCGTAGTGGCGACGGTCTTCGCTGGAAGACGCCAGCCCGACCAGCAGGCTGCGGCTGGCACGGCGCAGGTCGGCGCCGAGCAGGGGGCCCGCGGCTTCGCGGTAGACGTCCAGCGCCGGACGACCGTCGATCCTGTCGATGATGTGTTCGTGCGCTGCGGTGACCCGCCAGCTGCCCGGCAGCGGCGCGTAGCCCTGGCTCATGGCCGTCAGCACGCGGATGCGTGAGTCGAACGCCACCCCCGACATGCCGCCGGTAAGCGGTTCGTCGCCCGCGAACTGCCAGGCCGTGCCGCGCGCGCTGGCAAGGCCGCCAGCGAGCGTGCCCGCGCGGATCTTGGTGGCCATGTCCTGCACCAGCTCGCTCATGTCGGGCGTGGCCGGGTCGGCATGCACCACCGCGCCATAGGCGGCGAAATCGCGTGACAGCGGGGCGCGACCGGAGAACACGCGGTAGCTGTCCTCCGGCATCTGGCCGATGAGTACCGACAGGCCGGGCGAGTCGATCTGCGCCTGACCGCGGCCGATCACGCCGACGCCGGTGGAGCCCACCCAGTTGTCGATGCCGGTTTGCGCGCGCAGGCGCCCCAGGATGTCGCGGGCGGCGTGGGCGTACTGGTCGGCGATGTACAGGAATCCCAGGTTGGCCTGCGGCGCGAGCGGCCCTTCGAGCTGGGCGAGGACTTCCTCGACGGCTTCGCGCCAGTCTGCCGAGAAGGCGATTGCGCTGGCGAAGCGGCTGCTCATGCCTTGCGGTTGCCGCGGCGCGGCCTGGTGGCGGGGGTGTCGTCCTCCGGCGGCGCGTCTTCCGCGGTGGCATCGGTCGCGGGCGGGGTCATGCCGGCGAACGGCCAGGTCCACAGCGCCGGATTGGCGAAAGGATTGACCGGCGGCTCGCCAGTGGTGGCGTCGGGCTGGCTCATGGCGCGTACGGCGGCCAGCGTGGCCCGTTGTACTTCCAGGCCCTGCACCGTCATCTGCAGCATCGACAGGTTCATCTTCAGCCAGCCTTCGACGGCTCTCAGGTCGGTGATGCGGCGATCCAGTTCATCCACGTCCAGCGTAGGGGTCACCATGCCGGGCAGGCCGAAGCCCATGTTGCCCCACATGCGGCGAAGGAATTCGAGGGGATCGCCGGGGTTGTTGTCGCTGCTCATCGTGGTGATTCCTTGTGAAGCGCCGGCGTGGCCGGATGCTGCAGGGTCGGGGTGGGGCCGGGGGTCAGGCGTGCAGCGCGCATCATACGCCGCGCGTGTCGTCCCGCCAGGCGAGCAGGTGGATGATCATCGCGCGCAACTTGGCGGGGCGTACCGGCTTGTGCAGCAGCGGGATGCCGTAGTCGATGGCGCGCCGCAGGGTCTCGGGGCCGGTGTCGCCGGACAGCAGCAGGGCGGGGACGGTACGACGGTAGCGCGCCCGCACGGCGTTGATCAGGGTGAGGCCGTCGTACTCGCCGGGCAGGCGGAAGTCGCTGACGAGGATCTGCGGCTCCACTTCGGCCTCGTTGAAGGCGTCCAGCAAGGCATCCAGCCCGTCGGCGGCGACCACGTAGCAGCCCCAGGCGCGCAGCAGGCCGGCCAGGCTCTGCTGGGCCAGCGCGTCGTCGTCCACCACACCGACCACGCAACCCAGCAATTCGTGATCCGGCTGCAGGGCATGCTCACGCGTCGCGACCGGGCTGGCCACCGGGATGTCGACCCAGAAGGTCGAACCGCGACCGGGTAGGGAGTGCAGGCCGATGTCATGGCCCATCAGCAGGGCGAGGCGGCGGACGATGGCGAGCCCGAGTCCCAGGCCCTTGCTGCGGTCGCGCGCCGGGTTATCGAGCTGCACGAACTCCTGGAAGATGGATTCCTGCGCCTCCGGCGGAATGCCGATGCCGGAGTCGCGGACTTCCAGGCGCACCGTGTCGCCGCGCTTGCGAGCCACCAGCAGCACAGAGCCGCGCGCGGTGTAGCGCAGTGCATTGCCCACCAGGTTCAGGATGATGCGCTCGAGCAGCAGCGGGTCGCTGTGGACCCACAGTTCGGTGGGACGCACGCGCAGGCGCAGTCCCTTTTCGCCGGCGGTCTGCTGGTAATCGGTGTTGATACGCTGGAACAGCGGAGTCAGCGAGGTCGGCTGCGGGTTGGCGCTGACCACGCCGGCATCCAGCTTGGAAATGTCGAGCAGGCCGTTGAGGAGGTTCTCCATCGCTTCGGCGGACGCCGCGATGCGTTCGATCAGCGCGCGGTTCTGCTCGTTGTGTTCCTTGCGCGCAAGGTCGGCGATGAACAGCCCGAGCGCGTGCATGGGCTGGCGCAGGTCGTGCGAGGCGGCGGCGAGGAAGCGGCTCTTGGCGAGGTTGGCGCGCTCGGCTTCGTCGGTGCGCTGGCGCAGCTGGTCGGTCGCCTCGGAGACGCGCTGCTCCAGTTCGTCGCGCGCCACCGCCAGGCTCGCGGCCATGTCGTTCACGCCTTCGGCGAGCCGGCGCAACGACCCCCCGCCCGTCACCGGCACGCGGGTGGCCAGCAGGCCGCGGCCGATGTCGGTGACTGCCTGCGCAATGCCGCGGATCGGTCCGCTGACCGACTGGCTCATCAGCGCGGCGAGCAGCACGCTGGCTGCCAGCACCACCGCCAGCGTGCCCAATGCCGCCAGCATCTGGGAGCGCTTGCGGCTTTGCAGTTGTTCCAGCGAGACCAGCACCACCACTTCGCCCAGCGTTGCATTGCCGGCTGGCCGCTCGCTGGTGAGGATGTAGGGGTCGTCCTCGACGGCCGGCGTGCGCACGACGGGTTCGACGATGCGCAGCATGTCGCTGCCTACCTGCTCCACCCGCGCGGTGCCGAAGCTGCGGTCGGAGGCGTGGGCCTGCAGGCCGGACACGGCCATCAGGGTGCGTGCGCTGTCGAAGATCGCCACGCCCTGCAGGTCGTTGTTGGCCATCGTGGAGGCGGCCAGCCGGTCCAGCACTTCGCGGTTGCCGGCGAAGAGACCGTACTCGGACGCCGAGGCCAGTTGCCGCGCCAGCGCGGTGCCGCGCTGGACGAGGGCATCTTCCAGGTCGGACAGGCGCGAGAAAGTGAGCAGCAGGGTCAGCAGGATGCCCAGCGCCAGGGTGGGCACCAGGGCCACGAACAGCACCCGCGTGCGGATGTCCCAGCGCAGGTTCATGGCGTGCGCTCCAGGCGTTCCAGTTTTTCCTTGATGTTGGCTTCGCTGTCGAGCTGGTAGCCCAGGGAACGGGCCACGTGCGCATTGACGCCCACCAGGAAGTGACGCGGATACTGCGGCGCCGGCAAGGCACCACCACTCAGCACGCTGCGGGCGATCTCGCCGCTCTGCGTGCCGAGCTGGGCGGGCGTCGAGTACAGCGCCAGCATGGCCCCGGCTTTCACGTAGCTCTGCGAGAAGCCGACCACGGCGACGCGCATGCGGTAGGCCGACAAGAGGATGTTCGGGATGGTGCTGGAGTTGAACACCGAGCCGTCCGGCGTGGCCAGCAGGACGCCGCTGTCGGTGAACATGCGCTGCAGCGCGGGGACGATGTCGAACTCGGTGTTGACGTTTTCCTGCTGTGCCTTGAGTTTGCGCTCGCGCGCGACCTGCACCAGGCGGGTGACACTGTCACGGCTGTCCCGGCCGGCGAGCAGGCCGACCTTTTCCTGATCCGGAATGGCGACGCGCAACAGGTCCACGTAGCGCGCCGGAGGCTGGTCGACGAACACTGCCGAGATGCGCCGTGTGTCGGCTGCCGGTCGGGCGCCGATGATGCGGTCGAAGCTGGTCTTCGGCAGCAGCGAGAGCAACAGGGGGGTGCGGACATCGCGGGCCGCCATCTGCTGGGCTGCGCGACTGCCGACAGCGATGACCAGCTGCACTTCGGGCAGCGGCTTGTTGCCCAGCTGCTCGCCGTCGTAGACCTGTACGTCCAGGCCGGCATCGCGACGCAGTTCGGCGCGCAGGGCTTCGGCAAATTCCTGATAGGCCTGCGAAGGCTCCGACAACACCAGCGCGACACTCCCCGCCGCCTCGGCCGCCGTCACGGCAAGGCAGGCAAACAACGCCAGGAGGAGGGAGAGCCGGCGAGCGAGGCGCATGACGGCGGGTTCAGAACTCCACGCTGAGGCCGCCGAAGAAGCGGCGGTCGAAGTAATAGCGGGGCTTGAACTCCTGGTTGTCGGGGCCGAGGTTCTGCCCCACCAGGAAGACTTCGGACTTGCTGCCGGCGAGGCGGAATTCGTAGCCGAGGCGCACGTCCAGGCGGTGGTAGCTGTCCAGCTGGGCGTCGGTGTTCTGGCCCCAGCGCATCGCGTTGTAGTGGTAGAAGCTGGCCGAGGTGTTGATGCTCCACGGCCAGCGATGGCTGGCCGTCAGCACGGTTGCGATGTGCGGCGCCGAATCGGCCATGTTGTCGTCGGAGCTGTGGATGTTCATGTAGTTCTGGCCCAGCGATACCCAGGTGGTGGGGCGTGGTCGCCACATCAACTGGTACTCGATGCCGCGCATGTGCGCGCTGGTCGAGTTCGCGAAGCTGTAGATCAGGTTGGTGCTGGTATCGATCTGCGTGCCCGGCGGAAGTTGTGCGCGTGTCTCGCGGATCAGCTTGTCGACCTTCTCGTCATAGGCGCGTATGTCGATGAGCGTGTGGTATGCCTGCGACTCCCACACGTAGCCCAGCTCGACCGCGGTGATGCGCTCCGGGTCGAGATCGCCGGCGGGCCGGTAACGCCAGCGCAGCAAGCGGTTGTCATAGACGACGCGCAGGTCCGACATTTCTTCGTATGGCGTGGGGGAGCGGTAACCGCGGCTCCAGGCAAAGCGCAAGGTCTGGTCTGCAGCGGGATGGTAATTGACCGCTACCCGGGGGGACGCCTTTGTGCCCGAAAGAGAAGTGTTCTCCACCATCAGCCCCAGGTTCAGCAGCCAGCGTGCGGTGGCGCGCCATTCGAGGTTGCCGAAGGCGCGCAGGTGGTCCATGTTGACCTCCTCGCGCTGATAGAAGGACTGCGGGGCTTCCAGCGTGTCCTGGCGGGCGCCGAGGCCCCATACCACCCGTGTCGTCTCCGCCAGACTGGCGATGTGCTGGAACTCCACGTCGTCGCGGGTCGAGTGCGAGCCGAAGTCCGTGTAGAGCGGCAGCATCGCGGGCCAGCCGAACAGCCTTTGCAGCTGGGACGGCACCGGGGTCGGAATATCGAACCGGTCCTTGGTGCGCTCTTCCTGGTGGTAATAGGAGAGCATCAACTCATCGCCGCCGTTCAGGGTGTGGCGGAAGCGCAGCAGGCCATAGCTCAGGGTGTTCTCCTGCTCGCGTGGGGGATCGCGCGAATCCGTGGCATAGCCACGCAGCGTGGTGGCGATGTTGCTGCCCAGGTGCGCTTCGATGGCGGAACTGGCACTGAGGCGCCAGTCCGCGCGCATGTCGGCGAGCTTTACACGCCTGCCGTTTACCCAGCCGTCGAAGCCATCGTCGCGTTGCTGGCTGGCACGCAGGCGGAGGCCGACGTCACCCGCCTGCACGGTGCCTGCAACGGAAAAGTCGCTGATGCCGTCGTCGCCAGCCTGCGCCTTGGCGGCAAATACAGGGGAGCCCAGCGCGCTGCGAGTGGTGATGCTCACCACGCCAAGCAGGGCGTTGGCGCCATAGGCAGCGGTGTTGGTGCCGCGGAAGACCTCGATGCGTTCGATGTCGTCGATCGAGACGCCGAGCTGGTTCCACTCGATGCCACCGAGCAGATAGGGCGAATACACCGATCGCCCATCCACCAGGACCTGCATCTGGTTGGAGCGGTCGCGGGTGAGACCGTGATAGCTGGCCACCGGGTAGCTGCCATCGACGACCGTGGACATGAAGCCCGGCACCAGCCGTAACAGCTCGGCGACGTCGCGCAGACCGGACGCGCGGATCTGCTCGCGGTCCAGTACCGTCACTGCGCCGGGTGCGTCCACCCGCGGCTGCGCCAGGCGCGAGGCCGACAGCACCACCGGCAGTTCATCGATGTAGGGCGACTCGTCCTGTGCCTGTGCCTGCCCGCAAACCAGCGCTGCGGCGCACAAACTAAGTAGTTTCCTTGATGTCATGAAGCTGTTGCCCTGAGTCGATGCAGAAGCTTGCCAAGGCCCGGCAAGCTCGGCAAGGCGGGCATTGCGGCAGATGTGACGCCAGCCGCGCAAGGCGTGAACGCCTGCCGACTTGCCGCCGTGATATTCTCATTCCGATTTCATTTTTTTCCTCGCAGCGCCGTGACGGAAGACACCCGCATCCTGGTGATCGAAGACCACACCCTGGTACGTGAAGCCATGGTGGGAGCCTTGTCGCATCTTGGGTTGCACAGCACCTTCTTCCAGGCTGCCAGTGGCCAGGACGCGCTGGCGATGATCGAAGCGCAGCGCGAGTTTGATCTCGTGCTGGTCGACCTCATGCTGCCCGACATGAGCGGATTCTCGCTGGTGTCAGTGCTGGCTCATCGCTTTCCGGAGATACCGGTCATCGTGGTTTCCGCGCTGACCGACGAGGCTTCGGTGCGGCGTGCCCTCAAGGCAGGCGCTTCCGGCTTCATCTCGAAGACGTTGTCCACCGAGCAGCTGGTCGAGGCCGTGCAGACGGTGTTGCGCGGCGAAGTGGTGGTGCCGGACCCGAACAGTGGCGCGCCGACCCGCAGCGCGCCGCGTCGCCGCAGCGTCGAGTCGATCGCCGAGCAGTACGGCCTGACCGCAGCGCAGACGCGGGTCATGGAGCTGATGGTGGAAGGGCGCACCAATCGCGAGATCGCGGAGCTGCTGGGGCTGGCCGAAGGCACCGTCAAGGTCCATTGCTCGGCCATCCTGCGGGCGCTGGATGTCCCCAATCGCGCCCAGGCACTGGTGGTGCTGGCGCGGCAAGGCTTGCGCGGCTGAGTGCTGGCCGGGCGTCTGCCCGGCTCAGTTTGCCCTCAATGACGTGTTTCGGTCCCCGCGATCAGGCTGCGCGGGGTGGGTGCCGCACTGCCTGCAGAGGCCTCGGCCAGGGCATCGGACACTTTCTCGTCGTCGTCCTCCACCAGATTCATGACCTGCCGAGCCAGGCCGCGTGCCGCGTTGTTCAACGGTGTCGGCAGATTTTCCGGTGGCTGTGTTTGCAGCAATAGTTTCGACGAGGAGATCGCCCATACCGGCGGCAGGATGCGCGCACGCATTTCCTCCGGCATCGTCTCGATCAGGCGGTTGGCGGCATCCTGCGCCCATTTGTTGCGCGGCCATTGGGACGGTACGGCATAGGCGCGGGGAAAGAGCTCCAGGTCGTGCATGACGATGCGCAGGTCCTCGGCAGAGTCCCGAAAGGGCAGCAGCACGACATCGCTCATCTCGTACAGCGAGATGTCCGTCTCGGTACGGTTTGCACCGCCGTCCAGCACGCCCACCCATCCGCGCAGGTCGCGCAGTTTGTCCACGACCTTCTCCCGCGCCTCCGGTGAGCGGGCATCGGCCAGCACATACCGGCGGCCTTCGGGGCGCAGCGGCTCACGATACTCGTCGGTCATGACGCAGGCCGCGCGCCGGCCCAGCAGCGTGAGCCCGTGGCACAACAGGTGGGTCATGGTCGTCTTGCCCGAGCCCCCTTTCGTGCCAATGATGCAGATGATTGCCGACATACCCTGCCTCCAGTCCATGCCCAACAAGAAATCGTCACCTGTTTACGGCAGGCGGCGGGAATGCTTCAGCGGGCGCGGCCACGCTTGCATCGCCGTCCAGGCCGGCTGCGTTTGCCTGTCTGCCACCGCGACCCGGGATGCGATAGCAATAGAGAACGCTGCCGCGTGTGTCGCCGACCTCGACCCGGTCCTCCGGTGCCGCTCCGGGAATCGCGAAGCTGTTGCTGACCAGCCAGCTTCCCGGACGCATCTCGCGAACCGCTTTCCGCCACAGGTCACCCATCGGCACGGGGGACAGGAAGGCATACACGACGTCGTAGCCGGCCAGCGAGTGTTTCCAGAAATCGCCGCGTACGAGATGCAGTTGCGGCAGCTTGCGCGCCAGCCAGCGTGACAGGACATAGGGAGCGGGGGCGCTCTCGATGCCGGTGAGCGCCCAGTCGGGGCGCAGCCGGGCCAGTCGGGTGAGCAATGAGCCCGTTCCGCTGCCAATGTCCAGCAGCTTCACGGTGCCTTGGGGCGGCAACCAGGCTGCCAGCTTGTGGACTGTGATCCGGTTGGAGAGGAACAGGGGTACCTGGGTACGGAAACTGCTCCAGTAGATGAGCGCCAGCGCTGCGAATCCGGACAGCCATAGCCATGCCGGTATCGAAATTCCGACCGCCAGAACAATCAACGGCATGAATCCGAGGTGGATGGCGGTCCACCAGCGTGGGCAGCGCAGACCGATCGACACGAGGGCTGCAGCCAGGCCTTGCAGGCAGGCCAGTTCGAGTGCGCCAACGGGCGGCAGCACGCCGCTTCGGGCAAGCAGGAAAACCAGGGCGATGCCGGCCACCTGGATGAGCAGGGCCTTGAGGGCTGGGGGCATGAAGAACCTCTCAGGAACCCCTTATGGTGAGGCTTGCCGTTCGCCGTGATGCCCGAAGCAGGGGTCACAAAATCTCGGCAATCTTGGCTTGACTCTCGCTTGTTCGATCGCTATAGTGCCGTGCTCCGCGT